>NZ_JH414595.1 GCF_000238115.1 Peptoanaerobacter stomatis | reverse complement strand
TCAAAACCACCAGTTGAACTGGTGGTTTGCAAAGCCCTAAAAGGGCATTTTACTAGCTACCTCTCAAGAGGTATCGAATAGTCCGCCAATTGCATATTTTTTACTGGCTGCTGCTAAAGCAGCTTTTATTTTGCCTATTTATTCTTGCTACCCGTAAACGGGTCAATGTATTCTTTAAATGATATCTGATCATTTATTATATCTTCTTGCAATTGCTTCTTTATATAATTCTCTATTACTTTTTTATTTCTTCCTACTGTATCTACATAATATCCTCTGCACCAAAAATGTCTGTTTCCATATTTATATTTTAAATTCGCATGTCTATCAAATATCATAAGACTGCTCTTTCCTTTTAAATATCCTACAAATTGTGATACACTTAAACTTGGCGGTATACTCACTAACATGTGTATATGGTCCACACATGCCTGCGCTTGTATTATCTCTACTCCTTTTTGTTCACACAGCTTCCTTAATATTTTTCCTATGTCTAGTTTTATTTTTCCATAGACTTCTTTTCTTCTAAATTTGGGAGCAAATACTATATGATACTGGCATCTCCACTTGGAATGTGATAAACTATTTATGTCTTTCATAACAAAAACCTCCTTTTGATTTTATTTTGGTTTTGGCGGACCAATTCTATTATATCAAATGGAGGTTTTCTTTTATCTAAAGATTTTTATTCCCCCAGTAAAACTGGGGGTTTATTTTGCTTAAGCTACAA
>NZ_JH414594.1 GCF_000238115.1 Peptoanaerobacter stomatis | reverse complement strand
TTCTTTTTTTGCTTCTTCTCTTTCTTCTTCTATCACGAATTTTGTTACTTCTTCTTGGGAAAATAGTGTTGACATTATACTCATTACCTCCTTTTTTCTCTTTGACAGATATTCTTTTAATATGTCTTCGTCTGTGCATATTTTTATGGTTTCTTCTATCATCTCTTTTGTATAACCGTATTTTTTGGCTTGTTCGTTTAATATTCTGCAAAATTCTATGTATTGCCATATTATTTTGTGTTGATATGATGTTTCTATAATATTTATTGTCAGTTCAAGTTGGGGCAAGTCTTGTTTTTCTTTGTATGTGTCGCTTAATTTTATTGTTCTGTTTCCTTTTTTGTCTTCTCCTGTATATATCACATAAAACTCGGGTGTTGGTAGAATTATTTGCTTTTTACTGTGTACGTTGAGTCTGTTTTCTTGCAGATAGTCTTTTACTGTTTGTGAAAGATATAATAACATTCTGAGTGCTATATTGACTGATTGTGTGCTTTGGGCTTCTACTAATATTAAAAGTTTGTCTTTTGCTATAAATCCTAAGTCGTTATACATACTGTGTACTAATATGTTTTCGAGTGTTATTATTTGTAAATCTTCTTGTCTTGTGTCCAAGTCTTCGGGGTGAAGATCTTGATACAGTTGCAGAAGATATTTTTTGTTTCTGAATAAATCTGTGAATACTGTATCTTTTGTCTTTCTGTTTATTATGTCTTTTTTGTTTATTTTATTCTTTTTTTCCATTTTATTTTTCCTAAATTTATATTTTTATTTATTTCATTATATCAATATATTTCTATATTTTCCAGTTACATTTAA
>NZ_JH414593.1 GCF_000238115.1 Peptoanaerobacter stomatis | reverse complement strand
AAGTCATGACCACCCGTCCAACGGGTGGCTTGCTCCGGGCTATAAGCCCGTGTTACTAGGCCGGCGTCTCAAGGCGCTGGCTTTCTCTTTAGGCTATGGGAATGCTGCTTACACAGCATTCCCACAGCTCCGTTCAAGCCATATTGCTTTTGACTCGTCGCTACCCCTCAAGGGGTATTGTTACTACTTAGCTCTAACCCTTAAAAGGGTCTTCAAATTCCTTTACACTCAATTTATCCAATGCAATGTCATGTTTCTCCTGATCCTGAATGTACTTTCTTATAGTTGCTTCATTCAGCCCTACTGTACTAACATAATATCCTTCAGCCCAGAAATGACGATTCCCAAATTTATACTTTAAATTTGCGTGTTTATCAAATATCATAAGTGCACTCTTTCCTTTCAAATACCCCATAAATGATGATATACTTATCTTAGGCGGTATGCTCACCAACATATGAATATGATCTGGCATCAAGTGCCCTTCTATAATCTCTACTCCTTTATAGCTGCATAGCTGCTTAATAATATCTCTAATATCTATTTTGTATTGATTATAGATTATTTTTCGTCTATACTTTGGTGTGAAGACGATATGATATTTGCACATCCATTTTGTATGTGCAAGTGAATATTCTTTCTTTGCCATAATTACCTTTCCTTTCTACAATATAGCCTGAACAACTCTATTGTACACGGAAAGGTAATTTTTGTATAACATCCGACGCGCACCCGCATAGCGGGTGGTTAATTGTTTCGCCCATTTACATTTTTCGGTTCAGAGAAAAACTCCAATGGGCGAAACAGGCTAAAGTCATTAA
>NZ_JH414592.1 GCF_000238115.1 Peptoanaerobacter stomatis | reverse complement strand
CGCCTTCAAAAGAATATTCTCAAACGAAGAAAACAAAGACATACTATCTTCACTTTTAAGCGTAATACTCAAAATACCAGTAAAAGACATACAAGATTTGCAAATAGAAAACACACTGATAGGAAACACATATATATACGAAAAAACAGGAATATTAGACATAAAACTCACACTATCATCAGGAGAAAAAATAAACGTAGAAATGCAAAAATCATGGCAAGCCGACTATATAAACAGAGTATTATTTTACTGGGCAAACAGATACAAAGAAAACTTTCAAAAAGGAGCAAGATACTCAAGCCTAACAAAAACAATAGTAATAACCATACTAAACGAAAAATTTCCATGCGAAGACAAAGTACACTCAATATACAGACTGACAGAATTAGAGACAAAAAAAGAATTAACAGACATACAAGAAATACACTTTTTAGACCTGACCAAAGTAGACGTAAACAACTTAGATGAATTAAATGAATGGTTACTATTTATAAAGACAGATAGTGAGGAGGAGAGAAAAATGTTGGCAGAAAGAAACGAAATGTTAGAAAAGACAAACGACAAACTGAATTTATTCTGGTCAAACAAACAAGAAAGATACGCCTATGAACAAAATCCTGATGAAAGAAAGTGATATAGAAAGCAGATTACATGACAGCTATGCACTTGGAGAGCAGGTAGGAGAACAAAGAGGAATACAAATAGGAGAACAAAGAGGAATACAAATAGGAGAACAAAGAGGGATACAAATGGGTTCTATAAGTACAGCAAGAAACTTATTAAATATGAACATAGACATAGACACTATTATAAAAGCTACCAATCTTGATAGAAGTATAATAATAGACTTACAAA
>NZ_JH414591.1 GCF_000238115.1 Peptoanaerobacter stomatis | reverse complement strand
TGAACTACCTTTCTACGGAAAAAAACTGTCTAAGTAGTCCGTTTGTATTTTCATTTGTGCCTCTTTGCCATGGTGAATATGGGTCACAAAAGTATACGTCCATTCCTGTATGTTCTTTAATGTATTCATGCATTGCAAACTCTTTACCGTTATCTACTGTGAAGCTCTTTTTAAGTTTTTTAGGTATGTTTTCAAATGCTTGAATGGTCTTGCTACTAAACTCAGTATCTGTTTTAGTTTCTAACTTAAATGCTACAAGCCTGACTTTCTTTCTACGTGAGTTCCAAGTAGACCTGTTTTTCTCATACCAAGTACCGTATCACTTTCAAAATGACCAAACCTACTTCTATTTATACAACCTGATGGTCTTTGAGAAATATTAATGGTGTTGGGTATTTTACCTCTGTTATCATTAGAAGATTTACGTTTTTTATGTTTATTCATAAATCTCATTTTCTTCTTTATATCTATAGGTAAAATACCTGAATGGACAGCTCTATAAATAGTGTTATATGAAATACTAAAAGGTTGTTTTTCTAACTTTGCTCTACCTGATATTTGCTCAGGAGTCCACATTAAGTCAAGTCTATCAATAACGTAGTTTTTAGCTTGTTCATTAGATTGTAATATAGCTTTTTTACCACATTTAGATTTTCTTTTAAGATACTTTTTTTGAGCATGATGAGCGGCATAAGAACCGCTAGCATATGAATTACGATTAAATTCACGAGATATGGTTGAGGGCGAGCGAACAAGTATACGTGCTATAGCACGTATACTTATACCTTGTTCTAACATAACTCTTGACTTTTCTCTTTCTTCTATGCTAAGATGAGTGTAATGACTCATAAAATATCAACTCCTTGTATTTTATTTTCGCAAACTCTATTATACAAGTTTTTGTTTTATGAGTCATTATTTTTTATTAGGTGTTGCACTTATATT
>NZ_JH414590.1 GCF_000238115.1 Peptoanaerobacter stomatis | reverse complement strand
AAGAATAAAAGAACAAAACAGAACTTAATATAAAAAGAATACAGAAGCAATTCAGACGACAAAGATATAACAGCAAGAATAACAGAAGACTACGAAAACTTCAAATTAGGAGATAAATTGGAACTTACTTCTGATGTAGAAGGATATAAATTATCCTTATTAGACGACAGCAATCAAATAACATTAGATCCGAACAATACAGATATAGTGCAAGACACATCATATGGAGACGGATACGAAGTAGGATATAAAAAAGCAGATATAAAAGTGAAATATCAAGCACTACCTGTAGAATTAAAAATAGAATTGGTAAAATTGGTAAACGGAGCAGAACAAGCCATAACATCAGCACCGAACGTGACAGTAAAAGTAGACGGAGCAGAGCAAACCATAACACAAGGAACGACACTAAATGCAAAATATGCAGATGAAGTAGAAATAACACCTACAAATAATACAAGTTATGCAGTTGATAAAGTAGAAGGAGCCGATAAAGATAATGATATATATAAAATATCATTAAAAGGAACAAACGTAAACAAAGCTCAAGACAAATATACAAAGACAATAAAAATAATATACAAAGAAGTTGTGCAAGGTGGTAGTGGAGAAACAGACGGTGGTGGAGGAACAAATCCGACAACACCTACTAATCCTGCCAATCCGACAACACCGACAAATCCGGCAACACCTAATACTCCAAACAATACAACAAACACAGGCACATCTGAAACAACACCTGTAAATCCGACAGTACCGGGTTCACAAGTAAATCCGACAACACCGACAATAGCAAACGAAGAAAGAACAACAACACCGACTTATCAAATAGACGAGTTACCTGATCCTAACAGTCCAAATGCACCTGACAGAATAGTAGTATCTGATGAAGACGGAGTACCGCTTGGAACATATACAAAAAGAATAAATCCTGACGGAACATTCGAGTATGTAGACGAAGACGGAGTACCTCTCGGAGCGACAAAGTTGGTAAAAACAGGAGATGAGTTTCCACAAATACCGCTTACAATAGCATCAATATTATCAGGATTAGGATTGATATTGATAAAAAGAAAGAGAAGATAATTAAAATATTAAAAAA
>NZ_JH414589.1 GCF_000238115.1 Peptoanaerobacter stomatis | reverse complement strand
TAAACAAAAAGTAAAAAATAAATATATTTATAGACAAACAGACTGATATTTTATATAATATGATGATATTGACAAAGAAAGAATATGATGCCTACCCTTTCACATCAATATATTATAAAAATTTATAATATAAGGAGAAATGCTTATGATTAAAACTACTATAAACAGACCCATGTATTTTTATCTTATGATATTTTGCCTTTTTATGAATTCACTTCTCGGTTTTGCACTGTTATACATAGATAACGATAACTTGGCATATTTTGTTCTTACAGCGTCAATTATTTTGTATATAAATATTTTTCACCCGAACAACACCCAAAAAAATGCATTTTTCATCTGTATGGTGATAACAACAACAGTATGTAGTGTAATAACAATAGTATTAGGATGGGAATACGGATTTCAAAACTGGCTGATAACATTTTGTTTTGTATCAATAACAGTACCGTTTCCCGACAGAAAAAGTTTTTATATATTAGCACTGATAGAATGTATAATATATTTCATACTGTATTTTTGGATAAAATTAGACCTTGCAAACAAAAATCTCACATTTTTGAACATATTTTTTGCACTCACAAACATAATAGGATTATTCGGATTCATAATATTTGCAGAAAGAATACTGAAATGGTCATTTACAATGGAAAAAGCATTTTTGAAAGACGAAATTGAAAAAATGAAAAACATGGTATATATAGATAAACTTACAGGATTGTATAACAGACATAAAATAGATATAATAATAGCCAATATAAACATAAATATAGAAAAAATAAAACAATTTTATGTAGTATTTTCAGACATAGACAACTTCAAGAAAATAAATGACCAATACGGACACGATGCAGGAGACAAGGTATTAACAACAGTATCAAATATATTAAAAAGAGAACTAAGACAAGACGATATAGCAGCAAGGTTTGGAGGAGAAGAATTTTTGATAATATTAAACGATATGACAAAAGACAAGTTAAACGATGAGAAAGCGTATAATATAATAGAGAAGATAAGAAGAAAAATAGAAAGTAGCTATATAGTATATCAGGGCAATAAAATAAAAGTAAGTATGACATTTGGAATGGTAAGCTCCGGAGGATATAAAGATGTAAGGAAGATGATAAAAGAAGCTGATGAAAAGATGTATATAGGAAAGAGAAGCGGAAAGAATAAAGTTGTGTTTG
>NZ_JH414588.1 GCF_000238115.1 Peptoanaerobacter stomatis | reverse complement strand
ATTTATATAACTAAAGATACACCTATAGAAAAAATACCGGCTCAAATGTTTGATGATATAATTGGCAATATCACCTTTTATGTTAATGAAGAGATGTTGGCAAACAGTACACCGAAAGAAGTGGTATATAAGATAGCAGCCACAATGGCTAAAAATAATGTGCCTACAATGATGTATGTAAGCTTTATAAAAAAAGATATATATAAGTATGGGATTAATATTGATGAATATTACAAGTTGGAAGATGGTGAGTTATTTATTTCACCTGAAAGAGTAATAGAAAACAATAAGAAGTTTTTTGTATTTTTTTTAAAAAAAGATAAAAATTATGAAGATCCATATTATTGGATAAGTGTAGATTATGATTATAAAAAAAGAAAATTTTTTATTCACGATTTTGAAGATAAATCTGAAACGTATATAGAATAATTGTAATATATTTGTGATACAATGTATTTATTTAATATAATAAAAACAGTAATTAATTAGGAGGGATTAAGATGGCAAGTAAATTAACAGAAGAACAACTGATGTTTATTGGACAGCTTGATATATCTAAAATGGGAGAATATGGAAATACAAGGCTCTAAAAAACCTAAAATATCTAATATAATAGAATATGCAAACAAAGAAAATAGTACTTTTTGGGCAGAAAACAAGGAAACTAAAATTGTAGGAAGCTATAACCCTGTTGAAATAAAAAAATATCATTGTTTTATGGACGAATATGAATGGATAAAAAAGAAAGAAAATTATATATACTAATAGCTTGAATATATAAAAGGAGCCACATATATGAATGAGAATAAAGAGAATAAAAAAAATAGAAAATACATAATATATCTGATACTGATAATAATGTTAATATCATCATTTTATATAGAAATATATACAGGTAATGAAAAACAAACAATATTTAATTATGTAACAAGTACACTAAAACTAAGCGCGAAAGAAATAAGAAAACGAAGAAAAGAAAAATTTCATAAAGATATACTGGATAAATTAGAAAAAAAATACGGAGAAAAATTTGTAATAATGTCTGAATATGACGGAGATGTACCGTTTGGAGATTTACAGCAATATGTAGTGGTAAGGACACAGGATGATTCGCATAGATTCAAAGTACAGGTAGATTTTGATACGTACAGCATATATGGAGATACATATACAGGGTATTATCTATATCCAAAATATGAAAAATACATCAAAAAAATATTGTATGATGGAATACGGTGAGAACGTAACTTTAGTATAGG
>NZ_JH414587.1 GCF_000238115.1 Peptoanaerobacter stomatis | reverse complement strand
AATATACATTCAATGATAATCTGTCCACAGTAGAAAATGGAGCATTACAACCATTTATGGATAAATTTTTAGACACCGAATCAGACTTTTTCCGGGCAAAAGTAGGAGGAGTGCAAAGATTTTATTTCACATACCCGATAAAAAACACAAACTGGGTATTAGCCCTATCAGTACCAAAAGCAGAAGTATTAGAAGGATCATCAACACTCGGCAAATTTATGATAATACTAAGCATAATATCACTGATAATAGTAATAGCAGTAATATACTTAGTAGCAAACTCAATAACAATACCGATAATAAAACTAAGCCAGTGCGTACAAGGGATGGCACAATATGATTTAACCCTAACAGACAAATCACCATCAGTAATATACTCAAAAAACAAAGACGAAATAGGAATAATATCAAGAGCCCTAATACAAGTAAAAAACACAATGAAAGAAATAATGACAAACGTAAACGATTTAGCAAGCCAAGTATCAGCATCATCAGAAGAATTAACAGCAACAAGTGAACAATCAGCCCAAGGAGCAGAACAAATATCAAGAGCAATAAACGACATATCCCAAGGAGCAATGACCCAAGCAGAAGACATGCAAAAAGGAGCAGAATCCATGGAAGTAATGGAAAAAGCCCTAAAACAAACAGAAGAAATAATAGAACAACTAAACCAAACAACAAAACAAGTATACGAAGCAAAAGAAAGCGGAATGACAGCAATAAGAGAATTAATAAAAGCAACAGAAGAATCACAAACAGCAGCAGGAGGAGTAGCCCAAGTAATCCAAAACACAAACGAAAGCGCAATAAAAATAGAATCAGCAAGCGACATGATAAAATCAATATCAGACCAAACAAATCTGTTAGCGCTAAACGCAGCAATAGAAGCAGCAAGAGCAGGAGAAGCAGGAAGAGGATTTGCAGTAGTAGCAGAAGAAATAAGGAAATTAGCAGAACAATCAAACACATTCACAGAAGAAATAAAAGAAATAGTATCAGATTTGACAGCAAAGACAGGACAAGCAGTAGAGACAATGGAGAAAGTAGGAAAGATAGTAGAGCAGCAATCAGTAAAAGTAGAAGACACAAGAGAGCAATTCAACATAATATCAAAAGAATTAGACAACAACAATAAAGCAGTAGAAAAATTAAATAAGTCAGGGAAAGAATTAGAAAAGACAAAAGAAAGTCTGATGGGAATAATAGAAAGTCTATCAGCGCTATCAGAGCAAAATGCAGCATCAGTACAAGAGACATCAGAGACAGTAGAAGAACAGACAGCATCATCTGAAGAGATAGCAGCATCAAG
>NZ_JH414586.1 GCF_000238115.1 Peptoanaerobacter stomatis | reverse complement strand
AGGCGACATAGAAAACCACTGGGCAAAACAAACAATAACAAAATGGCAACAAGAAGGATTCCTAAAAGGAGATAAAAACGGGAACATAAACCCTGACAACAACATAACAAGAGCAGAATTCATAACATTGATAAACAAAGCATTAGGATACAACAAAACAGGAGACAAAATAAAAACATACAAAGACATAAAACAAACAGATTGGTACTACAGCCAAATAATGACAGCAATAGAACAAGGATATATAAACGGAACAAGCAAAGATACAATATCACCAGGCAGCAACATAACAAGACAAGAAGTAATGACAATAATAAACAAAATAGCAAACACAAAAAGCAAAAGCCAAATAGACAAAAATCAAATAAAAGACATAGAAAAAACATCAAGTTGGGCAAAACAATCAGTAGAAAACATGATATCAAACGGATACGTAGCAGGATATCAAAACCAAATAAACCCAACAAACAAAATGACAAGAGCAGAAGCAATAACACTAATAGAAGCCTACAAACAAAACAACAGAACACTAAGCTTCAAAGGAGAATACAACTTAGGACAAATAAACAATTTAACAATACTAACAGGAGACATAACAATAAAAGACACCCAAATACAAGACCTGATAATAGACAAACAAGCAAAAGGGAAAATACAATTACAAAACGTACAAATAAAAGGCAAGATGCAAAACAACAGCAGTGAATTACAAATAATACAAGACAAAGAAGAAAATAAACAAGAAAACAAACAAGAACAACAAAAATACAAAGACGGACAATACGAAGGAAAAGCAAAAGGATACGCAAGCGACATAAAAGTAAAAGTAACAATAGAAAAAGGAAAAATAGCAAAAATAGAAGTAATAGAGCAAAAAGAAGACCAAATATACTGGAACCAAGCAAAAAAAGTAATAGACAGAATAATAGAAAAACAAGACAGCCAAGTAGACATAAGTGCAGGAGCCACAATATCAAGTAAAGGAATAATGTACGCAGTACAAGACGCATTAGGAAAAGCAGAAAACAAAAAAGAAGAAACAAAACCACAAGAAGAATACAAAGACGGAGAATATATAGGAGAAGCAAACGGATTTTCAGGGACAGTAAAAGTAAAAGTAACAATAAAAGACAAAAAAATAGAACAAGTAGAAGTAATAAGCCACTCAGACGACACAAGCTATATGGACTCAGCCAAGAACATAATACAAGACATAAAAAGAAAACAAAAAGCAGAAGTAGAAGTAATAAGCGGAGCAACATACAGCAGTAACGGAATAATAAACGCAACAAAAGACGCATTAGAACAAGCCAAAGGAAAGACAACAAAACCCGGACAATCAGAATACGCAAGAAAGAATATGGACGGAGGAGCAAGTTCAGCAGGAGGAGGCGGAACAGCAGGAGCAAAACAAGAAACAGACTTTACAGACCTAAAAGACGGAGAATACGAAGGTACAGCAAGCGGATATTATACAAACTCCATAAAAGTAAAAGTAACAGTAAGTGGAGGAAAGATAACAAAAATAGAATTAACAGAAAATAAAGATGATAGAAAATATTTTACAAAAGAAAAAGAAGAAAAACTTATAAAAAGCATAATAGACAATCAATCAACAAAAGTAGATACTATGTCAG
>NZ_JH414585.1 GCF_000238115.1 Peptoanaerobacter stomatis | reverse complement strand
TTAAAAATGGTAGCGGCAACAGGGATCGAACCTGTGACCTTTCGGGTATGAACCGAACGCTCTAGCCAGCTGAGCTATGCCGCCATAAAAATATAATCATATTAAATTAAACTGAATTTGTATTGGTGCCTAGAGACGGAATCGAACCATCGACACGAGGATTTTCAGTCCTCTGCTCTACCGACTGAGCTATCTAGGCATATAATAAATAGTGGTGGGCCTTCAGGGACTCGAACCCCGGACCTGCCGGTTATGAGCCGGACGCTCTAACCAACTGAGCTAAAGGCCCCTATAATAATATAATACCTAAATCATTTTTTACTTCTTTACAAAAAAATAAATAATGGTGGGCTTAGCTGGACTCGAACCAGCGACCTCACGCTTATCAGGCGTGCGCTCTAACCGCCTGAGCTATAAGCCCACAATGGTCGAGGTGGAGGGACTCGAACCCCCGACCCCATGGTCCCAAACCACGTGCGCTACCAAACTGCGCTACACCTCGTTAATGGCAGGGGCGGCAGGATTTGAACCCACGGCATTTGGTTTTGGAGACCAACGTTCTACCGCTGAACTACGCCCCTAATTAAACCCAGCCTATATAAAATTTCAACTACAAAAATGGTCGAGGTGGAGGGACTCGAACCCCCGACCCCATGGTCCCAAACCACGTGCGCTACCAAACTGCGCTACACCTCGTTAATGGCGGAGAAAGAGGGATTTGAACCCTCGCGCCCCGTTAATAGGACCTACTCCCTTAGCAGGGGAGCCTCTTCAGCCACTTGAGTATTTCTCCAATATGGCGGAGGGGGTGGGATTCGAACCCACGGCCCCTTTCGGAGTCACTGATTTTCAAGACCAGCTCCTTAAACCGCTCGGACACCCCTCCAAGAAGTAATATATATGCATTTATTAATTAAAATGGTGTGCCTGAAGGGATTCGAACCCCTGGCACGTGGCTTAGAAGGCCACTGCTCTATCCTGCTGAGCTACAGGCACATATATGGAGCGGGTGAAGGGGATCGAACCCTCGCAACCGGCTTGGAAGGCCGGGGCTCTACCACTGAGCTACACCCGCATATGGTGGAGGAAGTTGGATTTGAACCAACGTAGGATTGACCAACAGATTTACAGTCTGCCCCCTTTAACCACTCGGGCATTCCTCCAATATATTAATTGTCTAAATGGAGCTGGCGATAGGAATCGAACCTACAACCTGCTGATTACAAGTCAGCTGCTCTGCCAATTGAGCCACGCCAGCATATTGCGTTTAACTATCTTTTTAATCTTCTATTTGAAAATATTTCTTGGCGATCCGGATGGGGTTCGAACCCACGACCTCCAGCGTGACAGGCTGGCATTCTAACCAACTGAACTACCGGACCATTTATTTGGTGGACCCAACAGGGCTCGAACCTGTGACCCCCTGCTTGTAAGGCAGATGCTCTCCCAGCTGAGCTATGGATCCAAATAAAACATATATTTAAAATATAAAATGATTCAAATTTAAATAATTAATAAAAATGGTGACTCCTAGGGGATTCGAACCCCTGTAGCCGCCGTGAAAGGGCGGTGTCTTAACCGCTTGACCAAGGAGCCACAGTTATTAATATATTTGGTTGCGGAGGAAGGATTCGAACCAACGACCTTCGGGTTATGAGCCCGACGAGCTACCAACTGCTCCACTCCGCGATATTATATGGTGCCGAAGACCGGAATCGAACCGGTACGAATATCTCTATTCGCAGGATTTTAAGTCCTGTGCGTCTGCCAGTTCCGCCACTTCGGCACTATTGGCTCCGAAGGTGGGACTCGAACCCACAACCTACCGGTTAACAGCCGGGTGCTCCGCCGTTGAGCTACTTCGGATTACAATTGGCTATGACCTACTCTCCCAAGACCCTGCGGTCTAAGTACCATCAGCGATGAAGAGCTTAACTTCTGTGTTCGGTATGGGTACAGGTGTATCCTCTCCTCTTTTATAACCATATTGTTTCTTTTAATTGTG
>NZ_JH414584.1 GCF_000238115.1 Peptoanaerobacter stomatis | reverse complement strand
GGAGCAAAGTGAGAAACATTTTAACACTTTGCTTTTTTGTAGATTTGAAAAATCTACAAAAAGCAAAGTTCACAGGGGTCTAAGGGGGAGTAGCCCCCTTGAACAAATAAAAATGCTTTAGCGTTTTTGTTTCCTTAGCGGAGCTAATAGCTTTCCGCAGGAACGCAAAGCACCGTAGTCAAACGGTGTATCTTTGCGCCCTTTGAAAAAGGGAGCGAAGATACCACCTGAACATTAGGATAGTAAAATTCCAAAACTAAAAACAGATAAAGGAGAAAAAGACAATGGAAATCAAAAGTTTGCATACCCATGTAGATATCGTTACAAGGTCAAAGGGGCATAGCGTGATTGCAAAAGCTGCATACAATGCAAGAGATAAATTACAAGATGAATACTATGGAAAAACGCATGACTATTCTAAAAAAACAGACCTTGTATTCTCAAAAATATTTCTGCCGGAACATGTCCCAAAAGAGTTTTCAAACAGAGAATACCTATGGAATGAAGTTGAGAAAATCGAAAAAAGTAAAAACTCACAACTTGCAAGAAATCTACTCTTTGAATTGCCAAGAGAATTAAATGAACAGGACAGAATAAAGTTAATCAGCGAATTTATAGAAGAAAACTTTACTTCTAAAGGTATGATAGCAGACTGTAATATTCATAATCCGCCGGCAAGCGATAATGAAGAACAACCACACGCCCATATCTTACTTACCCTAAGAGAAATGGATAGTGAGGGAAAATGGAAACCGAAATGCAGAAAAGAATATATCCTTGATGAAAATGGAGAAAAGATAAAACTGAAAAGCGGAAACTATAAATCAAGAAAAGTAAATCTGAACGATTGGAACGAACCTGACAAAGCAAAAGAGTGGAGAGAAAATTTTTCAAAAAAAGCAAACGAATATTTGGCAAGGAATAACATAGATAAAAGAATTGATCCACGCACCTTTGAAGAACAAGGCAGAGAAGAACTTCCGCAAATCCATTTAGGAACAAGCAGCTACCAAATGGAGAAAAAAGGCATACAGACAGAAAGAGGAAACCAAAACAGAAAAATCATTGCCTTGAATTTAGAATTTAAGAAGTTAAAAGCAGAACTATCAAAACTTACATCTTGGATAGGCTCGTTACTTGGGAGTCTGCAAGTAAAATATGATGAATACAAACAGGAGAAGAAAGAAGAATATGAGAACAAAGCGGAACTCTTTAATCTCTATGAGTACATTTCCATCTATTACGATATACAGGGAGAAAAAGCAAGAAAGTTAAACCCCTATGCAAGCAACAAAAAGATAGGAGCAGACCTAAGACGATTTTCAAAAGCAAGGATATATCTAAAGGACAATAATCTTAAAACCATAGCAGACCTACAAGAAAAGATAAGTACATTACAAGCAAAAAATAAGAAGATTAGTCAAGACATTAAGGCAAAAACCGCAAGGATAGAAAGCTTAAATAAATGCTTCACCTATGCGGACATCATCAAAGATAACAAACAAGTCTTTGAGGAATGGAACAGTAAATCCTTATTCAAAGATAGCTTTTACAATTCACACAAAGATGAGATAGATAAATATAAAAGAGCAAGGGCAATCCTTGAAAAGATAACAGGCTCATCGGCGATTAAGTCTAAAGATTGGAAGAAAGAAATCCAAAGTCTTGAAAGTGAAATATCAAAACTCAACAGACAATCTCAAAAAATCAAAGAAGAATACGAAAGTATCAATCATATCAAATATGCCGTAAAAACGGTCAATGAGGATTATGGCATAGACCTAAGTATTGAGATTGACAAGGCAATCAAGAGAGGAGAAAAACCAAGTGTAATAGCACAGATTAAGAAATATCAAGGGCAACAAGAAGCCTACGAAAAACGAAAGGAGAAAACAAAGGACTATTACAGAAATGAGGAAAGATAGTGATTTTTTGGAGAAATAGGGTATAATATAAATGATAAGAAAGTGGCGTTTAGGGAATTTACTAATTTGACATTTCTAAAAATATCTGTTATACTTTCAGTAAATAAAGAGGGTGTCCCACTACCATTAAAGGTGGAACATTAAAGAAGGTGTCTCACTACCTATATCCCAAAGGTGAAGCATTAAAGTGAACAGAGAGGATGAAACCTCTCTGTTTTTTTAGGAGAAGGCAATGGCAGAAGCGATTAAATATGGATTTTATACTGTAGATCCTGATTATCTTGAATATCTAAATCAAATAGATTCAGAAGTTTATTACAATCCATCGTATAGAAACAGTATTAAACCATTTGTTGGAATTATTGTTGGGATAGAAAACTATAATTATTTTATTCCAATATCTTCTGCAAAGGAAAAACACAAAAGATGGAAGAATGTTTCTGATGAGCATTTTTTGATTTATGAAGTAATTGATAATAACATTACTATAAATGGAGATATATACAAATATTACTCTGATGAAGAAAAAATGCACATATTATCTATATTGGATATTAAGAAAATGATACCTGTACCGAATGGTTGTTATGAAAGAATTGAGTTTGATGAGCTTGATGACATCAGATACAAAGACTTATTTGAAAAAGAATATGCTTTTTGCCTTAAGGTAAAAACAAAGGTTTTGAAAAAGGTGGAAAAATTATATCAGAAGCAAAAGGAAACAGGAACTATCAGAAGAGCAAATTGTAATTTTTCAGAGTTAGAAAAAGCCATGTTGGATTGGAAGTAAAATATAAA
>NZ_JH414583.1 GCF_000238115.1 Peptoanaerobacter stomatis | reverse complement strand
ACACCGACAAATCCGGCAACACCTAATACTCCAAACAATACAACAAACACAGGCACATCTGAAACAACACCTGTAAATCCGACAGTACCGGGTTCACAAGTAAATCCGACAACACCGACAATAGCAAACGAAGAAAGAACAACAACACCGACTTATCAAATAGACGAGTTACCTGATCCTAACAGTCCAAATGCACCTGACAGAATAGTAGTATCTGATGAAGACGGAGTACCGCTTGGAACATATACAAAAAGAATAAATCCTGACGGAACATTCGAGTATGTAGACGAAGACGGAGTACCTCTCGGAGCGACAAAGTTGGTAAAAACAGGAGATGAGTTTCCACAAATACCGCTTACAATAGCATCAATATTATCAGGATTAGGATTGATATTGATAAAAAGAAAGAGAAGATAATTAAAATATTAAAAAAATCATAATATTAAACCATAAAAACACTCTTATAATTTTATAGGTTATTGCTGATAGGGATATAATAGCTTATATTAATATGAGTTTAAGGTGGATATTATAAGACTGATTCCATGAAAAAACTCTATATTACAGTATTTGAAAGATAATTGCCCGCTTTATTTTACGTATTTTATAAAGCGAATTAAGGGAAATACACTTATTAAAACTCTAAATTAAAAATACAGTTTAATCTTGAAAAAAATTTAAAATGTGTTATAATACATTTAAAGATTGATTAGGATTTTGTTTCAAAGTTGAAATTACTTTGAAACGATTGTTACACTGAAAAAGCACATACCGGCTTGTATGTGCTTTTTAATAGGCTAATTATCGCTTTGATTTCTATCTAACCATTTGCAAATATAATGGCTTGTTATATTTGCCGTAATAGAAATTAGGATGTTGATTAGGATTTGATTCAATTGTTACACCTCCAATCTGTTATCTGATTGGTGCGATAACTTGATGATTATAACATAGTATAATTAAATTTTAAAGAGTCTTTAAAAATGATTTAAAGGCTCTTTTATAATGCAAAAAAACAAGATGGAGATATGGGATAGTATTTAAGAACCGAAGATTTTGTAAATAGAAAAGACGGACAGATATAATAATGAATGCGAAGAACATTCATTATTATAAAAATAAAAAAATTCCATAGATTCATCATTTCCTGTATAATAAGATTTGCAAAACAACCAAAACAAGGAGATAAAACTATGGAATAAATGAATTATACAAAAAATAAAAAAATATCAACATATTTCATATCAAAAAAGATGCCTCTTAGAATATATGCTTGGAGATAATGAAATAGCAGGCGGAAAAGCAATGTTAAAAAACATGAAAACATCAGAGCAACAAGAAATCGATCTGTCCGCATTTGAAGAAGATTTTATAAAATTAGTAAGATAATAGCATCGCAAAAAACTCAAAAAGCAATCTGTAACGGTTGCTTTTTTGTAGTAATAATACATATTAACATTATTTACTGTTGTACAATACATAAAGACTATAAATTTACAAAAACTTTACCTAAATTCAGGAGTAATATATTGATTTTTGGATAGATATATAGTACTATATAAACTATATATTAATGCTTGCTATATTCTTGCTATATTCTTGAATGAATTTTTTTTATATTTATTAATAAGATAGATTGTCAAGATAAGTGCAACACTTTTATCTATACAATTATGAAAGGAGTTTTTATTATGAAAAGAAAATTCGGTTTATTTTTATCTATGTTGCTTTTAGCAATAAGTCCTTATTCATTTCAAAGCAATAACATAATAACAAAAAATCTTAATGTACTATCATCTGTATATGCGGCGCCACTGTATGCACCTACTGATCCTGTCAGTCCCGGCTCTGCATGGACATACGGAGATTTTATTTATAACAGTAATTGGGTAAGAGGGCTATCTCCTGAAGGAGAGGCTAAACTTGTCGCTCAAGACGGTTACATTGAATTTCCTAATATAAATCCTTTAAACGGGACTACTATAACAGAAGTTTATGGAAGCGCTTACTCTTTCAGAGATGCAAAAAAAGTGAAACTACCGGATAATTTAGAAACAATAGCTACAAGTTTTCTCAGCGACTCCGATATAAAAGAGTTTACTGTTCCTGGCAGAGTCAGCTCTATTAGATATAATGCTTTTGATAATAGATTCGATACCAAGAAAATAGAAAAGCTTGAATTTGATAATAGTAATCCAAGCGGCAGTCTTGAAATAGGAGAGTGGGCGTTTAATGCCAATGCGATAGAAGGAGATATGGTACTTCCGGAGAAAGCAGATTTTAAAATTAAGAATTATGCTTTTTACGGCAATCAAATTAAAAATTTAACATTACCATCAAATCCTATAGAATTCGGATATGTTTCATTTGCTCGAAATAAGATTGAGAACGTGTATAATTTTAATCCTAAAGTTTCATCAGATTCTGATGAAAGAGGAATTTTTTCTGAAAATGAAATAAAAAATATATCATTTGACAAAACTTCATCGGATATAACAAAAATATTTGAAAAAATGTTAGAGTATAATCAGCTGAAAAGTCTTGAAATACCGAGCAGAATAGTAACTATAGAGGAAGATGCTCTTAAAGAAAATAAAGGATGGTATAACGATAATAAAAAAGTTGCATTATATATAAAAGATAACGGACAATACTACCTTAACAACGATACAATAGATGACAGTAATGCACAAGATTATACAATAAATCCCGTACTTGTAAACTTTCAAATACAAGACAAAGATACATTACCGCAAGAGATAAAAGACAAAACAGAACTTAATATAAAAAGAATCAGAAGCAATTCAGACGACAAAGATATAACAGCAAGAATAACAGAAGACTACGAAAACTTCAAATTAGGAGATAAATTGGAACTTACTTCTGATGTAGAAGGATATAAATTATCCTTATTAGACGACAGCAATCAAATAACATTAGATCCGAACAATACAGATATAGTGCAAGACACATCATATGGAGACGGATACGAAGTAGGATATAAAAAAGCAGATATAAAAGTGAAATATCAAGCACTACCTGTAGAATTAAAAATAGAATTGGTAAAATTGGTAAACGGAGCAGAACAAGCCATAACATCAGCACCGAACGTGACAGTAAAAGTAGACGGAGCAGAGCAAACCATAACACAAGGAACGACACTAAATGCAAAATATGCAGATGAAGTAGAAATAACACCTACAAATAATACAAGTTATGCAGTTGATAAAGTAGAAGGAGCCG
>NZ_JH414582.1 GCF_000238115.1 Peptoanaerobacter stomatis | reverse complement strand
AAGTACACTCAATATACAGACTGACAGAATTAGAGACAAAAAAGAATTAACAGACATACAAGAAATACACTTTTTAGACCTGACCAAAGTAGACGTAAACAACTTAGATGAATTAAATGAATGGTTACTATTTATAAAGACAGATAGTGAGGAGGAGAGAAAAATGTTGGCAGAAAGAAACGAAATGTTAGAAAAGACAAACGACAAACTGAATTTATTCTGGTCAAACAAACAAGAAAGATACGCCTACGAACAAAATCTGATAGTAAAGAAAGTGATATAGAAAGCAGATTACATGACAGCTATGCACTTGGAGAGCAGGTAGGAGAACAAAGAGGAATACAAATAGGAGAACAAAGAGGGATACAAATGGGTTCTATAAGTACAGCAAGAAACTTATTAAATATGAACATAGACATAGACACTATTATAAAAGCTACCAATCTTGATAGAAGTATAATAATAGACTTACAAAACGGTAGGTTATAGAAAAATGTTGGCAGAAAGAAACGAAATGTTAGAAAAGACAAACGACAAACTGAATTTATTCTGGTCAAACAAACAAGAAAGATACGCCTACGAACAAAATCTGATGAAAGAAAGCGATATAGAAAGCAGATTACATGACAGCTATGCACTTGGAGAGCAAAGAGGGATACAAATAGGAGAACAAAGAGGAATACAAATGGGTTCTATAAGTACAGCAAGAAACTTATTAAATATGAACATAGACATAGACACTATTATAAAAGCTACCAATCTTGACAGAAATATCATAATAGACTTACAAAACGGCAAATTATAAAATTATAATCTTATAATAAAATATTTCTTCTCCCTTTAAAAAATACAATTGTGTAAGCAATAAATCTTATAAATGATATTGCAATTTGGAGAAAAAAGATATATTATAATTACTAAAAGATTACACAGAAAGGGCTAATTAAATATGAAGATTAAAATAGGATTATTTTTTGGAGGCAATTCTACAGAACATGAAGTTTCTATAGTATCAGCCTTACAAGCTATGGAATTTTTTGACAAGTCAAAATACGAGATAATCCCTATATATATAAGCAAAGATAACAAATTTTATGTTTCTGAATTTACAGGTATAGTAAACGAATATAAAAACATACAACAGCTTATAAGCAAAAGTAACCAAGTTCTTCTTGCAAAAAATAAAAGCAGAGTGGATCTTGTAAAATATCCGTACAAGATGTTTTCTAAAAACATATATGACTCCATAGATGTAGCTTTCCCTGTTGTTCACGGCACAAACGTTGAAGACGGAACTTTACAGGGACTTTTAAATATGCTCGGCATACCTTTTGTAGGCTGTGATGTAATGTCGTCTGCTGTCGGCATGGACAAATATGTAATGAAATGCGTACTTAAAGATAACAATATACCTGTGCTTGACAGCATAACTGTAAACAAGTTCAATTATATATCAGATAAAGATGATGTAATTGTAACCATAAAGAAAAAATTTGACTACCCTATCATAATAAAACCTATAAATTTAGGTTCAAGTATAGGAATAAAAATTGCAAAAGATGATAAAAGTTTGAAAGAAGCATTGGCACACGCCTTTACTTTTTCTTATAAAATAATTGTAGAAAAAGCAATAACCAAACTAAAAGAAGTTAATTGCAGTGTGCTTGGAGATATTGAAAATGCAAGTGCATCAGAATGTGAACAGCCTATAAATTCTGACGAGATATTAAGTTATAAAGATAAATATTTATCATCATCTTCAAGCAAAAAAACTCCATCATCAAATACTATGGCAAAAGGAACTATGGAGTCTTTAAGCAGAAAACTTCCTGCAGATATAGATGATATAACAAGAGAAACCATAAGGAATATGGCAGTAGACACATTTAAAACGCTTGGTTGTAACGGTGTTGCAAGGATAGATTTCATAATAGATGAAGAAGATAACAAAATCTATGTAAACGAAATCAACACTATCCCCGGTTCTTTATCATTTTACTTATGGAAAGCTGTAGGTATGGACTATGAGACTCTGCTTGAAAAGATGATACAGCTTGCATTTAAAAGAAAAAGAGAACAAGACGACATAGTATTTTCTTTTGAAACCAACATACTCGATTGCGTAAATCTTGACGGAAGTAAAGGTAGCAAAAGCTGATGTTTAATGATTATGAAGATACTATAAAAAATATAAAATCCATATTTGAAAATCACAAACCTGAAAGCATAAAAAAAATTAATAAAGTTGCTGTATTTATAGCATTAATCGATATAGACGGTGTAGCTCACATAGTTTTCCAAAAACGTTCAAAAATAGTCAATCAATCAGGAGATGTATCTTTTATAGGCGGACATATAGAAAATAAAGAAAAACCGCTTGATGCTGTCATAAGAGAAACTGTTGAAGAATGTAATTTAGATACAAAAAATATATCCGTTTTTGGCGAAAGTAATTACCTGTTAAATTTTAACGGTTTGTTAATGTATGTTTTTGTAGGTCAAATTACAGGTATAAACTTTTATGATATTAAACCTAACGAAGAAGTGGAAAAACTTATAGCAATTCCTTTAGAAGATGTATTATCCTGCAAATATACCGTATATCGCTCAGACATAGAAATAAAAAGAGATGAAAACTTTCCATACGAACTTATAGAAAACGGCAGGTCATATAATTTTTTGAAAAGTTATGAACTCACTTATTTTTACCAATTTAATGATTGCATAATATGGGGACTTACCGCTAAAATATTAAATTCCTTTGTAGATATATTAAAAAATTATAACCAATAAGTTTACTTTAATAATATTAAGGTTATTGCAAGACGATTAAAAACCATAGCAATAACCTTTTTTGTATCTATTCATTCACGTCTGTTTCAATATTGTTACATTCTCTACTTTTCATCTCACAACTGTTGCCAATATTTTCAATGTCATCTTTTACCATATAACTATCAAACACAACTTTATTCTTTCCGCTTCTCTTTCCTATATACATCTTTTCATCAGCTTCTTTTATCATCTTCCTTACATCTTTATATCCTCCGGAGCTTACCATTCCAAATGTCATACTTACTTTTATTTTATTGCCCTGATATACTATATAGCTACTTTCTATTTTTCTTCTTATCTTCTCTATTATATTATACGCTTTCTCATCGTTTAACTTGTCTTTTGTCATATCGTTTAATATTATCAAAAATTCTTCTCCTCCAAACCTTGCTGCTATATCGTCTTGTCTTAGTTCTCTTTTTAATATATTTGATACTGTTGTTAATACCTTGTCTCCTGCATCGTGTCCGTATTGGTCATTTATTTTCTTGAAGTTGTCTATGTCTGAAAATACTACATAAAATTGTTTTATTTTTTCTATATTTATGTTTATATTGGCTATTATTATATCTATTTTATGTCTGTTAT
>NZ_JH414581.1 GCF_000238115.1 Peptoanaerobacter stomatis | reverse complement strand
TTAAAGTGATGAGATTTTTTGGAAAAAAAATTTTTTCAACATTTAATCTAAATAGTATTCAGCATTACATAAGCTATTATTAATACGTTTCCAAACTCAAAAACAACTGATATTTTCCATGCCAAGCAAGTTCAACAGTTCCTATTTCTCCACTTCTATGTTTTGCAAGTATAACCTCTGTTACATTTTTTTTATCTGTATCAGGATTATATATCTCATCTCTGTATAGAAACATAACTATATCAGCATCTTGCTCTATTGCTCCTGATTCTCTCAAATCTGACAACATAGGTCTGTGATTAGTCCTTTGTTCAGGCGCTCTTGAGAGCTGAGATAATGCTATTATGGGGCAACCCAACTCTTTTGCAAGAATTTTCAGCCCCCTTGATATTTTGGATATTTCCTGTTGCCTACTCTCCGTTCTTACTTCAGATTCCATTAATTGAAGATAGTCTATAACTATCATATCAAGCCCTTTTTGCATTTTCAGTTTGCGACATTCTGAGCGTATTTCAAGCAAATTTATTCCTGCTGTATCATTTATATAAATAGGATATTTCGTCATAACCGATATTGCGTTTATGAGTTTTTGCCAATCTTCTTCTTCAAGCTCGCCTGTTTTTAGTTTTTTCAGCTCAACTTTGCTTTCAGCAGACAAAATTCTCTGGGCCAATTGGGTTTCGCTCATCTCCAAGGAAAACACTGCAACTTTTTTTCCGTCTTTTGATGCATTGTGTGCAAGATTTAATGCAAATGCAGTTTTTCCTGTAGCAGGTCTTGCGGCAACAAGTATTAAATCAGTTTTTTGCCAGCCGTTTGTAATGTGATTGAGATCTATAAAACCTGTTGTTATTCCTGTCATAGAGCCTTTATTTTTATAATTTTGCTCTATTACGCTATATGTATCTGTAAGCACATCTTTTATATGATGAAGTGTTGATTTTGTCTTTTCTTGAGAAATATTAAATATTGTATGCTCTGCTTCATCAAGCACATTTTCTACCGATTTCCCTGATTTTGCCGTATTTATTATGTCTTGAGATGCTTTTACCAATTTTCTCAACGTAGATTTTTCTTTTACTATTTTAGCATAATGTACAGCATTACTTGAATAATCAGGCATTGATGGGAGTTTGGATATGTATTCATATCCACCTACTTCTTCTATATTTACAGAATTTTTTATAGCATTTGTAAGCGTTAAAAAATCTATCGGCTTGCTTGAGGTATACAATTCAAGCATAGCTTTATATATGGCTTTATGTGCATCATAATTAAAATCATCCATAGATAGTATATTGGATATTTCTATTATTGTATCGTTATCTATAAGTATAGAGCCGAGCACAGATTGCTCGGCTTTTGCAGATATGGTTATATCATTATCTTGTTGATTATTATTTTCCATAATCATCACCTAAATTTGTTCTATTTCTACTTTTAAATCACACACTACATTTGTAAACAGTTTAAGTTTAACTGTAAAACTGCCTACCATTTTTATAGGTTCTTTTAAATCTATCTTCTTTTTATCCACAGATATATTTTTTTGTTTTTTCAATTCATCTTCTATATCTTTTGATGTTATTGAACCGAATAACTTTTGTCCTTCTCCAGCCTTAGCTTTTATAATGAGTTTGTCATTATCTAATTTTAATTTTATATCAAGCGCTGCTTGTCTGTCTATTTCCATTTTATGTTCTTTTGCACTGTTTTGTTGGTTGAGTAAATTTAGATTTTGAGTTGTAGCCTCTTGTGCAAATCCCTTAGGTATCATATAATTTCTTGCATATCCATCTGATACTTCTTTTATTTCTCCTTTTTTTCCTGTTCCTTTTAAATCTTTCAATAATATTACTTTCATTTATTGTACTCCTCCTTAAGATATATTTTTACGGTTTCTTCTACTAACTTTATTACTTCATCTACAGATTTGTTTCGTATTTGCGTTGCAGCGGTATCTATATGTCCTCCGCCTCCTAATTTTTCCATTATAACTTGTACATTTATATTTTCAATAGAACGTGCAGACACTTGTACTGATCCATTTATACCTTCTATTACGACAAAACTTGCCTGTATTCCTTTTATTCCCAACAGTTCATCAGCTATTTGAGCGGCTATTAAAGATGGACCTTTAATTTTTTTATCATATGATGATATAGCGATTATATCCTCTATTATTCTTGCATTTTTTATACAATCCGCTTTTACTATGAAATTTTCAAAATCTCCTTTGAAGAATTTTTTTATTTCTAACGGATCTGCTCCATTTTTTCTCAAAAACGCCGCCGCCTCAAAAGTACGAACTCCTGTATTAAATGCAAAATTTTTTGTATCCAAGGTTATTCCTGAGAGCAATGCCTCTGCTGTAAGCACATCCAATTTTGCACCGTCTTTTACATATTGTACAAGTTCCGTTACCATCTCACTTGCTGAAGACGCATATGTTTCGTGGAAAGTAAGCACAGCCTTATCCAAAAATTCTATTCCACGTCTGTGATGATCTATTAGAACAATTTTATCAACAATTTCTGTTAACTGCGGCATTTCTGTTAAAGATGCTTTATTAGTGTCAACTACTATAAGCAAAGTTTGCTCATTAATATATTTGCTTGTTTCATCATGAGTTATGAATATATCTTTATATCCTTCAGTATTTTTTATCTTATAATATAAATCGTCTATCGACTTATTTGAAGATGATAATACTATTTTTACAGGTGATTCCAACATATTACATATAGCAACTATACCCATGCACGCCCCTATAGCGTCCAAATCAGGATATGAATGTCCCATTACAAGGACATTGGAAGATTTTTTTATCAAATCTCTCATGGCATGTCCGACAATCCTTGCACGAACTCTTGTTTTCTTTTCAACAGCTTTTGATTTACCGCCATAAAATACGGTTTTATCATATATCTTGCAGACAGCTTGATCACCACCACGACCAAGAGCCATATCAAGAGCCGACATTGCATTTTTGTTTGTATATGCCAGATTTTGCTCATAAGTAGATGCACCGATAGATAGAGTTACAGGTATAGTGTTTGACAGTTCTATCTCTCTCAAATCATCCAATATACTGAATTTTTCTTCTTCTGCCTGCTTTAACATCGGCTCATTGAATACACAGAAAAACTTATCCTTAGACAATTTAGTAAGTATACCGTCTTTTTTTTCTACCCAAAACCTTATATGTCTTTCTATATCGGCTTCAAGCAATGGTCTGAAGTCATCGGCTGCAGATTCTACAACATCATTAAAATTGTCCACCTGTACTGACAAAATTACAGGTTTAATTTCATTATACTTATCTATAAGTAATAATTTACTGCTTATATCGAAAAAATACACCGCATATTTTTTCGCCTTTTGATTATTCTTAGCAATATCCACCGTCTGTATCTTATAATGCTTATCACCTACCACATAATCATCCATAGACATAATTTCTTCATTTGCCTTAGGTATAAGCTTATCTATATCAAGATTGTTGAGCAAACTGCCCAGATTTTTTTCTATAAGCTCATTATTTGAAAGCATATCAGTCATTTTTTCATTATTCCATTTTATATTGCCGTATTCATTTATAACACAAAAAGGCACAGGAAAATCGAGCATAGTCTGTTTTGATATCTCATCCATATCTATACTCAAATTTTTGAAGTCTACCAATAAATCATTATTTTTATACTTAATTGCCCTCGCATTATAATATACCAAATATACAAATATCAAAAATACAAAAAGACCGATTTGTCTGTCAAAATATGATATTACAATACTAAGTACAAATATAAATGCCAAGTACAGCTGAACTTCAGGGAAATTAAATCTTATCTTATCGTTCATTTGCCTCTCCTAAAGCTTAACTTTCTAAAATCAAAAGCCATATCCAATATTGCGATAAACGAAAGTACAAAAAATGCACTCCAAAACAAAATTACAGTAATAAGCACAGCTATGATTCTACTGCCCTTATTCAATTTATTTATAAAAAATATTAAAACCGCAAGACCTTCTATTACAAGCATATATATAATCAGATAAAGTACATTTGTAATAAGTCTGTCGCTATAATTCTTATCCAAAATATTAAATAAAGAAAGTGCATTTATAACAAGCCAAAACAGCAAAAAGAATATACCGAGTCTGTCAGGTAACTCAAAATGACTGAAAGGCTTAAAACTCATCTTCTCCTTAGGAAAAATTCTCCTAAGCAAAAATAACCCCATATATTTGCTTATAAGAGTCATAAAAAGGCAAGTTATCATCACAATTGACGGAAAAAGTTGCTTTGATATGTTAACTATATTGTCTACTGTAAGTTGCTTAGGTAAAGTATAATTCGGATTTATAGATTGTAGCTGTTTAGTTGACATCTCAAAGCTTTGCCTTAAATTTTCAAAAAAATCAAAACCACTCATACGCATAAAAACAGCAAGCAGTCCCAATACGGCAACAGCCATAACAACAGTACCGACAAAATATGCCATATCTTCATTATCTTTATTTTTCATAATATAGCCCATAATAAGACAAGGTATGCAAAACACAACCAAATATATAAATGCACTTACAGGATCCAATAAAATAAACAGCAAAAAACCATATGCCATAAAAGATATAAAAGTATATGCTTTATTTTTGGATATCAATCCTATAATCATAAATATACTTCCTGTTAAAAACGAAAGTATACTTAATGCAGGAATATAATATGCAAGTATAGCTACGACCACAGCCAATGTTATAAGTAAAGAAATTCTGGCCAAATCTTTATTATTAAAATTCATAATATCTCCTACAAAAATTTCAAAAAATATTTTATAAATTATATCATAAAATGTAAAAAAACACAATTTATCGCTTTTCTATAATATATTCTCTTTCTTTACCAATTAATGATTATATTTACTCTAAATCTCACAAAGATGATATAATAAAATATTATAAACAAATGCTACAAACTATTTTTTATCAATATTTTTATATTGTTATTTAAATTAATAGTGAATTAACTTTTAAATGATACAAAAAATAATATATTAAAATCTTATAATAAATAAGAAAAATTAGAAATTATTCTCCTTAATCTTCTTTATTTACTATATAATTCATTTTCTCAAAATATAAGAATGTTTAGCAAACTTATGAGAAAGTTTTTATATGTTTTAATTTTAGAATACAAACAAAAANANAATATATATATATA
>NZ_JH414580.1 GCF_000238115.1 Peptoanaerobacter stomatis | reverse complement strand
AAAAACATAATAATTATTTTTTTGTATACTATCTATATTAATATTATATAATTATACAAGTTATTCATAATTTTATTAGAAAATAGGATAAGCAAAATTCAGAACGAAAACATAAAATAAATAAAGAAAGTATATAATTAAAGTAAGGATAAAAAACAATAAAAGATAAAAAAAGAACGAGAAAACAAAAAAAGTAAAAAAAATAAAAAAAACAGTTGACTAAGCATAAGTAAATATGATAATATGATAAAGCTCTCGATGAGAGAGAACAAAACAGAGATAAAAAGAAAATAAAAAATAAAAAAAGTACTTGACAGCAAGGAAAAGAAGAGATATAATAAACGAGCTGTCAAAGGACAGATGAACAATGAAAATCGGATAGTAAACAAAGTGACTTATGAAGAATAAGTTAAATGTACCAAAGAAACAAAGTCAGTAAGGATAAAAAAATGCTGAGAGAAGTCAAATTTTAATTGAGAGTTTGATCCTGGCTCAGGATGAACGCTGGCGGCATGCCTAACACATGCAAGTCGAACGAAGTCATATGTGAAGTTTTCGGATGGAATATAAGACTTAGTGGCGGACGGGTGAGTAACACGTAAGTAATCAACCTATAACACACGAATAACTAATAGAAATGTTAGCTAATACGAGATAAAATATATGATATGGGAATATTATATATCAAAGCTGAGGCGGTTATAGACGAGCTTGCGTCTGATTAGCTAGTTGGTGGGGTAAGAGCCTACCAAGGCGACGATCAGTAGCCGACCTGAGAGGGTGAACGGCCACATTGGAACTGAGAGACGGTCCAAACTCCTACGGGAGGCAGCAGTGGGGGATATTGCACAATGGGGGGAACCCTGATGCAGCAATGCCGCGTGAACGAAGAAGGCCCCAGGGTCGTAAAGTTCTGTCGTATGGGAAGAAAGAAATGACAGTACCATACAAGAAAGCCCCGGCTAACTACGTGCCAGCAGCCGCGGTAATACGTAGGGGGCAAGCGTTATCCGGAATTACTGGGCGTAAAGGGTGCGTAGGCGGCTTGTTAAGTCAAGGTTAAAAGGCAGCAGCTCAACTGCTGTTCGGCCTTGAAACTAATAAGCTTGAGTATAGGAGAGGAAAGTGGAATTCCCAGTGTAGCGGTGAAATGCGTAGATATTGGGAGGAATACCGGTGGCGAAGGCGACTTTCTGGACTAAAACTGACGCTGAGGCACGAAAGTGTGGGTAGCAAACAGGATTAGATACCCTGGTAGTCCACACCGTAAACGATGAACACTAGGTGTCGGGAGGAATCTCGGTGCCGGCGCAAACGCAATAAGTGTTCCGCCTGGGGAGTACGTTCGCAAGAATAAAACTCAAAGGAATTGACGGGGACCCGCACAAGTAGCGGAGCATGTGGTTTAATTCGAAGCAACGCGAAGAACCTTACCTAAGCTTGACATGGGATTGAAAAGCAATGTAAAGTTGTAATAATACCTTCGGGTATACAATCCACACAGGTGGTGCATGGTTGTCGTCAGCTCGTGTCGTGAGATGTTGGGTTAAGTCCCGCAACGAGCGCAACCCCTATTAATAGTTGCCAGTGCGTAAAGGCAGGCACTCTAATAAGACAGTTAGGGATAACCTAAAGGAAGGTGGGGATGACGTCAAATCATCATGCCCCTTATGCTTAGGGCTACACACGTGCTACAATGGCCGTAACAAAGAGAAGCGAATCTGTGAAGAAGAGCAAACCTGAAAAAAACGGTCCAAGTTCGGATTGTAGGCTGAAACTCGCCTACATGAAGTCGGAGTTACTAGTAATCGCAAATCAGAATGTTGCGGTGAATGCGTTCCCGGGTCTTGTACACACCGCCCGTCACACCATGGGAGCTGAGGGCACCCAAAGTCAGTGATCTAACGCAAGGAGAAGCTGCCTAAGGTGAACTTAGTAACTGGGGTGAAGTCGTAACAAGGTAGCCGTATCGGAAGGTGCGGCTGGATCACCTCCTTTCTAAGGAGAAAAAAGTTTACTATCCGATTTTTGTTGTTCAAGTAAGATGAATAACAAAAGAAAAATAGGATAAATTACAAGTATTTCATAAAGGAATATAGGTAAAAATCCAAATGTTGCTTTTAGTTTAGATATGAGCGTAGAAATGCAAAATATTTAGCTAAGGTAATTTGGGATAGATTGCAAGTAATTCGAGGCAAACAAGTGAAAGCTGAAGGAGCATACTAAGGTATGTAAGTGAAGCTTGATACGAAGTTTAACGAAGAAGTACGTCGCAATATATAACAAATTTGTACAATGAAAACTGCATATCATCAGAAAGTATAAAACGCAGACAAAAAGGAAGAAAGACAAAAATAAAATATTAAGTTTTTCCGAATAAAAAGTCAAAGGATTATACAATTTACACCAAGTAAACAAATAGCAAGGTCAACTTAGAGAAAACTAAGGATAAAAAAACAAATAGGTTAAGGAAGAAAGAGCATAAGGTGAATGCCTAGGTGATTAGAGCCGAAGAAGGACGTGGCAAGCTGCGAAAAGCTATGATAAGGAGCAAACATCCGTTATAGTCATAGATCTCCGAATGAGGAAACTCACTTAATAGAGATATTAAGTATCCATTACCGAATAAATAAGTAATAGGAAGGGAACCCGCCGAACTGAAACATCTAAGTAGGTGGAGGAAAAGAAAGAAACATCGATTCCCAAAGTAGCGGCGAGCGAAATGGGAGGAGCCCAAACCATATAAGGAAACTTAAATGGGGTAAGGACTATCAACAAAGTGACGAGGTATTGAAGAAGAAGTAGTCTGGGAAGCTACACCAAAGACGGTAAAAGTCCGGTATTTAAAACAAGAAGACGCACGAGATAGTACCAGAGTATCGTAGGACACGAGGAACCCTGCGAGAAGAAAGGGGGACCACCCCCAAAGGCTAAATACTACTAATCAACCGATAGAGAATAGTACCGTGAGGGAAAGGTGAAAAGAACCCCGGGAGGGGAGTGAAAGAGAACCTGAAACCATATGCTTACAAACAGATGGAGCGATAAGTGACATCGTACTTTTTGTAGAACGGGCCAACGAGTTATGCTGTAAAGCAAGGAAAAGAAATTAAGTTTCAAATCCAAAGCGAAAGCGAGTCTGAAAAGGGCGATAAGTTATACAGCATAGACCCGAAACCGGGCGACCTACCCATGAGCAGGTTGAAGTTTCAGTAACATGAAATGGAGGACCGAACCCACGAACGTTGAAAAGTTCGGGGATGACTTGTGGGTAGAGGTGAAATTCCAATCGAGCTCGGAGATAGCTGGTTCTCTTCGAAATAGCTTTAGGGCTAGCGTCTTTAGAAAAGTATATTGGGGGTAGAGCACTGAATGCTCTAGGGGCCGTATAGGTTACCGAAAGCTATCAAACTGCGAATACCAATATATGATAAAAGGCAGTCAGACTATGAGTGATAAGATCCATAGTCAAGAGGGAAAAAGCCCAGACCAACAGCTAAGGTCCCCAAATGTATGTTAAGTGGAAAAGGATGTGAAATTGCACAGACAACCAGGATGTTGGCTTAGAAGCAGCCATACATTAAAAGAGTGCGTAATAGCTCACTGGTCGAGTGGTTTTGCGCCGAAAATTACCGGGGCTCAAACATACTACCGAAGCTTTGGATTCACGCAAGACGTGAGTGGTAGAAGAGCATCGTATGATAGGACGAAGCAGAATCGAAAGAGACTGTGGACAATATACGAGAGAGAATGTTGGCATGAGTAGCGAGATGTGTGTGAGAATCACACAGGCCGAAAACCCAAGGATTCCTGAGGAAGGTTCGTCCGCTCAGGGTAAGTCGGGGCCTAAGGCGAGGCAGAGATGCGTAGCTGATGGATAACAGGTTAAGATTCCTGTACCTACGAGTATCGGCAAAGAGGAGAAGGAATGACGCAGGAGGATAGTTAAAGCGTGCGACTGGAAGAGCACGTCCAAGCAGCAAGTTAGAGTATAAAGGCAAATCCGTATGCTTGATAATATGAGCTGTGAAGGGGAGCGAATAAAGTAGCGAAGTTAATGATTTCACACTGACAGGAAAAGTTTCTATCCAGATACAAGTAGCCCGTACCGAAAACCGACACAGGTGGGTAAGGTGAGAAACCTAAGGCCAGCGAGAGAACTGTTGTTAAGGAACTCGGCAAAATGACCCCGTAACTTAGGGAGAAGGGGTGCCTACGAGAGTAGGCCACAGAAAAAAGGCCCAAGCGACTGTTTACCAAAAACATAGGTCTCTGCGAAACCGAAAGGTGAAGTATAGGGGCTGACGCCTGCCCGGTGCTGGAAGGTTAAGAGGAGAGTTTAGAGAAATCGAAGATTTGAATTTAAGCCCCAGTAAACGGCGGCCGTAACTATAACGGTCCTAAGGTAGCGAAATTCCTTGTCGGGTAAGTTCCGACCCGCACGAAAGGCGTAACGATTTGGGCACTGTCTCAACAACAGACTCGGTGAAATTGTAGTACCGGTGAAGATGCCGGAAACCTGCGACAGGACGGAAAGACCCCATGGAGCTTTACTGTAGCTTAGTATTGAATTTATGTAATTAATGTACAGAATAGGTGGGAGGCAGAGAATGTAGGTCGTCAGATTTACAGGAGCCAACTTTGGGATACCACCCTTTGATTATGTGAGTTCTAACCGGAACCTTTGAAGCAAGGTACGGGACAGTGCTTGGCGGACAGTTTGACTGGGGCGGTCGCCTCCCAAAGAGTAACGGAGGCGTCCAAAGGTTCCCTCAGCATGGTCGGAAATCATGCGAAGAGTGCAAAGGCAAAAGGGAGCTTGATTGCGAGAGAGACAACTCGAGCAAAGACGAAAGTCGGGCTTAGTGATCCGGTGGTAGAAAGTGGAATTGCCATCGCTCAACGGATAAAAGCTACCCTGGGGATAACAGGCTGATCTCCCCCAAGAGTTCACATCGACGGGGAGGTTTGGCACCTCGATGTCGGCTCATCACATCCTGGGGCTGGAGTAGGTCCCAAGGGTTGGGCTGTTCGCCCATTAAAGTGGTACGCGAGCTGGGTTCAGAACGTCGTGAGACAGTTCGGTCCCTATCCGTCGCAGGCGTAGGATATTTGAGAGGAGCTATCCTTAGTACGAGAGGACCGGGATGGACGCACCACTGGTGTACCAGTTGTCTTGCCAAAGGCACAGCTGGGTAGCTATGTGCGGAAAGGATAAGTGCTGAAGGCATCTAAGCACGAAGCCAACCTCAAGATAAGATATCCCATTCGAAAGAAGTAAGACCCCATTAAGAGTAAGTGGTAGATAGGCAAGGAGTGTAAGTGCAGTAATGTATTAAGCCAACTTGTACTAATAGGTCGAGGACTTAACCTAACAGATGATATGCAGTTTTCATTGTGCAAAGTATAGCTGAAAGATATGATGGGGGCATAGCTCAGTTGGGAGAGCACCTGCCTTGCAAGCAGGGGGTCAGGAGTTCGAATCTCCTTGTCTCCACCAATAAATTATGTTTTTAAATAACAAATGAAAATTATTTCGATTCAGATACAAGCAGAACGAGGCAAGTGAATGAGTAAGGAGAGAGCGTACTAAGGCTACGTGACCGACGAGCGATATGAAACTTAACGAAGTTATGCGAAGTATATCAATCGAAAGAAACAATATGGTTATAAAAGAGGAGAGGATACACCTGTACCCATACCGAACACAGAAGTTAAGCTCTTCATCGCTGATGGTACTTAGACCGCAGGGTCTTGGGAGAGTAGGTCATAGCCAATTGGATAAAGGAGGCAGGCATTTATGCTTGTCTTTTTTATTGCTTTTTTCTCTTTTTA
>NZ_JH414579.1 GCF_000238115.1 Peptoanaerobacter stomatis | reverse complement strand
TCTTCTGCAAAGGAAAAACACAAAAGATGGAAGAATGTTTCTGATGAGCATTTTTTGATTTATGAAGTAATTGATAATAACATTACTATAAATGGAGATATATACAAATATTACTCTGATGAAGAAAAAATGCACATATTATCTATATTGGATATTAAGAAAATGATACCTGTACCGAATGGTTGTTATGAAAGAATTGAGTTTGATGAGCTTGATGACATCAGATACAAAGACTTATTTGAAAAAGAATATGCTTTTTGCCTTAAGGTAAAAACAAAGGTTTTGAAAAAGGTGGAAAAATTATATCAGAAGCAAAAGGAAACAGGAACTATCAGAAGAGCAAATTGTAATTTTTCAGAGTTAGAAAAAGCCATGTTGGATTGGAAGTAAAATATAAATTACTTATGAATAATCAAGGAAGTGGAATAATATTCTGCTTCTCTTTTTTGCGAGGGAAAGTATTTATAAGTATGATACAAGACAACGGAGAGGTGTTTTTAGAGCATTGCAGCTAAAAGAGGCATTCAGAGTATGCCTAAGATAAAAGCAAGTCTTAAAACGCATTCCATCACTTAATACAACAAAACAGTTAGAGCGATTAGAAAAGTAAAAAATCTAATCGCTTTTTTTATTGCGATGAAAGGAGGAGACAAATGACAGATGAAGAAAACAAAGCTAAAAACACATTTAGCAAAAAAATTGGAAAAACAAACTATAAAGTCACAGTGCATTTCAGCGAAACCAGTGATGAAACAATCACAGATAAAATAAATAGACTTATTCAGAAAGAATGTGAAGATATGAGTTACAAAAAAGACGAAGAAATTTCTTAAATACCCTTGACAAAAGCTATCAGAGGACACACTCTTAAAAGCTATGGAGCTTGCAGGTAATGATGCATTGGAAAAAGGTGTTGAAGTGGAAAGAGAAGGACTTGGAACACCGGCAACAAGAGCAGGCATTATTGAAAATCTGATTTACAAAGAATTTATTGAACGAGATAAGAAGAATCTGATTGCAACACCGAAAGGAAAAAGCCTGATTGAGATTGTTGCAGATAACTTCAAATCAGCAGAAATGACGGCACAGTGGGAAATGGAGTTGTCTGAAATAGCACAGGGCAAATCTTCCAAAAAAGAATTTTTAGAAAAGATTGAGGAACAGATAAAACATACGGTAGAGGAACACCAGAAGAATGAATAGGAAAAATGAATATTAGAAAAAGGAGGTAAAAATGCGAATCAATGATTTTCATAACATTTTGGAGCTTGTAAAACAGGACATTCTGCATAGTGAAGCGGAATATTTAAAGCTCCTGAAGGTTGTCGGGAACAATCAAAGATATGACTTTAGAAGTCAATTAAGTATCTATGATAAAAATCCTGAAGCAACAGCCTGTGCCAAGTTCGACTATTGGCGTGAACGCTTTCATCGAACCGTTATGCGAGGACAAAAAGGAATTCCGATCTTAGAAGATTTCGGCATAAAAAAGAGAGTGGACTACATCTTTGATGTAAGCCAGACTGTTTCAAGAAACAGAGATGTCAATGAGGTCAATCTTTGGCGATTTGATAAAGAAGCTCATCAAAAGGTCTTAAAGGAGATGATAGCAAGTGAAGGCTATGAAGAAAGCGAAAGTATCCTTGAAAATATCTTTTCTTTAAGCAGGCTTTACGGTGATGAAAAGATAGACAGTCTTATGAATGAGCTTAGAATAGCTGATGAGGACAGAATATCCTTTACTAAGTTTGTGAGAGATTCAGTGAGTTATGCGGTAGCTTCAAGGTTTAAGGTGGATTATCCGATGGATAAGGAACTGTTAAGAGAAAACTTCAAAAGACTGGACAGCATATCCCTTATGAGTCTTGGTGAAACCGTATCGGATATTAGCGGAAATATCATAGATACAACCATTCAAAAGAGTAAAGAGATAGAGCTTCAAAAAGGAGTTTTGAGAAGCAGAGAAGCAGGATATAATCAAATAAAAGAAGAAATTGAGGAGGTAGAAGAAAATGTACTTCGACGAGATGATCAGGAAAGAATTAGTGAAACCGAGCGAGTTTTCAGAAATGGAGAGTACGGAGGAGATAGCAGTCAAAATCAGGGAGAATACACTAAGCAGCTTGGAGGAACAGACGGAATTCATCAAGGAATATCCGAATCCGACCTACGCAGTGATGAGGCTCACTTATCTTTCACAGAGCGAGGAGCAGAGACACTTCGAGATGTTAGTGGATCTATACAAGGAGAAGAAGCTGACAGAACACTTGATGGATATTCAAAAACAGGCGATAGCATTTATGAGGACAGAAAAACCGAAGCTGATGAAGGCTTGGAAGATAGAGAGCGAGGAAAGTCCTCAGTATGGAGCGATGATTTCAGCCTTGAAGGAAATGACCATCAAGGAAATCGTGGAAATCTAAAAGAAAATACTGAAGTAGAGATAAGAGAAGCTGACAAGGCTTCTTTTTCTTTGCCTGAAAACTCTTACGGACAGATAAGGCTTAGCATCCCTCTTGCTCAGAAAGATATAGACACTGTCCTTATTAACGGGGGAAATCACGATGGGGGCAGACTTCCTATCATTGCCGAGTTTTCCAAAGGAAAAAGCAATGAAGAATTAGGAGAATACCTTAAAAACACTTTTCAAGGTGGGAACGGCTATATCATTGACGGAAATGAAATATCGGCTTGGTATTCGGATAAGGGGATTCATTTTGCTTCCGGAACATCGGCAAGAGAGGATCATACGCAGGTTTTAAGTTGGAGTGATGCTGCAAGTAGGATAAATGAACTTCTTAATGGCGGTGAGTTTGCCACAAATATAGAGCTTTCTGAAGCATTTGACTATGAAAGAGATCGGATTTCAGAGTCCCTATGGTATCTTATTCACGATTTGAGTGAGGAAGGAAAAGAACAAGGATATTTTGAATTTCTCGAAAATGGAGGTGGCTTTCAGGATGAAACAAAACGATTATCCGAGGCACTGAAAAATCCTGAATACCTTGTGGATGTTATCAAAGAGTATGGACGATTTTTAGAAGCATATAGAGAAGATAGAGATGTACTAAGGTTTTACTATCATAAGGTGGACAGCCTTTATCAGAAGCTACAGGAGCTTGAACTGTCAAGAAAAGAATACAGTACCAATCTGACCGAACTTCCGAAAGTAAAAGCCTTTATTACAGAAGATGAAGTCCTTGCTACCCTTTCAAGGGGAAGTGGAATCGATAGAGGAAAAGAGCGAATTACCAAATTTTTCAAAGAAAATCACACTTTACAGGAAAAAGCCAACTTTTTAAAAGATGAGTATGGAACAGGAGGAAGAAGCCATGCGGTATCAGGCTTGACAGGTAGTGGAGAATGGCACGATGCCAAAGGAATAAAACTTGAAAAGGATAATTGTAAAGATGTGTTTCTCACTTGGACAAGTGTGGCAAAGCATATTGATGAACTGCTTTCTAAAAATCTTTATGAAGAAAAGAAAATAGAAAGTAAGGCAGAGAGAGAAGAAGCAAAAGAAGCACAAAAATCACAATATTATTCCAAAGATGAACCTGAAAATCTGATGACGGATGAAATGCTTGAAAGAGTACCGGAGCTTTATGCACAGGAAGATGTATCTTTAGCGGATAAGGAAGTTCATGCAGCATATATTATTCCGTTTAGAAGTAACTGGACTTGGTATATGACGGAGTACGACAGAGAAAGCGGTGATGCCTTTGGTCTTGTTTTAGGGATTGAGCCTGAATGGGGATATTTTAATCTTGAGGAGTTAAAGGAACTAAATGCTCAAAGACTTGTGTTGGAAGATTTTCCAAAGACTTTTCAAGAAATCAAAGATACCGAGCTTGTAAAACAGATGAGCGAGGAAGAAATAGACCGAGTATTTAACGGACAGCTTTCCTCAAAAGATAATCAAAAGGAACAGGAAATCTTTTATCTTAGTGATGAAATGGGAATTTCATTAGAAGAAGCAGAGAGTATTATCAACGATAGGAACAAATTATCAGGTGTTAGCATAGAGGATACCGATAACAAAGGGACTTCCCCTGATGAAAAAATTGCCATTAAGGTCGGTGCAGAGTTTATTTTGGCAGATAAGTCTGATGTAGCTCATATCAATTTATCCGAAGCGAAAAATAGCGTGGCTCTTGGTGGTGTAAAGTACAAGCTGTTTTATGGAGAGAGCTATGAAGATAGCAAAAAGGTTGATGAACTGATAGACAGCTACGGCTATACAGCGTATGAACTAAAAGAACATTTAAGAATAGATACAGCCGAGTATAAAACTTATGAAAATTTTGAAGAAATGGAAGAAGCACTTGAAAAAAGTCCTGTTCAATCTACCCTATTTGACTACATTCAGCAAAAAGAAGAAGTAGAGCTGAATGAAAAAGAGGAAAGCCTTGCAGAACAATTTGCAGTGAAACAAGGTGATACCGTCTATTTTGATCATGAAGCATATATTGCAAGGGATATTGAAAAAAACAAGGTAAACGGAAAGCCGGAGGTATGGCTGTATCCGGCAAGAGATGGAAATAGGCAAATTGCAATCGTACCGTTTATGGATAATGAGGAACTGCTAAAAAAGATAAGCCTTGAAAGACCAAACTTTTTGGTTGGTGATGAAGTAAGATACAAGGATAAGGACTATACCATAATCCGCTTTGATAATATGGGAAATAACCTAAAGACCGTAACGGTTATGGACAATACCGAATATCTTGGCGGTATGATAACTGGCTCCGATGTGATTCCCTATCGTTTGGATAGCGACCTTGAGAGAATATTTGAAAATCTGACATACAAGAAAGCTAAAGATACAATTCAAGACATTGATGAAAAGGCAGAAAAACCTAAAACAGAAGTTCATAACTTTAAGATTACCGAAGAAATCCTCCCTGAAAAATTAACGCCAAGTGAAAGGTTAAACCAAAACCTTGAAGCAATCTCCATGCTTAAACGAGTGGAGAGTGGACAAAGAGAGCTTGACAGCACAGTTCAGGAAGCCTTGGCAAAATATGTCGGTTGGGGCGGATTATCTGAAGTATTTGATGAAGAAAGAGGTGGTCAATGGAAAGAAGCAAGAGCATTCTTAAAAGAAAATCTATCGCCATCAGAATACGAAGCTGCTAAGGAATCAACATTAACAGCTTTTTATACGCCTAAAACAGTCATTGACAGTATCTACTCTACCCTCTCAGGAATGGGCTTTAAGAGTGGTAATATCTTAGAGCCGTCAATGGGCATCGGAAACTTTATCGGCAATCTTCCTGATGAAATGAGTGAGTCAAAGTTTTATGGCGTGGAGATTGACAGTATAAGCGGTCGAATTGGAAAACTTCTATATCCGGAAAGTGATATACAGATTAAAGGACTGGAAGAAACTTCCTTTTCCAATAACTTCTTCGATGCGGTGATTGGTAATGTACCCTTTGGAGAGTACAAGGTCAATGACAGGGAGTATAACAAAAATAACTTCCTGATACATGATTATTTCTTTGCGAAATCCATTGATAAAGTCAGAAATGGCGGTGTTATCGCTTTTATCACATCTTCAGGGACGATGGATAAAAAGGATGAAAGCGTCAGACGCTACCTTGCAGCAAGAGCGGAGTTTTTAGGAGCAATCAGACTTCCGAACGATACCTTTAAGGGCGTTGCCGGAACGGAAGTAACCTCGGATATTATCTTCCTAAAGAAAAGGGACAGTATCAGAGAGCGTGAGGAGGACTGGATACATCTTGCAGAAGATGAAAATGGTCTGACATATAACAAATACTTTGTAGAGAATCCTCAGATGGTGCTTGGCTCCATGGAAGAAGTGTCAGGAAGATTTGGAAATACCCTTGCTTGTTTGCCAAAAGAAAATACAGACATAAAGGAACTTCTTACAAAAGCAAGCGAAGAAATTTCTAAAGATGCTAATTATGAAGAAATAGAGCTGCTTGATGATGAAATAACATCTATCCCTGCCACAGACGATGTCAAGAACTTCTCCTACACCCTTATTGACGATGAGGTGTATTACAGAGAAAACTCTCTATTTGTAAAGAAAGAAGTAACAGATAAAAACAAGGAAAAGATTAAGGATTATCTTGAACTGAACGAAGCCTTAAAAGATGTAATATACAAGCAAAAAGAGGATTTTTCAGATGATGAAGTAAAGAAAGCTCAGGAGAAGTTAAATGAAGTCTATGACAGTTTTTCTAAAAAACATGGGTATGTCAATAATCTTTCTAATACCAGAGCCTTAAAAGAAGATAGCAACTTTCCGCTTGTTTCCTCAATAGAAATTCTTGATGAAGAAGAAAACTTTAAGGCTAAGGGAGATATTTTTTCAAAAAGAACAATAACAAAGGCAAAGACAATCGACCATGTAGATACTTCCCTTGAAGCTCTTGTGTTATCTATGTCTG
>NZ_JH414578.1 GCF_000238115.1 Peptoanaerobacter stomatis | reverse complement strand
GCTAATATATAAAAACTTTTTCTGTCGGGAAACGGTACTGTTATTGATACAAAACAAAATGTTATCAGCCAGTTTTGAAATCCGTATTCCCATCCTAATACTATTGTTATTACACTACATACTGTTGTTGTTATCACCATACAGATGAAAAATGCTATTTTTTTGGGTGTTGTTCGGGTGAAAAATATTTATATACAAAATAATTGACGCTGTAAGAACAAAATATGCCAAGTTATCGTTATCTATGTATAACAGTGCAAAACCGAGAAGTGAATTCATAAAAAGGCAAAATATCATAAGATAAAAATACATGGGTCTGTTTATAGTAGTTTTAATCATAAGCATTTCTCCTTATATTATAAATTTTTATAATATATTGATGTGAAAGGGTAGGCATCATATTCTTTCTTTGTCAATATCATCATATTATATAAAATATCAGTCTGTTTGTCTATAAATATATTTATTTTTTACTTTTTTGTTTATTTTTTTGATTCTAAATGTAATTTCAAGTATTAAAGTTTAATATTAACAGCATTTTAAATTTAAAATTTATAAAAAATGTCACAATACAAACAAAAATATAAAATATTCTGAAAATTATATATAAATTTTCATTTTTGTATAGTATAATTTAAAATACTTTCTTTGAATTTACAATATAAATGAAAGCCTAAACCTAAAATATAAAAATATATTAATTTTTACTTCAATTATAGGATTTGATTTTATTATAAATCAGCTAATTATTAAGTTATAATTATTTAATATTATTATTTACCATGCGAGGTGTTTTATGGCGATTAAAATTTTCTTTGGAAATTACAAAGGTGGAGTCGGCAAGACTACATCTGTTTTTCAAGTTGGAATAAATATGGCTCAAAATCATAATAAAAACGTACTGTTATTGGACTTGGATCCGCAGGCATCTCTTAGCAAAATTTGTACGAAACGAGACATACCGTTAGATGGTGTGCCGATAGAGTCTACTTTCAACTATCTTTTGGAAATATATGCTTTGCAATTCAGAAGACTTGGCAAGTTGGATATTTTATCATCTTCTAATATTTTTAATAATGAAACTTTTACAAACCTTGCAAGTATGACAAAAAATGCAGTTAAGACAAAAACATTTCTAAACGGCTCATTATCTTTTATCCCTACTCGAATGGATATTGCAAACGCAAGAATTAATGATATAGCCGACCAAGTTTCAAGATATTCTATGGGAATAGTAGGTGTTGCAAAATTAATCGAAGACATAGAAAATATACCTGATATTAAATTAGATTATATATTGATAGACTGTCCGCCGTCATTAAATTCTATAATTCAAGCTGTATTTTTAAAATCCGATTACTATATTATTCCGACAATAGCTGATGATATAAGTATATCAGGTGTAATGGATTACATAAAAGTAATTGAAAAAACTATACAAAAATATACATACGACTCTGCTGTAGGCGGTATATTGCTTGAAAAGATGTTCTCAAAATCGCCTAAATTAATCGGTGTTTTTGAAACGATGGCTGTTGAAATTTCCAAATCCGCATCATCTTCATTTCTATCAGATTTAAACAATCAACTTCAAGAAAATAATGTGGAAATTTTTGATAAATCTTATCCGTTTATGAAAAATGACATAGTTGACGGTCTATCTGATAAACGTTGCTATATTTTTGAAAGCAAAATCCATATGAAGAATAACCGTTCTGATAAAAATAATCTTGGCATACCCTACAAAACTATGAATTTTGAGCCTCATGATGAGTACAATAGCTTAACGGATGATTTATTGAAAATATGCGAATAAGAGGTATTTATGAACAAACAAAATTACGAAAAAATATTAAAAGATATTTTTAAAATATATACACAACTTTTACCTGCAAAGGATATATTTTTCAATAAAAAATCTTTTAAATACTCATCAGAGGATATTGAATCGACTTTAAAATATTTCACTGCTCCAAAAGAGGTCAAAGCAAGAACAAAAAACGCTAAAAAATCAATACTTGAAAATATATATACAAAAGAGGAGGCAAAAAAACATTATTTTGAAAATATGATTTATGACAAAAGCAATATAGATGCTAAAAATGCACTGATGAAAATTTATTCAGCAGAAGATTTGAAAAAACTTTATAAACTGTTATATAACACCAAACCGTTCACAACAAAAGAAATGAATTTTGATGCAATACAAAGATTTTTTGAAAATTCTGCTCGTGCAAAGAACTTGTAATATTTGAAATCTTAAAATATATAAACATATAACCGATATATTCTTTAAATATACTAAATATTATAAGTTTGCAAAAATATAGTCAACTACACTATGCAATATTTGAACTACTTCTGTTGTACGATTAAATAGCCTGTATAATAAAAATAGACAAAAAATATTATTTTTATATTTACTATATTAATAGCAATTTGTATAAATATATTTTTCAAACAGTTCAGCATAATTAAAGAGATGAGGTGATTTTTATGAAAATAACTCCAACTACAAGAAATACTATGAGCAGTATGATTTCAAATGTCAGACTTAATTCAAATGTAAATGCACTCCATTCCGTCAAAGAAGTAGGTATGATTGACACGTCAAACAATGCTATGTCGTCTGATGCAAGTGTACTTGCCAAAGAATATTTCTACGACAAATTAGTAAAAAAAGATAAAGATCCGGACAAAAATGCTTTTTCAAAAGAAGAAAAACAGAATAAAAAAAGTCTGTTTAAAGTTTCTGAAAAAGATAGGGAAACTTTAGATTTTTTAAATTCAATGTTCGTAAAATTCAACTCGTCTATGGATAATATCAAAAAAATAGATATAGCAAGAGGTCAAAACAATTTTTACAAAATAAAAGATGTAATAAATGAAAACAGCAGATTTCTCGCAAGTATAGGTATAATGACAGATAAACTCAGCCATTTTTATATAAATGAAGAAATTTTTGTAAGAGAGATTATGACCTATCCGCAAAAATTAAATCGGTTGCTTGATCCTCAAACAGGTGTAATACGCAAAATATGTGACAGTTTCGGCAATATGTTGTCTTAAAAATATCTGAATAATATTATTTCAACAAAAGTTAAGATAGATAGGAGCAGTTTTTCCCAAGACCTTTTAATTTATAATATCTATAAATTACTAAATATAAATATTTAAGCAAACATATTAAATAAAAATATAAATTCCATTAAATATATATAAAGCAAAACTATATATTAGGAGTCTTTGATGAGTATAGTATCCATAATATGCGAGTACAACCCGTTTCACACAGGACATCAATATCAAATAAATAAAATAAAGTCTTTAATAAGCGATGCAAAAATATTATGCCTTATGAGCGGTAATTTTGTACAACGCGGAGATGCTTCAATATTAGACAAGCATACAAGAGCCAAAATCGCTCTAAAAAACGGAGCAGACTTGGTCCTTGAAATGCCTTGTCTTTTTTCTACACAAGTTGCTCCTATATTTGCAAATGGCTCAATATCCATATTAAACTCTCTAAACACTGTAGATTATCTATGTTTTGGAAGTGAAACCGGCAATATTGATGCTCTAAAAAAAATCGCAAAAAATTCATTTTTAGATAAAAATATAATAAAAGAACAATTAAAATCCGGTAAATCTTATATAAAATCATACTCGTCTATATCAAATGTTCCAAGCACATCAAATGATATACTGGCCATAGAATATATAAAAGCCATGATAAATACAAATTCCAGCATAATCCCATGCACTATATTAAGAGAAGGCTCTGCATATAATGATACTTCTCTTTCAGAAAAATATTCAAGCGCTACTGCAATAAGACATTTTTTTAAAACAAAAATTGAACAAAAAAAATCTATTTTGAATACAGATTTTAATTTTCTTATGCAAAACAGTATTGAATATTTTGACGAAAAATACTTAAAATTTGACGAAGATTTTTTCAAATATATAAAATATGCTATAATTATGAATGAAAAAAATCTTAAAAATATATTTGAAATATCTGAAGGCTTAGAAAATCTTATAATTTCAAACATAAAAAAAGCCGATACATTAAATCAGCTTATAATGATGACAAAATCAAAAAGATATACCTACACAAGAATAAGACGTATAATGTTTAACATTCTGCTTAATATAACAAAGCAAGATATTGTTACCATAAAAGAAAATTATTATAAATCACCCTATGTAAGAATACTCGGTTTTAACGAAAATGGTCGTGAAATTCTAAAAAAAATAAAACAAAGAAGTGATATTGAATTGATAAATAAAACCTCATCATACACACCTAAAGATGAATATTCAAAATTATTTTTTGAAAAAGATATAAAAGCCACACAAATATATAATATAGAAAAAAAATCATATTATTACAATGATTTTTTAACATCTCCTATAAAATTATGATTTAAAATTTCAATTTCAAAATCATAAAAACTTATATTTATAATATTCATATGTTAAAATAAAATTAATTCAAATATTTAAAAATTAAATAATTACTGTACAAATTTAAATTTTACTGAAATCAAAATTTATATATTATGACGATTCATTTTTATCAAATTATTATATTACTTATACTGAAAATTTTTTCAACTATATAAAAAGGAGCTATTATGACAGATAAATCCATACAAGAGTTTTTAAATGAGCTGTCTTCCATTTTACCGCTCACATCAGAGTATGAAGCGAGCATGGTAACATTAAATATATACATAAATCTTATTAAAAAAAATACCATTTCAAGTATATCCCGTAATAACAGTGATCTATTAGAACAATTTTTGCTTATATTGGACAAAAACATCTCTAACATAACATACAAATATAACGCATCCGCCAACTATATAAAAAATTATCTTTTAATAATGAAAATGCCTAAATCTTCAAGCGTCCAAATATCTGAATATAAAAGCAAACTTCAGGAAATAACAATCGATAAACTTAATTCATATATAGATGTATTATCTTATATAAATCAGATTTTAAATTCATATGTAAAATACAAAGAACTCTACAAAGAAGAATGTATATCATCCAACAATCTATGTATAAGCAATATGACAAATATCCAATTTTTTTTAAAAGAACTTGTTAATACTGCTTGCTTGGACATAGATGATGAAAATATAGCACTTAATATAATAAACAAGCTTAACAGTCTTTAATATTAACTTCTACAAAAAAGATGCCGAAATATTTCAGCATCTTCTTTTGCTTGTAAAAAATTTATCTTGTTATAAACTATAATTATTTAATACTAAAGTATAATTAAAACTATATTATATTTTATATATACCAAAATATAACCCAAAAAATTTATATTTTTTAAATAACAAATATATGAAATTTATTTTTTTATATTTTGTAATAGTTTTTAGCACAACTTTATTTAAATATAAACATTGTTTCTATTGGTGTTTCAAGTATTTTGGATATATCCATTGCCAATTTCAATGACGGATTATATTTCCCCGCCTCTAATCTTATTATCGTTTCTCTCCTCACTCCAACCTTCTGTGCAAGTTCTTCCTGAGTCAAATTTTTAAGTTGCCTGTATTTTTTTACCTCACATATAAATTCAGCCATATCATTTCTCCAATGAATAAAGTTTTATAGAATATGACAACACCAAAATCACAAATGCAGCAACCACAAAAGGTTTTAAATTCAAATCCTTTATAAGCACACTCAATACGGTTAATATGGAAATAAGGAACATAGCTAGTATTCCGATAAACGCTCTGGCATTTTTTTCATTTTCAAGATACATCTCATCCGTTATGCTCACATTTATTTTTGATAGCAAAAAATGTCCAAACCAAGCAAAATACATAAAGTAATACAATTCGGAAACATCATGAGTTTTAAAATACCACAAACCTCTAAATCCCAAAAAGCCTAAAAAGCCAATCCATTTAGAATATCTTTTAGGTTTCTTATCATCCTTCATTGCGATTACCTCCCATCCAACATATAGTGATATATTTATATCTTTATGTTATAAATATATCACTATATAGTTTTAATGTCAATACTAAATTATAAATTTTATTTTTTATTCAAAAAAGTTAAAAAATCATATACAAAATACATTATAAATATTATAATATTAGAAATTATTAGGTTTATATAATTTTGAATTTTATGCCAAGCATTATTGCAAATCGTAATATTTCTAAGTTTTATATAATTTATTATTTTATTTAAAAGATACTCTAATACAGGTTTACTTAGTGCTCAATATTAAATTATTTTTAGAATATTTTAGCAATGGAATAATATAAAGCTCTATTAAAATTTTTTGGGAGGAAAAAATATGATATCTGAAAAAGCAAAAAATATATCTCCGTCAATAACTCTTGAAATAGGTGGAAAAGTCAAAACTATGATCGCAAATGGCGAAAAAATAACTAATCTCACACTGGGTGAACCTGATTTTTTCACACCTTCAAAAGCAAAACTTGCCGGAATAAAAGCAATAACTGACAACCTAACAAAATATGACTTATCAAGCGGAAATTTGGAACTTAGAAAAGCTATATGTGAAAAGTTGGAATCAGAAAACAACATAAAATACACTCCTGACCAAATAGTAGCGTCTAATGGAGCAAAACACGCAATAACAAATGCTGCATTTGCCGTTATAAATCTGGGCGATGAAGTTATTATACCTGTTCCTTGTTGGGTGAGCTATCCTGAAATAGTCAAACTTGCAGGAGGAGTTCCTGTTCTTGTTCCTACAAAAAAAGAAAACTCATTCAAAATGACAGTAGAAGACGTTCAAAAATATGTTACCGAAAAAACAAAAATGGTTATATTGACAAATCCTAACAATCCAACCGGAGCAGTATTTACAAAAGATGAATTACTTTCTATATGCGAATATTTTACAAAAAAAGGCATAATCATAATGTCCGATGAAATATATGAATCAATAACTTTTGATTTTGATTTTGTAAGCGTTGCATCACTTTCAAAAGAAATATATGACAACACTATAATAATAAACGGCTTTAGTAAATGCGCATCTATGACTGGCTGGAGATTAGGATATAGTGCCTGTAGCGTAGAAATAGCAAAATCAATTGCAAGCATACAATCACATATGACAGCTCATCCGAGCACAATATCTCAACAAGTGGGTATAGTCGCACTTAGAGAGTGTCAAGATGATGTACTTACAATGAAAAATACTTATAAACAAAGACGTGATTATATAGTAGATTTTTTCAAAAATTGGGGAAATTTGAAAATTATATATCCACAAGGAGCTTTTTATGCTTTTATAGATATATCTTCTCTAAAAGATAAGTTGAATTCAGATAAATTATCACTCAAATTTTGCAACGACATATTGGACAAAGAAAAACTTGCTTTAGTTCCAGGTGCAGGTTTCTTTGAGGATGATTTTGTAAGATTGAGTTATGCAGCAAGCATGGAAGAAATAAAAGACGGCTTGGAAAAAATAAAACACTATGTAGAAAATCTATAGTATCAAAGACTGTAAATCAATACTCCATTTGATTACAGTCTTTTTTATTATCTAAGAGTTATTAAAAACAGGCATTTTTTAATATGATACTCAAATATATTTTACAATTTATTCAATATTTAAAAATATCAGAAATAATGTTATAATTACTATAATAAATATATATTTTAATTTTAGTATTACAATATAAGTGCAACACTTTAACCAAAAAAAGAAAGGAAGATAATATGGACAACTACATACCGGACGATACAATAAAACTTACACTAAGTAATGACTACGCCTTCAAAAGAATATTCTCAAACGAAGAAAACAAAGACATACTATCTTCACTTTTAAGCGTAATACTCAAAATACCAGTAAAAGACATACAAGATTTGCAAATAGAAAACACACTGATAGGAAACACATATATATACGAAAAAACAGGAATATTAGACATAAAACTCACACTATCATCAGGAGAAAAAATAAACGTAGAAATGCAAAAATCATGGCAAGCCGACTATATAAACAGAGTATTATTTTACTGGGCAAACAGATACAAAGAAAACTTTCAAAAAGGAGCAAGATACTCAAGCCTAACAAAAACAATAGTAATAACCATACTAAACGAAAAATTTCCATGCGAAGACAAAGTACACTCAATATACAGACTGACAGAATTAGAGACAAAAAAAGAATTAACAGACATACAAGAAATACACTTTTTAGACCTGACCAAAGTAGACGTA
>NZ_JH414577.1 GCF_000238115.1 Peptoanaerobacter stomatis | reverse complement strand
ACAAAAGATGGAAGAATGTTTCTGATGAGCATTTTTTGATTTATGAAGTAATTGATAATAACATTACTATAAATGGAGATATATACAAATATTACTCTGATGAAGAAAAAATGCACATATTATCTATATTGGATATTAAGAAAATGATACCTGTACCGAATGGTTGTTATGAAAGAATTGAGTTTGATGAGCTTGATGACATCAGATACAAAGACTTATTTGAAAAAGAATATGCTTTTTGCCTTAAGGTAAAAACAAAGGTTTTGAAAAAGGTGGAAAAATTATATCAGAAGCAAAAGGAAACAGGAACTATCAGAAGAGCAAATTGTAATTTTTCAGAGTTAGAAAAAGCCATGTTGGATTGGAAGTAAAATATAAATTGCTTATGAATAATCAAGGAAGTGGAATAATATTCTGCTTCTCTTTTTTGCGAGGGAAAGTATTTATAAGTATGATACAAGACAACGGAGAGGTGTTTTTAGAGCGTTGCAGCTAAAAGAGGCATCAGAGTATGCCTAAGATAAAAGCAAGTCTTAAAACGCATTCCATCACTTAATACAACAAAACAGTTAGAGCGATTAGAAAAGTAAAAAATCTAATCGCTTTTTTTATTGAGATGAAAGGAGGAGGCAAATGACAGATGAAGAAAACAAAGCTGAAAACACATTTAGCAAAAAAATTGGAAAAACAAACTATAAAGTCACAGTGCATTTCAGCGAAACCAGTGATGAAACAATCACAGATAAAATAAATAGGCTCATTCAGAAAGAATGTGAAGATATGAGTTATAAAAAAGATAAAGAAATTTCTTAAATACCCTTGACAAAATGTATCAGAAGGTACTCTTCTTAAGGCTATGGAGATTGCAGGAAGTGAAGCCTTGGAAAAAGGTGTAGAAGTGGAAAGAAAAGGTCTTGGTACTCCTGCAACAAGGGCAGGCATTATTGAAAACCTGATTTACAAAGGCTTTATCGAAAGAGATAAAAAGAATCTAATTGCAACCAATAAAGGAATCAGCCTTGTAACAATAGTATCTGATACATTTAAGTCGTCAGAAACAACTGCAAAGTGGGAAATGGAATTATCGGATATTGCAAGCGGTAAATCTTCAAAAGAAGAATTTTTAGAAGCGATTGAAACAGAAATAAAAGAGGCTGTCCTGACATATAGTAAGTAAGAGACAACTAATTTCAGAGTGGAAAAAATGACTTAAAAATGCTATAATCTTTTTGTAGGGAAAGTAGGAAATGCGGAGGTGCTTTATGGCGGAAGTATTTATAGATAATGCGAAGGTTATGGCAAAAGGACAAGTTACCATTCCAAAGAAAATTAGAGACATATTAGAAATTGAAAATGGAGATTATGTAACTTTTATAGTAGATGAGGGGAAAATACAAATTGTTAATTCAAAGACTTTCATCGAGGATAATATACAGAGTAGGAAATAAATTGTAGATGTCAGATGCCGATAGGAGGAACTTATGGATAAAGAAAAGACTTCTTTGCAAAATATTAACGCAGAGAAAAACAACAATCCGTTTGAAGAGATTGTTACGATTGTAGAAAATGCAAAAGATCGTGCATATAGAAAAGTTAATGAAGAATTGATCTTAATGTATCAAGAGATAGGAAAATATATTAGTAAAAAAACTGAAGAAGCATCTTATGGCTCCGGATTTGTTGATAATGTGGCAGAATTTTTTTCGACTAACTATCCTGAGCTGAAGGGATTTAATCGTAGAGGACTTTACAGAATGAAGCAATTCTATGAGTTATATAAAGATGATGAAAAAGTGTCACCACTGGTGACACAATTGAGTTGGACTAATCACTTGAAAATAATGTCAGCTTCTAAAAGCCAAGAAGAGAGAATATTTTATATTGAATTGGCAGTAAAAGAAAGATATTCAAAGCGTGAGTTGGAAAGACAGATGGATAGTGGTTACTATGAACGCTTTATGCTTTCAAATGGCAATATGTTGCCGGCAATTCAGAAAGCAAAACAAGAAACACATAATTTGTTTTTAGACAAATATGTTTTAGAGTTCCTTGATGCACCAAAGGGTGGTAACGAAAGAGATTTTCAAAAATCAATACTTGAGAACTTGAAGAACTTTGTTTTAGAAATTGGAAAAGATTTTTCCTTTATAGGAAATGAGTATAGGGTACAGGTTGGAAATCATGACTATTACATCGACCTGTTATTTTATCATAGAGGACTGTCATGCTTAGTTGCATTTGAACTCAAAATTGGAGAATTTAAGCCTGAATATATAGGAAAGATGAATCTCTATTTGGAAGCATTAGATAGAGAAGTTAAGAAACAAACGGAAAATCCAAGTGTCGGAGTTATTCTTTGTGCATCAAAAGATGATGAGGTTGTAGAATTTGCACTTAGCAGAAGTCTTTCACCAACAATGGTATCGGAATACACCTTAAAACTGATAGATAAAAATTTATTGCAGAAAAAGCTGAAAGAGTACACTGAAATTGCAGAGGAAAAAGTAGAAGCAAATGAGGAAAAATGAAAAAGGAATACTATAGGAGAAGCTTTGATTTGCAGGCAATTAAGATGAAGAAAGGAGTGAAATGATGAGTGTTGAAAGCATACTAAATGGTGTGGAAGATACCCTGTATATCCCGCTTGTAGGAAGAATATATGCAACAAAAAAGTTCCCTGAATTTTTCTATGATGAAAAGGCTTTATCTTTAGAGTCACATATACCGACAGACAGCATAGACAAAAACAGCAACGAATATTTTTATATGGCGAGTGTTTGTAGACAAAAGACAATAGATGAAAAGATAATAAGTTTTCTTAAAGATAATCCTGATGGAAATGTAGTGTTTTTAGGTGCAGGCTTAGAAACTGCTTATCATCGTATAGGAAATAAAATTGCCAACTTTTATCAAGTAGATTTGCCGAGTGTTATCGAAATTAGAAAAAGAGTGCTTGGAAATGGCAATAACGAAAATCTTATTTCAGGTGATATGTTCAGGCTTGATTGGATTAAAGAAATAGATACAACACTTCCAACACTGATTTCTGTTTCGGGTGTTTATCAGTATTTTGATGAGTCTAAAATTATAGAGATGATTAAAAAGATGAAAGTTCAAATTCCTAATGGAGAATTAGTCTTTGATGCTACAAATTCTAAAGGGTTAAAACTTGCCAACAAATATGTGAAGAAAACGGGAAACACAAATGCACAAATGTATTTTAGTGTAGATAGCCCAAAGGAATTTGCAAAGTATACGAACACTAAGCTTTTAGAAGTAGATGGATTTTTCCAAAAGGCATTAAAAGATTGTCATGGATTAAAGTTAAGTACAAAAATATATATGTATTTTGCAGATAGATGGAACAGGACACTGGTTGTACATTTAAGATTTAACTGATAGAATTTTCTATATATTTAACAGGAACATATTAAACTAATTTAAATAGCAGTAAGTTGCAATACACAGAATTTAGAGGTGATTAGAGTAAAATCTAACACCTTTTTTGTTTGTAAAAAAGAAGGAGGTAAAAATGAGAATAAATGATTTTCATAATATTTTGGAGCTTGTAAAGCAAGATATTTTGCAAAGTGAAGCAGAATATTTAAAGCTCCTAAAGGTTGTCGGAAACAATCAACGATATGACTTTAGAAGTCAATTAAGTATCTATAATAGAAATCCGGAAGCAACAGCCTGTGCCAAGTTCGACTATTGGCGTGAACGCTTTCATCGAACCGTTATGCGAGGACAAAAAGGAATTCCGATCTTAGAAGATTCCGGCATAAAAAAGAGAGTGGACTACATCTTTGATATAGGTCAGACAGTTTCAAGAAACAGGGATGTCAATGAAGTAAATCTTTGGCGATTTGATAAAGAATCTCATCAAGAGGTCTTAAAGGAGATGATAGCAAGTGAAGGCTATGAAGAAAGCGAAAGCACCCTTGAAAATATCCTTTCTTTAAGCAGAATTTACGGCGATGAAAAGATAGATAGCCTTATGAATGAGCTTAGAATAGCAGATGAGGATAGAATATCTTTTACAAAGTTTGTGAGAGATTCAATAAGCTATGCCATAGCTTCAAGGTTTCAGCTTGATTATGCTATGGATAGTGAACTTTTAAGAGAAAATTTTGAAAGACTTGATAGTATATCTCTCATGAGTCTTGGTGAAACTGTATCGGATATTAGCGGAAATATCATTGATGCGACCATTCAGAAAAGTAAAGAGCTTGACAAAGAAGTTTTAATAGGTAAAGAAGCAGGATATAATAAGATTAGAGAAGAAATTGAGGAGGTAGAAGAAAATGTACTTCGACGAGATGATAAGGAAAGAATTAGTGAAAACGAGCGAGTTCTCCGAAATGGAGAGTACGGACGAGATAATAGAGAAAATCAGGGAGAATACGCTAAACAGCTTGGAGGAACAGAAGGACTTCATAAGGAAATACCCGAATCCGACTTACGCAGTGATGAGGCTGGATTATCTATCACAGAGCGAGGAGCAGAGCCACTTCGAGATGTTAGTAGACCTATACAAGGAGAAGAAGCTGACAGGACACCTGATGGATATTCAGAAACAAGCGATAGACTTTATGAGAACCGAGAAGCCGAAGCTGATGGCAACTTGGAAGATAGAGGACGAAAACAATCCACAGTATGGGGCGATGATTTCAGCCTTAAAAGAGATGATCATAAAGGAAATCGTGGAAATCTAAAAGAAAATACTAAAGCAGAGTTAAGAGAAGCTGATAAGGCTTCTTTTTCTTTGCCTAAAAATTCTTATGGACAGCTTACTATTCCTCTTAATCAGAAAGAGATAGACACTATCCTTATTAACGGAGGAAACCATGATGGTGGTAGGCTTCCTGTTATTGCTGAGTTTTCTAAAGGAAAAAGCAATGAAGAATTGGGAGAATACCTTAAAAATACCTTTAGGGGTGGAGACGGATTTTACATTGATGAAAGAGAGGTATCTTCCTGGTATTCGGATAAAGGCATTCACTTATCTTACGGCACATCTGCAAGAGAAGATAATACGCAAATTTTGAGCTGGAGTGATGCAGCAAGCAGAATAAATGAGCTTTTGGAAACTGGAGAGTTTGCTACCAATGTGGAGATTTCAGAAGCCTTGGATTATGAAAGAGACAGAATTTCAGAATCCCTATGGTATCTCATTCACGATTTGAGTGAGGAAGGAAAAGAACAAGGCTTTTTTGAAGTTCTCGAAAAGGGAGGTGGCTTTCCGGATGAAACAAAACGATTATCGAAGGCACTGACCAATTCACATTACCTAAAAGAAACAATCAAAGAATATGGCAGATTTTTAGAAGGATACAAAGAAAACAGAAATATACTAAGGTTTCACTATCACAAAGTAGACAGTCTTTATCAGAAGTTACAGGAGCTTGAACTGCCAAGAAAAGAATATACTTCAAATCTGACTGAACTTCCAAAAGTAAAAGCCTTTATTACGGAAGATGAAGTCCTTTCTACCCTTTCAAGGGGAAGCGGAGTAGATAGAGGAAAAGAGAGAATTACCGAGTTTTTCAAAGAGAACCATACTTTACAGGAAAAAGCCGACTTCTTAAAAGATGAATACGGAACAGGAGGAAGAAGCCATGCGGTATCAGGTTTGACAGGCAGCGGAGAATGGCACGATGCCAAAGGAATAAAACTGGAAAAGAATGATTGTAAAGATGTTTTCCTTACTTGGTCAAGCGTGGCAAAGCATATTGACGAGCTGCTTTCTAAAAACCTTTACCTTGAAGAAAAGACGATAGAGGAAAAGAAAGAAGAAGTTCAAAAACCAAGCTATTACTCGAAAGATGTTCCTGAAAACTTGATGACTAATGAAATGCTGAAACGAGTACCGGAGCTTTACGCACAGGAAGAAATTTATTTAGCGGATAAGGAAGTTCATGCAGCATATATCATTCCTTTTAGAAGCAACTGGACTTGGTATATGACAGAATACGATAGGGAAAGTGGTGATGCTTTCGGACTTGTACTTGGGATTGACCCTGAATGGGGATATTTCAATCTTGAGGAGCTGAAGGAACTAAACGCACAAAGACTTATTTTAGAAGATTTTCCAAAGACTTTTCGAGAGATTAAAGACACAGAGCTTGTAAAACAGATGAGCGAGGAAGAAATAGACCGAGTATTTAACGGACAGCTTTCCTCAAAAGATAAGCAAAAGGAACAGGACATCTTTTATCTTAGCGATGAAATGGGAATTTCATTAGAAGAAGCAGAGAGTATTATCAACGATAGGAGCAGGTTGTCAGGAGTTAGTACAGAGGATACCGACAACAAAGGAACTTCACCTGATGAAAAAAGTCCTGTTCAATCTACCCTATTTGACTATATTCAGCAAAGAGAGGAAATCGAGCTGAATGAAAAAGAGGAAAGCCTTGCAGATCAATTTGCAGTGAAACAAGGTGATACCGTATATTTTGACCATGAAGAATACAGGGTTAGGGAGATTTCTAAAAACAAAATCACAGGAAGAAATGATTTATGGCTTGATTCGGTAAGAAGTGGAAATCATCAAATACCGATTGTAGCATTTGATAATAGTGAGGACTTGTTGAATAAAATAAGTCTTGAAAGACCGAGCTTTTTAGTTGGCGATGAAGTGAAATACAAGGATAAGGACTGTACCATTACCCGCTTTGACAATATGGGAAACAACTTAAAGACGGTAACGGTTAAGGATAATACCGAATATCTTGGCGGCATGATAACCGGCTCCGATGTCATTCCCTATCGTTTAGAAAGCGATCTTGAGATGATATTTGAAAATTTAACCTATACGAAACTTGAAAAGACTATTGAGGAAGTAGAAATAAAGAAAACTGAGGCTCATAACTTCAAAATCATAGAAGAAACGCTGCCTGAAAAGTTATCTCCAAGTGAGAGATTAAACAATAACCTTGAAGCAATCTCTATGCTTAATCGTGTAGAGAGTGGACAAAGAGAGCTTGATAGTATCGCTCAGGAAGTCCTTTCAAAGTATGTCGGATGGGGCGGACTTGCTGATGTGTTTGACGAAAGTAAAGAGGGACAATGGGAAGTTGCAAGAAGTTTCTTAAAGGAAAATCTATTACCAATTGAATATGAAGCTGCAAGGGAGTCAACCTTAACAGCCTTTTACACACCGAAAACCGTTATTGATGGAGTGTATAGGACGCTTTCTGATATGGGATTTAAGAGTGGAAATATTTTAGAACCAAGTATGGGGGTAGGAAATTTTATCGGAAATCTTCCTGATGAAATGAGTAAGTCAAAGTTTTATGGTGTAGAGCTTGATTCGGTAAGCGGTCGCATAGGAAAACTCTTATACCCTGAAAGTGATATACAGATTAAAGGATTTGAAGAAACGAGCTTTTCCAATAACTTCTTCGATGCTGCGATTGGAAATGTGCCATTCGGAGAGTATAAGGTAAATGACAGGGAGTATAACAAAAATAATTTCCTTATCCACGATTACTTTTTTGCGAAATCCATTGATAAAGTCAGAAATGGCGGTGTTGTTGCTTTTATAACATCAAGCGGCACAATGGATAAAAAAGACGAAAGTGTTCGACGCTACCTTGCAGCAAGAGCTGAGTTTTTAGGAGCTATTAGACTTCCAAATGATACCTTTAAGGGAGTTGCCGGAACGGAAGTTACCTCAGATATTATTTTCCTAAAGAAAAGAGACAGCATTAGAGAAAGGGATGAGGACTGGATACATCTATCTGAAGATGAAAATGGTCTTATCTACAATAAATATTTTGTGGATCATCCTGAGATGGTGCTTGGAAGCATGGAGGAAGTACCCGGAAGATTTGGAAATACGATAGCTTGCTTTCCAAAAGAAAACGCTGACTTAAAGGAATTACTCACAAAAGCAAGTGAAGAAATTTCTAAAGATGGTAATCATGAAGAAATAGAGCTACTTGACGATGAAATAACATCAATACCCGCAACAGACGATGTCAAGAACTTCTCCTACACCCTTATTGACGATGAGGTGTATTACAGAGAAAACTCTCTATTTGTAAAGAAAGAAGTAACAGATAAAAACAAGGAAAAGATTAAGGATTATCTTGAACTGAACGAAGCCTTAAAAGATGTAATATACAAGCAAAAAGAGGATTTTTCAGATGATGAAGTAAAGAAAGCTCAGGAGAAGTTAAATGAAGTCTATGACAGTTTTTCTAAAAAACATGGGTATGTCAATAATCTTTCTAATACCAGAGCCTTAAAAGAAGATAGCAACTTTCCGCTTGTTTCCTCAATAGAAATTCTTGATGAAGAAGAAAACTTTAAGGCTAAGGGAGATATTTTTTCAAAAAGAACAATAACAAAGGC
>NZ_JH414576.1 GCF_000238115.1 Peptoanaerobacter stomatis | reverse complement strand
GATGATATGCAGTTTTCATTGTGCAAAGTATAGCTGAAAGATATGATGGGGGCATAGCTCAGTTGGGAGAGCACCTGCCTTGCAAGCAGGGGGTCAGGAGTTCGAATCTCCTTGTCTCCACCAATAAATTATGTTTTTAAATAACAAATGAAAATTATTTCGATTCAGATACAAGCAGAACGAGGCAAGTGAATGAGTAAGGAGAGAGCGTACTAAGGCTACGTGACCGACGAGCGATATGAAACTTAACGAAGTTATGCGAAGTATATCAATCGAAAGAAACAATATGGTTATAAAAGAGGAGAGGATACACCTGTACCCATACCGAACACAGAAGTTAAGCTCTTCATCGCTGATGGTACTTAGACCGCAGGGTCTTGGGAGAGTAGGTCATAGCCAATTGGATAAAGGAGGCAGGCATTTATGCTTGTCTTTTTTTATTGCTTTTTTTCTCTTTTTTATTTATTATATATATATTATATTTTATTATAATAATTGAAATGAGGGAGAAATTTGATTTATAATTTACTAAATGGTCTTGGAATTTTGGTTGGTTCTATTATTGGATTATTGCTTAGTAATGGGATACCGGAAAGAGTGAGTAATTCACTTATGAAAGCAATGGGATTGGTAGTATTGTATATTGGAATAGAAACAAGCCTATCAGGTAAAAATATATCTGTGATTGTGATTTCATTGGCGATTGGCACTATAATAGGAGAGATTTTGGATATAGATAACAGTATTAATAAATTTGGTAAATTTTTAGAAAATAAAATTGCTGCTAATAATGAAAATTCTAAGTTTTCTGAGGCATTTGTTACTACATCTATATTATTTTGTGCGGGAGCTATGGGTATAGTGGGCTCATTGCAGGCCGGACTTAACGGTTCTGGAGACACTCTTCTTGCTAAAACTCTTATAGACGGTATTGTTGCATGTATATTTACTACAAGTCTTGGATACGGGGTTATTTTTTCTGCTTTTTCTGTTATTTTATATCAAGGAATATTTGTTTTACTTGCAAGTGCTCTCAGCAATATTCTTGGTGAAAATATAATTGACTCTATATCTGCAGTAGGTGGTATAATAATATTGGGCATGGGTATAAATCTTTTGACAAATTCTAATATAAAAGTTGCTAATATGGTGTTATCTATATTCTTTTCTATAATATTTGGATTTTTTAAAATACTTTAGATAGAACATATTTTTATAAAAATTTACTAATATGTTTGATTATATATAATCTGTTGCTGCAAACATATTACCTTAAAGAATAAATTAAACCTATTTCATTAATAAACTAAAATTTAATTAGTTTTTTTGAAATATTATCACTCAGCATAATACAAATTTTTCTTACAAATTAAATTTAATATAAATTTTAACTTTTTTGTATGATAGGAGATTATTACTTTGAAAGAGAATAATGTTTATAATACAATAGTGCATCCATTAGAACCTCTTTATGATAAAAATTCAAAAATACTTATACTTGGCAGTTTTCCATCTGTTAAAACAAGAGAAGTTGGATTTTTTTATGGGCATAAGCAAAATAGATTTTGGAAAGTTTTATCGAAACTTTTTGAGATTGAAATATCTGATGATATTGATGACAGGAGAAGATTGTTGCTTGATAAAGGTATTGCTGTATGGGATGCAATATATAAATGTGATATAATTGCATCGAGTGACAGCAGTATAAAAAATGTACTACCAACAAACTTATCTGATATATTTGAACATTCTGATGTAAAAAAAGTTTTTTGTAATGGAAATACCTCATATAAATATTACAATATGTATCAAGGTAAAATATATGATTATGAGGTAGTAAATTTACCAAGTACAAGTCCTGCTAATGCCAGCTATTCGCTTGATAAATTAGTGAATAGCTGGAAAGTCATACTTGAATACATTTAAGTTTAAAAAATATTAATAGACTTGTTTGATAACTCAATTTTATCTGAACTATACTTATTACACCATAGCAATCTTTTAATTCCTTAACAACTACCTTGACAGCTATAAAATCGTATATTTCTTCAAAAGTTTTATTTTTAAATTTCATCTTAAAATAGCTAAAAGTAATTGTAAAAATTAATATTAGAAAAGCTATTTTTTTTAAATATGAAATTTTAGATATTTACGGTCATTGACTGTATGTAATCGAACAAGTCTAATTTAAGCCTATTATATATCTAATTCTATACTGTCAGATATATAATAGTGGTATCCGTTTTTAATACAGTAATATTTTATTTTTTGTATTAGGAGTTTATTAGTTGTATATTCAGTTATATATATTTTAATGCCTAAATGTTTGTATTTTTTTAAGTGTTCTTTGTAGTATGAATTTGTTTCCTTTGTTTGACTTATAAGCTTATTATTCTTGAAATCAATTGAAGAAAATACGCTTTCTTGATTTATTCCATTTAATATGTTATTTAGACTCTTGTATTTTTTGTAATATTTGTCTATAAAAAAATCTCCGCCATTTATTATGACATCTTTATTATATTTTTTTAAATCTTTTAGTAATTCTGAGACACCATCAAATATTTGTTCACTCTCATTGTAGTAATACACATCTGTATTGTCTATGAAAAAACCGTCAATACCTTTGTCTATGAGAGATTTTGCAAGAGTGTTGATTATAAAATCATGCCATTTTTTATTTGAAATATCAATCCAATATTCTTCTTCCCAATTTTCATAGTTTTTTAAAATTATATTTTTAAAATTGTTATAGTAAGGTCTGAAGTTTTCAATAGAGCCTATATTTAAGTAAGAATAAACTGTAATACCCTTGCTTTTAAGAACATTTATGGCTTTTTTTGAAAAATTTTGTGCATCTATTACAACTATGTCATAGTTGTATAATTTGTATAAATCGTCTTCTGATATATTTAAAAAAACACCATATTTAGGCAGATTTTCACAGTATGAAAATGTACTTGTAGAAGCGATAAATATTATTATAAATAGCATTTTAAAAAGTTTTAAATTCATTTTAACTCCAATATTATTAAAACAATACATTGACTATTGTATAAAAAATTATATTTAATGCTAAAATTTGATAGAAGTATGCATACAATTAATAAAAATCTACAATATTGAATATAGAGTGGTAAAATATAGATCTATATAATTTAAATAAGTTTTGGTATAATTATGTAATCACAGTATATCATATTTATTTTAAAATAGATATTTTAAATTTTGACGAATATATTTAATTATGTTAAAATTTTTATTAGAATTTATTTGTTTATAGATTGATTTCAAATTAGATTAATATTATATTTTTATATGATAAATTATAAAATATGAGGTAGATTATGGAAATATTTAATAAAATAAAATTTAATTCACCGGTATTGCTTTCATTTGTGTTAATAAGTTTTTTAGCCTTATTGCTTGATATATTTACAGGGGGTAATTCAAATAAACTATTATTTTGTGTATATCGTTCAAGTTTTTTTGATCCGCTTACATATATAAGGCTGTTCACGCATGTGCTTGGGCATAGTGATTGGTCGCATTATATAAATAATATTCTGTTGATGCTAATAGTAGGTCCTTTATTAGAAGAAAAGTATGGAAGCTTGAATATAATAATAATGATATTTATAACGGCATTTATAAGCGGTATAGTAAGCATAATATTTTTCCCAAATGTTGCATTGCTTGGAGCAAGCGGTGTAGTGTTTGCATTTATATTGGTGTCATCTATTACAAGTTTTGAATATGGGAAAATACCTCTTACATTCATATTAGTCGCTTTTGTGTATATTGGAGGGCAGGTAGTAGATGCTGTTTTTGTAAGAGATAATATTTCGAATTCAACACATATAATAGGTGGAATAATTGGTAGTATATACGGATATTATATGAATAAATCAAAAATATGATTGGTGATTATTATGAGCGAAATTATAAGCGTAGTAGGTGCCGGAGGAAAAACAACTTTCATAGAAGACTGTGCACAAAATTTATCAAAATTTAACGATATATTAATATCTACTACGACAAAAATGAGATTGCCGAAATTGAGAAAATACGATTATCTAATTATGAACAGAGAAAATTTTGAAATATATAAAGAATATTTTTTAAAAAATAATATACTGAAATCACAAAATTATTTAGAAGAATTTATTTTATTAAAAAATAGACTTCACTATTTTAATAAAAAGTATATATTTAAAAATATTAAGTTTGCTAAAAGATGTATCATATCTCAAAAAAAAGTAAATTTTCATAAAAAAAATGGATATATATATTACTTTTTATTTGAGATTCTTATAGGAAAATCAAATAAAAAATTTGCTCATATAACAGATGAACAATTAGAACTATTTAAAGATAAGTTTGAATATATATTCTTGGAGTCGGACGGAGCTAAGGGAAAGTCATTAAAATTTCCCAAAACATATGAACCGGTAATTTCAAAATATACTACAAAAACTATAGCCATATTTGATATAAATATGATAGGAAAACAGATAAAGGACAATATCTATAACGAAGAAGAATTTGTAAAAAACATAGTATCCGATAATTTTGAAAATGAAGAAAAAATAATATCCATAGAGCATATATACAAACTTATAACAATAAAAAACGGACTTTTTAAGAATTCAAAAGGTGAAAAAATATTATGTATAAATAAACTTAAATCAGACTATAATGTTTATAATAAATTAAAAAAAATGTTAGAAGCTACAGCTATACAGATAGTTATTAAGAAAATGAAGTAATATAAAAATATGTTTTTTAAAATGATACTTACTTTATCCTAAAACTAAAAAATATTATATGTTAGAAAATAAATATATCTTAACTTTACAATAAATTTCAATTATTTTATAATATTACGATAAACGTATTTCTTGACTATTATTTTAATGAGGAAGCTTATGAAAATACTTATACTTACAAATAAAGTAGGCGGAGGGCATAATTCTACCGCTAATGCATTAAAAATAGAATTTGAAAAATATGACAATGTTGAATGTAAAATTATAGATTCTTTTGAATATATATCCCCTGTTTTGCAAGAAGGAATATCTAAAAGCTATATATTATCAACGACGGTATTTCCATATCTGTATGCCGGAGGTTACAGGTATCAGGAGATTATGGATGAAAAAGAAACAAAAGATGCGGGAGATAATGTAGTGAACTATTTATTTACGCAAAAATTATTGACATATTTTGAGGAAGAATTTTATCCGGACATAGTCATAAGCACACATATATTTTCAGCTCAATTGATAAATCTGATGTTAGAAAAAAAACTTATAGATGTTATATCTGTGGGAATAATAACAGATTTTACAATACACCCTCATTGGTGCAGATTATCAAATTTGGATTATTTTGTAACGGCAAGTGAGCTTTTGACATACCAGGCTGTAAAAAAAGGCATAAAAAAAGAAAAAATACTGCCATTTGGAATACCTATAAATGATAAATTCAATGTGCATATCAACAAGATGGAAGCGAAAAGAATGCTTGGATTGAATGAAAATAAAAAGACTATTTTATTTATGTCAGGCTCAATGGGATATGGAAACATAGTTAAAATGGTAAAGAGAATAGACCATATATTAGATGATTTTGAATTATTGGTAGTATGCGGAAACAGTAAAAAAAGTAAAAAAGATTTGGAAAAGACAAAATTTCATCACAATGTAAAAATATATGGCTTTGTTGATAATGTAGATGTTATGATGAGTGCCTGTGATTTAGTAATAACTAAACCTGGAGGTCTTACAAGCTGTGAAGTTTTATCAAAGAATCTTCCCATGATAATGGTAAATCCTATACCAGGTCAAGAAGAAAGAAACGTAGAGTTCTTGACAAACAATGGTTGTGCAGTTTATTCAACACCCACATTTCCGGTTGATGAAGCATTTTATCAACTATATTGTTATCAGGAAAAATTAGAAAATATGAAAAAAAATATATCAATGATAAGAAAACCGAACGCAGCAACAGATATATGCAAGTTTTTAATAAATATGTAAATTTTATACAAAAAGTTGCTTAAAGATTTAATATGTATTAATTACTAAATTTTATCAAAATAATATAAAGAATTTTTAAATAATAAAGGAAGAAATATTTGTGAAAGATATAGAACTATGGAATGAATTTGTCGCTAAGAACAACATTGTAGAAAATAAAACATTCAGTTCATGGCAATTCGGTATCAATGACGTACAAGCGGATGAGCTTTCATCACTTGTAGTTAGCGGTAAAAAAACTGCTACAGCATCAGCTCATATATTGTATGAATTAGAGGGTGAAGAAATACCCAAAGAAGGTGAATATAGTATAATTTTAAATTCAAAAAACGAAGCGGTTTGCATAATACAAACAAGCAAAGTGTACATTACACAATTTAACAAAGTTTCTGAAAATCACGCTTACAAAGAGGGTGAAGGAGATAGAAGCTTAAGATATTGGCAAAAAGTACACGAAGAATTTTTTAAAAAAGAATTATCTGAAACAGGACTTGAGTTTGAAACAAATATGAATGTGGTATGTGAAGAATTTGAAGTTGTTTATAAATCTTGATTAATACTATCTAATAGAATAAATAATATAACTATACAACATTAATATAAATTATTTATTTAAATAAGCAATGATTCTAAATTTATATTATTCTATAAGATTTTATTATAAAAACTCTGAAAAATTAAAAAATGGATATTATTTGTGTATTAAAACACAGATGATATCCATTTTTTATAATATAGTGTGTACTGTTAATTAGTGAATGATACTGAAATTCTATAGAACTATTGAATAAACAAATATAATTCTGGCAAGATATATTGCAAAAACATAACTAATAGAAGTCGTATACAGTCAATAGTCTACAAATAAATTTAGCATAGATTTTGATTTATAATATATTGAATATTGTATTTATTTTTGCTTTAATAAGTCTCTTATTTCTGTAAGCAGAACTTCCTCTTTAGTAGGTTCATCTTCTTTTGCTTCTTCAATCTCTTCTTGTTTTTTCAGTGAGTTTATAACCTTTATAAATGCAAATATACAAAGTGCAATTATTATAAAATCAACTATGTTTTGTATAAAATTACCATAGTTTAGAGTTATTTGTTCTATTCCTTTTTCTTTATTTTCTTGAGTAAGTACAATTTTTAAGTTTGTAAAATTTATTTCTCCGGTTATTTTTGATATCAAAGGCATGATTATGTCATTTACAAGAGATGTTACTATCTTTCCGAACGCACCACCTATTATCACCCCTACAGCCATATCAATAACATTGCCTTTTATTGAAAATTCTTTAAATTCCTTAATAAAACTCATAAAATATCCTCCTGATTGTATAATACCTATATTGGTGCTGATGCCAATTTAAAAATAAGTTATAGTGTATCAAAAAATACATGATAAATCAATTATGAATTTATTAGGATAAGGTATTTTTTTGAAAATTAAAGTCTGTAGTTCAAATTTTAGCTACTTCATCTATAAAATCTATATACACTTCATCTTTTTCTTCTATAATTATATTTCCGTTAGTTATATTTAATAAATCCTGTTTTAAATCTCCTAAATTTTCGTGTTTTTCATATAATATGAACTTTACGCTTTCAAAAAAATTCAGGAGCTTTAAATAGTATATGATTATTTTCTATAAATTTTTGAATTTTTCCTATAAAATTGTAATCTATACTTATTTCCAATTGTTTAAATATTCTTTTTTCGACTATGGTGTTTGAAGAAAGTGCTATCTTTGCAGTTTTTGAATATGCTCTCGTAAGTCCTCCTGCACCTAATTTTATACCGCCAAAATATCTTGTAGCAATTATCAGGCAGTTTGTTATATTTTGTTTTTTTAACACTTCAAGCATAGGAACTCCGGCAGTTGAACTTGGTTCTTTGTCATCGCTGCATTTCATTATACTCATATCATCATTTAATATGTAGGCATAACAGTTGTGTGTAGCATCATAATGTTGTTTTTTTATAGATTTTATAAAATTTTCAGCTTCATCTTGTGATGATATATGAAAACTGTAACCTATAAATCGTGATTTTTCTATTATAATTTCATCATTTGTATTGTTAAGCACAGTTTTGTATTCTCTCATAATCAGTACCAATTATTTTAAAAGTTTATCGTAGTCAGATAAATCATCATCATCTAATATTCCATAGCAAGTAAATCTGTCAGAGTCGACATATGAATCATCAAAAAAATTGGCATTGCTCTCACTAAGCATATCGTCTACATCTTCATAGTATTCATCATAAGTATCTTCAAAATAATAGTTATTTCTTGACGAAATTATGGAGTTTAAAGAGTTCATCTTATATTCTTTAATACGCGATACATCAGTATGCTCTACATACAACATCATAGCGAAAATTATTTCTTCAAAAGGGGTAGAACCGTATTTCATAATAATCTCCTGATAAAATATAATTTTAATAATCATACCCTAAGTTTTTTTAAAATAAACCATATTATTAGTGATATTAATACCTAATTAAAATAACATGTAACATTAAAATATAAAAAATGCGTTTGAGTATGTTTGATTAAGAAGATTACGAGTTTTATAGTACCGAAAATACTTTTAATCAAATACATTTAATTTAATATTTTTATTATATGTCTATTTAAATAGGTTTTAGTATAAAATGAACTCTGATATAGAAAAAATTAATTTTACAATTTTATATGATATATGTGAAATTATTTTTTTGTTTCATTTAAGAAAATTTTTCACTAAAAATTTAATCAAAATATTGACAGATTGTTTTTTTTGTTATATTATTATTACATCAACATTATGTGCTGATATTTTTTAATTTAATTACAAAA
>NZ_JH414575.1 GCF_000238115.1 Peptoanaerobacter stomatis | reverse complement strand
AGCAGAAGAAATAAGGAAATTAGCAGAACAATCAAACACATTCACAGAAGAAATAAAAGAAATAGTATCAGATTTGACAGCAAAGACAGGACAAGCAGTAGAGACAATGGAGAAAGTAGGAAAGATAGTAGAGCAGCAATCAGTAAAAGTAGAAGACACAAGAGAGCAATTCAACATAATATCAAAAGAATTAGACAACAACAATAAAGCAGTAGAAAAATTAAATAAGTCAGGGAAAGAATTAGAAAAGACAAAAGAAAGTCTGATGGGAATAATAGAAAGTCTATCAGCGCTATCAGAGCAAAATGCAGCATCAGTACAAGAGACATCAGAGACAGTAGAAGAACAGACAGCATCATCTGAAGAGATAGCAGCATCAAGTGCACACTTAGCAGATATGGCGCAAGAGATGAGCGAGATGGTAGCTAAATTCAATATATAAAAAAATTTAACAAATAAATTATTGAATTAACACATAAAAAAATAAATATAATTCATACTATAAGGAAGTATGAATGAATTAATATTCAAATAAAAATGGCTATTTTCAATTAAACTTGATAATAGCCATTTTTATAATTGTTGTAAAAAAACACACCATTTAATTTTTGATTTAAGGAAAGTTTATAAAAGAGTAGATAAATTATATTATAAAAATAAAACTTGTCTTAAAATCAATTTAAATGGATTTTAAGACTATATTGTTGTTTATCTTAATTTTATATTACTAAACATTATTACGAATTATATATAATTTATTGTTTTAAAAAATATAAATTTTTAAGAGTATAATCTAATATAGTTTTGATTAATGTTTAGTATAAAAATATAAAAAGTTCAATTAGGATTAGCTTATAATTGACAAAAAAAATATAAATAGTATAATTAAAATGTAAAATTTAAAAATGCTTACACTGTTAGTGGAGGTAAATATGCAAGAGTTTGATAAAAAAATAATTTCTGTTATATCACAAGATCCTGAAGAAATATTGATACATCTCAATGAGTTTAAAGAGTTGATGTTATATTACAAGTCGGCAATAAGAGAAGTAAGAACGAAATTGGAAGTGTTAAACGATGATATATCTATAAAAAATCAGCGTAATCCTATACAATTCGTAAAGAGCAGGCTCAAAAAACCTTCAAGTATAGCACAAAAATTAAGGCGAAGAGGATTGGAAATAAGCACCAAATCAATAAGAGAAAATCTTACAGATGTAGCAGGTATCAGAGTAGTTTGTAGTTTTGTAGACGATATATATGATATAGCGGAGATGCTGGAGTTACAAGATGACATCAAGATAATAGAAGTTAAAGATTATATAAAAAATCCAAAACCTAATGGATACAGCTCACTTCATTTAATAGTAGAGATACCGATATATCTTTCTCAAAAAAAAGAATGTATAAAATTGGAATTACAGATAAGAACAATAGCTATGGACTTTTGGGCATCATTGGAGCATCAAATGAAATATAAAAAGACAATGAAAGAAGCACCTGAAATTATAAAAGAATTGAAAGAATGTGCAGATAAAATATATCAAATAGATGAGCATATGCTTAAAATCAGAAAAAAAATAGAAAAACTTGATATAAGCGAAGATAATACTTATTTTTAAAAATTATTTCAGCAAAAAGTGGAACTCGGTTCCACTTTTTTTATGTTAATATCAAAATTTTATCAAATAATGGAAATTTATAAATAATTTTATAAAAGTGTTGTACTTATCTTGACAATCTATCATAATTGATTTTTAAAATAAAGTATTTTATATTAATGTTATATAATTTTATTAGATAGCAATATAAACTTATGTAATTTTATATTAAATACTATTACAAAGTATAAAATCTATAAGTTTATATAGTCTATTGTTTAAAAAAATTAAAATTTTAGATGTATAATTATAATGTATTTTTAATAGTGTTTAGTATTAGCTGTAATAAAAAATCATACTAATTTTATGTATTTTATGGTATAATATATAAATTAAGGAAGTGATAAGACATTATTATTTTGTAAAAATATATTTTTTTATATATTGATTTTATGAAAAATAATCATAATCTTAAATGATTTGTTAAGAATAAATTTGAAAGGATGTATTGTTTTTGATGGATAATGATATAAATCAAACTGCATATGGAGCTGAGCAGATACAGGTACTTGAAGGTCTTGAACCTGTAAGAAAAAGACCTGGTATGTATATAGGCTCTACAGGCAGTAAAGGACTTCATCACCTTGTATATGAAGTTGTTGACAATGCTATAGATGAGGCTCTTGCAGGTTTTTGTGACAAAATTTATGTTTCGATAGATGTAAATAATGGAATTACAGTAATAGATAATGGTAGAGGTATACCTGTAGAAGTACATCCAAAAACAGGAAAGTCTACTTTGGAAACAGTGCTTACAGTATTACATGCCGGTGGTAAATTCGGTGCAGGTGGATATAAAGTATCAGGAGGTTTGCACGGAGTCGGTGTTTCTGTTGTAAATGCACTTTCTAAATCACTTACGGCAGTTGTAAAAAAAGATGGTAAAGTATATAAACAGGAATTTGAATATGGAAATGCAGTTACAGATATTAAGCAGATTGGTACTTGTCCTTTGGAGGAAACAGGTACTTGTATAAGTTTTTTGCCTGATGAAAAAATATTTGATGAAACTGTGTACAGTTTTGAAACATTGGAGCATAGATTAAGAGAACTTGCTTTTCTTAATAAGGGTATATCAATTACACTTGAAGACAACAGAACTTCTGATAAAATATCTAAAACTTATCATTATACAGGCGGTATAATTGAATATGTTAAGTCTATGAACAAGTCAAAAGAACCGCTTCATGAAGATGTTATATATTTTGATAAAATTGACGGTACTTATGATATAGAGATAGCTATGCAGTATACTGATGCTTATAGCGAAAATATATATTCATTTGCTAATAATATTAATACAGTTGAAGGTGGTATGCACCTTATAGGTTTTAAATCAGCTCTTACAAGAGTTATAAATGATTATGCAAGAAAAAATAACTATTTGAAAGAAAAAGATGAAAATTTTACAGGTGAAGATATTAGAGAGGGTTTGACTGCAATAATATCAGTAAAATTGCCTGATCCTCAATATGAAGGTCAAACAAAAACAAAGCTGGGCAATCCTCAAATACGTTCTTCTGTTGAACAAGTTACGGTTGAAGAAATAAATATATTTTTAGAGGAAAATCCTGCTTGTGCAAGAATAATAATGGAAAAATGTATGCGCTCACAGCGTGCAAGACAAGCTGCTAAAAGAGCCAGAGATTTGACAAGAAGAAAAGGTATATTGGAAAGTACTTCTTTGCCTGGAAAATTGGCTGATTGCAGAGAAAAAGATCCTTCAAAATCAGAAATATTTATAGTCGAAGGGGATTCAGCAGGCGGTTCTGCAAAAGAGGGTAGAAATTCACAAAATCAAGCTATATTACCGCTTAGAGGTAAGATATTGAATGTTGAAAAATCAAGATTGGACAAAGCTCTACAATCAGATACTATAAAAAATATGATTACCGCTTTCGGATGTGGAATAGGCTCTGAATATGATGAGAGTAAACTGAGATATCATAAGATAATAATAATGTCGGATGCCGATGTTGACGGTGCACATATAAGGACACTTATACTCACATTCTTCTTTAGATATATGCGTCCTCTTATAGAAAACGGATATGTGTATATAGCACAGCCTCCATTATTTTCAATAGAAAAAGGTAAGAAAACTTTCTATGCTTATTCTCCTGAAGAATTGGAACAAAAATTGAATGAGATAGGTAGAGAAAGAGTGCTTGTCAGCAGAAATAAAGGTCTTGGAGAAATGGACGCAGAGGAACTTGGAGATACTACCATGGATCCTAAGAACAGAGTATTGTTAAAAGTTAATTTGGAAGATGCGGCAGAGGCTGATGAAATTTTTAGTGTATTAATGGGAGATAAGGTAGAACCAAGACGTGATTTTATACAACAAAATGCCAGATATGTAGAGAATTTGGATATATAATTTTGAATATCAGTTTTTTGATTTAAAAATCAATTTATTATTAATTTTTTTAATTTTATATGAATTTAGTTATACAATAAATTATTTAATACTGACATCTGTTTTAAATATGGATATTATCATCTTATAAATATATATTATTTTTTTGTGAATTTAAAAATAATTGTCCATTGTTTAATCAGATGGCAGTAATACTTTAAATTAAGATATGTTTAAATTGTTTTGCAAATTATATTTTTATAAATATATATTTTGAAGATATTTATAAAAAATGCTTTTAGCAAAACATATTTGAGCATTATATTAAAAAAATCTATATGAAATACTTATTTTATATAACAAGGAGATAAAATGAGCGACGATATACAAATAGATGATATACACGGTAAGATAGAAGATGTAGATCTGAAAAAACAAATGGAAAAATGCTATATAGATTATTCTATGAGCGTTATTATAGGTCGTGCTCTTCCTGATATAAGAGACGGTTTAAAACCTGTTCACAGAAGAATACTTTATTCTATGAGTGAACTTGGACTTACTCCTGATAAGCCGTTTCATAAATCAGCCAATGTAGTAGGACATACTATGGCATATTATCATCCGCATGGAGATTCTTCAATATATGATGCGATGGTAAGAATGGCTCAGGATTTTTCTATGAGATATATGCTTGTCGAAGGAAAAGGTAACTTCGGTACATTAGACGGAGATCCTCCTGCTGCATACAGATATACTGAAGCAAAGATGAATAAAATTTCATCAGAAATGCTTAGAGATTTGAACAAGGATACTGTAGATTTCAGACCTAATTTTGATGAGAAAAAACAAGAACCTGTAGTATTGCCGTCAAGATTTCCGAATTTACTTGTAAACGGATCAAACGGTATAGCAGTAGGTATGGCAACATCAATACCTCCTCATAATCTAAAAGAAGTAATAAATGGTACTATAACTCTTATAGATGATAAAGAAGCTACATTGGATGATGTAATGCAGCATATAAAAGGCCCTGATTTTCCAACAGGTGCAGTTATTATGGGAAAAGATGCAATAAGAAAAGCATATGAAACAGGCAGAGGAAAAGTAGTAGTAAGAGCAAAATCAGAGATAGAAGAATTGCCTAATGGAAAATCTGAAATAATAATAACACAAATACCTTATCAAGTTAATAAAGCAACTTTAGTAGAAAAAATTGGACAGCTTGTAAGAGATAAAAAAATAGAAGGAATAACAGATTTAAGAGATGAATCAAGTAAAAAAACAGGTATAAAAATTGTAGTAGAAACAAGAAGAGATGTGAACCCTACAATAGTTTTAAACAATTTATATAAACATTCTCAACTTCAAGAAGTCTATTCTATAATTTTATTATCAATAGTAGATGGAGAGCCTAAGATACTAAATCTTGTGGACATACTCAAATACTATATAAATTATCAAAAGGAAGTTGTAACAAGAAGAACAAAGTTTGATTTAAACAAAGCTGAAGAAAGATTACATTTATTATTAGGATTATTAATAGCAATAGATAATATAGATGAAGTAATAAATATAATAAGAAATTCATATTCAGATGCTCAAGAAAAATTGATGAGCAGATTTGACTTATCTGAAGTCCAAGCAACAGCGATATTGGATATGAGACTGAGAAGACTTCAAGGTTTGGAAAAAGAAAAACTTGAAGAAGAAAAATTGGAACTTAATAAAAAGATAGAATATTACAATTCAATATTGGCAAGTGAAGAAAAGTTGTTATCTATAATCAAAGAAGAAATGATAGAAATAAGAGACAAATATAAGGATGCAAGAAGAACACAGATAATAGCAAAACAAGAAGAAATAGATATAAAAGATACTATACCGAATGAAGATGTTACAATAACACTTACACATCAAGGTTATATAAAAAGATTGCCGGTAGACACTTATAAGGCTCAAAAAAGAGGCGGTAAAGGTATAGCATCAATGACTACAAAAGAAGAAGACTTCGTTGAAAAATTGATAATAACTTCAAATCACGAAAAACTTCTGTTTATAACAACTTTAGGTAAAATATATACGCTTAATGCTTATGAAGTACCACAAGTATCAAGAACTGCAAAGGGAACCAATGTTATAAACTTGTTACCGCTCGAAAAAGGTGAGAGCATAACAAGTATAATAACTACAAAAGCAGATCAAGACAATAACTATCTTGTTATGTGTACTAAAAAAGGTGTTATAAAGAAAACAAAAGTATCTGAATTCACCAAGAGCAAGCGACAAGGACTTATAGCAATAAGTTTGGATGAAGGAGATGAGCTTGTAAATTCATTGTTGACACAAGATAATTCTCAATTTATCATAATCACTAAAAAAGGTATGGCTATAATGTTTGAAGATAAGCAGATACGCCCTATGGGAAGACAAGCAAGAGGAGTAAGAGGTATCAAGCTCAAAGGTGATGATGAAGTGGTATCTGTAGAGATAGCATCACAAGATAAACAACTCTTAATAATATCTGAAAATGGATATGGCAAAAGAACTGATATAAACAAATACAAAGTTCAATCAAGAGGTGGAGTAGGTTTAAAAACTTATAAAATCACAGAAAAAACAGGAAATATTGCAGATGCAAAAGTAGTAGACGAAAAAGATGAAGTTATGATAATAAATTCAGATGGAACATTGATAAGAACGGAAGTATCTGAAATATCAGTATTGTCAAGAGATACAAGCGGTGTAAGAGTTATGAGAAGTACGGAAAATGAAATAATATCAGCAATAGAAATAATAGCTAATGATGATGGAGAAAATGAATAATTTTATTCATCATAGTTATTTTGATATTTTTAGTAAAAAAATAGTGTAAAGTCATTTATTTTAAGTTATTATAATAAAAAATAATAAATTGCTTTTAAATATTTTTTCTACTATACTAATGGTTTTATAGATAAAAAAATGGAGAATTCAAATAAAATATTGTATAATAACTTTGTAATAAAAAATACAATAATAAAAATACATTTTGAAACAATTTTAAGTAAAGGAGAACAGCTATGAGAAGATGCCCGTTTTTAACATTTGTATTCGGATTATTTTTTGGCGTTATAATTGGGGTTTTAATAGCTCCAAAAAGCGGTAAAGAACTAAGAGTAGAACTTAGTGAAAAAGCCGACGATACAAAGAAAACAATTAAAAAAAGAGCAAGTGATGCACGCTACGACATAGATGGAGTAAAAGACACAATAAAAGATACAATAACATTATATACAGGTGCATCAATACAAGACGTAGAAGAAGAAAGCGTATTTGAAAGAGAATTTGATGTATAATTTTTATATATTTGTTGACTTATTAAACAGCAATATAATAAAAATACTAAATTGAATATATTTTTTATATTCTAAAAATTATATTTAGTTTTAAATAGTGTTTATTGTTAACTGTAAATTTAATATATTTAATAATATAGTTACAAAAGTTTAAATTTTAAAGGAGAAGCATATGTGGGAAGTAGGAATATTACTCATAGGTATAGGATTTTTATTTTTCAGCGTATACTTGGGAATGGTATTAAAAAACGCCGGTGACACAATTAAAGAAGTAAACAGAATAGTTGTTAGAAATTCAAGAGAAATAGAAGATTTAATAATAGCAAGTTCAGGTATACTCACATCCATAAATTCATTATCAGGAGTTGTATCGGGCGTATCAAAAGCAACAGCTTTTTCAGCAGCAGCAAAAGGAGCGATGTCGGTAGCACAAATGAGAAAAAACAGACAAAAAGGGAGGAATTAACAAGTGTCTTTAAACGTAGATGTTAATTTTAACAAAACAGATGATAAATGGAATGTAGCATTACAAGGAGAAATTGATATATATACGGCTACAAAATTGAAAGAATCCCTAAGCGTGATAAACGAAGAAAATATAAAAGATGTCGTAATAAATATGCAGAATTTGGAATATATAGACTCTACAGGACTTGGAATTTTAGTAGGTGTATTAAAAAGATTAAAACAAAAAGAAAAGGATATATATATATTAAATACGAAACCGAATGTAAAAAAAATATTCACAATTACAGGATTAGATAAAATATTTAAATTGGAGGGATAAATTTGTCAAACCGAAATTCCGATTATATGAAGAGTATAGACAAAGTTAATATGTCTCTTCCTTGCAAAGCTGAATATGTTGGAGTTGTAAGACTTACGGTATCTGCAATAGCAAATAGAATGGGATTCAATATAGAAGAAATAGAAGATATAAAAGTAGCGGTAGCAGAAGGATGTACTAATGCTATCAAACATGGCTTAGATGAAAAATTCGATATAGACATAGATGTATTTGAAAACAAACTGCAAATACAAATAAGAGATACAGGCAAAGGATATAAAGTTGAAGAAGTAGGAAGTCCGGATCTTAGCAATCCTAAAGAAGGAGGACTTGGAATATTCATAATTAAAACTTTAATGGATGAAGTAGAGCTTAAATCTCAAATAGGTATTGGAAGCGAAATAAAAATGGTTAAATTCTTAGGAGATGGTAGATAATGCAAGATACTCCCTCAAGAAAGGAGTCAAAGAAAAATACTATGAGCATTATTAATAAATATGACCATTATGACGATAAAGAATTGTTTTCTATTTATAGCACTGACAAAGATATAGAAATAAGAAACGAATTAATTAAGAGAAATCTATATATAGCTGAGATACTGTCAAAAAAATATATAAATAAAGGCATAGAATATGAAGATATATATCAAGTAGCATCACTTGGATTGATATTTGCTATAGAAAGATATGACATATCAAAAGGATTTGAATTTTCATCATTTGCAACGCCAACGATAATAGGAGAAATAAAAAAATACTTTAGAGATAAAGGTTGGTCAATAAGAGTACCAAGAAGAATACAAGAATTATCAAAAAGAGTAAATCAAGTAAAAATTGAGTTACAACAAGAAACACATAAAGTACCTAAAATATCAGATATAGCCGAAAGATTGGGATGCACACAGGAAGAAGTTATAGAAACCTTGGATGCATCACACGCATATGCTCCAATATCCCTTGATATCAAATATGATAATGAAGGAGAAGAAAAAGATGTAGCATTACACGAACTTATCGGTGAAGATGACAGGAGATTTTTAGAAATAGAAGACAATGACTTCTTTAAACATATGATGAGTCAATTAACAGAAGTAGAAAGAAAAATAATAATAGACAGATATTTTGAAAATAAGACACAGATGGTAGTGGCAAATGAATTAGAAGTATCACAGATGACAGTATCAAGGATGGAAAAAAAGATATTGGCAAAATTAAAAAAAGAATACGAAAGACAATTATAATATGATTTTTAAAATATCCTTATTTAAAATATGAGGATATTTTTTTGTAAAAAATTAATATTAATTTAAAACTAATTTAATGAAAAACATAATATAATATGAAATATATTTTTATTATGTTTTATACTATACTATATTAATTAAATAGAAATATAAAAATACTAATAATATTTTCTAATATAATTATTTATAAGATATATAATTATATTAGATTAATATAAAATGTTTCACGTGAAACAAATTGGAGGAAAATATGAAAAATAAGAAAATATTAGCTATTTTATTAAGTTTAGGAATGATGTTTAACTCTACAGCTTGTAATGCCACAACAAAAACATCAACAGGACAAACAAAAACAACAGTTACACAACAAAAACAAGAAGAAGTTAAAATTCCTAAAGAAAATAATAAACTTACAGAACAACAAGTATTCGATAAATTAAAAAAATCCTTAGAAAATTTAAAATCAGTAACAGCAAATTATAAAGTAAAAGTCTCACAATTAGATTCAGCAGGCAAAGAAACTGGAAAAGGTAATAATGTAGATATAACATCAAAGATAATATATTCAGATAAAAAAGACAAAGACGGCTTTAAAACTGTAGCTAAAATGTATGACGAAACAAACATAGACGGAGTAAAAACAAAAGCATATGTAGATATGATAAAAAATAAAATATACTTAGACAGTGATCAAAAAGGACTGAAAGAATATACAGGACAAGATATGAAACCTCAAACAGAAAGCAGTTATATAGGAATGGTAAAAGCCTTCAGTTTATCAACAAATTTGTCACAAGATAAAAGATTTAAAATGACAGAAACAGATACAACATATGACTTCACATATAAAGGTAAAAATGGAGATTTGTTTTATATGGTAGACGGACTGTTCGGTTTAGGAATAGAATTGAACAAATTAGATGATGTAGAAGTAAATCTGACATATAAGATAAGTAAAAAAGACTTTTCAATAATAGAAGTCACACATGAAGTAAAACAAACAGTAGACAATATAAATTATAAGTCAATCGGACAATTTAAGCTATTAAGCATAAACGATATAAAAGAAATAGAAGAAGCAAAAGATTTAAAATAATAAATATAAAGTAAGTTATATAATAAGTATACTATTATTTAATTAAACGTAAGCATTTTTTAGTATAAAACTTAAAATATAACTTACTTTTTTTAATTAATAGTAAAATCTTATACTAAACATCTATAAAGTAACGGCGCAAAAGAGAAAAATAAGATATAATACCTTTCAAAAAATATATGCTCAAAAATATAACTTTAAGGTATTTGAGCATACTATCTATTTAGAGGAATATTAGTATTATAAAATAACAGAAAAACATAATAATTATTTTTTTGTATACTATCTATATTAATATTATATAATTATACAAGTTATTCATAATTTTATTAGAAAATAGGATAAGCAAAATTCAGAACGAAAACATAAAATAAATAAAGAAAGTATATAATTAAAGTAAGGATAAAAAACAATAAAAGATAAAAAAAGAACGAGAAAACAAAAAAAGTAAAAAAAATAAAAAAAACAAGTTGACTAAGCATAAGTAAATAATGATAATATGATAAAGCTCTCGATGAGAGAGAACAAAACAGAGATAAAAAGAAAATAAAAAATAAAAAAAGTAACTTAGACAGACAAGGAAAAGAAGAGATATAATAAACGAGCTGTCAAAGGACAGATGAACAATGAAAATACGGAATAGTAAACAAAGTAGACTTATGAAGAATAAGTTAAAT
>NZ_JH414574.1:3432-14679 GCF_000238115.1 Peptoanaerobacter stomatis | reverse complement strand
TTTTTGTAATTTTTTCTATTACATTAGGTTTACATATAAATGCAACACTTAATAAATTAAATTTTTGGCTTATTTTAATAAACATATGTTATATAAATATTATAAGTCCATTGATTATTTGATTTTATATACTTACTATGGTATAATTTTTATAAAAGATTTGAAAAAATTTAAAACTTGAATATTTTTCAGTTTTGCTTGAGATAATTTGATTGAATTTTTCTCATATCTATTTTACATTGATTAGGAGGTGTTATAAATGAGTGATTGTGTATTTTGCAAGATAGTTGGCGGAAATATCCCAAGTGCAAAAGTATACGAAGATGACTATGTATATGCGTTTAATGATATAGATCCGCAAGCACCTGTACATATAGTGTTGGTACCTAAAAAACATTATGATAATATAAAAGACTTGGATAACGATAAAATAAAAGTATCTATATTTAATGCAATACAAAAAATAGCATTCGATCAAAAATTAGATGCAGGATTTAGAGTTATATGCAATACGGGAGAGCAAGGCGGACAGACAGTTGAGCATTTACATTTTCATATATTATCAGGAAGAAATCTTCAATGGCCTCCGGGTTAAATTTTAGTATAAAATAAAATACTTGAAAAAATTGTAAATTAATTATATAATACTTGAGTATTAAAATTTTATTTTTTCTGAAAAGGCTTCTTCATATCTGCAATTTTGTTTATTTTGAGGGGAGGGAAGAAGATGGCAACTGAAATTAAAGTAAAAGAAAATGAATCATTGGATAGTGCACTTAAAAGATTTAAAAGACAATGTGCTTTGTCAGGAGTAATGTCAGAAGTTAGAAAAAGAGAACATTATGACAAACCGAGCGTAAAAAGAAAGAAAAAAGCAGAAGCAGCAAGAAAGAAAAAGAGATAAATTCGTTGAATAAATTAACATATAATGAGGTGAATTGAAATGACTCTCAAAGAACGATTGACTAATGACCTTAAAGATGCTATGAAAAATAAAGAGCAGGTCAGGAAATCAGTTGTGACTCTCGTTCGTGCCGCAATTAAACAAAAAGAAGTTGACGAAAGAGTAGAACTCGATGACGTAGATGTTATGGATATAGTATCCAAACAGTTGAAACAACGAAATGAAGCTCTTGTTGATTTTAAAAAAGCAGGCAGAGATGATTTGATAAGCCAAACAGAAGAAGAAATTGAAATTCTTTTAACTTATTTGCCAAAGCAACTTACTGATGATGAGCTTAGAGAGTATATAAAACAAGCCGTTGAACAAGTAGGTGCAACATCTGTAAAAGATATGGGTAAGATAATGGGAATTTTGATGCCGAAGGTAAAAGGAAAAGCCGACGGCAGAAGGATAAATAACTTAGTATCAGAGTTTTTTAAATAAGAGTTTATTAAAATTTTAATAGAAAAATCTAAAGGGTTGCCATAAGGCAGCTCTTTTTGTGTAATTAAGGGTTTAAGCATACATAACAAATAAAATGCTGTATTTCAAATATTGATTTACAGCATTTTACTATCCACCTATTTGATACATCTTTCTTGTATCTTTTTTTATGAGCATATTATTTTTATCGGTTATTATATTTTTTAAGAAATTGTGACTTTGAGGTTTGTTGAATATCACATTTTTTATCTTTTCTTTTAAATCCTGTTGGTTTATATTTTGATTTATTAACTCTTTTATATCAAGTGTAGAGTCATAGTCCAAGCAAGGTTTAAGCTTGCCGTCACAAGTTATTCTTATGCGATTGCAACTATCACAGAACATATGAGATACGGCAGATATAAGACCTATATCAGATTTAAAGTTTTCAAAAGAGAAGTAGGTAGCAGGACCATTGCCATGCACTTTTTCAGATTTTGTATAATTGCCATATTTATTAGATATTATCTCCAATATTTTTTCATTGGATAAAAATTCAAAATTATTACCGTATCCTATTGGCATCATCTCTATAAATCGCACTTTTATATCAGTGTTTTTTGAAAGCTCAACAAGTGAGAGTATATCATCTATTTGTGTGTTTATTGGAACTACATTTATTTTTATGTTCATATCTTTATAAGATATTATATGGTTTAGATTTTTTATTATATTATCAAGTTTAAAATTTGTTATTTGTTCATATTTTTGTGGGTTTAGAGAATCTAAACTCATATTTATATCTCTTATGCCATTTTCATATAATATGTCAAAATATCTGTCCAATAACACACCATTTGTAGTCAAAGTTATTTTTTCTATATTCTTTATTGAACGTATTTTTTGTATTACGTCTATTATATCGTGCCTTAATAGAGGCTCTCCACCCGTTAATTTTATTTTTTTTATGCCTAAATCTGACAAAATGTTGCATATATAATAAATTTCATCAATGCTTAATAATTCAGATATATCCAAAAACTTTATAGGGATTCCTTTAGGCATACAATAAACACAACTCAAATTGCATCTGTCGGTCAGTGATATTCGCACATAATCTATATTTCTACCAAATTTATCGAGCATGATAATCTCCGCTTTTTCCTCCACTTTTTTCATCAAGGTGAATGTCATATATTACCATAGATTTGTCTATGGCTTTGCACATATCATATATTGTAAGCAGTGCTATGCTTACTCCGTGCAAAGCTTCCATTTCTACACCTGTTTTACCTGTGCAGGACACTGTGCAAGTTGATTTTACTGTATAATTTTGTTCATCTATTTTAAAATCTACTTTACATTTATTGATAAGCAAGGTATGGCATAGAGGGATTGCGCTTGATGTATTTTTTACAGCCATTATACCAGCTATCCTTGCTACACTTAAAACATCACCTTTTTTGTTGCTCATATTTTTTATTGAAGAAATTATTTCTTCATTCAATTTTATATATCCACTTGCAACTGCCACTCTGTCAGTTATATCTTTATCTGATATATCAACCATTATGGCATTGCCATTTTTGTCTATATGAGTAAAATCCATAAGAGCCTCCATATAATAGCTTATAAGAAACATATTATTTAAAGTAATTTATTATCCAATCACAAAATAATATAAAACTATGATAAATAACACTGATTAGATTTATACTAATCCCTAATAAAATAATAGATAATTTATATTTCAAATTAATAAATAGTATTATATTTTTACTAAATTTATATAACATTTCCATAGTTTTAATGATATTTAGTATTAATTAGAACGAGCTTATAAAATATTTCTTTATAAGGATTTAAATAGTAAAAAACTTTACAATTAAGCTATTATATTCATCTTAGCATATAAGGGTGATAAAATCAAGAAAGTATTTTTTACGAGATGTATTCGAGTAGATTTTAATTATATAGAGGTATTAAAAAATATAAACTTTTAATAAAAATTTTTACATATTATTTGATTTTATTAATTCATCAGTATAAGAATATAAGAGATAAATACTTGACTTAATTGTTTATTTTATGCTAATATGAGCATAATAACAGAGCTTAACGATTCATTGATAAAAATTACATATTTTTAATTTTAGTAAGGGTGTTTTTTTATGAAAATATCAAAAATTATAAAATTAAAAGAACATAACAAAGAAGAATTGAATAATATAAATATATTTCCTGTAGATATATCAATAGACAAAATAGATGTTTCTGAAATAAATTCTGAAATAATTTATTTTAAAGACAAAGAGAAAATTGTAGGTTATATAGAAAAGGAATTAATATGCTATTTACAAGAAAAAAATTCAAATAATATGTTTTTGAACATTGTGGAAGATATAGAAGAAGCAGTAATAATAATAGATGAATTCGGTAGAATATTTTATGCCAACAAGAATTACTCGAAAATTCTTGGAGTTCCTTTAAACAAAGTAATCGGTAAATATATACAAAATATAGAAAGCAATGCTTCTATTATAGAAGTTTTAAAAACTAAAAAGCCTATAATTAAGAGTAATCATCTTATTAAAAGTATTGAAAAATACGTTAATGTAAGGATATATCCATTTTTTGTAAACAGTACATTTGCAGGAGCATATTCAATTTTTACTGATGTTACTGAGCTGAATTATTTAAATCAGGAAGTAATAAGAATATCAAATGTTGCATCACAATATAATGAAAAACTAATTGCACAAGAAAAATTAAAAGAGTTAAAGATAGTGGGGAAAAATAAAAATTTTTTGAATTTAATAACAAAATCGCTTTCTGTAGCCAAAACGGACGCTTCAGTTTTAATTTTGGGAGAAAACGGAACAGGAAAAGATATACTTGCAAAATTTATATATAAAAATTCAAAAAGAGCGGATGAACCTTTTATTATATTAAATTGTGCGGCAGTACCTGAAAATCTTATTGAAAGCGAAATGTTCGGATATTATGCAGGTGCATTTACAGGAGCTAAAAAAACAGGGCAGATTGGAAAATTTCAGATGGCAGATAAAGGAACTATATTTTTAGATGAAGTGGGAGATATGTCCTTATCTATGCAAGCTAAGCTGCTTAGAACTTTGGAAACTGGAGAAATTGAAAAAATAGGTGGAGGTCAGAATATAAAAGTAGATGTTAGAGTTATTGCAGCAACAAATCAGAAACTTGAAAGCAAAATTGAAGACGGGAGTTTTAGACAAGACTTATTTTACAGATTATCGGTTGTAACATTAGAATTACCTCCGCTTCGTAAGCGTGGAGTTGATATAACTCTATTTATAAATTATTTTTTACAGAAATACAATTTAAAATATAATAAAAATCTTATGGTATCTAAAGAAGCATATGATATATTATTAGAATATAATTGGCCGGGAAATATAAGAGAGTTGAAAAACTGTATTGAACATTGTGTCATTTTAGCTAATGGGAACTCAATAGAAATAGAAAATCTTCCAAAAAGATTGCAAAATATAAAAAATAAAATTATATCAACGACTTTGCAGGAGCATTTACAAGAAAAAGAAAAAGAAGTAATTGAAAATATACTTAGAGTTTGCAATTATAATATAAATATGGCAAAAAAAATGCTGAACATAAGTGAAAGAACTATATATAGAAAAATTAAAGCTTATAATATAATATTGCCAAAAGTGACAAAATAGATATATTATTTTGCCTAAAATGACAAAATTTTTAATATAATGCGATTAATAAAAAGATATGAAAAGCTTATATGTAAAAGGTTTTTTCATATCTTTTTATTTTGGCACAGATTTTGCTTTATAGTATTGTCAAAGAGTATTTATAAAAAAATAGTTTTATTGAAATATTTTGTTTTATGTAGATTTAATCTATAAAAATAAATTATGTTAATTATTATATTTTTAATTTTATACTTTTAGGAAGAAAGGAGTTTGTGTTGTGAATGAAGATAAGGTTATAAGAATAGGCGGAGGGCAAGGATTTTGGGGTGACAGTCCTGATGCTGCAATAGACATGGTAAAAAATGGAAATCTTAATTATATGGCTTGTGATTATTTAGCAGAACTAACTATGTCTATATTGCAAAAGCAAAAAAATAAAGATCCGAAAGCAGGGTTTGCAAAAGATTTTATAAATCTTTTTGAGATGATTGGTAAAGAGGCATTTGAAAAAAAGGTAAAAATTATTTCAAATGCAGGTGGCGTAAATGTAGAAGAAGCAGTCAAACAGATAGAATATGTTTCTAAAAAAAATTATATGAAAGATTTTAAAATAGGATATGTTTTAGGAGATGATTTAAAAGATGAACTTTTAGGGCTTATGGAGGAAGGCTATGAATTTATAAATTCAGATAACGGAAGGAAATTAGAAGAAATAAAAGATTCTATACTAAATGCAAACGTTTATTTTGGCAGAGAGCCTATAATTGAGTGCTTAGAAGAAGGAGCAGATATAGTAGTAACAGGCAGAGCAGCAGATTCGGCGCTTTTTATATCTCCATTGATGCATGAATTTAAGTGGAGCAACGATGATTATGATAACATAGCAAGAGGTATTATTGTAGGTCATTTGCTTGAATGCGGAGGACAAGCATCAGGTGGAAATTTTGATTATGCTTGGCGTGATGTACCTGATATGGATAATTTAGGTTTTCCTATTGCAGAAGTTACAAAAAATAAAACGTTTATAACAAAAACTTCTACAACAGGGGGTTTGATAACGGAGCAAAGCTTAAAAGAACAACTGTTGTATGAGATACATGATCCGGCAAATTATATAACTCCGGATATTGTTGCAGATATAAGCAAAGTTTCTTTAAAAGAAATAGAAAAAAACAAAGTTGAAGTAAAAAATATTAAGGGAAAAACTCCACCGGAAAAATTGAAATTATCAATAGGTTATCATGCCGGATATAAAGTTGAAACTTTTCTAAATTTTGTTTGGCCGGATGCTTATGAAAAAGCAAAATTTGCTTCAGAAATAATAATGAAAAAAATGAAAAGAAAGAACTTAAAATATGATGACATACGAATAGATTTTATAGGTCTTAATGCGCTGCTTTTAGATGTTGCAAACATGGATGAAGATTTAGTTAAGAATATGAATGAAGTAGTAATGAGAATTGCTATAAGAACTCAGACAAAGGATGAAGCAAAAAAACTTATTCCTGAAATTTCTCCTTTACAATTAAATGGTCCACAAGGGGCAAGTTTTTTTGGAGGCAGATCACGAATTCAGGATGTGATAGGTCTTTGGCCTACGTTAATTCCGCGAGATATGGTAAAACTTTCATCAAATGTTTTGGAGGTTAAATAATGGAAAAAATATATTTAAGAGAAATTGCACATGGACGTTCCGGAGATAAAGGAAACATAAGTAATATATGTGTTTATGCAAGAGATGAGAGAGATTATGAGTTTATAAAAGAATTTTTAACAGTAGAAAAAGTTAAACAACATTTCAAGGATATGGTGAAAGGAGATATAACAAGGTATGAAGTTGAATCATTAAAAGGATTTAATTTTGTATTAAAAGATGCTCTTGGTGGCGGAGCCACAACTTCCTTGAGATTAGATTCTTTGGGGAAATCTATGGGTTCTGCTATGATGAGAATAGAAATTGATAAGGAAGATTATATGAATTATAGAAAGGGGATAAAAAATGAAAAATAGTACATATTCAGGGTTTTATAAATTATCTGTAGAAGAAAGACTAAAAGAAGTGGCAGAATTTGCAAATTTAGAAGACAAGCATATAAAAACTATACAAAATCCGGAAATTTTGGATATAGAAAAAGCTGATAACATGATAGAAAACGTTATTGGACGATTCACGCTACCACTTGGTGTAGCTCTTAACTTTATGATAAATGGCAAAGATTATATAATTCCTATGGTTACAGAGGAAGCATCGGTGGTTGCTGCTGCAAGTAATGCTGCAAAATTGGCAAGAGATAGTGGAGGGTTTTATACAAACAATACAGGTTCAATAATGATTGCACAGGTCCAAGTTACAGATATTTTAGATGTAGATTATACAAGAATAATAATATATGAACATAAGGATGAAATTTTGAAAATATGTAATGAAAGAGATCCCATATTAGTAAAATATGGTGGTGGAGCAAAGGATATAGATGTAAGAATTATAAATTCTAAAGATGAAGATTTTATAGTTGTCCATCTAAAGGTAAATACATTAGATGCTATGGGTGCAAATGCAGTAAATTCTATGGCAGAAGCTGTTGCACCATTTATAGAAAAAATAACCGGGGGGAAAGTATATCTAAGGATATTGTCAAATTTGGCGGTTGAAAGATTATTCAGATCAAGGACAAAAGTAAAAAAAGAAGCTCTTGGTGGTGAAGAAGTTGTAGATAAAATAGTATCTGCTTATAAATTTGCAAATGCAGATCCATTTAGGGCTACTACACATAATAAAGGCATAATGAATGGGATATCAGCTGTAGTATTAGCTACAGGAAATGATACACGTGCAATAGAATCAGGAGCACATTCTTATGCAGCAATATCAGGAAAATATAAATCTTTAACTACCTGGCAAAAAGATAAAGATGGAGATCTTGTTGGAACAATAGAAATACCACTTGCAGTTGGACTTGTAGGCGGAGCAACAAAAATACATCCGGTAGCTCAAGCTGCTATAAAAATATTAGGAGTAAAAACAGCAGGAGAATTAGGAGATATAATAGCATCAGTTGGTCTTGCACAAAACTTGGCAGCTATAAAAGCGTTGGCTACTGAAGGAATACAAAGAGGACATATGTCATTACATGCAAAAAATATTGCAGTGACTGCAGGAGCAAATGGCAAAGAACTCGACAGGATAGTAAAAAAGATGATAGAGGATAAAAATATCAATTTAGATTATGCAAAATCGCTATTGAATAAATAGGAGGTTGTCATGAATAAAGAAAATTTGGACAAATACACGGAAGTTTGGGGAGATACGGTTGTTTTAAAAGAGCTTATATACTCTTGTATAATTGGAGTTGTAATATCAATGCTGATGTTTTTTATAGGAAGAAAAATATTTACTTCTATGGAAAATATAGAAAAGTCTCTTGCAAACGGATATGCTTTGCTTGTAGGTGTATTTGGTTGTATAATATCAGGTTTTATTTGCGCCAAATTATTTAAGCCGAAAAGAAAAGTAGAAGAGGTCTTTGAATTTGAAGATATAGAACATATTTTAGAAGTTGCAGGAATATCTGTAGAAGAAGAAAGAAAATATCTTGCAAATTTAGATTATGAGATAATAAAAGAAATGGAAGATTTAGAGCTATATGCACTTCTTTCTTTAATTCCTGAAGATTCAAAAAATTATAAACCGGAATATAGAGAAAAAATGAAAGGAGATGAGAAATAATGAGTATTATATTAATATTGCAAGCCTTTTTGGCAGCATTTTTAGGGGGAATAATTTATTCTATAATAGGAATAATACCAGGGACTGATGAAACGGCAACAATGGCACCTGTAACATTGGTTTTAGTCTTATTAAAATTACCGCCTGTTGTATTATTTTCATGGACGATAGGTATAATAGTCGCAATGCAAATAACACATACAGTTCCGACATCTATGGCCGCTCTCCCGGGTTCAACAATGGCAGTACCTATGGTATATTACTCTTCACTTGCAAAGAGACTTGGGATACCACATATATCAATGAGAAAAATGGCTGCCGGCTCATTATTGGGTTCTATAGTGGCACTTCCTGTTTCGATTATATGTGCATTTATACTTGCTCCTCTTGGAGGAAAGATAAGTCCGTATATGGGCGCAATATTTACTATAGGAGCAATATTGATTGCATATATGTCTAATGCAAAATGGGCAGCAGTAATTTTTCTAATTCCTTATTCATTTTTGATTCAGGGATTCCAAAGATTAGCATTAGAATCAGTGGGAAAAAACTTATTTATATCAATATTTATGGGTATTACAATTGGACCTATGATTTCTGAACTGTTCAATGTATTAATCCCGTCGATGAGGCACAAACAAAGAAGAGACAAGCCGTCTGAAATATGGCTTGCACCGGATTCAAGAGAAAAAATGAGTTTTTATCCTAATCCGTTAAAGCTATTAAGTAAAAAACAAAAAAAGGCTATTTTAGTTACATCTGCTATAGGAACTGCAGGATTTACACTTTCTCCGGTAGGAATGACGGTTTTACTCGGTGAACTTATAAGTGGAAAAACAAAAGAGCTTTATAATAAAATTACTACAACTGTAAGCGTTCAGGATGCAGTTAGTAATGCAACTTATATAGGAGGATTAATAATTCCTCTGCTTGCATTTGGTCTTCCTTTGAGTCCTGTTGCGCTTGGACCTGCAGCACCATTATTTAATGCTCCACCGGTATTCACAATAGATCCTGTAAATAATCTCCATAATTACCTTGAAGTATGGCATTATATAGTTTATGGAGCGATAGGCATAATTGGCGGAACTTTAGTGGCATATCCTATATCTATAAAAAAAGCAAGGTCATGGACAGAAAAAATGTTTAAAAATATAAGCCACGAAGCATTAATAGGTGCATTTTTAGGCCTTATATTTATGCTTGCATATTATGAAGCAGGTGTAGTTGGAATAATAATTGCGCTTTGTATAGGCTTGTTCGGAGGAATAATGCATAATATTTTTGAAATACATACAGGTGTTCAGTTTATGGCTTATTATGCTTCAGCCTTCATAGTAAATCAGCTATTAGCAATGGCGAAAATATGAAATGATAAAATTGTCTTTTTAAAGCTTATAACTAAACAATATAAAAATAAATCGGGTATAAAAAATAATATTATCATATTGTAAAAGTTTTAGTGTAAATAAGTATAAATCTTTATATAAACAGGTAAAATTATAATATTAACGGATAATAATACATTATATGTAATGCGATATTATCCGTTAATTATGATATATTATTTATAAAATTATATACATATTTATGCAAAAATGAACATAATATTGCAAATAATGACAATTTGCGAATAAAAAATTATATTATAAATTGATTTACATAGGATTGTAGGTGTGTTATAATAATATATAATGCATTGTGTATTTTTATAAACTTATTTATCAGGTTCAATGACAATGAACTGAAAAAATAAATAAAAATTAGCCTATGGAGCTAAACGGAGGGATATTATGACTAACAGTAAAAGCATTAAAAGTTTGGTTATATATGGATTATGTATAGCACTTGTCTGTGTTATGACCATGGTGGTACAAATACCTGTGCCTATGACACAAGGATATGTACATCTTGGTGACAGCTGTATACTTTTGATAGCCATATTTTTTGGTAAAAAATATGGTGCAGTTGCCGGAGGTTTGGGCTCCGCTCTTGCAGACATACTTTCAGGATATGCGCATTGGGCACTATTCACATTGATAATTAAAGCGCTTATGGGATTTGTAGCAGGTTCATTGTCAAATTACAGATATTCAAAATCAAAATTCATGTCTGTAAATACAACAATAGCTTCACTTCTTACGATAGCTGTTATGGTGATAGGATATTTAATAGGTGGAACTATATTGAAAGGAAGTTTTGCTGTAGCTCTTACTTCAGTTCCGTCAAATGCTATACAAGGTGTCATGGGAATGGTATTGTTTTTTGCTATTGGAAAAGCATTTGACAAGGTACATCTAAATAATTATATACACAAATTTCAAAATTAGTTTTAATTTATGATAAATTAACTAAAAAGTAAATATATAATTTAAAAAACAATTCTTTTTAAACAAAAAATTACAATAAAAAACTCAGATTATTTTATATTTTGCAAATTATCAAATAATTCT
>NZ_JH414574.1:0-3412 GCF_000238115.1 Peptoanaerobacter stomatis | reverse complement strand
GAGATAATACAAGCGCAGGCATGTGTGGACCATATACACATGTTAGTGAGTATACCGCCAAGTTTAAGTGTATCACAATTTGTAGGATATTTAAAAGGAAAGAGCAGTCTTATGATATTTGATAGACATGCGAATTTAAAATATAAATATGGAAACAGACATTTTTGGTGCAGAGGATATTATGTAGATACAGTAGGAAGAAATAAAAAAGTAATAGAGAATTATATAAAGAAGCAATTGCAAGAAGATATAATAAATGATCAGATATCATTTAAAGAATACATTGACCCGTTTACGGGTAGCAAGAATAAATAGGCAAAATAAAAGCTGCTTTAGCAGCAGCCAGTAAAAAATATGCAATTGGCGGACTATTCGATACCTCTTGAGAGGTAGCTAGTAAAATGCCCTTTTAGGGCTTTGCAAACCACCAGTTCAACTGGTGGTTTTGATTTTTATGTTATGATGGTTTTGATTATAATTTCTTGCAAAAATATATAGAATTTTTCAAAAGTGTTTCAATACTGAACACTGATTAAAAGTATATTTTAAAAAGTTATACTTTTACAAACTGACAAAATATATAAAATTTAGGAATATTTATAATTTGTACAGGTATTAATTATTACAAATGATATTACAAAATGTGTCAAATAAATTTGGCATTCAGCGAATAATTTTACATAAAATTTATTTATAATAAAAGTACCTTATCAGTACTATAAAAACATATATATAGATAAAAAATATTAATTGCATATACAAAAAAAATATGATATAATCTCTCACATGATAAATAATGTCTTATAATTAAAAAATTATTTATAATAATTATTTATAATATGTGTAAAATAATTACGCATTTATTTATATTTTGTTGACAAATTATACTTTGCGAGTATAATATAGAAGTTGAGTTCATTTTGTAGGTACAAATGAGTAGAAATTTCTAATGATATTTAATTATTTATGAAAGGAGTGATACTATATAGAAATTTCAATATGTATAATTATAACGTTGCTTATTGCTGTTAATTTCAGCGATATTTTGAGAAAAAATAATAAGATTTTTTATGGAGTGGCTTATTTAATAACAATTGTAGATTTGGTTTATAGAAATTTTTCCATGGCTGTACCTCAAACAATGCCGAATATTTTACGCATTATAGAAAAACCGCTTTCTATGGGCGCTTTATCAGGTGCAATATTTGTTGTAGTAATGTACACAGGTGCACTGGATAATAGAAAAAATTACACTAAAAAACTTATGTCTGTAAGGGCTGAGTTATCAATATTAGGATGTATTTTTTTCTTGGCACATACAATACCGTATTGTATACAATTTTTCAAAACTATTGATAAAGTTGATATGTCATCAGCTTTTTCTATAATTTCAGTGCTTACAATATTAGCCATTATAATAATGCTTCCGCTATGGATAACATCATATAAGAACATAAGAAAGAAAATAAAGGTAAAGACTTGGAAAAATCTGCAAAAATCGGCATATGTTATGTATTTATTGATATATTTACACATAAGCGTATTATTTCTTTTATGGACGAAAAAATATGATAAATTTATATTATATACATTAATTTTTGGTATATATGCGGTGCTTAGAATAAGAAAATATATCATTCAAAATAAAAAGAAAAAATAATCAAATCAAATTTGTAATTTATCAGAGAGGAAAAAACAAGAATTATGAAGAGAAAAATATTGTCATTGGCCTTAACATCACTATTAGTACTTACAGGATGCTCAGGTAACGATAATCAACAAAAAGACAATGATGAGACAAAAACAAAAGTAGAACAATCAAAAGAAGAAACTGCTAAGAGCGAAGAAAAGAAAGAAGAAGAAAAAAAGTCTGAAGAAAACAAAGACGAAACTAAGAAAGAAGAAACACAAGATCCTAAAAAAGAAGAGACAAAAACAGAACAAGCTAAAACAGAAGAGTCAAAGAAAGAAGAACCAAAAGCAGAGCAACCTAAACAGGAAACAAAGACACAAACAGCAAGTCAGCCGAAACAGGAAACTCCAAAAGCTGAACCTAAGAAAGAAGAACCTAAAAAAGAAGCTGAAGCTCCAAAGACAAAATATAAAGATGGAACATATACGGCAACTGCAAAAGGATATGATAATAGAGATACAACTGTAAGTGTAACAATATCCGGTGATAAAATAACAGATGTATCCGTTGTAAGCACGGGAGATGACGAACCTTATATATCAATGGCTAAAGAAGGGCTCATAGGAGCAATAATTGCAAATCAAAGTGCAAGTGTAAGTGCGGTATCGGGTGCGACTTTCTCATCAAACGGAATAATAAATGCGGCTGCAAGTGCAATAGCTCAAGCACAAAATTAAAATTAATTTATATAATAAGACTAACTTTCCCTGTTAAAAATTGAATTCTTATTTATATAATTATCAAAATTATATTTTAAAAGTACTCAAAATTTTTTCCACAAATTGTGTTTTGTTTAAAGTATGGATTAAAAAAATCTATTAAAAATATGTTTTTAACAATAATAATATATAGTAAATTAACTTAAAAAATGTGCTTATTATTTTTAAGTGGACATTTATGAATTAATTTACTATATATTGGAAAGTTGAATTAATTTCAATATAAAAAAATAGATTTTTTAAAGAAATTGCAATAATACCTTACCGAAAAATATTAATTACTTATAGTATTTGATATTCCGGTTATTTAAATACCAAAATATGTTTGTTTCAAATTGAAAAATATTGTAAACCTATATAATCTGATTCAGAGATTAATAAACAATATTAATTATTTTTGTTCAATAATAAATTTGTTTTATAAGCTTGAAATATTATTAATTCTTAATTAAAAATATTTTTTAGATATCTTGTAGAATATATCATTTTATTAATATATTTTTTATCTAAGCAATAAAGCCCTAAATTAATTAAACAAGAAAGGAAAAGCAAATGAAGAGCAAAAAAATATCTGTTGCCATATCATTGATAATGATACTCACAAGCATAAACGTACCATTATCACAAGCACAAGGCGACATAGAAAACCACTGGGCAAAACAAACAATAACAAAATGGCAACAAGAAGGATTCCTAAAAGGAGATAAAAACGGGAACATAAACCCTGACAACAACATAACAAGAGCAGAATTCATAACATTGATAAACAAAGCATTAGGATACAACAAAACAGGAGACAAAATAAAAACATACAAAGACATAAAACAAACAGATTGGTACTACAGCCAAATAATGACAGCAATAGAACAAGGATATATAAACGGAACAAGCAAAGATACAATATCACCAGGCAGCAACATAACAAGACAAGAAGTAATGACAATAATAAACAAAATAGCAAACACAAAAAGCAAAAGCCAAATAGACAAAAATCAAATAA
>NZ_JH414573.1 GCF_000238115.1 Peptoanaerobacter stomatis | reverse complement strand
AAAAATCTCATCACTTTAAGTGACGAGATTTTTTGGAAAGGGTATGTTTTATATGTTAAATCGTAATATCAATTCCATTGATGATACAATTATTTTAATTGTATCAAATTTTAGTACCAACCTCTTAGTTTCATAGCTTCAGCTACTTTTTTAACTGAGAATGCGAATGCTGCATCTCTCATTGTAGGTGCATTGTAAGTTTCTCTTGTTTGCCAGATATTGTTGAATGCTTTTACCATTTCTATTTCTTGTTTTTCTTCAACTTCTGCTTCTGACCAATAATATCCGTATAGGTTTTGTACCCATTCAAAGTAGGAAACAAGAACTCCGCCTGAGTTAGTAAGTATATCAGGGCAGATATCTATACCTTTTTTGATCAATATTTCGGCAGCTTCAGGAGTAACAGGACCGTTAGCGGCTTCACATATTATTTTTGCGTTTACTAAATCTACGTTTTCTGCAGTTATTGCATTTTCCATAGCAGCCGGTATTAATATATCTACATCTAATTTCCAGAATTCATCAAGAGTTATTTCTTTTGCTCCCGGAAATCCTATTAATGTTTTGTGTTCTACTTGATATTTATCTAATTCTTCAAATTTGAATCCGGCATCATTTACTATCGCGTAAGTTTTGTTAGATTTGAAATCATATTCAGCTATAGCAGTTACTTTTCCGCCTTGTCTTATAACGTTTTTAACTGTGTATCTACCAACATTACCGAATCCTTGTACAGCTGTTTTAGCTTTTTTGAAATCTATACCTTTTTTAGCTGCAAATTCTCTTGTTATTACAGCAACACCAAATCCTGTAGCTTCGTTTCTTCCTAAAGAACCGCCGAATGCAACCGGTTTACCTGTGATAAAACCTATTTCCATTTTTTCGCCATTTAATTTGATGTATTCATCAGCCATCCAAGCCATTATTTGTCCGTTTGTATTAACGTCCGGAGCAGGTATATCTATTTTTTCACCGATATATTTGTATATTCCTCTTATATATCCTCTTGCTACTTGTTCTAATTCTCTATCTGATAATTCTTTTGGATTAACGCAAACTCCGCCTTTTCCGCCACCATATGGAATACCTACTATACCGCATTTGAAAGTCATCCATAGAGAAAGTGCTTTTACTTCGTCCAAGCAAACGTCTTGATGGAATCTGCATCCACCTTTTGATGGTCCTATAGCTGAGCTATGAGCTGATCTCCAACCTTTGAATACTTTTACTGAACCGTCATCCATTTTAACAGGTATAGATACTTCTATTACTCTTTGAGGTTCTTTTAATAATTCATAAACTATTGGCTCTACTCCTAAAAGGTCGCAAGCACTTTTTAATTGTTTTTGAGAGTTAACTAATGGATTTAAAGATTCTGTTGCCATAATAAAACACTCCTTAAAATTAAATTTAAATTTTTATTGTTTAATATAATCAAGAAATCATATAAATTATGTAAAACTGCAATAAAAAAAACAAGTATAAGAAAATGTTTTTTAATTTTTTGCAAATGATTTCTTTTGTTTGTGTTAATTATAAAACAATTTGATTTTTTTTTGCAAGCATTTTTTTAATTTTTTTAAAAAAATATTTTTTTTGAATTTTTTCTTGCAAGAATTGTATAGATTTTTTGTTTTGAAAACTTGTAGGAAAATAAAAAAGCGTATATAAAAATGAGTGAATACAAATGTTATATGATGGTTTATACATAGTTATAAAATAAAATAAATTTAGAATAAAAATAATGTTATATTGCAAATAAATTTATTTTAGAAAATAAAAAAAGTTTGACTTAAGTAAAAAGCCAAACTTTTAAATTCTTAACAGTATCTACATTAATTAATATAATTAATCTGTAATGGTTTTAATCTTTTTTTCGTTATATATTGCGGAATCCATCTTAATTTTTGAAACGGAATTCACTACGACTGTTGTGATAAGTACACATATAACTGCTTCCGGTAAACCTGACGTTATACTTACTCCCAGTATAGCACTTTTAGCTTGTTCAATAGGTTTACCTATCTTTTCCATATATGGCTGTGCATACATAAGATATATGCCGCCAAGGACTAAGACGGTATTTGTCATCGAACCTATAAAAGCACTTGCTGTTATTGCAAAATTATTGTAGTCGCTTTTGTAAGTAATATATGCCAAAATTATTGATGTAATTAAGAATATTGTTGTCAACACAGCATTAAAGATATGAGCACTTACTATATTTTGATATAGCAGATATGATAAAAATATTATAAAAATCGGATACAATATGTAACTTATAATTTTTAAAAGTTTTTTATCCTTATCAACAAGTGCTGCATATACATAGTATGATACAATTCCTATAAGAACTCTTGGCAGAATTGATATGAGGGGATTGTAAAATACAAATGATATTGGTGTAGGTGACATAAAAGCCTTGATAAATGATGACAGACCGAATATGAGACCTATTGATGCTCCAACCACAGGGCCTTCTAAAATTGCACCGACTATTACAGGTATGTGCATAGTTGTAGCATTTATAATACCGAGCGGTATAAAACCTAATGGAGTCAATCCAAGTATTACAGTGATTGCTCCGAGCATAGAAGATACGACGATCTTCTTTGTCTTTGAGTTATTCATTTTGTCCTCCAGATACACTTCTTTATTTAAAGATACTGTTCTGTTGCTAATTATACTACTTATTTATAAAAAATGCTATAAAATTTAAAAAATAATTATATTTCTATTGGAATGTCTCTGAAAACTACAGTTTATTTTTATTTATTATAGTCACATTCATATCAAAGAAAAAAACAAATTAATTGATAAATTTTATTATATATATACTTGAAGTCGGTTTGACTTTTTGGATATAGTCTAAATTCTATTTAAGAAATATCCATATTTAAACTTAAATAATATCATCATTTACAAGAAAACTTACATTAAAATATAGATATTATGAGATTAATTTGTTATATCTTGATATGATAGTAAGTTATCATATGATTTTGAAGTATATATTGCATTTGCTATAGACCTTGAAATTACTTTTGCTGCCATAGATCCCGCAAAGCTTATATCTACATCGATTTTGCCTGTCGATAATGTAAATATAGTATCTCCGTCAAACATAGTATGTACAGGTATTATACTTCTTGCAAATCCATCATGAGCCATTTGAGATATTTTGTTGCAATTTGCTTTTGTAAGATTTGCGTTTGTTACTACAATGGATATTGTTGTATTTGTGGCTTTGTTGAACACATTATAGTTTTCTAAATTTTTTTCGTATATTTTCATAGTGTCTAAAAATTTTTTTTCTTGTTTTGAATATGCACCTGCAATTTGTATATTTTTTTCGGAATCATATACATCACCGAATGCGTTTAAAACAGTAAGGGCGGCTATTTTAAAATCGCCTATGCTTATAGAGGCTTGTCCTATACCTGATTTCATGGCAAATTCTTTGCCAAGTATCTTTCCTACACAAGCTCCTGTACCTCCGCCTATACATCCTGATAAATTATTATTAAATGTAGCGTTTTTACAGGCTTCGTATCCCATTTTAAAATCAGGTCTTATTTTATTGCTACCAACTGTCAAATCAAATATTACTGCGCCGACAACTATCGGGACTTTACAAACTGTTACATCCATCCCCATATCATTTTCTTCGAGGTAGTGCATAATTCCGCTTGCAGCGTCAAGTCCATATGCTGAGCCTCCACTTAGCATTACAGCATTTACCTTTTCAACTAAATTTTCGGGTTTAAGCAAATCGGTTTCTCTTGTACCTGGAGCGGAGCCTCTTACATCAACTCCACAAACAGCGCCATTTACAGGTATTATTACAGTAGTACCTGTAAGAGCGCTATAATCTTGAAAATGACCTACCTTTATATCATCAACATCTGTCAAAAGTCCGTTATACATAATATACTCCTTTAAAATAAATTATTTTGAGAGAAATTTAAAATATTATACTATAAAATAAAAATTATATAAAATAGAAAAATATATTTTTTATACATTTGGGATATTTTATAAAAAATAAAATATCAATTGATAATATATATCACTATAAATATATTTGTGTCGATATTGTATTATAGGCAATTTATTAGTAAAATGTTGCGAAAAATTATTATCTATTGACAAAAAAATATAAAACATATAAACTCATTATATAATCATTTTGATAAATTTTACTTAAGTGGCAAGTGATGCTATTTTTTAATAAAATTATGGATAAGTTGTATAACTATATAAGATTAATATAAATAGTCTACCGGAAAAATTAATTATTAGGTTTTTTTATTCTATAAGATTTTAGTATAAATATATATATAACTTAAAAAATTATTATAATTTACTTATAGATTTATATAAGTATGTTGGAATATTTAGTGAATGAGGTTTATTGATGAAGTACGTAGGTATTGATATAGGTTCTACTGCAAGTAAAGTGGTAATTATGGATGAGGAAAAGACGAATATTTTACATAAAAAACTTATGCCAAGTGGTTGGAACAGTAAAGAGACAAGTATGGATATACATAGATGGATTGAGGATTTAGGTTTTGATTTTAAAGATATAAGTATAGTTGCAACCGGTTATGGTAGAGTAAGTGTACCTTATGCAAATAAAACTGTAACAGAAATAACATGTCATGCTAAAGGGGCTTCGCATATGTTTAAGAATGATGTTACAGTTATTGATATAGGTGGACAAGATACAAAAATAATCAAGATAAAAAATGGCAATGTAATAGATTTTTTGATGAATGACAAATGTTCGGCAGGAACAGGCAAGTTTTTGGAAATAATGGCTAATAGGCTTGGACTCAGTCTTGAAGAGATGTTTGAATATGCAAAAAAAGGAAAAGAAGTCAAGATTTCTTCTATGTGTACAGTATTTGCAGAGTCAGAGATTATATCTCTTATGGGGAAAGGTACACCCAGGGAAGATATAGCGTCAGGTGTAGTTAACTCTATATGTACAAAAGTAGTATCACTTGTGATGAAGAAAAAAGAGAGTGAAAGATATTTTTTGACAGGCGGTTTTTGTGATTCCGAGTATATGATAAAAGAACTTACAAAAAAATTGGGAAAAGATGTTTTTACTGATGAAAATGCAAGATTTGCGGGTGCGATAGGAGCTGCATTGTTAGGATGAAGGATATAGTGCAAACTATGGCTGAGTATAGAAGAAAAGCCTATGTAGATACTTTGATGAAGATGAAAACTGAAGATAATGTAATAGGTATATTTGGCGAAGGAATAGATGAAGCTTTTTTATATGCTTATGGACTTGTAGTCATTCCTATCGTAGGAGTGGATTCGTATATTTTTGAGTATGGGGAGTATGACTCTTGCGACACTATAAGAAGTACGATTATATATATGAAAACAGGAAAATGTCCATTGCTCTTTTCATCTAAAATGTATCTTTTATCAGATATATGTACGAATATTTATAATGCTTTTTGTGAAAATACAGATAAAGTTGTAGAGGTATATTCAAACAATGAAAAATTGGCAAGGGTGATAGAAAGGGTTTATAAAAGAAAATTTGACAATAATTTATACAATGTACAGAAACAAAGGTTGCAATATATTGAAAACTTATATGAAAAAATAGAAAATTCAAATTTGTCTATGAAAGAAAAATTTATGCTCAATTTTTTTTCAAAATACATAATATCGTTAGACGAGAGAATAACTTTTCTTGATGATATAAGTAAAAATTTATCGTCAGGAAATAAAAATAAGAAGAGCATATATACACCTTGCCCATACGGAATATATGAAAACATATCAAATCAGTTTGAAAAAGACATATTGCTTAAGCAAGGTATTAAAAATATTGATATAGCTTGTAAAGGGTGTATATACGATGCACCTTTATATATAAATTATTAAGAAAATAAATATTGGGAGGTATAAAAAATGGCAGACAATCAAAAAATGTGGCAAGAACTTGGCATGGATGTTGAAACTCATGATTTACTATGTGAGGCTTTACCGCAGGCTTTTGGAGATGTATTTTTAAGCCAGAAGGACAGACCGAATAAGATGGATTATTTTAATATGGTTGTTGCAGATATACATGGAATACGTCCTTCAGAATTGATAGAGCATCAAAAAAATGGAGGAAAAGTAGTAGGAAGTTTTTGTATTCACGTTCCGGACGAAGTAGTTATAGCAGCGGGTGCAATAGCGACAGGTCTATGTTCAGGCTCTCAATTTTGGGTTCCTGGCGGAGAAAAAGTATTGCCTACAGCGACATGTCCTCTTATAAAAGCATCTTTAGGTGCAAGATTTGATAGAACTTGTCCGTTTTTTAGAATATGTGATCTATTTGTAGGTGAAACCACTTGCGACGGTAAGAAAAAAGCTTGGGAAGTGTTGTCGGAAGATGCTCCTATGTATATAATGGATATACCTCAGATGAAAAGACAAGATGATTTTGAAAAATGGGAGAAGGAAATAAAAAATTATATAGAAAAATTGGAGAAGCTTACAGGAAATAAAGTTACACAGGACAGTTTGTATGATGCTATATTGACTGTTAATGCCAAGAGAAAAGCTCTTCAAAGATTAAATGAATTTAGAAAATTGGAAAATATCCCTATAAGCGGTAGAGATGTATTGCTTATAACTCAGATAGCTTTTTATGATGATCCTAAGAGATTTGCGCAGATGGTAAATACTCTATGTGATGAGCTTGAACAAAGGAAAAAGGATAATTTTAGCGTATATGAAAAAGGTACAAAAAGAATACTTTTAACAGGTACACCTTTATCAATACCTAACTGGAAATTACATCAAATAATAGAAACAAGTGGTGGAGCTGTGGTATGCGAAGAAATGTGTACAGGCATAAGATATAGTGAAGCGCTTGTAAATGAAGAAAAAGCATCCATGGAAAAAATGATTGAAAATTTGGCACAAAGATATTTAGGTAATATAAACTGTGCATGCTTTACACCGAACAAGTCAAGGATAGATGATATAATCAGGCTTGCCAAAGAATATAAGGCTGATGGAGTAATAGATGTCAATCTTAAATTCTGTAATATCTATGATATAGAAGGATATTTCGTAGAGAAAGCTTTAGCGGATGCAGGAATACCTTGTATAGGAATAGAAACAGATTACACAGATGAAGATGCTGAACAATTAAAAACAAGAATAGGCGCATTCATAGAAATGCTTAGTTAATATTATGGAAATGAAACATTATGTATTAGTATCAAACTCTATGGATGCTATGGCATTATATCAAGCTATGGAAGATAAAAAAATTAAATCAACTTTGGCTCCTACACCGAGAGAAGCTGATCATTGCTGTGGAGTTTGCATATTATATTACGATGAAAATGATAAAGATATGATAAAAAAAATATCAGAAGAATTAACAATAAATATAGATGATTTCTATTCTTGTGAAAATAAAGATGATCCAAACAGATACAAATTTTGCTGAAATTGTAATTTCAACATATGAGAAAGTAATTTTTAGTATAACATTAAGTATTCGCGTATTGAAAATATTATTTTTTTATGATAGTATTTATTGAAAAAATTTTTTAACTAATAAATTACTTTATTTAGAAAGGGTATTTGAATTGTGAAGAAAAATAAGATAAAAATACTTTCCTGTATGTTAGTGTCAATTTTATTGTTTTCCGCTTGTGGTGTCAAGAAGGATAAAGGAGTAAAAGAAAAGCAGGGAGAAGTGTCTCAAAAACAGGAACAGCAATCAGATGAAAAAATGTTGTTGCAAGATAAAATGTTTTTCTTAAACTCTATTCTTACATTAAATATAATGGACGAAGATGCGGATAAGGATGAAATATATAAGAAGGTTCAAGAAAGAGTGCAGGAATTAGAAGAAAAATTTACTATTAATGCAGACAGCAGTGAAGTGTCTGAAATAAATCAAAATGCAGGTATCAGACCTGTAAAAGTTTCAAAGGACACATACTATGTCATAAAAAGCTCTATCAAATACAGCGAATTATCAGGAGGTAAATTTGATATAACTGTCGGAGATTTGGTAAAATTGTGGGGAATAGGTACTGATAAGGAAAAAGTGCCCTCAGATGATGAAATAAAATCAGCACTTGCAAAAATAGATTATAGAAAAATAGTGCTTGATGATACTGCTCAAACAGTATTTTTACAAGATGAGGGTATGGTTATTGACCTCGGAGCGATAGCGAAAGGATATGTTGCAGATGAAATAATTAAAATATTGGAAGAAAACAATATAAAATCTGCAATAGTAAACTTGGGAGGCAATGTATATGTTCATGGTAGCAAGAACGGCAAAGATTTTAAAGTCGGAATAAGAGATCCTTTTTCGCAAGATGCCAACGCCTATTTTGGAATATATAAAACTCAAGATGAAAGCATAGTTACATCAGGTGTATATGAAAGATATTTTATAAAAAACGGTGTTCGTTATCATCATATATTATCAACTTCAACAGGTTATCCTATAGATAATGAACTTATGTCAACCACTATACTTACAAAAAATTCAATGGTAGCAGATGCACTATCTACAACTACATTTGCACTTGGAGTAGATGAGGGACTTAAATTAATAGAAAACACACCTGGCGTTGAAGCTATATTTGTGACAAAAGATAAAAAAGTTTATATGACATCAGGTGTAAATGAAAAACTTGAGTTGACAAATAAAGAGTATGAAATTTTGCGGTAATCAGTTAATATTATAAAAACTTATTAGCTTCTTTATAATAAATATATTTGAAATATGAATTGTGTAATATTTTTGTAAAATGTTGTAATTTTCATTTTTGCAAAGCTTAAAATAGTTAATATTATGCTTGCTTTTTTAGAAAAATTGTGTTATTCTATCAAATGTAATTGAATAAATTTGGAAGTAAAAAAATGTTTTTGTTTGCCTTAATAATATAATTTTATTTACAATAAGGGTCACACGTAATGTTTTTTTAAAAGTTCCACAGTTTTTGAGTTACTAAAAATTATATTTATTAAGGAGGCATTTACAATGACTGGAAAAGTAAAATGGTTTAATGCAGAAAAAGGATTCGGATTTATAGAAAGAGAAGGCGGAGACGATGTATTCGTACATTTCTCAGCTATACAAACAGATGGATTCAAAACTCTTGACGAAGGACAAGCAGTAGAGTTTGAAATAACTGAAGGAGCAAGAGGACCACAAGCTGCTAATGTAGTTAAACTTTAATAATTAGACAATTCATTTAACCGAGAATTATTTCTCGGTTAAATTTTGTTAAAAATTATTATGTAAATGTTGATAATGTCAAAATCAGATGAAAGCCTGTTTTTTCATTAAAAATCAGGCTTTTATTTTTGCCATAAAAGCAATTTTCCTTAGTTTTTTATATAAATTGTGATATTTTTTAAAATATATATGGTATATTAAATTTAGTGGTATAATTTTATATCAATATTGTTTAAAAATCATAAATATTTTATTATTTTTTGAATAAAAACCTATATTAAGCCGTTTTTTAATTATATGCTTATTCAGGTATTTGATTTATAGAGTGATGTTAGAATCTGAAACTACTATATTAATAAAATTATTTTTGCTTTAGTAGGTTTTGGTGTAGTTCATATTTGTATGAACATTGTAGATGTAAAGGGAGAATGTATGAATTTTAGAGAAATAAACTGTATTAACGAGAATATATTGAGAGCTATAGATGATATGGGATTTGAAAATATGACGCAAATTCAGGAGCAAATAATACCGATTGCACTTGAAAAAAAAGATGTTATAGGACAATCTCAAACTGGTACCGGAAAAACAGTGGCATTTGGGATACCCATAATAGAAAATATAGATTTTGAAAGTGAAAAAATACAGTCTGTTATAATGACGCCTACAAGAGAGCTTGCTTTGCAAGTTAGTGCGGAAATAAACAGGTTGTTAAAATATTATCCGTCAAAATCGGTAGCTCTTTATGGTGGTGAAGAGATTACAAAGCAGATAAAAAGATTAAAAGACAGACCTTGCATAATAGTTGCAACTCCCGGCAGATTAATGGATCATATAAGAAGAAGAACAGTAAAAACTGAATATATAAATACAGTTGTTTTAGATGAAGCTGATGAAATGTTGTCTATGGGATTTATTGAAGATGTTGAAGAAATATTGAATGAAATGCCTAATAGACTTATAACTATGTTGTTTTCTGCTACTATGCCTGACAGAATAAAAAATATCAGCAAAACTTTTATGAATGAACCTGCACATATAAAGGTTCAATCAAAAGCAATGACGGTAGATGCGATAGATCAAAAATATATTGAGATAAGTGAACATGAGAAGTTTGAAGCACTTTGTAGATTACTTGACATATATCAACCTCCTCTTTGCATAATATTCGGAAGAACAAAAAGAAGAGTTGATGAACTTATAAATGGATTACAATTAAGAGACTACAAAGTAGAAGGTATACATGGAGATATGCGACAAGAAAAAAGAGAAAAGGTCTTGGAAAAATTTAAAAAGAGACATATAAATATACTTGTTGCAACTGATGTAGCTGCAAGAGGTCTTGATATATCAGGAGTTACACATGTAATCAACTTTGACTTGCCACAAGAAATTGAAAGCTATGTACACAGAATAGGAAGAACAGGACGTGCCGGCAATACAGGAATATCATTTACTTTTGTTCATCCAAAAGAAATGGAGTTTTTGCAAGAGATAGAACGACATACAAAAAGTAAAATGGAGAAATACAAAAATCCTACAGGTGCACAAGCAAAAGAAGCAATATATTTAAGAGCTTCAGATAAAATAGTGGATACCATAACGAATGGAAAAGAAGAACAACTTGAAAGAATTGCAAAAACATTGTTAGAAAGTTATGATGCAGTAGATTTGATAGCTTCTGCACTAAAAATAATGACAAAGAGCGATAAGAGAAAAGCAACAGTCAGATTGACAGGTGAGTCGCCATTAAAATTGAGCAAAAAATATAGAAAATTTGAAAATAAAAATAGAGCAGGAAGTGATAAGAGAAATTATCACAAAAAATCTGATAACAGAAAAAATCATCAAGATCATAGAAACCGTCAAGATAAGAAAAACAGCAATGAAAAAGGAAATAAAGATAAAAAATCTGTAAGATATGACAGAAAACGCCAAAGATCAAATAATGAATAATTTTTTTTAGAGTGAGATAAACATAAAAAGTGAAATTAATTTTTATTTGAAAAATTGTTTTTTTGATATAAATGTGCTATAATTTTTTATACGATTTAAAATATAGTATTTATAAAAGGGTTTATACTAAACGCTAATTAAAAACTTTATTATTATAGATTGTAAATTCTGCAATTTGGCAATAGTGTTCAGTATTAAAAAATGTATTTTTATAAGTCAGACTTTTAAAAAACAGTTTTATAGATTATTGCTTATAATAATAGAATATTAACAAAGTATTTAATTATTTATCTTGCATATAAGGAGGATGTTATGTTCGGGCTTTTTGAAAAAAAATATAAATATACTACAACTATGATGATAGAAGGTATGATGTGTGGACATTGCGAAAGCCACATAGCTGATGCTCTACGAAAAGTGCCGGGTGTAGAAAAAGTAAAAGCGTCACATATCAAAAAAACAGCTATAATATCATCTGATACACCTATTGATAAAGAGTTGCTTAGAAAAGCAGTGGATGATACAGGATATGAAGTAAAAGATATAAAATAATTGTTAATCGCAGCTTTTGTTGATGAAAAGGCATTATTTATGAAAAAGAATATATTTAAACTTACAACACTATGTTCATTTTTGCTCGCAGGATTTATATATAGAGAAAATAATTCTATAGGCAAGACATATATTGATTATAGCTCTGATAAAGTACCTTATAATTTTGACGGTTTTAAAATACTGCAAATATCAGATTTACACAATAAAATATTCGGGAAAAATCAAAAGAAGTTAATTAAAAAAATAATACAAGAAACCCCTGATATAATAGTAATAACAGGAGATATATATTACAGCTATACGCATAAGATAAAAAATTCGCTTATATTTTTGAAACAGATATCAAGGCTGTATCCCGTATATTTTGTGACAGGAAATCATGAACAAAGAGATAAAAATTGGGAAAAGCATAGTAAGATTATAAAATCGTTCGGCATAAAGATTATAGATAATAAGATGGAAAAAATACGAAAAAAGAATGATTTTATTCAGATATACGGTTTAAAGGATCCTTCGTTTTATGAGAAAAAAACAAGATATATCATATTTGAACAGAAGTTGAAACATATTAAAAAATATATAGATGAAGATAAGCTGGCCATATTGCTTTCTCACAGACCTGAAAAGTTTGGAATATATGTAGAAAATGAAGTGGATTTAGTATTTTCAGGTCATGCACATGGAGGACAGATAAGATTATTTGGTCAAGGACTTTTAACTCCTGGTGAGGGATTTTTCCCTAAATATACAGGAGGTATGTATATAAAAAACAATACATCAATGATATTAAGCAGAGGTCTCGTAAGAACAATATGTACTGTGAGATTATTCAACAGACCTGACATTGTAGTTACTACACTACATACAAAAAAATGAATAATATTTGAAAATATAATAAAAAGAGATTGTATTTATATTTAAGTACAGTCTTTTTTTAATGAAATTATGAATATCTTATTTGATTTATACTGAACAATATTTAAATATCAGTTTAGCTTACTAAATGATGTTACTGATAAAAATAAAACGTTTTTATTGAAATATTTTTTTTTTATTATATAATCTAACTGTTAAAATTTGATTAAGATTAATATAATTATCGTTTCAAAAGTTGGCAAATCACTTTATAACAGTTATAGCAAGATTTAAGAATTAAAAACTTCGAATAGGGGCTATATAACATACTAACCAGCATTATACTTTTGATAGAGATTTATATTATTTTTATTAATAAATTTGTATATTTAATTAATTTTTTATTTTAAATATTGAGTTGTATATGTTCGTAATTTAATATTTATTTAAAAATTTGAAATTTAATTTATCAAAAAATAATATTTTATCTAATATATTTAGAAAAAATTAGGAGGGTAAAATGCCGGTTACAATTAAAGACGTAGCAAGGATGTCAGGGGTATCAATATCAACGGTATCAAGAGTAATAAATGATTCGAAACCAGTTAGCAGTAACATAAGAGACAGGGTTTTCAAAGTTATAGAAGAAACTGGATATGTACCGAATCCTGTAGCAAGAAGCTTAGTTATGAAAAAAAGTCAACTTATAGGAGTAATAACACCAGGGTCATCCCAATATACTATGAGTGAATTTTTAAACGGAGTCGAAGAAATAGCAAGAATGTATGAATATGACACAATATTGTGCAATACTTATTGTGAAAGCAGCAAAGAAATAGCATATGTAGATCTTTTAAAATCAAAACAAGTCGCAGGTATAATATTTATAACTCAAAATCTCAACGAAGAACTCGACAAAAAATTAAAAAAATCCGCAATTCCGACAGTTTATTACACGTTGGGAACACCTATGATTCCGGGAATAGACTATGTAGACGTTGATAGAGTAGAAGCATTTGCTAAGTTGATAGAAAAGGTTACTGATGAAGATGACGGAGATATGCTCTATTTAAGACCTGAAAAAAAAGAAGAAGATTATAAAGAAAGCAGTAAAGAAGAAATTCTAAAAAAAGCTTTGAAGAAAAAAAATATAAAATTGGCTAAATGCAAGATAATATATGGAGCAGATTCAGTAGAAAAAGCATATGAACTGGTAGAAAATGCCATGAAAAAGAGTAAAAATATCAAATCTATAATATCTTCTATAGACGAAGCTACACTTGGAAGTTTATATTATTTACAAGACAGCGGTAAAATCGTTCCTGATGATGTGAAAGTTGCACAAGTATATGAAACACAAATCACCAAAATTATAAGACCTGGAATAACATCGATATCACTTCCTTTATATGATATGGGAGCTGTTTGTGCAAGAATGATAGTGAAAGATATAGAAAATAGAGAAAAATCAAAAGAAAAGAAAATAAATGAAATGATTTTACCATATACATTAGTGGAAAGAAAAAGTACATTAAAATAAAATTATTTAATCTAAATTTAATAATTTTATTGAAAAAAAATAATATTATTGTATAATTAAAAAAATTACTGGAATATATGTCAATCTATTTTAAATTCAACCGACAATTTGTATACGGGAATCGTAGTCTATTGACTGATGATAAGCCTTAGTGTTCAATTAGGACATAATTTGGACTTCAGAAAGTCAAAGCAAGATACCCACCTGAGTAATCTCGGGACTTGAATTTGAGTAGAGACGATATTCTGGTTTTTTTTATAAAATTATCTGTTATTCTATTGAGTTAAACTGTATTTATAATGTTTGGATTTATATTTTGAAGAAATTATAAAAAATTTTGTTGTAATCAAAGTACATGTTTATTTAATAGATTTTTATTATGAGAGTACATTTTAATAAAATGCTTAAAGATAAAAAATTCAGAACGAAAACATAAAATAAATAAAGAAAGTATATAATTAAAGTAAGGATAAAAAACAATAAAAGATAAAAAAAGAACGAGAAAACAAAAAAAGTAAAAAAAATAAAAAAACAAGTTGACTAAGCATAAGTAAATATGATAATATGATAAAGCTCTCGATGAGAGAGAACAAAACAGAGATAAAAAGAAAATAAAAAATAAAAAAAGTAACTTGACAGCAAGGAAAAGAAGAGATATAATAAACGAGCTGTCAAAGGACAGATGAACAATGAAAATCGGATAGTAAACAAAGTGACTTATGAAGAATAAGTTAAATGTACCAAAGAAACAAAGTCAGTAAGGATAAAAAAATGCTGAGAGAAGTCAAATTTTAATTGAGAGTTTGATCCTGGCTCAGGATGAACGCTGG
>NZ_JH414572.1 GCF_000238115.1 Peptoanaerobacter stomatis | reverse complement strand
GATACTGATAATAATGTTAATATCATCATTTTATATAGAAATATATACAGGTAATGAAAAACAAACAATATTTAATTATGTAACAAGTACACTAAAACTAAGCGACGAAAGAAATAAGAAAACGAAGAAAAGAAAAATTTCATAAAGATATACTGGATAAATTAGAAAAAAAATACGGAGAAAAATTTGTAATAATGTCTGAATATGACGGAGATGTACCGTTTGGAGATTTACAGCAATATGTAGTGGTAAGGACACAGGATGATTCGCATAGATTCAAAGTACAGGTAGATTTTGATACGTACAGCATATATGGAGATACATATACAGGGTATTATCTATATCCAAAATATGAAAAATACATCAAAAAAATATTGTATGATGAATACGGTGAGAACGTAACTTTAGATAGGATGAAAATATCTCCTATTGCCGCAGATATTTATATAACTAAAGATACACCTATAGAAAAAATACCGGCTCAAATGTTTGATGATATAATTGGCAATATCACCTTTTATGTTAATGAAGAGATGTTGACAAACAGTACACCGAAAGAAGTGGTATATAAGATAGCAGCCACAATGGCTAAAAATAATGTGCCTACAATGATGTATGTAGGTTTTATAAAAAAAGGTATATATAAGTATGGGATTAATATTGATGAATATTACAAGTTGGAAGATGGTGAATTATTTATTCCATATGAAAGAAGAATAGAAAACAATAAAAAGTTTTTTGCATTTTTTTCAAAAAATGATAAAATTTATGAAGATCCATATTATTGGATAGATATAGATTATGATTATAAAAAAAGAAAATTTTTTATTTACGATTACGAAGAATATGACTTCACAGATAATAAAGATAAGTATGAAACTTATATAGATTAATTGAGGTACTATATAAAAATGACTGCATATTTATGATACAATGTATGTATTTCATATAATAAAAACAGTAATTAATTAGGGAGGGATTAAGATGGCAAGTAAATTAACAGAGGAACAACTGATGTTATTGGACAGCTTGATATATCTAAAATGGGAGAAAATGGAAATACAAGAATCTAAAACACCTAAAATATCTGATATAATAAACTATGCAAACAAAGAAAATAGTACTTTTTGGGCAGAAAACAAGGAAACTAAAATTGTAGGAAGCTATAACCCTGTTGAAATAAAAAATTATCATTGTTTTATGAACGAAAAGGAATGGAAGAAAATACTGGAACTGATAGAAAAAGATGAAATATTAATGAATTTGGAAATAAGTTCTATACATTGGAATCCCAGCATAGATGATAGAAAAATCGATGATAATACTATAAAAGAAGAAAGTATAGACAACACTTTATATACAGGTTCAAAAGCTGTAGTATTTACAGAAGAAAATGGAAAAAATCCGGTAGTAATATTTAGGGGTACAAGTAATAGAGAAGGCTGGCAAGATAATGGAGAAGGCGGATATCTTGCTGATACGCCTGCTCAAAAAGGTGCATTAAAACTGATAGAAAATTTGTCGGAAAAATATAAAGATATTACTGTATCAGGGCATTCAAAAGGGGGTAATCTGTCAGAGTATGTAACATTGTTATCAAATAATGTAGTAAGAGGATTATCTTTTGACGGTCAAGGATTTTCAAGCGAATTTTATGAAAAGCACAGAGCGACAATAGATAAAAATATCAATAAAGTAAAAAAATATTCACATATATATGACTATGTAAATACACTATTATTTACGGAATGTGAAACGGTATATATAAAAGGCAATAAATCTAATCTGTTTTTAGAGTATCACAAGCCTAATTTCATATTCGATAACAAGGATAATATTGAGTATATAAGCAAGAGCGAATTATCAAAATATCATTATATGGTAGAAGATATATCTCAATATATAAATACAGAGTATGATGGAGAAGAAAGAAAAAGAATAATGGATGCAGCAGTAAAATTTTTCTCCAAAAATGAAAATGCTGAATATAAAGATTTAGGTGTTATTTTTGATCCTGACGGTCTTAAAAAAGTATATAAGAAAAAATATAATGTAGGCGACTTTATTATTAAAGGTGATGGTGATGATGTAATACATGGAATAGACAGGACAGAAAAACCTGCAGGAGCAGAAGAAGATATAGAAAGTGTTGTAAATCATAGCGATGTAATATATGCAGGCGGTGGTGATGATAAGATATATGGAGGCAAATATGATGACTATCTGTACGGAGAAAAAGGCAACGATATTATATATGGAGAAGAAGGCAATGATTATATAGACGGGGGAAAGGGAAATGACAAGCTGTATGGCGGAGAAGGTGATGATACGTACTATTTTAGAAATGGTTATGGAATAGATGAGGTGACGGATACTCAAGGCAAAAATGTTTTACATTTTGCCGGTGTATACGCATCATCTATAAAAAAGGGCAAATTAAGGTTTGAAAATAAAAAGCTGAAAATAACATACAGCAATAATAATGACACAGTAATAGTGAATGATTTTGATGAGATATTTAAAAAGTCATCACAATATCTTAGTAAAGATAGACTATATTTAAAGTTCAAACCGAAATACAAAAAAGATGCAAATAATTTTTTGAAAGAAAAAGGCATAGATTATAATACAATAACAAATAAAGAAAATTACTCTACAGTAAAACCGAGAATAATAAGAAATTTAAATGGACAATACACATCAGCAAATTATGAAAACGGTGAAATGCCAAATAGCAATTTTGAAAAGGACGAAGAAATATATACATTTGCAATGTCAAAAAAATGGGAGGGACTGACAAAACTGTCAAATTACTATGACAGTGCTATGTCGGCAGGAAGAATAGATCCTCTTATACTTGATTTAGACGGGGACGGTATACATTTATCTTCTGTTGAGGATGGAGTACATTTTGATTTAGACGGTAACGATTTTAAAGAAAAAGTATCATGGATTGATAGCGGTGACGCATTGCTTGTATATGACAAAAATAATAATGGTATGATAGATTCCGGAGCGGAGCTGTTCGGAGATCAAACCTTACTTAAAAACGGTCAAAAGGCAGATGCGGGATTTCACGCATTATCGGATCTGGATAGCAATAATGACGGAAAAATAGACAGCAAAGATAAGGAATTTTCAAATATAAAAATATGGAAAGACATAAATAGAGATGGTATATCTTCGGAGAATGAAATATTTTCATTAAAAGATGTAGATATAAAATCCATATCGCTGGATAGTGAAGAGATACATCAAGGAGAGGGAAATGGGAACGTACTTGTCAGAAGAAGTTATTTTGAAAAAAATAACGGTAAAAAAATGATGATAGGTGAGTATCTGTTATCAAGAGATACAAAAGATAACAAACCAACACAAAATATACAAATAAGCGATGAGGCACAACATTATCCGCAAATAGCAGGAATAGGGCTGTTAAATTCATTAAGAGAAGCTATAAGCGTAGATAAAGATAATGTTATAAAAAGATTAATAGAAAATTTTTCAAAAGAAAAATCAAGAAAGTCAAGATTTAGTCTTATAGATGATATAATATTTAAATGGGCAGGTGTAGATAATGTCGATATAAATTCCAGAGGCGGATTATTTGATGCAAGAAAACTTATGGTTTTAGAGAAAGTTACAGGTCAGAATTTTATAGGACGAAGCAGAGAAAATAGAGGAAATCCGTTACAAGAAGCTGTATCAATGTTATCAAAAGCATATGAAATATTTAAAAATAAAATATACAGTGAGTTGACAAAACAAACTCAACTGAATTATTTATTTGATAATGCCGGTTTAAAACTTGATGAAAATAAAAAGCTTATTGTATGGGATAAAGATGAAGTTATTGACAAAATAAGAGAAAAAAATAAAGATGATAAAGATAATGAGTATTATGAAATACAGGATATACTTGATATAAATAATAATGATACTATTTTATCTGATGAAGATTTGAATAAGCTCAGAGGAGAGCTTTCAGATGAACAAAATTTTGAGATAGATTCTAAAAACAATAAGGTCTTAAGTAAAGAAAATATGTACAGCGAACTGTCTAAAAATGAAAATATATCTATAAAACTGGATGATGAAAATTATGAAATAACGACAGGTAACGGAGATAATGTTATCTATACCGGAAATGGGAATAATACAATAACAACAGGCAGCGGAGATGATATAATAAAAACAGGAGACGGACAAGATAAAATATATGCGGGAGACGGTGACGATATAATAAATGCCGGAAAAGGAGACGACCACATAGAAGGAGGAGAAGGCTCAGACACATATATATTCAGCAGAGGAGATGGAGCGGACACGATAAAAGAAAAAGAATATAGATTATCAGGAGAAAACACAATAAAATTTATAACGGATATAGTGCAAGAAGACGTACAAATAAAAAGACAGGGCGACAACATAATAATACAAGTATTAAGTAAAGACAAAACAACAATAGACAATGAAATAACAATACAAGAAGCCATAAAAGAATATACCGACTATACACAAATAACAAATATACAGTTTTCAGACGGCAGTGTATGGGACAAGGAAGAGATACTGACAAGACTAAAAACAATAAAGGCAAATGACAACTCGGATATATTAAAAGGATATAACTGGTCGGAAGTACTGATAGGAGGAGAAGGCTCAGACACATATATACTGACAGGAGACACAAATACGGATACAATAGTGGAAATAGAAAATAGAAATAATAATGTAGTGAAATTTGAAGAAGGTATAAAACCGGAAAATATTATGCCGTTAAGAAGTCAAAATGACTTAATATTGCAATTCGTATACGAAGATAATAATATAAACAATCAAGATGAAAGACTGCCGAAGCTGACAGGAGCATATCATATAATAAAAGACTATTACAAACAAGACGTACCGAACATAAAACAAATAATATTCAGCGACGGTACAATATGGGAAAAAGATGTAATAGACGAAAAAGCAAAATATATATACGGAAGCATACAAGATGATGAAATAATAGGAAATGATTGGAACGATATAATCTACACAAGCCATGGAAATGATAGAATACAAGCGGGAAAAGGTGACGATATAATAAATGCAATGGCAGGCTCAGACACATATTATTTTGAAAGAGGAGACGGTATAGACATAATACAAGGAGAAATAGACTACGAAGGAAATCCGAGCACAGATACCATAGAATTCGGAAAAGACATAACAACAGACGATATAAAAATACAAAGACAAGGAAATGACTTAATAATTAAAGTCCTAAGTAAAGATAAAACAACAATAGACAACGAAATAATAATAAAAGACGATTTCAGATATATAAACAAAGCGATAGAACAGATAAAATTTGAGGACAATCAAATATGGGACCAAGAAACGATATATAAAAAAGCAAGAACAATTTATGGTACACCGTCAGATGAAACTATAAACGGATTTGAAACAGACGACATAATATACTCGGACAAAGGAAATGATATACTGCAAGGAAAAGCAGGCTCAGACACATACTATTTCAAAAGAGGAGATGGAACGGACACGATAATAGACAATATAGATTATGCAGGCAATCCGAGTATAGACACAATAGAATTTGACAGTGATATATCAAGACAAGACATAAGAGTAAAAAAACAAGGCTATGATATGGTAATACAGGTACTGAGTAAAGATAAAACAACAATAGACAATGAGATAATAATAAAAGATGAATACGCATATAAAATTCCGCAAATAGAACAAGTAAAATTTGCAGACAATACAACACTGACATCGGAGCAATTAAAAGAAACAGCAAGCTATATATACGGTACAGACGGTAATGATACCATAAAATTGGAACAAGGCGATTTTACAGTACAATCAGGAAAAGGAAACGACATAATACAAGGAAGTGCAGGAAATACGACATACTCATTTAACAGAGGAGACGGAACAGACACGATAACAGACAATATAGACTATGTAGGAAATCCAAGTATAGACACAATACTATTAAAAGCGGATATAACAGAGGAAGACGTAATAGTAAAAAAACAAGGCTATGATATGGTGATACAGGTACTTAGCAAAGATAAAAAAACAATAGATAACGAGATAATAATAAAAGACGAATACGCATACAAAATTCCGCAAATAGAACAAGTGAAATTTGAATACAACAATATAATATGGACGCAAGCAGAACTAAAACAAAGAGCAAGCTATATATATGGGACAGATGGTGATGATATAATAAAACTGGAACATGGAGATTTCACAGTACAGGCAGGAAAAGGGAACGATATAATACAAGGAAGTGCGGGAAATACAACATATATATACAAAAAAGGAGATGGCAACGACATAATACGAGGAGAAATAGATTATCAAGGAAATCCGAGTATAGACACTATAAAACTGATTGACATAGATGAAAATAACATAAAAATAAAAAAACAAGGCTATGATATGATAATAGAAATACAAAATGAAGATAATACGAAAAATACAATAACGGTAAAAGACGAATACAAATATACAGTATCTCAAATAGAACAAATACAAATAGGAAACAGTAAAATATTAAATAAAGAACAAATAAATAAGTTATCAAAAACAATATATGGAACAGATAGAGGAGAAACTATAAAAGGCACAAATAAAAATGATATAATAAATGCAGGGAAAGGAGATGACTATATACAAGGGTATTACGGAGCGGATACGTATATATTCAACAAAGGTGATGGAATAGATACTATATATGACTATGATACCAATACAAACAATAAAGACACAATAAAATTAGGAGCAGATATATTAAACACAATATTTAAAAAAGAAGGAAGCAGTTTAAGTATACAATTTGCAGATAGCGATGACAAAATTAATATACAAAATTGGTATAAAAGCCCAAATTATCAAATAGAAGAAATAAAAGACAATAAAGGAAATATGATAACAAATAAAAAAGTGGAAAAACTGATAGAATATATGAGTACATTTGAAGCTAACACAGGAATGACATGGAACAATGCAATAAAACAAGATAAAGACAATCTGCAAACAGTACTGGAAAACTTCTGGATAAAAGAACAAGTATAAAATTTAAAATTATCAGCGATATAAAAGACACAATTTATTATATCGCTGATATATAATATTAATACTAAAGCAATTTAGAATAACAATGAATAAAAGATTAATAAGTATTGTTTAAAATATATAGTAATCATAAGTTATATAATGTATAAAAAATTGAAATAATTCAATAAATTAAAAAAAGAGGACAAGATGCAGGAAGAAAATATAAAAGATGATAAAGATACGGCAATAAAGTGTCTGGGTATAATAATGCAGTTTCACGATATAGTCTTAAATGAAGAACAAGCCAAACACAGTATAGGAAAATACGAAGATATAAACGAAATAGACATAGTAACAATAGCAAAAAATATGAACTTAAAATCAAAAATAGCAGATATAAAATACGACAAGTTGGAAAAAATGGTTTTACCGGCAATAGCGAAATTAAATGATAATACATATATAATAATAGCAAAAGCAGATAAAGAAAAAATATTGGCACTTTTTCCTGATAAAAACGCCCCTACAATAATAAAAAAAGATGAATTTACAAAAATATATTCAGGGAAAATAATTCTATTTACAAAAAGATATTTCACAAAATCAGATGTCATATTCGGAATAAAATGGTTTATACCGGATATAATAAAATACAAAAAGCCTTTATCACAAGTGTTACTTGCCGCATTTACAATGCAAGTGTTAGGTTTATTTACACCAATGATGATGCAGGTAGTAATAGATAAAGTATTAGTACATGGTTCATACTCGACACTAAATGTACTGGCGGTAGGACTGGTAATAATAACAATATTTGAATGCCTAATGCAAATGGCAAGAGGATATGTATTTTCAAACACAGTATCAAAAATAGATGTAATTTTAGGAGCAAGACTGTTTAGGCATCTATTTACACTACCATTTAGATACTTCGAATCAAGAAGGGTCGGAGATACAATAGCAAGAGTGAGAGAGCTGGAAAACATAAGAGCATTTTTAACAGGGACACCACTAACATTACTGATAGACACTATGTTTGTAGTAGTATATATAGCAGTAATGTTTTTTTATAACACGAAATTAACACTAACAGTATTACTGTCATTACCGATATTTGCGCTAATATCCATAATAGTAACACCGATATTTAAAGCAAGGTTAGAAGAAAGATTTTTTACAGGAGCAAAGGAGCAGGCATATCTGGTAGAAACAGTAACAGGAGTGCAGACAATAAAATCTTTAGCCTTAGAAAATCAAATACAAAGAAAATTTGAAGAACTGATATCCAATTATATAAAATCAACATTTAAAACCAATATAGTATCCACGAACGCAAGTGCAATAGCAAGCACGGTACAAAAGATATTTGATATAATAATACTATATCTGGGGGCACATCTGGTAATAAGTCAAAAAATGTCGGTAGGAACACTCATAGCGTTTAGAATGTTATCATCAAGAGTAAGCAGTCCGATATTAAGATTAGTACAAGTATGGCAAGATTTTCAACAAACAAGCGTATCAATAGATAGACTGTCAGATATATTTAATACAAAAGCGGAGACGAATATACAAAATACAAAAATAACAATGCCGGAAATAAAAGGAGAAATAGAATTTCAAAACGTAAGATTTAGATATAACACAGAACAAAGCGAAGTGATATCAAATATGAATTTTAAAATAAATGCAGGAGAAATAATAGGAGTAGTCGGGCGTTCAGGATCAGGAAAATCTACTATATCAAAACTAATACAAAGACTATATATACCGGAAGTAGGTAAAATAACAATAGATAAAATAGATATTTCACTTGCAGATGTAAGTTCTCTAAGACGTCAAATAGGAGTTGTTCTACAGGAAAATTTCTTATTTAATGCTACAATAAAAGAAAATATATCCATTCATTATCCAAAAGCAACTATAGAGCAAATAATGCAAGTTTGTAAAATAGCAGGAGCACATGATTTTATATTGGAACTGCCAAACGGATATGATGAAATGGTAGGCGAAAACGGAACAGGATTGTCAGGAGGACAAAAACAAAGAATAGCAATAGCAAGAGCACTACTTACAAATCCTAAAATATTAATATTTGATGAAGCAACATCAGCTCTTGACTACGAGTCGGAAAGCATAATACAAAACAACCTAAAACAAATATGCAAAGACAAAACAGTGATAATAATAGCCCATAGACTGTCAACACTAAAAGATGCAGATAAAATTATGGCAATTGATAAAGGAAGACTGATAGAATACGGAACGAAACAAGAGCTCTTAGATAAAAAAGGCTTATATTATTACCTGCATTCTAAGCAAGAAAGAGGCAATATATGTTAGATAAAATCAGGGAAAAATACAAAGAAAAACAAGACGAAAAACTACAATACGAATTTTTACCGTCAGCACTTGAAATAGTGGAAAATCCGCCATCACCACTTGGAACAAAGATAATAACAGGAATATTTTTAATAATCCTAACAGCAATAATATATGCAAGCATAAGTAAAGTAGATATGGTAGCAGTAGCAAGAGGCAAAATAATACCGAATGGTAGAGTAAAAGTAATACAAGTATTAGAAGAAGGAATAATAACTGGTATATATGTAGACGAGGGAGAAAAAGTAAATAAAGGACAATTACTTATAGACTTGGATAAAACATTAAAACAAGTAGATGAACAGACAATTAATAATAATCTGAATATATTAAAAGTGGAAAATATAATATTACAAGATTACCTGGATAAAAAAGATATACGTCAAATACAGGAAAAAATACAAAACTTTGACTTAGATGAGGATATAAAAACATCGTTAAATAAACTGATACTATCTAAAAGAGAAAATTTTGACACACAAAAATCATTCTTAAATCTTACAATTGAAGGAAGTAAAAACTCTATTGAGTTAGCAAAAGAACAATTGAACAAATTGGAACTTGAAAACAATATATTAAATAAAGACAAAGAAAATATACAAGATATACAAAATAATACAACTGTAGAAGAAAATGAACTTGAAACATTAAAAAACAAAATACAAATAGCAATTAATGATGAACAAACATATAAAAATCTATATGAAGAAGGAGCAGTATCAAAACAGGAATATATAGATAAATTAAATACATTAAACCTGCTAAAAAAACAAGAAGATACACAAAAGGCTAAAATGAAAAATGAAAAGACAAATATAGATATAAAATATAAGCAAACAAATGATAATATAGAGTTAAATAAAAATCAAATCAATCAGCAAAAAATACAAATAGAAAAACTTGAGATACAGCTAAACCAATCACAAGAAAAACTGAATAATCTGGAAAAAGAAGATTTATTACAAACGCTGAATCAAATATTGGAAAAACAAAAACAAATTAAAGAACAGGAAAGTTTAAGAGATAAAACAAAACAAAGTTTAAATTATCAAAGTATAAAATCACCTGTAAATGGAACGGTATCATCACTGGCAGTAAATACAATAGGAGGCGTAGTAAGTCCGTCACAAAGCATAATGAGCATAGTTCCGGAAAACACAGAGCTTATAATAGAGGCAATGGTGCAAAACAAAGACATAGGATTTATACACGAAAATCAAGAAGTAAATATAAAAATAGATACATTTTCATTTCAAAAGTATGGAGTAATAAGCGGAAAAGTAGAAAAGATAAGTCCAGATGCCTATGAAGATGAAAAATATGGATTAGTTTACAAAATAAAAGTAAAGTTAAACAAAGATACTATAAAAGTGGAAGATAAAGACGTTAAATTATCATCAGGAATGGGAGTAACCGTAGAAATAAAGACCGGTAAAAGAAGAGTTATAGAATTTTTGATAGAACCGCTTGTAAAATATATAGATGAGGCGTTTAAAATTAGATAAAAATATAGTAGTTATCTATGGGTAAATTAAAAAGTTTTATAAAATTACTTGCGATTATTTAATTGGTATTAGGAGATGAAATATGAAACAGACATCTGAAACGATAGAGCTCGGTATATTTTTGGCTCTTGCAGGCGGTTTTATGGATGCATATTCTTATATATGCAGGGGTAAGGTTTTTGCAAATGCACAGACAGGTAATATTTTGTTGTTTGGAGTAAAGCTGTCAGAGGGGAAGATAAACGATGCAATCCGATACGGTATGCCGGTTGTGGCATTTTCAACAGGTATATTTTTGGCGGAGATAATAAGGCATATAGTTGAAAAAATAGAAAATAATGATAAAAAAATTTTGCATTGGCGACAAATAGGCATAGTAATAGAGATGCTTTTATTGTTAAGTGTATGTTTTATATCACAAAAGCACAACTTACTTGCGAATAATATAACATCTATGGCTTGCGGAATACAAGTGGAAAGTTTTAGAAAAATGCACGGAAATGGTATTGCAACGACAATGTGTATCGGTAATCTTAGGAGTGCAACTGAAAATATGTACGGCTTTTTAAAAAATAAAAATAATATTTTTCTAAGAAAATCAATATTGTATTATTTTGTAATAATATGTTTTGTCATAGGTGCGATACTTGGAAATATATTTATAAATATAATGAATGAAAAATCTATGATAGTGTGCATTTTATTTTTATTTATATCCTTTTTTATGATGTTCAAGGAGGAACGTGAAAGTATCATAGATTTATAATAAAAGTTAATAGAGTACGAATATTTATATTTTTAAGAATTTATTATCTGAACAAAATTAAATATACTCGAAGTAAAAAAATGTATACATTTTATCATCAATTAAATAAATATCAGTATTAACCGTTAGTCAATATGGATTGATGTATATCTTTTTTGTTTATAAATTTAAGATAGAATAAACCGGATGATATTCTAAGTATGCCTACTAATAAGAAAGAATCGACTTTCATACTGCTTATAGCTATTGTGCCACTTATAGTGCCTATAAAAAACGACAGTATGTTTACAAAGAAAAATAAAAAATATCTAAAAGCTTTTTTATCCCCTCTAAGAGTTTTTCCGAGATTAACTGCACAGTCGGTCAAATATCCGCTTAGATGAGTTGTTCTTGTTGTAATTCCTTTATATCTTGTAAGCAAACCGTTTTGTGAACCAGCAATGAATGCCGTTGAGATTATAAGTATAAAAGTTGAGTGTATAAAAGCGTTTAAAATTATGTATAAGACCCCGTATATTATCACAGTTATACCGAACATTCGGCTAAAGCCGACATGTTTTTTGTAAAATGTAAAGCCTGAAAAAACTCCTCCTATAAAAAACGATAAGATTGCACTTGTAAAAAGACAGACTGATTCCAAATTACCGTTCATAATAGCAATAGCAAGATTGCTTACATTACCAGTGTGATGTGAAAGAGGTATGCTGCAATAGAGTAGGGCAATACAATTTGTGTATCCTGAGGTGAATGTAAGAAACATAAGCCAAAATACAATTTTCAAGTTCAATTTTTTTGTATACATAATTATGCGCACCTTTATAAATTCAATTGAATACAGATATTTTTTATATAATGCTCAAATTGTTTTGCAAGTTGAGTTGCTAAAGATTATTACAAATAATCTGTATTATAAAAAACTATATGGAACAAAACATATTTGAACGTTTGTTCAGTATAAAAATATACTAATATCAAATAATATTATATCATATAAGAATGTGCATTACTATATAAAATGTATATAATGAATAATTTTAAAAAATTAATTCAAAAAAACCTCAATTTTTTAAAAAGAGGTTTTTGAATTTTTTTAACAATGATCATTTTTATATTATTTCAAATATTTATTTTATGCTTCTTCAGGCAATATATATTCTTGTTTGTAAGCATTGAATCTGCTCATAAATTTTTCGTCTTTTTCTTTTTTAAATGTGTGAGCAAGCAAGTCATTTTCGCCTACTTCTACAATTGTTATGGCTATATTACTGCAATGGTCCGCTATTCTTTCAAAGTCTGTTATTAAATCTGACCATACAAATCCGACTTCAACAGAGCATTTATTATCTATAAGTCTTTGTATATGTCTGTTTTTTAACTCTTCTGACAATACGTCTATAACTTCTTCTAAAGGCTCTATTTCTCTTGATTTTTCATAGTCAGTATTTTTGCAATACAAAAATGTTTTTTCAATTATATCTCTGATTGCTTTTGTATAAACATCTAACTCCTGTTTTGCTATATCTGATAAATAAAGACCTTTGTCTTGCATAGATTTTGCGGATTGAACTATATTGTATGCGTGATCTGATATTCTTTCAAAATTTCCTATTATATGGAATAGCGTGTTTATATATTTTCTATCCTCATCAGGTAAATCTTTTGTGCTTAGTTTTATTAGATATGCGCTTATAGCATCATCATAAGTATCGCTGTCTTTTTCTAGTTGCTTTACTTTTTCATATTTACTTTCTGTGCAATCTCCTATGCTGTCTATTGCTTTGAATAAACATTTTTTTGTTAGCTCAGACATAGAGTTTACAACTATTTTACACTGATCCAGAGCAAAAATTGGAGTTTCCAAAAATAAGTCATCAAGCAGTCTAAGGCTTTCTTGTAATTTACCGGCTTCAATATTTTCTTCGTCTTCTGTTTCAGGTATTGTAGTAGTGGCAAGTTTTAACAGTATATTTGAAAACGGTAATAAAATTATTGTAGCAGTAAGGTTAAACGTAGAGTGAATAACAGCTATTCCTACAGCGGTAGCAGATTCTTGCATAAAGCTGAAATGTACAATAGAGTTTATAGAGTAAAATGCAACCATAAAAAGTATTGTACCGATAAGATTGAAATACAGATGTATTAATGCCGCTCTTCTTCCGTTTTTACCTGTACCTATGGATGATAACAGTGCAGTTACACAAGTACCTATATTTTGTCCCATTATAATCGGTACAGCTGATGCGTATGGTACAAGACCTGTCATACATAGTGCCTGCAATATACCTACAGATGCAGAAGATGATTGTATTATTGATGTCAATACCACACCGACAATCATACCTAATATAGGGTTTTGGAACATTATAAATAGATTTTTAAATTCAGGTATTTCTGATAATGGTTCAACAGAACTGCTCATTGCATCCATACCGTACATCAATATTGCAAAGCCTATTAATATTGAGCCTATGCTTTTTTTTCTTTCCTTTGAAGAGAACATCACAAGACATACACCTATAAGTGCTATTATAGGAGAAAAGCTTGTCGGTTTTAACATTGTGATAAAAAAGTTATCACTTTTTATTCCTGTTAAGCTCAAAATCCATGATGTTATTGTAGTACCTATGTTTGCTCCCATTATTACTCCAACAGCCTGTTGAAGTTTTATCATATTAGAGTTTACCAGACCTATGACCATAACCGTAGTAGCTGATGAGCTTTGGACTATTGCGGTTACACCTGCACCAAGAAGTACAGCTTTTATAGGATTGCTTGTAAGCTTTTCCAGTATTTTTTCAAGTTTTCCGCCTGCCACTTTAGAAAGTCCTTCTCCAAGAACTTCCATTCCATATAAGAATAAAGCAAGTCCTCCTATGAGAGATAAAAAATCAAAAAAAGTCAAAATATTTCCTCCAATCAATTTTAAGACGATTCATAAAATAATCCTTATATATTATAATATGAACTTGATATTATTTCAAATAATATTTATTCGGTTTTTAAATTTAGTTTAAAGATATACGTTTTTTCATAATAAATTAATATTTAAGTATATTTTCTTTAACTATCATTTGATAATATATTATGTATAAAAATTAAGCAATAAACATAAAAATGCAAAGAAACATTCAGTTGTTTATATTATAAATTTATGATATGATTTTAAAGAATACAGAAATGTAGAATATAAAAACTTCAAAGTACAATGATATTTACAATAAGGTTTTTATATAATTTTTAACAAATGCAAATGATAATTTTACAATATTTATAATATAGTAAAGGATATAAGATGGAAAGTTTTTATATAGCATTTAATGCTGTTGCCCCGATATCATTTTTGGTAATTTTCGGATATTACTTAAAAGAGAAAAAATATCTTGCAAAAGAAACCATATCCAATTTGAACAAATTATGTTTTAACATATTTTTACCTGTACTTACATTCAGTAATATACTGCATACAAATGTGAGAGAAATATTTGATATTAAACTTTTTATATATGTGTTTATAAGCATAATCGCCATGGTTGTGGCATTAAGTATGATAGTGCCGTTTATTGAGCCTGATTCAAAAAAACAAGGGGCACTTATACAAGGTATATACAGAAGTAATTTTGTTATATTGGGAATACCTCTGACTAATCATATTGCAGGCAATGCAGGTGCATTTGTTGCATCAATACTCATAATGGTTGTCATACCTATGTATAATATGTTGGCTGTAATTGTGCTTGCAACTCATAGCGGAAGAAATACAGATTTGAAAAACGTATTGAAAGAAATTATCAGAAATCCTCTTATAATTGCATCCATACTTGCAATAATCCTTTCTTTATTAAATGTGAAAGTGCCTCAATTCGTGGACAAAATAATATTGGATTTGGCAAAAATCGGCGGTGTACTTCCTATGATTATGCTTGGGAGTATGCTTGATTTTAAAAAAATATCTTCAAATATAAGAAATATATTTATCGGAGTTTTCGGCAGACTTATATTAATGCCTCTTATATTTTTAACAATAGCTATAGCACTTGGATTCAGTAGTGAAAAAATAGTGACTCTCATAGCCATGTACTGTGCACCGACGGCGGTCAGTTCTGCACTTATGGCTGAGCAAATGGGATGCGATTACGAACTTGCTGCACAGATAATAATATTTACAACGGTTATATCATGTTTTACAATATTTTTATGGGTATTTACATTGGATTTTTTGAAATTTATATAAAAAAATGTATTGTTAAAGAAAAAATGGGAATATATATACTATAAATTAATTTTTTAAATCAGAAAGGAACTTGTACTTGAAAAAAATAATTTTATATCAGTTGAGTGAAGATAGGAAAGATAGGATTTCAAAGATATTAAAAGAAGACATTACAGTTAAATTTATTGATAAAAATATGTTAAATGAGGTTGTAGGAGATATTTTTAACGATACTGAAAAAAATGTGTCATATGAACCTGACAATGACAGCATTTTTGATAATGAATTTATGCTCATACAAGGGTTTGATACAGACGAGGATATCAGAGAGCTTTTATTTTCTTTCAAGTCCAATTTAGTTGAAAGGCCGATAACTTCGTCAAGGACTGAAAGTAATGAAAAATGGACATTGAAAGAGCTTTTAAAAGAAATATTTGAAGAAAATGAATATATGAAAAATTATAATAAACAGAAGTAGGGATAAGATGAAAAGATTTGATATTATAGTTATAGGTAGCGGAAGCGCTAATATAGTTGTAGATGAAGCTTTGGAAAAAGGCTTGAAATGTGCAATGATAGAAAACGGAAAATTTGGCGGTACTTGTCTTACAAGAGGTTGTATACCTACAAAAGTAATGGTAACGGTAGCAGATTTTATAAGACAGGCACAAAAAGCGTCTAAAATAGGGATAAATATAAAGGATATATCCGTAGATTTCGACAAAGTTTCAAAAAGAGTATGGCAAAAGATAGATGAAAGTAAAGACGTATACCAATATTACAAAAGTAAAGAAAATTTGACTGTATATGAAGGTACTGCAAAATTTATATCAGATAAAGAAATAAAAGTAGTTTTTAATGATAGTGCAAAGCAAGATGAGATTATAACTGCTGATAAGATAGTAATAGGAGCAGGCGCCAGAACAAAAGTTCCTAAGATAGAAGGTCTTGAAGAAGTAGGGTATTTAACTTCAGAAAGTTTTTTTGGAGATAAATTCCCTAAAAAACCATATGAAAGTGTTACAGTCATAGGCGGTGGATATATAGGCGTGGAATTTGCGCATATATTGTCTGCGCTTGGTTCAAAAGTAAATATAGTACAACATAATATGTATTTATTGCCCAAAGAAGAAGAAGATATTTCAGTTACAATACCTGAAATACTTTCAAAATACGGTATAGATGTATATACAAATAAAGACACAATAAGAACTTATATGCAAGACGGAAAAAAAATACTTGAATTTAAAAATATATCAAACGGAAGATTATACAGTGTAAAATCAGATGAAATAATAGTAGCCCCCGGTGTTATGAGTAATGCCGATACACTTGATATACAAAATACATCTATAGAGTTGGAAAAAGGATATATAAAAACAAATGAATTTTTAGAAACTACGGTTGACGGAGTTTATGCGATTGGAGATATAAACGGGAAATATCAATTCAGGCACAAAGCTAATTATGAAGCGGAGATATTGTCACATAATTTATTTTATGCCGAGGATAATGATTATGAGTTTGCAAGTTATGATGCTGTGCCGGCTGTAACATATATATATCCACAGGTTGCTCATGTAGGTCTTACAGAAAAAGAAGCAAGAAAAAAAGGATATAAAATACAAGTGGCGTTGCATTATTATTATCAGACTGCTAAAGGTTTTGCACTCGGATATAATGAGGGTGAAGAAGGTGACGGATTTGTAAAAATAATAATAGAAAAAGACAGTAAAAAAATATTAGGAGTTCATATAATAGGTGATGAGGCATCAATATTATTACAGCCATATGTAGAGCTTATGAATGCGGGAGAAAAGACAATACAACCTATAAATGAAGAGATAGGTTCACAGCTTACAAAAAGATTAAGAAAAGAAAATTATAAATGTAATCTTAATCCTAATACTATAGAGCTTACGAATAAGACAATGGTTGCACATCCGTCTTTATCAGAAGTTAGTATATGGACTAAATATATGGATTTTAAATAAAAAATATCTGTTAGAGTGTCTACAACAGATATTATAGAACTGATAATAATATAATCAAAAAANAATATATATATATATATATATATATATATATATATATATATATATATATATATATATATATATATATATATATATATATATATATATATATATATATATA
>NZ_JH414571.1:11465-19248 GCF_000238115.1 Peptoanaerobacter stomatis | reverse complement strand
GCTGTCAAGTACTTTTTTTATTTTTTATTTTCTTTTTATCTCTGTTTTGTTCTCTCTCATCGAGAGCTTTATCATATTATCATATTTACTTATGTCTTAGTCAACTTGTTTTTTTTATTTTTTTTTACTTTTTTTGTTTTCTCGTTTCTTTTTTTATCTTTTATTGTTTTTTATCCTTACTTTAATTATATACTTTCTTTATTTATTTTATGTTTTCGTTCTGAATTTTGCTTATCCTATTTTCTAATAAAATTATGAATAACTTGTATAATTATATAATATTAATATAGATAGTATACAAAAAAATAATTATTATGTTTTTCTGTTATTCTATAAAATTTTAGTATTAATATATTTAAGATTAATAACATATAAAAATGTATCCATTAATCAAACAATTATTAATAATAGAAAAAGGATATCAAAATATATTACTTTGATATCCTAAATACATCGTGTATGTCCGGAACGGCTTTTAATTTTCTGATTATCTTCCTAACTTGTTCCTTTGATCTTACTTCAAATGTAGCATCAATTATTGCTATATCGTCTTTTACTCTTCTTGCATTTAATGACAGTAAATCGCTTTTTTCATCTTCAAATATTCTGCTTATATCCCCGAACAGTCCTCTTCTATCATATCCTCTTATTTGGACTTCCACATCAAATGATGAGTTTACGTTAATATCATTCCAATGCACTTCTACCAGTTCTTTAGAACTGTTTTGTGTATCTCTTTGGGCGTTAGGGCAATCTTTTCTATGAACTGTTACTCCTCTACCTTTTGTTATATAACCCACTATTTCATCTCCTGGTATTGGTGTACAACATTTTGCAAGCCTTGTAAGTATGTTGTCTACACCTGTGACATTAACCAGTTGTCTATTTCTTCTTTCTTTTTTTTGCTCTCTTCCTTCTTGTGATATCCTTTGATTTTCTTTTAATTGTCTCAGTTTTTCTTCCTTTATTTTATCACCGAAGTCTTTTTCATAAATATCCTTAAGCTTACCCATAACCTGATTCATCGTAAGTCCGCCATAACCAAGAGCTGCATATAACTCTTCTTCGCTCGCCTGACTCAAAAATTTGGCTGCTGCTACAAGTGCTTTTGTTCTTAAAAAATCTCCTAACGGGTAGCCTTGTTTCTTTGTTTCTTTTTCTATTAATTCTCTGCCTTTTTCTATATTCTCTTCTTTGCGTTCTTTTTTAAACCATTGTCTTATCTTGTTTTTTGCATGAGAAGATTTTACAATATTTATCCAATCTCTGCTGGGTCCTTTTGAAGATGCGGATGTCATTATTTCAACTATCTGACCATTTTTTAATTTGGTGTCAAGTGGCACAATCTTTCCGCTTATTTTTGCTCCTATGCACGAATTTCCCACATTTGTGTGTATTTTGTATGCCAAGTCTATAGGCGTTGAGTCTATTGGTAATTCTATAACGTCTCCTTTTGGAGTAAATACAAAAACCTGGTTGACAAATAGATCTATTTTTAGAGACTCCATAAATTCTGTAGGATCTGATACTTCTTTTTGCCAATCCATTATCTGCCTTAACCAAGCTAATTTCTTGTCCATATCAGATTCGTTTGTATCTATTCTTCCTTCTTTATATTTCCAGTGTGCTGCAATACCGTATTCTGCCGTTTTATGCATTTCTTCCGTGCGTATCTGTATTTCCACCGGCTCTCCGTCAGGTCCGAATATCGTAGTGTGTATGGATTGATACATATTCACCTTTGGCATAGCAATATAATCTTTAAATCTTGTAGGTATAGGTTTCCAAATAGTGTGGACTATACCTATTACACCATAACAATCTTTCAATTCCTTAACAACTACTCTTACAGCTATAAAATCGTATATTTCCTCAAAAGATTTATTTTTAAATTTCATCTTTTTGTAGATACTATACATATTTTTTTCTCTGCCGTATATTTCACATGGTATGTTGGCTTCTACTTGTATTTTTTCTTTTAACTTGGAAATTATTCCATTTATATATGAATCCCTCTGAGTTATTCTCCTTGATATTTTCCTTTCCATATCAAAATAAAAATCCGGTTCAAGATATCTAAGTGCTATATCTTCCATTTCCCATTTTATTTTTGATATACCTAGTCTGCCGGCTATCGGTGCAAATATCTCTATGGTTTCTTTTGACTTTTCTCTTGCTTTTCTCGGAGTCATAAATTTGAGAGTCCTCATATTATGAAGTCTGTCAGCCAATTTTATAAGCACAACTCTCACGTCTTTCGCCATAGCCATAAACATCTTGCGAAGATTTTCCGTTTGATTTTCTTCTTTAGATTTATAATCTATTTTCCCAAGCTTGGTAACTCCATCTACAAGTGTAGCTATCTCGGCACCAAACATATTTATCATTTGTTCGTTAGTGGTGTCCGTATCTTCCACAACATCATGCATAAGTCCTGCAGCAATGGTAGCAACATCCAATTCCAATTCTGCCAATATACCGGCTACTTCAATAGGATGCATTATATATTTTTCTCCTGAACGCCTTACCTGTCCGTCGTGCTTTTTCTCAGCATATTCATAGGCTCTTATAAGTATATCCACATCTGCATCAGGATTATATTGCCGTATAGTTTTTATTACATTTTCCAACAATTCAATCACCTTTGTCTATTCTTTATATAAGTAAGTTAGTCCCACTTCAAATCAAAATAGATTATATTTTAAACAAGAATAATTTAAATATATTTTTATTATCTAATTTTAAAATATGTATCACTATTCCAAATATTATTGATACATCTATAAAAATATATAAGCAAAAGGGATTGAATTGCAACAATCCCTTTACCGACTTTGATTATACCAAATTATAAAGCAATAAGATATAATAAATATATCGCTATATATCACTTTGTTAAAAATTTTTTATACTGATTGATAGATAAAAAAACAAATAATTATATCAACTTTAATAATTTTTTATCTTGTCATAATTTTATTGCATTGAGCATTTATCAAAACAAAATAATACTACATAATAAAACTTAAACAATCCTATTAATTTGATATTACAGTAAAACTGTTATTCAGTTTCATATTTAACTAATGAATTTATATGATATTTTTTTATTTTTTCATCCGGTTTTAAAAATGAAAGCTCTATAAGAAACTCCATTGCTTTTACATTTGCCCCTATTTCTTCCAACAGTTCCGCAACAGCACATACAGTTCCTCCTGTAGCTATTAAATCGTCAACAATCGCAACATTAGAGCCTTTTTCTATTGCATCCTTGTGTATTTCCAATATATCCGTCCCATATTCCAGAGAATATTCTTTTCTAACCACTTCTGCCGGTAATTTACCTTTTTTTCTAATAGGCACAAAACCCACACCCAAAGCATACGCAACTGCTGCCCCCATTAAAAACCCTCTTGCTTCAGGTCCTACAATATAGTCTATGTCCTTATCTTTCAAATCTTCTACCATTAAATCAACTGCATATTTAAAAGCATCTTTATTTTTTACAAGAGTCGTTATATCTTTAAAACCTATACCTTTTTCAGGAAAATCAGGTATTTCTCTTATCACGGACTTTAAATTCATATACATATCCCCTCATTTTTTTGATTGTAGATAAAAACAATATATAAACTATAGTCCTATAATAGAAAAATACTGTTTAAATTTTCTAAAAATAATATTATCATTTATATTTTGTTTTTCATCTGTTTTTTTTAACTTTATGTGTACTTTATTATATTGAAAATCATATATTATGTCAATAAGTTTACACTTTTGCAATATGCAACTTACTATGAAAAAAATCATAGAATCCATTTTCAATATATTAAGTATATCTGATATTCTTATATTCTTATCACCATATTTTTTAAAAAAATTGTATAAAATAACCATATTAAGACGTAAATCATAAGGTTCATATCCTATGTCAAACTGTGAGAAATCTAAAGCATATTTATTACACTCACATTCATAAATTACGTTTTCTATTTTTTTAAGTTTATCACATACAACGATATTATCATAATCTTTAAGCTCTGTTTTATCCAATAAAGGCAATAATATAACCATATTTTCAAAGCTGTTTTCCATATTGTCCTGATAAAAATCAAGACGTTTATACGAGTATTCCATTAGCTTACGAATATAAAAATAGGATTTATATGAATAGCATAAAAATGCAGTTTTTCCTATGAGTTTAGATATATTTTTCAACTCCAGTATTTCAAAATTTATCACATCCTCTAATGAAAAGTCATAATTCATTTCAAAATATCCTATATCATCTCTTACAATTTGATAAATATCTTTATAATCATACGAATAATCATATGAATACCTTATATCTGAAGCAAACATTTGTATATCAACATTATCCGCAAAAACATTCCTGTTCATATAAAACACTATATCTACATTTTTAGATATGTCCAAATCTTTTAATTCGTCATAACTGTTGAATTTCAAAATATTTTTTCCCGTTTTTTTATCTCTCGCCTTAAAATGATTTTTGTCTTTTCCAATAAATTGAATATTTTCCAAGCTCATATCAGTCGACAAAAATATCGGCTTTTCATTTTCTATACCGAACGGCTCAAACATTTCCATCTTGTTATAATTTTCTTGAGTTATTGCATCTGCAGGCATAAGCATATCTATGTTAAAATTAATTTCATAATCTTCATCCAACATAATTTTTTTTGCATATGCATTTATCTTTTTTATAAAAGCAGGAATTTTTTCTTTTTTTATTGAAAATCCTCCCGCCATTTCATGTCCGCCATATTTTTCGAACATATTTTCCATAGATTTCATAGCCTCAAAAAAATTAAAATTTTCTATACCTCTACAAGATGCAGAGCCTTTATCGTCATCTATCGCAATTACAACTGACGGTTTTCCAAATTTGTCAACGAGTTTTGAAGCTACTATACCTATTACCCCTTTGTTCCAATTTTCTCCGTAAGATACTGTCACATATGGTTGCTTTTCACTTTCTTCCTCCACTTGTACAAGTGATTTTTCATATATATCTTTTACCATCTCTTGTCTTTTATAATTTAGAATATTCAATTCTTTTGCATAACATTTTGCTTCTATTTCATTTTTTGCCATATATAATCTTACAGCAAGTGAGGCATCATCCAATCTTCCCGCAGAATTTATCCTCGGTGCAATTCCAAATCCTATTTCATACGAAAATATTGCACTTTTATTAAGACCTGCCTCTGTTATTAAAGCATCTATTCCAAAATTTGAAGACTTTTTTATTTCTCTCAGTGCGTTTTTTACTATAACTCTATTTTCACCATTAAGCTCCATTATATCAGCCACTGTAGCTATTCCTGCTATTTCTACAAGCTCACCAGTTTCCTGCTTAGCATATATCCTCAAAAGCTCTCTTGATAATTTATAAGCTATTGCAGCACCACATAAATTTTTATACGGATATTTACAATTTTTTTGGTGAGGATTTACTATTGAATACGCTTTGGGTATAACCTCTCCAACTTGATGGTGATCCGTTATAACAACATCCATTTCAAGTTCATTTGCAAGCTCAACTTCATCTATAGCTGTTATACCGCAATCCACCGTGATTATAAGCTTACACTCATCTTGTGATATTTTGTTTATCGCATCCTTGTTAAGTCCATACCCCTCAGTTTTTCTATTAGGTATATAATAGTTTATATTACGATAATCTAAAATATTGAACGTTTTTAACAATATCGCTGTTGCACTCGTGCCATCAACATCATAATCACCATAAATATATATTTTCTCATTTTGTTTTATGGCTGTATCTATTCTCTCCAACGCTCTTTTCATACCAAGCATAAGCATACCGTCATATTGATTATCTATATTAGGTTTAAAAAACTCCTCTTTACTCATATCATATTTATTTCTGTCATAAAATAACTTATCAAAAGGTATTGTGCTTGTATTTATATTAGATATTATCCATTTTTTTTCGTTCATAAATTCTCCTTTTAATGTTATTTTTTTATATTTTACAGCAAATATATTATATTTTCAATATTTTTATATATACCATTACAATTTATAACTATATTTTTATTATATTCAATACAATATCTCTTCTTTAAATATGCTTTTATGTTAACTTTATTTTGATTAAATGTGGCACTTAATATAGTAAACCTAAAATTATATATTGAAAAAAATAATTTGTTTAATTATTTCAAATATGATAGAATAATTTAAATATATTTATTTAGATAAAATTATCTAAATATTTTTTATCTGTATTTAACAAAATTTAAAAATCCAATTATCCTAATTAAGAGGTTATATATGAACAAACTCAAGGATTTCATTCACTATATAAGTGATATTATAATGGCTCTTGTTGTAGTATTTATAATACTTTTTGTGTTTTACAAAAATATAAGCGTATTTTTCAGCGATATATTCGATCAAAAATTATCTGTAAATATAAAAGAAATTGTATCAGATGATATTTCAAATACATCTATAAATGTAAACACAGACTCTGAGAAAACTGAAAATCTCGAAGAACAAAACAACATCAACGCCGAAACATCACAAAACTCAAAGTCTGATGATGAATCTGTAACATTTCAAAACAAAGAAACAAACACTTCACAAACAGAAAAATCAATAGAACAAACGAGCATACCACAAAATATAAATACAGAAGACAAATCAGGAGATACACAAAATTTACAAGTAAATCCCAATAACGAAAATAAAGAAAATTCTAAGAATGAAATTACAAAAACTGTACAAAGTAACAATAATTTTACTGTAACTATAGTTATCCCTGCAAATTCAACTTCTACACAGATAGTAGACATACTTTATGACAATAAACTCATAACTTCAAAAGACGAAATTACTATATATTTAAAAGAAAACCACTTGGAAACAAAACTGAAATCCGGCACATTTACTATAAATTCAACAATGAGCGTAGAGGAAATAGTAGATACCATATCCTTATAAATTAAAATATATAAAATCCAGACATATCAAAATGCTCTACTTTCTACATTTTTGCTTGTACCTATATTAATAATTATTGAAATTTGTATTTACATATGATATAATTATTAAAATAAATTTGCTTATAGAACACATTTTCAACTTATAGCTCTATACATATTTGAATTTTGTAGTTTCTAAAAAAGCTGAATACATTAGGAGGTAAATTATGAAAAAACACATAGTAACAATAGCAAAAGGTTCACTTAAACAAAGCGCATCTCACGGCGGATGTGGAGAATGCCAGACTTCTTGCCAATCTGCTTGCAAAACATCTTGTACAGTAGCAAACCAAGAATGTGAAAGAGAAAACTAATCGTTAATCAAAACCACCAGTTGAACTGGTGGTTTGCAAAGCCCTAAAAGGGCATTTTACTAGCTACCTCTCAAGAGGTATCGAATAGTCCGCCAATTGCATATTTTTTACTGGCTGCTGCTAAAGCAGCTTTTATTTTGCCTATTTATTCTTGCTACCCGTAAACGGGTCAATGTATTCTTTAAATGATATCTGATCATTTATTATATCTTCTTGCAATTGCTTCTTTATATAATTCTCTATTACTTTTTTATTTCTTCCTACTGTATCTACATAATATCCTCTGCACCAAAAATGTCTGTTTCCATATTTATATTTTAAATTCGCATGTCTATCAAATATCATAAGACTGCTCTTTCCTTTTAAATATCCTAACAAATTGTGATACACTTAAACTTGGCGGTATACTCACTAACATGTGTATATGGTCCA
>NZ_JH414571.1:0-11445 GCF_000238115.1 Peptoanaerobacter stomatis | reverse complement strand
CCTACTGTATCTACATAATATCCTCTGCACCAAAAATGTCTGTTTCCATATTTATATTTTAAATTCGCATGTCTATCAAATATCATAAGACTGCTCTTTCCTTTTAAATATCCTACAAATTGTGATACACTTAAACTTGGCGGTATACTCACTAACATGTGTATATGGTCCACACATGCCTGCGCTTGTATTATCTCTACTCCTTTTTGTTCACACAGCTTCCTTAATATTTTTCCTATGTCTAGTTTTATTTTTCCATAGACTTCTTTTCTTCTAAATTTGGGAGCAAATACTATATGATACTGGCATCTCCACTTGGAATGTGATAAACTATTTATGTCTTTCATAACAAAAACCTCCTTTTGATTTTATTTTGGTTTTGGCGGACCAATTCTATTATATCAAATGGAGGTTTTCTTTTATCTAAAGATTTTTATTCCCCCAGTAAAACTGGGGGTTTATTTTGCTTAAGCTACAAAAATAAAAGTCACTTTATCAAGTGGCTTTATTTTTTTATTCATAATTTATACTAATTTTATATGTTATTTAATAAAAACAGATACCTCTATTATCTAATTATACTATTTTCTAATAAAATTATGGATAACTTATATAATTATATAACATTAATATAAACACTTTATTTTAAAAATTAATTATTATGTTTTTCCATTGTTCTATGAGATTTTAGTATTAAATATATTTCTATACTAAAAAAATTAATATATTTTTATGGATAATAACCATATTTATTTTTCAAATAAACATTGATATTCTACAAATAAAAAACACACTATTTTTAAATGATATTAAGTATTATATTGTGAAAAAAGACAATTTATATTATAATTAGCAATAATATAATTCAAAATAATCAACAAATTATAATTAACAGCATTATTTGTATGAAAAATAGATATCAAAAATTTCAGTAATTATGCAAAAGGGGGAAAAATGAGTAAAATATACGCAAAAATGTTCGGAACTCCAATAATAACAAAAGATGACAAAGAAGTTCTATTCCCTTACAGCAAAGTCAAAGCATTGCTATACTATCTGATCATAAACAAAAGGGCCAGCCGTGATGAGTTATCAGGGCTGTTATGGTGCGAAGACAGAGAAGAAATAGCTAAAAAAAATTTAAGAAATGCAATATATAAAATCAAAAAATCTTTTGATGAAGACGTATTGATATCACCAAATAAATCACTGGTTATGATAAATCCTAATTTGGATATAAGCTCCAATGTAGAACCGTTTATTAATGGAGATGATTCTCTTATAGACGAATATATAGGTGATTTTATACAAGGTTTTTATGTAAAAAATGCAGAGCCTTTTGAACAATGGCTCACACAAATAAGGGAAAATTATAGAGAGATATTTGTCAGAAAGCTCTATGAACTAATAGATAAAAGTATAAAAAATCAAGAAAACTCAAAAATAGAACTGTATTGCAAAAAACTTATCAGCGTCAATGAATTTGACGAAAAAGCCTATGCAATACTTATAAATCATTACAAAGATATAAAAGACTATAAAAGTGCCATAGACACATATAACAAACTTTCAAAAATTCTATCCGTAGAACTCGGAATAACACCTGATGAACAAACAACGATACTATTTAATCAAGTTTTGGATTTAATCAACGATTCCAATTACAATAAAAAATCTCAAAGCGAAAAATTTTTCTACGGTAGGATTAGTGAGTTAAGATTATTAGAACAAAACTTTGACAAATTTATAAAAAATGATGATGCAAAATCTATAATACTTTCAGGTGAAGCAGGTATAGGAAAATCAAGATTAAAAGACGAATTTTTAAGCAAAATAAACTCTGAAAAATCATATGTATTTGAAACAAACTGCTACCCGGCAGAAAAAGAATATTTTTTTAAACCTTGGAACCCTATAATTTCAAAAATGTCAGAAATTCTAATAAAAGATAATATAAATATACCTCATATATGGGAAAATATAATCTCATGTATATTTCCTGAGTTTAATAAAAACAAGAATACACCTTATCAACATCTTCCTGAAAACTTTGAAACCATAAAGTATGATATGATTGGCGATATACTGAGCGACATACTGGAAAGAATAACAAAGCACAAAAAAGTTATGTTAATATTTGAAGACATACAGTATGCCGACAGCATGAGCATATCCATACTGAGCAGTATAATACTGCATCAAAAAAAATCAGACATAATATTTATTGCAACATATAGGAATGAATATGATAAAAATGTGGATAAGCTTATAACATCAATGAATTTACATGACAAGCTCATTTTAATGCCACTCGACAGATTTACAAGTGAAGAGTCCGAAAAATTTGTAAAACAAGCCTATCCTAATTATACACCTACAAAAGAATTATTAAAAAAAATATATCAGGAAACAGAGGGCAACACTTTTTTCTTGACTGAATATGTAAACATATTGAAATCAAATGGCGATATCAACATAATGTCCGTAAAAATGCAAGACATCATAAAAAGCAAATTCTTATATTTATCAGAAGAAAGCAAAAAAATATTAAATATTGCATCACTATTTTTTGATGAAGTTCCACTTAAACTGTTAAAAGATATAACAGGTCATGACGAACTTGAACTTATGGATATAATAGAAGAGTTGGAAAATAAATTTATACTCACAGAAACGCAAAACGAAGACTCTATAAGTTTCAAATTTACACATCAAAAACTTAGAGAGTTTATATATATGAAACAAAGTGACGGAAGAAAAAAATTACTCCATGCCAAAATAGGCTCAATTTTAGAACAATCAATAAAAAATGACAAGATAAATATAGATATTTATCACAAGCTCATATATCATTATACAAATGCTGATAATAAAAGCAAAGCCCTTATTTATAAAATAAAAATACTCAACTACTATCTTAATTTTTCACACGAGCTGTTCCCTATACTCAACCAAGCCGATATGGACGCATACAGATATGAAAACTTCAGCAAGCAACAGACACTTTCACACTTTAAAGATATAGAAAACACATTAAAACAAGTTAGAAAAAAAGGAGGTAACAGCGAAGAAATAATAAAATTGGAAATAGCATTTCTCCATATGAAAGGCAGATATCTTATAAGAGACGGAGATTACGAGCAAGGCATAAAACTTATTCAAGATATGATTACACAGTCATTGGATGTAGAAGACAGAGATTATACCATTGAAGGCTACAAACAGATGATATTTTATTGCATACAGACTAATCAGCCCGATATTATGTTAAAATATATCGAACTTGCGCTCAATTTAGCAGTAGAATGCAATTACCACAAAGAAACAGGCATAATATTGCGCCTAAAAGGTTTATATAAAATAATGTGTCAAGAATACGAAGAAGCCGAAAAATTATTGAATGAATCTATAAACACATTCAAAATAACAAAACAAGTAGCTAATAAATATGCACTTAATATAGCTGCAGCGTATAATTATATAGGTGAAATAAGACGATTTAATATGGAATTTGATGAGGCTGTATATTATTACGAACAAGCCATAAAAATATGTGAAAGCAAGAGCGCTTTTATAAGCTTGGCAATTTTCAACATAAATGCAGGACAAGCAACATTTGATATGGGGGATTATCAAAAATCCACAGAATATTTTGAAAAAGCGCTTAATCTTTACAGCAAATTGGATTCTATATGGCGAAAATCAATTGCAGAAGCTTTTATGGCACTCATATTAAATAATGAAGAAAACTATTCAGAAGCTTTAAAATATTTAAAAAATGCAGATACACATTCACAAAAAATAAAAAATCCTCATGAAATAGGGGTAGTTTTTAGAGTAAAAGCACAAATCAGAGCCGATATGCAAAAAAACAAAAACCTCAATAAAGTATACAGCAAATATCTTGACAATGATCTTGAATACTACTGCGCAGAAAGCATAAAATATCTTACTACAGCCGGAGATAAATACGAAATAAATGTAATAAACAATATTATGAAATAAAAAAACATAACACTAAGTCATTTATACTAAATGTTAATAATATAAATTACTTAGTGTTAAATTAAATAAAGTGGCTGTTGCAAAATATAGTTCCTTTATTTTGCTTAAGCTACAAATATGCTCAAATTGTTTTACTTGCAAAACAATTTAAGCATTGCATTAAAAAATATCTATGTATAATTATAACACCATTATATTTGCTACAAGTATGTGGTTTTATACACTCTTTTATTGAATATTTTCTGATTTCTTATAATAGGTATGATATTTTGTAATCACCCAGTCATGTTCTTTCAGATTCAATTCGTTTCCACAAAACTCACATGTCTTGCCTTCTTCTATGAGAGATAAGTTGGCACCACATTTTATACATTTTAGAATAGACGGTCCACAAACTGCCTGTGTTTTACAGTCTTTGTTTTTTTCAAGTCTCATAGTCACAAATTCTTTTCTATTTTCAATCTTACCGTTTTTTAATTCTCTAAGCAATAAATTCGCACTTACACTTGCAATTTGCATATCATCTTTTACCTGATATGTATTTATATAAAAAGATAAGGTGTCCATATCAACGACATCCTTATAATTTTCCAACTGCCTTGAAAGATCACATTCAGAAAAAGCATTGACCATATTTTCCGTATCTGCAAAATGTACGGCATACAGTTTATTTTGGACTCCTCCGAAGAAACTTTGAATAGAAAATAAAGGATCATATTTTCTCACTTCATTTGCCCTTTTTATTTCTTTATCTATTTTTTCTTTCGGACGACATACCAACTTGTCATCTAAAAATTCAAAATTCAAGTTAAATAAAAATACGATCGGCACTATAAAAAACATTGAAAAAGTTACAATTCCAAATCCGGCAAAACCAAGTGCAAAGGCACTTAATAATCCTCCGACAAATCTCATAAATATATTCATATCTTTTACATATAAAAACGGTAGAAAAAATCCCATATTGATAAATGGTAGCATTCCCATCATATAAACCCACGGATATATTAATTTTTTTATAGCTTCACGTTTCCCTTCTATTACCTGAAAATCACGACCAAACCCAAAACTGCCTACCATACTATCCAAATCTTCTACAGTAAATTTTGTCCCGCAAAAATCACATCCGTCAATCAAATTGCTCCTTGATGATATACTACCACAGTTTGGACATACAACATCGTCCCCTCCGACATTTTTTGCAGACAAAAATGTATAGTGAGCAACTTCCTTATCATATACTCGTTTTATATCTTTACCGCTAAATTGATAAGTCCTTGTGCAATAAATCTCTTCATAGGCATCATCCACATTGTATCTACCATCAAAATATGTACTGGAACGAACAGGGCTTGAATTCTTGGAATAAGAACGTCTGCTTGATTTCAAATCTATTTGTACATTTAATTTTTCTAAGCGTCTTTTTTGAAGATAAATACTATGCCATAAAAGTTGCGTAGTATACTCTTGTATCTTACTGTTGTCCTTATTTATATCTTTACTGCCTATAAACTGACTGTACGCTGCTTTAAATGAGCTCATTCTCCTTGTTAGTTCATCATAGTCTTCTACAAGCGGGTAAGACGGAAAAATTAAACTAAGTGGAAATTTTATTTTAAGTCCGAGTCTATATTTTTCATTTGCCCAAGTTTTTAAAATCATCATTGTAGCTATACTTAGAACTATGTAGCCTATAAAAGCACCTACAGTAAGTTCATCCGATTTCTGAGCAAAAATAAAGCAGATTACAAATCCTATAATATAAACAATAAGCGGAACTATAAATTCTTTTTTGTTATAAGCTTTATCTTTCAATATAGCTTTATCATTTCCTTCTGCCATTCTATTTCTCCTTTTCATAAAAAGTTTCTACATCACATATCGTCTATGATGTCTTAATACTATATTTAAAATAGTATTAAAATATACATATGCGTTTGAATACATTTTATTAAGGTGAGCCCTAAAACAGAAGTATCCAAAAGCACTCCTAATCAAATACATTACATTTAACATTTTTATCATATGTCCATTTAATTAGGGATTAGTATAATACACAATATAATTATTATAAGATTTCATACAATAAATATATAAATTCAGTAACCTCTTAATTTTATAAAGCTTTTTTATTTTTAATATGTACATATAAACCCCATAAATTTCAAATTTATGGCACATTTATTATACCAAATATTACATTACTATGTATAGTTTTAATATTTGTTGCACCAACATTAATTCCATTTAAAACTAATTAAAAGCTCATTTTATAATCATATACTTAAAAATTTATGTTTTTTAAATAACAAAGTATATAAAATACAGAAATTTTATAAATAGAATTTTAGTATACAAAACACATTTTCCATTAATTATATAGATATTTGTAAAAGCTAATAATTAAAACTGATACTAAAATCTTATAGAATAATGAAAAATCATAATAATTAATTTTTCAAATAAATTATTTATATTAATGTTATATAATTATACAAATCATCCATAATTTTATTAGAAAATAATATAAAATTAGTTTTCTTTATACAAAAAACTGCTCTATCATAATTGATAGAACAGTTTTTTTGAAATTTTTTATTATTTTGCTATAATTTGGCAAAGCTATACTATTGATATTATTCTACGATATTTGAAAATATTTTTGCTAATTGTTCTCTTGTTAAATTATCATTTGCACTTATCTTGTTATCAGATCCGTTTACTATTCCTTTTTCTACTAAGGCTGATACATATCCCAGTGCCCAATTAGGTATAGATTCTATATCTTTATAATTTGCCAATACTTCTTTTGCTTTTGCATCTTCTAATGGTTCTATTCCTTTGAATCTGGCTATTACTACAAATAATTCAGCTCTTGTTATTTTACTTTGAGATCTGAAGTTGCCTTTTTCGTCTTGTGTGAATATTTTATTTTCCAACACTGTTTGTACTGCGTTTGCATACCATTTATCAGAGTCTACATCTTTTACTGCTTTTGCGCTTTGTAATTTTTTCCCTATTATATTTGCTATTACTTGTGCTACTTCTGCTCTTGTTACGCTTTTTCTCGGCATGAATTTTCCGCTTGTATCTCCGGACATTATTCCTTTTTGCATTACTTTTACTATTGCTTGTTTACTCCATGTTATTTCGTTTATATCGTTTAGATTATTTACTTTTGTTTCTGCCTCTTTTGTTGTCATTACATCTGATACTTTTATTTCTTTTGATATTTCTTGTTTTAATTTATTTGTTTGTGCTTTTTCTTGTGTTGCAGTTTCAGCTTGAGCTTCTACAGGTTTTTGTACAGGTTTTGGTGCTGATGATGAGCTTCCGCCACCTCCACCGCCACCTGATGTGCCTGAATTACTGTTGCTTTTAGCTTTATCGTTTGAGTTTGATTTTTTTTCAGGTTCTCGTTGTTTTTGTGATTCTTCAGATTTTTGAGGTTCTTGTGGTTTTTCAGATTTTTGTGGTTTCGGTTCTTCTATTGTAGCATCAGGCAAACCTTCTGTTATTACTTTTAAGCTTACACTTGTTGTTACATTTAATAGTGATTTTGCTGTTATTACTGTTTCGCCTTTTGCTTTTGCAGTAACTCTTCCTGTATTATCTACTGTTGCAACACTTTCTCTTGATGATGTCCATGTTAATTCATCACTATTTTCCTCAGGTGTTACTTTAAGCTCGATATCTGTTGTAATTGTTGTCATCAATATAGTACCTGTTGTTGCTTCAAGATTATTTATTTTCTCATAGTCTTTATATGTCGCCTTTACAGTTACGGCTTTATTCGGCATAGTAAAGCTTGCCTCTGTTCTTGAGTTACTATTTGTTATAACTACATCATCACTTACCCACTTATCAAATTTCTTTCCATCTTTTGTTTTCTCTGCCTTAAGTTCTACCTTCTCTTCAGGTTTTGCCTCTGTTTTATTCGATGTACCGTCTACTACATTTATCGCTAAACCGGGCTTATCAATTTTCAGACGTATATTACCTTCAAATTTAATATCTTTAAATTGCTTTGTATTTATTTGTTTATAAACTGTTTTATCATAGCTTAGTTCTATTTCAACAAGACCGTTTTCTACAAGTTTATTAAAATTTTTAATTTTTATTTTTGACGGTTCACTATTATCTATAACATCCGGTATATTATATCCATTTGCAGTTATAGTTGTATTTATAGCTACAGGTTTTCCATTAATTTTAATAGGATTGTCAATGGTATTTTTTGTAAAAACATCTTCTAAATTAACATCTTGTATTATAGTTTCAATCTTTTGACTTCCGCCATATTGCCTTATTTCGTTGGATATACCTCCTAAATCTATGAATTTATTTGTATCAATTATAATTTTACTTAATTTAGGCAAGTCTTTTATTAAATTTTTTAGAGCCGTTTCTTCTATATTATATGATTTGATACTCAAAGTCGTAAGATTTTTAAAATCTTTGAGTTTTCCTATATTTTTTATTTCTTTTTTATCAGGTGCTGATAAATAAAGCTCTGCTCTGTCTTTGTACTTATTGACAAACTCATCCGTTATATCTGCAATATCTTCTATTTCTGCAACTTGATTACTGTGCTCTGATTGAGTTACATCTCTATATGCGTATGAATTGGTAGGTACACTGCAAATAGGCAACACTAAAGCAAATGCAACTGCAAAAGCTAATACTTTTTTTCTTAACATAAAATTCCTCCAAGTTTTTGAATAAATATATAAAATGTCAAATTTTATTAAGCTAACACTATAAATATATACAAATAAGATTATTCAACATATCTCTTTTTTATCATTTACTTATATTTCAAACACCTATATATCAAGACAAAAAATCTATTTATTTTGCACATATTTATATTTATAAAATATATTTTGTAATTCACTAATTCATATTATACCAAGAAAAAACAAAAAATAACAAAAAAAATAATTTTTTTTAGGCATTTTTATTCATTTATAATTCGTAGTATATTCCCAAATAATTCTAAAACACATTGACATTAATTTATCATTAAAGTAAAACTCAAAATTGTACTATATGCCTATTTAATCATGTATTGACAAAAATATTTTTCATTGATATAAGGATATTCATAAAAGATAATAATTAAACTTAAAATCAATTTTCTCTATGTAAAAAAGCACCTCAAAAGAGATGCTTTTAAAAAATCCATGTTTAGATATTTTTCTACAAGATCAATTCAACATAATACGTTAGATAAATAGCATTAATGATGGCAACTATGCCCTTCACCATGGTCGTGATCGTGATGATGACACTCTATATCCGGATTATACTCAAGATTTCCTGATAGATAGTTCTTCACCATTTCATCAGCATTTCCTGTCACTCCAGGCAAAAGTTTTATGCCTACTTCTTTCAAGGCATTTCTTGCACCTGCTCCTATGCCTCCACAAATCAAAGTTTCAACCTCAGCAGCACGAAGAAAACCTGCAAGTGCACCATGACCGTTACCATTTGTATCAATTACTCGAGATGATTTAATTTCGCCGTTTTCCACATCATAAATCTTAAATTCTTCTGTCTTTCCAAAATGTTGACCTACCATTTCTTTTTCATAAGTAACTGCTATTCTCATAATATTTTCTCCTTTTTCTCTTATTTCAGCCGACGCTGGAATATAATCAATACAATAAGAGCCTCCTGTAATACGAATACGCTTTCCGTTAACTATAGCATCCGCCAACTTATAACGAGCCTTTTCATATATGCTTGTTATGGTTGCCCTTGAAACACCCATTGCAGACGCACATTCTTCCTGAGTCATTTTTTCATAATCAATCAGACGGATAGTTTCATATTCATCGAGTTTGAAAGCAATAACTTCAGAGTTTTTTGCGTCTTCAGGTGCAAAACTCCAATAGTTTGGATATCCACATATTCTTCTACATCGTTTTGGTCTCGGCATAAATACTCCTTTCCGTCATATGTCAATAACTTTATATAAGTATATCACCATTTCTGTCATATGTCAATTATGTTTAGAGTTTTTAATTTTATTTTTATTAAATTCGAACTAAATAAACTCTAAAAACACTGTATTACTGACTTCTATACCTTTTGTAGTCAACCTTAAATATTTATCATATTCTTGTATCAAATTTTCTTTATATAATTTTTCCAAACTGCCTGCATATTTTTCTTTAAAATTTATATCAAATTTTTTATCCAACTCACTTATATATATACCTTCGTTCATTCTGAGTTTTAAAAATATCCATTCTTCATACATATCTTTTTTTGTATGCTCTTGCACGTTATTTATCGGCAACTCTCCTTTTTCTATACGATTTATATATTCATCAGAGTAATTTTCAAACCTTTTTTCTCCAAACAAAGAATGTGCGTTTTGCCCAAAACCGAGATATTCTTCAACTTTCCAATATTTGATATTATGCTTGCACTCATAGCCTTTTTTTGCAAAATTCGAAAACTCATACTGATTATATCCATATTGTTGCAATTTATTTATGGTGCACTCATACAGTTTTAGTGTAAGTTCATCATCTACACTTATAATGCCTTTTTCATACATATCAAAAAAAGGTGTGTCCTCCTCAATTATAAGCATATAAGCAGAAATATGTTCAGGCATTAATGATATTATATTTCTCAAATTTTCTTCATATGTCTTAAAATCTTGATTGGGTATACCCATCATCAAATCTATACTTATATTTGTAAAGCCTTTGTTTCTAAGTTTTTTATACGTATTTAAAAATTCTTCATATGTGTGAGTTCTTCCTAATGCCTTCAATTCTCTCATATTTGTAGACTGGAGACCTATGCTTACTCTATTTATCTTAGATTCTCTTATAATCTCTATTTTTTCATCCGTCACAGAATTAGGATTCATCTCTATAGTATATTCCAAATTATCACTGAAATTAAAGCTTTTATCTATTTTTTGCAGTACGTTTTGCAATAAATCTTCATCTAATGAGGTCGGAGTTCCTCCTCCTATAAACACTGTATCTATTTTATAATCATTTAAGCTGTATTTTGTAATTGCCATATCTATTTCTTTCATAAGAGCATTTGCATATCTCTTTTTATGCAAATAATCGGAAATACCGGAATCAAAATCACAGTACAAGCACTTTGAATTACAAAACGGTATATGAAAATAAAGTCCTAAGTTTTTCATAAAATCTCCACTGATAAATTTTCTTCAATATAAATATATAAACACTATTTAAATTATTTATTTTATATAAGTCACGATTTATACTTTATATGCCAAAATTTGTTTAAATCATTGATTTTATACAAATGTTATGAGTTATATTCCGTATATTTTTTACCATATAGTAAGTATATCAATTTTTATTAAATATACAATTCTATTAGATTTTAGTACAAATTAGAATATGCCCAAAATATGAGAGGCTGAGTCGGAGACAC
>NZ_JH414570.1 GCF_000238115.1 Peptoanaerobacter stomatis | reverse complement strand
GTGTCTCCGACTCAGCCTCTCATATTATCTGTAGACATATAGATATCTCCGGAACTTCCCATATATAACAGCTCATTGTTATTTTTCGACATCGTCGTTTGCATAGCTGTAATATATGTTATTTCTTCTGAGGGGTTAAAAGGCATATATATCATTTTTGTCAAATCTATTCCTGTAGAGTCAAATTCATATGAAGGTCTTGCATAAAAATCCTTTCTATAAAATATATTTGGTGTTTCTTTATATTTTGTATTGAAGTAATCACTTGTTACTGTATATATTATATCGCCCTTTTTTCTTGACTCATATATAAATCCTTTTGCTGATTTGCTATTTAAAAGTTTAGGCTTTGAAGCATTGGATACATCATATATATCAACTAATGTCACATTTTTATAATTATCATCTTTGTATTCATTATATGCATATATAAGAGAAAGTTTATTGTTATCTATATATATATTGTTTAAAGTTTTTCTTTTTTTTGTTTCTATCTTTGATTTTACTTGCATATTTTTTGTATTGGCATCAACTATGAGCAAATCTCCGTCATTTATACAATAAATATTCTTACCGTCGGTTTTTACTATATCAGCTTCATCTACTCCCTGTGTCTGAACATTCGTCTTGCTGTAATCGTCGCTTTTATTTTCAGATGTTTTTGCACTTTGATTAGAACTCTCTGTTGCAACCGCTTCATCTCTTCCTACAACATCTTCAACTGCACCCTCCTTTACTGAATAAAGCGGCATTACAGGTCCCCTATTTCTTTGCAGATACTTTGATATCTTCTTTAAATTAGATTCATTTTGAACATATATATTGCCTTCATAATCCGAAATTTTATAATCCGAAATATCTTTTATTTTCAGCTTTTCATCTATTTTTTCAATAGGTGATATGGCAATTTTTTTACCACCTATAACATTTACCACAGCGTCATATGTATCGCCGTTTTCATCTTCCAATTTTAATTTTTCAGCTATTTCCTCAGCCTTGCCGTTTTTTAACTCCACCTGTTTAGGAGAGTCGAATATAAAATATACATCTTTACTTTGTCCGTTTACACCAATCATTCCCATGCACATAAAAGACAATACTAATAAAATTATCTTTTTCATATCTTCCTCCTTATCATAAAATTATTATATGATTATCTTTTCTTAAAAAAACATATTACTACAAACCATAAAAAATGTTCTTTTTTTAATAAATATTAATATAAACTAAGCATTATATCTATAACAAATGTTTTCCTAATTAATATACTACACCCAAAAATTACTGCTGTCCATACATTATAATACAATTTAAATCTATTGTAATAATTGTAATGCGAAAAAAATATTGTAATTTATTGTACTAAGGCACTTTAAAAAGTACATAATGTACTGTAATAAATTATAGAAGAAATATAGCGTCAAATTATGTAAATTAGTGTGGAATGACAGTCTTACTTCAAAAATTCTCTCGTCTTAAGTCCTTTTATAGAAAATTTTAAAACTTGCTCTTTTTCTCCGGAAAATACAACTATTTCAAAATATAGTGTATCATTTTTAAATTCCGTCTTAATCTCCTTGATATTTTCTTCTATTATGTTTGTTCCTTGATTATATCTTCTTTTTAACTCATACTTACCATCTTTTTTCTCATAATCACAATTCTGTGTATCTAACATTATAGAGCCGTTTTCTTTAACAAACCTTAATTTTTTATCTGAAATTTTATATTTATTGCCTGATCCTTCTTTTGTAAAAGTCTGATAATGCACAATATACTCATCTTTATTGCAGCCTATAAAGCTTGTTCTGTCAGGTTTTAACTCTTTTTTTATATAATACTCCAAATTATCCAATATTTGATTTATCTCTACATCGGCATTATATTCTTTCACACTTTTAAGCGTATATACAGTAATGCTCATAAGACTTGTCATCACAAGCAACAAAAGTGATATAGCACATATTATTTCAATAAGTGTAAATGCTTTTAATTTTCTGCGCATAATAATCATCCTGTAAATTTTTATATTGTTTAAATCTACGTTAACGTCTATTTTTAATATGTAGTTATAAATAAGTATATCAAAAGATAATAAATACATCTACAATTTTAAAGATAATATTTTATAATTTTTATATCATTATCATAAATGCTCTTGCTATTTTTCTAATAAACAACTACAATATTTAAAAGTAATTATTATAAAAAATAAAAAAAGGAGAATTATATGTCAATAGTACAAAAATCTATAAATGCGATAAGAATATTATCTGCCGATCAAATACAAAAGGCTAACTCAGGTCACCCGGGACTGCCACTTGGTGCCGCACCTATGGCTTATACAATTTGGTCAAAAATGAATATCAACCCAAAAAATCCGAAATGGATAAATAGAGATAGATTTGTTTTATCTGCCGGACATGGCTCTGCAATGCTTTATTCATTGCTGCATTTATTCGGATTTGAAGGAATGGGCATAGATGAACTAAAAAATTTCAGACAATTAAATTCAAAAACTCCCGGACATCCGGAATATGGACACACTTCAGGAGTAGAAGTTTCAACAGGCCCTCTCGGTGCAGGTATGTCAAATGCAGTAGGACTTGCAATCGCAGAACAATATTTAGCATCTCAATTTAATGAAGACAATTACAATATAATAGACCATTACACATATGTATTAGGTGGAGACGGCTGTATGATGGAAGGCATTACATCTGAAGCTATGTCACTTGCCGGTACACTCAAATTATCAAAACTTATAGTATTCTACGATTCAAACAACATCACTATAGAAGGTAATACAGATACAGCATTTACAGAAGACGTAAAAAAACGATTTGAATCATACGGTTTTCAAATTATAGAAGTAGATGACGGAAATGACATTGATAAAATATCATCCGCAATAGATGCAGCAAAAGCAGATAAGCAAAGACCTTCGCTCATAATTGTAAAGACGATTATCGGCTATGGCGCAGGAAAAAAACAAGGTACTGCAAGTGTCCATGGAGAACCACTTGGAGAAGAAGGAGTATCTGTACTTAGACAATCTTTATCATGGGATGAAAATGAGCCTTTCAAAATATCTGATGATATATACGCACATTATAAAACTCTTGCGCAAAATGGAGAAGAAAAAGAAAATTCTTGGAACAAATTATTTGATGAATATTCTAAGAAATATCCTGATAAAAAATCAAAATGGGATGATTTCTTCTCAGATAAATTTGAAAAAGATTTAAGCAATAACGAAGATTTTTGGAAATTTGCAGATAAACCTAACGCAACAAGAGCATCAAGCGGAGAAGTTATAAACAAATTAAAAGATATTTTCCCTAATTTGCTTGGTGGATCCGCCGATCTTGCTCCTTCAAACAAAACATTGATGAATAATATAGATTATTTTTCACCTGAAAACAGAGCAGGACGCAACATACATTTTGGAGTAAGAGAACTTGCAATGGGCGGAATAATGAATGGTATAGCAATCCACAGTTGTCTAAAAATATTTGCAGGAACATTCTTTGTATTTTCAGATTATATCAAACCGATGATAAGATTAGCAGCTCTTATGGGACTACCTACAACTTATGTGCTTACTCATGACTCTATCGGAGTTGGAGAAGACGGTCCTACTCATGAGCCTATAGAACAGTTGGCAATGCTCAGAACAATACCTAATATAAATGTATTTAGACCTTGTGATTACACAGAAACAGCATGCGCTTATTATTCAGCTATGACATCAAAACATACACCTACTGCAATTGCGCTTACAAGACAAAACTTAAAACAAATACCTACATCAAGCAAAGAGGCTTTAAAAGGCGGATATGTAATAAAAAAAGAAAAAGATAATAATATAGATTTAATAATAATTGCAACAGGTTCTGAAGTAGCATTGGCAATTGATGCAGCACAAAAATTAGAACAAGAAAATAAATCAGTAAGAGTTGTGTCAATGCCTTGCACAAATATATTCGACAGACAAGACAGCGAGTACAAAAACTCTATATTGCCGAATAATGTAAGAGCAAGACTTGCAATAGAAGCTGGAAACACATTGTCTATGAGTAAATATGTAGGCTTGGATGGAAAAGTTATAGGAATAGATACATTCGGTGCATCAGCTCCCGCAAATGTATTGTTCAACGAATTTGGTTTTACAATAGAAAATGTAGTTGAAACCGCAAAAGAACTGTTATAATATTTATAAAATAAAAGTGCCATGGATACAGATTATAATGAATCATGGCACTTTTTTTATTTGTATTTTATTAAATTTATTTTTATACTAAACTTCTATAAAATAACGTTGCAAAGGAGAAAAATAATATATAATACCTTGCAAAAAAGATATACTCAAAAGTATAGCTTTAAGGAATTTGAACATGGTATATATTTGGAGCAATATTAGTATTATACTATTTTCTAATAAACTTATACAATTCCATTAATATAAATAATTTATTTGAAAAATTAATTATTATGTTTTTCCATTATTCTATAAGATTTTATTTTTATACGTTTTAAATCAGGATAATATTACCAAATCACTTTATCTCTGTTCATCGGCATTGACATACATCTTGGACCGCCTCTTCCTCTTGATAACTCTCCTTCTTTTAATATATGAAGTTTTACTCCCGCTTTGTCCAACAACTCATTTATCACTACATTTCTTTCATATACTATTACTTCTCGCGGTGCTATTGCCAATGTGTTATATCCGTCTGACCACTGTTCTCTAACTGCATCAAGTATTCCTCTGTTACCTTGTTTTATAAGCTGTATGCCTTTTACTCCAAGTTTTTCTTCCAATACTTGTACCAATTCTTTATTTAATAACGTAGTTTTTATATCACCGTTTTTGTATTTCAACTCATATATTTCAAGACTTGACTCTATTCCAGGAAATACTGTAAACAAATCTCTATCTACCATTGTAAAAACTGTGTCAAGGTGCATACAAGTTCTTTCTCGCGGCAAAACAAGACAAAGAATTGTTTCAAAACCTTCATCGCTTGACAATATGCTTTTTGCAAAGTTTTCTATTGCTCTTGGTTCTGTACGCTGAGATATTCCTACTGCTATCACTTTTTCAGAAAGCACGATTATATCTCCGCCTTCCAATGTAAATTTTTCATCTCTGTTATACCAAAAAGAAGGTTTATCATCTTTAAAATAAGGATGATGCTTAAACACCAAATCTCCAAACAATGTCTCTCTTTGTCTTACTTGTGACCACATATGATTCATACAAACGCCTTTTCCTATAAGAGCAAATGTATCTCTTGTAAAATACAAATTAGGCATAGGATAAGTTGTAAATATATCTTGAGCCGATACCATTTCTTGAAGACTGTTTACCTTTTCTAAAGCCAGCTCATCTTTTCTTATTCCCTCTATCATTTTATGAATTAAGGTAGCATTGTCTTTTATTGAGTTTAAAAGTTCTCTTACAAGTTCTAATTCTTTGAGCCCTCTTATATTTGCTTCGCCTATAAAATTTTCTATTAAATCTTTTCTGATTTCTTCATCTGTAATAGATTCTGCAGCCAAGTCTTCTATATATTTTACATCTACTTTGTTTTGTCTTAATATATTGGCAAATTCATCATGTTCTTTTTGTGCCGATTTCAAATATGGAACTTCATCAAACAAAAGTTCTTCTCTAAGACTTGGAACTATATTTTCAAGCTCCATATTAGGTCTGTGAAGTATTATGGAATTTAACTTTCCTATTTCCGAAAAAACATTAATTATATTTGACATTTTCATCTCCCTTTAAATTAATATTTATTTTAATTTGTTCTAAAACTGTTTAAAACTATGTGGGTAAATAGAGCTTTAGTAAGTTTTCTAATGTTTTAAACAGTCAAAAACCAACGAAGCCCAACCACATAAACGCATGATTTTAGAGAAAATTTATTTTATCTTTTATAGCCTTTTTAGCCAATTTATCTATATATTCATTGTATTTAATATTCGTATGTGATTTCACTTTTACAAACTCTATTTTTATTTTTTTGGACATATCTTCACAAAACTTTCTATACGATTTCGTCAGATTATTATTAGTCTTCCAATTTCCAACAGCCCAATTTTCAATACCTGTATAATCATAGTAGATTATAACTTTACTCAAATTATACTCTACCGCTTTTTCAATCACATACATAGATGCTTTTACTTCGCCCGCTACATTTCTCATAGATATTAAATCTTGGTCATTAGATACAAATGCAAAATCCTCGCTTACATTATCGTAAAACATAATGCCCGCATATGAAAAATATTTTGAGCTGTCTTCATAGCTCCCATCTATATATGCAATCATCTCACCTTTTTTCAAATCTTTAAATATGTCTTCCTCTTTTATGTGATACATCTGTTCTTCTTTATCTTTTTGATTTTCTACACCATCTGAAAAATCATCACAACCCAAAAATTTTTTGGCGTCATCTATATTACTGAATGATTTGAAAACAGCACCTTTATAGCCTGTAACCTTATCTTTACATTCATTCCATGTCATAAATATACCGGTTTGTCTGCCATTTTTTACTGCATAAAACTTCTGCATTATATTTCCTTTTATTCAATGTAATAAAATATATATTTCTAAATTATATTATATTTTTATTTTGATATTAAAAGATACAATTAATAATAACTTAACAATTATTTAGTTAGTATTAATCATATCATTCCTAATACTTATAAAATTTATCAGTATAAAGGTTATTGAATTAGAGAACTTATTTTAAGTCACTGTTATTAAATATACTCCCTATCAATATAAGCATAGGATATATCTCCAATCTTCCGAAAATCATCGAAAAAGAAAGAACTATTTTAGTAAAATCCGAAAAGTCCGAAAAATTACCTGCAGGACCTACCACATCAAAACCCGGCCCTATATTGTTATATGTTGCAGACACTGCTGAAAATGCTGTAGAAAAATTTGGACTATCAAATGCAACCAATAAAAGCAATACAACAAAAACCAACATATATACAACAAAATAATTGGTGATGGATGTTATAATATTGCTGTCCAACACCTTACCGTCAAATCTCATCGATACCACTCTATTAGGCTGTACCACTTTTTTTAACTGAGCATAGGAAGTTTTCATAAGTATACCTATTCTCGATACTTTTAATCCGCCGGCAGTAGAGCCTGCACACCCTCCTATAAACATCAACACAAGCAATATTATATGTGAAAAAACAGGCCACTCATTGTAATCAACCGTTGAAAATCCGGTTGTGGTTATTATAGATGATACTTGAAAAAAAGCATCTCTTAATAGTTTCATAGAAAAACCGGATTTAATTCCAACATTTATAAATATCGCAAGAATTGCCCAAAAAATTATTTTTATATATATTTTCAATTCTTCAGATTCAAAAATTTTTTTGATATCTCCAACCATAATCATATAATATAAGTTGAAATTCACACCGAATAAAATCATACCTATTCCGATTACTGTTTCTATATATGGAGAATTGTAATAAGCTACAGAGGTATTTTTTACACCGAAGCCTCCTGTTCCTGCCGTTCCGAAAGCGTGTAAAGTGGCATCAAACAGATTCATTCCTCCTGCCAATAAAAACAATATCAAAACTGCTGTCATAACAAGATATATACCATATAATATTCTTGCAGTCAATCTCATTTTGGCGACCAATTTACCAAAAACAGGTCCGGGTACTTCAGCCTTCATAACGTGTACCGAATCAAGACCGGTAGACGGTAAAATCGCAAGTGCAAATACCAACACTCCCATTCCGCCTATAAGATGGGTAAAACTCCTCCAAAAAAGCATAGAATGTGAAAGTCCCTCAACATTTCTAAGTATTGAAGAACCTGTTGTTGTAAAACCGCTTGCCGTTTCAAAAAAAGCGTCTGCCAAAGATGGAATTTCACCCGACAATACAAATGGCAATGCACCGAAAAATGATAATAAAAGCCAAGACAATGATACTATCACAAAACCGTCTTTTGGCTGCATAGATTTTTTTTCCGGTTTTTTTATAGTAGTAAGCACACCTATAACAAATAGTATAGCCATTACTATCAAAAATCCGTATGTATTGTTCATACTTTCTTTATAAATAAGGCTTATTATAAAAGGAACGGAAAGCAACAGTCCTTCCACCTTCAATATATTTCCGAGTACAAAAATAATAATGGAAAAATTCATATCTATCCTCTATAACAACATATCGTCAATATCTGTAAAATCACTGTTTTGAGTAACAATGAGCACTTTATCGTCTTTCATAAGAACATCTTTGCCCGTCGGGAAAAATACCTCTCCCTGTCTTAAAATAAAAGCTATTATTGTGTTAGGTTTCATATTCAGATCTTCCAAAGATATATCTGTCGCTTTGGAATTACCGCTGATTTTAAATTGTAATGCCTCTACTTCATGATTTGCAAGTGTGTATAACTGTTCAACATTTGAACCGTAAGCATTATATCTTGATCTGACTGAACGTATTATTTTATCGGCTATTATTCTCTTAGGCGTAATTATAGATTTTATTTGCTCCACATTTATTACTTTTAATATTGATAATCTGTTCATCTTTGTAATAGTTTTACGGACTCCTTTTTTAGACGCATACATAGATATAAGAGCATTTTCTTCATCTATGCCTGTTAGAGTTATGCAAGTGTCGTAAGTTCCTACCGTCATCTCATCTAAAAAGTCCTGATCAGTTCCGTCACCGTTTATTATAGAAACGTCATTGTATTCTTCGCTCAATTTTTTTGCTATATCATATTTTATTTCTATAACTTTTATATCGGTCATCAATCTTTTAAGAAGCGGAATAAGATAGCTCGACAGCTTTCCTCCGCCTACAATCAATGCAGATTTTAGAGGTTTTTCTCTCAAAAAGCCTACAGATGAATAAAACTTCTGCATATTGTTGGAAGTCCCTGTAACATGTATTATATCATCAGGAAGTATCAGGCTTTCACCGTTAGGTATGAACACATCTATACCTCTTTGTATTATACATACTATTACATCGAATTTTTTTCTGAAATCTTTCAAATACATATTTGCTATTGCAGAATTTTCTTCCACAAAAACACCGACCATACTGACTTTATTGTTCATAAAGTTTTCAATATTGGTGGCATATGCGTACTTAACCATTCTATATATAGAATATGATGCCTCAAAATCAGGATTGATTATCTGCGATATACCGAGTGAATCTCTCACAAAATCCATATGAGCCGAATATTCTCTTTCTCTTACTCTTGCTATTGTATATTTTGCACCGAGTTTTTTAGCCATTATGCAGGCAATTATATTCGTTTCATCTTTTTGTGACACTGCAATAAAAAAATCACTGTGTTCTACTCCTGCCTCTTTTAATACATCTATGCTTATACCGGAGCCGCATATTCCTTGTATATCGAACTTTGATATGAGTTTGTCAAGTACTCTCTCATTTTTTTCAATCAGTGTCAAGTCGTAGTTTTCTTCAGTAGAAAGCTCTCTACATAAAATCTCTCCGACTTTTCCCCCACCTACTACTACAATATTCATAAAATAATTTGCTCCCTCTATCACAAAGCTTATATCAATTTTGAAAATAATTATTTCTCACAATCTAATTACATATAACTTATATTTTACCGTAAATCACCTATCCATATTATTGCAAAAAACGTTTAGTGTCAATAATAATTGCTTATATTTTTATAGAAAAATCAAATATTTATCCTAATTAAACGTCATTTAATAAACATCGCATAGAAATCAGGAATAATAAATAAAAAATCATTCACAAATCATATTTTCTAAAAATCTTATATAAAGCAAAAATATAATGATTTCAGCATATGCCTTATAAGATTAGAATCACTGTAATTTTCAGCAAATGAGCATCAATGCCCTGTTTAAAATGCTTCTTTCTAAATCAACTCTTTTATCTATATCTTTTACAGAAGTGATCTCAAGCACCTTTGAATCTCCTACAACTCTCCTTATCATCTCTGTTCCCGCATATCTTAGTGAATCCGATATAGTCCTGTCTACATAATTTCGTATAAATTCGTCATTGTAAATAGGTAATTGTATGAGAGATCTCAATTTTTTCTCCATTTTTTTCTTAATAAAGACAATGATATTATAAATACTTCTTTGAAGATACTCATACATTTGCTTATTATTGCTCACAATTTCATTATAATACATCGCAAAATACAAATTCCCAATAACATTGCCTATATCATAAGCCATAGGCCCATAAAATGCAAATTCAGGATCTATTATTTTAATACCGCTCTCATTTATAAATATAGAGCCTGTGTGCAGATCTCCGTGTATTAAAGCTTGAGCATTGTTCATAAAATTATTTCTCATTATTGCCACTTTGAAATGAAGTCTTTCATTATCATAGATATTTTTTTGAACAAAATCTCTATTTTTCTCCAAAATAATATTTCTGTTTTTATAATCATAATATGGCTCTGTAAATACCAAATCTTCACTTATATCACACATTTCAATATTTATAAATTTTTGTACATCTTTCTTTTTTTCTTCCGATTTCATTATCAAATCCGTAGTTGGCACGAGCGTATCCACCAAAAAATCTGTTATCTGATCCGCAAAATCCGGAAAAATCCTGCCATTTAAAAGCTCTAATCTCATATTTTTATAAGATGATATATCTTCCATAGCTATAATGTGCATAATATCATCATAAAAATAAATTTCAGGCACACTTTTGCTGTATGAAGACTGTATCTTCAACACTTCACTTTCTATGTATATACGGTTTATATCAAGCGGTCTTTTTGAACTTCTAAGCAAAACATCAGCCTGTTTTAGTACAACGCTCTTATTTTGTCCAATTATTTTGAAAACATAATTTATATTTCCGTCTCCTATTTCCTTGCAAACGAGTTTTTCATCTGCCCCGAAAAAATCAGACTTGTACCTTATATAATCTATTGCAGATTTATCATCAAGCAAAAAATGTTTATCATACATAAATTTTTACCTTCCATAGTTAAATTGTAGTAAACTTAAAATATTGAATATATATCTTTATTAATCACTTGCTTTACTTCTTATAACTATATCGTCTTTATCATACCGCTTCAAATATTTTTTAATATCATACACTACATACTACAATTTATTAGATAAAATTTCAATATAAAAAGTAAATATTTCAAATAATTTTCTTTATTATATTGACAAAAAATAAAATTAAATATATAGTGTTTATATATAATATATACACTAAGTATTTTAAAATTTATCTTTACGCTTATAATATACATTAAGCACATATATTTGAAAGGAGTTGAAAATATTGAATATCAAAATATCCATTTCAGATACCACCCCTATATATGAACAGCTCAAAAATCAGATAAAAAAAGCAATCTTTTTAGGGGAATTAAAATCCGGCGATATGTTGCCGTCCATAAGACAGTTGGCGAAGACTTTAAAAATATCAGTTATAACTACCAAACGTGCATATGATGATTTGGAAGCTGAAAATTTTATAATATCCAAGCAAGGCAAAGGAAGTTATGTAAGTGAACAAAGCATAGAGTTCATAAAAGAAAAAAGAAAAACATTAATAAAAGAAAAAATTACAGAACTTATAAATGTGTGCAAGACCTATTCTATAGAAAAAAGAGAGCTTATGTATATGATTGATTTATTATTTTAACAACTTATAAGAAAACTGTATGATTTGATATTATGAAAATCATCTTTCTTTTATAAATTACTATATAACATTTCAAATTATATCAAAAATTTATAAATTATCAGATTACAAACATTATCTACTTATTTTCTAAACATAATAAAATAAGTTCAGAAAGGAAGATATATATGGAAAATATTATAGAAGTATCAAATTTATCTAAAAAAATATCATCAAAATTTGAAATGAATAATTTATCATTTAATATAAAACCAGGCTACGTTACAGGTCTTATAGGTTCAAACGGTTCAGGAAAAACCACTCTTATAAAACTTATAATGGGACTTTACCTGAAAGATTCTGGAAACATAAAAATTTTTGATAAAGAATTTGAAAAATATGAAACCCAAATTAAACAAAATATAGGATATGTACCTGACTCTCCAAGCTATATAGACAAACTTTCACTCAAAAAAAATGCCGAGCTAATAAAAATGTTCTATCCTAAATGGAATGACGACAAATTCAACTCATATATGGAAATATTTTCGCTTGATGAAACTCAAGATTTTGTCGACTTGTCAAAAGGTATGAAGATGAAATATTCTCTTGCAATAGCATTATCTCACGAACCTGACCTGCTCATATTGGACGAGCCTACTGCCGGAATAGACCCTATATTCAGACGTGAGATGCTTGATATGTTATATGATTTTGTATCAGATAATAAAAAATCTGTATTATTTTCTACTCATATAACAAGCGATTTGGATAAAATAGCAGATTATCTTATACTTATAGATAACGGAAAAATAGTTTTAAATGGAGTAAAAGACGAATTACTTTCACAATTTTATGTTGTAAAAGGAGATAAGCCGTATTTTACTGAAGATTTAAAATCAAAAGCAATATCACATACACAAAACTTGCAGGGTTTCGAGGCACTTATAACAAAAGACAGCTTGTCACTAACAGATAAAATATCCTACGATAAACCTGTCATAGAAGATTTGATATATTTCTTCAACAAAAAATCCAGATGATTTTGCTATTAAAATCCAAAAATTGATTTAATCTATTCACGATGATAAAAAGGAGTGAAGTATTATGATAAAACTATTGATTAAACGAAATTTAAAATATTCTTTTGGAAATTTCTCTGTAATCATTTATATATTAATGATACTTGCTATTATAAGTTTCGGCATCTTATCTCATAATAGAAGTTATGATGAAATCAAAAGATCTTTTATTATTTTCTCAATCGTAGCATCTATATCCACAATATCAGAAATAAACATAGATTATCTAAGCGATAATCTATCGGCTAATAATATATTTTCAGTTTATCCTGTTACAAGAAGAGATTATATCTTATCATCATATATCTTGACTGTGATATATACATTTATAAAATTGATTTTCGGCGTAGTATTTTTTACCATTATATATTATAAATTGATAAATGAAGTACTCACAGCAGAATATGCCTTATTCTTGTTAAATATCTTAATTGTTACACTGATTACAACAACTGCAGGCTTGTTCTTCACACACACTATTACACCGAAATCTACAGTCGGATTTGTATTCTCAGCAATTATGTTTGCATTTTTTATAAATGCATATATGGAAGTTTATAATAGCAAACTAACTATTGTAGCAGCAATAATGCTAATCTTAACATATTATTTCTGCTATACATTGTCATTAAATGCTTATAAAAACACAGATTTCTAATTTTTGAATTAAAAATTACAGCAAATGACAAAATTATTTTCAATTAAAATTGTAAGATACATTTAATTTTGCATTTAAAAACAATTAAAGTAATAGAAGATGGTTTATTTATACTGCTTATTGATAAAATAAGGGATAAGTATTCTTTATAATTTTTAAAAATGAAAATATCTTTAACTATAAATAAAAACATTAAAAGTTTAAACAAACGTCAAAACTAAAAAGCTCATAATTACCCAATGAAATGAGGAGGTAATCATATGGATAATCAAAATACATCTAAAATCATAAAATACTATATAGACTCTCATAAAGACAGAATATATTTTATATTTGCCGGCAATCTTCTATTTCTGTTTTTTATAATAAATTTTAATATGCATACTAACCATTCTTTCATACAATCTTTGATTTATATAGCTCCGGCATGGTTAACATTTATTCCGACAACTATGGACGTCAAAGAAATGCGTAATTGTTTAGCCTATGGCTGTACAAGAAATGATATTGCAAGATCAACCTCGTTTATGACACTAAAATTTTCTGCAATATTATTTATAGAATTTATAGTAACTTATTTTACTATAGCATTTTTAGCTCTTTCCAATAAATCTGACATTATTAATATATTTTTATCAAATCTGAGTGCCTTTATAAAGATGACATCTATACCTATTTTGATATTAGTAGCTGTAAATATACTGTCAACAATTAGAAAAAAAGATTCAAAAATAATGGAAAAAAGATCAAAAATAATTTTGAATATAATATGGTATGTTTTTATATTTTTTCCTATAATACTAAAACCGATATTGTATAAATATTATATACAAAATCTCAATTTGTTAAACTCTATAATATTATATGTTGTAAGCATATTTTTGACATATAAAACAAATGATTATATTGTAGGAAAGATTGATTTTTAGTATAAATTTTTTTAAAAGGTGTATCTGAAATTTATAATTTTCAAATACACCTTTTTGTTATAATTCAATGTCGTCAAGATATTCTCCATACCTCAATGCTTTTCTCATATTTTTAAATTTTTCGTCATATATTTCCAGCTTTTCGAGCAAGCTTTTTTCTTTTTCACTCGTTTTTATGATATTTTTTATGCCCCCGTTGTTTATAACTATCCTCATATCTGAAATTAGTGCCAATGTGGGATCGTGTGTAGCCATTAATACTATCTTATCTTTTGATACAAGTAGCTCTAAGGCTTTTTTTCTATCTATGCCTGCATTTTCTATCTCGTCTATCAAAACTATCGGTGATTTACTGAGTATTGCTGTATCGGCTATCATAAGTGCCCTTGATTGACCTCCGCTTAGTGAAGTTATATCCGTATCTTCTCTAAAACTTTCTCCTGCCAATTTATTCGCTTCTTCTATTATCTTATCTACTGTTGAGTCTATATCTTCTATAAGTCTGCTTTGAGCGTGCAGTTGCAAAAATTCTTTCACTTTCAAATCCATTACGAAGTTCATATTTTGTGATAACTGTGCAACTAATTTGTTGTTGCTCGCATACCTCTTTTTGATATCCGGCACTTCTCCATTTATCAAAACTTGCCTCTTTGTCGGTGTATCTTTTTGTGCCATCCATTCTATATCTTGCAATAATCTTGATTTCCCTGAGCCTGTCGGTCCGACTATTGCTATTATCTGTGATTTTTTTATTTCCAATGCTTCAAAGTTTTCTTTTTCTCCGGATTTATTAAAGCCAGCTATCAAAGTAAGTGAATTTATATCACTATCTTCACTTATACCTAAAAACTCTTTCATCGTTTTAATATAATTTTCCAATTCCAAAAGTATATTTTCTTTTGTTGTAGCTTTGTCTTCAAAATACTCTTCATTAAATCCGTCAAGATATTGCTTAAAAGTTTCTTCTTCGTGATTTTTTATATCATATCCGTTTTCTGAAAAAAAACTTTCTAAAAATGGATATCTTTTTATCAATTCTTTTATTTTCATACTCATTCTCCAAAATTTTTATTCCATACTCATTTTTCTTATATTGCCTTTTTGATAATCTTCTCCTATTCTCGTTTCGCCCAAACAATACGAGCATAGTGCTGTCGGCATAGGAAATCTCAACTTCATAGATTTAACAGTATCTATATTCTTATCTTCACTGTATAAAAGTGTGCTCAGTTCATATGCACCTTGTCCTGTAAGTCCGTTTACATTCATAGTTACTGCTGTAGGGTTGACAAAGCTTACTCTTGATAAAAAAACTTCTCTTTCTGCTTGTGATACTATATCCGATTTTGTTACTACCACTATATCCGCCATTTTTAGCATAGGTCCTATTTTTTTAGGTGTGTTTATGCCTGAAAGGTTATCTATTACGCATACACCGAGTATATTTTGTATATATGGCGAGCATCTGTTACATAGTCCTGCAGATTCTGTAATCAACACATCAAGTTTATTATCTATACCCCATTTCACTACCTGCTCTATATTCGATACAAAGAAATGGTCCGGACATAAACCTCCGGATAGTCCCTTTCTTACAGGAATACCTGCTTTTTCATACAATACATCATCATCTGTGTACAGACAATCAAATTTTACTACACCTGCATTGATGTTCCTGCTTTTTAATGCTTCACAGGCTTTCAAAATCACACTTGTCTTACCTGATGACGGCGGTCCTGAAAAAATTACTAAGTTCATATTTACTCCTAATTTTAAATCCTATTTTTAAAATCATTGATATAACATTTAATTAACTTTAATATTGATACTATTACTCAAGTAAAAAATCATAATACAAGTTTAATAGAACAATAGATATTATTGTTTTTAAGAATTTATTATCTAAGTAAAAATATTATATATTATTCATTAATCAAAACAATATTAGTATCAGTACAATAAGCCCTATTATCATAATACATTATTTTTTATTTTTTATAAAAATTTTACTATACACAAAATTCTATAAATAAAATTTTTACTTTGTAAATAAATCTGTAAATTCAGCTATCAAGTTTTCTATATCATTATTGTAGATAAAATCCCAACCTACCCACATATATTTTTGATCATCACTTAAATGATTGTCCACATCTTTGTTTGTAGAAGGAAAATTACCGTTGAAAGAAAAAATCTCGCCTATTGCTTTTGAATTTAAAAATTCTGTTACAGCTCTTACATTCTCTCTTTTTGACTTGCTTATCATAAATATAGGACTTATTATTGCTCCATCGCTCGGCCATACAGCTTTTAAACTTTTATCTTGTATCATAGTAGTGAAAAAATAAGGTGAAATACTTACTATAGCTTCATTTTTATTAGCTTTTACCATTTGTGACGGATGCAAATTCTGGTGATAAGAGCGTCTTAATTTTTTTATACCCTCCATACCGAATTTTGCGTACACTGTTAGCACAATAGCATTGAATAAATCCAAGTCCATAAACGGTATGCTCACTTTTCCTGCAAATTCCTCACTCAACAAATCCTCCCAAGAAGTCGGCAGTTTTCTTCCATAAAGTAATGCAGTATTTACAATAAATATAGCAGGCACTATACCCATTATATGATAATTGTTCTTAGGGTCTTTCAAATCTACGTCTCTTGTTATAAATTCTTTATTTATTTCATAATCCTCAGATGAGTATATTCCTTTGTCTATAAGACTTTTTACTCTTTCTCCGAAGAAAAACTCAAATCCTGCTGAAGTTATTATATCAGGATATTTATTCTCATCTTCTGAATTTAAATCTGCTCTTATAGAATCTATACCGTTACTTGCAGGCTCTAAATCACAATATATGGCAAACGCTCTTTTCTCTGATTTTATAAACTCATCTATCGTATCTGTAAGCGGAACTCTTATTGGACAAGGCAAGACACCTTTTACAGCAACATCATTGTTTTTATCATAATTTTCAAATATTTTCGACTTGTCTGTGCTGAACTCCTCTTTGCTTTGCAAAAATTGGTTCAAATTATCTTCAAATAAATCCCTGTTTATTCCTTTTGCATTTAATGCTGTAGTTAATGTTATCTGCTTTCCCATAATTTCAAGCATTTTTTCGTTTCCAAGATTTTCAAATCCGTTGGCAACCAAAAACTCCAATATCCCGGGATTAGATTGTACTATATCATATATTTTATCATCAAAATTTATCATCTCTACCTCCATAAAAAATTAGGTTTTATCTATAAATTCTATTTAAATTAAGATATGCTCAAAATTTTTGCTGACATAATTGCCAATACTTTTATAAATTTCTGCTTCGTTTATATTTGTAAAAAACTTATAATAGCAAAATATATTTGAGTTATTATTTATAACAGAATGATTAATTTATCAACTTTCTTTATATATTATTATACTTCTATTCAAAATATAATCAGTAATATATATTACATTTTACAAAAAAATAGGGTACACATAGCACCCTATTTTTTATATTATTTGTTATTAATTATTAAAAGCATTTATTACAGCTTGTTTTAAAGCTTTTGATGTGTAAGTTGCACCTGATACAACATCTGCACCCCTTCTTTCAACATTCATAGCCTTTACTTCTTCTAATGTCTTATCCGCAAGTTTATTGAAAAGTCTATTTTTTACTTTGTTCCAATAACGCTTATTGCTTCGTGGCTCTGTATTGTTATCTTCAACCGAAACTATTTTATTTTCAGAATTTAATGTCAATTTTACTTTTACTGAATAATTATATCTTTGTACTTTAGCTTCTCCAAATTTTTCCACTAATAACGGTGCTGGTGGAGGGAGTATATTAGAGGCTGTATAATCAAATATAAATTTGTTTTCAAATCCCCAAACATCAACTTCTATTTGATATTCTTTGCCTATTTCAAACATTGGACGTGTTTCCCATTTTCCATTTACTCTTATCCAAGATTTTGTATCCAAGTTTATGGAACCGTCTTTGTTAAAGAAATTAGCACCGTCTTCATCCACTGTTCCGTGATGTCCTACTGTTTCCAATTCTTCGCCTTCATATCCGACTTCGCCTAATCTTGATTTGTCTTTTACAACTATCTCTTTAATATTTTTTAATACATTTTCAAGATCATTATCGCTGACTGTAAGTCTGCTATTTGTAAATCCTAATGTAGCATCATTTTTTATTACAAAATATGGATAATGTATTCCACTTCTGCTTTCAAAATCAGGTGAACGATATTTTTGATTTCTATCTATTATGTTTATATAATAGTGGCCCGCTTTCAGATTATCCGGTATAGTAAGCTTAGTTCCATCCGCTTCAAGATTAAATCCTAAAATACTGCTTGTTGTAGTATTATACACTCCTCCTATGACACCGATTAATTGTATATCAAAATCACTTGGTAAAGTATTTGTCAACATTACTTCCGATGTTGTTTTATTTATCATCAACGGATTTGCACTCAATGTTTGATCTGATTTTAAGAAAAGTTTACCATTTTTTTCATTTATTGCATTGATAACGGCCTGTTTTACAGCTAAGCTGTTGGCAGTAGCTCCCGATACTACGTCAGCCCCACCTGTATCCATTTGCATAGCTTCTACTTCAGCCAATGTCTTACCTACAAATTTATTGAATACTTTACCTTCTATTACCGCTTTGTCCCAATAAGGTTTGTTTCTTCTATTCCAAAGATCTTTACTTCCGCCTGGAGCAAGTCCTTCTTCACCTGTTTTGTTATCTTTTACAGATATTATTTTCCCATCAGAATCTAATTCAACTATTACTCTTGCATTAAAGAACGGCGGATGTATAAACGGATCTACAAACGGATATTTCACTTGATCTACGTTAGCGTCACCAGTTAATATCTTGTTTGTTTTATTTGCAACATAGTCAATTTCAACTTTATTATAACCGAATGCTTCCACTTCAATTTTATATTGTTTCCCGTATTTAAATATAGGTGTGTCTCCACCTCTTCCGCTTATTTTGGCATTATGTTTCAATTCACCGGTATTTTCATCAAATAATACTGTAACAGGTGTTCTCCCTTTAATTCCATGATGTCCTATAGGTTCTATTTCAGTCGCTCTATATTTTGGATTGCTTGCCTTTTCTTGAACATCAGTTATTATTATATGTTCAATGTTATCATAGACATTTTTAAGGTCACCATCACTGACTGTTAATTTGTCATCTGCAAATGACAGTGTTGCATTACTTTTTACAACAAAGTAAGGATAGTGTCCATTTTCTCCGACTCCTCCTTCAAAATCAGGTGAACGGTAAGAATTACTGTCATCTAAAATATTTACATAATAATGTCCCGCTTTTAAATTATTCGGTATTATAAGTACTGTTCCGTCTTTGCTTAATGTCGCACTTTGAATAACTTGTTCTCCATTATATACAGTATGCGCAACACTTAATAATTTAACCTTGAAATCATTAGGTAAAGTATTGGTGAAATTAACTGTTGTTACACCTTGTTGAACTTCCGATACAGCTTTTAAAGTTTGTGTGCTTGTTAAAAATGCTCTGCCTTTTTTGCCTTCTATAGCATTGATAACAGCCTGTTTCATAGCTAAGCTGTTAGCAGTAGCTCCTGTTACTACGTCAGGTTGTCCTTTATCCATTTGCATAGCTTTTACTTGCACCAATGTTTTGCCTGTAAATTTATCAAATATGTTTCCAGCTATCATTCTGTTCCAATAACGCTCATGTCTGCTCCAACTTTCAGGAGACACTCCCTCAGGCAATCCTTTTACTCCCGTTTCATCGTTAGATACGGATATGATTCTGTTGCTGCTATCAAGCACAACTTTTACTCTCATATCATAAAACGGCGGATGTATGAAAGGTGCAACGCTCGGATATTTTACCTGGTCAACATTTGAATATCCATATACTACTCTCATTGAAGGATTTGTATTTGAACCTTTATTTATATTTTCAGGTTTTTTAATTTCCAAATTAAATGTACCGTCTTGATTAGTATAAGTTGTCTTATTTTTTTCATATCGTTCTACATTGTTAGGTAAATTTATACTATTTACTTTACTGTTTTCATCTATTAATATATTTGCATTTATAGTTTTTATATCTAAATTTCTAACATTGGCATTTATTACTGTCTGATGATTATTTCCAAGAGAACTTGATAACTCTAAATTAGGAATTACTGTATTTCCATCTGTATTAACTCTTGCAGGTGTTTTTAATACAACTTTTCCGTTTACTTTTGTATCTTGATCAAATACTACATTAACTCTTTGTCTTATTTGTTTATCAACTGTTATAGTACCTTTTAATGTGCAATTATTAAATTTAATACTGTTATCTCCGCCACCTTGTATTAAAATATCTCCATTAACTGTAACATTTTCAAAAGTTACAGTTCCGTCTCTCATACTGTCTTTTATTGTCAATTTTTTTGATATTGTCATATTTTGCACTTTTACATTAGGTGTAGCTCCATTATTATTTCTTGCTCTTTCAATCTCTACTATTTCTTGTGTTTTATTTTCTCCATCAAATAATTTCTCTGTAGAGCCATCGTTTGATAATATGCTTAATGCCGATTTTGCTCCGCTTAAAGCGTTTACAACTGCATTTATTACTCCCCTTGATGAGTATGTCGCTCCTGACATAGTATCTACTTTTGTTGATTGATTGTCTATTATGCTTTTTATAAGTTTTTCTTCTTTTTCTTTTGTAAAATATTTTCTATCATCTTTATTTTCTGTTAATTCTATTTTTGTTATCTTTCCTCCACTTACTGTTACTTTTACTTTTATGGAGTTTGTATAATATCCGCTTGCTGTACCTTCGTATTCTCCGTCTTTTAGGTCTGTAAAGTCTGTTTCTTGTTTTGCTCCTGCTGTTCCGCCTCCTCCTGCTGAACTTGCTCCTCCGTCCATATTCTTTCTTGCGTATTCTGATTGTCCGGGTTTTGTTGTCTTTCCTTTGGCTTGTTCTAATGCGTCTTTTGTTGCGTTTATTATTCCGTTACTGCTGTATGTTGCTCCGCTTATTACTTCTACTTCTGCTTTTGTTTTCTTTTTATTGTCTTGTATTATGTTCTTGGTCTGAGTCCATATAGCTTGTGTCGTCTGAGTGGCGTTATTACTTCTACTTG
>NZ_JH414569.1 GCF_000238115.1 Peptoanaerobacter stomatis | reverse complement strand
AGGTAACCCTATAGTAGACGGAACAAAATATATATTCACAAACAAAGTAGACGACTCAGCAGCAGATAAAGTACAATACAGTGCACAAAAGATATGGCAAAATGCAGCCAAAAATAATCAAAACAAAGTAGATGTAACATTATATGCTGTAAAAGCAGGAAACAAAGAAGAAGTACAAAAATTAACAATAACAGGAAATGCACAAGTCCAATTTGATGAAGTGAATAAATATGGAGAAGATGGAGAAGAGATAAAATACACAGTAGAAGAATCAAACCCATCAGTAGCAAGTCAAATGGTAGGTAACCCTATAGTAGACGGAACAAAATATATATTCACAAACAAAGTAGACGACTCAGCAGCAGATAAGCTAACAATAAAAGTAACTAAAGAGTGGTTAGGAGTAGAAGATCCGTCTAATCTTACAGCAAAAATACATCTTCTTGAGAATGGAGATGATATAGATAATGGCGATGTAAAAGGTAATAACAGTGTAATATTTACAGCTGATAAGTTTGACAGTGATGGAAACCCATTAACATTAGATCAAATAAAAGCAAAATACACTATTAGCGAAACTAATATTCCTGAAGGATATAAATTAGACTCAGTTTCTGAACCTTCAATGGATGAAAACGGAGTTGTTAACTATACAGTTAAAAATATTGTAGATGGAACAGTGTACAGAACTTTGGTTGCTGAAAAACAATGGCTTAATAGAGATGCAAGTCCAATGTCAAATGAAGATGCTGCAAAATATCAAGTTAAAATAACAGTTTCAAAACTTGTTGATGGAAATATAACACCATTATTAGATGAAGAAGTCAAAGGTGACTTAACAATAACAGGTAATGGAGAAATAAAATTCAAAGTTCCTGCAAAGGATGATAAAGGTGACTTTATAAAATATTATCTATCTGAAAAAGTAATTGGACAAGTTTCATATATCCAAAGAACAGAAGATATTAAAGATCCTGAGAATAAAGATCAAATACAAGGATTATATGGAGTAAAATTCATAAATCAGTTGCAAGATTTAACTATCAAAAAATTGGACGGAAGTAATAATAATCAAGCATTACAAGGCATAGATTTCACTATAGTTAAAGATAATGATATGATATCAGGAACTACAAATAGTGATGGTGTATTGGTTAGCAATGATTCAAGAGTGGAAAATGGTAAAATATCATTGTCAGAAGGTGATTATACAGTAAGCGAAACTAATGCCGAAAGTATGGGTTATAAAGCTACAACACCTGTTACATTAAGAGTAACAACAGACAGTATATTAATCGTTAACAAAGATGAAAACGGAAATGAAATCGGAACAACTTTATTACCTAACGGAGTATTGAAAATAACAGATTATTCATTAGGTAGCGAAGATAATCCTAAAGTCGAACCTGAAGACAAACAAGATGATCCGACTCCTGTTCCGGATCCGGATCCGAATCAACCGGGAGGAGATCAACCGGGAGGAAGTCCGGATTCACCAGGAGGACAACAAGATCCGAATCCACAGGGGGGAGATTCACCGGGTGGAAATAATCAAGATGATAGTTCAGGCGGAGGAGATTCAGGTGACAGAGACAGAGATAGAGATAACGAACCGCGTACACCACGTATAAATCCGCAACAAACTGTAACAGTAAATGATGATGCCACACCTCTATCAGTACCTGATACAGGTAATAACGGCGATGCAGATACAGTAACAGTGGACGAAGAAACTACACCTCTATCAGCACCGAACACAGACAGCGATGAGTTGGAAGAAATAACAGAAGACGAAGTACCTCTAAGCTTACCTAAGACAGGCAGTCAAGATAATATGCTATATGTAATATTAGGAATGGCTATGGCTATATTGGGAATAAAAAAATTCAGAAAATAAAACAACTCATTAAAAAATACTGACATTAAAAAAACGTAGAAAAAAACGATAATAAAAAATTAAAAACAGCAATACAAATAAAGACACCTTTAGGTGTCTTTATTTGTATAATAACCATTTATAATGACAAGCATTTTATGTTTGACATCATTATATTTTATAAATTATCAATAATTTTGATATAATACAATTACATGGCTATTTAATAGTTTTTTTTTAGTATTAATCAATATTTAATTCTCTTTTTAATCCGTCTTGTAATATTTTAGAAAAGTTCAATCCGGTTTTTAACCCCATTTCATTTAAATAACTTGGTATAGTTAAGGTTTTTTTTACTATTGATTTATCCATTTTTTTTACATAATCATCAATATCGATTCCAACTAATGATTTAAAACTTGATTTTATATCTGAATATTCATCTTCTTCGATTTTCAAATCTTTAATGTTAGATGACTTAGGGAATTCCTTTTTATCAATATAATATTCATATAACCAAGTTCCTATAAAATCTTGTGCCATACTATAGGCATCAGTTTCATTATCTCCTTGAGTTGCTCCGTTATCTAAATCAGGAAATACAACTACAAATCTTTCGCTATCTTTGTCTTTATAAAATATAGCCGGATATGTTACCACCATAATTAATACCTCCCTCTTGTATTAAATTAGACGTGTGTAAAATGTAGTTTATATAGATATTTGTAGTTATATATATTGTAATAATGCAGTTATATTTCTATATATAGATGACAATAGAATATATTTTTTATTTTGCACATATCTAATACTGAATAAGTAAGGAGGGACTATTTAAGTCCCGCTTGTTTCAATATCATATGTTCAAGTTTTTTGCTTAACTCTTTATTATGATATGGAACTTGTGTAACCTTACCGGATTCAAAATTTTTAAATTTTCTATGAGAACCGTCTCCGCTTTTTATATAAGTAAATCCGTTTTTCTCAAGAAATTTAATCATTTCTTTTGCTGTCATCGGCATAATATAAGTTCCTCTTTACATATATTATGATACGTGTTTATGCGTGTATTGTCAATTGTTTTTTTGGGGGAAATATATTATATAGATTACTTTTCTATATAATTGCATATGCTTTCTCCTGATGGTACTATCGGATATACGAATTCGTCTTTGTCCATGATGTAGTCTATGAGATTTACGGCATTTTTATCTATTGTTTTAAGCACATTTTCGAGCTGATTTATATTTTCAGCTTTGTAATAGTTTAGGTTGTAGGCTTTTGAGAGATATTTGAGATTCAGTCCGTCATCTATGTCTGTATGTGAGTATCTCTGATTGGAAAACATGCACTGCCATTGTCTCACCATACCTAATGTTTGATTGTTGAGTAGTATTGTTGTGAAGTTGATGTTGTTTGCAGTTGCCGTAAGTAGCTCTAACTGATTCATTCTAAATGAACCGTCACCTGTTATGAGCAACACGTCTTTATCAGGCATTGATAGTTTTGCGCCTATGCTTGCTCCTACTCCGAAACCCATTGTGCCGAGTCCGCCTGATGTGATAAATGTATTTGGTTTTTTAAACATATAGTATTTTGCAGTCCACATCTGGTGTTGTCCGACATCTGTTACTACTATGGTGTCATCAGTATACATTTTATTTAGCAGTTCAAATATTTTTTGTGGGTGATTAGATTGATATATTGGATTTGTTCGTTTTAGTGTAGGCATCTTGTAATCGCCTAATTTTTCGTCTAATTCTTCCATTATATCTGATATATCGCCTATTATACTTGTGAATGAGTCTAAATTTTTGTTTATTTCTGTTTCGTCTGCATCTATATGAATAATTTTTGCATTTTTTGTAAATCCATTACGATTTCCGATTGCTCTGTCTGAAAATCTTACACCTAAAGCCAATACAACATCTGCGTTGTAACATAACTCGTTTGCATCGGGTTCTCCGTGCATTCCTACTATTCCGTATGATAAGCTGTCGGTTCTGTCTATGCTACCAAGTCCCATAGTGGAGTTTAATACAGGTATATTATGATTTTTGTATAATTTTCTTAAAGTTTCACTTGCATCAGCTCTTATTATTCCTCCGCCTGCGTATATAACTACATTGGATGATTGTTTTATGATTTGGACTGCAAGGTTTAAATTATCTTGATAGTTTTTTGCTCTTGTATCTTTTTGTATAGGTGTTATATTGTAAGTTGTGTCTTGTACTTCTTGCAAAAATGCGCTTTTTGTTATATCTATAAGCACAGGACTTTTTCTCTTGTCATTTGCTATGAAAAATGCCTCTGATATTACTGAGGCTATATCATTTGCATCTGTCACCAAGTAGTTGTGTTTTGTTATTGGCATTGTAAGCCCTGTTATGTCTAATTCTTGGAAGGAATCTTTGCCGAGGAAATTGTTGCCTACCTGACCTGTTATTATAATCATAGGGATTGAGTCAAGATATGCAGTGGCTATACCTGTTATGAGGTTGGTAGCTCCCGGTCCTGATGTACCTATACATACGCCTGTTTTTCCGCTTGCTCTTGAATATCCGTCTGCAGCATGTGCAGCTCCTTGTTCGTGGCAAGGTCTTATAAGTTTTATTTTGTCAAAATCGTATAGCGCATCAAATACTGGTATTACTGCGCCTCCCGGATAACCGAATATTGTATCGACACCTTGTTTTTTTAGACATTCAAGTAAAAATAGAGAACCTTGTATATTAATCACTTCCTTAAAATCTCTGTTAATCTAATACTAAATCTTATTAAAATCAAGATATGCTCAAATTGTTTTGCGAGCATACTTCCCAATGCTTTTATAAATATTTGTTTTGTATATATTTATAAAAAAGTTCTCTGAGCAAAATATATTTGAGCATTATATTAAAAAATAGCTATGTTAATTAATAGTATAATGTTAATTTTGAAAATATAAAGCTGTAAAAAAATTACATATATACTGCACCGTCTGCACCTGATGATATATTTTGTGAGTATCTTTTCAAATAACCTGTAACTTCAGATTTTTTAGGTATAAAATTTGCTCGTCTTTTTGAAAGTTCTTCATCATCTACCAATAGTGTAAGACTTCCGTTTGTTATATCTACGTGTACTTTATCTCCGTTTTGAACAAGTCCGATTACTCCACCTTGTGCCGCCTCAGGTGTAACGTGTCCTATAGCAGCTCCTCTTGAACCTCCGGAGAATCTACCGTCTGTTATAAGACAAACTTTGTCATCTAAGCCCATACCGCAAAGCGCTGATGTTGGAGTGAGCATTTCTCTCATTCCCGGACCTCCGATTGGTCCTTCGTATCTTATTACTACGACATCTCCGGGCTGTATGTTGCCTGCGAATATATCTTCTGATGCGTTTTCTTCGCTATCGTACACTTTTGCAGTTAGTGTTACATTCATCATTTTTTCATCTACTGCAGATTTTTTTACTACTGCTCCACGCTCTGCCAGGTTGCCGAATAATACTTTTATTCCACCTGTTGGTGAATAGGGAGCTTCTATATCTTTTATTATTTTTGATGAGGTTTTGTTTACTTTTTCTATCAGTTCACCTATAGGTTTTTCATATACTGTAAGTGCATTTTTGTTTATCAAATCTTTTTTTGCTAATTCTTTTAATACAGCATATATTCCGCCTGCAAGATCGAGTTCTTCTATATGATAAGGTCCTGCCGGTGACAATTTGCACAGATTCGGTGTTTTTGAGCTTATTTCATCAATAGTGTTAAGGTCTATGTTTATGCCGGCTTCTTTTGCGATTGCTGTAAGATGTAATACGGTATTTGTACTGCAACCAAGTGCCATATCAAGTGTAAGTGCATTTTTTATAGAATCTGCTGTTATTATATCTCTTGGGCGTATATTTTTTTCTACAAGACTCATTATTTTTTTGCCTGAATTTTTTGCAAGAGATTTTCTTTTTGAATATACTGCCGGTACGGTACCGTTGCCTTGTAAAGATATGCCGAGAGCTTCCGTTATACAATTCATAGAATTGGCTGTGAACATTCCTGAACAACTTCCACATGTAGGACAAGCATTTTCTTCTACTGCAAGCATTTCATCTTCGCTACATTTATTAAGGCTGTATTTCCCTACAACTTCAAAACCTGTGACAAGATCTATATCAGTGTCATTTTGCTTACCTGACAGCATAGGTCCGCCACTTACTATTATTGTAGGTATATTGATTCTGCAAGCTGCCATTATTGCAGCAGGTACGGTTTTATCACAGTTTGGAATTAAAACAAGTCCATCAAATTGATGTGCCAATGCCATAACTTCTATGCTTTCAAGTATTAACTCTCTGCTTGGCAGTGAATATCTCATACCTGAGTGGTTCATACTTATGCCGTCGCATACAGCTATTGCAGGAAACTCAAAAGGTATACCGCCTTTCATGAGCACACCTTTTTTTACTTCGTCAGCTATCGTTCTAAGATGTATATGACCGGGTATTATCTCATTGAAAAAATTACATACACCTATAAAAGGTTTTTTGAAGTCATTTTCATCAAGTCCTAAAGCTCTTAACAGTGAGCGGTGTGGTGTACGTGCGTATCCTGATTTTATATTATTACTTAACATTTATATCTCCTAAGTTATCGCTTATATTAAACACTAATCAAACGCATATTATAATAATACCTTTAAAAAGTTATACTTTTTCAAAATAATAAATATATAAGATTTAAAAATATTATAATTTGTAATAGTGTATATTATTAATATTTTTATATTATGCAGCTATATAAGTTACATCTGCTAATTTGCTAACATTGTTCAGTACAGTCATGCTAAATTCTTCAGCTATTTCAAATTCAAGCATATTTCCTGAAAGTCTTATTTGTTTTATATCAAAGCCTTTTCTTCTTAATAGACTCATAACTCTTACCATTGAATCCATACCGTTTCTCAAAGTGAAATTTAAAGTTCTCATCACTATACCTCCTTGAATTTGTCTCTCATCCTGTTATCAAAAAATTTTTGGTTAATACTGTTATGGTTTGACTTTTTTTATTTGAGTTTTTGTTTATAATATTGATTCAAAAATTTGTATAAAAAAACCTGTATAGATAATATATCTATACAGGGACGAAAATACAATTCCGCGGTACCACCCTAATTGCAGATAAAATTAAAAATCTGCCTCCTCATTTTGAGTCAATCAACTCTCATTCATATAACGGTGAACACCGTATCTTACTACTTGCTTTCGCTTTAGCAAAGATAAGCTTAGAAGTGATTTATTATATATTCTTTCATCATCGTATCTCAGCACCTACGACTCTCTGTAAATGAAAATATGAATATTTTTGTCTTCATCAACGCCTTTTAATACCATATATTAAGTATATAACTGTTTGTTGTTTTAGTATTATATTGTAATAATCCATTTTTGTCAACAACATTTAAAAAAAATTACAGCTCGTACCGTATAGGAATTTAAAATCTTATAAATTATGAAATTATCAGTAATTATAAGTATTTCAAATTATAAAAGATAAAGTTTGTTTATAAAATTTATTTTGACCGATATTATTTTTAAGATAAAATATCTCACTTACAGTTTAATTTAAATATGTGATATTTTCAACTATATTCAATATTTGCGGATAGACTTGCATAATTTGTAAATGGCAGTTGATAAAATCTGCTCTTAAAATGTAAAATTTAAGTGAATATATTTTTTATATTTTAAGGTAAATTTAATTTTTTTATGCTAAAATTCGTAAATGGATTGATATGGTTTATTGATTATATGTTAAATAATAATTTGATTTTATTTTTTGTAAAGTGTGTGTTGAAATTGAATTATATATTTTTGGCAATAATTAGTGATATAAAAAATGTAATATTTGTGTCATAATTCAAGCATTGCATATGATCAATTACTGTATATATAATTTTTATATAAATTGGAGGAATTTATCAATGAAAAGAAAGAAAATATTATTATCAGCGGCTGTTGCGATATCTTTATTATTAAGTTTTACAGCTTGTTCAAAACAAGAGGATAAGTCTGCTATGACAAATAATGACACTAAGACTGAACAGCAAATGGAAAACAAGGACTCTGAAATGAACAAGGATTCCGAAATGGGCGAGGTAAAGTTTACAGCTAAGGATTTAGACGGTAATGAACAAAGTGAACAAATATTCAAAAACAGTAAATTGACTGTCTTAAATATATGGGGAACATTCTGCAAACCTTGTGTAGAGGAGATGCCTGAACTTGGAAAATTATCTGATGAATATAAAGATAAAGGTGTACAAGTAGTAGGAATAGTAGCTGATACTGTAGATGCAGATTTTAATCCTATGGATGATATGATTACAACAGCGAAAGATATACTTAAAACAATAAATGTGAATTATGTAAACTTGTTACCTTCTAAGGAGTTAGCTGAAATTTATCTAAAAGATATACAAGCTTTTCCGAAAACTTTAATTCTTGACAGTGAAGGAAAAATTTTGAGAGAAATATCAGGCAGCAGAAATTTAGAAGGTTTCCAAAAAGAAGTTGATGAAGAATTGGCAAAATTGAAATAATTGATAAGAGAGTATTGTTTATGAAGAAGAAAAAATCTGTTCCGTATATTTTAATTGTCTTGGCGATAATTTTAATTGCAGTCGGAATAAACAGAGGAGATTTGAAAGGTGTGCTTAACAAATCCGTTCATATATGTATGGAATGTATAGGCATAGGGTAGACTATGAGCTTGGACAATAGAAATAAATTTCAGATAGGATTTTCGTTAATTACAAATTCATATTTTTACGGTTTTTTGAAGGGTAAAATATATACAGGGAACTTGAAAAATATGTGTGTTCCCGGACTTAACTGTTATTCTTGTCCGGGAGCATTAGGCTCTTGCCCTCTTGGCTCAATACAAAACGCATTTGCAGGTGCACATAATAAGCTGTCGCTTTATCTTATAGGTGTGTTTCTTTTATTCGGGGCAGCTTTTGGCAGACTTGTATGCGGTTTTATGTGTCCGTTCGGATTATTCCAGGATTTGATATATAAGATAAAAGTTTTTAAGATGAAGAAAGTAAAAAATATGCCGTTTCACAATATTCTTAAATATTTGAGATATGTGATATTGTTGGTGTTTGTAATACTTCTTCCATTATTATTGACTAATAAACTCGGTATGTCATCACCGTATTTTTGCAAACTTATATGTCCTTCAGGAACTTTTATGGCAGGTATACCGCTTGCCTTAACCAATAAAGGTATTGCATCGGCAATAGGTAAATTGTTTACTTGGAAATTATTTTTATTAATAATTTTCTTTGGATTATCATTAAAATTTTACAGACCGTTTTGCAAATATATATGTCCTTTAGGAGCGATTTATGGATTTTTTAATCCTATAGCAATATATAAATTTGAAGTGAGACAAGATAAGTGCATAAATTGTAAGAGGTGTCAAAAAGTATGTCCTATGGATATAAAGACGTATAAAACTCCAAACAGTATGGATTGTATAAGATGCAACAGATGCTTAAAAGTATGTCCTACTGAAGCACTTATAAGGCAGCCGCTTATTGAAAAGCAAAAATGTATGGCAAAAAATTAATTTTATGTTATAATTAGAGTGTATCTATATTTTTTTATAGATGCACTCTATTTTTGTATAGGTGATGTTATGCTTATAAAAATTTCAAATTTGAGTGTTAAATATGGTACATATGAGGTACTCCACAGTATATCTTTGGATGTTTTTGAGGGGCAGAGTATATGTATATTGGGTGAAAATTCCGCCGGAAAATCTACTCTTTTAAAATGTATTTGTAAACTTAAAAAATATATGGGAACGATAACCTACAACAATAATATAAATATATTTTATCTTCCTCAGGACAATATATTGATAGATGAGCTTAGCGTTAAAGATAATCTTAAATTATTTCTCAAAAATTTTAAGTCATTAAAAAACAGTGCTGTTTTAGAGGAGTTTGCGATAGATACTATTTTTGATAAAAAAGTTAAAAATTTATCAGGAGGAACTAAACGCAAGATTTCTTTATGTATTGCATTGATGGAAAAAAGTGATCTTATGGTATTGGATGAGCCTTTTTCGTCATTGGATGAGAAGAGCAGAAATTTGTTTTTGGAGAAACTTAAAGAAAAAATAAACTTGGGAAATGCACTCATATACACTACACATTTGAAAGATACATTAGACATAGCAACACGAAAATTTTACTTAAAAAATGGTATTTTGGAGGATGGAATATGAAAAAATCATTAGGCATGACAAATACGAAAGTACTTGCTATAATAGGGGCTGTACTTGTAATAGCCGGTATAGCATTCTTTGCAATTTCTAAAGGCGGAGCTACTACACCTATGGGAAAATTGGAAAAGGCTATTGCTGATTTGCCGGTTGAATTTGAAAATACATCAGAGGATTTTTCTCCGGGATTTGACATAGCTAAGATGAATAAAAAAATTGAAGAAGACGGCATATATTCAATGGACTTAAATCTGAATACTGATTATCTGAAAGCAATAGGAATAGACAAAGCCGGTGTGCAGATAAGTCAAAAATCCTTACCGAAAGACAAAAAAGCACAGCTTAATTTGAGTGTTTCTGTAGGTAATATGTTGGCGGCAAACATTGATTTTACATCTATAGACAAAGAATTGTACTTAAACGTTCCAAGTGTGTATGAAAAAGCTTTTAAGCTTGATTTGTCAACTATCGGAGCAGATTTGCAAAATGATATAATCAAAAAGGAAACAGGACAGGATATGTCAGCTTTAAAGGATTTAAAAGTTGATTTATATGCGGTTCCTTCCACAGTGAAAGCAATGAAAGACGAGTATTTTACTTATGTAAAATCAGAATTTGAAACACTTAAAAATAATGCTGTTGTAGAAACAGGAGATCTTGATACAAAACTTGCAGACAGTGTAAAGGAATATAATTCTTCAAAAAGCGATTTGGAGCAACTTAATATACAGGTGAAATCTCAAGATGTTAAAGCACTTCTAAAAAAATCAATTGATTATTACGAAGATTTACAATCAAGACAGATTACAGGCATGGATTTATCGGAAGTTCAAACACAATTTGATGACTTAAAAAAAGAAATAGATGATGAAGAATTGCCTGAAGTATTTACAATAAAAGCTTTGTTAAGCAAAGACAATAAACTTGTATTACTTGCATTTGATGTAGAAGAAGATTCAAACTTGAACTTATTCTTTGTAGGCGAAAAGAACACTACAGATCATATAGTGGTAACAGCAGTAAATGAAGAAGACAAAATAGATGTCATTGAATTTAAAATGTCAACAGGCGAAAAAGAAAATGAAATAAAAGTTAATACCTTTGATGATATGGTAAAAATTTCAGCGATTTATGGTAAAGACGAAAAAAGTCTTAATATGGATATAGATACTTCTGAAGATATGTCTTTAAAATTACAGGGTAAATATGAAGATGTAAAACCGGGAGTAGGATATAATTTTGTTATAGACAGTTTAAAAGCGGATTATGCAGGTCAAGCTATAGATTTCAAAGGTAATATTTTATTCAGCTTGGAAACACCTACAATAGAAGTGCCGAAAGACAGTGTGGAGATATTAAAAGTTGATAAAGATGAACTTGATAAGATAATGGAAAAAGTAGAGGAGAATGTTAAAAATAACTATGGATTCCTACTTTCAATGATGGGTATTCTTTAATTCGTAAAAATTTTTAAAATATCTGAAAAGTTAAAATTTAATACTTTTCAGATATGCCCGGTATTGATACCTGATTAAAATGCAAAAAATATATTCAATTCGGCAGTTTTGTTATATAACTGATTCAAACAGGATTTAGTATAAATTTTACTTTCAGAATTTTTGGAGAATAATATGAAATTTTTTATATTTACATTAAAATCCAAAATAAAATTAATGCCCGTATTATGTGCTATAATGCTCATTTTTATGGGCAGTTTTTATATAATTACACTTAATTCAAAGAATAAGGTTATAAATTTGGAGATATACTTTGATGAGCAAGACTCGAAAAACAATATGATTATAAGTCTTATAAATGGAACGGCAAGTACAAAAAGCAATTTGTCATTGAGTACATCATATGATTTACAATCTTCACAAAGCAAATTGGAAGATGGAGATATAGATGTGCTTATAAAAGTGCCTGCTAATTTCTATAACAGTATATTAAATAGTGAAAATAAGAGTGCAATCATATATTTTTCACCATACTTGAATGAAACTGAAAAAGGTATATTTACATCGCTTACAAAAAGCTCTGCCGATATATTGTCATATGCTCAGGCTAATATATATGTATCGGATTCTATAATGGACAGCAATATGTCAAGTAGAAACTATGAGCTGAACAGGTATTTTTTAAATGAGGTATTGAACAGAGAAGATGAGTTTAAAACGGTAAAATCTGAAAAAGACAATAATCTTATAATCGTATATATAACGCTTTTAATATCATCAATTATATTTGCAAATTCCAAGAGCAAAAATTATATAGATGTGTATGCACATTTAATTGTAAAAGGATATAATCTGCTTGTGATAAATATTTTAGAGATACTGTCAAATGCGATAATTTTCGCTTTTATAACAGGATTGATTTTATTTTTTCAAAAAATTCCATTAAATACAGCATTGTTTTTGAAATTAATGCTTATAAATATGTTTATAGCAAGTCTTACCGAGTTTATAGCGATTGTATTCAAAGAAGGGGCAAGTTTTTGTATATTGATTTTGTGTATAGTTTCGACTTTGTCATCAGGATTGTTGCTACCAAGATTTTCAATATTTTTGAATGCATATGTCACACCTGTAAATTTAATCATGGCAAATACACTCATATCCTACAGTATATTTGCACTTTATACAATAATACTTATTTTGCTTGTATATTTTAAAATATATAGAAATTTCAGATATTAGGGGGCTTATATTTATGTTTATTATATTCATAAAAAGATATGTTAAAACACCTATATTTGCACTTGCCTTATTATCTACAATAACTATATATTTTTTGTATATGCAGCTTGATTTGAATTTTTCTGAAAATTTGAAAACGGGTATATATTTAGCAAACAACTCAGTTGTTGAAAATAATTTTGCGGATAAACTTATCAACAAGAGTTCATATTTTAAATATAAAAAATATGAAGATTTGGAAAATATGAAAAATGATATTAAAAATGGTAAAATTACATATGGTTTTTCAGTTGATTTAACAAAAAAGGACAAGCCTTTCACCATATATGGAAGTGACGGAAAATTCAGTGAGATTGCCAAGGAAGACTTTTACAGCACATATTTTGAGATAATATCATATGATTATACAAGAGAAATGCTGAGTTTAAGTGATGATAAGTATGTGAAAATGTATGAAAAAGAATTGCCTCGTACCTTTAAATTTGAATACGATATGTCTGAAACAGGAAAAATATTTCCTATAAAAGAGGTTATGAGTTTTTTGCTTTATGTTTTATCTCTGCTTGTATGTTATGATTATCTTAATCTTGAAAGTAAGAGTGAGTTTTTTTCCACATTTAAAGGTCAAAAACTGAAAAATATGTTTTTGTTTGAAAGCATACTGGTAAATGCGGTCATATATGCAATACTTTTAATTATGACCGGAATTTTTACTCCTGTATACTTTTTTATATATAATATAACTCTTTATTTGAGTTCTTGTATAATAATAGAGTTGTTCAGTAAAAAAAATTATCTGTATTTTATGCCTATTATTATAATGTTAGCTATGTTGTCAATATTTATATCTAAATTTGAAAGTGCAAAATTTTCTTTTATATTTTTAAACAATGTATATATTGCAACATATGCGAATAATATCATACCTATAATAACTTATATGTTTGTACTCGTAATAGTGTATTTATTGATTGGAAAATTAAAAAAGTATAGGATATAATTTTACTCCTATACTTTTTTATATAAAAATTTTAAGTTATTTTTTTACAGTCGCTTTTTTTGTTCTTGCTTTTTCAAACAATACCCACAGAGGACTCGCTATGAATATTGATGAATATGTTCCTGATAATATACCTACAAGTAGAGGGAATGTGAATTCTTTTATTGAATCTACTCCAAGTATATATAGTGAAAGTATTGACAGTAAAGTAGTTACTGATGTGTTGATTGAACGTGTTACAGTTTGACCTATCGATATATCGGCTATCTGCGAATCTGGCATCCTTCTAAGTGATTTTTTATTTTCTCTTATTCTATCAAAGACAACTATTGTATCATTTATTGAATAACCTACAACTGTGAGTACAGCCGCAACAAATGGAGAATTAACGGGTACCTTAAATATTGCATATACGGCTAAAACTATGAGTACGTCATGTACGAGTGCTATTATTGCTGATATACCGAATGTAAATTTAAATCTGAATGATATATATATAAGCATGAATATGCTTGCAAGCAGCACTGATATAAGTGCTTTATTTTGTATTTCTTTCCCTATTGATGCACCTATGTATCCGGATTGTACAAGGTCATCGTCTTGAAGATTGTATGTTTCTTTATATTTTGCGAATACTTCTTTTCTTTGAGAATCATTCAGGTTTTCAGTGGTCTTTATTTGTATTATGGACTTGTCTTCGCCTAAATAATCTACGCTTGATGTAGTGTCAAAACCATGTGATATTTCCAAGAGCTTATCATGGTCTTCAAATTTGTGCATATTGATTTCTATAGTTGTACCGCCTGTGAAATCTATACCCATATTAAAGCCTTTGAAGATTCCCAAACCCAATCCTGCTACTATTATTATAACGGATAAAGATGCAAATATTTTAAATTTTTCTACAAAATTAAATGTGCTTTTATTTTCCTTGATTTTGTCTGATACTCCAAACATCTTCATATTTTTAATGTCTGTAAAGCCAAGGAAGTTTTGGAATAAAAATTTTGTAACTACAATTGCAGTAAATAATGATACTAGTATACCTAATATAAGGGTAACGGCAAATCCTTTGATTGGACCTGTACCGAAACTGTATAGCACAACACCTGCTATTATAGTTGTTATCTGTGAGTCCATTATTGTTGACAATGCTTTTGAAAATCCGTTTTTAAGTGCTGTTTTTACTGTTTTTCCGTCTTTTATTTCTTCTTTTATTCTTTCGAATATTATGACATTGGCATCAACTGCCATACCTACGGAAAGTATAAGTGCAGCTATACCCGGAAGAGTAAGTGTAGCACCGAGTGAAGAGTATATTAATATAAATATCAACATATATGCTAAAAGCGCTATATCTGCAATAAGTCCCGGTATTTTATAATAGATTACCATGAAAAGCATTACAAGAGCTATACCGATTCCTGCACCTTGTATACTTTTTTGAAGTGCGTCATCTCCGAGCTGTGCAGATTTTGTTGAACTTTCCACTTCTGTAAAATCAACAGGTAAAGCACCGGCTCTTATGAGTGATGCCAATTCAGTAGCTGATTTTGCATTAAAATTTCCTGATATTTCGGCACTTCCGCCTAATATTTCAGATTGTACATTAGGAGCTGATATTATTTGCTCATCCAACATTATATATATAGGCGCTTTTGTGGGAGCGGCCTGTTTTGTAGCTTCTGCAAATAAATTTGTACCTTCATCGTTGAACTGTAATGTTACTACATATTGATTTTTACCGTTTGTAGCAACTTCACTTTTTACAACGTGTGAACCGTTTAAAACTTCGTTACCCTGTGAATCTACAAATCGGAGCTGTGCTGTTTTACCGATTGTAGATATTGCATCATTTACGTCTTTGACACCGGGCAATTCTATACGTATTCTGTTTTCACCCTCTCTTACTATAAGAGGCTCTGTAAGTCCCATACCATCTATTCTTTTTCTGAATACTTCAATGGTTTGGTTAATTATCTTAGACAGATCATCGCCTGTTTTGTCGGTATTTGCCTCATATACCACATAGACTCCGCCCTTTAAGTCCAAGCCTTGATTGATTTTAGTATATACCGGGGCAAAAATGTAATTATCTCCGTTTTTTATACCTGTTATTGACAATACAGTCAATAGTATAAGTAGGATAACCACAGAGAAAAAATTTCTTTTGCTCTTAAATCTCATAATAATTCCTCCAAGAAAACCCTAATTGTCAGGGATTGCATAAAAATTTTATTTTTCTTCGTCTATTTCTATATCTTCATCATCATCTTCGATTTCGTCATCTTCATCAGTATCATTGATAACAACTTCTCTTACACTCCAATTTTTGAATGTGAGATGTGTGTTGTCAGGAGCACATTCCAATACCATAGTATCGCCTTTTATTTCTATTATAAGACCTATAAGACCGCTATAAAGTATTACGGTATCTCCTGCCTTTAATGAACTTCTCATATCCATTACTTCTTTTTGTCTCTTTTTTTGCGGTTTCATAACGAAAAAATATAAGAAAAATCCCATCAAGATAAGCGGGAAAAACATTCCTAATGAACCTGCCGCATTTGCACCTGTATTTGCCAAGTCTATTCCTCCTAAAAATATTTATTTAACAACAAAATGTCAATTTAATATTATACCAACTTAGCAAAATTTATACAATAGCTTTTAAAATAAATAATAATATTTTTTAAGTGAAATAAAAAATATTAACCATAAATTAAAAGCTATAATAAAAAGTTTTAATGCTAATATCAAGTTGTAAAATATATTTGTAATGAAATTGTATTTTTGATATAATTAACATGATTATATTTTTTATATAAAATTTTAATGCTGAATAAAAATTGTTATCTCAAAATGAAGTTATTTGAAATAGCAATATCTAATACATAAATGAAACGGAGAATATTATGAAAACTCATATAATTTCTATATCTAACAACAAAGGAGGTTCAGGAAAAACTACGCTTACAGGTAATCTCGGCTATGCTCTTGCAAGTCATGGCAAAAAAGTTTTGCTCATAGATGCAGATATGCAAATGAATTTGACACGTTCATACGATATGCAAATGGACAAGGATAAAAACGTATATAAAGCTGTTTCATTGGAAGAAGACCTGTCGGATTTTATAAGCAAGACTAACTACGAAAATATTGATATGGTGATATCTGATTATATGCTTTCTGCAGTTGATATGCAGCTTGTTGGCAAAGATGATAAAGAAACAGTTATAAAAAAAATAATTACACCTCTAAAACAAAGCGGAGCATATAATTATATAATAATAGACACTTGTCCATTTTTGGGGCTTTTAAATTATAATATTTTGGTATCGTCAGATTATGTATTGATACCTGTTGAATTATCGGCTTTCGGAGTGGAAGGTTTAGAGCCTCTATCCAATTTTATAGAGGAAGTGAGAATTTTTAACAAAGATTTGGAAATCCTCGGCATAGTGGAAACAAAAGTTGATAAGCGTGAGTCTACAACTGATGAAACGAGAGAACTTTTAAGAGATTTGTTTGGAGATAAAATATTGTCTTCAGATATACCTGTGGATATAAATATAAAGAAAAGTCAATTTTTGGGACAGCCTGTATGTCATTTTTCATCAGATTCAAGAGCATCAATTGCCTATAAAAATTTAGCAAAGGAAGTGGATAGTCTTGTCAACAAAAAAAAGTATAATAAATAAAGACAGATTTAAAAATCTTTCAGGGATGTCCGCTTTTGATAAAGAGAAAAGACAGGAAAACAGGAAAGAAAATGCAAAATCGAGATTTGACATAGATGTTTTTTCAAACGATATATCTCAAATAGATATAAATAAGCTCATATCAGCACCGAGTGAATGGAATTTTTACAGCAAGCTTCCGGAAGAAAAGTTTTTAGAATTGATAGAGTCCATAGAAAAAAACTCCCTGCTTCACCCTGTAGTACTTTGGGAAAAAAATGACGGTTATATGATACTCTCAGGGCATAATAGAGTAAGAGCATATAAGGCATTGTATGAGATGACAAAAGATGAAAAGTATAGTAAAATTCCGGCGATAGTTAAAAGAAAAGATGATATTGACGAGAATACAGCAAGGGAGATAATAGTAGATACAAACTGGATACAAAGACAGCTTACAACATTTGAAAAAACACAATCTATACTTCAAAAATATGTTCGTATAAAATCTGAGAAGAAAAAAGGAGAAAAAACAAGAGATTTAATTGCGGGTCAATTAGGTATATCAGGAAGAATGGTGCAAAACTATCTATCGCTTAATATGCTAAACAGCGGTTTTTTTGAGCTTATAGATGAATCTGTAATAAATATAAAAATGGCTGTATTGCTTGCTAAATTACCTGATCAAACTCAAAAATTGATATTGAAAAATAAAGATGATATAAATTTTGACGTAAATTTGTTGAAAAAAGCAAGCGAATTTAAAAAAGATGAAGAAATTTTAGAATTACTTAGAAAAGATGAAAAAAAAGAAGATGAGCTTATAACTTTAAAAGTGAAAATACGAAAAGATAAGAAAGAAGAATTTATGAAAATATACAGAGATTGGCTGAAAACAGTGTAATATGGAACACTGATTGAAACCGAATTATAATTTATAAAGTTGAAAATTTATATTTTTAAGTAGTAAATATATAAAAAATAGAAATTTTATTTTGTAACTGTGTTTTATACTAAAATCTTATAGAATAATGGAAAATCATAACAATTAATTTTTCTGGTAGACTATGTATATTAATTTTATATAATTATACAAGTTATCCATAATTTTATTAGAAAGTAGTATTAGTATAAGATTCGGTGGTAAAGATATTCCTTGAATATAATTGGTTTATTTAAGGAATATTTTTTGCATAAAAAAAGACGTGAACCATTCACATCATTAACGAAAAATCTGGTGCGGATAGAGGGAGTCGAACCCCCACGGTTGCCCGCTAGATCCTAAGTCTAGTGCGTCTGCCAATTCCGCCATATCCGCACAAAAAAAATGGTGGACCCAACAGGGCTCGAACCTGTGACCCCCTGCTTGTAAGGCAGATGCTCTCCCAGCTGAGCTATGGATCCATACCAAAGTAAAATAATCAATTATTAGATATATAGATTAAAGTGGTGACTCCTAGGGGATTCGAACCCCTGTAGCCGCCGTGAAAGGGCGGTGTCTTAACCGCTTGACCAAGGAGCCACATCAATCAATATAAAATGGTGACCCATCCGGGATTCGAACCCGGGACACCTTGATTAAAAGTCAAGTGCTCTGCCGACTGAGCTAATGAGTCATGTTCTTTTACAACAATCAACTTGTTAATTATATCTATTATTTTTATCTATGTCAAGTATTTTTTGTTTTTTTCTTTCGGCAATAAATAAAACCTCTATAACTGTTGGGTTCAGCTTTATTTATTGCCGAAAAAAACTTTTATTTTTTGATTCTTCAATAACAAATTTTATAAAATTTGTTATGTTTAATGAGAATAAAAATTTATTTATTTTTTATAATGTATTTTTATAATGTATAAGTGTCTATATTTTCAAGTGTCAAGACTACCTGAGCTTTTTCGAAGTGTATTTCATATACTACAAGGAAAGCTCCGACATCTTCTATCAGCTCTCTATACCCTTCCATTTTGCCTATAAGTTGCTCTTTTAGATCATATACGGTTTTTGAACTTTTCGTACATATACCTTTTGCTTTTATATGTTCCGTTCCATGCTTAGGTATTGTAGTGAATGCAACTTTTGTATTTTTTTCCAATTCAAAGACTTTGGTGTTGTCTGAAAATGTTGCAAAATACAATACTTTTGCATCCGGATCAAAATAAAAATTTACAGTTCTGACATTAGGAGTATTATCAAAACTTGTGGCAAGTGCTATTTCCGAATGTTCTCTCATCATTCTAAAAAATTCTTTTTTTGTATCCATTTAATATTATCTCCTTAAAAAGAAACTTTAAAAAATATTGAATAATTCTGTGTATAATTATAACAGTAAATTTATTTTAACTCAACTTAAAATTTAATTATAAACGTGTTAAATATAAATAAAAAGTTTATATTTAATTTGGATTTATTTTATTAAAAATCCTATAACTGTTAATTTTACTATATTAAATTTTGTTGACATAATGGAAATTTTTCTATTTATATAGTATAATTAATTACAATATATTAAAAAAAATAGGAGGTAATTATGTTGAAAATTAAAAAAAGTATCAGTATTATCCTGTCACTTTTACTTGCATTAGGTTTAAGTGCATATAAACCTGTATTTGCAGATGATAGCAAAACAATAACAATAATACATACTAACGATGTTCACGGAAGAGCTGAAGGAGATCAAAAAGAACTCATAGGCTATGCAAAATTAAAAACTTTTTATGACGCACAAAAAGCAAAAAATCCTGATACTTTACTTGTAGATGCGGGAGATACTTTGCATGGAACAACATTTGCCAACATATCCGAAGGGAAAAATATGCTTAATCTTATGAATGAAATAGGATTTGCAGTGGGCATTCCCGGAAATCACGATTTCAACTACGGATATGAAAGACTTATTGCTCTTGAAAAAGATGCAAAATTTGATTATTTATGTGCAAATGTAGTTAGAAAAGATGGAACAAAAGATTTTAAAGCCAATGTTATAAAAGATATTGACGGTGTTAAAATAGGATTTTTCGGAATTGCCACACCGGAAACTCTTTATAAATCAAGCCCTAAAAACACTGCAAATGTAGATTTTCTTGATTATATACAAACATCCAAAAAACAAGTTGAAGAATTAAAAAAACAAGGTGCACAAATAATAGTGGCGGTTACACACCTCGGTATAGATGAATCATCAAGTGAGCGTTCCGATATACTTGCAAAAGAAGTCGACGGAATAGATCTTATAATAGACGGACATAGTCATACAAGACTCCCTGAAGGCTTAAAAATAAAAAATACACTTATAGTTCAGACAGGGGAGTATTTAAAAAATATAGGTGTTGTAAATCTCGAAATAAAAGACGGTAAAATTCAAAGTGCAAAGGCAAACTTGGTTTCATTTGAACAGGCAAAAGATATAAAACCTGATGAAAAAATTGCAAAAGAAATACAAGTTGCGGTTGCAGCGGATAAACCTACACTTGATAAAGTGATAGGATATAGTGAAACAGAACTTGTAGGAGTTAGAGAAAAAGTCAGAGCAAGTGAAACAAATCTTGGGGATCTTGTTACAGACGCTATGAAAAAATCAATATCATCAGATGTTGCAATTACTAATGGCGGAGGAATAAGAGCATCAATTAAAAAAGGCGATATAAAAATGGGAGATATACTTACATCATTCCCGTTCACAAATTTCGTAGTAGGTTTGGAAGTAAAAGGTGATGTGATAGCATCAGCATTGGAACATGGAGTTGATAAAGCACCTGAACCTGCCGGCAAATTCCCGCAAGTATCAGGAATTACATTCATCTATGACATATCGCAACCTTCAGGTAAAAGAGTAAGTGATATAAAAGTAAACGGCGAAAATCTTGATACTAAAAAATCATATAAGCTTGCAACTAATGATTTTATGGCAATAGGCGGCGATGATTATACAATGTTCAAGGGTGCTAAAAAAATTGCTGAAAATGCTTTATTATCAGACGTATTGGTAGACTATATAAAAGAAAATGGCGGAAAGATAAATTATAAAGAAAACGGAAACAGAATAGTGCCTAAGAGCGAAGTGACAAAAGTGGATACAATAAGCGAAGTTAAAGCAGATGATATGAAAGCTATACCTACTACTCATAAGATAATAGCAGAAGGCAAATCAATACTGATAGAAGGCTATATAATAAACGGAGATAAATATTTCCAAGTAAGAGATATTGCAGCAGCCTTCAGTAATACAGCACAGTCATTCGACGTACAATACGATAAAAAATCAAAATCGGTAGTATTGAAGAAAAATACTAAATATAGCGGAAATAATGCAAAACTTTCAAAAATTTCTCAAAAGGCACCTAAGATTGTAAGCAGCAACCAAAAAATAATGGTCAACGGCAAAGAAGACCAAAAATTGAAAGTATATCTTATAAACAGTGCCAATTATGTAAGTTTGGCGCAACTTTCAACACTTATGAATTTAAACATAAAATAATATGGAAAGCAAAATTTTTAGTGGAGGGCAACCTCCACTTTTTATATTAATACCGATATTCAATAGAATAATAGACATTTTATAAGTAATACTGATTTCTAATACAACAATAGATAATTCCTTAAATTAATAAGTTTATAAATAACTTTTTCTTTTATTATATTTGTGTAATATCATTTTCTATCATTATTTTTGGTTAGTGGTAACAATGACATTATATAATAAGATACTGTGAGTATCAAAAGCTATTTTTAGAATTTTAGACTACAAGATATTGTGCATAATGATTTATTTTTGAAATATATACAAAAAAAACCAAAATGCGACTTTTGACATTTACGGCATAACTATTTAAAATAAATAAAATTACAATAAGTCATAAATTTAAAGATTTAATTTGCCGATTTCAGATTTTTGACTTCCTCTAAATTTTCAATTTCTTCCAATATGACTTTCAGCTTTGATGAGTCTATTATTCCTTTTTTTATACGTCCGTATTCGTTTACTGACAATATGGTGTTTTCTGTTTTGTCCCATATTTCAAGAGTACGTTCAATATTTTTTTCGCTTATTCTCAATATTATTTCAGGCAAATCATCTCTTTGTGAAATTTTGTTTCCGTCAAAAACAACGTTATCAAGAAGTTTTTCAAATTTTGCAATTACTTTCTCATTATAAATCGCTCTCGCATATAAAATTGATGTTATATTCTCAGGATATCCGACTGTCATAATTTTTTCAGGATGTGTAGAATTTGAAATTAAAACAGTTAGAATTACAAGTGCTGATATTAACAAAATAAAAAGCTTCCGTTTTTTCATAAAAACCACTCCTAAAAGTATAAAAATAAAAAATGACATAATAATATAATTTTGATAGAATATATGTATAACTTGCAAGTTTATTATATCAAAATTTCATTATTATGAAAAGGAGGATATTATATGAAAACTAAAAAAATTATGCTAATTCTATTGATAACCGCTTTATTTGTTTCAAGTATTAATGTGTATGCATTGGATACCATAGAAAGAAATAATGTTTATGTAAAAACTATTTTAAAATCTCAAGAAGAAATAGACAAAGAATTTGAACAGCAAATGGAAGACTATATTAACAATTTAGAAAATAAAATATCATCTAATTATTTAAATAATGAAATGAAACCTCAAGATCATTCAAGATATGTTACTGAGTTCGTAGGGAGTACAAGACGATGGTTTGGACCTTATAGAGCTGGCGGTCAAAATTATGGTCCTGTTTCGTTTCCTACATATGGCGGTATGATATACTGGGAAGAAGGTAGTGGTCCAGATGTTGGAGTTGGAGTTACCATAGCTGGCAAACATATAGGGTTCACTATAAATGTTGGTTCAAGAAAAATGGATGGAGTTAAAGGATATTCAGTTAATGTTCCTAGTTATGGAAGTTGGTATTTATATGTCAATATGCAAGTAGAAGTTAGGCGATATGACGTTTATAAAATATCTAATGGAAGAAAAACCTACTATACAACAGTTTCACAAAAAGCTTATACTGGATTACAACTTCCTATTAAACAATATTAATACAAACAAAAAATAGAGTATATATATATA
>NZ_JH414568.1 GCF_000238115.1 Peptoanaerobacter stomatis | reverse complement strand
GCACTCTTCCTTTCAAATACCCCATAAATGATGATATACTTATCTTAGGCGGTATGCTCACCAACATATGAATATGATCTGGCATCAAGTGCCCTTCTATAATCTCTACTCCTTTATAGCTGCATAGCTGCTTAATAATATCTCTAATATCTATTTTGTATTGATTATAGATTATTTTTCGTCTATACTTTGGTGTGAAGACGATATGATATTTGCACATCCATTTTGTATGTGCAAGTGAATATTCTTTCTTTGCCATAATTACCTTTCCTTTCTACAATATAGCCTGAACAACTCTATTGTACACGGAAAGGTAATTTTTGTATAACATCCGACGCGCACCCGCATAGCGGGTGGTTAATTGTTTCGCCCATTTACATTTTTCGGTTCAGAGAAAAACTCCAATGGGCGAAACAGGCTAAAGTCATTAATATAGAGCTGTTGCTATGATTTTCACCATTTTGCAACAGCTCCTTTTTATACTATAAACTAATTATCACTGGATAAATTATCTAACCGTTTACAAACATAACAAGAAATTATATTTGCCATAACAACTCTTGTCATATCAATAAAAATATTTTGTCTTTTAGTTCATAACAATTCAATATTAATTAAATGCCTTGCTATTTTTTAAATGGAGTATAAAAATGATTCAAGTAAAATTTATCTTTTACGAACCTGTACTTTTCTACTCATCACTTGAACTCCTTCATCATCCATAATGTTACAAACATACCAGTAGATATCATTTTCTACAGGAGGTTTTAATACATTTGTTGTATTTCCTTCTGAAGTACTGTTTCTAAATACTGTGTCTCCATCTTTTACATATACCCATTGATATCTATAAGGTTTTATACCTCCCTCAGCTTTGACTTCTAACGTCACTCTATCTCCTAACCTACCACTTGCATCCTCAGGTTCTTTGTCAATTCGAACTTTCCATACTACTCTTGATTTATTACTTATAACCCACCTGTTTTTTGCATCATGAATTACACATCGGTAATCATATGGCTCACCTGTTACAGGTACTCTATGTGTAGTTGCTGTAGCAAATGGAAGGTTTTTGTACTCTGCATCTCCAACTTTTCTTTCTTGCCATTGATATCTTAGTGGTTGTACTCCTCCTTCTGCAGCAACTTCCAATGTAACAACATCTCCTGGCACGCCTCTTACATCCACAAGTTGTTTGGTTACTTTAATTGGCACTGTATTTGGATCTATTTCCACTTTTGCTTCATCACTTGTCACTTTATTGCCGTTTGCATCTGTAATCACACATCGATAATAATAGGTAAACATTTCTACTTTTGGTCTTAATACATTTCTTGTATTTCCTTCTACCATACTGTTTGTATAATTTATGTCTCCTTCTTTTCTTTCTTCCCATTGATATCTATACGGTTCCTTGCCTCCTGATACTTTGACTTCCAATGACACTGTATGACCTGATGGAATACCAAGTTTATTTTCAGGTTGTTTTATTATTATAGGCGGTGCTGTGCTTGGATCTACTCTCACTAATGCAAATTTAGTTAATACACGGTTTCCATCTGCATCTATAATTTCGCATCGGTATAAATATTGATACCTGGTTTCTGGAGCAAAAGGAACTTTTACTGACCTTGTTTTACTTCCTTCATATGGAACTTCTTCAATAGCTTGTATATGTGCTACAGCTATTTTTCGGTACCATTTATAGGTATATGGTTGTTTTCCTCCTGCTACTTCAACTTCTAATGTCACAAAATCTCCTTCTTTTCCTTCTATAAGTTCAGCTGGTTCTTTTGTGATTCTAAGTGGACCTGCTTTCAGCTCTACTCTTGCTGCATTACTTGTTACTTTATTACCTTTTGCATCTGTAATTACGCATATACAATCATAGGCTTCTCTGTCTACAGTATATTTTAATACATTTGTTGCTTCGTCTACTATCCTAATGTTTGTATAATCTCTGTCTCCTACTTTTCTATATTGCCATTGATAGTTATATGGTTCCTTGCCTCCTTCTACTTTAACTTCTAATGTCACTACATCTCCAATAAAATCTCCTATTGCATTTTCTGGTTGCTTAGTTATTCTAAGTGGTTTTACTTCTGGTGTTGGTGTAGCCCCAGGCGGTGTTGTTCCCGGTGGAGTTGTCCCTGGTGCTGGTGCTTCTATACTAAATGATAATCTGCGTTTTACATCCATCATCCTTATTAGTATCGCTGCTACTTCACTTCTCTTTATATTGCTTCCTGGCGAGCAATTTCTTTTATTATCTACTCCTACTACTACTCCTGCTCTATATAGCTTATATATTGCCTTAGCACTTGGGTGTGTCATCGGTACATCTGGTATTGAGCCGTCTGCTACGCTATTTTTCTTTGATTCTTCGTCTGTTAGTATCTGGGCGAAGATTTGCATATACCCTGCTCTTGTTATCTTCTTATTCCAATCTAAATCATCTGTTATCAGATTCTTTTGCTTGGCATAGTCTACATATACTTTGTACCATGGCTTTGATGATGCAAAGTCTACCTTTCCTTCGTTTTTTAACTTGTGCATTGCTGCTGCAAGTTTTACTGCTTCTGCTGCTGTCATATTGTCGTCTGGTGCATACTTATCCGCTTTTTTACCATTGATAAGGTTTGATTCATACGCTGATTTGACATCATCATAGTACCAAGATTTTTCTGAGACATCTGTAAATGGAATTTTCTCTGCATATACTTGTGTACTTATTATACTCATAATTAGCACAAAAATCGTTAACATTGAGATTCTTTTTACTTTTAACATCAATATTACCTCCTTTTAATTTTGATAATTTTTTGATATGTAATTGTCCAATATTAATCAAATGCCTTTCTATTTTTTATCTGTTTTTTAAAATATTACTAATATTTTTTAACAATGCTTATATTTCACATTATTTTACTTTAATTATGTTAATTTTTGTCTTAAATAATTAATGTTCTAAAATAAGAATGTCTATTATTCTATTGACTTTTACTATGACGTGTAATTAAATTGAAATTTTATGGTAAATATTGTTTCATAAAATTCTAAGATTTCACTCACTTTTAAAAAAATATGTATGTAATGTTAACAGCTACTAAATAGATGACAGTTGATATAAATATTGAACTTGATTACTAAAAACATTTTATCACTATTTAATCAAAATTTCCCCGGTAAAAAGTGCAGGTTTTATATTTGTAATATAAATGTAATATTTTTGTTATTCTTGTTTATAATGTTTGAATTTCAATGATTATATATTTGTTTAGAAGAAAAAGAGATAGTAAAAATCTACGGTAATAGATGAAACATAGAAGTAATATTTAAAGTATCAAAGAATTTACCAAAACTTGAAAAAGAGTTTAACAAAGTAAACTTTGATATGATGATATCACATATAAGCATAGTATTTACAAAATATATAGTGCTTGAATGTCTAAAAAAAGCAAATAATGATTTTAGATATGGATCCACAAATTTAGGTATTACAAGATATTTGATGAGGTAAATGTTAACTATATAATTAAACAATATAGATTTAAAAATGAATTAATAAAAAGTCAAATATATAATATTATTTCTCTAATTCTCTACAGTTTAAAGGAGTTAATATGTTGAAAAGTTAAATAATTAAATATATACATTGTTTAATATAAAACTGTCAATTATATTCATCAAAGACATTCAATAATTAACAGTGATATATTTTAAAATCATAATTAAGAGTTATTTCCATAAAAATAAATTTTTTTAACTACGATATATTCATCTCCGAATATATATCTTCTATTATATTTGTTATATATCTGCTGTCCATATGCTCCATTACTTCATTTGCACATTTTTGCGCAAATTCCAATATATCTATATTTTGCATTATATCGCCTATTTTAAATTCAGGTATGCCATGTTGTTTTACTCCAAAAATCTCTCCGGCTCCTCTTAATTGCAAGTCCTTCTTTGCAATGTCAAAACCGTCATTTGTATCAACTAAAGTCTGTATTCTCTGCATTGTAATTTTATTTGCGTTGTCATAAAGCAGTACGCAATAGGATTGTTTATCTCCTCTGCCTACTCTTCCACGCAATTGATGAAGCTGTGACAAGCCAAACCTTTGAGCATCATAGATTACCATTATAGTCGCATTCGGTACATTTATGCCAACTTCTATCACCGTTGTCGAAATCAATATATTAATATTGTTTTCTTGAAAATTTTTTAATATATCTTCTTTTTCTTTCGCTTTCATCTTTCCATGCAAAACTTTTATAGAATACTCTTTAGGAAAAACATCAAGTAATTTTTCGTACAATTCGTTTACAGATATAAGGTCCAAATCATAGTTTTCTTCAACAAGCGGACAAACTACATACGCCTGTCTACCTATTTTTACTTGTTTTTTTATGAATTCAAAAACCTTTTGCTCATTTATTTTACGTTCTGCAACTGTCTTTATTGGCAGTCTGTTTTGTGGTAATTCTCCTATCACAGATACATCAAGATCTTTATGTATGACAAGTGACAGAGTTCGTGGTATAGGTGTTGCACTCATTACAATTATATCAGGATTTGCATTTGATTTTTCCTCAAGTTTTTTTCGCTGATTTACACCAAATCTATGCTGCTCATCAGTTATGACCAACCCTAAATTTTTAAATACAACTTTTTCTTGTATAAGAGCCTGAGTTCCTATTACCACATCTACTTCGCCATTTTCAATTTCTTCATATAACTTAGCTTTATTTTTTGTACTACCTATAAGTAATTTTACTTTTATATCAGTATTTTTAAAAAAATCTAATGCATTTTCATAGTGCTGAACAGCCAAAACTTCTGTAGGTACCATAAATGCACTTTGGTAACCATTCATACAACTATTATATATGCTTAAAAACGCTACTATAGTCTTACCTGAACCTACATCACCCTGTATTAATCTTCTCATGGGAACATCTTTATTCATATCTGAAAATATATCATCTAATACTTTTTTTTGTGCATTTGTAAGTTCAAAAGGCAGTTTTTTTATAATGTCATTTATATTTTCCGATTTTTTAAATTTTATACCGACACTTTTTTGAACATTAGATTTTTGAGCATTTAAAAATATATTCAATTCAAAAAATTCATTGAATATACATCTGTATCTACTTTGTTTCAATATATTTATATTCTTAGGCATATGAATATTTTTTATAGCGTCATATGTAGGAATAAGTCTGTATTTTTCAAGATATTCATTCGGCAGATATTCTAATGATGTCATATCCGCATTTTCAATTGAATATTTCACTGCACTTAATATCTCACTATTTTTTATACCGTTTGAAAGCGGATATATTGGATATATCATGCCTATTTTTTTTTCAGCTTTATCAAATTCTATTTCAGGTGAATTGAATTGCAGTAGATCATAGTTTTCTTCAGCTTGACCATAAAAAAATATATATCTTCCTTTTTCAAGCTCAGGTAATATAAAATTGTTGTTGAACAGTTTTATACAAGCTGTAGATGTATCATCACTTACATATATATTTATAATGCTTTTTTTGAACTTTAGATTTACCTTTTCAAATCTTATAATTTTTGCTTTTACACTTGCCTTTTCTTTTGCTTTTATTTCATTTAGTTTTTTAAATATGCTCCTGTCCTCATATTTTCTCGGAAAATAATGGAGTAAGTCATAAATCGTACTCACTCCCATATTTTGTAAAACTTTTTGCTTTTTTTCGCCTATTTTCGGCAAATTTATAACATTATCATTTAAATTCATATCATACCTTAAATTAAAATTTCATTAGATCCGGCCGTCTTTTTTTTGTTATTTCGAGCGACTGTTCTTTTCGCCACTTATATATGTTTTGATGATTTCCGCTAAGTAACACATCAGGCACTTTCATTCCATTAAACTCTACCGGTCTTGTATACTGTGGATATTCGAGCATACCGTCTTCAAAACTTTCATCTTGAACATTGTCTTGTGATGACAAAACGCCGTCTATCTTTCTTGATACTGTATCCAAAAACACAAGCGCAGGTAACTCTCCGCCTGTAAGCACATAATCTCCTATGGATATCTCTTCATCAACTATCATATCTATTATGCGTTCATCTATTCCTTCATAATGCCCACACAGCAAAGTTAAATTATTATATTTAGCATATTCGTATGAAAGTTTATTATTTAAAATTTTTCCTTTTGGTGAAAAATATATCAATTTTGTAGAAGGATTATTTTTTTTTATATTTACATAACAATCATATATAGGCTGTGCTGTCATTATCATTCCACCCCCGCCACCATAAGGATAGTCATCTACTTTTTTATGCTTATTTGCCGAATAATCTCTTATATTATGTACATTTACTTGTATTAATTCGTATTCTACCGCATTTTTTATTATGCTTTGATTTACATATGCGTTTATAATATCCGGAAAAAGCGTCATTATATTAAAAATCATATATCCTACATTCCTTCTATAAGTTCTACTGTTATCTTTTTTTCAATCATATCTATTTTTTTAATGAATTTTTTTACATTCGGGATAAATCTTTCTATAGAACCCGATTTTATTTTAAATACATCATTTGCTCCATATTGCAAGACATCAACAACTATGCCGATTAATCGATCTCCTTCATAGACTTCTAACCCTACTAACTCGCTTATAAGATATTCATCTTCTTGCATTTGTCTTTTTTCACTATAGTCTATAAATATACTTTTTCCTAAAACTTCCGGCAAATCATCTATATTGTCAATCTCCTTAAATTTACCTATCAATAAGTTATTCATATTTTTAATATATTGCAAGTTGTATGGTGTTTCAATATCTTCCACATATACAGTCTTATAGTTGTTAAATGAAGAAATATCGCTTGTATAAGGATATATCTTAAATTCACCTTTTAAACCGTGAGACTTTATTATTTTGCCTATTCTTATTCGATCTTGTTCCAAGTTCAACACACCCTCTATGATTTTTATTATTAAAAATATTACTTATAATACTTATATCTCATTTTCAGCAAACTCCTCATTATCTTGGATATTTTCATAATCCACCTGATAATATTTTATTATAGTTTTCCTTGAATTATAAGTTTTTTCGTCAGGAGCTTTAAAATGTATTTTTCCATATTTAACTATATTTCCATCAATCCACCTGCTGTCATAATCAGTAAATAATTTCATCTTTGTATAAAACATATCTTTATCTTTATTATTAGAGCTTATATACATACAAAACACCCCAATTTCTTTTAAAATTATATTTTATATTATATCATATTTTATTAAAGTAGTGAATTTTTATAAATTATTTTTTATTTACAGTTAAGATTTTTATAACATGCTAATAAAAAAACTGCCACATAAACTGCAGCAGTTTTTTTATTAGCCTATTATTTCAAGAGTTACTTTTTTATTTTCTTTTATAGATGCAGCTTTAAGTACAGTTCTGATTGCTTTTGCAATTCTTCCTTGTTTTCCTATAACTTTACCCATATCATCTTTTGCAACTCTAAGTTCTATTATTACGGAATATTCTCCGTGATTCTCTGTTATCACTACTTCATCCGGTTTATCAACCAAAGATTTTACAATTACGTCTAATAGTTCTCTCATTTTCAGCCCCCTATTTTGTGATTGTTATTCCATAATGCCGTTTTTCTTAAATAATGATTTAACTACTTCTGTAGGTTGTGCACCTGTAGATAACCATTTTTTTGCTTTTTCAGAATCTATTTTTACATCTTTAGAACCCATCGGATTGTAATAACCTACTTCTTCAATAAATCTTCCATCTCTTGGAGATCTCGCATCAGCTACTACTATTCTATAAAATGGTCTTTTTTTTGCTCCCATTCTTCTTAGTCTTATCTTTACCAATTTTTTCACCTCCTAAAATTAATATTTTTAGAAATATATTTTTTTATATTTCATCATTATTTATAATAATTATTTAAAATAATTAACTGAAATCTACATTCCCAAAAACGGGAATTTCATCTTTTTCCTGCCTTTTGTAAAAGTGCTCATCTGCTTCATCATCTTCCTTGTCTCTTCAAATTGTTTTAACAATCTGTTTACTTGATTTACTTGCATTCCTGAGCCTTTTGCTATCCTAAGTTTGCGACTGCCGTTTATTATTGACGGATTTGCACGCTCTTGTTTTGTCATAGATTGTATTATAGCTTCTATTTTAACGAGTTCCTTATCATCCACATCTATATTTTTCATCTGTTTTGAAAGTCCAGGTATCATTTCAATCAAACTTTTCAATGAACCCATTTTTTTTATCTGTTGCATTTGAAGTAAAAAGTCATCAAAGTTGAAATCCATATTTTTCATCTTTGAATCCAACCCTTTTATGGCATCCATATCAACTGATGATTGTGCTTTTTCTATGAGTGAGAGTACATCTCCCATGCCGAGTATTCTGTTTGCCATTCTATCAGGATAAAACGGCTCCAAATCTCCTATTTTTTCGCCTGTTGCAGAAAATTTTATAGGTTTGTCGGTAACTGCTCTTATAGAAAGTGCAGCACCTCCTCTTGTATCTCCATCCAGTTTTGATAAAATTACCCCATCAATACCTAAAGCCTCATCAAAAGTCTTTACTATATTGACTGCATCCTGTCCGGTCATAGCATCTACAACTAACAATATCTCATGAGGTTTTACTGATGATTTAATATTTTTTAATTCATCCATCAATTCTTCATCTATATGAAGTCTACCGGCTGTATCTATTATAACTATATCAAATCCTAATGTTTTTGCCTCTGCTACAGCATTCGTAGCTATCTGTACAGGATTGTTGTTATTTTCTTCACTGTAAAATTTTGCTCCGACTTTATCAGCTAATATTTCCAATTGTTTAACAGCTGCAGGTCTATAAACGTCACAAGCAACAAGCATAGGATTTTTACCCTGTTGTTTCAAATTGTGTGCAAGTTTACCTGTAGTTGTTGTTTTACCGGCACCTTGCAGACCTGACATAAGTATTACAGTAGGTGGCTTTGATGATATGTTTAATTTGCTCTGTACTCCACCCATTAACTCTTTCAGCTCATCATTTACAATTTTAATAACTTGTTGTCCCGGTGTAAGACTTTTTAGAACTTCTTCACCTATTGAGCGTTCTTTTACTCTTTTTACAAAATCTTTTACCACTTTATAATTGACGTCAGCTTCAAGTAAGGCAAGCTTAACCTCTCTCATTGCAGCATCTACATCTTTTTCACTTAAAGTTCCTTTACCTCTTAACCCTTGAAGTGTATTTTGAAGTTTTTCTGCAAGTCCCTCAAATATCATATCAAGCTCTCCTTACAAAATTCAGTAATCTTTTTTATATCAATCAGTTCGTCTTGTGTAAGACTGTTTGAATATTTATCTTCAAAAGAAATAAGATATGCTATCAATTTTTCTTTAAAATTTTTGTTTTTTAAACCGGTATTTCTGACACCCAAAGATTTTTCATAAGAATATAATAACTGCTCGGATTTTTTTACTGTATCATAAACTGCCTGTCTTGACACATTTAACTCCTCACTTATTTCTCCTAATGATAAATCCTCTTCATAATACAGATTCATAACCTGTCTTTGTTTTACTGTCAACAAATCTCCGTATATATCAAGTAATTCATTAATTTCAAGTATTTTTTTTATCTCCATAATCTCCACCGTAAAGCAAATTAACTTTACACCTGATATAGTTTATTTGATTTTATTAAATATGTCAATACTTTTTTGAGGTTTTTATATGAATTTTTAAACGCTTCTATATTAATTCAAATTTTTCTATGATTAATTTTATTTTGTATTTTAAGAATTTTTTTAGATTTTATGTTATAATATAAAAATATATTTTAAAATAAAATTTTTATTGAACAATTTTTTTATTAAGCAATTTATGAAATTGATGATAAAATTGGATTAAATTTAATAATATACAGTTTGGAGCAATTATGAATTTTACAAGCACATTATTTTTATTTTTATTTTTTCCTATATTTTTGATAATATATTTTTTATTACCTAATATACGATTAAAAAATATATTTTTACTGATAGCAAGTTTGTATTTTTATTCTACAGGTGAACCTATTTTTGTATATGCTATGATTATTTCCATAATAGTAAACTACTTCATAGCCAAAAATATACATTCTACACGAGATAAATCCAAGCAAAAAAAATTTCTTATAATCAGTATTGTACTTAATATAGGATTATTGGCATTTTTCAAATATACGAATTTTTTGATAGCTACAATAAATTCGCTCTTTTTAGCGAATATTTCCCTTGTAAACATACCTTTACCGATAGGCATATCATTTTTTACATTTCAAACTATGTCTTATGTGTTTGATGTTTATTATGATGATGCCAGAAACGATTCTATACATTATCAAAAAAATATATTGGATTTTGCATTATATATAAGTATGTTTCCGCAATTAGTTGCCGGTCCTATAGTAAGATACAGCAATATTGCAAAAGAAATAAAAAGCAGAAAATTCAATCTTAATGATATAAATGACGGACTTAAAAGATTTGTCTATGGTCTTTCAAAAAAAGTTTTGATTGCAAATTCTATGGCTATTGTAGCTGACAGAGCTTTTATGCTTGATCCTAAAGATGCCGGTTTTGCAATGCTTACACTTGGTGCAATATCTTATACTCTGCAAATATATTTTGATTTTTCAGGATATTCTGATATGGCAATAGGTATAGGTAAAATGATAGGTTTTCATTTTCCTGAAAACTTCAAAAATCCATATCTCGCAAAATCTGTGACAGATTTTTGGAGAAGATGGCACATAACATTATCTTCTTGGTTTAAAGATTATTTATACATTCCACTCGGTGGTTCAAAAAAAGGATTCAATAAAACCATAATAAATCTACTCATAGTTTGGGTATTAACAGGTTTATGGCATGGTGCTAAATGGACTTTTGTACTTTGGGGATTGTTGTATTTTGTATTCTTAACCTTTGAAAAACACTTTAAAGCCACTCATAACAACAAATCTATAGATAGAATATTGCCATATTTTTTGTGCAGAATTTATACAATGGTAGTAATTGTACTACTTTGGGTTATATTTAGAAGCGACAGTATAAGAAGTGCTTTTTTGTATATAGCAAATATGTTCAACATAACTAATAGAGGTCTTGTAAATTCTCAATCACTGTTTTATATAAAAGATTTTTTATTAATTTATATATTTGCAATACTATCTTGCACAAATTTTTTCAAAATACTGCCTAAAATAATATTCAAAAATCCGGAAAAATCCTATGTATACAATATTTTCAGTATAATAGTTATTATAATATTATTGATACTTTGCACATTATATATAATAAAAGGAAGCTATAATCCTTTTATCTATTTCAATTTTTAGATTATTTAACAGGTGATTAAATGAATATATTAAATATATTGAAAAAATATTTTTTGATTTCATTTTTCTTGTTGTTTCTAACAATTTTAGGAGCAATAAGTTATTTGAACTTGATAAACAGCGATAACACTAAAACTTTTGATACTTCAAAGCTGTCATTATTTGCAAAAGATTCCATATTAAAAGAAAAACACAACTACTTGGAAAGCAGTTTTAATGAAAATTTTGCAGGAAAATTATTTTTTGTTGAAAAATATGGTGCATTGCAAAAACTTTTCGGCAAAAAACTTGTAGATGACAGTTTAGCTGAAAGACGTGTATATAAAGGCAATAACGATATGCTTTATTATATTATTCCTCAAAAAAATATAAATGAAAAAGCTGTAAAAAATATCGCTTATGTAAAGACTGAGCTTGAAAAATCGCAAATACCTACAGCATTTATAATGCCTCCTAATAAACACAGCATAAACTCAGAAAATTTTCCTTATGGTGTACTCGACTATGCAACTACAAACTCAGATGAACTTTATCAAACTCTTATGGAAAATGGTGTAACAACGCTTAATCTGAACTCTGACTACTTTAAAGAGCAAATGGACGATACAAGATATTTTTATATGACAGATACGCATTGGAAAAATGAAACTGCATTTTGGGCATATCAAAAAACCTTAGAATTTTTAAAAAATACTCTTTCATATGATTATTACAACAAAAACAACTCCAATCTGCTTACAAATTATAGTGTACAAAAAACCGAAAATACTTATATAGGCTCAATGGGTAAAAGAGTTGGTAAAGATTATATCGTAAAAAAAGATGACTACGAGTTAATTCTGCCTGCGTTTGAAACAAATTACAGTTATAAAAAATACGATGAAAATTTTGCCTTATTAGGTGAAAAAATGGGTAATTTTGAAAAAGTTTTTGTAAACAAAGAAATATTGGAAAGTAAAGATATATATACAGATAAATACACTACTATGATGGGATATGGAAGCCCTTATGAAATCATAACAAATGAAAATATAGATAACAATTCAAAAATAGCTATAATAAAAGACTCATTTGCTATGCCTTTCAGTGCATACTTAAGCACAAATATAGCTCAAATTCACTTATTGGATACAAGATACGAAAATATAAGAAAGAATTTATTAAGTACAATTAAAACTTTAAAACCTGATTATGTACTTTTTATATGTTCGCCTTCATCTGTATATTATTTTCCTGATATGTTTGAGTTTGGAGCAAAATAATTAAAAAAAGGATTTAAGATGAAAGATTTAATAACACTTGCCATTGAAACGAGCTGTGATGAAACAGCTGTAGCAATAGTAAAAAACGGCAGAGATGTACTGTCAAACATAATAGACACTCAAATACCTATACACACAAAATTCGGAGGAGTTGTACCAGAGGTTGCATCAAGAAATCACATACAAAATATAAATGATGTATGCAAAAAAGCAATAAGTGATGCGAATGTTAATTTTGATGATATTGATTTTATAAGTGTAGCCAACAGACCTGGTCTTGTAGGCTCATTACTTGTAGGCGTATCATTTGCAAAATCTCTTGCTTTTGCACTTGATAAACCTATTGTAGCAGTACATCATATAAGAGCTCACATATGTGCAAATTATATAGCACACAAAGAATTAAAACCTCCATTTTTATGCCTTGTTGTGTCAGGTGGACACTCTCATATTGTAAAAGTTGAGGACTATACAAAATATATTGTACTTGGAAAAACAAGAGATGACGCTGTAGGAGAGGCATTTGACAAAGTAGCGAGATGCCTTGAGCTTGGATATCCTGGTGGACCTAAAATTGACAACTTGGCAAAAGAGGGAAATGAAAATGCGATAGATTTTCCAAAAACACATTTTGAAAACTCGCTTGATTTTAGTTTTTCAGGTATTAAGTCAGCTGTACTTAATTATCTTAACACTATGAAAATGAAAAATATTGAAGTTAACAGAGCAGATGTCGCAGCCTCTTTTCAAAAAGCTGTAATATCCATACTGTGTGAAAATTTGATAAAATCTGCAAAAGAATTAAACATAAAAGACATAGCCATAGCAGGAGGTGTATCAGCAAACTCATATTTAAGAGATACTTTAACCAAAATATGTGAACAAGAAAACTTGAAATTATACTATCCTCCACTTTCTCTATGCACTGATAATGGTGCTATGATAGGTAGCTGTGGATATTATGAATATCTTAGAGGTAACATATCGGATATGAGCATGAACGCATATGCGTCTTATGATATAGGCAAAGATTAAAAAATTTATATAGAAATTTCTCAAATATAATATGCTTTTATAATTTTTGTATTTCAAATTGAAATATAATGCTAAATACTATTATCCAATTAAAATATCTATAATTTAGATAATAGAATAATTAATTAAAAATAAAGTATATTATATTTTTTTATAATAAAACTCTTGAAAGGAAATAATATGAATATAGCTGTAATATTAGCAGGCGGTACAGGAAGTAGAATGCAGTCAAAAATACCGAAACAATTCATAAAAATAAACGGCAAGCCTGTAATTTCATATACACTTATAGCATTTGAACAAGCTGAACTGATTGATGAAATAGTCGTAGTATGCCTCGATTGTTATAAAAATAATATCGAAAATATAATATCAGATTTCAAAATAAGCAAATTCACTTCATTAATATCAAACGGAAGTACAAGACAACAATCAGTATTCAACGCCATATCTCATATAAAAAACTATGCAAAAGATGATGATATAATTTTGATACATGACGGAGTACGTGCAATGATAACACCAGATATGATAGATAAATGTGTTGTAGATACAAAAAAATATAAAGCTGTTACACTTGCACAAAAGACCAAAAATACTATGATAATTGCAAAAAACTGTCAAATTTCAAAATATTTGGACAGAGATTTCGTTTATAATGTACAAACACCACAGAGCTTCAGATTTGATATAATATATAATTCTCATATTAATGCCATTAAATCAGGTAATATAGATGTAACAGACGATACACAAATAGTTATGCCATACTATAACAATATCCACATAACAGAAAATGACCTACCAAATCTGAAACTCACAACAAAAGAAGATATAATGCTGTTTGAATATTATCTAAAGTCTATTTGATTAAAAACGTATTTAATTATAGCTAAGTTACCTAACCCCCATTTCAAATGGGGGATTTCAAAAAAAACTAAGCCTAATTTATATCTTTTCTCCAAGACTCCCATCTTCATTTACATAATGTCCATCTATTATCTCCCTATAACCACAACCAAAAAACCAATTGTTTTGTTCGACAAAATCAATAAATTTATATATCTGTATTTATAGGCACGTTTATACAACCCATTATCTCAATTTCTTTTGTTTTCATGTACTTATCCTTGATTATTTGAATAATATTTTCCGACTAATAGAGCTTATAGCTTATAAATATAAAGTTTTAAAAAAGTGTATATTTATACTGAAATCTTATAGAATAATGGAAGTTTATAATAATTAATTTTTATAATAAAACATTTATATTGGTGCTCTATTATATTATTTATCCATAATTTTATTAGATAGTAGCATTAGCATTTAAGTTAATATACATTTTAATTTCAATAAAAATTTATTTTACAAATACATACTCATTTTCATTAGATATATTGTGCTCAAATCTATATCCCATAAAATTAAATTTTTTAATATCTTCTATGTCTTGAACATTATTTTCTGCCATAAACCTTATCATTTCTCCTCTTGCCATCTTAGCATAAGTTCCTTTTTGGACTAATTTCCCTTTTGATATTTCATAAAAGCTGATACTTATATACTTATCTTCAGACTGTATATATTTTTCTATAGATTTCGAATATTCTTTAGAGGCAAGATTTATAATTATACGTGATTCATCAATAACTTCATCATATAATTTTCTTCCCCAAAAATCATATAAACCCTTTACATTATCTATATCAGTTTTTGCTTGCATTTCCAATCTATATGGACTTACCCCATCCATAGGTTTAAGGACACCATAAAATCCTGACAAAATTCTAAGATTTTTTTGTATATATTCAATCATATTATCTTCCAAAGAGGATGGAGATATATGCTGATATTGAATTCCTTCATAAGAAAAAATTGCCGGCGTGAGCATTTTTGTAAGGCTCATATCAGCGAACCTTTCTATGTTTTGCTTGGTTATATTATCATTAGCTTTCCATAATTTTTTAGCTTGTTCATAAGTTAAAGACTGTATAAAACGCATTATCTTTGTACTGTCCTCTAAAAAAACAGGTAAAGAACTATATTGTAAGCTATCTTCATCAACACTCATCTTTTTGGCAGGCGAAATTATTATTCTCACTATATTTCTCCTAACATTTGCGATGGATTGTCTGCCGCTTTTACCTTACCAAAAGATTTTATTATAATACCTTTTTCATCTATTAAATACGTTGTTCTTTCTATGCCCATATATGTTTTTCCATAATTCTTTTTTTCTTTCCAAACATCATAAGCTTTTATAGTATCTAATTGCTCATCAGATAACAATGTAAATCCCAAATTATGATTTTCTTCAAATTTTTTATGAGATTTCACACTATCCTTACTTACGCCTATAACCACCGCATTTTTTTCTACAAATTGAGGATACATCTCGCTAAAACCACAAGCTTGCTTAGTACAACCCGGTGTATTGTCCTTGGGGTAGAAATATAAGACTACTTTCTTACCTAAATAATCACTTAATTTGTGTAAATCTCCATTTTGATCCTGCAGTTCAAACTCAGGTGCCTTAGTTCCTATTTCTAACATTTTAATTTCTCCTTTTTATGTTATTTTTTCGTTCATATTGTGTACTATTTCTTACTAAATCTAAATTTTAAAAACTTTGATACAATTTTTATTGCCTTTTTTCAAATCAGCATACTTTTCACTATAAGCAAATATACATTTCTAACACTTATCAAGGAAACCATCTCTTGCGTTTGCTTTTGTATCATTTCTTTCATCAAAGCCATCATATGGTGCTTTAGGATCATGAACTTTTGGTTTTCGCCTTAATGAATTACAAACTTCATCTACATGAGCAAAAGCAAAGTCTATATCATCAGTCCAGCCTGTATGCCCTGTAATAATCTTTAACCTAAGATTTCTTTTTCTCAGTATTTCTTCCAATCTTTTAAGTGACTTAATTTGCAACTTTCTATCTTCAGCAAGAGTATTTAAAAATGCGTAACCGCCATCTGCTCCAAACCAAATCGTATCTCCTGTAAATAAATAAGCATCATCAATTAGATATACAAGATGTCCCCAACTATGTCCCGGCACAAGAAAAGCTTCTATTTTAATATTTCCAATATAAAACACTTGTCCATCGTCAATCAAGACTTTTTTATTATCAATATACACTTGAGGTAATTTATGTAATCCCCAAAAGACTTTACGCCGTTTATGACCTTCTATATACTCATTTTCAATTCTTCCGATATATATTGTTGATTCACTAAATAATTCATCACTGCCTCTTTCAATAGCTCCTACATGATCAGTATCTTGATGAGTAATTAAAATCTCCTTTATATCTTTCGGATTAATATTAAGCCAACTCATTTTTTCTGCAAGTCTATCATAATTATATCCTGCATCAATCATAATAGTATAACCATCTTTTGTATAAAAGTAAATATTAGCTACATATTCCCTGATACAGCTTACTTTTTTATCAATAAAACCTGTATTTAAAGGTTTAAATATTTCTTTTCCACGAAATAGAAAAGACATAAATCTAACTTGAAATTTCGAATCTTTTTTTGACATAATGTCTCAACCTTATTCCTTTCATACCGGTTCTATACTAAGTAAGCAGACATCAACAATAAATGTATATTAAGCAAAAAGGATGTATCTATCACAATAACTAATAAAAACGGCAACAGATATGATGATTTTAATAAAAAATTATATTTTAAATTCCTATCTAATGAAATTAAAATTTATGCTGCTGCATTGTCATTTATTGTATCTATAACCTTTCTAATTCCAATCCATACAGTCAAATCTTTAAATATCTCAACGACACTTCCCTGATCTGTAAACGGAGATTCCTGAAGCACTGAAAGATCTCTCATCATTCCATTATGAACAATGTATTCAACAATCTGATTTACGAAGTAAATTTGTCTGCTATCAAGACTTGTACTTGTCAAATATTCTGAGAATGCTTCTTTGGCCGCATTCATATCCAGTCCTACAATCTCACGAACAAATTCACCAAGAGGTTTTGTTCCAAATTCATTTTCATAATCCTGTTTTGTTCCAATTTCATACCATAATATTTCTTCTAACAAAGCAACATCTTGCTTAGTTAAAGGTTGATTTGTCCTTAACTTTGCAATAGCAATATTATCCTGATGTTGCCTAATATAATATTCTGCCTTTGCCTTATAATTTTTAAGTTCATCATTCTCAAGCTCAGATTCTTTCCATTGTGTTGAAATCAATTCATCAGTAAAATTTGTTACATATTTGATCATTTCTCTTGGTATATACTTCATTAAATTGCGTATCCTTTTTCTTATTTCTTCAAATTCATTTATTCCAGCATTATCAATATAATCTGTATTAAGAATTTGATTAATAAAACCTGACTGCACCTGAATTTCATGTATATTGGCAACCCTTGCAATTCCTGCAACTTTCGTATATAAATCAGTACGAGCCTTCGAGTATTTCTTTCCATATAAATAAGCCAATTCAATTCCATACATAAGCGCATCAAATCTCACAGCGCTTATATCTTCTCTATCCGGCAATATCAAAGGTGCAACCTCTTCTTTTACAATTAATGTATCTTCATATGTTATAGTCTGATAATTTGCTTCTGAGCAGTACAATTCTACATACTTCAAGTGCTGACGAACAGCAAAATTATTTTTCAGCAATTCCTGTACCTTCTCGCTCATTTGTTTAACCAATGTATTTCTATATGCAATCAAGCTATCAATCTGATAATCTATATCTTGAAGTTTATATGAAATCTCAAATTTCAGATTAAAAATTGCCCCTTGAATTGCAATCATGTTAGCAGTGGCTTTTCCTTTATTCATTCTGAAAAATTCAAAGTTTCCGCAAAAATCAAAGATATAGAATTTCTGCTTGTCTTCTCCATCTAATAGACCGGGACAAAGTCTTGTACCACGACCAATCATCTGCCAAAATTTTGCTTTACTCATAATCTTTTTAAAGAAAACCAGATTCAAAACTTCCGGTACATCAATACCTGTATCTAACATATCTACGGAAATTGCAATCTGAGGCATTTTCCTTGAATCAGAAAACTCATCAATAACACTCTGTGCGTAGGTCATATAATTATCTATTACCTTTGCATAATTAAGAAGATGCGGATACTCTTTATTAAAAACTTCCAAAATTTTTTCTGCATGATCATGATTTTTTGCAAAAATAATAGTCTTTCCTAATTTCTGTCCGTAATCAATCTTGATACCATCTGTCATCAAAATATTTAATACTTGTTTTATAGTATCCTCATTAAATATCCATCTATTAAGTGCTGATGAACCTATTGATTTTGGCAAATCACCTTGCTCATTCTCAAATGTCTCCTCATATTCCTTTTTATCTTCTTCTGATAATTCATCATACACAATTCCCTGCTCAATAAACTTAAGTTTTAATTCAACAGATACATAATCAACGAGATATCCATCCTTTACAGCCTGTGCTAAATCATAACCATAAGTGGGTACTCCGTTTTCCAATTCAAAAACTTCATAGGTATTCTTATCAATTTCATTCTTTGGCGTAGCTGTAAGTCCAATAAGTGGCGCATCAAAATATGAAAAAATATCTGTATATTTATTATAAATAGACCTATGAGCCTCATCACAAATTACAAGGTCAAAATGACCACATGTGAAAAGTTTTCCTTCTTTATCATTTATTGTATCAATACAATTAATCATTGTCTGATAAGTTGAAAATACGCAATGTGCACTATAGTTATCTTTTTCTTCAACAATGTTTGTACATGATAAATTAGGCAACATATTCACAAAGCTTCTTTTAGCCTGTGTAACAAGTGAATTTCTATCAGCAAGAAACAAAATATTCTTTACCCATCCTGATTTCAGCAAACAATCACATAAGGCAATAACTGTTCTTGTCTTCCCAGAACCAGTTGCCATAACCAGCAAAGCTTTTCTACGGTTCTTTTCATCAAAGCTACTGCAAACTGCTTTAATAGCAGATTCTTGATAATAACGTCCGGCAATATTCTTATCTACTACGACATGTTTTAGACTTGTCCTCATTCTCAGCAAATTAAACCACTTCTCCAAGTCTCTTTTTGAATAAATAAATGAACATTTTCTCTCAGGATATTGTCCATCAATAATATGAGTTTCAAATCCATTTGTAAGAAAAATAACCGGTCTTCTCTTATATTTTTGTTCTAATAAATCAGCATATAGTTTCGCCTGTTGCCTTCCCTTAGAAACGTCAACACAAGTTCTTTTTGCCTCAATTACAGCCAATGGTTTATGCATATCATCATAAAGAACATAATCCGCATATCCAACTTCAGATTTATTTGGCATTCCAGGAAGTTCAACCTCATTAATCCAATCCTCACCTTCTATCCAACCTGCGTCCATCAGCATAGAATCAATGTATAGTTTTCTCGTTTTATACTCAGATAAATCAAGAGGTTTCGGTACATAAGTTTGCTGTTGTTCCTGTCTTCTATACGAAAGTTCTTCTTTAAGTGAGGCATTTTCTGCAATTAATTTCTGTAAATCAAGTTCTCGTTTTGCAGACTTCTCCTGCTGTTTTGCTAATTCTTCTTTTACAGAATTAACACTCTCTTTTGATTCCTTTGCCCTCTCTATTCGAGAAATAATTATTGTTTTATCAAAAAAATGCTCTTCGTACTCATCAGAATAACAATATGCAATGTAGTCCAAATAAATAAACAAATTTTCAAGACAAAGCATCGCCTCATCTCTTCCAAGTTTTTTATTACTATGCGCAACATTATTTCCACTTCTACGAATATAATCCATACGTTTCCAAAGATCAGGCCCTACAATCTGTCTATACTCTTCCGCATTCATCAAGCTTTGTAAATTATCCTGGTATGGCATTTTAAGTTCCGCATCTACAGAATACATCCACTTTAATGCAAACTCCATAGCTCTACGACTATTTATAATACTGGCCTGAGGATCCATAAGGATAATCTTCTCTGCAGATATTGCAACATCTGCGAATGTAGAGAATTTTGATTCATTTTTTAGATAATCAAAGTTTGTAATCATAGGAAACCTCCTATTCAATATTTCTTTTAAATACATTTATCAAATTGTCAATTTCCATTTTTAATCTTATTTTTCTTATGTATATCTCCTACATAAATTTTGATTTGTCGACTTGCTTAACAAAAGTGGCAAACTCGTTTTGAAGTTCTATAGGAATATCATATACTTTCATTTTTGTTAGTCCCGATATTGTTAGTGCCGCATAAGCCGTTCCAACAGACATACTCTTTTTGTATCTTGTAATTAAAAATTCTAATAAATTCTTTAGATACACAGAATTAAATTTAGCTGAAGCATCTACTCTTATCAAATTACCATCTTTATAATAAAAATCGTTCTTGCCATCAACAATCCAAATTACTCCAATTGTTCCAACTGCTGAAATTAATAAATCATTCACTTGGGGAACTCCGTATTGTTTTTTTATTTCTTTGAATCTTTCTTTTGTAATATAAAGTTCTGTAGATATATTATTTCCCTTTGATAGCTCAACAATTTCTTTTGTTCTATAAAATGGAATGCCTGAAGAAACATATTCTTTTTCAAAAATACGCTTACTTGAGCCTATCTCTGTCAACTCTCCCAATTCCATCATTTTCCAATCTTTAGAATTCATTATTGGCTCCCCAAACATCTCTACAAATCGGACTTTAATAAGATTGTCTAAAAAATGTAATTCTTGTTTTCTTTGTTCAATAATTTTTGTAATAATTTTCAGTTTTCCAACAATAGATACCTGTTCATCTATAACTCTATAAGGTATTTTCATTTTTCTCATGGCTGTTTGAGTAAGTTTCTGTCTTGTAGCTCCATTGATTAATCCATCAACATTATAAAACATTAGAGAATAGCATAAATAATCTATATTTAAACCTGATTTTGCTTTCAATACATGTGCGTGGTTGTTTACCCAACATCTACCGGAAACTCTATATGCAATAGGTTTTTCTTTGGAACCAAAATTTCCTCCATCTTCAGCAAGTAATACTAAGTCATCATCAAAAATATAATCATTAATATAACCTTGTAATCCATTTGCTCCATAATAAGGATATTTCCCTTCTTCTCTATCCGATGCTGTAATAGGAATTCTCATTGAATCCAATATATCACAACAATCTTCTAATAGTATCTTTTCCATACACTATCCCATGCAAACCCGAATTTAATTAAGACATAAATTTTTGATGAGATGTTTTTACATTATTTTGATTTACCATTGCATACTGCATTGTTGTATCAATTTGTGAATGTCCAAGAATTTTCTGTACTTGTTCTATCGGCATACCCTTATCAATAGCTCTGGTTGCCATTGAACGCCTAAACTTATGCGGATGTATTCTTTCCAAATTTAATTCTTTTCCAAGTTTTCTAAGCCGAATTTCCACACCACTGATTTTCAATCTGTCATAAGGTGAATCTAAAGTGACAAAAAGAGCTCTATTATTGTCTTTTCTTTTATCTATGTATTCTTTCAAGTGAACCTTTGCTTTAGCATCAAAATATACTCTACGTTCTTTATCTCCTTTTCCATATACTATACATTCACGTCCTTCAAGATCTATATCATCTATATTAAGGTTTACCAACTCTCCCACTCTTATTCCTGTTGAATATAGCAAATCAATAATGGCTAAATCTCTCTTTTCTTTACAACTATCTCTTAATTGCTCAATCTCCTCGTCAGAGATTGTACTTTTAACAACTGTTTTTGTCTTAATTTTATGAATTCTTTTCATCGGACTTTTCAAAATGTAATCCTCTTCTTCAAGCCACGAAAAGAAACTGGAAATATTCCTACGGACGTTATCAATTGTTACATTGGTACAATTATTTCTCTTTTGATAATTAGATAAATATTCCCTCATTTCTTCCGTAGTAATTTTTCTTACACCTGATTTTACTTTGTAAAATAAGTGTTCTATAGTAGTTTTATAATATTTGACGGTTCTTTCCGAACAACCTTCTATTTGCTTTGCTTCAAGAAACATTCTCAAAAAATCTTCATCGGATATTTCCTTTTTCTTGACCTCATTTTCTGCAAAATTACGAATAATCACTTCTTGAAGTTTTTTCATTTGACTAATTGATAAGTACTCTGCCATCTCATTAAGTACTAATACTATTTTCTCTTCCATGTTGGTATCTCCTTATATCTACCAACATCATCCAACCATAAATAAACTTATTTATCCAAAATATTTTTGCATTAATGAATCAAACAACAATTGCGTTTCATCAAGTGCTTTTTGCACTGCAACTTTTGATTTGTCGACTTGGTGGACGAAGTCAACATAGTTCTTTTGCTTATCAATAGACGGAACTAATATTTGAAAATTTTTTATCATATTTCCATTAAGATTTGGCTGTCCAGCACCTTGAGCAAGGTCTCTTAATTTTTCATAAGAAAGTTCAAGATATTTCCACAAAAACATTGAATCAATTTTATCTGACGGCAGAATGCAGGCACATGCTTGATTTGTAGCTGCTTCTATACCAAGATAAGCCGTCATACCTCTTGTCTTCCCTTGTCCATACATCGCAACTAAAACAGTTCCAGCTGGTACTAACTTAGCAGAAGAGCCAGCTAAACCATACTCTGTAATATGCTCATCAGCATCAAAGATTACATTATTCTGTAGTTCCGTTGTTTTTATCCACGGAATTGTTCCACCATCCCAATATTCAGCCTTGTCTCTGCTCGGAGTGCCTCCACTTATAACATCAGTTAAATCCTTTATAAAAGCATATTGATATTCTATACTTTCATGAATACTACCAAACATCTCTACAAATCGGACTTTAATAAGATTGTTCATTTCAAGCAACTCATTTTGTCTAATTTTTATAATTTTATGTATTTTATCAAGAACTTTAACTAATTTATCTTGTTCTGATATTATAGGAATATCAATTATTATTTTTTTTAAATCTTTTACTGAAAAACTTGCTTGATTAACAGATTTCTTAGTGATATTATTAAGCTGTTTTCTAAACTTATATCCATAAAAATAATATTTTGCATAAGCTGGATTAATTATATTTCTATTTGCTCTTAGTCTTAGCAAATTCATACCATGTATTATCACTTCATTTTCCATCTTTTCATATAATACCGTTCTTCCCAAATATTGAACGCTATTAATATGTGACATTAATAAATCTCCATCCTCAAGTATATATTGTTCATATTTTATTGGATCTATAATTCCTGCAAACCCCATTCTATCCCTGTTAAACTTATCATTTGCTATTGTTTCTATTCTTGTAATAGGAAATCCACCATCAATATCTCCCTGCTTTATATTTGCTCCATTCTGTATATAAAAGAAACACTCATCAACTGTTTTTAACATTTACGTTATTCCTGCAAACCCGAATTTATTTAAGACATAATTCAGATTCCCTTTCATATTTTTTATACTACAACTCCAACAATCTCTCCAGTTCTTCCATCTCTTGCCCAATTTCCATTTCAATTTCACGGATATTTGCCATAATTTCAGATGTTGGAGGATATTCTACTGCTACATACTCAATTTCTTTATATTTATTGATACTAAGATCATAATCATTACTTACAATATCCTTCTTTGGAACCATAAATGATTTATCTGTACGTTTTCTGTCTGTTTCCTTTTCTAAATTCTTGAATCTTTCAATAATATCTTCAATATCATTTTCTGCAATTGGTGAGCGTTTATCATCTAAGCTGAAGCCATCTGCTTTCATATCATAAAACCAAACATTGTCTGTTCCTCCATGCTCAGTTTTTGTAAATACAAGAATAGCAGTTGAAACTCCTGCATACGGTTTAAATACTCCTGATGGCATTGAAATGATTGCCTCTAATCTATGATTCTCCACAATTTCTCTTCTAATATCCCTATGTGCTTTTGAAGAGCCGAATAAAACTCCATCTGGAACTATACAAGCGCAACGTCCGCCAATTTTAAGAATTCTAAGAAATAAAGAAATAAATAATAATTCTGTCTTTTTTGTTTTACACATCTTGAGCAAATCTCCTGATACTGATTCTGCATCAAGACTTCCTTTAAATGGCGGATTTGCAAGTACAAGTGTATATTTATCTCTATCGGTATTTTGATCTGATAAGCTATCTCTGTATTCAATGAATGGATTATCAATTCCATGTGTCATCATATTCATTGCTCCTATACGAAGCATGGTTCTATCCATATCATACCCATAAAACATATGGTTCATATAATGGTCTTTTTTCTGCTTATCAAAGAAAATTTCTTCCTTTTTCTTTTCTTTCAAATATTCTGCTGACGCAACTAAAAATCCTGAAGTTCCACAAGCAGGATCACAAATCATTTCATCGCTTGAAGGGTTCATCATTTCAACCATCATACGAATAATATGTCTTGGAGTTCTAAATTGTCCATTCAATCCTGACTGTGCAATCTTAGATAAAAGGTACTCATATACGTCACCTCGTACATCAGCAGTCTGAATTTCATTCATTACTTTATATATTTCATCTAATGAATCTACAACTTTTGACAAAACAAGTGGTGTTGGTAATTTAAAAATTGCATCATCCATATATTTTGAATAAGCACTATTCCTATCACTGTGCAATGTTTTAATAAACGGGAATACCCATTCTTGTATTACAGAGTACATTCTATCAGCTGGAAAATCATGGAAAACAGACCATTTTAGTTGCAAACCATCTATAGTTCTTTCCCCAACCTTTACTTCTTCTGAAAAAATACTCTTATAAGGAAGCCCCAGCATTGCGCTTTCTTTTGCCCTTATATTATCTGAATCATCTAAATCATGAATAAACATTAGATAAGTAATCTGCTCAATCACTTCAAGAGGATTAACTAATCCACCTGCAGCAAATATATCCCATAAACTATCAATTTTATTTTTTAATTCACCTGTAATCATTTAGTCCTTCACTTTCCACACATATTTTGTGTAACGGCCTCCGCCTATTTTTTTTATTTTTCCATTTTTTAACAAATCTGCTAAAGCTCTTTGAATTGTTGTATCACTAATATATGGATTCATTTCCATCAACTCAGATTTTGTAATTGTACCCATATGATTTTTTATTATCTCACGAATACGATCGGTTTTAGAAAAATGTGGATTAGTCAACAACTTCACTTTATCTTCAAATTCCTTATAAGCATTTATAAGCACATCAAGCATATAATTTATAAAAGGCTTGTAATCATTTTTATTTTCATGCCATTTAATGTAGCTGTTATAAATAGCTTTATAATAGTTTTCTTTTGATTCTTCTATTATTTTTTCAATACTAATGTATTTTCCAACTATAAAACCTGATTGGTGTAATAAAAGTAACGTAATTAGCCTGCTAATTCTTCCGTTTCCATCGTTAAACGGATGAATACATAGAAAGTCTAAAATAAACATTATATCAAGCAGTAATGGATCAACTTCACCCTTCGCTTCATGAAACGCATTACACAATGCATCTATGGAAGAATATGTTTCCAATACAGATACAGGTCTAAATCTAACACTCTCGTTTCCATTCTCATTAGTATCGCTAATAATATTATCCGATGTTTTAAATACACCTACATCAATACTTCTAAGAAATTTATATAAATCCCTATGCAACTGTAGAAGATAATTAACATTTATTGGAATATAATCATAATTCTCATGAATTATATTTAATACATCTCTATATCCGACTATTTCACATTCTTTACTATTTCGAGGCATTGTTTTCGCATGCACTAAGTTCTTCAATCTGTCCTTTGCTACCAGAATACTTTCCATTATATTTGAAGCCTCTATACTTTGAACTTTGGCAATTTCTATCAATTCATTAAGTTCATATTTATACGATTCAATGATTATCCCACATTTACCCTTATATTCATTTATAAGAACGAGCTTCTTAACTATTTGAGGCGTTAATAATTTATGCCATTTTTCTACGTAATTATAATCTCGCATCTAATTACCTCATTAGCATTTTCATTTCAATCATTCATTTAATATATAACTTGATTAAACTATCCCTATAATACTATTTTTTAATTTAGTTGTCAATAATTTTAATTTAGTCATTTTAATATATTTCGACTAAATTAAAACTGTTAAATGAACTAATCAAAAAAGAAAGATGATACTTATAAACAACAATAAGACAAATCTAAAAACAAGGATAACGATAAAGCCGAAACAATTTATTTTTCAATTAATAGACAACGTTGTTTATTAATACTAAAAACAAATAAAAACATCGAATTATTTAGTAGATAGATTATGTGACACCATAAATTTATTAACTAAAAATATTGTAAAAAGTGTTATTCATAGAGAACGAATTATCTCTACTATTAGATTGGTTATTAGTATAAAATATAAACCTTTAAAAAGATATATAAGTCAATAAACAAATCAAAACCACCAGTTGAACTGGTGGTTTGCAAAGCCCTAAAAGGGTATTTTACTAGCTACCTCTCAAGAGGTATCGAATAGTCCGCCAATTGCATATTTTTTACTGGCTGCTGCTAAAGCAGCTTTTTATTTTGCCTATTTATTCTTGCTACCCGTAAACGGGTCAATGTATTCTTTAAATGATATCTGATCATTTATTATATCTTCTTGCAATTGGTTCTTTATATAATTCTCTATTACTTTTTTATTTCTTCCCACTGTATCTACATAATATCCTCTGCACCAAAAATGCCTGTTTCCATATTTATATTTTAAATTCGCATGTCTATCAAATATCATAAGACTGCTCTTTCCTTTTAAATATCCTACAAATTGTGATACACTTAAACTTGGCGGTATACTCACTAACATGTGTATATGGTCCACACATGCCTGCGCTTGTATTATCTCTACTCCTTTTTGTTCACACAGCTTCCTTAATATTTTTCCTATGTCTAGTTTTATTTTTCCATAGACTTCTTTTCTTCTAAATTTGGGAGCAAATACTATATGATACTGGCATCTCCACTTGGAATGTGATAAACTATTTATGTCTTTCATAACAAAAACCTCCTTTTGATTTTATTTTGGTTTTGGCGGACCAATTCTATTATATCAAAAGGAGGTTTTCTTTTATCTAAAGATTTTTATTCCCCCAGTAAAACTGGGGGTTTATTTTGCTTAAGCTACA
>NZ_JH414567.1 GCF_000238115.1 Peptoanaerobacter stomatis | reverse complement strand
TTCTACTTTATCAACTGCATAACTTGTATTATTTGTAGGTGTTATTTCTACTTCATCTGCATATTTTGCATTTAGTGTCGTTCCTTGTGTTATGGTTTGCTCTGCTCCGTCTACTTTTACTGTCACGTTCGGTGCTGATGTTATGGCTTGTTCTGCTCCGTTTACCAATTTTACCAATTCTATTTTTAATTCTACAGGTAGTGCTTGATATTTCACTTTTATATCTGCTTTTTTATATCCTACTTCGTATCCGTCTCCATATGATGTGTCTTGCACTATATCTGTATTGTTCGGATCTAATGTTATTTGATTGCTGTCGTCTAATAAGGATAATTTATATCCTTCTACATCAGAAGTAAGTTCCAATTTATCTCCTAATTTGAAGTTTTCGTAGTCTTCTGTTATTCTTGCTGTTATATCTTTGTCGTCTGAATTGCTTCTGATTCTTTTTATATTAAGTTCTGTTTTGTCTTTTATCTCTTGCGGTAATATATCTTTGTCTTGTATTTGGAAGTTTACAAGTACGGGATTTATTGTATAATCTTGTGCATTACTGTCATCTATTGTATCGTTGTTAAGGTAGTATTGTCCGTTATCTTTTATATATAATGCAACTTTTTTATTATCGTTATACCATCCTTTATTTTCTTTAAATGTTTGAGAACCTATAGCATTAAATCTTTTTGGCAATTCAAGGCTTTTCAGATGATTATACATTAACATTTGAGTTGATATTTCTGTTATATTAGAAGGAATCCCTTCAAATGACACATTTTTCAGTTCATTGTTCATGAACAGTCTATCACCACCATAATATGGATCATCTTTGTCATCTTCATACATATCGTCTGCACTTGCTAAAGCATCAGGATTAAAAGAGCTGTTTAAATTTATAATCTTATTTCCTCTGAATACTTCCATGTTATATTTCACTGTATTTGAAGGTAAAGTTAAGTTTGAAATTTGATTATCACGAAATGCACGAGGACCGATAAAATTTACACTTTCAGGAATAGTTAAATTTTCTATCTTATTTCCTTCAAATGCTTTAAAACCTATTTTTTTCAATGTTGATGGAAAATCTATTTGAGTAATATTTTGATTTTTGAAAAAATTTCCACCTATAGTTTCTAAATTAGCAGGAAGTGTAACAGAGTAAATGGAATGTTCAGATACTCCTTTTAAACTTATAAGATCATTATACATGATTGTATCATAATTTTCTAAAACAGTTATATCATTTCCATATAAATCTTTATCAGGAAAGTCTATATTACCGCCTGTTGTTGCTAATTTATTTACACCTCTATTGGAAAGACCTCTAACTTTTCCTATTAAAAAAGTCCCGAAATTATCACGCCAAGCAAAATCTCCATATGTCCAGTCAGAACCTGCTCTAACAGGAGTATCAGCAGTGACTACAATGGAAGAATTAGATGTCACGGAATGTGACATATTTAACATGGAAGATGACGTTGCATATACAGATGATAATACATTAAGATTTTTTGTTATTATGTTATTGCTTTGAAATGAATAAGGACTTATTGCTAAAAGCAACATAGATAAAAATAAACCGAATTTTCTTTTCATAAATAAAAACTCCTTTCATAATTGTATAGATAAAAGTGTTGCACTTATCTTGACAATCTATCTTATTAATAAATATAAAAAAAATTCATTCAAGAATATAGCAAGCATTAATATATAGTTTATATAGTACTATATATCTATCCAAAAATCAATATATTACTCCTGAATTTAGGTAAAGTTTTTGTAAATTTATAGCCTTTATGTATTATACAACAGTAACTAATGTTAATATGTATTAATCATAACTACCGGCTAAGCCGGTAGTTTGCTCTGCCCCTATAAGGGGCTGTTACAAGCTTGTGCCTGCAGGCACATTGAATAGTTCGCCAGTCGCGTTTATTTCCCAATTAGTGCTAAAGCACTTTATTTCTTATTTTTCTTTGCGGGCTCTCCCGTAAACGGGTCTATATATTCTTTCATCGTCAACTGTTCTGTCAACCTATCTTCTTCTAACTGATTTTTTATATATTCTTGTATCTTTCTCGCATTCTTTCCTACTGTATCTACATAATATCCTCTGCACCAAAAATGTCTGTTTCCATATTTATATTTTAAATTCGCATGTCTATCAAATATTATTAGGCTGCTTTTTCCTTTCAGATACCCCATTATTTCTGATACACTGTATTTTGGTGGTATTCTTACCAACATGTGTATGTGATCAGGGCAACACTTATCTTGTATTATTTCTATTCCTTTTCTTTCACATAACTCTCTTAATATCTTTCCTATTTCTATTTTTAACTTTCCATATATTATTTGTCTTCTATATTTTGGCGCAAATACTAAATGATATTTGCATTCCCATTTTGTATGTGCTAAACTATTATTGTCCACTTTAGGACACCTCCTTATGATTTTTAATATTTGGCTGACGAACCAATATTATTATATCATAAGGTTTTTTGTTTTTGCTTATAGCTAAAGCTTTCTTCCCTCCACCTGCATAGCAGGTGGATTATTGTTTTGTAAAAGCTTCGCATTTACAAAACTGGCTTAAGCCTACATTAATGCAAAAAAGCAACCGTTACAGATTGCTTTTTGCATTTTTTGTGATGCTATTATCTTACTAATTTTATAAAATCTTCTTCAAATGTGGACAGATCGATTTCTTGTTGCTCTGATGTTTTCATGTTTTTTAACATTGCTTTTCCGCTTGCTATTTCGTTATCTCCAAGCATAAGCGTATAATTCGCATTTTTATCGTCTGCGTATTTCATCTGTGCTTTTAACGATTTGCCTACATGGTCTTTATCGCAAACTATACCTTTTTGTCTTAGATTGTTTACAATTTCAAATGATTTAAAGTCTGCATCTTCTCCAAGTGTTGCTATATATAAGTCATATTTTGTTTCAAATTTCGGCATTTTACCTAATTCATCAAGCATCATTATGAGTCTTTCACGACCTAAACCGAATCCTATTCCTGTTACATCAGGACCGCCAAGCTCTGCCACAAGTCCGTCATATCTTCCGCCACCACAAACTGTTGCTTGTGAGCCTATATCTTTTGATATAAACTCAAATGCTGTCTTTGTATAGTAATCCAATCCTCTAACTATATAAGGGTTTACTCTATATTTTACATTTGCTATGTCTAATAATTTTTTTAATTTTTCAAAGTGTTTTTTTTCATCTTCGTATAAATTGTCTATCATAAGTGGTGCATTTTTTGTTATTTGCTGACAATTATGTTCTTTACAATCTATTATTCTCATAGGATTTTTTTCAAATCTGTCTTTGCAAGTTTCGCATAGATTATCAAAATTAGGTCTTAAAAATTCTCTTAATTTTTCGTTGTATGCTTTTCGGCTTTCAAAACTACCTACTGAATTTATTTCAAGTTCAATTTTATCTACGATGCCTAATTTTTCAAAAAATCTGTATGCCAATATTATTACTTCTGCATCTACTGTTGCAGAATCTGAACCGAATACCTCGATTCCAAATTGGTGAAATTCTTTGAATCTTCCCTTTTGGTTTCTCTCATTTCTAAAGCAAGGTATGTGATAAAATAATTTTAGCGGCGGTTTTTTATTGTTAAGGCTGTATTGATTATATAGTCTTACTATTGAGGCTGTACCTTCTGGTTTTAGGGTTATGCTTTCTTCTTCGCCTCCGTCTTGTCTTGGAATGAATGTAAACATCTCTTTGTTTACTATATCTGTTGTTTCGCCTATACCTCTCTTGAATAGTCTTGTGTATTCAAATGTAGGCGTATCGTATTGGTGATAATCGTGAACTTCGCATACCTCTTTAAAAATTCGTGTAACGTAGTCCACTTTTGCCAAGTCTTCTGGGAAAAAATCTTGTGTTCCTGTAACTCTTTGTATACTGTTCATCAAATATCTTCCTTTCTTTTTATAATTTCTTTTATATTATTGTTATATAATATCACATCTTTGTAATTTGGTATACGCCTTAATAAGTTTGTATTTTTGTTAAGTATCTTGCTCGCCGAACCTACTCCAAATCCTATTATGCTTTGTAATTCGTCCATCATTGCAACATTGTACAGGCTATATTTATTTTCTTTACAAAAACCTATATTTTCACCATTTTCAAGCATATTTTTCTGTCTGTAAAGATAATAGGGCATATAATTTTTACCGTTCAACTTATCTGTAAGTTTTTGCATATAGTCTGATATTTCGATATTGGTAGCTTTTATATTTTTAGTGTTTATATCCGATGCTCTTTTTATAGCCAAGCAATGAACAGTTATGCTATCTGGATCTAATTTTATAATTTCGTCTACACTTTTATCCATATCGTTTATATTTTCATCGGCTAAGCCTAATATTAAATCCATATTTATGTTGTCAAATCCTAACTCTCTTGCAATTTCATATGTTTTTTTAACATCTTCTACATTGTGCTTTCTACCTATTTTTATGAGAGTGTCATCATTCATAGTCTGTGGATTTATTGATATTCTACTGACTTTATTAGATTTTAGAATTTTCAGTTTTTCTCTTGTGAGAGTATCCACTCGTCCTGCTTCAAATGTAAATTCTTTAATTTTATTTAAGTCAAAATTGTAGTTTATTATGTCAAAAAATATTTTCAGCTCAGTTTCATCTAATGACGAGGGTGTTCCTCCACCTACATATATACTGCTTATATTTTTGTCTTTAAAATATTGTAATTTTAAAGTTTCTCTAATTTCTATTTCCAGATTTTTTATATAGTCTTTTATATATTTTTTGCCTGAGTTTATATCTATACTGAAAAATGAGCAATAGTTACATCTGCTTGGGCAGAAAGGAATTGATATATATATGCTTATATCATCTGATAGTATGTCTATTATTTCTTCTTGTACATCTGATATTCCTTTGATGAGTTTAATTTTTTCATCAGACAGCAAATAATTGTTTTTAAATATATCGTATATTTGTATATCTGTTTTATTTTCTTTTTTCAGGTCATTTACTATTTTTACAGGACGTATTCCGGTTAATATTCCCCATTTTCCTGTTACGTCTTCATAATTATTTTTTATTATAAGATATAACAATTTTTTGTAGATATGTTTTTCTTTAAAGTTTATTTCAGATTTTAAATTAGATATTTCTTTATCGTTTTGTGACAGTGTAGCTGTGATTTCATCATCTTTTCTTTTTAATGATATAATCTCAGTTTCATTATCTGTATCTATTTCATTTTTCAGATATATTTTTTTTCTTCTTGCAAAGAGCATATTAGCAAGCTCTTTGAGTTCTATATCATACTTTTCGTTATCACTTATTATAAGCATAACTATTACAGTCCTCTTGTAAATGGATTGTGTCTTTTTTCATATCCTATTGTTGAGCTTTCTCCATGTCCGGGCAATACAAGTAGATTCTCATCAAATTTCATCAATTTTGAAAGCGACTTTTCCATATCTTCATATGAACCTGAGGGTAAATCCGTTCTTCCTATTGAGCCTGCGAATAGAGTATCTCCTGTAAAAAGAAAATTTTCAACTTTTATGCACATGGAACCTATTGTATGACCTGGAGTTATTATAAATTCCAATTCATGATTGCCAATTTTCATAGTATCCTGGTCATTTACATATTTGTCTGCATCAAAGCTTGTGTGTTTCATTCCAAATCTTGTTGTAAGATTATACATAGGATTTTTTAACACTTTTTTCTCCGGCATAGATGCTATCAAAGTAATATTCTTATATTTATCAAGTAATTCTTGCAATACGCCTATATGATCTGCATGGGCGTGAGTGAGTATTATGTATTTAGGTATAAAATTTTTCTTTGATATAAATGATATTATCTTGTCAAAATCACCGCCCGGATCTATTATAATGCACTCGTTTGTAACATCATCATATAATATATAACAGTTTTCGCCAAAAGGCATTGTTTCTATTGTGTAGTAGTTCATTTTTTCTCCTCGTTTTTAATTTTAATTTATAGATTTTTATATCTCTCTTATTTGTCACTCTACATAATAAGTACGCTCTTTCGTCTTTCGCTTGTCAGATACGCTATTTAAATCCTAAATTAAAGTTATAACTTTTTATATTTTATTATATACTGCTATATTGTGATTATTTAATAAAAATTAAGAAAATAATATTTTTACATTATATATTATTTTTTGTATTGTTCCAAAAAAATGATTTTTGTTATTATATCATATATTAAGGTTTTTGTATCATTATTTTTTAACTTACACATATATTTATTGACTAAAATAAAATTTCTGATTTAATATTTAATAAGATAGATTGTCAAGTTAAGTGCAACACTTTTATGATAAATTTTTATAATAAATAATTTGATTTGATATTCATAAATCGTATAAATATATTAAGGAGATATATTATGAAACCTATATTACTTGAAATAGAAGGCTTTAACAGTTTTGAAAAAAAACAGGAGATAGACTTTGAAAAGCTCACATCACAAAAACTCTTCGGGATATTCGGCAAAACAGGAAGCGGAAAGACAAGCATATTAGATGCAATAATTTATGCTCTTTATGCAAAAATACCGAGAGGAGCAGACAATATTGTAAACTCTGAATGTAAAAAAGCAAGCATACGATATATATTTTCAATAAAAGGTTCTAATGCCGGCACATATGAAATACAACGAAGTGTGTCAAAAAGTAAAACGGATGATGAAACTATACTTGCAAAAGCGGATTCATCAAAAAAAATCAAAGCTCATAAAAATAACAAGAGATTTACAAGAGGTTTTGGCAGACAGCAAAAAAGAAGTGGATAAAAAAATTGTGGATATAATAGGGCTTGATTATGACGATTTTATTAAGACAGTAGTGTTGCCACAAGGAGAATTCAGCAGTTTTTTGAAAGAAAAAAACAAAGACAGAAAAGATATGCTTGAAAGACTGTTCTCTCTTAAAAAATACGGCAATGAGCTTAATGACAAAATAAAAAACTACAAAGCAAAATATGATGACAGAAAAAAAGACTACGATAAAGAATTGTCCATATACGAAAATATTGATGAACAGAGCATACAAAAGTTGGAGAAAGAATTTGAAAATGCAAAGCAAGAAATAGACAAATTAGAAAAAATACAAGGTGATATGCAAATATTGCAAAATGAAGTGAAACAATTAGAAAGCTTGAAGTTTGCATATGAAGAAACAGAAAAAAAACTTTTACAAATAAAATCATGGGGACGTAAAATAGAAGATATGAGAGAAAAATGTAAAAATCTCTCCAAGTTGTCACAAATTCAAGACACTATTAAAACTTACAAAGAATTGTCACAAGATCTTCCGCAAATAAAAGAAGTTTCAGGCAAATTGAACTCTCAATTAAAATCCTCAGAAGAAATAAAATCTGTATTATTAGACGAAAAAAATAAGACAGATTTGAAACTTCAAGAATTACCACAAATAAAACAACACATCCAAGAATTGCAATCAGCTATAACAGTAAAAGAAAATATAAAAAAATTAGAGCAGGAAAAAATTTCTTTAGAAGAAAAAATAAACCTGCTACAAAAAAATAAAATTGAAATACAGACAAGCTTAACAAATGACAACGATAAATTAGAAAATATAAATATTCTAATAAAAAAAGATGAACAACAAATAAATCAAAACACTTTTTCCTCATCATACAAAGAGCAAATAAGAAAAGCTGTAACTCATATTGAAAATATAGATAATATAAATGATGAATTAAAAACATTAGATCAGGAGACATTAAACAGCAACGAAATATTATCAGAAAAGCAAAAACTCATAGCATCAGAAAAAACTGAAATAGAAAATCTGGAAAAAAAATTGCAAAAATTTAATATAACAGATGAACAAAATATATATACGATAGAAACATATCAAGAAAATGAAAACAATCAAAAATTATTAGAGACTGCAAAAGCCAAGATAGATATAAACAACAGGCAAATATTGAAAAATAGCGAGCAAGTCTTAGAAAATCAAGAAAGATTACAAGAATTAAGCAAAGACTTACAAACAAAAATAGAAAAATCAGAAAATTTAAAACATCAAATAGAAAAAATCAAAAAAAATGACATCATAAAAACACTTAAAAATTCTCTAAAAGATGGCGAAGAATGTCCGGTTTGTCATGGGATTTATCATATCCACAAAGATGATATATATGATATGGAGTTTGACGAAATAGATAAAGATGACGCATTAAACGATATTTTAGAACAAATTTCAAGTCTTAATTCACGAATTGCAGTAATAACAAGCGAAATAGAAAAAGCTGAAAATCAGTCAAAAAATCTGCAAGTTGAAATAGATGAAGAATATACGAAACTTCAAAATAAAGATATAGATGAAGAGATAAAAAAATGCGAAGAATACAAAATCGCATACAAAAAATATACTCAAAATGTAGAAGAACAATCAAAAATAATAAAGGATACCCAGCAAAATTTATCAGAGCTAAAAATAAGTATAAGCATAAACGAAACAGAATTAAAAAACATAAATGAAAGCATAAAACAAAAGCAAGAACAAATTTCAAAAAAAACCGGAGTTTTAAAACAAAATATCGAAGAATTGAAGAATTTATCCAATCAAACTCAAACAGAAAAATCGGATTTTTAAACAAAGATTAAAGCAAATACTATCAGGAGAGCAATTAATAGAACAGTTAAATCAAAATTTACAAAAAAACAAACAACTGTATTCGAACATACAAGACAAAATAAAAATATCAACAAAAAATTTAGAAAATATAAACAAACAAATAATAGATATACAGTTTATACAAGAAAAAAATAATTCAGCATTCAATATAGAACTTACGAAAATATCAGATAAATCAATTTATAAATTAGAAAATATAGAAGATATTATTGATGAAAAGAAAAAATATATTACAAATATAGAAAATACAGCAAAAAAAATAACAAGTGATATGGAAAGCACTCAAAAAAATCTTGACAAATTAAAATTTGAAAAAGCACGTATTGATAGTGAATTTGAAATAAAAACAAAATCTTTTGAAGAAAAAAAATTAATGCTTCAAAATTTTTAAAAACAATGAAAACTTTGCAAGTATAGAAGAAATATTTACATTAAATGAAGAATATCCTAAATTAAAAGAAAAACAAGACAGTATCGATAACTATGATAAGCAATTAAGAGAAGCTGCTACCTCAAGAGAAGTTTCACACAATCAGTACACATCACAGCAAGAAAAAGTAAACATCCTTCAAAAAGATAAAAAATATGACGAAAAAGAGCATATGAGTATAAAACAAGAGCTTGACTTGTCTAAGAAAAATTATGGATATTTGGAAAATCAAATCAAAAACGATAAAATTATATTTGAAAAAAAGAAAAATACATTTGAAAAAAAATTGGAAAATGACAAAATTTTAGCTGAAATTACAGAAATAGAAAAATTATTTAAAGGCAAGACGTTTGTACAATTTTTAGCTAAATATCAACTCAATTATGTCTGCAAAAAAGCATCAGAAATATTGATAAATATAAGCTGTGGAAGATTCGAGCTGTCCATAGATGATGAAGGCGAATTTATAATATCGGATTTTCAAAATGGCGGTATAAGGAGAATGCCTGCTACATTATCAGGCGGAGAAACATTTTTGGTATCATTGTCGCTTGCCCTTGCTCTATCATCACAAATACAGCTTAAAGGAAATGCTCCTCTTGAATTTTTCTTTATGGACGAAGGTTTCGGTACATTAGATAATGAAACGTTGGATGTTGCACTTGATTGTCTAAAAAAATTAAAGAGTGAAAACAATCTGTCAATAGGCATAATAAGTCACATTGATAAGATAAAAGAATTTGTGCCTATAAAACTGGAAATCAATCAAACAGAATATTCTGCTTCAAGTACAGCTAAAATAGTGGTAGGATAAACTTTGTAATAAAAATGTATACAAAACTTCATATTTTAAAATCAAATTTTGATGTATAATTATTAAATACTATATTTAAAAAAATATAAATTACAAGTATTGACTTATGCTTGAGCAAAATTTGTTCTATAAAACGTGTAGAATAAGGCAGACAATTAGAACTTGAGAGCAGTTTTAGGACAAATTTAGATAAATTAAAGTTTCTTTTTTTATAAGTTATTGATTTACAAAGAGATTTTTGTATGAAAGGACACATTATAAATGAAAAAATTATATATTTTTACATTATCAATTATATTAACGTTTATGTTTTCATTAAATTCATTTGCAGCCCCTGAAACAGTATCTGTAATTGTAAATGGCAACGCACTTACAACAGATACTCCGGCAGTTATAAGAAACAGTAGGACTATGGTTCCTTTTAGAGCCTTATTTGAAGCATTAGGTGCAAATCAAATATTTTGGGATGAACCTACTCAAACTGTTATGGGAAGTGACGGTGTAACTACCATAAAATTGGTAATAGGCTCTTATGATATAGATGTCAACGGAAATACTATAACTATGGACACTCCGCCTATGATAATAAATTCAAGAACAATGATACCATTATCTGCAGTATCTTCAAGCTTGGGAGCAACAGTTGAATGGAATCCTGTAGGATATATAGCTACAGTAACAAAAGGTGGTGTTGTACCTAATAATATTTCTCAGATACAGCCATCACAAGACACACAAATTTCAAATCCTACACAAAGCAATGATGCTGTACTTACTCCAATGAATTATGGACCTATAACAGGATATTATGCAATAGAAGATTTAAAAAGAAATAAATATGTGCTTAATTTAGGTGAAAACGGAAAAGCAGAATTGATAGATATAAATTCTAAAAATTCTGTTCAAGGAACTTATTCTTATAATAATTCTACACTTTCTTTAAAAGTAAGTAATTTTAATTCTACTTATACAAGGGAAGATGCTTCTTATAACAAAAATAATTTAATACTGATGAAAGATAATACAAATACTACATCAGGAAGCACATTTGTGATGATGAAAATTTCACAAGATGAATACAATAAGTATGTAAAATAATTAAAAATTTGTACTTGAATATAAAATGTAATTATATTATAATATACAAATGATATTTTTTATATCATATATCAATCAGTCTTTAAGATTTGCTGTGATAGACGGGAAGTTAGCGGTGTCCTATAACCTGCAATCCGCTTTAGCAGGGTTTAATTCCCAATTTGAGTATATTTCTTATAAGGCAGGCTGATATGAGAGATGTTGAGAATATGGTCTTGTGCAATACAGATTTATGAACCCCGTCAGGTCAGGAATGAAGCAGCGGTAAGTAAACACCTGTATGTGATACAAGGGTGCTGTATTTGAGTTTTTTATGTCAGAACCGCTTGTGAGCAATATACGATGTTGGGTTCACAGCTTAATTTTATTTAATTAAGATTAGACTAACTCTATCTTAATTGCTTATGAAGAGTTTACGATAGAGTAATCTCTTTTTTTATATAAAAAATTTATAGCATAACAGTGCTGATTAATTTTATTAGGAGATATAATATAATGTCAATGGCACTTTATAGAAAATACAGACCAAATACATTTGATAATATAATAGGTCAAGATCAAGTAATAGATGTTTTGAAAAATCAAATTAAAGAAAACAAAATATCTCATGCCTATATATTCAGCGGTGTAAGAGGAACAGGTAAAACTTCAACTGCGAAAGTATTTGCAAGAGCAATAAATTGTATAAATTATGATGAACAAAAAGGACCTTGCAATGAATGTGAAAGCTGTTTGAACAACTATGTGGATACAATAGAGATAGATGCCGCTTCAAATAACAGCGTTGACAACATAAGACAATTGAAAGATACCATAATGTATCAGCCATCTTTTGGAAAATACAAGACATATATAATAGACGAAGTACATATGCTGTCAACAGGCGCTTTTAACGCATTGCTAAAAACGCTTGAAGAACCTCCATCACATATTGTATTTATACTTGCAACAACTGAAATAAATAAAATACCATCTACAATATTGTCAAGGTGTCAAAAATTTGAATTTAAAAAGGTTAATTCCTCAGATATAAAAAAACGTCTTGTAGATATACTTGAATGTGAAAATATTTCATATGAAGATAATGCTGTAGACTTTATATCTAATTCCTGTGATGGCGGGGTAAGAGATGCAATATCCATATTGGATCAAGTATCGTCTTATGGCAATATATCAATGAATAATATAGACTTTGTGACAGGTAGAGCATCTATTGAAGATATAGACAGTCTCATAGATAATATGTTCAAAAAAAAATCATTTGAATGTATAAAACTCATAAACGGTTTAATAAGTAAATCCATAGATGTCAAAAAACTTCCATTTCAGATAATATCAAGACTTATAGATGCCTTATATATTCAAAACGAAGTTGTAAGAAAAGATATGACAGAAGTAGAAAATCTAAAGAAAATAACTAACAAAGACACAGATATATCCAAGCTTATAACAAGTATAAGTGAATTGGAAAATGAGATGAAATATTCAAATGCACCGGATATATTGCTTCAAGCATTTGTAATAAAACAGTGCAAAGAGCAAATCACAGAATCAAATTTTGACATATCAAATTTAGTTCAAAAAATAGAAATGCTCGAAAATACGATAAATGAACTTAAAACTAATAGAGATATTATTCAAAATAAAACAGATTTTGACAGTGATGTTCCTGTTGAAAACTCTAAAGAAATTGTAAAACCTAAATTAGACAATATAAAACCGAGCAAGCAAATAAGTACAGAGGAACAAGAGCAAATAGATTTTGTAAACTCATTAATGCCTGATATAAACTCATTGCTTAAAGAAAATAAATTTGCTCATATAATTGCCTTACTGCATGAAGGTACTATCAGACGATATGTAAATGAATGTATATATATATCATATCCTGAAACACACGGTTTTCATAAAAATGCTATCGAAAGAAGTGATAATCTGAGCATAATACAAAGAGCATTTTCTAAAATATTAAAAAAAGATTTGACAATATTTATAGTATTTGATGATGAAGTTATTGAAATAGAAGAAAAAAAAGATGAGATGATAGAAAAAATAGAAAATTTATTTGGAAATCAAATCCATATAGAAGTTATAAATGATTAGCAATGTATTTGTGTTTTTTCTATAATGTATTATTCGGATATGATTTAATTATTAAAAAATTATTTATATTGATTGAATTTCTAAAACGTAGATGATTAATTATTCAAAGTTCAATTTTATTTTGTTAATTAAAACGCTTATTCATAAGTTCAAAAATATTATTTTTTATTTAAGTGCTATACTTAGTAAAACTGAAATATAATATTTAAATAAGATAACATGGCAAATTAAGTTAAAAATAACTATATAAATTCTAATAATTTTTAAGATATTGTGATATAATTATTTAGCAATGTTGTAAAAAATTTAATTTGCTATAAAATAAATTATTAAGGAGTATAAAAAAATGGCTAAAAGAGGTGGATTTCCAGGCATGATGCCAGGAAATATGAACAATATGATGAAACAAGTTCAAAAAATGCAAAAAGATATGCAACAAATGCAAGAAGAACTTGGAAACAAAGAATTGGAAACAACTGTAGGCGGTGGTGCTGTAACAGTAAAAGTTAATGGAAAAAAAGAGTTATTGTCAATAAAAATCAAAGAAGAAGTTGTTGATAAAGACGATATAGAAATGTTGGAAGACCTTATATTAACTGCTGTCAATCAAGCACTTACAAAAGCGGATGATATGATGTCATCAGGATTATCAAGTGTAACCGGCGGTTTAGGAATACCGGGATTATTTTAGGTGATTTAATTGAACAATTTTTCAAAACCGATAGATACACTTATAAAGCACCTGTCTCAATTACCGGGGATAGGTACAAAAACTGCACAAAGATTAGCTTTTCACATAATAAATATGCCATCTGAAAACGTGAGTGATTTATCAAAAGCGATAATAGATGCTAAAAACCAAATACAGTTTTGCAATATATGTCAAAACATCTCTGACAGTAATCCTTGTGGGATATGTGCATCAAAAGAAAGAACCGACAGTATAATATGTGTTGTAGAAACTCCAAGAGACGTTATGGCTATGGAAAAATCAAAAGAGTTTACAGGTAAATATCATGTGTTGCACGGTACAATTTCTCCATCCAATTCTATAACACCGGATATGCTTAAAATAAGAGAGCTGGTTGAAAGAATGGCAAGTGATGACGTAGAGGAAGTCATATTGGCTACAAATCCTACAATTGACGGAGAAGCAACAGCTATGTATATCGCAAGACTACTAAAACCTTTCAATATAAAAATAACAAGAATAGCAAGAGGTCTGCCTATGGGTTCAGACATAGAATACGCCGATGAAATTACAATCACAAAAGCATTGGAAAACAGAGTCGACATATTCTAAATATTTTTTTATTATTATATTACATTATTACATTTAATAGACAACTATTTTCGCATAACGCTATTTTTATGTTGTTCTATTGAACTTTTGTATACTGTCTTGCCTAATAAGCAAGAATATCTGTTATTCTATTAACTTTTAAGTATTAAATGTTATTTTAAACAGTTTTTAGTATAATACTAAAATCTTATAGAATAATGAAAAATCATAACAATTAATTTTTCTGGTAGACTATGTATATTAATTTTATATAATTATACAAGTTATCCATAATTTTATTAGAAAATAGTATAAAATATAAAAAGACCGATTTTATCATCAGTCTTAGAGCGTAGATAAAGAGGAAGAAATTTTAAAAATATCTTCCTCTTTTCACATCTAATACTAATAACCAATTTAATAGTAGAGATAATTCATTCTCTATGAATAACACTTTTTACAATATCTTTAGTTAATAAATTTATGGTGTCACATAATCTATCTACTAAATAATTTGAGGTTTTTATTGGTTTTTACTATAAAAACAAAGTTAATACTAAAATATTATAAAATAATAGAAAAACATAATAATTAGTTTCTCCAATAAACTATTTATATTAACGTTATATAATTATATAAGTTATCCATAATTTTCTTAGAAAATAGTATAAATATATGAAATCAGATGATGAATAATGTTACATAAAAATTGTAAAAATACATCACAATGATATATATACATATGTGAAGATTATAGATACACATATACAGGCAAAACAGAATATGAAATTTGATGTATTTTTTTTAATTATTATTATTGCACTTTATATGGTATTATTTCTCCAACTGCTTTTGAAAAGTCTTTTTCATCTACCTGATATATGTCATTTTTATCCTTCGGAACCTTTATAGTGATAGTCTTTGGTGTATCATATTGCATATCTTTCATTGATGCTTCTTCAAACTTCTCCAAAAACCTTTGTGTAAATTCTGTATGTAATTCTTCATCTGTTTTATTTACATTATTTTCATCAACGTCTTTAGTCATTTCATCCATCAAAGTTTCATACTCGTCCTCCATATCCAACATTATTTTCATAGGCTCTATTTCAACAGTTACTTCTTTAGGATTTTTCTTCTTATCCGTTTTTTTAACTTCGTATTTTGCTTTTGAATATACAGTTTTAAAAATTTCAGTTAATTTTTCTTGATTTTCTTCTTTATAGTTTTCATCCAACCCGAAGTAGTAAAAAAAGAAATCGACTTCTGAGTTTATAACTTCTTCATAATTTTCTTTTAATTCTTCATCACTACTGTCATCTACCAGTACATCTTTATATTCTTTTGAACATGTACCTTTAAAATATAAATCCAAATCTCCTTGTGTCAAAATTTTGGCTATATCTTTTGTGTTAAAAAATGTAAATATCAGATATATGCCTATTATAACAAGGCTTACAACAAATGAAACGAGTTTTCTCAAAAATAAATTTCTCAATACAACACCTCCAAAAATATTAATACTGAGACCTGTTTAATCAGACAACAGTATAATTTATTGAACCGTTTTTGAATTATCAACACAAAAAAAGTATGATACGGTCTATTTATAGATTATATCATACTTTTCCATTATTTGCATAATTTTTTAATTATGATTTTCTTTTTTATTTTTTTTAGTCTGTAAAAATCTTCTCTTTCTTTTTCTTCGAGCGATTCTGATATATATTTTACAGTATCTTCCAAATTGGGTATTTGTATTTTGTCTAATGCGTTTGCTCTTTTTTGGTTTTTCTTTATCTCTATAGACAATTTATATACTGTATTTTCTGTTTCTGCCAAACGATATGTCAATCTTTTTATTTTTTGAAATATTCTTATAGCCTCATCTATTGCAGGACTTGTCATATGCATACTGTAGTGAGGTCTTAATTTACCGTGCTCATATTTTACACTCGGCACGTCTAAGCCCATTACGGATTTATATGATATTTCAAAATTTTCCGCTTTGTCTATGGATAATGCTATATCACTTACAGCCATAACTCCCATTGTTATGTTTGCCTCTTGAAGTACGGCATATGCCTGCTCGAACATTTGTTTTACATCTTCTTGTATCTTCTTGGCATTTTCTATTTGTTGCATCATCTCTTTTATCAAAACAGTTCTTTTTTTGTCTATAAGATTATATCCTGTTTTGGATAATTTCAAATTATCTTTGGTTTTCAGTAAATTTGATTTTGTAGGTGCTATGTTCTGTATCATTTTACCACCTTCCGTACTTGTCTATATATTTACTCTCCAATCTGTCCAATTCTACCTTAGGGAACATTTTGAACAAATCCCAAGCTATATCTAATGATTGCTCTATCGTTCTTGATTCGTCAAATCTTTGAGACAAAAATTTTTGTTCAAACTCTCTACCGAACTGCATATATATCCTGTCTATAGGAGTCAAATCATCTTCTCCTATGATTTGAGAAAGTGAGCGTACATCTATAACTCTCGAATAAAGTGCAAAGAGTTGTGATTGTACCTGATCATGATCATCTCTTGTATATCCTTCTCCTATACCGTCCTTCATAAGTCTTGAAAGCGAAGGCAATATATTTATAGCAGGATATATATTTTTTTGGAATAAATCTCTTGATAAAACTATCTGACCTTCTGTTATAAATCCTGTAAGATCCGGTATAGGATGTGTTATATCATCATTTGGCATTGTCAATATCGGAATAAGTGTTATAGAGCCTTTTTTATCTTTTATCATTCCTGCTCTTTCGTACAAAGTCGATAAATCTGAATACAAATATCCTGGATATCCCTTTCTACTCGGCACTTCTTCTCTTGCTGATGATATTTCTCTTAGAGCTTCGGCATAGCTTGTTATATCTGTCATAACTACCAATATATGCATTCCTTCTTCAAATGCCAAATATTCCGCTGCTGTAAGTGCTGTTCTCGGTGTTGATATTCTCTCAACTATAGGTGCATCAGCCAAATTTATATATGATACAACCCTTGATGATGCTCCTGATTCTTCAAATGCACTTTTGAAAAAATCATAATCATCGTGTTTTATTCCCATACCTGCAAACACTATGGCAAATTTTTCATCTGAATTCTTTAATTTTGCCTGTCGTACTATCTGTGCCGCCAATTGATTGTGTGTAAGCCCATTTGATGAAAATATAGGCAGTTTTTGTCCTCTTATAAGAGTGGTAAGTGTATCTATCGCAGATATACCTGTCTCTAAATAGTCTCTCGGATATTGTCTTGAAACAGGATTCATAGGTCTTCCGTTTACATTATATTTTTTGTCGGTTATTATAGGATCTGCTCCGTCTATAGGCTCTCCAACACCGTTAAATGTTCTTCCGAGTATTTCTTTACTGAGCGATACTTCCAAAGGTGTTCCTGTAAATGTAACTGCCGCATTTTGCGTAGATATTCCTGTTGTTCCTTCAAATACCTGTGCGATTACTTTATCTCCTTGTATACGAACTACCTTCGCTCTTCTTTTTTCCTTACCTTCTATCTCTATATCCATCATCTCATCATAGCTTACATCGTCTACACCTTTTAAGACTATCAATGGACCTTCTATTTTTTCAAGTTTTAAGTATTGTCTTTGCATATTTTCACCTACTCTTCCTGATTTTTTGCTATCAAATCGGCATAATAGTTCTTGATTTTTTTATTTAATGTGTCAAATTTTTCTTCATAATTTTCATTAGGTATATCATATTTCATCTTTATTACTTCTTCAAAAAGATTGTCATTTTTTATTTTTACAAGAGCTATTTGTTTTTTTACTGCCATATTTGCATTATCATAAAGAGTATCTATAACTTTCAGCATCTCATACTGTTTTTTAAGAGGAACATATGAATCTGTTTCATGCATTGCATTTTGTTGTAAAAATCCCTTTTTCAATACCTTAGCTACTTCAAGAAGCAATCTTTGGTCATTTGGAAGGACATCTTCTCCAACAAGCTGAACTATCTGATTTAATTTGTCATCCTCTGACAAAAGCTCCATCATTTTTGCCCTTAATTTCATAAGTTCAGGAGATACATTCTCATCATAATACTCTTTTATAAGAGATGTATATCCGCTATAACTTGTCAAATAATTTACAGCCGGATAGTGTCTTATATATGCAAGATTTTTATCCAAGCCTATGAAAGCTGATACGAATCTCTTTGTATTTTCCGTTACCGGCTCAGAGAAGTCTCCTCCAGGCGGAGATACTGCTCCTATTACAGTTATAGAACCTTCTTCTTTTCCAAGAGTTTCCACATAACCTGCTCTTTCATAAAATTGTGCTATTCTTGATGGCAAATATGCAGGATAACCTTCTTCTGCCGGCATTTCTTCCAATCTTCCCGATATTTCTCTAAGCGCCTCTGCCCATCTTGATGTTGAATCCGCCATTATAGCAACGTGATAGCCCATATCTCTGTAATATTCGGCTATTGTTATTCCTGTATATATAGATGCCTCACGAGCGGCAACCGGCATATTTGACGTATTTGCAATCAATATTGTCCTTTCCATAAGAGGTTTGCCTGTTCTTGGATCTATCAATTCAGGAAATTGTTCAAGCACTTCCGTCATTTCATTTCCACGCTCTCCACAACCTATATACACGATTATATCTGCATCTGACCATTTAGCCAACTGGTGTTGTGTCATAGTCTTACCTGTTCCGAAACCTCCAGGAAGAGCTGATGTACCACCTTTTGCAATAGGAAAAAATACATCAAGTACCCTTTGTCCTGTAACAAGCGGTTTTGATATAGGCATTCTATATTTTACAGGGCGTGGTATTCTAACCGGCCAAGTATGATATAATTTCAGTTTGTGTATCTTATTATCTTCATCCTTTACAGTTAACACTTCTTCTTCCAAATTATATTCTCCTGAAGGAAGTGCTTCTATTACTTCTCCACTCACATTGGGCGGTATTAATATCTTGTGCTTTATAAAACTTGTTTCCTGTGTTGTGGCAAACACTTGTCCTGCTGTAACTGTTTCACCTGTTTTCACAAGCATTTCCACTTTCCACGTCTTTGACTTGTCTATCGATAATAGTCCTATGCCTTCTGCTATAAAATCCCCTGTTATTTCATATATGTTTTCAAGAGGTCTTTGTATTCCGTCAAATATATTTCCTATTATTCCCGGTCCTAATGTTACTGACAGTGGTATATCCGTACTTACTATCTTTTCTCCTACTTTTAAGCCTTGAGTTTCTTCATATACTTGTATTGTAGCAATATCTCCATCTATAGATATTATCTCGCCTATGAGCTTCATATCACCTACAAGCACCATATCTCTTACTTTATATACACCCATACCACTTGCTTTAACAACCGGACCGTTTATATCAATTATTTTAGGTGTTTCATTCATAGTTACCCTCACTTATAATTTATTGATACTAATACCTATTTTACTGGTTGGTATTGTAAAAAACAATAATTAGTTTTTTTATGATTGTAAATTAAAAATATTAATTATTTTATCAGGCATTAGTATGACTTTTACATTATAGTTGTTATTTCAAAGAACTATAATAATTCATAAGAATTTATGCTCTTATATCCAACTCTTGTTTCAATTTTGTCAAAATATCTTTGTATTTATTATCTAATAAAAAATCTACAGAATAGTTCAGTCTATATGTTCTTTCTTTGTTTTCCACTTCAAAACCGCCTATTCTTATATTATCGCTTTTTTGAATATCTACACCGCCTAATATATCTTGTATTATAGGCATATCTCTCTCATAAGATTTTTCAAAAACATATATTGTATCATCAGATTTAACATCTTTTTTTGCAACTTCCAATGTTCTTTTCAAATACGTCTCGCCTTCTTTTCCCAAATACTCTGATTTCAGTTCTTCTTTGAGTGCCTTGAAAAAATCATCATATATTTGTTTATTAGCAGCTAATATTATATTTTGACCTTCTTTTTGTGTTTTTGAATGTATTCTGTCAGTTTTTGTTTCTAATTTTAAAGCATAATCTCTTTTTATTCTTTCTATATCTTCATACTTCTTAGCTTTATATGTTCTTATTATATCTTCCGTTTCTTGTTTTATCTTTTGTATTTCTGCATCGTAAGACGATTTTATATCTTCATTTATTATTTTTTTAAATGACTCTATTTTATCTTCTATTGTTATCATAAAACTCCTCCCACATTATATGCTGATTCCTATCGACTCATTTATATACTTTGTTATAAAATCAGGATCTCTTTGAAGTCCATGTCTATCAGGTATTTCTACTATAAGAGGAAATCTATTTTTCAGCTTGACATTCATAACCTCTTCGCTTATAAGATCAAATATTTTTTCTGTCAACAACAGTATACCTATGTTTTTATCTGAAAGACATTTGTTGAACTCTTCCAAAACTTCAGCTCTTTCATGCAAAACAGTTCCTGTTATTCCTGCCAATCTCATTCCTACAAGCGTATCTGTATTGTCCGCTATAAGATAGCTAACCATAACTTATCTCCTATTATACTCTTTGAAGTATCATTATTGATATTACAAGACCATATATTGCAATACCTTCTGCAAGTCCAAGTATGATAAGTGTCTTACCGAGTATTGATGAATCTTCTGATATAGCACCTATTGCTGCTGAACCTGCCTGTCCTACACCTATACCGGCACCTATTGCTGCAAGACCTGTTGATAAAGCTGCTGCCAAATATCCTAAACCGCTTGACGAATTTGTTACCATATCTGCTTCTCCTGTAGCAAATGCGACGTCAGGTATAAAACCTGCAACAAATAATCCCAACATTGCCAATAAATTTATTGCTACAGCTTTTTTCAACCCTGATTTAGTTGTAGTCTTTTTTTGTTTCATATAAGAAATTCCTGTCAATATTGTAGCTCCTATACCTATTGTTAATAATAATAGTGTTGTTTTCATAACTTTCCTCCTAAAAATCAGTTAATAATTTATAAATAAATTTATTTTTGTGTGCGAACATCTACATGAAGCGGACTGTATATTATTCCGTCTCCTCTGAAATATTTGCTGAACAATTCATAATATTCCAATCTTATAGCCTGTATGAATACTATCAGACCTTCAAGCCCTAATATTACTATATTCCCAAGTACAATCATAATCACATTTCCAACTCCTGTGCCTATCATCTGTCCAAGTGCATGAAATGCCATAAACAATCCGACATGGTTTATCGCAAAAGCCCCTACCCTTATAAACGAAAGAGTGTTTGAGAAAAATCCCATTATTGTTTCAAACATTTCAAATCCACTTTCCACAGGAGAAAATTCTTCTTTATGCTCGTATTTTTCAAATTTCTCTGCTAACTTAGGTTTCATGAACATAAGAGTTGATGTGATAATCATAATTGCAACGCTTATTATTACAAGCATTGATAAAATGCTTTCACCTAAATAAGATTTTAAAACCGTAATATTTAATATCAAAAGCAAAAATGCTATATAGAATATAAACCCTGAAATACCATTTTTGTCAAAATATAAATTACCTATATCATTTCTTGCCTTTAAATTATAAAATCCTATGAAATATGCCACAATTATCATTATTATGCCTATTGTAATTGTGCCTATAAGTATGGTGTTTATATCTTCCATTGGTCTTAACAATATTGCAGGCAATATATCCTCAATGCCGAATACACTTCCGTACATAAATCCGAAAAATACCGATGATAATCCGATTCTTTGTATTATCTTTGCAGTCTCTCCCACTTTTCTTGCAAGCAAGTTGCCTGCTATTACAAACACCAGACCTTGTCCGACATCTCCGAACATCATACCGAACAACAACATATATGTTATTGCAAAAAACGGTGTAGGGTCAGCCTCTTTATAATCAGGTATTGAGTACATTTTTACAAGTGCCTCGAAAGGTCTTAATATGAAATTATTTTTAAGTTTTGTAGGTATTTTGAATATTGAAGGAACTGTAACATCTTCCGAAAAATATACAAGTGCACTTTCAGACGTTTTTTCTATAAGATTTTTTATCTCATCAATTTTTGACTCCGGTACAAAAGCACTGAGAAGCACAAAGTTTTTGCTCTGTGCCATATGAGACTCAAGTTCTTCTATTTTTTCGATTATCTTGTATCTATAATATAATGCCAATATATCTTGTAAGTATTTTTTTCTGAATTCTTCTTTCTCTTTTTTTATTTCTTCCTGCTCTTTTTCCAAGTCGATAAGTTGTTTCTTCTTTGCAACATTTAAGTCTTTAAATGACATATCTATGTTAGGCAAATCTATCCTGTCAAAAGATAGCGAACGCAAAAAATACTCCGTACTTTCTTCATACATGGAAGGAGTAAATATCATGAGAGTTTCTCCGTGATTATTAGAGCCTAAATGTACTACTATTCCTTTTATATTTTCATAGTTTGATTTCAACTTTATCCAAGAATTTTTTGAAATCTGACCCATATTGAATTTTATGTGTTTTAAACTCATAAATTCCGATATTTTTATATTGTCATTATAAAAATATTCAAGAGCGTTTAATAATATTTTTACTTTAGCTCTTGCATATCTGTTGGATTCTTCAAGATTTTTTATTCTGTTTGATTCCTCAGATATCTTGTCCAATATTTTTAATTTTTCACTGTAGTTAAGAGATTGCAGATTTTCTAAAACTATTTCATCTTCTCTTATATCAAAAAATGTAAACATTTCATCTAAAAGATCTTTGTATTTTTTCTTTTTAAATACTTTTTCACTTATATACGGAGATATTTTATTTATATCAACCCCCATTTTAGCAAACTCTCCGATTTGAGTATCCATATACCTCATTGTGAAATTGGAAGAATTTGATGAGTTTGTTATATGAATGGAGCCGTTTAACACTATCTCACGAAGTATGTTGTGAGTGTCTTGTTTAAGTGCGACAAGATTCATCATTTTCATCTTCTCTACAGCCATTTAGCACCTCCTTGTTCAATAATTTATATGCTTATAGCCTTTAGTGTGTGCTAATCAGATATTTTCTTGTTTCTTCTTTACTTAGACTATATTTTTGTGCCTCAGCTATCCTTGTCATATTTTCATTTTGTATCAAAACTTGTATGATGAATTTAAGAAATGTGGATATTGTATTTTGATAACTTTTCAATTTTTTTAATTGGTTGTTATATATATATCCTTGTATATTTCTGTAAGATATTATCTTACCTTCTTCATTATTTCTAAGCAAACTTTCAAGTTTTGTACCTTTGAGTTTGTCCATTATTTCCTGTCCGTTTTCGCTATATACAAGACTTTTTAAAAAATCTCCTTTTATATATTTACCGAACCTTAAAGTATAGTTATATATTTCTTCGTTGGATAGATTATAAAATCTCTTTGCTCTTATTATCCATTGCAAGTTAATAGTATCTATAATTGTAGAATAATATGAATTTAATATTTCCTGACTTGATTTTGACAGCTTTTCTGTAGCTTTTTTCACAGCAATAAAATAAAGACTGTCCAAATTCATCTCTACATGAAAGTGCAATCTAAGCACATCTTCATCAGCTAAAGATAGCAAAGCTCTCCTATATATAGTTCCTTTAAGTATATCCAACGCTTGATGAATATTGTCACATTTGGATAATTTATCATAATTGACATGATTGCTTGTTCCGTACATCAAAGTTTCTTTAGCAAGATTTATTTTTTCGTTTTCAACTATACTCCTCAAAATTATTTTAATATCCTCAAACTCATATCTTGTAAGCATTGCTTCTACAAGCATCTTATCTTCACCGAAAAGAAAATGCTCCAACTTTCTAAATATTTCCGTTTCAGTCTTGTGTATCATAAACTCCATGGCATATCTGTTTCTGGGCGAATTTTCTTCATATTCCTGTATTTGATCTTTATATATAGGATTGTTTTTTAAATAATTTATGACATCTTCTCTTTTCGAAAAAGATAAAAGCTTGTTGTAATCATCATCATTAAAAATGCCCTTTTTCAAAACGCCAATTTTGGCATTTACAGCATGAAAATTATTGCCCATTCAATTCACCGCTTTCTAAAATGGATTTAGCAAAACTTCTCACTAACAAGACTTTTTTTTGAGCAAAAATATTTTTGATTTCCTCAGTCTTTTTCTTATAATCATCGAGCTGTTTGATATCCTGAGCTTCTATATTTTTTAATCTTGAGTTTAAATTGCTTTTTTCATCAGCTAAAACATTAATATACTCTTTATCCAATTCCTCTATCTTTGATTTTCTATCCTGCATTAGTTTCAATTTCTCTTTTTCTAATGAATTTTGATATTTTTCGGCTTCTTCATCAATATCAAAAATGTTTTTGATGAAATTTTCCATTTTTTCCCTCCTTTCAAAAATTTTAATTAGAAATGTACAAAATATAGTTTTTACACTACATATAGCATAATAATATAGTTATATTTCTATATACTGTGCTGATTAATATATTTTTTCTTATTTTTCACATCTCCAAAATTTTAATAACAAAAACAAACACAATAATGAATAGCATAGATATATTGTGAATACTCCATATTATACAAATATTCATCATTCATAAAATGCCTTATACATATACCTTAAATATGAGTTTTAAAACAAGTTATATTAAGTTTTTTTATCAATTGAATTTTCAAAAAATAATTTTATTCATTTTACTTATATTTTTATTAAACTTATTTATATTGTTTTGATATCTTCAGTTACAAAAAAAACAAGGCACTTTCATAAAAAATACCTTGTCTTAATACAAATATATATTTTTTTATAAACAAAAATACAAAGCCATATATTTTTAATACTGCATTATAATTTTCAATATTATTCATATTAATTAAATTTTTTATAAATTTTATAAGCCAATATAGAACTTAATTGTTTAATATGCAGCCCCTCTATAGTTGCCAGAAGTTTCATAGTAATGCCGGGTACTATAACTGTCTTTTTCTTCAAATAACCTTTTATCGCTCTTTTGACTACAAAATCAGGACTTTTCATAAATATTCTCTTTATAAAATTTTCCATCTTTGCATCTCTTTCACATATGTCAAAAAATTCGGTATCTACAGGGCCGGGACAGAGAGCACTTACACTTATCCCTCTTTTTTTCAGTTCTTGCGAAAGTGCCATTGAATAGCTTAATACAAATGCTTTTGTAGCTGAATATACAGCAAAATAAGGTTGCGGGCAAAATCCTGCAACAGAGGCAATTTGCAATATTCCGCTACCTCTGCTCATATATTTTGTACATATATTGGTTATAGAAAACAGCGCCTTACAATTAAGCAATATCATATCTTCTTGCATTTTTCTATTAATCTCGCTACTGTCACCCATTATTCCAAAACCGCTTGAATTTATAAGTATCTTTATATTAGGATTTTTTCTTTCCAATCTTTTTGATATTTTCTGTAAAGATTTTTCATCAATTAAATCTAAAGCCATAATAACTACATTAATACCATAGTCTTGATATATTTTCTTACCTAACTCAATCAGTTTATCTTTTCTTCTCGCAATCAGCCATATCTCATCTAAATCAAATTCCTTAGCCGTTTCAAGTGCAATACCTTTTCCTATTCCTGAAGACGCACCTGTTACTATTCCTATATTTTTCATAGCTCATCTCTTTCTGTATAAAAATCATATCATTTTATTAAAACTTGCTTTATATATGGTCTTTATACCTAAATATATTAATTATAAACTGTAAAATTGAATATTATATTAAAAAGTATTTATTTATAATTTATACCGTTACTTAATTAAACAGGTACAATCACAAATAGACTTGTACTAAAATCTAATATAACAATGGAAAAATATAATAATTAATTTTTTTAATAAACTGTTTATATTGATTTTATATAATTATATAAGTTATCCATAATTTTATTAGAAAATAGTATTAATAGAAATTGTAAAGCTTTTTGATATACTATAATAAATTAACAGGTAAACTATGAAATATCAAGATATTAAAATAATGGCAAGAAACGATTACGCATTCAAAAAACTATTTTCATGAAAACAAAGATATATTAATAGAATTTATAAGTTTAGTAACAGGAATAAAAAAAGAAGATTTTGATGAAATAAAACTTCAAAATAAAGAAATAGGAAAAGAATATTATGATGAAAAATATGGAATAGTAGATGTAAAAGTAAGGCTTAAAAGCGGAGTAAAAATAAATATAGAAATGCAAAACAAATACTATTCATACTATCCAAAAAGAAGCTTATACTACTGGGCAAAAATATTTACAGAAGATATAAAAGAAACAAATCTATACAAAGAACTTCATAAAACAATATCAATCTGTTAAACGAAAACTTCCCAAAGACAAAAAAAATTCACTCAACATACAGAATATATGAAGAAAATGAATATACACTGTTAGACGACTCATTAGAAATTCATTATTTAGATTAAATAAAAAAGAAAATTTAAATGAATTGGAAAAATGGTTATTGTTCCTACAGACAGATAAAAAGGAGGTCAGAGATATGTTAAGCAGTGAAAATAAGACATTAGAAAAAGCAAACAAAGTTATAGATATTGTTTTATAGTGATGACATGGAAAGAGAAATGTATATGACAGCCGAAAAATATGAAATGGATAGATATTTTATCAACTTAGAAAATTATGAAAAAGGGAAAAAAAGAAGAAAAAAATAAAATAGCAAAAGAGTTAAAAAAAACAAGGAATTAATATCTCTATTATAGAAAAAGTTACAGGACTTAGTAGAGAAGAAATAACACTATTATAAAGAAAATATAGCGTAAAAGAAAAAAATTGAGTTTAATAAATATTATAATTTTATTCACTATCAAATATCAGAAACCATTAAATAAAAAATTACAAATAATAGGTGTATTCTATATACAAATAAATTTAAAAAATCTTATTATAATAAGGGGAATATATGAAAAAATTATTTATTTTATTTACGCTTTTTATATCCATAATCAGCCTTTCAATTACATCTAATGCAGAATCCAAAAATGTAAAATTGAAAATTGATAATAAAGATATAGCCTTTACAAAACAAACAGGTATACCATTTATAGAAAATGAAGAAATATATGTACCAGCAAAAAAGGCAAATTTTTTTATTTTACAAAAAAATTAATGCAACTGTCATAAAACAGCAGTGGCAAGTCCGTATAAATGCAGAGACAACAACTATAATCAAATATAATTACAAAATATTTTTGATTATTTTATTAAAAATAATCATTTATAAGAAATTTTTGAATCAAGAAAATTTAATATAAGGTAATATTAGATTGTTATTATTAAACATTTATTTATAATTAATTGTAACTATATAACTACGAGAACGCCACGACTGCATTATTCTTTAACAGAATTATGCAAGAATGATAATAATTAGGTTTATGTACGTGTACTATCGATAGCACGGCCGTCATAAGAATAAAAAAAGGTAACCCTACTATCTTACTTAAAATACCGTAAACAAGTAAAATCTACGATAAGTTTCATGCTTTACCCAAAAAACTTTTTATTCATAAATTTTTTATTTCAAGCTCTCCTAAACATCCCAAATATATTTGGTGTACCCAGAGGGATTCGAACCCCCGATCTTATGGTCCGTAGCCATACGCTCTATCCAGCTGAGCCATGGGTACATATCTGAAAATTTTATATCTAAAAAAAATTTCTCCAAGAAATTAAAAATGGAGACGACGATCAGATTTGAACTGATGATCAGGGAGTTGCAGTCCCACGCCTTACCACTTGGCTACGTCGTCTCAATGGGGTGGATAGTGGGATTCGAACCCATGACCTCCAGAGCCACAATCTGGCGCTCTAACCAAACTGAGCTATACCCACCACAATATCTATATTAAATTATATACACTAATTAAAAAAATACATTATTTTTTTAATTTTATCTCACTCCAGTAAAATATAAATTAAAATTTTACACAATATAACAAAAATGGTGGGCCTTCAGGGACTCGAACCCCGGACCTGCCGGTTATGAGCCGGACGCTCTAACCAACTGAGCTAAAGGCCCTCATTAATGTGGTGCCCAGAGACGGAATCGAACCATCGACACGAGGATTTTCAGTCCTCTGCTCTACCGACTGAGCTATCTGGGCATATCATAATATTACATGGCGGAGGGGGTGGGATTCGAACCCACGGCCCCTTTCGGAGTCACTGATTTTCAAGACCAGCTCCTTAAACCGCTCGGACACCCCTCCAAATAATAAATAAAAAAATGGTGACCCATCCGGGATTCGAACCCGGGACACCTTGATTAAAAGTCAAGTGCTCTGCCTACTGAGCTAATGAGTCAAAATACATATTTTTTAATAATAGCACTCAATCAAATAAAATGGTGACCCATCTGGGGCTCGAACCCAGGACACCTTGATTAAGAGTCAAGTGCTCTACCAACTGAGCTAATGAGTCACAAAAATAATATTTTTACTAAACATATGGTATAAAATTATTAATATAACCTTATCTTAGCATAAAATGGCTGGGGATACAGGGATCGAACCTGTGAATGCTAGAGTCAAAGTCTAGTGCCTTACCACTTGGCTAATCCCCAGTATTGGAGCGGAAGACGGGATTCGAACCCGCGACCCTCGCCTTGGCAAGGCGATGCTCTACCACTGAGCCACTTCCGCATATCAATAAAACACATTATTCAGTCATATATTATATATCAAATAAACTCAAAAAACAAGTATTTTTATAATATTTTTCAAATTTATTTTTAAAAATCCTTAAGTGGTGCGGATAGAGGGAGTCGAACCCCCACGGTTGCCCGCTAGATCCTAAGTCTAGTGCGTCTGCCAATTCCGCCATATCCGCAAAATTATCTTTAAATGGAGCTGGCGATAGGAATCGAACCTACAACCTGCTGATTACAAGTCAGCTGCTCTGCCAATTGAGCCACGCCAGCATATTGCGTTTAACTATCTTTTTAATCTTCTATTTGAAAATATTTCTTGGCGATCCGGATGGGGCTCGAACCCACGACCTCCAGCGTGACAGGCTGGCATTCTAACCAACTGAACTACCGGACCATTTATTTGGTGGACCCAACAGGGCTCGAACCTGTGACCCCCTGCTTGTAAGGCAGATGCTCTCCCAGCTGAGCTATGGATCCCCACTGGCTCCGAAGGTGGGACTCGAACCCACAACCTACCGGTTAACAGCCGGGTGCTCCGCCGTTGAGCTACTTCGGATTACAATTGGCTATGACCTACTCTCCCAAGACCCTGCGGTCTAAGTACCATCAGCGATGAAGAGCTTAACTTCTGTGTTCGGTATGGGTACAGGTGTATCCTCTCCTCTTTTATAACCATATTGTTTCTTTTAATTGTGTACTTTGCACAATGAAAACTGCATATCATCTGTTAGGTTAAGTCCTCGACCTATTAGTACAAGTTGGCTTAATACATTACTGCACTTACACTCCTTGCCTATCTACCACTTACTCTTAATGGGGTCTTACTTCTTTCGAATGGGATATCTTATCTTGAGGTTGGCTTCGTGCTTAGATGCCTTCAGCACTTATCCTTTCCGCACATAGCCTACCACCGCTGTGCCTTTGGCAAGACA
>NZ_JH414566.1 GCF_000238115.1 Peptoanaerobacter stomatis | reverse complement strand
ATATATTATTCTTAAATATTAGTATTATTATATAACACCAGTCTCTATTTATAATATAATGCAGTACTATTTTTATTGGATAATTGATTTTGCATATATAATCATTTAAATGAGCATCAGTATTAAATATTAAACTATTTAGTGTGTTTAATTATTTTCTGCCATCTTTTTATATCTCTTATATCTGAATACAGAGTCTTCTTTTGCCATATCGTATAATTCTTGAGCTATTTCAGGGAATGTCTTTTTAAGTGATGTATATCTTACTTCTGAATCCAAGAATTCTTGGAAGCTTGCTTTAGGCTCTTTGCTGTCTAATGTGAACGGATTTTTACCCTCTTCTATAAGTAGTGGGTTATATCTGTATAGATGCCAGTATCCGCAATCAACTGCTCTTTTTTCTTGGTTTATTGTTGTTCCCATACCGCTGTGTATTCCATGATTTATACAAGGTGCGTAGCATATTACTATAGATGGTCCGTCATAACTTTCAGCTTCTTTTAATGCTTTTATGAGCTGATTCATATTTGATCCCATAGCTACTTGTGCAACATATACGTATCCGTATGTCATAAGCATTGCGCCTAAGTCTTTTTTTCTGACTTTCTTACCGCTTGCGGCAAATTTTGCTACTGCTGCACGTGGTGTTGATTTGGATGATTGTCCTCCTGTATTCGAGTAAACTTCTGTATCAAATACAAGTATGTTGAAGTCTTCTCCTGATGCCATAACGTGATCCAATCCGCCATAACCTATGTCATATGCCCAACCGTCTCCACCAAAACTCCATATGCTTTGTTTTACAAGATAGTCTTTTAGGTCATTTATTTCTTTTAAATCTTTATCTGCTGAGTTTTTAGTTAATTCTACAATTTGATTTTTAAGTGATTTTGTTATTTTTGGATCTTTCATGTTGTCAATCCATTTGTTGAATACTTCTTCGCATTCACTGTTAGGATTTGCTTTCATATATTTTTCCATATGAAGTTTGATTGTATTTCTTAATTTTTTTACTGCGAGTGCCATACCGTAACCGTATTCTGCGTTATCTTCGAATAATGAACTCGCCCAAGCAGGTCCATGACCTTCATGATTAGTTGTAAATCCTGTAGATGGATATGAACCTCCCCATATTGATGAACAACCTGATGCGTTTGCTATTAGCATTCTGTCTCCGAACAACTGTGTAACTAATGTTGCATATGGTGTTTCTCCGCAACCTGCACATGCACCGTGGAATTCGAGTAGAGGTTGTTTAAATTGTGAACCTTTTACTGTGTTATCCTCCATAAGTTCTTCTTTAGGAGAAAGTGTCATTGCATAATCCCAATTTTTGCTTTCTTCCAATTCTTCTCCAAGTGGTACCATTGTGAGTGCTTTTTCTTTGGCAGGACACACATTTGCACAATTACCGCAACCTGTACAGTCAAGGACGGATACTTGTATTTTGTATTGTAAGTTATCCAAGCCTTTTCCGTTTGCTTTGATAGTTTGGAAACCTTCAGGTTTATTTGCATTTTCTTCTTCGTTTAACAAGAATGGTCTTATTACTGCGTGAGGACATACAAAAGAGCATTGATTACATTGTATACAATTATCTTTATTCCACTTAGGTACGTTTACAGCTACAGCTCTTTTTTCATATTTTGTTGTTCCGTTAGGCATTGAGCCTTCTTCTCTTTCCATAAAGGCTGAAACAGGTTTGTTATCTCCTTTTTGTGAGTTTAACGGTATTAAGATTTCTTTTACATATTTTGGATAATCTTTTTCTACCGATTTATCTTGTGCATCTTTCCAATCTTCAGGTATTTCTATTTTTACAAGATCGTCTTTACCTTTGTCTACTGCAAGGTAATTCATATTTACTATGGCATCGCCTTTTTTACCGTAAGTTTTTTTGATGGATTCTTTCAGTCTTTCAACTGCTTCTTCTATAGGTATAACATTTGATAATTTGAAGAATGCTGATTGCATTATCATATTTGTTCTTGTGCCTAATCCTATTTCTTCTGCTATATGTGTTGCGTTTATTGTGTAGAAGTTTATTTTTTTCTCATATAGCTCTCTTTTCATATGAGCAGGTAGATTTTTTGACAATTCGTCTATATTCCATATAGTGTTTAAAAGGAAAGTTCCGCCTTCTTTTATTCCTTCTAAAAGATGATAGTTATCTACATAGGATTGCATTGAACAGCTTATGAAGTCAGGTTTAGTTATCAAATATGTGGATTGTATAGGTTTACTTCCGAATCTTAGGTGTGATATTGTTACTCCGCCTGATTTTTTTGAATCGTATGCAAAATAGGCTTGTGCGTACATATCAGTTCCATCGCCTATTATTTTTATGGCTGATTTGTTGGCGCCTACTGTACCGTCTGAACCGAATCCCCAGAATTTACATTTTATAGTATCTTTCGGCTCTGTTGTGATTATGTCTTTTATTTCTAAATTTGTGTGTGTTATATCGTCTATTATTCCTATTGTGAATCTGTCTTTAGGTTTGTCAGCTTTCATATTGTCAAATACTGCTTTTATTTGACTTGGTGTTGTGTTTTTAGAACCTAAACCATATCTTCCGCCTACTATAACAGGTTTATTTTCTTCTCCTGAATATGCTCCTAATATATCATAATGAAGCGGTTCAAATGGACTTCCTTTTTCCTTTGTTCTATCTAATACTGATATAACTTCTACTGTTTTAGGTATTACGCTTAATAAAGCTTCTTTTGAGAACGGTCTATATAATCTTACTTTTACAAGTCCTACTTTTTCTCCTTGTTCTATTAGGTAGCTGATTGTTTCTTCTATTGTTTCGTTTACTGAACCCATCGCTACTATTATATATTTTGCGTCTTTCGCTCCTACATAGTCAAACGGTTTGTATTTTCTTCCTGTGAGTTCTCCTAATTTTTCCATGTATTCAATTACAGTTGGCACTACAGTATCATATCTTTTATTTGATGCTTCGGCTCCTTGGAAGTATACATCAGGATTTTGTGCTGTTCCTTTTGTATATGGATGTTCAGGATTCATACTTTTGTTTCTGAAGTTAAGTATTGCTTGTTTATCTACTAATTGTTTGTATATATCATAGTCTACACTTTCTACTTTTTGGAACTCATGTGATGTTCTAAAACCGTCAAAGAAGTGTAAGAACGGTATTCTTGTTTTGATGGCTGTCAAGTGAGATATTGCTCCTAAGTCTAATATTTCTTGAACCGATCCTGATGCCATCATTGCAAAACCGGTTTGTCTACATGCCATGACGTCTTGGTGGTCTCCAAATATTGAAAGGGCATGAGTTGACAATGCTCTGGCAGCCACGTGAATTACTCCCGGTAGTAATTCTCCTGATATCTTGTACATATTAGGTATCATAAGGAGTAAACCTTGTGATGATGTGAATGATGTTGCAAGTACACCTGCTGATAAAGCTCCGTGCATTGCACCTGCTGCTCCTGCTTCTGATTGTAATTCTGTAACTTGTACTTGTTCTCCGAATATGTTTTCTTTATTATTTGCCGCCCATGCATCAATAAGCTCTGACATGTCTGATGATGGAGTTATCGGATATATTGGTGCAACTTCGGAAAAAGCATATGCAACTGTTGCAGCTGCTGTATTTCCGTTTAATGTAATCATCTTTTTCATTTTATGATTATCCTTTCTTTAGTCCTGTTATTTTTTTATCTTTATATTTTCACAAATATCTTTTCTTATCTTTTTTTTATGAAAAAATAAAGTATTGAAAAGAAAATGTGGTGTTTCTTTACTTAATTTAATGCAATTATTTAAAAATATAAGAATTAATTATTTTTGCATCTGTCAAGCATATCTTTGGTAGGGTCTATTATTTTTAAATTTGTAATTTTTTCTATTTCTTCTTTTATGTATGGAAAATGAGTGCAACCAAGTAATATAGAGTCTACTTTGAATTTGCTTGAATTTATATTTTCGATATAGTGTATAAAACCGTTTATATTTAATTCCTTGATTATATCTATTGGAGTTTTTTTAGCTTCTATAGATTCTACTATGCTTACATTTCCATAGCATATTGTATTTACACCTTTATTATGTTCTCTTATTATTTTATCAATCATAAAAGCGGAAAGACCGTTTGCTCCCATTATTACGATATTTTTACAATAACTTGGAAGATGTTTATATGATTCTAAGGGTGTAATTATTTCTATGTTTAATTCAGATGAAATCTTGTTGTAATCTACACTACAACTAAGCGAATTGCAGTATAAGAAAATTTTTTCGCATCCTTGTTCTTTGGCTATATTGCATTTTTCGATGAACAATTTTTCCAATTTTGTTTTTGAGTAGTATTGACTATCGGACTGTTCGTTGCAAGTATTTGACATCGGCAAAAAAACAGATGTATAATTATAACTTTCTATTAAATCACAACCCATCTGAGTATCTACCACTGTGCCTGCTATTACACCTAATTTCATAAGTTCTCTCCTTTCAATATATGATGTAATCAATGCTGATATCATTTGTTATACTGATTTCTAATAGAACGGCAGATAATTTATTAAACTAATAAGTATATAAAAAGTCTTTTATTTTATTAGATTTGTATAACGCTATTTTCTATAGTTCTATAAGATTTTTTTATTATATAAAAATTTTATACAACACTTATTTTTATTGATTTCTTATATTTAAAAATAATATTTTTAATAAATATTTTAATAATAGTAATTAATTTTTTAAAAATTAATTACTATTATTAAAATTTAATTTGCTTTAGTTATAATTTTTAAAGAATATTAAATTAGATTATTAAATCTAAAGCTTGTTTTAGGTCGGCTATTATATCTTCAGGATCTTCGTGTCCTATTGATAATCTTACCAAACCTTCCGCTATATCTGAATCTTTTCTTTCTTGTTCTGTATAAGTAGAGTGTGTCATGCTTGCAGGATGTTGTATTAGAGTTTCGGTGTCTCCTAAGCTTACTGCCAACATACAAAGTTTTACAGAGTTCATCAATTTTATACCTGCTTCTTTTCCGCCTTTTACTTCAAATGAAATCATAGCTCCAGGCATTTTCATTTGTTTTTGTGCAAGTTCGTATTGAGGGAATGATTTTAATCCTGGATAATATACTGATTTAACTGCGGGATGTGTTTCTAAGAATTCAGCAACTTTCATAGCGTTGTCACAGTGTCTTTGCATTCTTATAAGTAATGTTTTCATTCCTCTTCCTAAAAGATAAGCATCAAACGGGCTTAAAACTGAACCTGTACAATCTTTTACTCCCACCAATCTCACTTGGTCTATCAATTCTTTCTTTCCTACAGCAAAACCTGCTAAAACATCTCCGTGTCCGTTTAAGTATTTAGTAGCTGAGTGAACAACTATGTCGGCACCTAATTCCAAAGGTCTTTGTATAACAGGTGTACAGTATGTGTTATCTACTACTACTATGCAATTAGGTTTTTCATGAGCCATTTTGGCTATTGCTTCTATATCTGCGAGGTACATATTAGGGTTTGCAGGGCTTTCAAAATATACCATTCTTGTATTTTCTTTCATAGCATTTTTTATATTGTTGATATCTCTGAAATCTACAAAAGTTGTTTCTACTCCAAATCTCGGTAGAACGTGATTTAATAGAGAAAATGTGCATCCATAAAGTGTCTTAGGAGCTATTACATGATCTTTAGCGTTCAGCATTGACCACATAACTGATGATATTGCTCCCATTCCTGACGCTGTTGCTACGGCCGCTTCTCCGCCTTCCAAAACAGCTAATTTTTTTTCTACAACACTTACAGTAGGGTTGCCTAATCTTGTGTATATGTAGCCGTCTTCTTGTAGAGCGAATCTTTTTCCGCCTTGTTCAGCGGAGTCAAATACGAATGTTGATGTTTGATATATTGGTGTTGCAAGTGCTCCGAATATATTTTTTTCGTAACCTGCGTGTATTTGTTTAGTTGAGAATCCCATATTGTCGTTCATTTTCATTTTTCTTTCCTCCTAAAATTTTTATGTTTTTAATAAATTAGTAAATTATATTTAATATATTTTCGACTATTTAAAAATTTTAACTATTTGTCATCAGCAGCTTTCCACTCTTCGAAATTCCATGGATGCTTATTGATATATCCATTAGCAAATGGTATAAATATTGATGCGATTGCAAAAATTGCCAATAGATATTGATACCATAGGAACGGCATTATATCCATCGGATTTAATACGCCTTCTGTGAATTTTGCGGCGATTAACAATTGTGCACCGTAAGGTATGAAACCTTGCATTATTGCTCCGAAACAGTCAAGTAAAGATGCACTTCTTCTTGGGTCAACTTTGAATTCTTCTGATATATTTCTTGCTATAGGTCCGTCTATTATTATAGCAACTGTGTTGTTTGCAGTAGCGGCATCAGTTAAAGCTGTTATAGCTGCTATTCCTACTTCTGCGGATTTTTCGCCTTTTATGAAAGATTTTATTTTATCCAATAGCCAGTTCAATCCTCCGCCATGAGCAACTAAAGCTGCCAAACCGCCTGTAAGCATAGATAATAGGAATATTTCGAACATTCCGTTAAAACCGTCATAAGCAAAGTTAGTGAACTCTAAAAGTGAGAAAGAACCAAATGATATTCCGATAATACCTGATAATATAGTACCAAGTGTCAATACTATAAATACGTTCATACCTGCTATAGCACTAATTAAGACAAATAAGTAAGGTACGATTTTTACTATATTATATTCATATGTTTCTGCTTGAATAGTACCTGGTGCTTTACCGAATATCAAAAGTAATATTACAGTTAATAGCATAGCGGGTACTACCATTACAAAGTTTGTTCTAAATTTATCTTTCATTTGAACGCCTTGTGTTCTTGTAGCTGCAATAGTAGTATCTGATATTACTGATAGGTTGTCTCCAAACATTGCACCACTCACCAAAGCTCCTACTATCAAAGGCATAGATATTCCTGTTTTATTTGCGAAACCTACGGCTATCTGTCCGAGAGCAACTATAGTACCTACAGAAGTTCCTGTAGATATTGAGATAAAACAGGCTATTAAGAATATTCCGACAGTTATCAAACTTGAAGGTATTATACTAAGACCTAAGTTTACAACAGAATCTACACCACCCATATTTGAAGATACTGTAGAAAATGCACCGGCAAGTATGTAAATTATACACATTATTATTATATTTTCGTCACCACAGCCTTTTATAAATATAGAAAATTTATCATCAATTGAGCCTTTTATAAGGATAAAAGCTAATATTATACCGATTATTACCGCAATCGGAGCTTTAAAACCATAAAATCCCATGGAATCACCTTGGTTTACAAGAATGATACCGATTGATAAATAAGATATTATAAACGCTAAAAATGGTATAAGAGCTATAAAACTGGATTTTCGTTCTTCTTTCATGACACCCTCCTAAATTATGAATTTTTCCACTCATCATCTTCAATATGGTATTTTTTTATTCTATTGATAAGTAATGTGTGGGTAACTCCGATATTTTTTGCTGTATTTCTTATACTTTTATATTTACGTAAGTATTTTAGTATAAGTTCTCTTTCAAATTTGGATACTGTTGTTCCAAAATCGTTTTCTTCGATAGAAATATTTTCAAATCCGTTTGTTTTATCGAAGATTATATGTTCCTTTTTTATAGTATTATTAGAGGTCAATACAACAGCTCTTTCTAATACATTTTGCATTTCTCTTATATTTCCCGGCCAGCTATACGATATAAGTATTGATTTCGCATCATTGCTTAGAGAAATATTTTGCTTATCATATCTTGTAGATAGAATTTTTAAAAAATAATTTGTAAGTTTGGGTATATCATCTTGTCTTTGTCTTAACGGAGGTAATTGAATTCTAAAAATGTTAAGTCTGTAGAATAAATCCATTCTGAAACTGCCTTCGTTTATCAGTTTTTCCAAATTTCTGTTTGTGGCTGAAATTATTCTTACGTTCATATCTTTTTCCTTTGTAGAACCTATAGGACGTATTTTTTTTTCTTGCAGAACTCTCAAAAGCTTAGCCTGCAGATGGTAATTTAATTCTCCTATTTCATCAAGGAATACCGTACCCCCTTCAGCCATTTCAAAAATACCTATCTTTCCGCTTTTGTTTGCTCCTGTAAAACTTCCTGCTGTGTATCCGAATAACTCTGATTCTAACAGTTCATCAGGTATAGCGGCACAATTTATACTTACAAACGGCATCTTTGACCTTTTAGACTCTGAATGTATAGCTCTTGCAAACATTTCTTTTCCTGTACCGCTTTCTCCGGTTAGAAGAATAGACGCGTCTGAATGAGAATAATGTTTAGCAGTTTCTATAATCTGTCTGAATTTTTTGTCGTCGCCCATTATATCGTCAAAAGTTATAAAACTGTCATAAAATAAATCTTCTTTGATTTCTTTCAACGTGAGTAAGTGTCCACAGAAAGTACCTTCTTCAGAGTATAGAGGGTTCATATTCAATAAGAAGTTTTTGTTTTTTATTTGGATGGTTTTGTTTCTTATAAAATCCACTGAGCTTTTTTTATCAGATTTTATACAGTTTTTTAAATCTTTGTCATCAATAAAATCAAATATTAAATGTCCTGTCCTAACGTTTTCAATGAAATTAAAAGATACTTTATTTCCATATTCAATTACACCTTTACTATCTAATATTATCACCCCTTCGCTAATTAGATTAAGCACACTTTTTAGACCTATATCCTTTTCCTCAAAAGACATAACATCTATTTCTTCCATATAGTCATAGCCGTAAACTTTTTCGCATTCTCCCCTTATTTCTTCGGTTAAATCATCCGATATAAAAGGTATCTTCAAATAGATTACATTGCTATAAACTTCCATGGATATGATAGGAATATCGTGCTTTTTAAATACTGTCAGTATATCATAGGTCAAATGAGGTCTATTAATATAAAACATTATTTTTATACGCTTAATATCCATAAACACCTCCTAAATCCTATCGCTAAATATATAAAGCAAATTATATGCCAATAAATTTTGAACGATTTACTAAGTTACGTAGGCACGTTTTTAAAACAAAATGGAATAAAAATAAACCTATTTTAGAAAATGTTAAAAATAAAAGAATTTTATGGAATATTTTCATTCCTTATGGAATGATTATACACCTAAAAATGCAAAAAATATATAACTTAAATTAAAAATTATTAAAAAATTGTCTATTACATAGAAAAATTACTTAATTATTTATGTTTCGTTGACAACTTGAAAAAAATTTACTATAATAATAGTTTAGATATAGTGTATGATTTTAAAATGGCATAATTGTGCTTATGAGTTAAAATTGAAATTTATAAAGAGGTGAAACCCTAATGCAACATCCACATCCTGTAAAAATTGGAAGAAGAACGAGAATGAGTTTTTCAAAAATTCCTTCTGTTGCGGAACTTCCAAATCTTATAGAAATTCAGGTTGATTCTTACAAATGGTTTATCAAAGAGGGTCTAAGAGAAGTATTTGAAGAAATATTTCCCATAGAAGGTTTTTCCGGTAATGTAAAACTTGAGTTCCTTGACTATATTATAGAGGATATACCTAAATATAACATTGAAGAGTCAAAAGAAAGAGATGTTACCTATGCAACTCCTATAAAAATAAGAGTTAAGCTTACAGTTAAAGATGAAGACGGCACTCAGATAGTAAAAAATGAAAATGCTGAGCCTGTATTTTTGGGAGATTTTCCGCTTATGACAGATAGCGGAACTTTCGTAATAAATGGTGCAGAAAGGGTGATTGTGAGCCAAATAGTGAGGTCTCCCGGAGTATATTATGCTCAAGAGATTGATAAAACAGGAAATAAACTTATATCATCTACTGTGATACCTAATAGAGGAGCTTGGCTTGAATACGAAACTGATTCAAGTGATGTAGTTAATGTAAGAATAGACAGAAACAGAAAGCAACCTATAACAGTGCTTCTTAGAGCACTTGGTTACAGCAGTGATGAAGAAATAAAGGATTTATTGCAAGAAGATGAATTACTTATTCCTACATTACAAAAAGACACAACTAAAAATAAGGATGAGGCTCTGTTAGATATATATAGAAAATTAAGACCTGGAGAGCCGCCTACAATAGAAAGTGCAACACTTCTTATAAATAACTTATTTTTTGATCACAGAAGATATGATTTGGCAAAAGTAGGAAGATATAAATACAATAAGAAATTGGCTCTATCAAACAGAATAACTAACAGATACTTGGCAGAAGATGTAATAGATACTAATACCGGAGAAGTTATATTTGAAAAAGGACATATGCTTACTGCACAAGATGCGGTAAAAGTGGATAATACCGGTGTAAGCTATGTAATGATAGAATTAAGAGACGGTATAAATGATGACAAAGTTGTAAAGGTAATAGGAAATTCTTTTGTAGATATAAAAGCTTATATAGATTTTGATATAGAAGATTTAAAGTTTAATGATAAAGTAAAATACAGCGTGTTAAGAGAAATACTTGATGGCTGTGAAAATGAAGAAGATATAAAAAAACAACTGAAACTCAGAAGAAATGAGTTATATCCGAAACATATAACTATGGAAGATATAATAGCTTCAATAAGTTATCAATTCAATTTATTTTATAATGTCGGCAATGTTGATGATATAGATCATCTTGGAAACAGAAGAATAAGAACTGTCGGAGAATTATTACAAAACCAATTTAGAATCGGTATGTCAAGAATGGAAAGAGTTATAAGAGAGAGAATGACTACTCAGGATGTTATAGAAATGACTCCAAGCAATCTTATGAATATAAGACCTGTAACATCAGCCATAAAAGAATTTTTCGGTTCTTCACAGCTTTCTCAGTTTATGGATCAGACAAATCCTCTTTCTGAACTCACTCACAAGAGAAGATTATCTGCCCTTGGTCCGGGAGGACTTTCAAGAGAAAGGGCTGGTTTTGAAGTTAGAGACGTTCATTATTCTCACTATGGAAGAATGTGCCCTATAGAAACTCCGGAAGGTCCTAATATAGGTCTTATAAACTCGCTTTCAGTATATGCAAGGATAAATGAATATGGTTTTATAGAATCACCTTACAGAAGGGTAGATAAAGAAAATCATAAAGTTACTGATATAATAGATTATTTATCAGCAGATGAAGAAGATAAGTATATAAGAGTTCAGGCAAATGAGCCTATAGGAGAAGATGACTGGTTTGTAAATAAAAAAGTTGCTTCAAGAATAGAAAAAGGTACTATTGAGCTTGTTGATGACAACTTAGTTGACTACGTAGACGTGTCTCCTATGCAGGTTGTATCTGTGGCTACCGCAATGATACCTTTCTTGGAAAATGATGATGCCAACAGAGCTCTTATGGGTTCAAACATGCAGCGTCAAGCTGTTCCTCTCGTTAGAAGAGAAGCTCCTATAATAGGTACCTCTATAGAATATAGAGCTGCCAAAGACTCCGGAGCTGTTGTCATATCAAAAAATTCCGGTACAGTAGAAAAAGTATCTGCTGATGAAATTCAAATAAGAGCAGATAACGGAAATTTAGATAAATATAAACTATTGAAGTTCAAACGTTCTAATAACGGAACTTGCGTAAATCAAACACCGATAGTAAAAAAAGGTGATGTACTAAATGCAGGAGACGTTATAGCTGACGGGCCTTCTACTGAGCTTGGAGAAGTTTCTCTTGGAAGGAATTCGCTAATAGCATTTATGACATGGGATGGATACAACTATGAGGATGCTATTTTGATAAATGAAAGACTTGTAAAAGAAGACAGACTTTCATCTATTCATATTGAAGAGTATGATTCTGAAGCAAGAGATACTAAACTTGGACCGGAATTGATAACAAGAGATATACCAAATGTCGGAGCAGATGCTATAAAGGATTTGGACGAGAGAGGTATAATAAGAATAGGAGCAGAGGTAAAATCAGGAGATATATTAGTTGGTAAAGTATCTCCAAAGGGAGAAACAGACACTACTCCTGAAGAAAGACTTCTAAGAGCTATATTTGGAGAAAAAGCCAGAGAAGTAAAAGATTCTTCACTTAGAGTACCACATGGAGAATCAGGTATAATAGTAGATATAAAAGAATTTACAAGAGAAAATTGTGATGAGCTTGCACCGGGTGTCAATAGACTTGTAAGAGTATATATAGCTAAGAAAAGAAAGATACAAGTCGGAGATAAAATGGCAGGTAGACATGGTAATAAAGGTGTAATTTCAAGAGTTTTACCGGAAGAAGATATGCCGTTTTTACCTGATGGCACACCGCTTGAAATAGTACTGAATCCTCTTGGAGTTCCATCAAGAATGAATATAGGACAGGTGCTTGAAGTGCATTTAGGACTTGCAGCAAAAGCTCTTGGCTGGTATGTATCTACACCTGTATTTGATGGAGCTGTGGAAGAAGATATATTTAATGCACTTGAACTTGCGAACTATCCGAAAAGTGGTAAGTTACTTTTAAGAGACGGAAGAACCGGAGAATATTTTGACAATCCTGTAACTGTTGGTTATATGTATATGCTTAAACTTCACCACCTTGTTGATGACAAAATACATGCGAGATCAACAGGACCTTATTCAATGGTAACTCAACAACCGCTTGGCGGTAAGGCTCAGTTTGGCGGTCAAAGATTTGGAGAGATGGAGGTATGGGCTTTAGAGGCTTATGGTGCTGCACATACACTTCAGGAAATACTTACTGTTAAATCTGATGACGTAGTAGGTAGAGTAAAAACTTATGAATCTATAGTAAAAGGCGAAAATGTTCCTGAACCTGGTATTCCGGAGTCATTTAAAGTATTGATTAAAGAATTGCAGTCATTAGCTTTAGATGTAAAAGTTCTTACAGAAACAGATGAAGAAATTAAAGTTGATGAAGAGCTTAACGATATATTACCTTTTGAAAATATAAGTGAAGAAGTATATGTAAGCGGCGAAAATAGTATGATAAATGAAGATAATATAGATTTAAACAGCGATGATGAGGAAGATTTTGACAGTGAAGACTTTGATATAGATGACGAAGATTTTGACTTTTAGAAAAAAATATATACTATTAACTAATGTTGACAAGAGATAATGTTTTTTATGAATAACATTTAAAAATAATATTAAATAATCACAGCTTTTATATGATAGTATAACTTCCAAATTGTAAAGTTATGCTGTCATATAAATTATAAAAACATAAATTTTGAAATTTTTAAACCGAAATACTAACCTTTATAAATGCTATATTTAATAAAAAATGAAATATAATAAGTATTTATAAAACGGATTTTTACTAAGGGGGAACTTCCTTGTTTGAATTAAATAATTTTGAATCAATACAAATTGCACTTGCATCTCCTGATAAAATTTTAGAGTGGTCTAAAGGTGAGGTAAAAAAACCTGAAACTATTAATTATAGAACATTAAAGCCTGAAAAAGATGGACTTTTTTGTGAAAAAATATTCGGACCTACAAAAGATTACGAATGTAATTGTGGAAAATATAAAAAAGATAAGTTAAAACACAGAGGGATAATATGCGACAAATGTGGAGTTGAAGTTACAAGTTCCAAATTCAGACGTGAAAGAATGGGACATATAAAACTTGCTGCACCTGTATCTCATATATGGTACTTTAAGGGAGTACCTTCAAGAATGGGAATATTGCTTGATATTTCTCCTAAAGAATTGGAAAAAGTTTTATACTTTGCATCATATATAGTTATAGAACCTGGAGAAACTAATTTATTAGAAAAGCAAATATTGACTGAAAAAGAATATAAAGATGCAATAGACACATACGGATATGATTCTTTTAAAGCCATGATGGGAGCAGAAGCAATAAAGATATTGCTTTCAAAAATCGATTTAGAAAAATTATCTCAAGAGTTAAAAATAAAATTTAAAGACGCAACAGGACAAAAAAGAGTAAAATGTATAAGAAGATTAGATGTTGTAGAATCATTTAGAAAATCAGGTAATGATCCTTGTTGGATGATATTGGATGTTGTACCTGTAATACCTCCTGATTTGAGACCAATGGTTCAGCTTGACGGAGGAAGATTTGCAACTTCAGATTTGAATGATTTATACAGAAGAGTTATAAACAGAAACAATAGATTGCAAAGATTGCTTGAACTTGGAGCACCTGATATTATAGTTAGAAACGAAAAGAGAATGTTGCAGGAATCTGTAGATGCACTTATAGATAACGGTAGAAGAGGAAAGCCGGTATCAGGTCCTGGAAACAGACCGCTTAAATCACTTACAGATATGCTTAAAGGAAAGCAAGGAAGATTTCGTCAAAACTTGCTTGGTAAAAGGGTGGATTACTCAGGTCGTTCTGTTATAGTAGTTGGTCCTACACTTAAATTCAATCAATGTGGTTTGCCTAAAAAGATGGCTCTTGAGCTTTTCAAACCTTTTGTTATGAATGAGCTTGTGAAAAGAAACTTTGCACACAATGTGAAAGCTGCCAAAAAAAAGGTCGAAAAAGTTGATCCTGAAGTATGGCCTATATTAGAAGATGTAATAAAAGGTCATCCTGTAATGTTAAACCGTGCACCGACTCTACACAGACTTGGAATACAAGCATTCGAACCTGTACTTGTAGACGGAAAAGCAATAAAATTGCATCCGCTTGTTTGTACTGCATACAATGCAGACTTTGACGGAGATCAAATGGCTGTACACGTTCCGCTTTCAGTAGAATCGCAATATGAATGCAGAACTCTTATGCTTTCAACTAATAATATACTTGCTCCTAAAGATGGTCTTCCAATAACTACGCCTACACAGGATATGATACTTGGAACATATTATCTTACATTATTTGAGGAAGGCGCAAAAGGTGAGGGTAGTGTATATAAAGATTTTGATGAAATGATTCTTGCTTATGAAAATAAAGAAGTAAGTCTTCATGCAAAAGTAAAAGTAAAAGTGAAAAAATCTCCACAAGACGAAGGGAAGTTAGTTGAAAGTACAGTTGGAAGATTTATTTTTAATGAAAATATACCGCAAGATTTAGGGTATGTTGATAGAGAAGTGGATAAATATTCTCTTGAAGTAGATTTTGTTCTTGATAAGAAACAAATAGGTATAGTCATAGATAAATGCTTTAGAAAACATGGAAATGAAGTAACATCTATGATGCTCGACAATATAAAGAATATGGGTTATAAATTCTCAACAAAATCGGCAATATCAGTATCAGTTGCAGATATGGAGATTCCTGATGAGAAATATGACTTAATCTCAAACACAGAAAAACTTATAGAGAAATATGAAAAGAGTTTTAGACGTGGTTTAATGTCTGATGAAGAAAGATATGAAAAAGTAATAGAAGCATGGGCTAAAACAACTGATGAAGTTACTGAAGCTCTTATGAAACATCTTGGACCTATGAACAATATAAATATAATGGCACAATCAGGAGCCAGAGGTTCAAAAAATCAAATTAAACAGTTGGCAGGTATGAGAGGTCTTATGGCAAATGCGTCAGGTAAGACAGTTGAAATACCGGTTAAATCCAACTTTAGAGAAGGTCTGTCAGTTTTGGAATACTTTACATCTTCACACGGTGCAAGAAAAGGTCTTGCCGATACCGCGCTTAGAACTGCCGATTCAGGTTATCTTACAAGAAGACTTGTTGACGTTTCACAAGATGTAATAATAAATGAAGAAGATTGTGGTTCAACAGAAGGTATAGAAGTATCAGCATTTAAAGACGGTACTGAAGAAATAGAAAACCTATATGACAGAATAGTCGGAAGATATGCACTTAAAGATGTATTAAATCCTGAAGATAATTCAGTTATAGTATCTGCCGGAGAAATGATAGTAGAAAATATAGCTGAAGAAATAGTAAAAACAGGTGTAGAAAAAGTTTGGATAAGAACACCTATGGATTGTAAATCAAAACAAGGTATATGTGCTAAATGTTATGGAAGAAACCTTGCAACAGGTAGTGAGGTGCCTATTGGTGAGTCAGTAGGTATAATAGCTGCTCAGTCTATCGGTGAACCTGGAACACAGCTTACAATGAGAACCTTCCATACAGGTGGTATAGCCGGTGGAGATATAACTCAAGGTTTGCCGAGGGTTGAAGAGTTATTTGAGGCAAGAAAACCTAAAGGTCTTGCAGTTATAACAGAAGTTACAGGTATAGCAAAAATCGAAGAAAACGGCAAGAAAAAAGAAGCTGTTATAACAGATGATAACGGATATGAATACAGATATGTCATACCTTACGGTTCAATGTTGAAGTTTAAAGACGGTCAAAGAGTAAATGCAGGAGATCCTCTTACTCAAGGTTCAATAAATCCGCATGATATTCTAAGGGTAAATGGTATACAAGGAGTTCAAAACTATATAGTAAAAGAAGTACAAAGAGTTTACCGTTTACAAGGGGTTGATATAAACGACAAACATATTGAAATAATAGTACGTCAAATGATGCAAAAAGCCAAGATAGAAGAGCCTGGAGATACAGAGCTTTTACCTGGTGGAATAGTGGATATAAGAGAGCTTGAGAGAATAAATGCTCAGATGAGAAAAGAAAATAAAGAGGAAGCTAAATATACAAGAATGCTGCAAGGTATAACAAAAGCGGCTCTGTCTACAGATTCATTCCTATCAGCGGCATCTTTCCAAGAAACTACAAAAGTATTGACTGATGCGGCTATAAAAGGTAGTAAGGACTATTTGAGAGGACTTAAAGAAAATGTCATAATAGGTAAACTTATACCGGCAGGTTCAGTTCTTAGAAGAAAAAAACAAAGAACATCTCAAGAGTTTTTAGAGCAAGAAAATTTTCAAAATAATATAAATGAAGAAGAACATATTAATGAAAATGAAGTAAATGCGGAAGATATGATATCAGATTTTTAAAGCAGAATTATTCATACAAAAAATATAGTGAGTTGTAAAAGTTTTCAATATTTAAAAAATATATAAACATTTATTATTGCTTATATGTTATAAATTATATGAATAATTAGGGTTAAAATAATTTTATTTTTAAAATCAAAGAACTAATCCTTGTTATCGGGGATTGGTTCTTTTTAGTAGGAGATAGTATGAAAATAAATAATCTTATTGAAATTCAAAAACTTGTAATAAAAAGTTACTTATCGGATATAAAAATAGCTGTAGATGCGACACTTGGAAATGGTAATGATACAAATATGATAATAGAGACATTTGGAAGAGATGTAAAAGTATATTCTTTTGATATACAAGAAAAAGCTATTATTTCTGCCAAAGAAAATATAAAAAATGAATATCATAAGAATATAGAATTTATCAATGACTCCCATGAATATATGGATAAGTATGTGAAAGAAAGTCCTGATTTGGTTATGTTTAATTTAGGATACTTGCCAAAATCAGACCATGTTATAAAAACAAATCCATATACTACACTTCATGCAATGGAAAAAGCGATTGAGATATTAAAACCTAACGGGCTTATAAGTATAATGTTTTATATAGGACATGACAATGCAAGAGAATATAAGACGCTGTTGGAATATGTAAGGATATTGGATGCGAGAAATTTTAAAGCAATTCATGTAAATCCTATAAATCAAGATGAAAATGCGCCTAAATTAGTTATAATTCAAAAAGGAGATAATCTGAATTAAAAATATGAAAGACTATAAATTACCAAGTGCTTATATACAAGATATGAAACTTCTGCTTAAAGACGATTATGATGATTTTATAAGCTCTTATAACGAAAAAAATCATAAAGCTGTAAGCGTGAACACAAAAAAGCTTTCAAGAGATGATTTAAAAAAAATAATTGGAAATAATTACGAAGACGTACCTTGGAGCGATAGCGGTATTTATACGGATAGTGATGATATGATGTCAAAAAATCCTATGTATCATACAGGCGCTTATTATATACAAGAGCCTTCAGCTATGGCACCTGCAAATTACCTTGATGTGCAAAAAGGTATGAAAGTATTGGATATGTGTGCATCTCCCGGAGGAAAAACATTTCAAATATCACAAAAATTATCAGATGAAGATTTGTTAATTTCAAATGATATAAATACAAATAGAATTTTGCCTCTTTTAAGAAATATAGAGTATCATGGGCTTAGAAATGTTATGATAACAAATGAGAATCAAGAAAATCTATCTAAAAATTTTTCAAGTTTCTTTGATAGGATACTTCTTGATGCACCTTGTTCAGGCGAAGGGATGTTCAGAAAAGATAAAAAGTTAATACCATCTTACGAAAGAAGTAGAAAAGAGACGATTGAAATTCAAAAAGATTTGCTTGAAAAAGCCGCACTAATGTTAAAAGTAGGTGGAAAGTTGTTATATTCAACTTGCACTTTCAATACAGAAGAAAATGAAAAAAACATTTTGAATTTCCTTTCAAAACACAGTGAGTTTGAACTTATAAGTATACCGAAAAAAAATGGAATGATGAGTTTTGATTTTTTAAAAGAAAGCGCAAGATTTTTTCCACATAAAACTAAGTCAGAAGGGCATTTTTTGTGTTTAATGTGCAAAAAATCAGAAACTGAAAAAAATATTTTTGAAGAAACAGATTTAAAGAGGGAATCTTATATAGATAGTAAATATGAAAAGAAAAAATATTTAGATAGAAAAAAACTGCCTAAAGAATATATAGAATTTGAAAAGAAATTTTTGAATTGCAAGTTGGAAGGCAATTTTTTTATGCAAAATAATTCTTTATATATTGAAATTTTTGATAAAATACTTAAATATAAGATTAGAATTGCAAGAAACGGATTGTATTTAGGAGATTTGAAGAATAATGAATTTGTTATATCAAGTGCACTTATAAGATATTTAAAATCTAAAGATTTTCAATATACAATAAATTTCGGCTTAAATGATGAAAGAGTTATAAAGTATATAAAAGGTGAAACTTTAATAATAGATGGCATAAAAGACGGTGATTATATAGTTTGTCTTGAAGATTATCCAATAGGGCTTGTCAGAGCAAAAAATTCAAAATTGAAAAATATGTACAACAAAAATTGGAGAATAATGTAAATTTTTATGTTTAAAACTCTATGATAGATGTGTAATATTATAATGATTTGATTGTTATTAGAAAAAATACTTTATTAAGAGTATATTTTAAGTGTAATTAATAATATTTATTAAAATTATGATATTTTAAGCTAAATATAAGTACATAGAGTTATTTATAAATACTTTATATGCTTAGTTGTTAATGAGTTAATATGTTAAAAATTGGAGTATTGTATGCTGTATGTTGTAGGTATAGGTTCAGGCAATAAAGATAATATGAGCTTTGCCTGTTATGATGCGATAAAAAAATCAGATGTTATAGTAGGATATGACAAATATATATCCCAGATTCAATATATGATACAGGACAAACAAATATATCAAAGTCCTATGATGAAGGAGATAGAACGTTCAAAAAAAGCAATAGAATATGCAAAAGAAGGAAATACTGTGAGCGTGATATGTTCTGGAGATAGTGGTATATATGCAATGGCAGGATTAATAATGGAATTGGCGGAGGATGATATAGAAATAAAAGTAATTCCGGGAATAACATCGGCAATACTTGCATCATCTTTGTTAGGAGCCCCCATAATGCACGATTATTGCAGCATATCTCTAAGCGATTTGATGACACCTCTTGAACTTATTTTTAAGCGTATAGAGCTTGCGAGTATGGGCGATTTTGTTATTGCCATATACAATCCTAAGAGTAAAAAAAGAAGCGAACATTTGAAAAAATCTGTTGATATAATGCTTAGGTATAAAAGCAAAGATACAGTAGTAGGCGTTGTAAAAAAAGCATATGATGTAGAACAGGAAGTAAATATATGTACTTTAGAGTCAATAAATTATGATGATATAGATATGCACACTATACTCATAATAGGAAATTCGTCAACTTATGTAAAAAAAGGAAAAATGATAACTCCAAGAGGCTATGAGAAAAAATATATAGATAAAATGAACTCATAAAATATTTTATAAAAAATAAATCTTATAAATAACGGGAAAAAACATTGATGAGCAGAATATGGGTAATAGGCGGTACTGTAGAAACATATAAAGTTTGTGATGAATTATTGCACAATAACAAAGATATAATTGTAAGCGTAGCTACTGATTACGGATACGAAGAATTTGCAAAATTTAAGCAATTTTTGGTAAAAGGCAGAATGGATAAAATGCAAATGATAGAGTTTTGTCAAAATAATTGTATAAATAAAATAGTAGATGTATCTCATCCTTATGCAAAAGACGTATCTAAAAATGCTATGGAAGTATCTGATGAACTTTGTATTAAATATTACAGATATGAAAGAACGGATACACAGTTTTTACAAAAGTATGATAAGATGTATTATGCAGATGATCATGCAGATGCAATAAATTTGGCTAAAAAATTTAATTTTAAGAGAGTTTTTTTGACAACAGGTATAAAAGATGTAGATAAATATATAAAAGCCAATTTTGATGAGCTATTTATAAGAATATTGCCACGCAGTGAGCAAATAGCTTATCTTGAAAATAAGGGCTATAAATCCAAAAATATAATAGCAATGCAAGGACCGTTTACAAAAAATATGAATATAGAAACTATCAAGCATATAAATGCCGATGTTATGATAACAAAGCAAAGTGGTAAAGAAGGCGGATTTGATGAAAAAGTATCATCTTGCATAGACACAGAAATATCTGTTATAATTATAAAAAGACCATTATTAAAATATGAAAATAGGTTTGACAATATTGACTTTATGATAAAAAACATAATCTTAGGAGATGAATGATATATGAAATCAAAGCATGGAGCTAATCTTTTTGAACTTTCACAAAAACTTGGTTGTAATATAGAAGAGTTCAGAGATTTCAGTTCTAATATAAATCCTTTCGGTACAAGTAAAAAAGCTATTGAAAAACTGTCACACAATCTTGATAAGGTTTCTATTTATCCGGATCCTGAATATAAAGATTTGAAAGACAGTATATCAAATTATTGTAAATGTAAAACAGAAAATATACTATTAGGCTCAGGAGCAAGCAGTTTTATAAACTCATTTATAAAAATACTTTCTCCAAAAAATTCCTTAGTTTTGTCACCAGCCTATTCAGAATATGAAAAAGAGCTTTTAAAAATAAATTCAAATATATCAAAGTATTTTTTGAAATCAGAAAATAATTTTCAAATAAATTTAGATGAATTTATAGATTTTATAAATAAAAACGAGATAAATACAGCTATAATATGTAATCCTAATAATCCTACAGGAACTATACTTACAAATACACAAATAAAACAGATTTTGCAAAGTACAAACTGCTCTCTTATAATAGACGAAACATATATAGAATTTACGGACACCAATATATATAGTTGCGACAGTTTATGTGATTTTTATGATAAACTGTTTGTAATTAGAGGAACAAGCAAGTTTTTTGCATCTCCAGGAATAAGATTGGGATATGCCATTACATCAAACAGAAATGTGATAGAAAGCTTTGAAAAATACTACAATATACTTTGGGATATAAACATATTTGCTGATATAATGGGACAAGAAATGTTTGAAGATGTTGATTTTCAAAAAAATACTTTTGAAAGAATAACAAAGCAAAGGAATTTTATATTTGAAGAATTATCTAAAATAGATTTTTTCAAGCCTTATAAAACGTATGGTAATTTTATACTTGTAGAGATAAAAGGTAAAGATACAAAAGCAAGTGATCTTTATAATTATCTTTTGCAAAATAAAATAATTATAAGAGATTGCAGTAGTTTTGATGGACTTAATGAGCGTTATTTTAGGGTATGTATATTAAAAGAAGATGATAATGAAGATTTAATAAAACAAATAAAAAATTTTATAAATGGTAGAATATGATAATATTAGGAATTGATCCGGGGATAGCTATAGTAGGCTATGGAATAATAGAATATAAGAACAACAGTTTTAAAGTTTTAAGTTATGGAGCTATAACTACACCTGCAAAAATAAATTTGTCAAGCAGAATAAAATCTATATATGATGATATAAATACACTGCTTGCTAAGTATGATATAGATGCCCTTGCTGTAGAAGAGTTGTTTTTTAACAAAAATGTAAAGACAGCCATAGATGTAGCGCATGCAAGAGGTGTCATAATGGTAGCATGTTCAAATAAAGGAATACCTATATTTGAATACACTCCATTGCAAGTAAAACAAGGTGTTGTAGGATACGGTAGAGCAGTAAAAAAACAGATTCAGGAAATGGTGAAAATCATACTTAATTTGCCTGAAATACCAAAACCTGATGATGTTGCAGACGGTTTGGCGCTTGCAATATGTCACTGCCATAGCTCTAATCACAGTGATATTTTCAGAGCATAATTAGTTGATTTATAAAAAATAGACTGTAAAAATTTACAAAATTTTCTTGTATTTCTCACAGTCTATTTTTTTATATTATACAGTTTTATGCTGTTATCTAATAGAATAGTAGATAATTTATATTAATAAATCTGTAAATAATGTTGTATTTTATTAAATTTACAAAACACTATCTTTCTATAGAGCTTTAGTATCATACTATTATTTGACTAAATATAGGTATTTTTTAATATATTTGAGCGTATTATAATTTAAATAGTATTTAATATTATACATTGTTTTATTACATTTATGTTTTTTAATGTCATTTATTGTTTAAAAATATTCATAATAATGTTATAATTACTAAAACAACAAGATTATTACACATTATTTTGTTGTTGCTTTTTTTGTTAAATATATTATAATGTTTTATCAGTGATTTTGTTATTTAAAAGAAAGATTTGGGAGTATTTATGCTTGATTATATAAACGGAAAGGTTATGCAAAAAGGACTCGGATATGTTGTTGCGGAATGCAATAATATAGGATACAAGCTGCTTGTTTCACAAAATACGTCATATGAGCTTAATCTGGATCAAATAAATATCATATATACACATCTTGTAGTTAAAGAAGATGCTATATCTCTTATAGGTTTCAGTTCTATAACGGAAAGAGATATGTTTGAGCTATTAATCAGTATTTCAAAAATAGGTGCTAAGACTGCGCTTTCTATACTGTCTGTATATACACCGAGTGATGTAGCTAAGTTTATAAAATCATCTGATATAGTATCGCTCAGCAAAATATCAGGCCTTGGTAAAAAAACTGCTGAAAGGTTGATATTAGAGCTTAAAGACAAGATAGATATGTTTGTAAATACAGACGATGTAGTATTAAAACCCAATAACCCTGTTTCATCTATTGATAATTCTGTTACAGATGAAGCGGCAGAGGCTTTGATGATGTTGGGCTTTACAGCTAAAGAATCACAAAATGCTGTTCAAAAGGCTTATGATATAAAACAGAGTGAAGATGTTCAGGATATAATAAAAACAGCGCTTTCTTTATTGAAAAAATAAACTAAATTTACTCTTCAGCCTTTAAAAAATTCAATATTAAAAATTTATAATAAAAATAGATAATTGTGACAAGAAAAAATATAATAAATTTTTTGGTGTTAAACAAGCTGAATTAAGTTGTGAAATGAGTTATTATAAAGATATTAGCTTGTAACAAGAGGTGATGTATGATAGAAAACATAGATGACAGAATAATAAATTCGTCTTATAAAAAAGAAGATGAAAATGAGCTTGATTTAAGACCGAAGACTTTAGGCGAATATATTGGGCAAAAAAAAGTGGTAAATCAGCTTGATATATTTATAAAAGCGGCAAAGTCAAGAAGTGAATCACTCGATCATGTCTTGTTATATGGACCACCGGGGCTTGGTAAAACTACACTATCACATATAATAGCAAACGAGATGAATTCAAATATAAAAATAACGTCAGGACCGGCGATAGAAAGAGCAGGAGATCTTGCAGCACTGCTCACAAACCTTCAGCAAGGAGATGTACTTTTTATAGACGAGATACATAGAGTAAATCGTTCTGTTGAAGAAGTGCTATATCCTGCGATGGAGGATTATTGTATAGATATAATAATAGGTAAAGGACCGTCAGCACGTTCTATAAGGCTTGATATACCGAAATTTACGCTAATAGGTGCAACAACAAGATCAGGTATGCTCACATCTCCTCTTAGAGACAGATTTGGAGTAATACTTAATCTTGAACTTTATGACACTGAAGATTTGCTGAAAATAATACTTCGTTCAGCAAATATATTAAATATACCTATAAAAAAAGATGCCGGCATTGAGATTGCCAAACGTTCAAGAGGTACTCCAAGAATAGCTAACAGGCTCTTAAAAAGAGTAAGGGATTATGCACAAGTATTAGGAGATGGTGTAATAACAACGCAAATAGCAGATGAGGCACTTCATATGCTCGGTATAGATTCATTGGGACTTGATACAATGGATACAAGGATATTAAAAGCTATGATACAAAATTTTGACGGAGGACCTGTAGGTATTGATACTATATCTGCATCAGTAGGAGAAGATAAGGAAACAATAGAAGATGTATGTGAGCCGTTTTTGATACAAAATGGCTTTTTGATAAGAACACCGAGAGGAAGAATGGTTTCAGAGAAAGTTTATGAACACTTCAAAATATCTAAAAGAGGAAAATAATATGAAAAGTTTAAAGTTATTTTTTATTATGGAAGTAATGTTTTTTGCGTTTGCAATCTTTAATATCAATTATGTTTATGCAGAAGATTTGCTGATTTTTGATCAAGAGGTTCAAGTGAAAGAATCACCGATTTTTGATAGAAGTTTGCAGTCAAATGAAATGAAAGATGTAAAACTGAAAAATATCAAGGCAAAAGATATACAAGCAAATGACATTCAATTAAAAGATATTCAAGTAAATGATGTTCAAGTAAAAGATACTAAGGATATACAATTAAGTTCAAAAAAAATAGCTATAGGACTTAAATTTGACAAGACAAGTGTAAAAGAATTAAAATTTAAATCAAATGGATTGTCAATTTCAAATGATGCAAGCACAAAGGTAATTAGCACAGATAAAATATTTACGGCAAAACCTCTGCAATTTGTATATGTAGATGAAAATTCAGATACAGAGAGTTCTTCTGATTTTATGTTTGCGGAAAGCATGGATAAGTTTAAAAATGCAAGTTTAGATAATAAGTATACAACTCAAATAAAAGATGCTATAGGTATTTATGATTCAAAAAATAATCTAATAATAACAATACCTGCAAAAAGTGATATTTATTTTATTTCAAATGATTTGTCTCCGATAGAAGTTTTTGACAAGAAATATAGAGGCGGATTAAAATTTATAAACAATAATTCAATGCTTGCAGTTATAAATTATCTTTATGTAGAAGACTATTTGTTAGGAGTTGTTTCAAAAGAAATGGTATCTTCTTGGAATTTAGAGGCATTAAAAGCACAGGCTATAGCGGCAAGAAGTTTTGCATACAGCAACTATAACAAGTTTTCAAAATATGGCTTTAATCTTACAGATGATACAAGAAGTCAAGCGTATGGAGGATTTTCGGCAGAAACTGACAATACTACAAAAGCGGTAAACGAAACAAAAGGAATTGTAGGCTATTATGAAGGTAAAATTGCAGAACTGATATATAATGCAAGCTCAGGTGGAAAAACTGAAAGCAGTCAAAATATATGGCTCAGTAAAATACCTTATCTCATAGCACAAGATGATCCATATTCAATAGGTAATCCATATGATAATTGGAGTTTTTCTGTTACATCATCAGAAATAGAAAATATCTTCAAAAAAAGAGGTAAATATATAGGAACATTGCAAAACGTTACAATAGATGATATAACTTCTCAGGGCTATGTGATAAAGATGACTTTTAACGGAAGTATTTCAAGTCAAACTCTAAAAAAAGACGAGATAAGAGGATTATTTGGAAGCTCAAAATTAAAAAGTCTAAAATTTGCTATGACAAATTCATCAGGAACGTATAATTTTTCCGGTAGCGGTTATGGTCACGGTATAGGAATGAGCCAATACGGAGCAAAGTCTATGGCGGATAAAGGTTATAATTATACACAAATATTGGAGTTTTATTATCCGGGTGTAAAACTGGAACAAATTAAATAAATATACAAAAGGAAGAATTTTAATTGAAAACGAATGATTTTTATTATGATTTGCCTGAAGAGTTGATTGCTCAAGTCCCTCTTGAGGATAGAAGTGCATCAAGGCTTATGGTGTTGGATAGAAATACAGGTAATATACAGCATAAGACATTTAAAAATATAATAGATTATGTGGGAAAAGATGATGTGTTTGTATTTAACAATACAAGAGTTCTGCCGGCAAGACTGTTTGGAAAGAAAAAAGATACAAATGCAAATATAGAAATATTGTTATTAAAAAGAATAGAACTTAACAAGTGGCAGATATTGGTAAAACCTGCAAAAAGAGTAAAAATAGGCACTCAGATATATTTTGGCAATGGTGATATGATTGCCGATGTATTGCAAGAGTATGATGAGGGAATAAGGATAGTAGAATTTTCATATAATGGTGTTTTTGAAGATATAATTTCAAAATACGGATTTATGCCTCTGCCACCATATATTAAAGAAAAATTGAGCGATAAAGAAAGATATCAAACAGTGTATTCCAAGATAAACGGTTCATCAGCCGCACCTACAGCGGGACTACATTTTACAAAAGATCTTATAGAGAGTTTGAAAAATAAAGGTGTTCAAGTAGAATATATTACCTTACATGTGGGGCTTGGGACATTTAGACCTGTAAAAAGCGATAATTTGAAAGAACATCAGATGCACAGCGAATACTATAATATAACTGAAGAAACAAAAAACAGACTTAATGATGCAAAAAAATCTGGTAAGAGAATAATAGCAGTAGGCACAACAACAGTTAGAACTTTAGAATCCTCAGCAAATGGTTATGGATATATAGAAAAAACTCAAGATGATACTAATATATTTATATATCCTCCATATGATTTTAAGTTTGTAGACTCTGTAATAACGAACTTTCATTTACCAAAGTCAACTTTAATAATGATGATAAGTGCATTTGCAGGAAAAGACAATGTATTTAGAGCATATGCGGAGGCTGTAAAAGAAAAATATAGATTTTTCAGTTTTGGAGACGCTATGTTTATACAATAAAAGATATTAATACTAAAAATCTTTTAAAAAGCCATATATAATATGAAATAATGCAATAAATATTCACATAAAAATATATTATATAGAAATCAAAATTGTATGGCATTTCAAATTGGCAATAGTATAAGATAAACCAAATTACTTTCAGATTGTAATTTAAAATAGATAATAGTATAAGAAAAACACATAAATATTATTTGTATAAATTAATCTTATAAATATTAGTATAAAATGATTAGAAAGGCTTAAAATGCAAAAACCTTTAGAATTTGAAGTTATAAAAAATTGTACTCACAGCAAAGCGAGATATGGAAAATTAAAAACATTACACAATGAGTTTGAAACGCCGATATTTATGCCTGTAGGCACAAATGCTACAGTAAAATCAATGTCAGTAGATGAATTGAAAGAAATAAATGCACAAATAATATTATCCAATACTTATCATTTATATTTAAGACCAAGTGATTTGATTGTGAAAAAAGCCGGCGGTTTGCATAAATTTATGAATTGGGACAGATCAATACTTACTGATAGTGGCGGTTTTCAAGTATTTTCACTTGGAGATTTGAGAAAAATAAAGGAAGAAGGAGTATATTTTCGTTCACATTTAGACGGTTCAAAGCATTTTATGGGACCGGAAGAGTCTATAGCTGTACAAAACAATCTCGGCTCTGATATAATGATGTCATTTGACGAATGTGCACCATATCCTGCAAGCTATGAGTATATAAAAGACTCTTATAAACGTACATCAAGATGGGCAAAAAGAGGACAAATAGCCAATAAAAATCCGGAAACTCAAGCATTGTTTGGTATAATACAAGGTGGAATGTATCAAGATTTGAGATATGAATCTGCAAATGAACTTGTTGAAATGGACTTTTTGGGGTATTCGATAGGAGGGTTATCTGTAGGAGAGCCTAAGCCGTTAATGTATGAAGTATTGGATTATACAGTAGATTTAATTCCCAAAGAAAAGCCGAGATATTTAATGGGAGTAGGAAGTCCTGACGATTTGTTTGAAGGAGTTATAAGAGGTATAGATATGTTTGACTGTGTACTTCCTACAAGGATTGCAAGAAACGGCACAGCTATGACTTCAAATGGAAAAGTGGTTGTTAGAAATGCAACATATCAAGAAGATTTTACACCATTAGATGAAGAATGTGATTGCCATGTATGTCGCAATTATTCAAGAGCGTATATAAGGCATCTTATAAAAGCAAATGAAATACTTGGTGCAAGGCTTATAACATATCACAATCTATATTTTTTAATCAATCTTATGAAAAATATAAGAACAGCTATAAAAGAAGATAGACTCTTGCAATATAAAAAAGATTTTTTCGCTAAATATTATAAAATATAGATTATTTATTAAGATAATTTTAATAATATTATGATATTATTTTTCTGTAAACAAATCTACCGGAGAATTTATGAATGTAGAAACTGAAGCTGTAATATTAAAAACTCAAAAATATAAAGAATATGATGAGATAATAACAGTATTTACTAAAAAGTTTGGCAAAGTAAATATGTTTGCACGTTCGTCAAAAAGGATAAAAAGTCCGTTACTTTCAGGTACTCAGCTATTTGGATATGTAGATATGGAAATAGATTTAAGAGAAAGTGGAACTAAACTTTTTAACTCAAAAATAAAAAAGAGCTATTACAAATTTTCGGAAGATTTGTCAAAGTACTATTTTGCAAGTTATATATGTGAACTTATAGAAAAAACTCAACAAGAAAATCAAACGGATACAAGATTATTTTCAATGATAATAGAAGTCTTTGAGCATATAGAAAAAGGAAAGTGCAATTTAAAACTGTTAAGGCTAATTTTTGAGTTGCAACTGCTTAAAAGTTTAGGTATAACACCTAATCTAAGTAATTGTAACATTTGTAATTCAACTGATACAGATATTTTGAAATATATAGACATATATCAGGGAAGTATAGTTTGTGAAAATTGCGTTAAAAATAATAAACTTAATGTTTACAGACTTGATAAAAACCTGATTAGATTCATAAAATATGTGTATAATAACGATATAGATAAAAGTCTAAATGTGAAAATAGCAGATATTTTGTTGGAACAATTAGATAAGTTCATACAAGTATATATGTGTTCTCATTTTGGAAATTTGAATATAAATTCATATTTAATAGTAAAAGAGGAGGAAAAAATCAATGATAACATTAGAAAAAATTGATCAGATTGTAGAAAGAACAGGTGTATCATATGCACAAGCAAAAGAAGCTCTTGAAAAAGCCGAGGGAGATGTAGTAGAAGCTATAATATATATAGAGCAAAGCAGTGCAAGATTTTCAAAATCAGTGTCAGACAGTTTTATGCTCAAAAAAGATGAAGTTATAGAAACTCTGAAAGATTTAATCCAAAAAGGCAATGTCACAAAAATAATAATCGAAAAAGATGCTAAAAAAGTTCTTGAAGTACCTGTAAATATAGCTCTGTCTGCAGGAGTGTTGTCATTGTTTTTAGGAACATTACTTATACCTGTAGTAGCAGTGATAGGAACCGGAATGTATATAGGCAATTTCAGAATAAAAGTCATAAATGATGACGGTAGCGAAATAGATGTAAATGAAGAAACACAAAGAAGATTGTTGGAACTTAAAAATAAAGTTGATATAAGCAAGAAAAATGAAGAAAAAGACGATTTAATAGACATAACTAATGAAGTTATAAACGAAGCTGACAAAGGAACTGAAGATAATAAAGAAGATGAAGAAAAATAATTTTTGTAATTATTGATATTGACTTAAAATTAAAATAAGATATTGTTAATTTTTACATTAAGTAACAAATATTTAATAAAAAATTAAGCAATTTATGATATTATATAAGTAGTAGCTAAGCTATTACTTATATTTTTTTTGCATTTATACAAAAATAGATGGAGGTATATAATGAAAAAAATACTTGCAATGATAATGCTTATAGTATTAGTGTCATCAGTAGGCTGTAATAATTCGCAAGAAAAAGAGCATAACAATCAAACTACAAGTCAGACTCAAAACGATAAAGAAAATAAGGATGAAAAAGAAACAGAAAATAAAGACAAAGAAATAAACAATAATACTGTAAAAACAGATAAAGTGTCTGAAAAAAGAGAAATAACAGCACTATATTTTTATGATAACTCAAGTTTAATTTTTGATAAAACTATATCCGAAAAAGATTTAAGTGATTACATATCTAAAGAAACAAAAGATGAGTTTGATAAAACAACTCTTTTAAAATTAGAGGTAGAAGATAATAAAATAATCTCTCTAAAAAAACAGGACAAAGCAGAAGTAATGGGGATATATATAGGACTTGGAGATTTAAATATAGCTGAATTCAGTTATAATTCAAATTCATTCAGATTGGAAATATCAGAAGAGCAAGCAGAAGAATTGGAAAAAATACCTGAAAACCAAATGCTTTCATTACAAATAGAAAAATCAAATCAAAATGAAAGTAATTTTAGACTCATTAATTATTCTTTGAAATAGTTATTTTAAATATTTATCTATATTTCTCATTATATATTAAATTAGCTTAAAAATGGAATCAAAAATATATAGTAAATTTGTTAAATAAAATGATTTACAGCATATTCAGCAAACTTATAATAAATTTATTATATTTGTTAATTTTTGACTTAAAATTTTTATAAAAAAATATTTTTATATCATTCTTAATATAGATTAATAAAATGCAGTATATTAATTATAGACTTTATTGTAGGGGGGTGCATTTTAGTGGGAGAAAAATTATTATTTTTAGGAGTTGCATTAATGCTCATTGAAGCTTTTATACCTGGGTTTGGAGTGTTTGGAGTATCAGGTATTTTGGCATTTATAGTCGGTATAGTCTTTGTATCTCCTAACATATATTATGCGATTGCAATAATAGCTGTGGTTGTTGGAATATTTGCTATCATTTTTGCATTAATAGCAAAAAAAATTCCTAAGGGGAGTTTGTATAAGACATTGTTTTTAAAGACAAATTTGAACAACGAAGAAGGTTTTCTATCATCAAAAGACAATAATAAACACCTTGGAGAAGTGATGATAGTAGATACTTTTTTAAGACCGTCAGGAAAAGTAAAAAAAGATGACAATGTATATGATGCTATGAGCGAAGGTGAATTTATAGAGAAAAATGAGAAAGTAAAAGTTGTTGGAAATAAAGGATATATACTGATTGTAAAAAAATTGGAGGGAGAATAATGGTATCCTCGCTATTTATAATTTTAATTTTAATCGTAATAGGAATAATAATATATTTAATCAGCAGGTAATTAATACTATTACCTAATTAAATATAGATATTTTTAATTTAATACTAATAGTTATTTAATTAATGAATAAAATATATATAATTTTTTTACTTTGAGTATACATAATTTTACTTATACTATGTTTCCGTTTGAAATACCATATAGTTTTGATTTCTATATTATAATTTCTATGTACATTATTTTATGTTATATATGGTTTTTTAAAGCTTTTTAATATTAACAAATAAACCCTAACAGAAGAAGATAAATTATTCTATTATTTTTAGCATAAAAATATAGATACTTTAATTTTTAAGTCGGTAATTTTATTAAAATAAAAAAATTGAGGAGGAAGGTATATGCCTAATATTATATCAGTTATATTTGCTGTTATCGCACTTATAGTAATAGTTATGTTTTTAAATATGTTTCCAATAGGACTATGGATAACAGCAATGTTTTCAGGAGTTAATGTATCTATAATGACACTTATAGGTATGAGATTTCGTAGAGTAAGACCGTCAAGGATAGTAGATCCTATGATAAAAGCCACAAAAGCAGGTTTAAAATTATCAATAGATAAACTTGAAGCGCACTATCTTGCGGGTGGAGATGTAAATGGAGTTGTAGATGCACTTATAGCGGCACAAAGAGCAAATATAGATTTGGAATTTGAACAAGCGGCGGCAATAGACCTTGCAGGTAGAGATGTACTTGAGGCCGTACAAGTATCAGTTAACCCGAAAGTTATAGAAACACCAATAATATCAGCAGTAGCAAAAGACGGTATAGAAGTAAAAGTAAAAGCAAGAGTTACAGTACGTGCAAATATTGAAAGACTTGTCGGCGGTGCAGGAGAAGAAACAATTATAGCAAGAGTCGGAGAAGGTGTTGTAACAACAGTAGGTAGTTCCATAACACATAAAGAAGTTTTGGAAAATCCGGATAAAATTTCAAAAACAGTACTTGAAAAAGGACTTGATTCAGGAACTGCATTTGAGATATTGTCAATAGATATAGCAGACGTAGACGTAGGTAGAAATATAGGTGCACAACTACAGACAGATCAGGCTGAAGCGGATAAGAAAATTGCGCAGGCAAAAGCGGAAGAAAGAAGAGCTATGGCTATTGCACAAGAACAGGAAATGAAAGCGAAAGTTGTAGAAATGAAAGCAAAAGTCGTAGAATCAGAATCAAAAGTACCTCTTGCAATAGCACAAGCATTTGAAAACGGTAAGTTAGGAGTTATGGATTACTATAATATGAAAAATATTATGGCAGATACATCTATGAGAGAATCTATATCACAGTCTTCTCATACGACATTAAAAAAAGAGGATAAATAGTCATGAACGCTTCAATTAAAATCAGTGTTATACTGAATATAGCAATTTCAGTTATTACATTATTAAGTGTTATAGCCTCATTTAAGAAAAAAAATAGAAAAGATTCTAAAAAAATCAAACACAAAAAAGATATTAAAAATAATAGACAAGGCGAATATGTAAATAGAAAAAATTCACAGCAAAATACTATAAAATATGTAGAAAGTATTTTTAATAGTAAGAAAGAAGAAGCAAAAGAATATGCCGAGTTTTTATCAAATTACACTAAAGATAAAAAGAATTTCAGTAATAAACAAAAAAATGCTAAATTAGAAAATAAAAAAACACAAAGAAATATAAATAAATCACAACAAGAGATAATCAAAAAAATAGATGATATTATTTATAATTATGACAAAGATGATAAAAAAGTAAAAAAATATGCTGAAAACATTAAAGAAATTTTTGAATATGAACATTATGACTATTCTAAAGAATGTATTGAAGAAGAATTTGATTTTGACTTGGAAAGAGCAATAATATATAGTGAAATATTGCAAAAACCTTTATCTTTAAGATAATTGATAAAATTATTCCCTCTTTAAATTTATGATGATTGTTCCAATAGATAATTGAATAATATTTAAATAATTTTACATTACAAATGTGATTTTAATTAATATCTATTTTTTATGGAATAATATTTGTGAATATTAAGAGGGAATTTTATTATTATAGTATTTATCTAATTAAAGCCTATATGATATCTGTTGGGGTAAACTCTAACAGATATTTTTTGTGAAAAAAATTTACATAAGCAATTGATATTTTATTCATTTTATGTTAATATATATTGTCAACAGATAATAGGCGATATTGTATTTAATGTAGTTTATCAGATTGTTTTATGAAGTCAGTAAAATAATTTATTGATTTATCAAAAATGTTTTCAATATCTAATGCTAAGTTTTTATTAGAATAATTTCTTCACATATAATTAAGTATAAGTAGATTAAAATTATTACCGATTACTATAGTGATTATTGTAGATTTTAAATCCTAAAAAACTATGAAAATTTTTTAAAATGTAAAAAATTTATTCATATTAAAGTAATAATGGAATCTTATATTATAAATTATATTTGGATAATGTTGTGTGGATTTTTCTAAAGAGTAATCCATGAAAACTGCTCTAATTTAGTATCAATTTTATTTATATGTTTTTTCGTTTTTTAGCACTATTTTTTATAAAGTTCTAAATAATAAAATTAAAAAGAAAGGGAAGATAAATGAAGAGAAAAAAAATAGCACTTGTGCTATCACTGATAATGACGCTCACGAGTATAAACGTACCGTTATCACAAGCACAAGGCGACATAGAAAACCACTGGGCAAAACAAACAATAACAAAATGGCAACAAGAAGGATTCCTAAAAGGAGATAAAAACGGGAACATAAACCCTGACAACAACATAACAAGAGCAGAATTCATAACATTGATAAACAAAGCATTAGGATACAACAAAACAGGAGACAAAATAAAAACATACAAAGACATAAAACAAACAGATTGGTACTACAGCCAAATAATGACAGCAATAGAACAAGGATATATAAACGGAACAAGCAAAGATACAATATCACCAGGCAGCAACATAACAAGACAAGAAGTAATGACAATAATAAACAAAATAGCAAACACAAAAAGCAAAAGCCAAATAGACAAAAATCAAATAAAAGACATAGAAAAAACATCAAGTTGGGCAAAACAATCAGTAGAAAACATGATATCAAACGGA
>NZ_JH414565.1:34435-35177 GCF_000238115.1 Peptoanaerobacter stomatis | reverse complement strand
GACTTGTGCATTTCCTGTTATTGTTAATTTTTGTACTTCTTCTTTGTTTCCTGCTTTTACAGCATATAATGTTACATCTACTTTGTTTTGATTATTTTTGGCTGCATTTTGCCATATCTTTTGTGCACTGTATTGTACTTTATCTGCTGCTGAGTCGTCTACTTTGTTTGTGAATATATATTTTGTTCCGTCTACTATAGGGTTACCTACCATTTGACTTGCTACTGATGGGTTTGATTCTTCTACTGTGTATTTTATCTCTTCTCCATCTTCTCCATATTTATTCACTTCATCAAATTGGACTTGTGCATTTCCTGTTATTGTTAATTTTTGTACTTCTTCTTTGTTTCCTGCTTTTACAGCATATAATGTTACATCTACTTTGTTTTGATTATTTTTGGCTGCATTTTGCCATATCTTTTGTGCACTGTATTGTACTTTATCTGCTGCTGAGTCGTCTACTTTGTTTGTGAATATATATTTTGTTCCGTCTACTATAGGGTTACCTACCATTTGACTTGCTACTGATGGGTTTGATTCTTCTACTGTGTATTTTATCTCTTCTCCATCTTCTCCATATTTATTCACTTCATCAAATTGGACTTGTGCATTTCCTGTTATTGTTAATTTTTGTACTTCTTCTTTGTTTCCTGCTTTTACAGCATATAATGTTACATCTACTTTGTTTTGATTATTTTTGGCTGCATTTTGCCATATCTTTTGTGCACTGTATTGTACTTTT
>NZ_JH414565.1:30043-32959 GCF_000238115.1 Peptoanaerobacter stomatis | reverse complement strand
CACTGTATTGTACTTTATCTGCTGCTGAGTCGTCTACTTTGTTTGTGAATATATATTTTGTTCCGTCTACTATAGGGTTACCTACCATTTGACTTGCTACTGATGGATTTGATTCTTCTACTGTGTATTTTATCTCTTCTCCATCTTCTCCATATTTATTCACTTCATCAAATTGGACTTGTGCATTTCCTGTTATTGTTAATTTTTGTACTTCTTCTTTGTTTCCTGCTTTTACAGCATATAATGTTACATCTACTTTGTTTTGATTATTTTTGGCTGCATTTTGCCATATCTTTTGTGCACTGTATTGTACTTTTTGAATTGCTGTATTTCTAACTTCTTGGATTATTTCCATATCATTTACATTTAATGATATTTCTTCTTTGTTTATTAAATAATCTTTAGGAGCTTTTGTTTCTTTTAATTCATATTGTCCGTAAGGTATATTTACTTTTACTGTTCCATTTGAATCTGTTGTGATTTTCCCATTAATATTTACATATCCGTTTTGAGTCATCTTATATGGAACAAATAAATTTCCGTTTTTGTATAAGCTGAACTCCGCATTTTCTAATTTTTTATTGTTTTCAGCGTCAAGCTTTATTATTTCAAGTTCAGGCATAAATACTTTTATTTGCGGTTTAGGGAACACTTTCTGTCCTAATGTAGCACTTTGATTTGCATCTAACCATTTACCATAATCTGTTTCTGCAAGTTTATCTACATCAGGTTCTATATCGTATTTTATTGTGAATGACTCACCTTCAGCTAATGTTATTTTTTCTATAGTTATAGTATCATTATTAATTTTAAGATTATCTTCTATAGCTTTTTTTATCTCAGCTTTTCTTTTAGCTGCAATTTCTGAATCATTATTTTTAACTGATACATTTATAGAATTTTTTATGTCATCTAAATCGCTTATCAAATTAGCTTTATCACCCATAATATCCGTTAAAGTTTCATCAGATATTGTAGGTTTTGATATTTCTTTGTATAAGATGTTTTTCAATATTGATGAGAAATTTGACATATTAGATGCATCTTTATAAAATTTATCAGGTGTACTTGCTATACTTTCTAAATAATTTTGAAAGTTTACTCCATCTGCCCCAATACCGACTGTATATACAGTCACTCCGGCTTTTTTCAAAACTTTCGCTCTAAGTATACCTGCATGCCCATTATTTTCAATATAAATGCCGTCTTTTGTTTTATAAGCATCTCCGAACCATCCACCGGACAGCTCATAATCTGCACCATTTCCAACTCTTTTACCATAAAACTCCGGTTTATTATAATATTTTATTTTAGTAGAATATGTTGGAGCGCCATCTGTCATCAATATAACTATTTTTTCATTATTACTTGATTTAAGGACATCTTTCGCTTTTGAAAGTGCCTCATCTGTATAAGTAGCTCCGTACGCCTCGAGATCATCTATTTTTTTGTTACCATCACCACTTGTAAAATAGTTTATATTTTGCAATCCTCCACTTATGTCATTTGCTTTGTCAGAAAACGATATAAGTCCTACTCTTATTTTTCCTTTAAGAGCAGCATTGCTGTCTTCCAATTGTTTCAGAGATTTAAATGTTTCTTTCAATGCTTTTTTTAAAGTTCCAATTCTACCGTTATCTTTCATAGAGCCTGATGTGTCCGCTATCAAAACTATATCAATAGATTTATCAGTAGATTGACTACTTTTTACTGTACCGCCTTCAGCTCCTATGGTTACAGTTGCTTTTTTGCTGACATAATCCTTTTCTTCTATAGTTTTGGTAAGTTTATATAGCAAATTACCTTCATTGTCTTTAACTTCTGCTATTCCGTTACCATCGTTTTGCACATCTATAGCTGATGGTGCGGTAGTGGCAAAAACTTCTTTGTTTGTAGATAATAGTGTGGTAAACACTAACATCACAGCAAGAAATATGTTTAAAATTCTATTTCTCACTTTCATTTTCATTTCCTCCTTTCTGTTTGTTTGCAATAATACTCTTACAAGTATTATCGTATTATGATTAGTATGTTGTGATATTTAGTATTTATATCTTGCTGATGCACATCTTACGTTTATCGTTTATATATGCATGTGGCATTTTATATTGCGTGCATATAATTTACAGTGGTGTAAGTATATTGTTTTACCACTTTTTTAACATAATTTATTGATGTATGTATTGTAATGTATGTTTGAAAAAAATATTATACGTTATAGCTGTTGCATAATATTTTATTCATATTGTGCATAAATTATATTAAATTAAGTGCAAGTTACCGTTTGTCATATATGCCGATACTACATAAAACTCCTTAAAAATACGAGTTACATATATTATAAAACCTTTAAATAAAGATGTATCTTAATAAACTTTTCTTATATTTTTGTAATATAAGTTATGTTTACTATGATATAAGTCCTATATATCTACTGAAAACATTATATACTTTTTATACAATTTTTGCAAGCTTTTTTTGTAAAAATTTACTGTTTTTTATAAATTTTTATTATTATATCTATGTATTGTTTTCTTCATAGCTGTTTCACTATAATTAATCTTATATTTTTATAAAACAATACTCATAAAGTATAGTATTTGTGTGTTATTTTTTTATGTGTATAATAAAAAAATATTATAATATACGGTATATTTACCTAATATATTATCACATTTTTTTGTATATATACTATCAATATATCTTGCTTATTTTTGTATATGACTTACTTCTTTAATACAAAAATTTGCAAAACCGTATTACAGCTTGCATTTATATGATATAATTTATATGTATGTTATGAATATATATTTTTATTGCAATCATCTGTCTATACCAAAAGAGTATTTAAGCTGTTAAAACTATACAATAAAAATTATTGTTGCTAATTATCGGTATATATCAAGATGATTAATA
>NZ_JH414565.1:25733-30023 GCF_000238115.1 Peptoanaerobacter stomatis | reverse complement strand
ATATAAGTCCTATATATCTACTGAAAACATTTATATTACTTTTTATACTAATTTTTTAGCAAGTCTTTTTTTGTAAAAATTTTACTGTTTTTTATAAATTTTTATTATTATATCTATGTATTGTTTCTTCATAGCTGTTTCACTATAATTAATCTTATATTTTTATAAAACAATACTCATAAAGTATAGTATTTGTGTGTTATTTTTTTATGTGTATAATAAAAAAATATTATAATATACGGTATATTTACCTAATATATTATCACATTTTTTTGTATATATACTATCAATATATCTTGCTTATTTTTGTATATGACTTACTTCTTTAATACAAAAATTTGCAAAACCGTATTACAGCTTGCATTTATATGATATAATTTATATGTATGTTATGAATATATATTTTTATTGCAATCATCTGTCTATACCAAAAGAGTATTTAAGCTGTTAAAACTATACAATAAAAAATATTATTGTTGCTAATTATCGGTATATATCAAGATGATTAATATTTTTTAATAAAAGGAGTGTGTTTATGCAAAATAAACTTATGCAAAGAAGCGAAGTAAGCGAGGATTTGAAGTGGAATATAAAAGGGCTATATGAGAGCGAGCAGGATTATGACAATGATGTAAAAAAACTACAGGATTTATCTTGCAAGTTCAAAGCTGATTACGATGGTAAGCTTAATGATGAAAATACTATACTTGATGCACTGAAAGTGTACGAGCAAATCAAGATACTGATTGACCACACTGAGCATTATGCAAGCTTAGATGTATCTGTGGATATGAACGATAATTTCAAAAACTTGAGGGCAAGCAAGTACGGTATGATGGTATCTGAGGTATTTGCCAATATATCTTTTTTCACAAGCGAACTTGCTTTACTTGACGTGGCTATGCTTGAAAAATGCAAGGCTTTAGATAATAATTATGCTGTATTTTTTGAGGATATTATAGCTGAAAAACCTCATAAGCTGGATAAAAATATTGAACACGCATTATCTATGCTTGATGTTGTGCTTGAATCTCCATCTGATTGTTATGAAAACACTAAACAAATGGATATAAGATTTGATAATTTTGAGGTAAATGGCAAAAGTTACGAGATGAGTTTCGTAAAATTTGAAAACGAGTACCAATACGAGAGGGATACTGATGTAAGACGTAGTGCGTACAAACATTTTGCTGAAAAATTGGATATGTACAAGCATACTATTGCTACAGACTACAACACGCAGATACAAAAAGAAAAAATAATGTCAAAAATGCGTGGTTTTGATAGTGTAATCGACTATTTGTTATTCTCACAAAAAGTTACAAGAGATATGTATAACAGACAAATAGATACAATAATGACCAAATTAGCTCCTGTTATGAGAAAATATGCATCTCTTATCAAGAAAAACAACAATCTTGACAGAATGACTTTTGCTGATTTGAAATTACCTTTGTTTTCTGATTATGCTCCAAAATTGAATATTGATGATGCTAAGGACTATGTGTACAATGCTCTCAAAGTTTTGGGTGATGAATATTTGGAAATAGCTATGAATTACAAAAAGGACAGATGGGTTGATTTTGCACAAAATATCGGCAAATCTACAGGTGGTTTTTGTGCAAGTCCTTACAAGAAACAACCTTATATATTGTTATCTTGGACAGGGCTTTTGAGTGAGGTGTTTACTCTTGTTCATGAAATCGGTCATGCAGTACATTTTTCTCTTGCTCAAAAACACAACAGCATATTGACTCAAGAGCCGTCTTTGTATTTGGTTGAAGCTCCATCTACTTGCAATGAGATGCTACTTACAAATTATCTGATTTCAAGTAGCAAGGACGAGAAATTTAAAAAATGGGCTATGTCTTGTATGATTGAAAATACTTATTATCATAATTTTGTAACTCATTTGTTGGAGGCTGATTATCAAAGAAAGGTATATGATTTAGTTGACAAAGGCGAAACTGTAAATGCTTATATCTTATCTGATTTGATGAAGGAAACTTATACTAATTTCTGGGGAGATGAAATAGATTTATCTACTGCTGAATATACTTGGATGAGACAACCACATTATTATAACGGATTATACTCTTACACTTATTCTGCCGGACTTGTTGTCGCTACAGTCGTAAGCCAAAACATACTCAATAATGTTAAAGATGCTGATAAAAATTGGATTAAGTTTTTGAAATCAGGTGGCACAAAATCTCCTATAGAGTTGTGTAAAGTAGCTAATGTTGATATATCAACAGATAGCGCATTAAATTATACAATAGATTTCATAGCAAAAACCGTTGATGAAATAGCAAAATAATTTGCTCATTATAAAATGCAAAAGCACGCAGTTTTCTGCGTGCTTTAATTTATTTTGTTCCCACTCGTATTATTTTCGGTTTGGCTGAATATCTGTCTTTTGAAATTATTATTTTTTTGTCGTCTTCCATTTTATATGTTACGCTGGTTTGTCCTAATTGTCCATAGCTTTCTACTATTTGAGTGCCTTTTGGAAGTGAACTGTCTTTTTTGTATATTGTATACGGATAAATATATGATGTACGCTCTGAATATATTTGTACTTTTTTGCTTTTGTGGTATCTCCATATACTTTTGCAGTTAAAATTCCGTTTTGGGCATAAGTTTTTATAAATATCGGAAATGGATAATTATTTTTATATTTTAAATCAGGTGATGTATCACCAACTGTTGCATCTCTACCTATAGGTACATATTTTGCAGGAAAGGTGTGGTTTGAGCGTTCTTTTATTTCCACATTTCCTTCCAGAAGTGCATTATATAATGTAGAGCTGACTTGACAAACTCCCCCACCTATTCCGTTTTTATATTCGTTATTTACAATTACAGGCGCAGGTCTGAAACCCTCGCTGTAAGTTATTTTCCCTATTTTTTGCAAAAAACTGACTTCTTCTCCGGGCATTAAGAGTTGGTTGTCTATTTTGCTTGCTGACAGCTCTACATTCCAGGCTCTTGATCTTCTGCTTGTTTTATAATCCGTTTGAAAACTTGATATAACTCCGTTTATTTGTGATAATTCTTTATATTTTAATTTTGGCGATTTTGTATCAAACGGAATTTTTATATCTATGTCTTTTTCATTATCGTTTTCTATTTTTTCTTTAAGCTCATTAATTATTTTGGATGATATTAATTTTTTTCCGTCTCTTCCTGCCGTTATTGTTATTTTGTCATTTTCTATGCTTATACTTGCTTCTATAGGGTCACTATTTAATTCTTCGCCGACTTTATTGCAAAATTCTTCTATTTTTTTATAATTATGAGTGTAATCCAAGTTTATATATTCTTTATCTGAAAAATAAGCGAGATTTATTATTTTCCATATATTTTTAAATGTATCTTGATTTCTACCTATTGCAATTGCTTTATCCACAGCATCTTGAACTTCGTAGTTAAAGCCTGCATCCTTCAAATCAGTTTGCCATTTTTTGTTATTATAGATTAAACTTAATGTTCCAAAGTCGCAATTTTTACTTATGGTATCATATGCCTCGCTTTTTGTCATTCCTTGAACGTTTATTTTATTTATATACACATTTTCATAAATGGTATCTTTATTTACTAACGAAAAAATGAATATAATTAATGATATGATTATTATTATAAATGATATTGCTATCATTAATAACGGTCGTTTATTTTTCAAAATATCACCTGATTTTAAGTGTTTTTTTAGATAATACTAAAATTTTATAGAATCGTATATAAATAATGCTTTTCAAATTTAATATTTTATAGCCTACCATTTTGTAAGTCTATTATTATACTTCTATCAAGATTGGTAGCTTTTATAATAGTGTCTATGTCTATGTTCATATTTAATAAGTTTCTTGCTGTACTTATAGAACCCATTTGTATCCCTCTTTGTTCTCCTATTTGTATTCCTCTTTGTTCTCCTATTTGTATTCCTCTTTGTTCTCCTACCTGCTCTCCAAGTGCATAGCTGTCATGTAATCTGCTTTCTATATCACTTTCTTTCATCAGGTTTTGTTCATAGGCGTATCTTTCTTGTTTGTTTGACCAGAATAAATTCAGTTTGTCGTTTGTCTTTTCTAACATTTCGTTTCTTTCTGCCAACATTTTTCTCTCCTCCTCACTATCTGTCTTTATAAATAGTAACCATTCATTTAATTCATCTAAGTTGTTTACGTCTACTTTGGTCAGGTCTAAAAGTGTATTTCTTGTATGTCTGTTAATTCTTTTTTGTTCTCTAATTCTGTCAGTCTGTATATTGAGTGTACTTTGTCTTCG
>NZ_JH414565.1:0-25713 GCF_000238115.1 Peptoanaerobacter stomatis | reverse complement strand
ATCTAAGTTGTTTACGTCTACTTTGGTCAGGTCTAAAAAAGTGTATTTCTTGTATGTCTGTTAATTCTTTTTTTGTCTCTAATTCTGTCAGTCTGTATATTGAGTGTACTTTGTCTTCGCATGGAAATTTTTTCGTTTAGTATGGTTATTACTATTGTTTTTGTTAGGCTTGAGTATCTTGCTCCTTTTTGAAAGTTTTCTTTGTATCTGTTTGCCCAGTAAAATAATACTCTGTTTATATAGTCGGCTTGCCATGATTTTTGCATTTCTACGTTTATTTTTTCTCCTGATGATAGTGTGAGTTTTATGTCTAATATTCCTGTTTTTTCGTATATATATGTGTTTCCTATCAGTGTGTTTTCTATTTGCAAATCTTGTATGTCTTTTACTGGTATTTTGAGTATTACGCTTAAAAGTGAAGATAGTATGTCTTTGTTTTCTTCGTTTGAGAATATTCTTTTGAAGGCGTAGTCGTTACTTAGTGTAAGTTTTATTGTATCGTCCGGTATGTAGTTGTCCATATTATCTTCCTTTCTTTTTTGTACTGTACTTATTAATGAATAAAATGCGCATAAGTTTTACTTTTAGTATACTTAATTTTGCTTAGTAAATAAATTTTTAAGCAATATATTATTCTTAATTTTGTCTACCTTATTGGATTAATTCTATTAATTTTTAAGTATTAATAACAAAATGCCCCTACTCCAAGTGCTCCAGGTCCGCTGTGTACTCCCAAAGCCGGTGTAACTACATCATATTTTATATATTTTACTGCCGACATTATTTCATCTTTTAATATTTCTTCTATTTTTTTTAGCAATCGTTCATCCTTTTTATACACTATTGCAATATAGTGTTTCTTGCCTACATTTTTTGATACAAATTCTTTTATTCTATCAGTTATATCAGCTATAGCCTTATCTTCACTTCTAGTTTTAGATACAGTATGATATATACCTTCATCATTGCAGGCTATTATAGGCATTATCTTTAATAATGTTCCTACAGTACCTAAAACTTTACCTATTCTGCCTCCTGCTATGAGATATTTAAATGTATCTAAATAAAAGTATAATTTTGAATTATCTATATTATTTACTTTTTCATATAACTCATCTATAGATATTTGAGGGTTTTCTTTGAGTAAATCTTGAGCATATAGTACAAAAAATCCTGTGCCGAGCCATACATTTTTTGTATCTACTAATTTAATATTGATGCATTGTTCTTCTTTCGCTGCCATACAAACAGCATTATGAACACCGCTTAGCCCTGATGACAGACTTATTACAAGTATATCTGTATAGTCATCGGATTTTATTTTTTCTATCATCTGTTTTATTTCTCCGACTGAAGGTATACTTGTTTTGGCTAAGCCTTCTCTGTCCATCTTTTCATAAACTTCGTTAGAGCTGATTTCCACCATATCTTTATATGATTTATCTGAAAAATGCACATATAAGGGTAACATATATGTGTCTTTTTCCAAGTAATTATCTGTAAGTCCACAGCCTGTATCTGCCAATATCGCTATTTTACCCATAATTTTCTCCAATTCATAAAATTATTTTGTCTTGTATATAGTAAATTAATTTTATCAATATAAATTATCTTTTTGATTATATTCATCCATACTGTATTTTTTACATGACATTTGTGATTAAAATAAATAATATTTTGACCATTTTAAATATAATTGTTTGTAAGTATATTTTTAATTATACTCTATTTAATAATAATTGTCTTTACAAATTTTAATATTTAAATTAATTTAATACATACTGACATTTTTTAATTAACGGGTTATAATTTCATATCACCGTATTTGATATAGCCTTTTTTTCTCATATATTCAGATATTATAAGACTTATTAATGCAGGTAATATAAAATGCATTATAACTATAGGTATCATAGCTTGTTTACCCATAACTGTAAGAGTCGATACTTGACCTACCAAACCGCTTGTTCCCATACCTGCTCCAATGCTGTCACACTCCATTTTAAGCACTGTTGTTGATATTGGTCCTAAAATTGCACTTGATATTATTACAGGTATCCAAATCTTAGGATTTTTTATTATATTTGGTATTTGTATCATAGATGTCCCTATACCTTGCGAAATCAATCCGCCAATTTTATTTTCTCTATATGATATAACTGCAAAGCCTATCATATTGCAACAACAACCTACAAGTGACGCTCCTGCAGCAAGTCCGCTAAGCCCGAGTGATATAGATATTGCTGCCGAACTTATCGGAAGTGTCAGTATAATTCCCATTATCACCGATAAAACTATGCCCATCAATATCGGTTGAAGTGTTGTGGCTGTATTTATTATCATACCGAGTGTACTCATAAGTGTGCTTACTGCCGGTGATATAAACATTCCTGTTATAGCTCCTGATATTATAGTGATAGCCGGTACTACAACTATATCCACCTTCGTCTTGCCGTTTATTCTTTTTCCTACCTCACAAGCTACAAGCGATGATACAAATGCTCCTACCGGTTCTCCTATACTTAAAACTGCACTGTTATCGACAAACTTTATACTACCTCCTCCAAATATCCCTGTTACAACCGATGCAAATATTACAAGCGGCGGACAGGATAGTGAATATGCAACTCCAACTCCGATTGCAGGTGCCATCATTAGCTGTGCAGTTTTACCGAATAATATAAGCATCTGATGATTTAATATTTCCCCCAATTGTTTTAGAATAAGTCCTATTATAAGTGATGAGAACAGTCCAAGCGCCATACCGTTTAATGTCTTGATAAAATAGTCTTTTATTTTCATTTTTATCTCCTTTTTAATTTTAATGCAAAAAAAGACAACTTAAGCAAAGCCTAATCAGGCTGTTACTCAAATTGTCTTTTTTATATACTCATTAACTTTTTTATTAATAAATATATTTTTAATTTTTATTATTTTATATTTTTTTACACCATCTGTCAAGTTGATGTTATTTATTTACTGTAGTATTTTGTTCAAATGCGTTTTGATGTAAGAACTCTATTGTATTTGGCACGTCTACATTTTTTATGTTGTTTTTGCAAAAAGCGTACATATCTAACTTCTTGATTGATTTAGGTACTTTTAACTCTGTAAGTGAATTTTTATAAAATGCTGATGCACCTATTTCTTCAACAGAATCAGGAAGGTCAACATTTTCAAGATTATTAAGCGCAAATGCACTTGGCTCTATAGTTTTCACATTGTTCCCAAATTCTACTTTTTCCAATTTGTTATTGTAAAATGCAAACCCTTCTATGTCTTTAAGTGCATCAGGAAGTTTTACTTCTTTTAATGCACATACTCCGAATGCATCATAACCTATACTTTCTACTGTGTTTGGTATAACTACTGAAGTAAGTTTTCTTCTGTAAAATGCGTTATCTCCTATTCTTGTAATAGGTAGTCCTTCAGGTGTAGTTTCAGGTATAACCATATCTGTAAGTCCTTGAGTTTTTACCTTATCTTTTCCTTTTGCTGTCATTCCCTTTAATTCGTTTCCTTTAAAAATAAAATCATCATTTTCCCACATTGGCCTGCCTCCTAATTAAAATCTATTCATTTGTACTATTTCATTAAATGTTTCAAGTTGTGTCTTAACTTGTCCGAAGTCTACCATTTGTTGGTCATATCCCATTTTTATAAGTGGAACTTTAGCTTCATCAAATGCTTTCTTTAATGAAGGGTATTCCATTTCTTCAGTGTCATTAAAGTTCATCATAAATAACAGACAGCCGTCCGCTCCGTTTTCTTTTGCTAAATCAAGCACATATTTAGGACGTTTTGTTATATCAGGATCGTATAATATAGGATCTTCGTCCATACGCGCAAATTGATCTGCAAGTGCCATCATAGGATCTTCTATGCTTAGGTCTATATCTACTTTAAGTCCTCTGGATTCATGTGCTACGTCATCTGCAACTATGCAAACTTTATAGTTGTCAAATACTTCAAGCAATCCCGGATTGTCTGTTATAATTCCGCTTGTAACTACTTTTACTCCGTCCCAGCTTTCTTCAGGCAATTGCTCTAATTTTGCATTCAATTCTTTCAATAAAGCAGTATGCTCGTCTTTAAGCATAAAGTATGAACTTTTCAGTACATAACATCTGTCTGATGCTTTTATAGATTGCGGATGAGTTCCTGCCAATTTTATAAATTTTCTTTTTTCAGCTCTGTTTTCGTTATAAACTTCAAATGCTTTTTTCAAGCTTTCGTCTGTAACTTTTACATCGCATATTTTTTCCAATTCTTCTTTTGCTTTTTTAAATATTTTTGCGTTATATATTTTTCCGAATTCTTCTTTTCTATGTTGTCCATGATTTAAAAATATCATAGGTATTTTTCTGCCGGCACTCACTTTGTAGTTTTGTGAAAATGGTCTTAATGTGTCATCCAATGTAGTAATCATTGAAGTCGATAAACCGTCCAATGTACCGTCAAGAGCCATTTCCAAACATCTAAGAGCTAATGAATAATAAAAAGTAGGGAAATATTCTTTTGCTCTTTCTATCGGGCCTTGTCCGCCCCATACACCAAACGGAACTACTCCGGCAGCATATATTATTTCCTCAGGTGCATAATATGGAAATACTCCGGCAGCTTTTTTACCTTGTGCAAGGTATTTATCAAGTTGTTTTCTTGGATTATTAGCATAATAGCTAAATTGTTCTAACAATTCTTTTATTTCACTCATCGCCATTTTCTCCTTATTTTAATGTTTCCTTTGACCAATCTGTTTCTTTTGTATTTTCAAAATTAGTATAAACTTCTTCGCCTCTTGCAAGTTTTTCTTCTTTTCTTTCTTGCATTATTTCAACCAAACCCTGTACTCTCGTGTTGTACTGTTCTGTTGAGAAATTTCTCTCATCTGCCTGATCTCCGTCAAAGTGAACTACAGGTATGCCGAGGTCTTCTTTCCATCTTCTTTCTATTTCAGGCATAGCACCACTCCAAGGTTTACAACTACGGTTGTAATTTACAAGCGCTCCGCTTATACCGTTTTCTTTTGCCATTGTTTCTCTCCACTCAACTCCTGTTTCTATACAAACTGAGCAAGGAGCTTTACAATAAGCTGCAGCCATTTCTCTTATATTATTATATTTAAATCCGAATGCAGGGGCATAAACTACGGCTGTTACATTAACTCCGTTGTCTTTCAAAGGTTCATACAGATGTCTTAATCCCGGCCAGCAAGGTATACCTTCAAATAATATTCTATGCTCTTCAGGATATTCCCAAGTTGAAGTTCCGTCTTTTATTGATTGTTCAAATTCTTGAGCAAGTAATTCAAATCCAAATGCTGCATCTTCGTCACATCTTGCAGTAACAATGTCAGCCATGTGGTTGAAAAGGTCAAAGCCGCTTAGAGGAGACGGTTTTACTCCCATGTAGTTACAAGCTTTAAGCCATGCAGATGCAGTTCTGTTTGCAAGTGAACATGCATCTTCAAATTTTTTCTCATCAAATTTTTTGCCTGTAAGTTCTTCTAATTGTTTTATTGCATAGTTAAACTGTCCTATTAAGTAATCCACTTTTTCTTCCGGTACATCTACCGTATTTGAAAATGGTATATCTATCATTATTAGAGGTATATTGTGCATTCTTGCTATATTTTCATACCATTTTGTCATCATATTACAGATATTGTTACAGCAAAGCAAGAAATCAGGTTGAGGCATTCTTCTTGAATCTGTAGGCTCTCCGGCTGCAAGCGCAAGACTTATTCTTGCATATCCGCATATATCGTTATCATATCCCATATCTTCAGCCGCTTGGCAAAGTCTCAATCCGTCTTTTTTTGCTGCTGTTGTAGCCGCATGATTTTCAGGATAAACTACATTTAGGTCAAATGCCTTAGCTAATTCTATAGGAAATTTTGATGAACTCCAACCTACAAGTTCTCCTCTTCTTTTAGCTTCCCAAGCATTGTTATAAACTTTGTCCACCACGCTTCTTAATACAGCAGCAGCAGGTTTGTGACCTTCTATAGGTCTTGGTGTTTTATTCGGTAATTTTTCCATTTTACCAGCCATAATAATATCCTCCTGTAAATTAAATTTTTTCATATTTAAAATTGATGCTTCTCAATTTTTATAAAATTTATTAATATATCACAACTATGAGCATAAAATAACGTTGTTATATTTTATAAACTCATATTAATTACTAAATGAATTTATATTTTAATGTATTAAAAGGTCTGCATATGCTTTTCATAAGCTTATTTTGTCTTGTGCATATATTTTTGATAAGCAAAAAGTGCCGCTCCCAGTGCTCCGTTTAACTGACAGTATTCACTTGTGTATATCTTAAAGCCGATATTTTTTTCAAGTGCTCTTACCATCCCTTTATTAAGTGCAACACCGCCTGTCATTATAACATCATCTCTAAGACCTACTCTTTTTGCAAGCGAGCCTACACGACTTGCTATTGAAGTGTGTATACCTTTGACTATATCTTCTATTTTTGTGCCTTTTGCAAGCTGAGATATTACCTCAGACTCTGCAAACACTGTACAGGTAGAGCTTATAGTTACATCTTTTGTAGATTTTTCATCTAATTTTTCCAAATCATCTAATGTTACTTCCAATACCTTAGCAATAACATCCAAAAATCTTCCTGTACCTGCAGCACACTTATCATTCATAACAAAATTTTCAAGCATACCGTTATCATCAATTTTAAGCGCTTTAGAGTCTTGACCTCCTATATCTATTATAGTTCTAACATTAGGAAATAAAAAGTAAGCTCCTTTTGCATGGCAAGATAACTCTGACATTTGAAAATCAGCCTCTTCAAGAGAATTTCTGCCATATCCTGTAGCAGCTATATATTTTATATCTTCTCTTTTTAAATTTGCATTTTCCAAAACCTCTTTGATTGCTCTTGACGGTCCCGATGTTCCTGCACCGACGTCTATTATAGCTTTTGCAACTATATTTTTTCCGTCTTCAAGGATTATACACTTAGAAGCCGTTGAACCTATATCTACACCCAAAGTATATACTTTATCTTCCATTAAATCACCCTTTTTAATATAATTTAAAGTTTTCAAATGATAAATTATATTTTATATATAAAACGCTATCCTTTTGAATTATTTATTGCATTTTTAACTCAAATCTACAGCAAATCATAAATAAAAAATAATATCATAAAAAATTTTTTCTTTTACATAATATATTATATCATACTATAGCCTATTTGTATATTTTTTAAATCAATTTTTGCAAGAAATATTTCAAAAAATAAAAAAGTCCACTTAATTGCAAGACTAAGTAGACTTTTTTGATGTCAGTTTTAATTTAAAAAAAATTACTAAAAATTATTGACAGAATTTTATAGTTTCAATATTAAATTATATTATAATTACACAAGACTTTTAGCAAAATCCAAGAATTTCGTAATTATCATTGCATTAGTTATATTGCTTATAAAGCCTCCTATTACAGGCACTACAAAAAACGCTAATTTTGAATACCTGTATTTTTTGCAAACTGTCTGCATAGTTGTCATAGATACCGGTACAGCGCCTAAACCAAATCCCATATGCCCTACCGCCATTACTGCAGCATCATAGTTTTTGCCGAGCAAGCGGAAAGTAATAAAATAGCAAAACAATACTATAAGCACTATTTGTGCAAATAACAACACTATAAGAGACATACCCAAACCTGAAAGTTGCCACAATTTCATAGAAATTATAGACATTGACACGAACAAAGCAAGAGAAAATTCTCCAACAGCATCTATAGCTTCATACAAGTTTTCATAATCATTCTTTCTATAATCGTACACAATTCTTATAACTATACCGCCAAACATACAGCAGACATGTATAGGCAAATCCCAACCTATATGTTTCAAAAGCAAAAACATTATTTGCCCTATACCGCAAGCAACGCACATAAGCAAAACCGCTTGTATAACATTGTTTTTATCAACCATAACTTTTGCTTCGCCGCTACTTCTTTCATCATCTTTTCCGTCTAAAGCAGGATTTTCAAAATGAAATCTTTTTATCATAAAATTACCGAACGGTCCTCCAAGTATAGAACCTGCTATAAGTCCGAATGTTGCAGCCGATATAGCCACCTCTAATGCTTCTGTAGCTCCTGCCTCTACGGCTATAGGTGCAAAAGACGCCGCATTTCCATGACCTCCTGTCATAGGAATACTACCTGTCATCATTGATATAAGAGGATTTATCCCAAACACTCCACCAACTCCGAGCGCTACTGCATTTTGCAAAGCCGACAACAACGCTGCAAGTACAGCGAATATAATTACCAATTTACCACCTTGTTTTAGAAGTGACATACTTGCCGCAGCCCCGCTTGCTGCAAAGAAAAGACAATAAAACAAAGTATTTACCGTCTTATAATCAAAATTAAGTTCAAAAATATCAGCCTGATAAAGTATCAAAGATATAATTGCAACTATTGTTCCTCCCACAACTGATGCAGGAAGACAATATTTTTTTAAAAGATAAATTTTATCTCTCAAAAATTCGCCCAAATATATAGCCAACACTGCAATGAATAAAGTCTCAAACATTCCTAATTCCAATACTGTTCTTTCCAAAGAATCACTCTCCTCAAAAAATTAATATTATCATCTAATAAACATAGATATTTTTTAATACTATGGTCAAATATATTTTGCTCAGAGATTTTTTTATAAACATCTATAAAGGCTATCATTTATAAAAGTCTTAACAATTTGCCACGCAAAACAATTTGAATATAGCTTATACTAAAACCTATTTCAATAACCCTATAATACCAATACCTGATAGAACACTTTGAAAACAGAATTTTATAAATCTAATAATATATAACAAGAATTTATTACCTTATCATATAAATTATCTATTGCTCTATCAGAAATTAGTATAAAATAAAAAAGCACTTAATTAATACAAATAACAATTATTACTTTTTATTATTATGAATTAAAAATATCAATTATTTTATTAGGTATAAGTATAAACTAAACAGCTATTATATTTTATATACTGAATTTTATTTTTTAATCAACATAAAAAAAAGCTATATACAAACATAAACATTATGTCTGCATATAGCTTATTATAATTAAAAATTATTTTTTAAATACATTATCATAATCTCTAAGCGCTCTTGGTGTAAGCATTTGATGGAATGCACATATTGATTTCGGATTTTGATATGAACTTTCTGTAAATGCTTCTACATAATTTCTTAAAAGCACCATATCCACTATTTCATCTACAAAACCATATTTTGCACAAGCATCAGGTCTTGATTTTGCTGTATAGTCGTTGATAAGATCATTCATTTTATCTATTGTAGGTTGCAAATCTTTGCCATCTTTTTTATCTTTTACAAGTCTTCTTGAATACATCGCAACTGCAGCTGTTTCTCCACTCATAACATAGATTTCAGTAGCTGCTGTACCTATTGAGAACGCATTTGTATCATTTCCTTGAGGTCCTCCAAGTACATAGTGAGCCGCTGCTGTACCTTTTCTAAGTGTTATTTGCATTTGAGGTACGTCTGAATTTTGTATTGAGTATATAAGAGATTGCCCAAGTCCAAGAAGTTCAGCTTTTTCTGCATCATCTCCTACATCTATACCTGTAGTATCTTGTATCCAAACTATCGGTAATTTATCTCTACCGCAAAGTGTAACGAATTCATTCATCTTAATTAATCCCTGACGATACAATTTACCACCTATACCTATAGAGTTTTCTTTGTATTCAGGATATTTCATAAGCAGACCTTGTGAATTGGCAACTACCCCTACAAGAAGTCCGTTTACTTTTGCAAGTCCTGTTACCATCTCAGATCCGTAGCCTTTTTTATATTCCAAGAATTCTGAGTTGTCAAATAATCTTCCTATTACATCATATACGTCATAACTTCTTTTTTGGTTCATAGGCACTACATCGTAAAGTTCGTCTTGCAACAACGCAGGAAGCTTCGGTTCATCTACTCTGAAAAACTCAAGATTATATGCGGGTATATAGCTCATATATTTTCTTATAGCTTCAAGTACACCTTCTTCTTCTTGATATACTTCTCTAAAAAATCCCGTTTTTTCAAAATGAACGCCTATTGAACCCGGAGGATCAACTTTTCCTGCTTTTAAGTTAGCATCTATTATTTGTTCTGCACTTTCTTCATCTATAAATCCTTTTGGATTCATACCTCCAAGTATACCTGCTCCACCTACTGCCATATTTGCATCTTTGTGCGCTATAAGTATTGTAGGGCTTATTGAGTGGTATCCTCCTCCTGCAGGGTTTGTTCCGTATATACCTACAATTACCGGAATACCCATTTGTGCAAGCTCTGCATTTCTATAAAACGGTGTACCGCCACCACGTCTGTTAGGATACACTTTTTCTTGTACGTCCAACTTAACACCACTGCAATTTAGTATATATACAAGAGGTATACCAAGTCTTTTTGCAGTATCTGAAGCTCTAAGTAAGTTTTCAGCTTGTCCAGGTATCCATGCACCTGCTAATTTTTTATTATCAGATGCCACTATTACAGCCCATTTACCTTCAATTTTTCCAAGTCCTTTTAATATACCAGTTGAACCGTCAGGATTTTCTTCAGGGTTGAATATAGTGTTTAAAGGGCACCAAGTTCCTTCGTCTATTAGCTCTTCTATTCTTTGTTTTGCAGTAAGTTGTCCTGATTTATTTAAAGATTCATCACTTCTTCCGAAAGCAACGGCTTCTTCTATAAGTGTATGAATATGAGCTTCTACTTCTTTGAATAATTCTCTATTTTCAGCATTGGATGAAGTCACTTTTTTCCCTACTTGAGGCATATTTTGAAAATATGAGTTCATTGAATAATTTCCCATACTGTAATCACCTTTCTATTATTTTTTATATGTTCTTATAAACCGTAAAACTCTTTTAAATTATAAATATATTCCGATAAATTTACAGTTCTGTTATAATAATCATGCTCACTTATACCTAAACATAAATACATATATACATTCAACCAATTCAAGTTGGAATATACATAATCGCTTTGATTTTCAAATACTAAAATTACATCTTCATTTTTTATATCCGTTTTTCTTGTATCAAGCAAAGATTTATTTTTCTTTGTATCTTTAAGTTTAAATACCACGAAATCAAGGTCAGTTTTATCAGAATTATTATTTTTTACTGTCAATTTAAGCTTTGCATTCAGAAGCATCAAATTATAATATTTTTTAGGTATATCATCAAAAGCAATTTTTTCTAAGTCAAACAATTCGTTAAAATATATTATGACTTCATTTATACTCTTTTTTTCCGGAACGACATACTCTATATATTTATCAATAAATTCCGCCTCTTTTTTATCATTGTCAAAATGTTCAGCTATTATATATCCTATAGTTGCATTTTCTTTAGGTATTGACAGGCGCAATAAAATATTTTTTAGCCGACCTATTTTTTTCATGATATCTATGTGTAATTTATTTAGCATTTCTATTTACGAAAATCTTTAATATTATTTTTATTAAGCTTCTTTCGGAACTTTTATGAATGCTTGTCCCGGATCTATTTCTTCTCTTATCATTCTTATTACTTCAGGATCCGGTGCTTCAAGAGGTACTGCTCTTGATACGTCTATATCAAATCCTGTATTTTCTTTTACATCTTCAGGTGATGAAGTAGGATAATATCCATGTAGATACATTCTCTTAGTCTTTTCGTCAAATTTCATAACTCCTCTGTCTGTAACTACTGCAATAGGTCCTCTGTTTGACGGAAGTCCTTTTTTTGCTCTTCCTTCAGGTCCGTCTATCCAACCGGGGCTTGTTATATAATCTATTTTATCTGTGAAACGACGTTTCTCATGTTGCATCATTATAACAGTATTTACAAAAGTAGATATTCCGTTTGCTCCACCACTTCCTGTAAATCTTGTCTTAGGATGATTATAATCTCCCATGCTTGTAGAGTTTACGTTTCCATATGGATCTATTTCAGCTCCACCTATGAACGCTATCATTCTTTTTTCATCGTGTAGCCATTCATTTGTTTCAAATCCTATGAATCTTATATTAGGCCATTGTACAGCACAATGTGCCATAAATCTGTTATCCCCTACACTTCTTGGAACTTCTATAGGTGAGCAGTCCATAAGTCCACTTTCCACTATAAGTTTGCAGTTAGGTGCAAATACTCTTTTTGCAAGAGATGCTCCTATTAGTGGTAATCCTGTTCCAACTATAACTATTTGTCCGTCTTCTATTATTTTAGCAATTGTTATTGCTTGCATTTCCTTATTTGTATAATTTGAATAATTTGACATCTTATATTTCCCTCCTACTTAACTTTTGTTGCGTATCCGTATCCAGGAACGTTCTTATATTTAAGTAAACGATTAACTCCGAGCTTTTCAAGGTACTCTTCATGAGTTTTTGTTCCATATACCCACTCGTCTAAGAAGGCTTTGAAGTCTTCATCAGTCTTACTAACTTTATCATAATTTATATAATACTCTTTATCATAATCATAATAATTGTATACTTGTGACGGATGTGCTCCATGTGGTGCATGAACAACTGCATTAACGCAAAATCCTGGTATGGAATTTTTTGAAGGATCTAATCTTATTTCTTCATCAGTTACAAGTTCTTCGCAAGTAACTATACATTTTTTAGCTGCAATAGCTATATCTATGTCATGGAACTCATCTCCTTCTATTGAGCAAGTTCCGTCAGGTGATGCTTTTTGAACGTGTATTATAGCTGTGTCAAGCTCAGGTACAGGCAATGCCAATACTTTTTCTCCCGGTTTGAACGGATTTTCAACTTCAACAAGTTTGTCATTAGGAAGCTTTTCTATAGTTTCTCTTACTTCCTTTGTTATTCCCCATTTATCAGCAACATCTGAACCCAACATAAGTCTTACAGGAAGATAAGGAAGTCCAAGTGATGCAGCATGTAACATCAACATTATGGCATCTTGTGAATAATCTTCAAATATTAAAGAACCGTCTTCTATTTTTTTTCTAAATCTTCTTGATACGTTTGTATATCCTGAGTTAGCTGTATAGCAGTTGATATATGCTTTAACTCTTCCTTCTCCTATAAGCATATCCCAATCTCCGCCTGCCGGTCCTGCATAAACTACAAAGTCTTTTTGTCCTTGACGAAGTATCTCATGAACAGCCGCATAAGGTTTTCTATTAGTTGTAAAACCTCCTAATGATATGGAATCGCCATTTTCCACAAACTTAGATATAGCTTCTGATAAACTCATTACTTTACTCAAAGTAAAAACCTCCAATTCTCTTATCAATTTTTTTAATATTTTAAAGTACAAATAAATTAATTATGTTTTATAAAAATAATTTTTGTATGTTTTTGCAAACTATTACAGCAAATAATTATTAAATAAGATATACATTAAACGAATAATCTTTTTTATATTAATGCGCCGTCTAATGCAATTTCTATATTTAAAAATACTGAATTTATTGTATAAAATATGCAAAAGTATATTAATAAATTAATATCTGTTAAGTATAAAAATGTGAATATATACTTTCATCACAAATTCACATAAATTAAAGCTTAGACTATTTGAACAGCAACATAAAATATCCGGCTGCAACCGCTGAACCTATAACTCCTGCAACGTTAGGTCCCATAGCGTGCATCAACAGATAGTTTGTAGGGTTGGCTTTTGCGCCCTCAACTTGTGCAACTCTGGCTGCCATAGGAACTGCTGAAACTCCGGCTGAACCTATAAGCGGATTTATCTTTCCGCCTGTAAGTTTGCACAACAATTTACCAAGCAACACTCCACCGGCTGTTGAGAACGCAAACGCACATAATCCCATTACTATTATAGCTATCGTCTGTGTTCTTAAGAATATTTCACCATTTGCAGTAGCACCAACAGTAGTTCCGAGCATTATAGTTACTATATTTACCAATTCATTTTGAGCAGTGTTTGAAAGTCTATCCACTACTCCTGATTCTCTAAATAAATTACCAAGCATCAACATACCAAGTAGAGGCGCAACTGAAGGTAACAATAATGAGCAGAAAAGCACAACAAGTATTGGGAATATTACTTTTTCTATCTTGCTTACTTTTCTAAGTTGACCCATTTTTATCTGTCTTTCTTCTTTTGTTGTAAGTGCTCTCATTATAGGCGGTTGTATCAAAGGTATAAGTGCCATATATGAATAAGCTGCAACTGCTATCGGCGCAGTAAGATGTGGTGCAAGGTTGTTAGCTATAAATATTGATGTAGGACCGTCAGCTCCACCTATTATACCTATAGAAGCCGCTTCTTGAGGTGTAAATAATCCTGTAAGGTTTGCAAACGTGAATGCCATATATATACCAAGTTGAGCCGCAGCCCCAAGCAACAAGCTTATAGGATTCGCAATAAGCGGTCCGAAATCAGTCATAGCTCCGACTCCCATAAATATCAAGCACGGGAACAAGTTACTCTTAATACCGCTGTATATTATTCTTAAAACCCCTGCAGTATACCAAGGTTGCCCTTCTTGTGCCTCTGCCATAAGTCCTGCAAGAGGTAAGTTTGCTAAAAACATACCGAATGCAATCGGTAAAAGCAACAACGGTTCAAATTGTTTAACAACTGCCAAATATACCAAAATAAAGGCGATTAACATCATCAAACAATTTCTCCAGTCAAGAGCGGCAAAACCTGATTCTGCCATCATTTCTTGAATTACTTTGAAAAACATTGTTTATCCCCCTTATTTTAATTTAGCTAAAACATCGTCTGTTTCGACCATATCTCCTTCTTTTACCAATATAGCATCTATTACTCCTGCTACAGGTGCAACTATTTCATTTTCCATTTTCATAGCCTCAAGGATCATAACAGCTTGACCTTCAGATACTGTGTCACCAGGTTTTGCTAAAACTTTAAATACTTTTCCTGGCATTGGGCTTGTTACATCTGATGCAGAGCCTGCGCTGGCTACTGGTGCTGGCGTCGGTGCCGGAGCTACAGGAGCAGGTGCTGGTGCTGGTGCTTGAACAGGTGCTGGTGCTGGCGCCGGCGCATATGCTACTGGAGCTTGCATATAAGCTGTTCCTCTTGTAAGTGATTGATACGGTCCACCTAATTTTTCAACTTCAACATCATACTCTTTACCATTTATTCTAACTACATATCTCATTATTAAATCTCCTTTTTCATTTAGATATTTTTTTTATTTTTGATTTTAATTTAGGATTAAATCATACAATTATTGCGTAATAGATATTATCTAAAAACCTATATTTATGTAAAGCAATTTAGAATTTAATATCTATAGATATTATTAAAATCAATTAAACCATCTTGCATAAAACTACAAATACTATTTTTTTGTTATAGAATTAATCTTGAGTCTTTCAATAGGCACTCTTGAATGTTCACTGATGGCAGCCAAAATCACCGCATACTCTTCCGTATTTTCTTCCACAACCTGTGGAGCTGATACTGAAGCAGATGGCGCAACAGTTTGAGTTACAGCAGCTTTAGTTTCTTTTTTTACAGCTGCATTTGCACCTAAACCCATAGCTGCAAGTATCTTTGTCAATACTATTATAGCCAAAGCCAATAATATAAGAGCAAAAAATACTGTCGCCATACCTGTAAGCGAATATAATAATGAGTCAACAAGTCCCATGCTGTCGCCACCTTGCCATATTCCTCCCATAACACACCTCCTAAATTTTAAATAGACTGTTATTGTGACAACCTTAGCTTATACAACTGTTTAAATAACTTATACTTTATCTAATTAAATACATTTTTTAATATAATGATAAATACGTTTTAATAATATCTTGATTTAAATAGAGTTTGGCATTAGTCTTTAATTAATTATATACAAGTTGTCAAATGATCGTTTTCTCAAAAATGAAATTTTTAATTCATTTTAAGCAAAAAAACGTCCTGTAATTTGTTTATTTGTTCCATATTGTGAAATATATTCCGTTTTATGGAACACAAGATAACATTTTTTCATTTTCATTGGATTAATTTTAGCAGATATCTTTCATTTTTTCAAGCATTATTTTTATTTTATTTCCAGCTCATTTTCCGCATTATCAGATTTTTTCGTTTTTATTATACATTTACTTAATTAAATTTATAATTTTGCAATTTATATTTCACATTTTATATAAAATTAATACAAAAACAATTAGAGATAATTATTTATACTGATATATTATTACAAATTAAAAAACCTATAAACTTGATATACTTCATAGTTTTAAAAAAGCATAAATTTTCAAATATATCATTATGATACGATTTTAATTAGCATTTAGTAGTATCATTAAATTTTTATAAAAAAAGCTACATTATATAATAAGATATAATAAGTGCATTAATATTAAACATATAAATTACAAAAAATTCTTAATAAAAACTATTTACATAACAAATCATTTATACTATAATATGAGATACGGCTGACTGGTGCGTAATTATTTTATTATGTTCCATTAATTTTTATGAGGAGGAAATAAATTGGCAAGACCAAGAGGACCAAGATTTAAGCTTTCAAGAAGCTTCGGTGTAAATGTGTGCGGACACCCTAAAGCACTTAAAAGAGGTGCTAAACCTACAAAAAAGATATCAGAATACGGTAAACAACTAAAAGAAAAACAAAAATTAAAAGCTTACTACGACGTATTAGAAAAACAATTCGCAAAATATGTTGAACAAGCTCTAAAATCTAACGAAAATCCCGGAGAAAAAATAATATTGAGACTTGAAATGAGACTTGATAACTTAGTTTACAGATTAGGCTTCGGAAGTTCTATAAGACAAGCAAGACAAATGGTAAACCATGGACATATGTTGGTAAACGGCAAAAAAGTTGATATACCTTCATACGAAGTACAAGTAGGAGATGTTATCACTCTTAGAGAAAAATCAAGAAACACTCAACTTTTCAAAGATAATTTTGCAGCTTCAAACGTAACATATCCATATCTTGAAAAAGATATAGATACTTATACAGGAAAAGTTGTATCTCGTCCAAATAGAGAAGATGTTCCAATAGAAATAACTGAATCTCTAATAGTTGAGTATTACTCAAAATAAAATAAAAATTTACTGTGGCATATTTTTTGTCACAGTTTTTTTATGTGATTTATAATATGATTTTAAAAAATAAATTTTTATACTAATATCAAAACCCGATAGAATAACATAAAAGCAATATCATATAAGTTTAATAAAATATAACAATACTTATGTAGTTCTCGTATAAATTATCCTTCACTTTTATTAGAGATTACTATAAATACAATTTAAATACTATTCGCCCAAAGATAAAGAATGTTTATATTTAATTAAATGAATGCTTTGCTACATTAAATATTATAAGTAATTTCATAACTTAAATCTTTTATTTATAAATACTATAAAAATACTTGATTTTTATAATGAAAAAGTATATAATTATTTATCATAATGATAAAATTTAATCAATTTTATAATTTTATTTTATCATTAAAATTATTTTATTTGATATTTAGGAGATTCATTTATGAAGAAAATTTTAGTTTTATTAACAGCATTAATGTTTACATTTACGCTTGTAGGATGTTCATCAACAGAAACTAAAAAGGATGAGCCGAAAGAACAAACTACTGCACAAGAACAAAACAAAGAATCGATAGAATTGAACGTTTCCGCTGCTGCATCATTAAAAGATGCTTTAGAAGAGATAAATACAAATTATGAAAAAGAAACAGGCAATAAAGTAATATTAAACTTAGCAGGTAGCGGAAAGTTAGTTCAACAAATACTTGAAGGAGCACCGGCAGATTTGTTTATATCAGCATCTAATGCTAAGATGAAAGATCTTGTAGAAAAAGGCAACGTTGAAGAAAGTGCCGTATCTACTCTATTGGAAAACGACTTGGTTATGATAGTACCAAAAGATTCGCAAGAAAAAGTTGAAAAAATTGAAGATCTGGAAAATGTTAACGGAAAAATAGCAATAGGCGAAGTTGAGACTGTACCTGCCGGACAATACGCAAAAGATTCTCTTACATCACTCGGTTTATGGGATAAGATACAAGATAAAATAGTATACGCTAAAGACGTTAGAGCCGTATTATCTTATGTAGAACAAGGTGAAGTTGTTGCCGGCTTTGTATATAACTCAGATGCTACTGTTGCAGAAAATTCACAAATAGCTCAAGTAGTTCCTGCAGATTCTCACAAACCTATAGTTTATCCTATAGCAGTATTAAAAGAATCTCCAAATGCAGAAACTGCAAAATCTTATGAAGATTTCCTTAAAACAGAAGAAAGCAAAAAAATATTTGAAAAATTCGGTTTTAAGGTTCCAACTAAATAATGGAAGGTATAATATCTCCCATATTATTATCTTTAAAGGTTGCCACAATCTCTACCATAATAACACTCATATTAGGGGTAGCATTATCATACGTCGTTGTAAGGTATAAATTTCCTCTCAACGACGTATTTGAGGCAATCTTAATATTACCTATGGTACTTCCGCCATCAGTTACAGGATATATACTGTTAATATTGTTTGGAAAAAGAGGATTTATCGGGATATTTTTACAGGAACATTTCGGTTTTAGCGTAATATTTACTTGGATTGCTTGCTGTATAGCATCTGTGGTTGTTTCCATACCACTTATGTATCAGAGTTGTAAATCAGCTTTTATCAGCGTAGATGAGGTGTATTTAAACTCGGCAAGGACACTCGGAGCATCAGAACTCAAAGTATTTTTTAAAGTTTTAATACCTTTATCAATTCCAGGGATATTAAGCGGTATAGTTTTAGCATTTGCAAGAGCATTAGGAGAATTCGGCGCTACCCTTATGATAGCCGGTAATATCCCCAATAAAACCCAGACTATACCGACAGCCATATATTATGCAATAGACTCCAAAAACTCTTATGTTGCAAACACACTAACTACTGTTGTTATAGTATTCAGCTTTATAGTTATATTCTCATTGAACAGATGGTTGAAGAAACAAAGAATTAAATAAGGGAAGATAAATTTATATATATTTTTTTATAGTTATCAATTTTATTAAATAACTATATCGACTTAAGATTTTTATAATTTATGCAAATATTTTAGATTGAATTACTAAGTAAAAAATATTTTTTTATTCTATAAAAATGGCTCTAAATCGATGTTTTAAAACATAGTTTAAAGAGCCATTTTTATTTACAAATTAAACTGTTAAGGATTAAATTATGCAAGATATATTATTGGATGTAAATATACAAAAAAAACTCAACTTTTTTGATTTAGATGTAAGCTTTTCTCTATCAAAAGGCTTGCTTGCTATACAAGGTCTGTCAGGTTCAGGAAAAACTACAACACTTGATTGTATAAGCGGACTTAAAACACCTGATAAAGGTTATATAAAATTGAACGGTCGCTACTTGTATTCAAGCGAAGATAAGATAAATCTCCATATCCGCAAAAGAAAAGTCGGCTATGTTTTTCAAAGCTATGCGTTATTCCCCAATATGACTGTAAAAAACAATATATTCTTCGGTATAAATAAAAAAGATAATATAGCCAAAGAATATGCCTTGGACTTAGCAAACAATTTAAATATCACACATCTTTTGGACAGATACCCTTCAGATATATCAGGCGGAGAAAAACAAAGAGTTGCACTTGCAAGAGCTTTGGCTGTAAAACCTGACATATTATTATTAGACGAGCCTTTTTCGGCACTTGACGAGGATTTAAAAGAAAGATTATATGAGGATTTTCTCAGTTTCAAAGAGAAAGAAAATATACCTATGATACTTATAACTCACAACAAATATGAAGCACAAAAACTTGCGGATACTATAATACATTTTGAAAGCGGTAATATAGTAGAGAAGTAATTTTTTACTTCTCTTTTTTTATTTTTACGCCGTCTTTTTCAAGCAAGAAAAACAGCATTTCTATAAATGAAATATGATATGGAATGAATGTTCCGTCTGCAATCATGGATTTTATCTCTGACAATGTCGCCCATTTCACAGCTTTAACTTCTTCTTCCTGTAATTTCAGGCTTGATATATCCAAATCGCTTTTTATTATATATACATCATTAAAACCGTTTTTAAAATTAATAGTAAGTGCCGGACGTATATCTTCTTCAATATCATAGCCTATTTCCTCAAACACTTCTCTTTTTGCTGCATTTTGAGAGCTGTCTCCGGCTTTTGCACTTCCTCCTGCGGATAAATCCCACATACCTCCCCAATCATCTTTACAGGTTTGTCTCTGTTGAATTATCATCTGCCCCTTTGAGTTAAAAATACATACATGCACTACCAATCTATAAAAACCTTCAGGCACTTTTGTCCCTCTAAGTATTGTATTGCCTGTTCTTACTCTGTCTTTTGTATACAAATCTAAATATTCCATTTTTATCCTCCTATTTTAAAATAAAATATGAAAATTTATAATTCTACAATATTTTTTCATTTTTTGAGATTAAATAATATCAGGTTTTATTTACAGTTTTACTTTATAATACATTAGCTAATTAAACAATTATATAATAAAAATGCTGAATTGAATATATTAGAGGTATTATCAATCTCTTTAAGCAAACACATTCAAACGCATTTTTAAAGTCTTTAGTGTAACAATCTATCTAAAATTTTGTTTTATCACTCTAACTCCTCAATAAGAGCATTTATATCATCAGGCAGTTTACTCTCCACAACTATTTCTTTCATATTTCTCGGAGAAACAAGCTCTAATCTCGAACAGTGCAAGGCCTGCCTTGATATAAGCTCGCTTTTTTCTCCATATAATTCATCTCCTATTATATAATTGCCCACAGCACTAAGATGAACTCTTATCTGATGTGTTCTGCCTGTTTCAAGTAACAATTTCACTATTGCAAATTTTTTTTCATTTTTCAAAACTTGATAATGAGTTACAGCATCCTGACCGTTTTGAGATATTATTCTCCTCATATCGTCATCAGCTTTCGCAATCTTTAATTTTATAGTGCCCTTTTCATCTTTCATGGAGTTTTTAACAACTGCTGTATAATATTTTTTTATTTTATCTGATACAAAGCCTTGAGATAAAGCATAATGACTGAACGAATTTTTGGCAACGGTTATTATTCCTGATGTATCTCTGTCAAGTCTGCTTACAAATCTCACTTTACTTTTAATATTTTTAGATTCAAATATACCTTGAATGTAGTTAAGCAAAGTATCCTCCAAATGTGATTTCGTAGGATGCACGACCATAAATGCAGGCTTATCCACTATTAGCAAGTCTTCGTCTTCATATAGTATTTTTATGTCCTTGTACTGCGTTTTATAGTCACTGCTTTCATCTTCAAATATTATTTTTATTATATCGCCTTCTTTTAGCTGTCCATTTTTAGGGCGTTCCTTGCCGTTTACCGTCAATCTTCCCTCTCCGTTTTTTATGCCTATACTTCCTCTTACAGAGAACTTCATCATATCAAGAAGTGCTGTTTTTAAATTCATATCATTGTCGCACACATATATAAATTCGTTATATTTCTGTCTATCTTCTATATACATTTCATTCTCCCTAAATTATATTAAGAGTATTATATCAAATTTTTCTAATAATAAATATATGTTAACCTTGAATTTTTTTAATTTATCAAAATTTATCCTAAAATCATACATTTACATTGTTAGACTTCATATCAAAATTCTTTCACGCAAGCCCAGTATACTCTTTCGACTTTCACTTGCCGGATACGTTATTCAAGAAATAAATTAAAATTTATAATCAACAACCTAATTGCATTGACTAAAAAGCTTTTTTTTTGATAAAATGTATATATGGTTTTTTACGATATTATTCGATTAAAACGCCATAATAACAAAACCATTTTTAACATTTATAATTTTTATATACATAATTATTTACAAACCGATAAATATATAGTTTATACCGATATCTGTTAAAAAAATCAACATATAAATTCAATATTTTAATCAGTTTTCGGTATTAGAAAGAAAAAAATATGAATACCTACGATTTATCATTGATACAACAATCAAAATATATAGATATGCTTTTCACATATAAATCCGATAACGACTATAACATAGGTGATATTGTAATAGTTCCGTTCGGCATAGGCAACAAAGTTATAGAAGGAATAATAATATACAAAAATAAATCAGAAGTTACAAACAAAACAAAAGAAATAATATCTGCACCGGAACATACCTATTCTCTAACACAAAAACAAATAGACACAGCTATATTCATCAGAGATAACTATATGTGCAGTTATTATGAGGCATTCAAACTATTTACCTCTCCATCAAAATACACAAAACTTTCTGAGCATTACACCATCAATATAACTCTTAATGATAAGGAAAAATTGCATGAGCTTATAAAAAACACAAGAAAAAACGCCAAAAACAAACTAAGTTTTCTAAATGCAATAGCACAATACGAAAATATAACAAAACCTGTATTAGAAGAAATGCTTGATATAAAAACCAACAGTTATATAAACGAGTTAGAACAACTTAATATAATCACCACTTCAAAACTTACCGTTTTTTCAAAAAACAAATTTACCAAAAATAAAAAACAGGATATAAAATTAAATGATGAACAGGCAACTATATTTAACGGTATAAAAAATATCTATGACACTGATGAAAACAAATCAGTACTGCTACACGGAATAACAGGTAGCGGTAAGACACAGGTGTATATAGAAATTATAAAATACTTACTTTCCAAACAAAAGACCGCAATAATATTAGTACCGGAAATATCCCTCACAATGCAGACAATTTCAAGATTTGCAAATGAATTTGACGAAGACATAGCTATAATACACAGCAATTTAACAAAAAGAGAAAAATTTGAACAATGGCTGAAAATAAAAAATAAAATATCAAAAATAGTAATAGGCGCGCGTTCAGCACTTTTCAGCCCTTTAGAAGATATAGGTGTAATAATAATTGACGAATGTCACGATGAGGCCTATAAATCAGAGCAATCTCCAAAATACGACACCATTGAAGTAGCAAATAAAATCGCAAAACAAAATGATGCACTGCTTATATTAGCCACAGCAACACCGTCAATCACACAATACTATGAAGCATCAAAGTTAAAAAAATATCATCTGTTCAAATTGTTAAACAGAGCAAACAATAAGCCTCTTCCACAAGTAGTTATAGTAAATATGCTCGAAGAGATGAAAAACGGTAATAATTCGGATTTAAGCAAAACCTTACAATTAGAGATGAAAAGAGAACTTGCAAAAGGTAACAGCATTATACTGTTTTTGAACAAACGGGGTTATTCCAATCAATTGACTTGTGATAATTGCGGTTATGTACCCAAATGTGAAAACTGCGATATATCTCTAACCTATCATAAAACAACACATTCTTATAAATGCCATTATTGCGGGTATGAAGTATCTGCTTTTTCATCCTGTCCTAAGTGTAATGAAGGACATTTTATGATGCTTGGCACAGGTACACAAAAAATAGAAAATCAGGTAAAACACCTGTTTCCCTCAGCAAATATATTCAGAATGGACAAAGACACATCAAAAGAAAAAGGTATGAGCGAAAAAATATTGACAGATTTCAGAAATACCTCACAATCTGTACTCATAGGTACACAAATGATTGGAAAAGGACACGATTTTCCAAAAGTTTCATTAGTCGGCGTGATAAATGCCGACCAAGGAATAAATTCTCCTGATTACAAAGCACTTGAACGTTCTTACAACATCATAGAACAAGTCGGAGGAAGAGCCGGCAGAGGAAGTGATGACGGAACAGTTATCATACAGACATTTTCACATTCCAATTCACTATTATTTTTCTTAAAAAATCACAACTATGACGCATTTTATCAAGACGAATTGGAAAAAAGACAGATATTCAGATACGAGCCTTTTGGAAATCTGATACGAATAACAGTATCATCTATTGATGAAAAGACCGCATTTTCCTCAGCTATAAAAGTAAAAGAAGCGCTCATATTCTATAACAACACAAAACTCTCGACAAAACTCAAAATATACGATGTTTCTCCTTGCCTAATCACAAGAATAGAGCAAAAATATCGCTATCAAATCGTATTAAGGAGCGACAACGAAACCTTGTCAACAGCCAAAAAAATGATAAACTATACTCTAACAGCCAAGAGAAAGATAGTTTTAAGCTCAGATAAGGTGAGTGTGTCTATTGATGTTAATCCGGATAATATGCTTTAAATATTATAGTTTATATTGTTTAAATACTGAATTATTGTTTCAATTCACTAAGAAATAATTTTTATTTTTATAAGTATATATGGAAAGGTATAATAAAATGTTAAAAACATATAGCGAAAACTACATTGTAGATTTCAGAGATGTAGACAGATATTACGACATAAAGATTCCACAATTACTTGAAATAATGGGAACTGTATCAACAAAACACACCAATGAACTTGGATTTGATCCATTTTATTTGATAAGACAAGGTCTTGCTTGGATACTGTACGAATGGAAAGTCGATATAGAAACGACAAAATTATATGCACAAACCATAAAAATAGAAACTTTTGCCGTAGACAGAAAAGGAATGTATTTTATAAGATATTTCGGAATATATGATAAAGACGATAAACTTATAGGCAGAGCCGCTGCAAAATGGGTTGTAATAAATACAATGCAAAGAAAGATAGTAAAACTTCCACAAGAGATATTGGATGCCGCAAAGATAAATATAGAAGAACTCAATGAAAATCAAAAATATATATATGATATGCCCGAAAAACCGCTAAGATTGGAAAAAAGACAAGACGATTTTATTCAAACGATATTTCCGATAAGATTTTATGACATAGACTCCAATCATCATGCCAATAACGTAAAATATGTGGATTGGGCTATAGAAAGTCTGCACCAACACGAAGATTTTTTTAAAAAAATATAAAGTTTCTCACTTATCCATAACCTATAAAAAAGAAACAGGAGAAGATGGAGATATAATATGTAAAACTTATATGGACAATCTGCGTACTTATCACGAAATATATTCAAACGAAAATATACTGTTAACTGTTTTGGAACTTAAATGGACTGAAAGACCACAATAAAAAATGTACCGACCCCCAAAAGTTAGACCAAAAAAATCTAATGTTTGAAGGTCGGTTTTTAATTGTAAAATTTTTTTATATATTGAATTTAGCTACCATCTCGCTCATCTCTTGCGCCATATCTGCCAAGTGTGCACTTGATGCTGCTATCTCTTCAGATGATGCTGTCTGTTCTTCTACTGTCTCTGATGTCTCTTGTACTGATGCTGCATTTTGCTCTGATAGCGCTGATAGACTTTCTATTATTCCCATCAGACTTTCTTTTGTCTTTTCTAATTCTTTCCCTGACTTATTTAATTTTTCTACTGCTTTATTGTTGTTGTCTAATTCTTTTGATATTATGTTGAATTGCTCTCTTGTGTCTTCTACTTTTACTGATTGCTGCTCTACTATCTTTCCTACTTTCTCCATTGTCTCTACTGCTTGTCCTGTCTTTGCTGTCAAATCTGATACTATTTCTTTTATTTCTTCTGTGAATGTGTTTGATTGTTCTGCTAATTTCCTTATTTCTTCTGCTACTACTGCAAATCCTCTTCTGCTTCTCCTGCT
>NZ_JH414564.1 GCF_000238115.1 Peptoanaerobacter stomatis | reverse complement strand
CCGACAACACCGACAAATCCGGCAACACCTAATACTCCAAACAATACAACAAACACAGGCACATCTGAAACAACACCTGTAAATCCGACAGTACCGGGTTCACAAGTAAATCCGACAACACCGACAATAGCAAACGAAGAAAGAACAACAACACCGACTTATCAAATAGACGAGTTACCTGATCCTAACAGTCCAAATGCACCTGACAGAATAGTAGTATCTGATGAAGACGGAGTACCGCTTGGAACATATACAAAAAGAATAAATCCTGACGGAACATTCGAGTATGTAGACGAAGACGGAGTACCTCTCGGAGCGACAAAGTTGGTAAAAACAGGAGATGAGTTTCCACAAATACCGCTTACAATAGCATCAATATTATCAGGATTAGGATTGATATTGATAAAAAGAAAGAGAAGATAATTAAAATATTAAAAAATTCATAATATTAAACCATAAAAACACTCTTATAATTTTATAGGGGTGTTTTTTCAATTCATATAAAATTATAAAAAAATACTTGATTTTATGATGATTTTCGTGTATCATATTACAGTAAAATTATTACACACGCACCTAATTCTTTGTCAGGTTGCCAAACGGTGGACATAGAATATGACGGCTGCGGAGGATTAAACCTAAGGAGGACAAATATGTCAGTAGTAAGTATGAAACAATTATTGGAGGCGGGGGTTCACTTCGGACATCAAACAAGAAGATGGAATCCTAAGATGTCAAGATTTATATTCACAGAAAGAAACGGAATATATATAATTGACTTGCAAAAAACAGTTAAAAAGTTGGAAGAAGCATACAGTTTTATGAGAGAAGTTGCTGAAACAGGAAAGCCGATTCTTTTCGTAGGTACTAAAAAACAAGCTCAAGATGCTATAAAAGATGAGGCATTAAGAGCGGGAATGTACTATGTAAACGAAAGATGGCTCGGAGGAATGTTGACAAACTACAAGACAATAAAAGGAAGAATAAACAGACTTGTAGAGCTTGAAAAAATGCAAGAAGACGGAACATTCGACAAACTTCCTAAAAAAGAAGTAATAGGTCTTTTACAAGAAAAAGAAAAATTGGAAAAATATCTTGGTGGAATAAAAGATATGCCTGAATTGCCTGCAGCAATGTTCGTAATCGATCCTAAAAAAGAAAGAATAGCAGTATTGGAAGCACATAAATTAGGTATACCTGTAATAGGTGTAGTAGATACAAACTGCGACCCCGATGAAATAGACTTCCCAATTCCTGGAAATGACGATGCTATAAGAGCCGTAAAACTTATAGTGGCTGCTATGTCACAAGCTATAATAGAAGCAAAACAAGGATTTATAGAAGAAATAGAAGAAGATAAAGAGATAACGGTAGAAGATTTTGAAGACAAAGAGCAAGTAGAAGAACAAGCTGAATAATATTGATATAAAACCGAAAGGGTAAGGGAAATCTTCCCTGCCCTTTTTATTGTATTTTGTCAAAATATATAAGTCAATTCATAAAATTTAAGATAAAAATTAACTCATATATAAAAAGGAGAGTAAATCATGGAAATAACTGCTTCAATGGTAAAAGAACTTAGAGAAAAAACAGGTGCAGGAATGATGGATTGCAAAAAAGCACTTCAAGAAACAAGCGGCGATATGGAAAAAGCTATAGACGTGCTTAGAGAAAAAGGACTTTCAAAAGCTGCTAAAAAAGCCGACAGAATAGCGGCAGAAGGATTAATCGGAGTAGAAGTATCTGCCGATTATAAAAAAGCTGCATTGGTTGAAATAAACTCAGAAACGGACTTTGTTGCAAAAAATGAAGAATTCCAACAATTGGTAAAAGATGTTACAAACTTGGTATTGGAAAAAGCACCGGCAACATTGGAAGAATTATTTGCACTTCAATTAAACGGCCAAACAGTACAAGAAGAGCTTACAGCTAAAATATCAAAGATAGGCGAAAATATGAACATAAGAAGATTTGAAAGATTAGAAGTTGAAAACGGAAGACTTATAAGTTATGTTCACGGAGCCGGTAAAATAGTATCAATAGTTAAATTGGAAACTTCTTCACAAGATGCAAAAGTAGAAGAATTAGGAAAAGATGTAGCAATGCAAGTAGCGGCTATGAATCCTAAATATATATCAGAAAAAGATGTAGATCAAGAATATCTAAATCATGAAAGAGAAGTTTTAAAACAACAAGCAATAAATGAAAACAATGAGCTTCCTGAAGGAAAGAGAAAACCTGAAGAAATAGTGCTTAAAATGTTAGAAGGAAGACTTAAAAAAGAACTTAAAGAAGTTTGTCTATTAGATCAGGCATTCGTAAAAGAAGCTAAAAAATCTGTAGGCGAAGTAGTAGCGGAAACTGCTAAGGCAGTAGGAGCAGATATAACAGTAGCTCAAATAGTAAGATTTGAAGTAGGCGAAGGAATAGAGAAAAAACAAGAAAACTTTGCTGAAGAAGTAGCAAAACAAATGGGAAATTAGCAATAATATAAAAACACCGTCATATAGGCGGTGTTTTTATTTATACGATTACCTATTTATACTGCTATCTAATAAAATTATGGATAAATTGTATAATTATATATCATTAATATAAATAGTCTACCAGAAAAATTAATTGTTATGATTTTCTATTATTCTATAAGATTTCAATATTAAATAGCTATAATAAATTTATAGTAGATTAATTTTATGACAAATCCGAAGTTTATAAAATATTGTTTTATTATACTATTATCTAATAGATAGATATTTTATAGTGAGAAATTTATAAATAGTTATTATAATACATTAAATTTACACAATATTATTTTTCTATCGCTTTATCAAATTTCTAATTTTAATATTTTTTAAACAATGGAATTAATAAATTCTCGTTATATGGTAGCTTTTTTCTACAAGATTATCTACTATTTGCTCTATATGGCTGTGTCCATTTGTTTCAACTGTCACTTCCAATGCAACGTTGTTAAATCTGTTGTATGATTTGAATTGATTATGATCCAATTTAACTACGTTTGCACCTGTTTCGGCTAATGCTTGTGTTATTTTGAACAACTGTCCGGGAACATCAGGTAAAGTAACGGAAAAACAAAATATTCTTCCCATAGATATGAGTCCTCTGTTAATAAGTGAGGATATGGTAAGTACATCTATGTTTCCGCCGCTTATAAGAGATACGACTTTTTTATTTTTGCATTTCAATTTATTAAGTGCCGATACTGTAAGAGTACCTGAATTTTCAGACACTATTTTATGATTTTGCAATAGCAATAAAAATGATTCCATTATATCAAAATCAGATACTTCGATAATTTCGCTGACATTATTTTTAATTATGTTGTACGTTATATCGCCGGGATTTTTTACAGCCACACCGTCAGCTATTGTACTTACTGTTTCGAGATGAGTAAGATGACCGTTTATTAGTGATTGTTTCATAGCGTTTGCACCTGTAGGCTCTACACCTATTATTCTTATTTTCGGATTTATTCTAAGAGCAGATAATACTATTCCGCTTATAAGTCCTCCACCGCCGACAGGTACCAATATATAATCGGTATCGGGTAATTCTTTTAAAATTTCGTTTGCGATAGTGCCTTGCCCTTCAATTACGTCAAAATCGTTAAATGGATGTATATATACATATCCATGTTCTTTTTCCAATCTTCTTGATTCTTCATAGGCTTCATCATATACTTCTCCATGAAGTATGACGTTTGCTCCGTAAGATTTTGTAGAGTTTACTTTGATAAGAGGTGTTGTAGTGGGCATTACTATTGTGGCATTTATACCTATTTTTTTTGCAGAAAATGCTACACCTTGTGCGTGATTGCCGGCTGATGATGCTACTACTCCTTTTTTTCTTTCATCATCAGTCAATTTTCTTATTTTGTTGTAAGCTCCTCTTATTTTAAAAGAGCCTGTTTTTTGCAGACATTCAGGCTTTAAATAAACCTGATTTTCACACATGGAGCTTAGGAGTTCACTTTTTATAAGATGTGTAGGTTTTAATACATCTTTCATAGCATTTTCGGCTTCTTCAAAGTCAAGAGAAGATAACTTTTCTAAAAACAGCGGTTCATTAAAATTCATATATAATGCCTCCTGATAATATGCAGTAGATTTTATAAGCATAAGCCCATAATTTATTGTTTATCCGATTAAATAGCCATACAATGAAAATGTTAAATTGAATATGTTTGATTAAGGAAATTCAAACTCATTTTTTAGCAATACATATTGTTTTGAATAGATTATATTATTAAATGGACATGCTGAAATGTAATTCATAATTATACTATATTTTAAAAAATATACAATTAAAAAACTTGTAAATTTTAAAGTATATTGTAAAAAAAATCTTAACAAGCTTTAATATAATTGTTATAATCTAAATATGACAATGTGTGATATTTTTATCAACAATATATTTTTTGCTAAATGTAAAAATATAAGTAAAAAATTTTTATTCAACATTTAAAGCCGGTATTATATTTAGGAGAGTGAAATATGAAAAATAAGTTATGGATTGTATTTATAATCGTACTGTCTTGTATGTTCGTGGGCTGTACAAGTGACAATAAAGTTGAAAATACAAGTAAAGAGATTACAAATAATGAGGTTGAAAACACAGACGAAGTTGAAAAAGATGAAAAAGAAGAACAAATCTCTAAATTTAAACCTCAAAAAATGATAATAACTATGACCGGCGATACAAGTGTAGCGTCTTTTTACGGACAGAGGATATATTTTGAAGATGTGTTCAGACAAAACGGTGCAGGATATTTTTTGAAGGGATTGGAAAAATATTTTAAAAATGCAGACATAAATATAACTAACTTGGAAAATGTATTTACTGACTTAAATACCATGCAACAAGGGAAAATATATACTTATAAATCCTATTCAAAAGATTATATAGATATACTTACGGCTAATAATATAATGTATGTAAATGTAGTTAACAACCATATGCAAGACTATTTGCAGGCAGGTTTTGATGAGAGTATGCAGTTGCTTGACGAAAAAGGTATAAAGTATTTTGGAACAAATCTTGTAGACTCTAATGATCCTGAACTTGGGAATGTAAAGGTTCATAAAGTTCAAATCTTTGTTAAAGATGATATCAAACTTGGGATGGCAGGGTATTACGCTTTCAACTCATCTCATCCGTCAGATGAGACTATAAAAGAAGATATAGATAATTTAAAATCACAAGGATGTAATTTTATAATAGTTGCTATGCACGGCGGAGGTCAAGAGGACAATATAGTGCTTGAAAGACAAGAGATAATGGCGAGAAAATTCATAGATTTAGGTGCAGATATGGTGTATGGACATCACCCTCACGCTATTCAAAGGATAGAAGATTACAATGGCAAGAAAATATATTATTCATTAGGGAATTTTTTGTTTGTAAATTACAGAAGCTCTAAAAATCCTGAAGGATTGCTTGTAGAACTTACGCTTGATATGGATGAAAATGGTCAAATAACACCTATTTATAAAAATGTGCCTATTTGGTGGATGGGAGGCTATACTCAAAAATATACTCCTATAGAGATGACAGAGCAGGAAAGTATTGATAAAGTAAATAGAATATTAAACGGAAGCTTGTGATTGAAAATAAAGCTGTTTTAAAAATTTCTAAACTAAATTTAATATTTAAAATCAAAAAAGTTTTAATTATAAGACTATTATTTTGATTTTAAATGTATGGATTATAAACATATAATTGAGTTTTGTATAATTCTTTATGTTGCAGGTATATTATAAAAAAATAAACTATAATAGGTAAATATAATTACTAACCATATGATAAAACTGTTTAAATTTTTTATGAATTTAAATTAGAAATTAAACTGCTTTAATTATTGATTAATACATTTGTAGTATGTTATAATGCTTTAGATGAATTATTGATAATAAATCAAAGATGTAAAATATTAAAAATTGACTATAATGTTTTTGAAGAATTCATCTTATAATATTAAACCTTATTTTAAAAAAAACATATATTACTATAAAATCTGCTTGAATGTGTTTTATCAAGGAAATTGCTAATGATATTGTAGATAAAAACGCTTCTGATAAAATACATTTAATTTAGTATTTTTATATGTCTATTTAATTAGGTATTAGTATAACTATTGATTTAAAAAAATATTATTGTTTGTAGTATGAATATATCTTAGAATAATACTGCTAATCGCTATATGAAAGTATATTTTATACATACATTTTATATTTTACATGGAGGTAAAATATGTATAAATTTATAAAAAAGTATAAAAAAATATTTAGCATTTTGTTAGCCATAGGGATATTTATTAATATGCAATATCCTTATATCAATGTATTAGCTGACAACATAAACGGTTTAAATACAGTAAGTACCACTACCGGAAATCAAATGATGTTTGGAGGGGCAGGTACTGCAAGAGGAGGCATAACTTTTTCCAATTTTGAGGCAAATATAGTCTTACAAAAAGTGTTGAGTAATGCCGGAGAAGACAATGAAACAACTCTTGATTTGACTGATAAAAAAGCTTTCGACGATGCACATATAACATTAGATACACCACTTAATATAAAAATTGACACAAAAATAAAAGAAACAATAAGAAAAGATGATATTATAGATATAACGCTTCCTGATTATCCGGTAGATTTATCTACATTTGAAAATAATGAATATACAGATAGCGGATTTACTTATAAAATACAAATTGGCTTTGACGGTAAGAAACATATTATTTTAAAATGTCTTGAAGATATAGAGCTGACATCGCAGCCTGCTGAATATATACTAAAATTACCTACTAAGATCAAAGTGCAGGACCATACTAAAACAAAGATAGAAGTTCCTTTTGAAAACGGAACTAAAATATTGACTGTAAATATTGCACCAAAAGGTATAACATCATCTATACAAAAAATAGGATTGCAGGAATTAAACAGTATAAGATGGTTTATTGATACCAACTTATTTTCTGAAACTATTTCAAATTTTAACATAATAGAAAATATACCAAATGAGGTTATATTTGACAACAATACAACTGTTGTAGCAAAAAAACTGAATATTGATTTACACGGAAATAAAGAAATTACTGATGAGATTATCAGCGGTGTAAGTAAGTCTATATCCGGTAATGTAGCAACTATAACAGTAAATAAGCAAATAGATTATCCTATAAGAATAGAGTTTGTTACACCAGTTAAAGAAAATGTAGTGTCAAACAACACTTCCTCTACACTTATAAAAAATATGGCAGAATTTTCGGGTACTACATCCGAAGCTGAAGTAGATTTCAAACCTACAGATATGTTGGAAAAAACTCATGAGATTGTTAACTTCAACGGTGATAAGATAAGCTGGAAATTGACATTAAACTCTGCCAAAACTGTAATTGAAGACAATAAAATCAAGATTACAGAGGCTATGTCAAGTAAGAAAAAAGAAAATAATGATATAAATTCTGATGAATACGCTATAGACATACCTACAAAAATAACTATAAAAAACATTGATAAAAATAGAAGTATAGATGTCGTTCCAACGGGTAACGGAAATAATTTTGAATATGAATTTGAAAGAAATGACGATGAAAAAAATGATACTTTTGAAATAACATATGATACACCTATAAAAAATAAAATATCTAATATACAAACAAAGTCTTTGATAGAAAATATAGCTAAGACTACATTATCCGCAAAAGAACACAGTGCTACCGATACAGCTGAAATAGTAAAGTCTATGCACATAAAAAAATCAGTAAACGGTATATCAAAAACTACTCAAGGATACAAGTCAACATGGAAAATATCCGTAAATTTCGACAAACATAATATAGCACCTGTAGTCTATGACAACATAGGCTTAGCTCCTGCTGACAATATTAAAGTATTAAAAGATACAATAAAAGTGTATGAAGTAACTCCTAAAAAAATAGAAGATGAAAATCACCCTGATTATAAACTTTGGGATGCACCATATGAAAATGAAAGACTTGTAAGTTCTGATAAATATACCGTATCTGAAATAACAGATACAACAAGAGATTTTAATATAAGTTTTAACGAACAAAGCAATAAGTCTTATGTGATAAAATATGATACTTTATTAGATGCACCTAATGATGTAGTAAATACAGCAACATTAGATGGTAAGAGTGCAAGTGCAGGACTTGGAGGTAATACGCACAATAGAATCTATAAATATATCAGAACTCATTCAGAGAAAAAAGACAATAATTATATAACAGTATATGACGATTTGGACATGGGAAATAAAACCATGCTGTTTTATATATATGTAGAGCCGAACAGAGCTCCGATGAAAAATATAGTTATAGACGATACATTTGTAAACAAAGGTCTAAGTATAGAAAGAGGAGACATCAGTTTTTCAGATACAAGTATTACAGATGCGGATTTTACTTTTGAGAAAAAAGCGGATGCAACAGAGGGCTTTAAATTATCAATAAACAAAGAAATTTCCAATAAATTGGAAATAAAAATGGTAGCCCATTTTACAAAAAATGACAATATATCTACTGAAAAAACTCATTTTCCAAATAAAATAACAGCAACTTGGAAAGATAAGTATAATGGGGCAAACACTAACAATAATCAAGTGGAATATATAATACCTCAAAAATTGGTCGATGAGTCATATAAAAATAACAGTAATATTTCAGGTACACTTCATGGCGGTGATATTAAGGACAGATTAATAGATTGGACTACAAATATAAATTATGCAGGAGAAAAGCTGCCTGCCAATACTTCTGTAAAAATATATCCAATAAAACAAGACAGTCCTGATGATACTACAACCATAGATGAAAGATATCACAAGATAATAGATAATTTTAATATATATCCATATAAACTTAACAAATATGGCGATATAAAATATGATATGGATCATAAATTAATTGAAAATACCGATTATACAAAAACTTATAATGGAGACGGCTCATATACCATAACGTTTTTGAACCCTATAACAACAGGTTATTCTATAAGATACAGTACACAAATAGATACTAAGTATACAGATGATGAGAAGACAAATACAGAGTTTGATATATACAATAAGACAAAATTTAAACTTAAAAATGAAATCAATGTACCGCCTTTAACTTCTGTAAATATAGCAGCAATTGTAGATACAATGATAAGAGAGGTATTTGATAAAACAGGTGTTCAAAACAAATTAAATGCCTATGAAATAAACTATACAGCTATATTTAATCAAATAGCTGAAAAAGTACCTCAAGGTACTTATATCTACGATGTATTATCCGAAGATCAGATATTCATGCCAAATTCATTAATAATGACTTATTCAAACGGTACAAGAGTACCCGAATCAGACTATGTTGTAAATTATTCAGTAGATTCAAAAGCAAGACATGTTATGAGCATTAGATTTACAAAAGATATAACTGAGCCTATCAAAATATCATATAATGCTCATGTCAATAACGAAAATGCAAAAGCATTGAAAAATGCAATAAGCTATAAAGAAGATCCGACGGATGCTGATGTAAAAGACGGTTCTAAAATCACTTTTAAAAGAAGAGGTAGCGGAACTTTGATAGTTCCTAAAGGTGGAAGTCTTATAAACATAAGCTATACTAACGAAAGCTGTTGCAAAAATGGAAAATGTCCTATATTTCCAAATGAGCTTGAATTTGAAGTGATTATAAAAGACAGTCCAACTTCTACGGAAACACTATATAAGACTGTAAAAGTAGGAATAAATACTAAGGTGCCTGTAAACATATCAGCGGATAAGTTTGTAAAAGTAAAGTTAAAACAAGATTCTACTGCAAATCCGAAATTAAGAGAATTTGAGAGTAACTTCGAAAAAACAGTGGCAGATAAAGTAACAAATGTAAAATATGATGTATCACTAAACGAATATAAATTAAAAATAAAATTTGAAGGTGATATAGGCAGTAGATTTGATGACACATTAGCACCTAATATTTCATTACAGTATAGTAAAAACAATGCAAGCTATAACGAAAAGATAGATGCCATTACTTTAAAAAATGCTATAAAAAGTTTGGTATCACCAAATGAATATATTATTGATGTAGATACTATAACGCAAGACATGCTTAAAAATTCTACCGATGACAAGGTAAAATTGCAAATACCTGCAGGTGATGTCAACTTAAAGAACTATAAAATAGAGTTGTTATCTATAAACGGTGAACCTACTGCTGATAAAAATATAAATAATAATGAAATAGTCTTGAATAAGTGCGCAGAAGATGTAATAGTAGTGAAGATATCAAGACTGAAAAAACACAGCATTACTTTAAAACAATGGGCATCTGTTGGAGCAGGTATAAATTTTACAGATAATACAGTCGCAAATAACAAAGATATAATACTAAAAGCAACAAAAGGAGAATTAAAGAAAAATACAGCTTCTAACGACTATGTTCTGTTTGAAGATATAGCAGAAGATATCTATGATATAATAGCTCCCGCTATACCTTATTATATTACGCCTGAAATAAGCACAGATTTTATAAGTACCGAAAATTCATCAGCGCCTAATAAAGTGGATGTGAGTAAGTCAAGCTTTATGACAGAGCTTACAGCGACAAATACGGATGCACTCTATAAAAAAGCTAAAAGATTAATAATAAATAAAAAAGAAGTAATAAGAAAATATGACGGAACAGATGAAACTAAAATATTTAACAAAGATATAACATTTACACTTACTGATAAGAATGACAGTAATATCACAGCAAAATTTACTGTAAATTCATCTACACAAAAATATAAAGTTGTTGAAGATAACAGTAATATAATAGATGTGCAAGGAGATGTATTGTATGTAAAAGAAGGGCAATATACTCTTACAGAAGAAAATATGCACTCAAATTATTACTATGGCTATATAGATTTATCTGATACCAAAAATCTCACATCAAGCTCAGCAAATAATACATCAATAGATGTAGATTTACGTGCAAGTGTAACTGATATAGATGTGACAAAAGAAATATACAACCATAGAGATTATAATACACTCAAGATAACAAAAACAGGTGACGGTATACATCCTGTAACAGGTACTAAAATAGCCTTGTATACTGCTGTAAACGGAAAAGAAGGAACTAAAATAGATGAAAAGACAGTAGATGGTAGTGGAATAGTGACATTTGATAATATTTCAGATTTAAAATACGGTTACAAGGAAACAAAGGCAGCTGACGGATATATACTTGATTCTACGTTTTATTTTATAACAAGAGATAGCGATACAAGTGGTTTAATACTTGGAAGAACAGAGACAAAAAGTCTTGTAAACAACAGAATGAAATCAAAGATTGTAATATCTAAAAAAGATGTAAGCAGAGATAAATATTTGAGTGGAGTATCTTTTATATTACAAGGAACAAATGAAAATTCGCAAGATGTATCTGCTGTAAAAATCCAAAAAGATACTGCAAAAATCGGTGATATTGCACAAGCTTCATGGGATAATCTTGAAGTGGGCACATACAAACTATATGAAAAAATACCTGAAGGTTATAAAACACCTGAATCATATGTAAATTTTGACACAGTAGATAATCATATATTTACGGGATATAGAATTCAAATAAATGATAATAAAAAAATATATACTGTAGATGATAACAACAAAAATAAGGGAAAGATAATAACAGATGAAAAAAATGCCACTGTTATATTAAACACAGCTTTAACCTTAAATTTCGACGTGAAAAAGAAAAGTGCGAATGATGATATAGCTGATAAAAATAATCTGCCACTTAAAGGAGTACAGTATACTCTTACAGAAAAAACAAATTCAAATATTGTAGGGAAATTCAGCAAAACAGTAAGTACCAATCAAAACGGTATAGCAACATTTGAAAACATCGCTGTAGGAGAATATGAGTTAAAAGAATCAGCTACAATAGATCCATATAAGAAAGATACTGCCGTAACAACAGTAAAGGTAGAAAATGATAACGGAACTGCAAAGCTGATAGTAGGAACTGACGAAAATACCAATAAACTTATAGAAAAAACAAACTCAGTAGATTATGGAACACTTAAAATAACAAAAACAGCAGGAAATCAAAAAGTAAATAATGTTAAGTTCACTATAAAATATATAGCAGATATAAATAAGGTACCTGCAGGTTTTGTAAATGGCATAACAGCTCCTACTAATCTACAATCACATCCGTATTTCAAAGACAGAGTATATGAGGCTATTACAGCTACAGTAGGTGTAGAAGATGGTGTAATAGAACAAAAGCTTCCAAAAGGTATATATAAGATAACAGAAGTAGAAGCACCGGACGGATACCAAAAATCAGCTCCATACTATGTCAAAGTTAGTGGTAATGATGCCATAACTACTCAAACAATAAACAATGAAGTAGAAACAGTAAAACTTAGCATAGTAAAAAAAGATGCAAATGATAACAGATTAATAAAAGGTGCAAAATTTGAAATAGAAAGAAAAAATAATATAAACGGTAGCTATGAAAAGCTAAAAAACACTGATAATACTACTATATTTACTACAAATGCCGACGGTAAAATAGAAGTAAATGTCCAAAAAGGAGATATAAAAATAACAGAAATAACTCCTGCGCCTCATTATAGTCAAAACAGCTTACAGCTATATGATACTGTCGTTGAGGATAGTAAAAAAATATCAGGTGAACTGAAAATAACAGCAGATAAGACAGTAATAGCTACAAATACTAAAATAAAATCAAAATTTGTACTAAACAAGAAAAGTGTAACAAGAGATGGTAATTCTGCAAATTTTGCAAATGTAGAGTTTAAGTTATATGAAACAGACGAAAATTATACAAAACTTGATAATATCGCAGACTATACGTTTACTACAAATATAGACGGAAAAATAGAAGAAGAAATAAATACAGGCTACTATGTAATACAAGAAACAAGAAAAATGGGATATACAGCTAACATAGTAGTAAATGATAATGGAACGCCAATATTATCAAATAATCTTTCTTTTAAAAAAGATATAAATGCAGATACAAATATATCTGTAGAGAATAAACCTATATATGTAAAATTTAAAATAACAAAGGTAAAAGATGGAACAAATGATGCTGTACAAGGTGCAACAGTGGCAATATTTGACAAAAATGACACTAAAATAGCTGAAGCTACAAGCGGAGCGGACGGTGTTATGAACTTTGATGCTACTTACCTAAATGGAGTAAAGAAGTATGACGGCATATTATGGCAAGAAGGCTTGTATTACAAAGAACTTAACAGACCAAATGGATATTTCCTAAATGACAAGAAGCATAATATAACACTGGCAGATGATGTATCATTAAACGACAGCACTATAAGCTACACTCTTGGAAATAAACAAATACTTGGAGAGATAAAACTAATCACATATTCACGTAATAAACTGACAAATGCTGAAGCAAAGCTTGGAAATATAAAAGTGGAACTTGAAAAGTATGACGGGATAAACTGGCAAAAAATTAGAGAAGCAACTACAGATACTAAAGGTGAATTTGTATTTACAACATTAGAAGAGGGAAAATACAGAGTAGTTGAAAAATATGCTGATAATGAAGAAGTATTAAAAGGATACGAACAATTCAATAATAAAACAGCTACTACAACAAAAGGCGGAAATATAAAAGAAGTAGAAATAAAACCTGCATCAGCTGACGGAAAAGATACAAACGGAGTAACAAATCACACCTTGTATATTTCGCATGAAGCATTCTTCGGTTCACTTACTATCAACAAAAAAGATACAGACGGTAATAAACTAACAGGCGTTGAGTTTGGATTATATGATGATTCCGATAAAAAAATAGACACACTTATTACAAATGACGGTACAGTAAAAAAAGAAAATATTATTTTCGGTAATTACTACATCAAAGAAGAAAAAACTCCAAATAATATACTGATGGATACAAGCAAGATAGATTTGAGCATAAATTATGGAAATAGAGATGTAGTAAAAGATATAACAAATAATAAATTTGCAGCTAAGATAGAAGTATCCGTAATTGACAGTGAAACAAATGAACCGGTAGATGATACTGAAATATCAATTATTAATATCGGCGAAAAAACTACGGATTCAACAGGCAAAATAATCTATACAAATGTACCGAAGGGAAAACATAATATAAGCATATCCAAAGTAAACCCTAATTATTTGCCGAATCATACAGTTAAAAAAGTAGAGCTTAAAGATGCGGATAATAATACAATAATAAAAATAGAGTACAAGCTTACAAAGATAAGAACAGGTATAATATTGACAAAAACAGACGAAAAAACAGGAGAAAAATTACAAGGAATAGAGTTTGAACTTAAGGGAACGAAAGTAGGCAACACTACAGCTATAGTAAAAACTACTGATGAACAAGGCAAAATAATATTTGATAATCTAATATATGACACTTACACTATAAAAGAAACTCAAGCTAAGGAAGAATATAGGTTATTAGAAGATGCTATAACAGTAGAATTAAATCAGGAAAATTTAGAATTAAACGTAAAAAATACTAAAAAAACAGGTTTGTTGGAATTTGTAACAGTGGATAAAAATAGCAGACAGCCTTTGCGTAACGCTCATATAGAAATATATAAAGAAAATAGGAAAATAGCTACATTTGTTACAAATGAAGATGGAAGAGCAGAGAATATAGATACAAAAGATAAGAATATCTATATCGTAAAAGATCAAGTAACAAATAAGAATCAAATAGTAATGCCGATAGGTAAATATACTATAAAAGAAATAAAAGCACCAAACGTATATGAGCTTAACAAAGAAAGTATGGAATTTGAAATATCGCTTGATACTGTTATGCCTGTAACACTTGAAAACGAACCGAGACCATCAAGCAGCGATGATGAAATTAATGGAGGAAATAGTGGTGGTTTTGGAGGGGGTGTCGGAGGAAATAGTGGCGGTATCAGAGATGGCGGCGGAGGTTCATCTCAAAGTGTGCCCGGTATAATATTTTCACTTTCTGATACTTCTAAGAATACGACGAAACTGAACATACCTAAAAACCCTATAAAATCTAATATACCTGAAAGTTTGACTTTAAATACTTTCGCAAACACTGCTCCTATTCAAATTGATATACCGAATGAAAATTCGACACAAAAAAAAGAGGATAATTTAAAACAAATATACAATGCTTCTAAAACACCAAATGGTCAAATGCCTGTAAACATAAAGCCGGATAAACCTGCAACAAATACTGACAACAATAGACACGAACAAAGCAACAATACAGCTCCTGATGGAGCTACTAAACCAAATTCAACAACAACTGACAATACAAAAGATAAATCTAATGTTGAAAAGATTAAGAAAGCTATAGAATCTAAAAATGTTTATGAAATTGTTGATAAGCAAAACCGCCGTATAGGAACTGCAAGAGTATTGTTAAAAGACAATGGTGTGTTTTTAGAGTTTGTAAATGATTCGGATGTACCTCTTAGCGGTAAAATAAAGTATGATGAGGATGACAATTCTATAGAGTTAATAGAAGATAACACACCTCTTTCTCAGATAAATTTTGAAAATAAAACTTTACCAAAAACAGGTTCAAATAGTAATACAACTACAACTATCTCAGGCTTTGCTTTAATACTTTTAGCAATGCTGTTGAAAAGAAAAAATAAAAATATATAAAATAAAATATTAAAATTAATACTAAAATTCAATAGAATGATAGAAAAATAGCGTTGTGAAAATTTAGTAAATATATAACTATATTCATATATTTCTTATCAATAAATTATCTATTATTCTATTGACGATTAGTATAAAAAATTAACCTAAAAAGATTATAATTTGTCTTTTTAGGTTAATTTTTTTATTTTTTTGATATTTATTCAACTTTATATTATATTAAAAGTTAATAGAATAATAGAAAAATATGTAAATTTAATAAAATCCGGCAATATTTGTAGACTTATAATATTAAATTATTTATTATGAGATTAGAGATTACTATTAGACAATTATACTGATATTAGATTTTGCATATTTTTTATAGAATGCTTTCATAAATTTGTTGAAAATTTTCATAATTTATGCTATTATTACAAAGTATTTTTTATTATATACAATTTATGAAATGGAGAAAAAATGAAATTTTTTATTCAAGTTGAAAACTTGATATATGAATATAAAGATTATGAAAATGTGCGCAGAGCCGTAGATGATATATCACTTAATATAGAAAAGGGTAAGTTTATAGTGGTCTTGGGGCATAACGGTTCAGGGAAATCTACTTTTGCAAAACATTTGAATGCGATATTTACACCTACAAAAGGGAAAGTATATATAGATGATATAGATACTACTGATGAAAATAGAGTCTTTGATATAAGACAAAAATGTGGAATGGTTTTTCAAAATCCGGATAATCAGATAGTGGCGACAATAGTTGAGGATGATGTGGCTTTCGGTCCTGAAAATATGGGTGTACCGTCTGAAGAAATAAGAAAAAGAGTTGATTATGCTTTGGAAACTGTGAGGATGAGTGAATTTTCTACAAGAGCTCCACATCTATTATCAGGCGGTCAAAAGCAAAGAATAGCGATAGCAGGTATAATCGCTATGAAACCTGAGTGTATAATACTTGATGAATCTACTGCAATGCTTGATCCTCGTGGTAGATATGAAGTTATGAAGACAGTAGAAAAGTTGAATAAAGAAGAGAATATTACGATAATACATATAACACATTTTATGGAGGAGGCTATAAAAGCTGACTATATTTATGTTATGGAAGAGGGAAAAATCGTAATGCAAGGGACACCGAGAGAAGTTTTTCCACAAGTTGAAGATTTGCAAAAATTAGGACTGGACGTGCCGCCTATGACAAAACTATCGTATGAACTTAGAAAAAACGGTGTAAACATAGATGATAAGATTCTTACAGTTGAGGAGATGGTGGATAGCTTATGTCAATTAAAGTAGAAAATTTAAAACACATATATGCACCGAATACTCCGTTTGAAACAATAGCATTAGATGATATAAATATAGAGATTAAAACAGGTGAATTTATCGGTCTTATAGGGCATACAGGCTCAGGAAAGTCTACGTTTATACAGCATTTAAATGGACTGTTGAAAAGTAACTATGGGAAAATTTTTATAAATGATTTGGATATAACAGATGAAAAAATCTCACTTACAGATGTAAGAAAAAAAGTAGGTTTAGTTTTTCAGTATCCGGAATATCAGCTATTTGAAGAAACTATTGAAAAAGATATAGCTTTCGGCCCGAGAAATCTCGGACTTGATGAAGATGAGATAACTCAAAGAGTAAAAGATGCTATGCAGCTTGTCGGATTGGAATATGAAAGATCAAAGGATAAATCTCCGTTTGATATATCAGGAGGACAAAAAAGGAGAGTTGCAATAGCGGGTGTAATTGCTATGAAACCTGAGATATTGATATTGGACGAGCCAACAGCAGGTTTAGATCCGAAAGGTAGAGATGATATACTCAGAAACATAAAAGAAATTCATGAAAAAGAAAAAAATACCATTATATTGGTATCTCACTCTATGGAAGATGTTGCCAAACTTGCTGATAGATTACTCGTAATGAATAGAGGCAAGGTAGAATTTTTTGATACACCTAAGGAAGTTTTTAAGCATGAAGAAAGACTTAAACAAATAGGTTTAGATGTACCGAAAGTGTTGGATTTGGCAAAAAAATTGAGAGAGCAAGGCTTTGATATTTCAGATGACATTTTAACCATTGATGATATAAAATTAGAGATACTTAAAAATTTAAAGGAGAAATAATGCTAAAAGACATAACCATAGGGCAATATTATCCTACAAACTCAATAATTCACAAGCTGGATCCGAGAGTTAAGATAATATTTACTTTTGTTTTTATGGTATCATTGTTTATTGTAAATACATTCTCTGCATATATATTTGTAGTTGGTATGCTTGCAGCGGTTATTGTTTTGTCAAAAGTACCATTTTCATATATATTAAGAGGTGTTAAAGCAATAATATATCTCTTGCTTTTTACGTTTGTTCTAAACGTTTTGTTTACAAATGGAGGCAAGATATATTTTGAATACGGAATAATCAAGATAACACAAGATGGATTGAATTTAGGCTTTTTTATGCTGATAAGATTGTTATTGCTTATAATAGGGGCATCAATGCTTACGCTTGTAACAACGCCTATACAACTTACAGATGCACTTGAAAATATGCTTTCACCGTTTAAAAAAATGGGTTTACCTTCACACGAATTGGCGATGATGATGACTATAGCACTCAGATTTATACCGACATTATTAGATGAAACCGACAAGATTATGAAAGCTCAAATGGCGAGAGGTGCAGACTTTGAAAGTAAAAATATAATAAACAGGGCTAAGAGCATGATACCTCTGTTAGTACCATTATTTATAAGTGCGTTCAGAAGAGCAGACGAGCTCGCTATGGCTATGGAGTCAAGATGTTATCATGGCGGTGAGGGAAGAACAAGATTAAAACAGATTAAGTATGTGCAAAGAGATTACATTGCACTTGCGATATTATTTTTTTATTTGATTATCAGTGTATTGATTAGAAATTACAAGATTTTGTGATGAGTTTTAATTTTTGAAATTATGATAGTATTATAAAATGTTTAATGAATTGAAAAACTATGAAAAATATATTTTTAAAAGTAAGTTATGATGGCACAAACTACTGTGGCTGGCAAAAACAAAATAATGCTGTAAGCATACAACAAACACTGGAAAAAGCTATATCAGACATAACGAGAGAAGATATAGAATTAATTGCATCAGGTAGAACAGACTCAGGTGTACATGCTTTAGGACAGGTATGTAATTTTAAGACAGGTTCAAACATTCCATCTCAAAAATTTGCATATGCAATAAATTCCAAACTTCCAAGAGATATACGTGTGATTGAATCAAAAGAAGTGGATTTTGCATTTAATGCAAGATTTACAGCAAAAAAGAAAACATATATGTATAGGATATATAACAGTGAAATTTCAAGTCCGTTTTATTATAAATATTCTATGCAAGTTGCTCAAAAATTGGATATGGATTTGATGTCAAAAAATGTGAAGATGCTGATTGGAACATATGATTGGACATCATTTTACACATATGAGACAAATAATCCTAAAAATCCTGTAAGAACAATATACAGTGCCGATATATTAAAAAACAGTAATATGATTACATTTGAGATAGAGGGTAACGGATTTTTATATAATATGGTTAGAATAATAGTGGGAACGCTTATAGATATAGGACTTAATAAAAATGAGAGAGATATAAAGCGGATAATAGAAAAAAAAGACAGATCATATGCAGGTGCAACGGCAAAGCCACAAGGTCTTTTTTTGAAAGAAGTGTGCTATCAATAAAATAAAACAGGAGAAAATATGAACAAGATGGAAGATGTTTTTACACTTATAAGAGACAGATATGATGATTTCAGCAAAGGTCATAAGAAAATAGCGGATTTTATAATAAAAAACTACGACAAATGTGCTTTTATGACAGCGTCTAAAATGGGAGAAGAGGCTGATGTAAGCGAATCTACAGTTGTAAGATTTGCTTATGCGCTTGGATATGACGGTTATCCGCAGTTACAAAAAAATCTACAGGAAGTTATAAAAAATCAGCTTACTATAATACAAAGAGCTAAGATGAGTTTTGACAATATAGATGAATATAAAATATTTGAAAGTGTACTCAAAAATGATACACATAATATTAAACAAACTTTGGCAAGGATAGAATCTGATACTTTTAGAAAAATAATAAATGATATAGTGAACTGCAAAGGAAAAATTTATATTGTGGGTCTTAGAACATCAACATCTTTAAGCGAATATCTGGCATATTATTTAGAGCTTATGATGGATAATATAAAACTTATAAAATATACATATACAGATGTGTTTGAGCAGATAGTAGATGTAAAAAAAGAAGATTTGGTAATAGGAATAAGTTTCCCGAGATATACATCAAGAACTTACGATATATTAAAATATGCAAAAGATAAAGATGCCAATATAATAGCAATAACGGATTCCAAACATTCTCCTATAGGAGAACTTTCGGACAATACAATAATAGCTGTAAATAATATGACATCCATAGTAGATTCTTTGGTTGCACCTCTTAGCGTAATAAATGCTATAATTGTCGCAGTAGGTTCAAAGAAAAAAGAAGAAGTAAAAAATAAATTTGAACAATTTAAATACATTTGGAAAATGCAGGGAATATTCAGAGAATAATAAAAATGTTGTTACTATGATTTTTTATCATTTTGTAACAACATTTTTTATTTATAAGAGTTTATTCAGTGCGTGATATACTCCAAAGTCATCATTAGTGGATGTTATAAAATCTGAAATATCCTTTAATTCATCTATACCGTTGCCCATGGAAACAAGTGTTCCTACAGCTTTTCTCATGGTCAAATCGTTGTGACTGTCACCGATTGACAGTATGTTTTCTTTATTTATACCAAGCTTTTCAGCTAAATTAGATATACCGTTACCTTTATCCACACTACTATGATGTACCTCAATAGCTCTTTCACCGACTTGTGTTATATAATAATCCATAGTATTTACTGCTTCATAAGCTTTTTTCATATCTGAATTACTTAAAAAGGATGCTAAAATCATATTGATTCCGCCTTGTTCATCTTCTGAAAATTTGAGTATATCAGGTACGGTCATTCTTGTATCTTCAACTAATTTATAAAAGTCAGGGTTTATATAGTCTTTGTATTCTTTGAGTGATTTTTCACTGCAGATAACTTTTCCGTTTGAATATAATTCAAACATCATGCTCATATGATCAAGCTTTGAATGTATATTTTTCACATCTTCGGAATTTATACGAATATCAAATATGGTGTTGCCTGTTTTATCTATGCAGGCGGAACCGTTTGTGAGTATGGTATAATCTGTGTATGGAAGCAAGTTTTTGATACTGTCTATATGGTACACTTCTGATAGAGTTCTTCCTGTACATATGACAAAGTTTATACCTTTTTCGTGATGTTTTTTTATTATTTCTACATTTTGAGATGATATTTGTTTATCAGATCCGAGAAGTGTGCCGTCCAAATCGAGTGCAACTAATTTTATCATATCGAAAATTCCTTTAAACTGTTTTTAAGATAATATATTTATAATTGTTTATCATTTTTATTATATCACTGTTTAATCAGATAGCATTAAAATTTTATTATAAAATTATATTTACCCAAGCTTATAAAAATTATTGCATATCTTTTATTTTTTGCAATAGTATTTCCTTGGTGTTAAGCCTCGGTTCGTCAAGGACGATTTCCATTAAATAATTTAGTATTTCGCCTATTTCCTTACCTGTATACCCTAATTTTTTTATATCATTTCCATTTAAAGCAAGGTCTTTTTTTGTAAATATATTTTCTTCATCCAATACCTGTTTTACTTTTTTCTCAAATATATCATTATCGCCGATTGTTGTAGACATTGAATCAGCCTTTTGTATTTCTACAAGATAGTTTATGTTTTCTTTGCCTATATATGAAATAAGTCGTCTTATGCCTTTTGGGGTTATAGTATCAGGTGCTATCATATGCTTTTCAACAAGAAGAGATACTATATTTATTATATTGTTCGGATATCTAAGCTTTTTAAGATATTTTACGGCTATTTCTTTGCTTATCTTGTTATGTCCGTAAAAATGTGCAATACCGTTTTCGTCTACGGTTTTTGTGTAAAGTTTGCCTGTATCGTGAAATAGGGCGGATAATCTTAAAATTATATCATTTTTTACATTATCGAGTACACTCATTGTATGAAAAAACAAATCATACTGATGATACGGATTTTGTTGGTCATATCCGTACATATCGTCTATAACAGGTAAAATATGTTTCAACAAACCTGTTTCATACATTAAGATGAAAGCTTTTGACGGTTTTTCTGTGAGAAGCATTTTTGTAAGTTCCACATTCATACGTTCTATGGATATATCATTTATTGTGTGTGATAATGATTTTATTGCATCAAAAGTATTTTGTTCTATTTCAAAATTAAGCTGAGATGCGAATCGTATAGCTCTCAACATTCTCAATTTATCTTCTTTAAATCGTTTCCTCGGATTTCCTACACATCTTATAATCTTATTTTCTAAGTCGAATTTTGAGTTAAAAATATCTATTAGACCTACATCGTCATTATAAGCCATAGCGTTTATTGTAAAATCTCGCCTTGACAGATCATATTTTATATCTTTTTCAAAATTTATTTTTTGAGGATGTCTGCCGTCTAAATAATTGCTTTCACTACGATATGTTGTTATTTCTATGGGAACATTATCAATTATTACAGTTACAGTACCGTATTTTATGCCTGTATGGGCTACTATATATTTATCTTTAAATATTTTTGTAACTTCGTCCGGCAGGGCGTCTGTAGCTATATCTATGTCATTTACCCTTTTGCCTAACATCATATCTCTAAGATAACCGCCTACTATATACGCATCGTAAGAATGATTTTTTAGAGCAGATATTATTATTTTTGCATTTTTTTGCATAGTAAAATTTTTGGTGTTCATATTTGCTACCTTATTTATATATGATTATCATTGATAACATATAAATAATCAATAAATAATATTCTGATACTTATATATATGAAAGAATATATTGTAATTAATTTTAAAACAGTATTTTGATTTATATGATTTAATTGAATTTCAGTATGTTATATATAGCTATTATATATATTTTATCATAAATATCTTTAATTTTGATAAAATATATGGTTTTTTATAATATCTATTTTTTTAAGCCTTTTATTATTTCGTGCAAATTTTCTATATATTTATAATCAATCTGATTCAAATCTTGTATTATTGCATCTCTTAGATTAGGATTTTTTACGCCATAATCAAAAAAGTCTTTCGGCGATATATTTAGATAATCACATATATAAAAAAACATTTCCATAGATGGAAAAGCTTTAGAATTTTCAATTTTATTTATATAACTTTCGCTTTGTCCTAATGATAAGCTCATATCTCTTGCCGACACCGAATTGATTAATCTTAGCTCACTTAATCGCTTGGCGAAATCTTTGCTATTATACATATTATCACCACCTATGATAATTGTACTATTAATTTTCTGATAAAAAGGGAATATAAATCTATAAAAATATTGACATATAGAATTAAATTATATAAAATGTATATAAATATAGAATTAAATTATATTTTTATTCATTAGTTGGAAATAAGAATTTGTTGTCTCTTATTTTAAGGAGGGAGAATATTTTTTGGAAGATAATAATAATTTTAATCAAGTAAATAGCAATTCACATAATGAAGTGAATACACCAAATAATAATTCTGGAAATATAGCGAATATGCAGAATATGACAAGCAGAAATAATACAGCACAGTTAAATTACAATAATCAGATGAACAATAATTTTAATCAATCAGAATATAGACCAATATTAAGAACGGATAGAAATTTTTGGAAGATAATTTTATTATCGCTTATAACATTTAATATATATGGCTTAGTGCAAATTGCAAACATAGCTGATGAAGCCGACAAAGTTTGCAGTAAATATGATCATAAAAATACTATAAATGGATATTTGACATATCTTTTGTTAGGACCTATAACTCTTGGGATTTTTGTTTTGATATGGACTAATAATTTATATATGGACAATAACTTCTCAGAATGAGATTGTGGAGTATGGACAGCTTCTAATAGTTCTTTATAAAAACCTATGTGACAAATTGAGCAAGTAAACCTTAAATTTGAGGCTTATTTAGAGTATTCGTTAACCAACTTTATTAAAACTTATAATTTATAAATGGATATTAAACAATATTAAATTATGAATTCGAATCATATGGAAATTTTGAAATAATAGAAAAATACGCTTTTCTTTTATAGAGGAGATTAAATATGGAATTTAATTTATTGGGTAAGACTTTATATTTTGATAGCAGACACTTTAATATGGGGGTAATATACAACCACGAAAGAAAAATTTTGTATGCTCTAGAACCAAAATTTAGAACTGAATATTATTCCCTTGCAGAAAATCCGGAAGCTTGGGGAGATAAGTTTGCAGATATGCTTTCTAAGTATATAGATTTAATAATAGACAATTATGTTTCGTTTCTCAAACAAAATAAAATATTTGCTTATAATAGAGGAAGCTATATAGATATTATTAACAACAGATATGTAGAAAAGCATCTTGAAGATACTTATAGAGAATTAAGTGATATTGAGGATAACCAATTGAATTCTGGTGGTTTATTTTCAAAAAATAAGATAAAAAAATTACGAAGAGAATTTCTTAAAAAATATGATACTTATGGGTGGTTTCTTGATTGCCTAATTGAAGTTTCGGAAAACTCAAGAGACTATACCATAAATATTATGGAGAAAGAAACGGAAAATATCGAAGGGAAAACTTTTCGATTTGCTCGTATATCAAAGGATAAGTCTACAAAAGCAGACAATATATTGGATAATATTAAAGGACTTTCTCAAAATGATAAAATTGATGCTTATATCCAGGCAGTAGGTTATGATTACCTTAATGAAGATATTTATGATTCCATACTTCTTTATTTCCCTTCAGAACTGGAAAATGTTAATAGAATTAAAAAAGCACTGTTTATCGGTTAGCACATTGTATATTATATAAAAGTGATATATTATAGCATAATTGTTTCGATTGATTTTTGGATTTTTAGGAAGGGGGTGAATTAAGTGGAGATTGTAGGAATAATCATTCTTATTTTAGGATTTGTTGCCTCAGTTATAGTTGTTAATGCGGCATACAGACTATTTATGAGATTACTTGGAGCTGATTCAATGTTTTTTAATGTAAAGAAAAAGCTGATTGCGATTGTGGTAGTTTGGCTGGTTATCTCGGGCTCGCTCCTTAAATTTTTTGGAATAGCATAATTCTAAAAAAACAAAAATATAGGATATGTCTTATTAAGAAAGTATGGTTGCCTTAAAATATAAGAGTGTATCTATATTGTAAATATATTATATTTTAAAGAAAAAAGAAGTCTTATTGGATTATAGCTCGCACGGTATTGCTAAGATTTTTATGTAAATTAGATTTTTATGAAAATTGTTGAATTGGGAATACTTATTCACTATGCCTTTATTTAACAAAAAATATAAAATATGTTTTTGAATATGTCAGGATTTTTTATTTTAAAAAAATCCTGACATATTCAACGTCATTTTAAAGCTAAATTCTGCCCTTATACTTGATTTCAAATTTTATATAAACATTTACATACAATTCTCAGTGTTTGATACTAAACTCTATTTAAACTATTGATTTTTATCTATTTTCTAGTTGTAGCATTCTTTACCGAATTTTTGTTAATAAATTTATTGTGTCACATAATCTGTCTATTATATCTTTTAATCTTATAAACTCAATTTTCCTGCATAAAAAATGTAATATAAATACTGAAATAATAACATTTATTAACACAATAATATATAACTTGACATAAAAATTAATACATTTTCAGAATTATTTTTAATAGATAAAAAGCCTTGCTTTTTGTTAAAATTACAATCAAAAAACACCTTTATTAGGTGGTATATATGTGATGCAAAAACATATCTAAAAAAACTTTAAGCTACATACAGAACATTACAAGAAATATCATCAAAACCTAAAGTATGCAAAATTCTTGTAGAAAATGCCATAAAAAAGGTATTATTGCCGATTATGTTTTATGTGATTCATAGTTTACAAATGAACCATTTTTACTCGATATGCTGAATATAGATATGCACGTTATAGGTATGGTAAAACAATTAAAATAAAAATATCTGTATAAAGGTTCATATAACATATTAAACAGCTTATATAAACTCACAAGAAAAAATTTTAGGTTTACAATATAATTGCAACACATAAAAAAAATAATGACTTATAAAACAAGAAAAATGAATATCTTACATTACTATGCACAGATATTACAGTAGAAGAAAAAGAGATAATAAGAATCTACGATAATAGATGGAACATAGAAGTAATGTTTAAAGTATCAAAGGATTTACTAAAACTTGGAAAGGAGTTTAAAATAGTAAACTTTGATATGATGATATCACATATAAGTATAGTATTTACAAGATATATGGTGCTTGAATATTTAAAAAGAGCAAATAATGATTTTAGATATCCAACAACAAATTTATGATATTACAAGATATTTGATGAAGTAAGTGATGCTAAACTATTACCTGCACTTAATGCTTTAATTATATTATTTGATGATATAATTAAACAATATGTTTTTAAAAATGAATTAATAAAAAGTCAAGTATATAATATTATTTCTCTATTTCCTTGTAATTTGAAGGATTTGTTTCCTGTTTATATGTGGGAAAGTTGAGTTACTTTTTTTATATCTGAAGATATTCTTAGCTGAGATTATAAAGAAGATGTGTTTGATGAATTTATGGATTCAGCTATAAAGATTGAATCTTATATGGATGAACTTTTAAATTAGAAAAGGAAAGATTATAATGAAAAAGAACTTATTATTGGTAGGAATTTTGTTGACGTTAATGGTACCTACAGGCTGTGTTCAAGATAAAAGTATAGGTAACGAATCAGAAGAAGCACGCGATAAAAATAAAGCATATTATAAAGAAGAAAGAGAGAAGGCAGATAAATTATCAAATCTAGATTATGAAGTACAACAATTAAAATATAATTCAAGTAAAATACCGTTAATTAGTAAACCAAATAAAGTTGAATCAAAACAACTATCAATACAAGAAAAAAAATTAAAAGCAATAGATATAATGACTGATAGTCAAACATATGATATGTCAGAATTGTATTACTATTTCAAATCCGGTGTTAATGAGTTAACCCCAACACCAGATAATCCGAAAATAGATAGACGTATAATAGATGAAGATGGTTTAATAAGTTTCAAAGTTATACCAGGTTCATCATATACAAAAGAGATAGATGATGGTTTTACAACATACTATGTTAAAGATAAAAATGATTTTGAATACATGATAGTATCAATCATACAAGGTGAAACAGCATTCTATGAAAATGGTATAACCGACACAGGTACGTTTTTAATAGAAGCTGAAAAATCCATAAAGGATATATATCCAAATGCGGATCCAGAAATATGTAGAGTAGGCAATACACATATAGCGATATTATATCAAGATACAATGGATGATCCAATGACATCAATAGCGTTTATTAGAGATGGATATAACAATGTATATGTCATTATAATGAATGATATGCACAAGCATAATTTATCCATATTTAATGCAGTTATGAGTTTAGAATTATTCAGATCAGATGGATATAAATTCATAAATTCTCCATATAGAGATAAAATATACCTTAATAAGATTAAAAGTGTAACAAATATGAATAATTAATAATATAAAGGAAACTTATTATGAAAAAGAAAATATTTATTATAATGAGCATAACTATAGCAGTGATAATCTGGATATTAATATGGTATAATCAAGATCAAAAATATAAAAAATACCGTAACGTTATAACAAATGAAAAATATGTTGTTAGGTTAGATAACAAAAAATATGAAGGGGAAATTACAAATAATTATGAAACTATAAAATCGGTTCCAGATATTTTAGAATTAGATGCAAGAATTATAGATAAAAATCTTGGTAATAGTTTCAAAGTTGGGAAATATAACATATATACAGAAATAGTTGAGAAAGATCATTCTGTGTGGAGATTTCATGAACCACATAATCCAGATGATGTATATATGGATGTTATTTCAGGTACAAGAGAATTTTTTCAAAATAATATAAAAAAAAAGAACGAAAAAATATCAATATTTGAAATAAATTTATTACCAGATATAAATAAATATGATTATATTTTTAATTCAATACAATATAAAATTGGCAATTCTCATGGAGCATTGATCAATATTAGTGATCCAGATAAAGACACAGCTATAATTGAGGATGTTAATGGGAATATTACTATAATACAAATTTATGATAAAACAAAACTGGATATATTTGATATGGTAGCTAATTTTGAAGTATTTTCTGCTGATGGTTACAGATTTATAGATGCAGATTATAGAGATGGAATATATGTTGACGACATTGTAAAAGTTATTGATAATGGAAATTATAAAAAATAATATGTTTAAGTAGAAAAATTCATAAATATTGCTGTTACTAAATGATGAAAATTACAGCAACAGCAATATTTTATGAAATAACATTTTACATATATGCCATAGTACATAGTGGCTTTTTAGTATGTTTATTATTATATTTTCTTTATAATTTAATGTATTTATGATTATTTTATTTCAGAACCGCAATATTCACATTTGGCTACAAAGCCGGCTCTTTTTGTAATTCTTGCTCCACAGTGCGGGCACTCAACACTTTCATTAAAATTATCAGAGTTGTCAGGTTTTATGAGCATTATTTTTTGACTACCACCTAATTCTAAGGATATATTTATCAATATTTTTAATTTTAATAGCTTTTCTATTTCCTTTGTTACACTATCGTTTGTTTTATTCATTTTTGAAGCTAATTCAGATAAACTAATATATCCATATGCATCATGAACGAATATATTATTATATAAATAAGCACTTTTAATTAAATTGCTTTTTCTAAAATTCAAATAGGCTAAAACGGAGAACAGGACTGCAAATTGAATATATGTTACCATGCTATCTGCCAATTCTGAATTTTCCGTAAAACCTGAAATAATTCCGTAAACTGATATAATTACAAAAAATGTCCATATAAAAAATTTTATTTTTAAAGATTTTAATAATTTGTCAATTCTTTTCCCATCTATATACATTATATTTCCTCCATATGCTGTAATAATTAAAGCTAAAAAGTTGAGAGCTTATACTAAAATTTGATAGAACAATAGAAAAATAACATTGTATAAATTTAATATAATACTATTTATAAATTTCTTATCGTAAAAAATATTATGCTATTAGATAACAGTATTAAAATTAAGCAAAAATAGTGCTACCGATTTAAATTAAAAATTTATTTTTATAATTCAATTTATATGCCTCTCATAGACAGGCTTACTTTTTTTCTATCATAATCGATGCCGATTACCTTTACATTAACAACATCACCTATTGATACTACATCCATAGGATTTTTAATATATTTGTCGCTTAACTGTGATATGTGTACCAAACCGTCATTTTTTACACCTATATCTACAAATGCACCGAATTCAAGTACATTTCTTACTGTACCTTTTAATATCATACCTTCGCTTAAATCTTCCAATTTTAATACATCGCTTCTCAAAACAGGTGAAATATTTTTTTCGTCTCTTATATCAAGTCCTGGTTTTTTGAGTTCTTTTATTATATCTATAAGTGTTGGCATACCTATTTCCAATTTGTCGGCTAACTCTTTTTGGGAAAATTTGTCTATTTTTTCGCTGAATTTTGAAATGAAGTTATCGTTTGATATATCTACTCCCAATATTTCTAAAAGTTTATATGTTTTTTCATAAGATTCAGGATGTATGCCTGTATTGTCGAGTAAATTTTGGCTGTCTTTAACTCTTAAAAAACCTGCACATTGTTCAAAACAGGATTGGCCTAATCTTGATACTTTTAAAAGTTCATCTCTGTTTTTAAATTTTCCTGAAGTATCTCTGTATTTTACTATATTTTTTGCAATTGATGGTGTTATGCCGGATATATATTCGAGTATGCTGTAAGATGCCGTATTTAAGTCAACACCGACTTTATTAACATTATCTTCAACAACATTGGATAATACTTCGCTCAATCTTTTTTGATTTACGTCATGCTGATATTGACCTACGCCTATTGATTTAGGTTCTATTTTTACAAGCTCGCTCATAGGGTCTTGTATTCTTCTTGCTATGGATACAGCCCCACGAAGTGATACGTTCATATCTTTTAATTCCTCTTCTCCAAGTTTTGATGCGGAATATACTGATGCACCTGCTTCGCTTACGATTGTATAATATACATTATCCATTCCTTTTACTATATCTGCAACTATTTGCTCGGATTCTCTTGACGCTGTTCCGTTTCCAATTGATATTATATTCACTTTATATTTATTTATTAGGGAAGTTATTTCTTTTGATGTTTCTTCGACTTTGTTTTGTGGCATAGTCGGATACACTGTTGTAGTGTCAAGCACTTTTCCGGTTTCGTCTACTACAGCTATCTTACAACCTGTTCTGTATGCAGGGTCCCAACCTAATACAACTTTATTTTTAAGAGGAGATTGCATTAACAATGCTGATAAATTTTCTCCAAAAACGGCTATGGCTTTTTCCTCGGCTCTTGATGTCATCTCTGAGCGAAGTTCTCTTTCGAGTGATGGTAACATTAATCTTTTGAGTGAATCTGTTATTGTATCTGTCATTATATCTTTATGAATTTCTGATTTTATATAAGATTTTTGAGCTGTTTCTAAAAATTTTTCAAAATCATAATCTATTTTCACTTTTAATATATCGTCTTTTTCACCTCTATTTATGGCAAGTATTCTATAAGACGGCATTTTAGACGATATTTCGCTAAATTCCATATACATTTTATATACGGAGAAATCTTCTTTTTCTTCTGCACCTTTTTTTGCAGATGTCATTATCACTGCTGTATCAAAAAGCAATTTTCTAAGCTGTTTTTTAAGTTCAAAATCATCGGCTATTATTTCGGCAACTATGTCCATTGCACCTGTGATTGCCTCTTTTGTAGAGTTTACTTCAAGTTCTTCGTTTATGAATTCATCTGCTTTATCTTCTATTTTTTCGTTGCCGTCTAATAATACTTGACTTAAAGGCTCTAATCCTTTTTCTTTTGCAACACTTGCTCTTGTTCTTTTTTTCTGCTTAAACGGCGCATATATGTCTTCTACTTCTTGAAGTGTCATAGCATTTTCAAGAGACAGTCTTATATTTTCTGTCATTTTACCTTGTTCTTCTATTAGATTTATTACACTGCTTTTACGTTCTGATAGTGAAGTCAAGTATTTTAATCTTTCGTCAAAATCCCTAAGAAGTGTATCGCTTGCTCCTCCGGTTGCCTCTTTTCTGTATCTCGCTATAAAGGGTATTGTCTTTCCTTCGCCTATAAGTGTCATTATATTCTCAATTTGACCGCTTTTTAGCGAAAACTCCTGCATAAGTATTTTTTGTATATCCATATTTACTCCTTAAAAATTTAATAGAATATTTTTTTGCATTAATAACTTGTTTAAATTATGATAATCAATAAGTATTAATACTGATGCTTTTCATAATTATATGAAAATATATTGTAATTAGCCGTAGCTAAATATTTTTGAATAAAAAACTATCTTAATTTTATATTATATAATATATTTGTTCAATTTTGTAGTGAATTAGAGAAAAAAACATCAAAATATTGCTTAAAAAACTAAAATCACAGTTGAAATTATCAACTGTGATTTTAGTTTGAGTATTAAAATGAAAGATAGATACCTTATTTAGTTTATAGCTCTTAGCAGCTTTTTATAGATATTTATTATTTAGAAATTCATCTGCAAAAACATCATATGTTGCAGGTTTTCCATAGAAATAACCCTGTATCATATCTATATCTGAAAATATTTTTATGGAATTGAGTTCACTTTCAAGTTCAACCCCTTCAAGACAGGTAGTTATATTTGCTTTGCTACATAAAGAGCCTATAAATTGTATGAATGTGGCATCGAATTTATTGGAATTAATGCCTTTTACGAATATTTTATCTATTTTTAACATATCTATCGGAATTTCTTTTAGTAATCCGAGTGATGAACTGCCTACACCGAAGTCGTCCATTGCTACTTTTATTCCTAATTCCTGTATATTTTTAAATTTTTGTATAAGATCTTTTTTGTTCTTAACTATACTTGTTTCTGTTAATTCTAAAAACAACGTATTAGGTGTAAGTCTATATTTATTTAATATATCTTTTAGAAAATCTATAAAACTGTCATCCAGCAACTGTAAATATATACTTATATTTTGGATGATTTTCATTTTTTGTTATATAGATTTTATAATATAAATCAAATTTTTTATAATATATCTCTCTTTTACAAGTTTCATTTAACGACATATTTCTAAAATACACATCTGAACAACATTGATCTTTGAAACCGAATTCATTTTTTATCGGGCATGATGCACAGGGATATTCATTCTCCATTAAAATTTCATAGCATTTAGTACGAACACCTTTATAATTGGTGATTTCTCTAAATTGTTCATTTGCATATGTAAGATTGAATTCATCGTCTATTGCATAGACAATAGCATTCATAGATGACAAAATATAGTCAGAAATGGTATCGGTATTTTTCGGCATATAAATAAAATCTTTAAAATGTATAAATAAAGTTACTATTTTTGACAATGAAATAAGATAATTTATGTCATAATCGTTCCATATTTTATTTTTATTATTTGATAGAAAACCTATAATTCCGACAATTTTTTTATTGTCCAATATTATTCGATTACATAGATTTTTCACACCTTTTAAATAAAGTCTGCGCTTTATATAATGAGGAAAAACGTTGAAATCATTCAAAGTCATTATATAGTTGTTATCATGACTGAACATCAATTTAGTTATATATGATATGGAAATTGAATTTATTTGTTTTCCTATTTCATTATCTTTTACAATAGAACTATTTATAAGATATTTTTCATTGTCTGACAATGTAAACAGATAAATAGAATCGATACCTATTTTATTTTCAAACATTGAGAACAGATATTTTATAACATCGTTAAGATTAGAAGAATTAGATAATATACTGAGTACAGAATCAAAAAAGTCTCCTCTTGGAAAATAATCTTCTAAAAATTGTGAAAATATCTCTTCTCTTGAAGTTTCGCTTAAAAGCTGAAGCTTATTAAATGACAGGTATTCGTTTTTATTTATTTTAGGTACATCTATGGATTCACTAAGATACATATTTGCTTTGCCGCTTGATATATTTTTTAAAAAAGTATCAATATTATCGCCAGATACATCAAGTATTGAGTAAACCGTTCTCATAGAAAATAACTTTATAAATCCGCTTCTTTTGAAAAAATATTGTGCATTGCTTCTAATAAAATCTATTTTACTTTTTATAGATTTGGTTGAATAAACACCTTCCATAAAAATTAAAAATCTGTCCTTGTCTATACAAGTTACAAAATCATTTTTATCGAATTGAGACTTTAAAAATAAAGCAACCGATTTCAATAAATAAACATATTCACCATTCTTATAATTATCAGGAATCAATTTTATTTTAATAACACCGTAATACGTATTATATTTTACAGCCAAAATTTGCTTAAAAGATTCATATGAAAATAAGAACGTGTTTTTGCAATAATTTGAATTTATAATTGTATATCTTTCCATATTGGATAAATCCCACCTTCTCAGATATAGACTTAGATGATATAGTAAAACTTGCAACTATGATGGATAATATTCATTACAACATATTATCTTTATAGTTTAATTAATTCTGACATATTTTTAAATTGAGTTTTTTTCGGATGCAGGTAGGTTTATAGATAATTCGGGGGGGGGGGGGGATACATTTATTAATAAACAGAAACTACCAATCATACATCACAAAATTAAATCCCAATTTGATTATGTTGTATTAAATAAAATATTAATGACTTGTGGGATATATTATTTTCAATATATTTAATTGTCATACGCTTATAGATGAAAAACTATCAAAATGCTGATTAGAATCCATAAATAATAAATTTTTTTAATTAACTAACTAACAATAAAAAATCATATAAATTATGTTTTTATAAATAAAAATATACACCTTAAATCATATAATGTCAACAGAAATTTTTTATAAAAAGTGAAAATTTGAAAAAATAAAGCACTATTTGAAATGATATTTAATACTATATAATTTATCGGTATAAGTAGAAATATAGAACCATATTTTTCGTTTATAAAAAAAACTGTTTTTTTCTATGATTATAGATTGAAAAATAAGTGCATTTTGATATAAAATATAACTATATGATATATATGTAATAATATTTTATATATAGTATGTTTTTTATATCAATCAAATAATATTGTGCTGTTATATAGACAATTTATAATTATTTTTATATTTTTTTTGTACGAATGAAAAATGTGATTATAAATTTTAGGCGTATAATATAAGTACAACAATTTGTATAATAGAGTTTACCGATAATACAAGTAATTGATATATTTTATTAGCCATTAAAATAATCATTAAACAGTATTTTTATGTAAAGAGGTGATATATGGATACTTTGGAAAAAACTAAAGATGTGATAGATGAAAATTTAGATATATTTGAAATTATTTTTTCAAATATAAAAAAGGCTGTACCCAATATTATAATAGCGGTTTTATTTTTTATAATAGGATATGTCATTGCGAAGATTCTGAGAAAAAAAATAAGAACGATGATGAATATTGCCAATATGGATGTAACACTTGCAGGTTTTTTGTCACAAGTACTGTTTTTTTGCGTACTTATAGTAATATCAATAGCATCGCTCAGTATACTCGGCATACCGTCTTCGTCTTTTATTGCTGCACTGGGAGGTTTCGGCATAGCTGTAGGACTTGCTCTTCAAAGTAATCTTTCAAATTTTGCTTCAGGAATAATAATAATTATATTTAAACCTTTCAAGGTAGGCGATTATATTGAAACTAAAGATCAAATATCCGGAACGGTAAGAACAATATCCATTATGAATACAGCCCTTGACACTACTGATAATAAAAAAATATTTATTCCGAATTCAAGTTTGACAACCAATTATGTAGTAAACTATTCTAAAAATGATATAAGAAATATAATATTGAACATTAAAATAAGTTATGATGCAGATCATAATAGAGCTATAGAAATATTGAAAAGCATATTAGAAAATAGTAAATATACTATTCAAGGTGCGGATGTGATTTGTGAAATAAATGAACTTTCTATATATTATGTGAATATATTGGCGAAAACAAGTGTAAAAAACAACAGCTATTGGGATATGTATTATAGTGTTATGAAAGAGATAAAGGATAAATTTACAAGTGAAAAAATAGAATTTGCACATTTGGACACAGTGCATAAGGCATAATAAAAAATTTATGATAATATATTAAGGATATAGAGATGAAAAAGATAATTTTGGCTGTTTTTGTAATATTGACTACAATAATGCTCAGTAGCTGTCTTAAAATAGCTACTCCGGAAGAATTACTCGTTTCACCTGCGCTAAATCAGGAAAAAAGAGAGATGAAAGAGGCTGTAGATAATTTCAGACCTCCAAATTCTGCAAGTTATCCTGTTATAATGTCAGACAGTGACAGGTCGATGTCTATGATAATAAGTGACTTGGACTTGGATTCATCAAGCGAGATAATATCATTTTATAAAAGTAAAGTTGACGATAAAATAGGTATGTTTATACTCAAAAAAGTGGACAATATATGGGTGAAAAAAGATGATATAAAATTTAACACTTATGAAATAAGTGAATTTATGATAGAAGATTTGAACGGTAATGGAAAAAAAGAGCTTATTGTTGAATCATATGAACCGGAAAATACACTTAATCCGAGAAATTACAGTATTATATATTTTGATAATAAAGAGGTAAAAGTGATAAAAGAAATACCGAATATGATTATTGAAATAGCTGATATAAATTCGGATGGAAGAAAAGAAATATTTTCTATAACGAAAAATTTGTCAGATTTGGATTATGTTCTTAATATTGACGAATTTGACGGTAGTAAAATAGTAAATTATAGAAAAAAAGTATTGAAAGATATAAAAAAACCTTATAATATTTCCATAGGCAAGATATTTGATGAGCAAATGGCAATATTTATAGATTATATAGGCGACAACAAATATGAAAATACAGATATATTAGTATTTAATAAAGATCACAAAGTACTGACAGATATGAGAGATATACAAGAATTTAATAAAGGGAATTATCAGTTTAATGTACAGAGCCAAGATGTGGATAACGATGGTATAATAGAAGTAGGATATAAGTTTAAGGCACCTAATTATTCCGTGTCTATTCAAGACACAAAAGAAGGTGGACTTATAAACGGATATTTTAAAATAAAAAAAGACTATAAATTGGAGCTTGTCAAAGAAGTATATGAAAATATAAAACTTGGATATGTAATGAATATACCGAAACTTTTTACCGGGAAATATACCATAAATGAAAATGATATGAATACAAATATAAATTTTATAAATCATTTGGGTAAGGAATATCCGCTAATACAGATAAATTATATAAAAAAATATGAATGGCAACAAGACAATGAACTTAGAAACAGTATGCAGCTCATAACAGAAAATCAAGATTATGTAATAGCCGGAAAAGTGTTGGATTACAGTGACAGTTTAGATGATAAGGAGAGAGAAAGTTATTTACAGATGCGTTCGTCAGTACAAATTTTATCAAATGTTATAAAAGAAAGATTGTATAAATAACAATAAGAACTTTAAAAATATATTGGAGGAAAAAATGAAAATACTTGTTTTGGAAGACGAGTTTTCAATAAGAAGTTTTATTACACTTAATTTAAAAAGGGAAGGTTATGATGTTATAGAAAGTGCATCGGGAGAAGAGGCAATAGAGCTTTTTGATAAAAATCCTGATATAAGTATGGCGGTTTTAGATGTAATGCTCCCCGGAATAGACGGATTTGAAGTGTTAAAACATATAAGAAATAAATCGCAAAATATCGGTATAATAATGCTTACAGCAAGGACTAATGAAGAGGATAAAGTGCTCGGCTTGGAATACGGCGCAGATGATTATATAAGTAAGCCGTTTTCACCAAAAGAGCTTATAGCGAGAATAAGAGCTCTTATAAGAAGAGTTACAAGTGTAGATATGAATAAAGAGGAGATAGAAAAGCTTACAAGCGGAGAATTTACTCTCAATTTTTCAGAGCGAAAATTTCTTAAAGGTAATGAGGAAATAGAGCTTACACCTAAAGAATTTGAAATATTGGAATTATTTATAAAAAATAAGGAAAAATCTCTTTCAAGAGATGAAATATTGGACAAGATATGGGGAAAAAACTACTATGGAGATTTCAAAGTGGTAGATGTAAATATAAGAAGAATAAGAATGAAAATAGAAAAAGACCCGTCAAATCCGTCATATCTGAAAACTGTGTGGGGATATGGATATAGGTGGGAAGAAGATGAAAATTGAAAAAATATATCAAAAAATAAAAAGATATACAGATTCAAGTATACAGACAAGAATGATAAAAAATTTCGGACTTATAATGGCAGTTACAATTGCAGTTTTGGAAATAATGATAATATCTGTAATATATAATTATTATTATGGTGGAGTAGAGCAAATATTAAAAGACAGGGTGACTCTTACAGCAGAATTTTTGAACAAGTCATCAAATTATTCTTCTTCATATGATAAAGCGAAAACCTTGCTCGGTATGTCAATGTCATCATTTGAAAACAAATTTTTGGTACAGTTCATAGATTCTGATAAAAAGCTGATAATAGACTCAAACGGATTTTCGGACAATATTGAAGTGAACACACCGGACGTTGAGGCGGCTTTTCAAAAAAAAATATTTTTATATAGAGGAGTGAGTTCAAGCACAGGAGAAAAAATTCTTGCAGCAAGTAGACCTCTTATAAGATACAATACAGCAGATGGAGTTATCAGATTTGTAGTTTCACTTGAAAAAGTGGATACAGAAATAAAAAGTTTTGTCATAGCAAGTATAGTGCTCTGTATGATAATAGTATGTTTTTTCCTGTTCACATCTTCGTTAATATCCACATCAATAGTAGAACCTATAAAAAAATTAAATTCTACTGCAAAGGAATTTGCAAAAGGAAATTTTAATGCAAGTGCAGAAAAAACATATAATGACGAGATAGGACAGCTTGTAGATACAATCAACTTCATGGCGAATGAAATAAAAAACACTGAAAAATTGAAAGTAGAGTTTGTGTCATCAATTTCGCATGAGCTGAGAACTCCACTCACATCAATTAAAGGATGGAGTGAAACATTGCAAATGAGCGAAGGTTATATGAAAGATTCAGATGTGGCAACAGGACTTAATATAATATCAGCAGAGGCGGAAAGATTAAGTATAATGGTGGAAGAGCTACTGGACTTTTCAAGATTTCAATCCAACTCTATGAAAGTTATAAAAAAACCTGTGAATATAAAAGATGTTATATTTCAAGTATATAGACAGTTTTCAAATAAGCGAGCCAATATAAGCCTAAAATGCGACTTAAAAGGCGAAGATACCATAATAAATGCAGATGAAAACAGACTAAAACAAATATATATAAATTTGGTTACAAATTCTATCAAATTTACCAAAGAAGGCGGAGAGATAGAGCTTATAGCTATAGGATATGAAGATAAGATAGTAACAGTTGTAAAAGACAACGGAATAGGAATAAAAGCCGAAAATTTACCTCATATAACAGAAAAATTTTACAAAGGCACAAGTACAATGCCGGGAAATGGTTTAGGTCTGTCAATAGTAGATGAATTGGTAAAATTACAAGACGGAGTTATGACAATAGAAAGTGAATACGAAGTAGGAACAAAAATAACTATAGTATTCCCTGCATTTAAAGAAGAAGTCTTGGAAAATGATGAAATTTTAGAAGATATAAATGGAGAGCTTTAGCAAAAAAAGACGTAGAAATTATATAATACGATTAACTGATTAATGTAAAATGTTAAATTGTATGTATTTTTTATTAGAGGTGCTCGCATTTTTTAGAAATAAATGTTATTTTAAATAGGTTTTAGTATTATTTATATCAGGTTTACCTGAATTTTGAATATATTACGGTGTAATTATGGATAATTATATTATAGATTTATATGGAAAAGATATTGACTCAATTCATCTTAAAAATGATGCGGACAGATTTGTAATAGAAAATGATACAGGCAGAGGTATAATTACAAACTATCATATTTGCGACGGTTTGGATATAACGTTTAATGATATTCAAATGGATTATTATGAAGGAAATTTTGAATTTAAAGCTGACATAATTGAGATTAATCATTGCAAAGACGGCAGATGTGAATATGAGATTGACTCAAATACAGTAGCTTTTGTATCAAGAGGAGATTTATCCATATCCAATACCATTGATAATACAGGAATATCATATTTTCCAACAAAACTATATAGAGGAATAAGTCTATATATAGATATAGAAAAAATACAAAACAGCAGACTTATAAAAGAATTTGATATAAACCTCTCAAAGATAGCTTCGCTTGCAAAAGGAGGAAATGTCAAGATATTTCGCTCAAATGAGAGATTGGAGCATATATTTTATGAGTTTTACAATGCCCAAAAATATTTTTTGAAAGAGTATCTTAAAGTAAAAAGTATAGAGTTGCTACTTTTTGTATCAAATATAGATTGGGATAATGAAATAAAAAATACCTCTTTTTTGAACAAAAAACAATTATATAAGATAAAAAAAGTAAGAAATTTTATATTAAAAAATCTTGAAAATCACTATACTATAGAACAACTTTCAAAAAAATTCAACATATCAGAATCTTCGCTTAAAAATCAGTTTAAGAAACTTTATGGCGAAAGTATATACAGTTATACAAAAAAACTAAGGCTTGAAAAGTCAAAAACTTTGTTGTTGGAGGGAAAAATGTCAATAGCTCAAATAGCATTAGAGAGCGGTTACGAAAATCCGGCAAAATTTTCATCAGCTTTTAAAAAAGAATTTGGGGTTATACCGTCAAAGTTTCAAATATAACATTACTAAAAAACAATACTTAAGTATATTATTTTTTAAGCGGAATTATAAATATTTATATTTTTATAAAAATGGCAAAAATCTGATTTATTAAAGATTTTTGCCATTTTTTTAGTATAATTTATTATATCCTATTCATTATCTAATTGAACCGTCATAAATACAATGATAAATTTAATATATTTAATTAGGAGTGCTTTGGAATATATTTATTATATATGTCTAAATGGATAGATTTTAGTCTTTAAAGAGTAGAAAAAGAAAAAAACTTATGATAACATATATCATAAGATATGTATAAGCAGTTGCTTTTTGAAACGAAAATTTCAACTTGTAATACTAATATCTATAATTTTAAGATATATAAGTATAAAATTTATTTTTTAAAAGAGGGTGAAGTAAATGAATGTATTAAAAAAACATATCGGTAAGATAGTATTTTCTGTAATTATGGCTGTGACAGGTGTTGCTTTCAGCGTAGTACCGTATTTTGCAGTAGCTGATATTATAAATAAAATAATAGAAAATAATAGAAACCTATCAGAGTTTGTATCATCAATATTATTCATATTTGTTGGACTTGTAGGGGGAGTTATATTTCATTACATATCTACACTTACTTCTCATAACTTGGCTTTTAGTATAATAGAAACGTCAAGACATACGGTTGCACAAAAACTTGAAAGCTTGTCTATGGGAGAGATAGAAAAGAAAAGTAGCGGTCAGTGGTCGCAATTTATGACAGAAACTTTGGATAAAATGGAAAGACCTATTGCTCACGTCATACCTGAGGTAATTGCAAATTTACTTGTGCCTGCCATACTTGTTGTGATAATTTTTTCTATGGATTGGAGAATGGGGCTTGCTAATCTTGCAACACTTCCGCTCGGATTTTTATTTTCTCTTTTGATGATGAGGGGATATGAAGAAAAATCGAGAAGATACCAAGAGGCAGCTAAGTCTATGAACACAACAGCGGTAGAGTACATAAGAGGCATAAATGTTATAAAAGCATTTAATAAATCAGCATCGTCATACGGAAAATTTAAGACGGCTGTGGAAAATAATAAATCTGCAATGCTTGATTGGTATTTGAGTGTTTGCTTTTCTATGACTGCAACTATGGAAGTTTTACCGTCCACACTTGTGTTTGTCTTGCCTATTGCGTTGTTTTTATATATGAACGGCAGTATAAATACGGGAACATTAATAATGTGCGTACTTTTATCTTATGCTTCTTATAAACCTTTAATCAAGGCTATGAGTCACTCGGAAACTATAGCAAACGTAAAAGTAGTAATAGATGAGATAAAATCTGTAATGAATTTGACAGAGCTTGAACGTGGTGATAAAATTCAAGCTGTAAACTCATATGATATAAAATTTGAAAAAGTAAGTTTCGGTTACAATGAAAATGTAAGAGTGTTTGAGGATTTGTCATTTACAGCGAAAGAGGGAGAACTTACCGCTATAGTAGGTTATTCCGGCAGCGGTAAATCCACAATAGCGAAACTTATTGCCGGTTTTTGGAATATTGACGGCGGTAAGATAACTGTAGGAGATGCAAATCTTATAGATATGCCTCTTTCACAAAATATGGATATTGTAACTTATGTATCACAGGAGAATTATTTGTTTCAAAAAAGTATAACGGATAATATGAGAATGGCAAAAAATGACGCAAGTATAGAAGAAATACAAGATGCTTGCAAAAAAGCAAGTTGTCATGATTTTATAATGAGCCTTGAAAACGGATATGACACTATAATAGGAGAAGGAGGAGGAAGTTTGTCAGGAGGAGAAAGACAAAGAATAACAATAGCAAGAGCACTTCTGAAAAACAGCCCTATAGTTGTGCTTGATGAGGCTACAGCATATTCCGATCCTGATAATGAGGCAAATATTCAAAAATCTATAAATGCACTTATAAAAAATAAAACAGTCATTATGATTGCACATAGACTTTCTACTATTATTCATGCAAATAAAATAATAGTTTTAGATAAAGGAAAAATAGAAAATATCGGTACCCATAAAGAACTTCTTGAAAAAAGCAAAATTTATAAAAAAATGTGGAATGCACATATAAGTATGAAAGAAGAGGTGATATAGATGAGAGAGCTTATAAAAAAACTGTATCAAGTTTCCGGAAATCAATCAAAGAAAATTACAAATATGTTCATATTTGAAGTGATAAAAAATATTTTTGAAGGTATGACATTAGGCGCAGTATTGTTGTTTTTATTAAAAATTACTCAGAATATATTTGATAAAAGAGAAATTTTTAATAGAGATATAATATCTGTATTTGCAGTAGCCTTTATAAGTGTCGCAGGCAAGATATTTTTCGGATATATGGCAGATAGAAATAAATTTATAGCCTCTTATACTATGGGTGCTGAAAACAGGCTATATATAGGAGACAGACTTAAAAGAGTGAATATGGGATATTTCAGCAATAATAGACTCGGAGATATAGCAAGCGGACTTACAACAGTAGTAGGAGAATTGGAAACTGTAGGAGTATATATTATAGAAATGCTGTTTGTAGGAGTAATACAAACATTTATCATGGCAATATTTATGATACCTTTTGATTTTGTTACAGGAGTAATTATTATAGCGGCATTGATTTTTGGTATTATTATAAATAATATTTTTCAGACAAAAGCGGATGAAAGTACAAAAAAACTTTTGGGATTGAAAATAAATCTAAATGCGGATATGCTTGAATATGTAAAAGGCATAGGTGTGATAAAGTCTTTTGGGAAAGGTAAGGAAGTATTAAAAAACTTGGAAAAAAGTATCTCAGAAAATAAAAAGGGATTTTTCGATGTTGAAAAAGCCGTGGCGCCGGTTGGAATATTGTTTTTATTAATTTTTAAATTAGCGATATGTGTAATAATTTTTGCAAGTTTGACAAGATATACACAAGGTGAAATCTCGGCTCATAAAGCTATAATGCTCATAGTGTCAAGTTTTATAGTTTTCGGAGGTTTTGAGATGACAGGCAGTATGCAAAATATAATGGGAGTTGCAGTACAAAATTTGGACGCCTTGACAAAGCTGAGAGATATACCTACTATTGAGGAGGGAGAAAAACAAACTGTAGATAATTGCGAAATAGAAATGCAAGATATAAATTTTTCTTATAATGATGATAAATTGTTTAAAAACTTGAGTGTTGTAATTCCTGATGGAAAAACAACTGCAATAGTAGGTCCGTCAGGAAGCGGCAAGACTACATTGTGTAATCTTATGGCAAGATTTTGGGATGTGAATGATGGGAAAATACTTGTAGGAAAAACAGATGTAAAAGATTATACATATGATTATTTACTCTCTAACTTTTCATTTGTATTTCAAGACGTTTATTTGTTTGATGACAGTATAAGAAACAATATAAAATTCGGAAATACAGATGCTACTGATGATGAGATGATTGAAGTTGCGAAATTGGCAAGATGCCACGACTTTATTATGCAGTTAAAAGACGGATATGACACAATATTACAAGAAGGAGGAAGTAATCTGTCAGGAGGAGAAAGACAAAGAATATCTATAGCAAGAGCTATGTTAAAACCAAGTAAATTTGTAATATTGGATGAAGCAACTTCAAGTGTAGACCCCGAAAATGAAGAACAGCTTATGACAGCATTAAAAAATTTACTTAAAGGTAAAACTGCCATAATAATAGCCCATAAATTGGATACTATAAGAGAAGCCGACAAAATAATCGTACTCGATAGAGGAAGTGTGGAAAGTATAGGTACACATGATGAACTTATGAAAATATCAAAAGTCTATAAAAATTTTATAATTCAAAGACAAGATGCAATAAAATGGCAACTTTCAAATTAATACTATTGATTATTCAATCAAATAATAGTATCATACTTATATGGTTAAATATAGATGTTTTTTAATATAATGCTCAAATATATTTTGCTCGGAGTAATTTTTTATAAATATCTGAAAAACGGATATTTATAAAAGCGTTAGTTATTTCGTTTGCAAAATATTTTGGGCATATTCTAATTTGTACTAAAATCTAATAGAATTGTATATTTAATAAAAATTGATATACTTACTATATGGTAAAAAATATACGGAATATAACTCATAACATTTGTATAAAATCAATGATTTAAACAAATTTTGGCATATAAAGTATAAATCGTGACTTATATAAAATAAATAATTTAAATAGTGTTTATATATTTATATTGAAGAAAATTTATCAGTGGAGATTTTATGAAAAACTTAGGACTTTATTTTCATATACCGTTTTGTAATTCAAAGTGCTTGTACTGTGATTTTGATTCCGGTATTTCCGATTATTTGCATAAAAAGAGATATGCAAATGCTCTTATGAAAGAAATAGATATGGCAATTACAAAATACAGCTTAAATGATTATAAAATAGATACAGTGTTTATAGGAGGAGGAACTCCGACCTCATTAGATGAAGATTTATTGCAAAACGTACTGCAAAAAATAGATA
>NZ_JH414563.1 GCF_000238115.1 Peptoanaerobacter stomatis | reverse complement strand
AATAATAATAATAAATAAATTAAAATTAAAACTTAAATTATTATTATTTATTTAGTTTTTTTGTTTTATTCTTCGTCTATTGCTTCTTCCTCAAGCTCTATATCCAATTCATCATTTTCTATATCTTTGCCTAATTTTTCTTCTTGTTTTAAATCAGGTAATACTTCAAATTCGTTTATTTTTTCTTTTAATTCTTCAAGCAAATCTATATCTTCTTCGAGCAATTTTTTTACATTTTCTCTACCTTGTCCCAATTTTCTTTCTCCATAGCTGAACCATGCTCCTGCTTTTTTTACTATTTTGGTAGCTATTGCAATGTCAAGTATTTCTCCGGCCTGTGATATTCCTTTGCCGTACATTATATCAAATTCACATAACTTAAAAGGAGGTGCAACTTTGTTTTTTGCCACTTTTACTTTTACTCTGCTTCCTATAATTTCTTCGCCTTGTTTTACTGAACCTATTCTTCTTACGTCCAATCTTATAGACGAGTAAAATTTGAGTGCTCTACCTCCTGTTGTCGTTTCATTAGGACCTCCAAAGCCTACTGAATTTATATTTGCTCTAAGTTGATTTATAAATATAACTATCGTCTTTGATCTATTTATATGCCCTGCCAACTTTCTAAGCGCCTGCGACATAAGTCTTGCTTGAAGCCCTATGAAAGTATCTCCCATATCTCCTTCTATTTCACTTTTAGGAACTAATGCAGCTACAGAGTCAACTACCACTATATCTACACCGCCGCTTCTAACAAGTACATCTGTTATTTCAAGTGCCTGTTCTCCAGTATCCGGTTGCGAAATAAGCAATGAATCTATATCAACACCAAGTGCTTTTGCATATACAGGATCAAGTGCATGCTCCGCATCTATAAACGCCGCAGATCCTCCTACTTTTTGTGCCTCTGCGACACAATGAAGTGCCACTGTAGTTTTACCTGATGATTCAGGTCCGTATATTTCTATTATTCTTCCCTTTGGCAGTCCACCTACACCTATTGCTTTATCAAGACCTACCGAACCTGTGGATATAGTTTCCACATTCATCTTGGTATTTTCTCCAAGCAACATTATAGCGCCTTTTCCGAAGTCTTTTTCTATTCTGGCAAGCACATCTTCAAGAGCTTTTTTCTTATCAACTACTTCTTCTCTTTTTAACTGTTTCTTTTTATCAGCCATTATTCCTCCCGAATTTATTATAAAATTATATTATTTTTCAAAAACTTTATATTCATATCAAAAATGATTATATCAAATTTCATATTTTTTATCAATTTAATTATAAAGCCATATAAACAACTACTTAAAAAAATATCAATATGTGAGCAAATGTCTGTTTTTATATATATATTCTACTCCTGAGTAAAATGTGGCAACTACCGCTACAATCATCACATACATAGCAAACGGAATGTTGAGAAGTAACATAATTATAGCTGCTATCTGTGTGACTGTCTTAATTTTTCCGCCTGAGGATGCAGCGATTACTTTGCCTGACGACGCCGCTATTGCTCTTAATATACTTATTGCATATTCTCTTGATATTATGAGTACAGCCATCCATGCAGACATTCTTGACGCTCCTACCAAGCATATCATAGCTGCTGCAACCAATATCTTATCGGCAAGGGGATCCATAAACTTTCCGAAATCTGTTACAAGATTATATTTTCTTGCCAAATAACCGTCAAAAAAGTCCGTTATTGATGCAACTGCAAATATTATTGTAGATATTATCAGAGAACTGTCTGAATTTTTTATCTCTATATAAAACGATACTAAGAAAAATGGTACTAAAATCATTCTTAGAATTGTAAGTTTATTAGGGGTATTCAATTTTACACCTCCTCAGCTTTTAAATCATATTCCAAGGTATCTGTTATAATCACTTTTATAAAATCACCTTTTTTATGTTTTTTATCTGTAGTCACATATATTACAGTATCCACTTCAATAACATCCATATATGAACGTGCTACAACATAGTCTTCATACACTTCATCTACTATTGCTGTAAATGTTTTACCTATATAAGTTTTATTTAATCTGTTTGCTATTTCATATTGCACATTCATAATTCTGTCTTGTCTTTGTTTTTTCACATCTTCATCTATCTGCTCTTTCATTTTTCCGGCTTTTGTGCCTTCCTCCTGAGAGTATGCAAACACTCCCAATTTATTGAATTTTATATCTCTTATAAAATCTTCAAGCTCATCTATATCGTCTTCACTTTCGCTTGGAAAACCTGTAATTAAAGTTGTTCTTATTATGGCATCTTCTATATTGTCTCTTATCAATTTTATTTTTGATATTATTTCATCCTTGTCCGTACTTCTATTCATAAGCTTTAAAATCCTGTCATTTGCGTGTTGGATAGGTATGTCAAAATATGAACAGACTTTGTCATTATTTTTAACTTCTTGCACCAATTCTTCAGTTATATCTTCCGGATATGTGTATAAAAATCTTATCCATTTTATACCGTCTATTTCTGACAATTTTCTTAAAAGCTCAGGCAGTTTTTTCTCTTTATATATATCCAAGCCGTATTTTGAAGTATCTTGTGCTATCAAAATTATCTCTTTTACTCCTTGACTTGCCAAATCTTGCACTTCCGTTATTATTTCCTCCATACCTCTACTTTTATATCTTCCTCTAAGTCTCGGTATTATACAATAAGTACAACTGTTGTCACAGCCCTCCGCTATTTTTACATAAGCGTAATAATTGTCTGTGAGTATCTTTTTCTTGGTGTGTTCAAGTTTTCTGTCGGCATTTAATATAAGAGAGTTATCCTGTCCTATTTCCAAACCCTTTATTACATTGTATATGGTATCATAAGATGTAGTACCTAAAAATGCGTCAACTTCCGGTATTTTATCTTTCAGCTCTTTATAATATCGTTGTGCAAGACAGCCTGTAACGATGAGATATTTTAGATTTTTCTGTTTATATCTTGCAATTTCGAATATAGTGTCTATTGATTCTTCTTTGGCTGATTCTATAAAACCGCAGGTATTTACTATGGCTATTGTAGCCTCGTTTATATCTCCTGTCATTTCATACCCGTTTTTATTGAGAATGTAGACCATTTCCTCAGCATCCACCAAGTTTTTGGAACAGCCTAATGATTCTAAAATGAACTTTTCTTGCAATATTTTTCTCCTTGCTAAAAAACAACTCATGTGAGTTATATTTTTTTGTTTTACAAATTTTACTCAATTATAAGTAAACACTTATAATTTATATTTTTATACGATTATATCATAATTTTAAAAATTTAAGTAAATTTTTTATCATAAAAACTCTTTGTAGTCTATCTGTCTTAATGCTTCAAATAAACCTATCGCTACAGAATTTGACAAATTAAGAGAGCGTACATATTCATTAAAAAGCATAGGTATCCTCACATTGTTTTGCTCATTTATGCTTCTTATTTTTTCCGGCAATCCTCTGCTCTCAGGTCCGAATACCAGATGGTCACCGTCTTTATATACTACATCACTGTGCTTATGTCTTGCTTTTGTGGTAAAAAAGTACATTTTCTCCTTGTCATATTTTTCATAATATTCTTCAAAACTGTCATAATATCTTATGTCAGCATATTGTATATAGTCCATTCCTGAGCGTTTTATCATCTTTTCGCTCATAGAAAAGCCGAACGGTCTTATCATGTGTAAGGTAGTATTTGTGCAAACACAAGTTCTTATGATATTCCCCGTATTTGCAGGTATTTCCGGTTCAAATAACACTATGTTAAGTGACATATGTATAGCTCCTTTTAATTATATATTTTACTAAAGCATAAGTCATAGTAAAATTCTATAAAACTATAAAATAAAAAATAAAAATTTTAACTCAATTATTTTAGTCCGGCAAACTGGGATTTATATATGACTATTCAACCAATCTATCTTTTTAAAGTCTTTATTGTTATTATTATCATTTCTATATGAATCTTTTGATGATGCTTTATAAATCTGTAAAAACTGTTTTAGACTTGGTACACGAAACTTTATTTCGTTTAGTTGAATAAGTTCTATATCCGATTCAGCAATACCCGCAAAATCATATAAGGAATCGATTGAACCGTATTCTACACTAACTCCATTTTTTTGAAATTCGTGCTCATGAATGTCCACTAAATCATATCCCAATTTTCCCATAACCATCATTATTTTGTCCCAATCATAAATTCTAAGTTCATCAGGAGCTTCCCATCCTCTTGGATGTCCTTGAACATGAATATCAATATCTGATGGATTCCAATCTTCTTTTGATATAAATTCCAATCCTAAAGAACCCATTAGTGTAGGCACGATTCCAATTTTATTTAAATATAAGCAAATGCTGCTAAATTCATCAAATAAAATACTCATTCAGTCTCCTCCAATTCTAATTTTTAAAGCTCTGCAAACTTTAATATAGCCTCACTCATACCCTCATTATCATTGCTTGATGTGATATATTGGGCTATTTTTTTCATATTTTCCGATGCGTTTCCCATAGCAACCGGAAATCCTGCCACTTTTAGCATAGATTCATCATTTTCTTCATCGCCTATACACATTATATTTTCTATCTCATAGTCGAATTTTTCCGCAAAAAACTTTACGCCTGCACCTTTTGATACATCTTTTGCTACTATTTCAATATTATTCCAGTAGGATGATACAATATCTATATATTCGTCATATTTTTTCATCTCTTGCTTTACTTGTTTCAATTTTTCTACATTTTCTTCCAATACTACAACTTTGTATATATTCGATTTTCGTTCATTTACCAAGTTGGGAGACAAATATATATTTATTTTCTTTTCTTGTTTTATGGTTTTGTTCATCTCATAGTAATATTTTGCTGTATATTTAAGCTCCTTTGCACATATCGAATCCTTTGTATAATAATAAAAATAGCAGCCTGACTCATCAGCGGTTTTCAATATTTTATGCACTATATCATCTTCCAACAGTTTTGAAAAATACACTTCTTCCGTTATAGGATCTTGCAAAAGTGCCCCATTACATAATATGAGAGGCTTTTTTATATTCATTGTTTTTACAGTTTCCAAAACCACAGGATAAATTCTGCCTGTAGCTATTGTAAAATCAATATTATTCTTCCTTAATTCATTTACAGTTTCAATCGTTTTTTGTGATATTGTCTTGTCACTTCTAAGAAGTGTTCCGTCCATATCGCTTATCACTATTTTTTTCTTTATCTCAAACATCCCCTTACCGTTTAAATACTGCAAATTCTGTACAAATTATTATAATCTTCAAATATTTCTCATTTACGCTATCTTAAACTGCACTTATACTAAAGCTTTAAATTAATAATGCTGAAATTGTTTTGCAAATAAAATTACCAACACTTTTATTATATTATCACCTAATTAAATAGGCTTTAATATGAATATATGCTTTATAGATATTGATTAAACACTACCTTAAACAAAATATATTCAGCACTGTATTAAATAATATCTACGTTTGTTAAATAATATTATAAACTACAAAAAAAACAAGCATAAATATATTTTCCGATATTTCGGCTATAAATCCCAATATATCGCCTGTTATACCACCTATTTTTTTATATATCATATGTTTTATTCCAAGCATTATCGCAAAAGATATGATAAAGCTTATAATAAAGGTAATCAGCACAAAACTGAATCCATATCCGCTAATAAATAAAGACAATATTAAAACTATTATTATATCCAAGGTAACAGCCAGCCTTAAAGTGCCTCTTCCAATCTTGCCTACAAAAAAATTCCCCATGCCGTTTTTTTTCGGATAATTCCCGAAATAAGCATATATTATCTGCATAGTTCTTGAAAAAATAACAGAAAATATGGCAAAATTTAAAATATCATATTGAATAAAAATATACACTATGCCTAATTTTAAAAGCACATTTACTATTATCCCCAAAACTCCAAAAGTTCCTATCCGAGAATCTTGCATAATTTCTAAAATCTTATCTTTTTCTCTGCCGGAAAACAGCCCGTCACAAGCATCAGCAAGACCGTCATAATGAAGTCCTCCTGTAAAAATTATACTGCTAAGCACATAAATTACAGACGAAAAAAATAGACTGTCTGCAAAATTATAGACCAAATTGGATATACTGCAATAAATGATACCCAAAATTAAAGCAACTATGGGAAAAAAAGCCATAATCTTAGAAAATTCTTTTTCGTCCTCAATGTTGCTTCGAATGGGTAATATTGTCAAAAAACTTATAGCGCCTTTTAATCTTTCCATAATGTTTTCTCTTTTTTATCTGTTTAAAAAATTTAATATAGTGTTGTTTGAATATTTTTGAAGTTTCGTTATACTGCAATTTCCTATTTGTATTTTCCAAGAAAAAGAATAGTCTCCGACCATCTCTTGAGATATAATCGCTCTTATAACGCAAGAATGTGATACTATAGCTATAGAATCATTTGTATCTTTTGCAAGTATATCATTAAATGCCTGCGTAGCTCTCTTTCTTAGTTGTTCTCTGCTTTCTCCATTGGGAAATTCAAATTCACGCTTTTCACTGAGCATATCTCTTGCCAAAGAGGGAAAATTTTTTTCCACATCCTTAAACTTCATACCGTCTATATCGCCAAAATTCATCTCATGCAAATTTTCAACTTTTACCGGATTATCAAAAAAAGACTTGGCTGTAAGGTAGGCTCTTTTAAGAGGTGAGCAGTAACATTGCTGTATATCATACTCTTGCATCTTTTGTTTTAACTGTTTGAGTTGCTCGTAGCCTTGCTCGCTTAGCTCGCAATCAAGTATGCCGGAAAATCTCATCTCTTTATTCATAACCGTTTCAGCGTGTCTTATAAGATATATTTCTTTCATATTTCAGCCCTTTCAAAAAAAAATTCAATTTTTCGAATTGTTTAAAATAATACCAAAACCTATTTAAAGCACTAATTTTATATAAGTGCTATGATATTATACTTTTATATTTTTACCATATATTGATACTGATATTCTTTTGATTAATAGATATATTTATATACTTTATTTATTTTAAATACACTTAATTTTAGTTAGCCAACAAATTCTTAAAAATAAAATATCCATTATTTTATTAACTTTTAGTATGAGTATATTGTGCATTATTAAATATAGGCATAATTCTATTAGGTTTTAGTATAGTTATTTTATTTTCATACAAGTACCTGATACTACAAAATACACTTCATCAGATATTTGAGTAAATATCTGATTGATTTCTCCGTGTAATTGTACAAATCGCCTTGTGTATCTGTTTGCAGGTATTACACAAAGTCCAATTTCGTTAGTTATTATAACGAATTTGCATTTTGAACTTTTCATAGAATTCAGTATTCTTTGCACATAGTTTTTTGCATCTGCACAAAATTTTTCAAATATATCATTGTCGCAAGTTTCAAAATCTATTTTGCTATGATACATAAGATTGTTAATCATATTTGTAACACAGTCAAGCAAAGCTGTATCATAATTGTCAAATTGATTTATTATCAAATTGTCTATGTCTGCAAAATTTTCAAATGTAAGCCAATCATTGCCTCTGCTTGCTATGTGCTTTTGTACTTTCAAATTCATATCGTCATCTGTTATTTCAGCAGTCGCTATATATGCTCTTTTTTTACCCATATCATAGGCTAAATTTTGTGCAAAATTTGACTTACCGCTTGAAATTCCACCAAGTACGGTTATAATTCTTGACATATAGCCCTCATTTAACAATATAATATTTTAAAATAAATCTATGCACTAATTTATTCTTCCGTTTTGTCTTCGTTTTTAGCTTTATTTTCTGCAGCGAATTGTTTTATTGACTTTACCAAGTCGGCATCATAGATTTTTTTTGCCTGTTTTATTGCATTTTTAAAAGCTTTTTCATTTGATGAGCCATGTGCTTTTATAACTGTTCCGTTTGTTCCAAGCAGTATAGCTCCTCCATATTCTTCATAGTCAAGTGATTTTTTCATATTTTTCAAAGATGATTTTACGAGTAAAGCACCTATTTTTGACTTCAAAGATGACATAAAGCTGTTTTTTATGAGCTTCATCATATGAATGACAAGACCTTCTGAAAGTTTTAACACTATATTTCCTGTAAAACCGTCACACACAAGCACATCTGCCTCTGTACTCGGTATATCTCTTGCCTCAACATTTCCTATGAAATTTATAAATTTGTTGTCTTTAAGCATCTGATATGCGTCGATATATGTTTGTGAACCCTTTTTTTCTTCAGTTCCTATGTTTATTAAACCCACTCTCGGATTTTCTAAATTCAGTACAGCTTTTGCATATGCGTATCCCATAAATGCAAATTGATTTATATGTTCCGGTTTGCATTGTGCATTTGCTCCTACGTCAAGCAAAACAGTGGCACCATTTGCTTTTGGGTAAACAGTTGTAAGTGCAGGGCGTTGTATTCCTTCTATTCTTCCTGTGATGAGCATACCGCTTGTAAGTAATGCACCTGTACTACCTGATGATACCAACGCATCCGCCTTACCTTCAACAAGCATATTACAGCCAAGCACCATAGGTGAATTCTTTTTCTTTTTTATAGAGATTACAGGTTTGTCATCATTAGTTATATTTTCGCTACAATGCACCACTGAAACTTTTGTTTTATCATATGTCTTTGTTTTTAAAAAGTCGTTTATTATATTTTCATCTCCAAGCAGCACTACATCCACGCCAAGCTCTTTTATAGATTCCAATGCTCCGTTAATTTGAGCTTGCGGAGCAAAATCTCCTCCCATAGTATCTATGGCTATTCTCATATTTTGTACCAATCCTTTTATTTATACCTATAATTTTAATTTAATGTGTCAGTCCACTGCTCTTGCTTAAATCCCGTAAGAACAAAATCATCTCCAACTAAAAGCGGTCTTTTTACAAGCATACCATCTGTTGCCAATATTTCCAATTTTTCATCATCACTCATAGTTTTCAGCTTATCTTTCAAGCCTAACTCTCTGTATTTCATACCGCTTGTATTGAACAATTTTTTTATATCCAAATTTCCGATTTTTATAAATTTTTCCAAATCTTCTTTTGTAGGATTGTCTGTAACTATGTTTCTATCTATATATTTTATTTTATTATCATCTAAAAATTTTTTTGCTTTTTGACAAGTTGTGCATTTCGGATATTGTATAAATAATAGCATGTTTTTTCTCCTGTTTAATTCTTAAAGCTGTGAACAGGCGCAGGCATAAATCCTGCACGATTTATCAATCTTTCACTTGATGTTTTACCTATATCTATTATAGGTGCATAGCCTAATAAATCTCCAAATTCTACCGTCTCCCCTACATGTTTACCATATACCGGCACTAACCTTGTGGCTGTAGTCTTTCCGTTTATAACTCCTATTGCACATTCATCAGCCATTATAGCTGATATTGTACTTGCAGGAGTATCTCCGTCTATAGCTATCATATCAAGCCCTACAGAGCATACTGATGTCATAGCTTCCAGTTTATCAAACGACATACTTCCGTTTGCAACAGCATTAATCATACCCTCATCTTCGCTCACAGGGATAAATGCACCACTTAATCCGCCTACGTTTGATGATGCCATTATACCTCCTTTTTTAACCGAATCGTTTAAAAGTGCAAGTGCAAATGTTGTCCCATGTCCACCTGCCTCATCTATTCCTATTTCTTCCAATATTCTTGCAACACTGTCGCCAATGTCCGCAGTAGGCGCAAGCGATAAATCTACGCTTGAAAAAGGATAACCTAAGTTTTCGGCAACTTCTCTTCCTATAAGCTCGCCCATTCTCGTCATCTTAAATGAAGTCTTTTTAATTTCTTCGCATACTGCTTGTATACTCTTGCCTTTTATTTTTTCCAATGCCGATTTTACTACACCAGGTCCACTTATACCTACATTTATTACAGTATCTCCCATGCTTATACCATGAAAAGCACCTGCCATAAAAGGATTGTCATCAACCGAATTTGCAAAGACAACAAGCTTTGCACAGCCTATACTTCCTTTATCCTTAGTCCTAAATGAAAGCTCTTTTATAACTTCTCCCAACATTTTTATGGCATCCATGTTTATGCCTGCTTTTGTGCTGGCTACATTTACACTCGAACATACTATATCAGTTGATGAAAGAGCATTCGGTATTGATTTTATAAGTATTTCGTCAGCTCTTGTCATACCTTTTTGCACAAGAGCCGAAAAACCTCCAACAAAATTTACACCTACATTTTTTGCAGCTTTATCAAGTATAACCGCAAAATCTGTATAATCGGTATCTCTTGTAGCGCCGGCTATTATAGATATAGGAGTAACTGATATTCTTTTATTTATTATAGGTACACGATATTTTTTTCCTATTTTTTCTGACTCTGACACCAATTTTTCCGCTTTAAATGATATTTTATCATAGATTTTCTGTCTTGATTTTTTTGAGTCCTCATCTATGCAATCAAGTAGTGATATGCCCATTGTAACAGTTCTTATATCAAGCTTTTCATCACTGAGCATATTTATGGTTTCCAATATATTATCTCTATTTAAAAACTGCATATTAAATTCCTTTCTACAAAAAACTTATAGCTGTATCAACGATTTTCTTAAATAATATGAATATTAGAAAAAATTATATAGTATGCATTGCGTTAAACAGATTTTCGTGTTGAATTATTATCTTTTGACCGATTTCTTTACCTATTTCATCAAACTCACTGCATAATTTTTCAAAGTTTTCTCCTATATTGGTAATATCTATAAGCATTATCATCGTAAAATAATCTCCAACTACACTTTGATTTATATCTAATATGTTAAGATTATGCTCCAATAATTTTCCTGATACTTTATGAATTATACCTACCATATCTTTACCTACAACAGTTACTACAGCGTTCATAAAATTTCTCCTTTCAACTAATAAAAAAACTACCATCTATCTTTTATAATATGTTTCTCGCATATTTTGCTAAAAAAATGTACAACAACACCTGTAAAAAAACTTAGTATAACAGTATTTATACCTATTACAGAGCCTAAGGCAAAGCCTCCTGCAAGCATGAGTAAATCTTGAAAAACTCTTACTTGGTGAAAGCTGAATTTTTCATTGAAATGTTTTATTATTGACATATTCATAAGTTCATATGGTGCTATTCCCAAATTTGCTTTGATATATAAGGCTACACCTATTGAAAATATAAAAAATGCACTTACCGACCAAATAAACTTAACATAAATAGACAACTGCAAAGGAAAAAATCTCAAATATAAAAAATCCAAAAAATCTATTACATAACCTATCATACTCATATTTATCAGAGTTCCTATGCCAATCATCTTAATACATGGTCTGCACATCAAAACAGATATTGCAAACAAGATTATATTGCATGTCAAAAGTGTATTTCCGTATGAAGCTTTAAATATATCGCTCAAAGCTATAACCATAGTTCCATAAGAATCCACTCCCCAGTTTACAAATTTAAAAACAGATATGCCGTAGCCTATCAGCAAGCAACCTGTAATTAACATAATAAACCTTAAATAAAAAAACTTTATCTTAAAAATCTGCATAAATTCCTCAAATTTTATAAATCGTTAAAAATAAACTTTAATTTTTCAAAATTTGCCATAAAATCGTGTATTTACATAGAATAAATTACTTATATTCATAATTTTTCAAACTCTACAAACTTCAGTACAAAAAAATTAATATTATCTTTTTTATAAAAATATAATACTGCATAAAATTTTTTAAATTCATATTATTGTACCACATCATAGATTTATAATAAACACCAAATTCTTCAAATCGATATAAATTATAGATAAAATGAACGATAAATAGCTCTATAATATTATCTAAATTAAACACAGATATTTTTTAAATAGACTTTATATGAAAAAATATCATAAAATATATTTTTATTTTCTAAAAATATACTTGACTTTTTTTATTTAATAATTTATCATATTATAAAATCATTGATTGAGAGTAGTAGTTTATATGATTTCTTTACAGAGAGCCCTACTTGGTGTGAATGGGTAAGAATAATTTAAATGAATGGACTCATAAGATGCTGAGGCGAATAAAAGTAGCTTTAGACGTGTACTCACGTTACAGGGTAAGGATATCGGTTTTTGAACCTGTATCTGATTGAGATGGGATTTTTTATTATCCTAAGGAAGATGGCACCGTGATTAACACTCGCTCTTTCACATATGTGAAGTAGCGAGTTTTTTTATTCCGTAAATATCTCAATTCCGATAAGGATTTATAACAAGGTGTAATTAAAAGATATTTTATAAGTTAAAGGAGAATAAAAAATGAAGATTAAAAATTATATAATAACTGCATTGATGTTGGCTATGGGATTTATATTTCACGCAACTATTCCGGGTATAGCCGGTATGAAATTTGATTTACTGCTTATATTTATGATAATGGCAATTATCCTAAATCCTGATATACAAAACGTGATAGTTTCAGGTTTGGGAGGCGGAATAATAACTGCTCTTACTACTACATTTCCAGGTGGTCAAATACCTAATTTTATAGATAAAATTATAACAGCATTGTTTGTATATGCACTTATAGAAATTATGAAGAATTTCAAAAATGATACGATAAAATCAGCTATATTGGTAGGTTTAGGTACATTTGTAAGTGGAAGCGTATTTCTGAGTACAGCATATTTTTTGGTAGGCTTACCTGTCGGCTTTTCCATATTGATGATGAGCGTGGTTATACCTACTTGCATAGCCAACATATTTATGGGACTATTTGTATATAAGGCTATAACTATTGCAACTAAGCGTGCAATAACTCATTAAAAATTATTTAACACGCTTATTTTTATCAAAGAGTTTTTATATTAATTAAATTTATTTTAAGTATAGATATTAATACAATACTAAATCACACTAAAATTCAATATTATGATAGAAAAATAGCCTAAGTAATTTTAAACTGTTTATGGACTTTTGAATTAATAAAATATCTATTATTCTATTGAATATTAATATTACACCTATCTGAAGATGGTAGGTGTTTTTTGTAATTGATGAGGAATATTATGAGAAAAGCTACGGTACTTATAAATGTTATAATCATTATGGTAATGCTCAATATACTCGTACTTAGCGTGTTTATAATGAATAAAAACGTGGTAAATTCAAGATATATGGCTATAACTGATAAGGCAAATGATATATATTCAAATTCCAAGGAACAGATAGTCGATTTTTTGATATACGATATATTTAAAGAAGCCTTATATGATTTGAAAAAACATTATGATAAAGGAAATACCGAGCAAATTGGAGATAATCTCTCTACATTTACCGGCATAAAAATCAGAAATTTAAGTCGTGATATAGATTACGAATTAAAAAAAGAATTACAAGGTTTGACGACAAGTGAAATAGAATTAAACAACAGTATAATAGAGTTTAGATTATCATATAAAAAAGAAGACAATAAAGAAATCTATTACAACTATGTACTTAAACTTCCTGATTTTTCAAAAGAAGAAGATGTTGAAAAGCTAAAATCAGGACAAATTGATGCCATATATAACGAATACAAGCAAAGCATTATAGATGAGAAAATAATTAATTAAAATGCAATATTTTATACTTATTTTAAAACTCACTTTTTATGCTTTAGTGTTACATCACTATTAATACTAAAAGACTTTTAAAAAGCCACATATAATATGAAATAAATAATCATCTAAAAATATATTGATTACTATATCAGGAGAAATATGAAAAATAAAGGCTTTACACTCTTTGAAATCATCATATCTTTGACACTCGTGCTCATAGTTTCCGGTTTTTTCGTGTATGGAAATGTATTTATTACAAGTCAGCAGGAGCAACAACTACATAGGCTTGTGAGTGATATAAGATATATAAAACAACTCAGCCTGCAAAAAGGAAATAGCAATAATAAAATTTTTATACAGATAAATAAAGAAGACAATTCTTATACTATAAATATAGATAAAGACAAAAAAACTGTGAAATTTTCCGATAAAATTAAAATAGAAACATTTCCTACCAATGAAGGAAAAATTATTTTCCAAGGAGCTGAAAGTGATAAAGGTATAACAATAGACTTGTCAAGTAGCACGAATACAGGCAAAAAATATTACAAACTGACAGTCGCAGCTATAAGCGGAAGAGTAAAATTGACAGAAGAAAACAAGTAGATATACATATACTTTTTATTGTAAACTTATTTGCCATTTTTAGCAGAAACATGTATAATTAAACTGTAATTTATTTATGAATACTATTATCCTATTAAACAACAAACACTTATATACAAATAAAAATTTTACATGAAAAACTATTTAAAATGATACAAATACTTATCTTAGTTATAGTATTTTTTACTATGTATCTTATTTAATTAGCAGGTAATATTGATTGTGTATATATAGTCATTTTTTTAAAGGATATCTGTATTCAACAATATAAAAAAATAGGAGGAGTATATTATGATTTCAAAAAAAGTTGTAGATATGATTAACGAGCAAATAAACAAAGAGTTTGAGTCTGCCTATATATATCAAGCTATGGAGATGTATATCGGCAATGAGTACAACTTCGCAGGTATAGAAAATTTTTTCCATATACAAGTGCAAGAAGAAACAGCTCATGCTTATCTTATGATAGATTATCTTCACAGGCTCGGTGAAAAAGTAAATTTAAAAGAAATACCAAAACCTAAGGCAGATTTTAAATCAATACTTGAAGTTTTTGAAACAGCGTTGGCACATGAGAGAAAAGTAACTAACTGGATAAACGAGATAATGTCTGTTGCAAGTGATGAAAAAGACTTTGCAAGCCAAGCATTCCTAAGATTTTTTGTAAATGAGCAGGTTGAGGAAGAAGAAACTTTTGTAAAACATATTGACACATTGAAATTTATAAACTCCGATCCTCATGCCACTATGCTTTTTGACCAACAATTAGCTACAAGAGTATTTGTAGCACCTGTTATAAATTAATACTAAAACCTATTAAACACTAAAATATAAAAAATATATTCGAATGTGCTTGGTTAAGGGAACTTGCTGATATCAAAGTAAACATCCCCTAATCAAGTACATTTGTTATTATACGCCTGTTTCATCAGGCAATAATCATATATAATACTATTTTTAATAAAATTATAGATAACTTATATAATTATATAAGATTAATATAAATAGTTAATTAGAAAAATTAATTATTATGTTTTTCAATTATTCTATAAGATTCTAAGTATAAACATAAAAAACATCAATATAAACAAAAGGATAAAATCCTATAAAAGCTGTATGCAAAATATAGAGTACAACCTTCTTTTTTTTTGTATAATAATGTCAATAGGAGGAGAAATATGGACACCATACATCTGTTTAATGACACTGTAGACTATATAGAAAGCACATTAAATGAAAAAATAATTGACGACAAAAAAATATCTACCTTATCAGGCTATTCGTATTCTATGTTTGCAAGGATATTTTCTATGCTTACAGGTTATACGCTAAGTGAGTATATCCGGTACAGAAAATTGACAAAATCCGCTGTCAAACTTAGAGATACATCAGATAAAATCATAGATATAGCACTTGAATACGGATACGAATCATCAGATTCTTTCACATTTGCATTCAAAAAATTTCACGGCTATACACCAAGCGATGTAAGATGCGGTAAGCCTTTTAAAATTTTTTCTCCTATAAGATTGTCGTTAACAATAAAAGGAGGAGAAAGTATGAAAACAAGAATCGAAAGAAAAGAAGGCTTTAAAGTGGCAGGAGTTTCAAAATCGGCAAGCAAAACTACCATGTTTAACGAAATATGGGAAGACTTGTTCAAGAAGACAGATATAAATACTTTGATATCACTTGGAAACAGAATGTGCTACGGTGCTTGCTATGAGCACGAAAGCTTTAAAATGGATATAAATTTCAAGTATATGGCAGGATTTTACGTAAACGATACAGAAAAGGAAAAGTCTTTGGGATTGGAAATTTTAGATGTTCCTCCTGCAGAATACGCAATAGTATCTATGAAAGGTAAAATGCCTGAAATTATTCATGACGCTTGGAAGTACATACTTCAAGATTTTTTTCCTATGCAAGGCTATCGCCATGCGGGTACACCGGATTTTGAAGTATATCCTAAGGAAAATATGGGTAGCGAAAATTATGAAATGGAATTGTGGGTACCTATAGAAAAAATATAAATTTATAAATCAATAACAAATCAGCTTATCACTGATTGCTCTACATATTTGAAAATTACAAGTATCGTAGCAATCGGCAATAAGCTGATTTTAATTTTATACTAAAAATCAATATAACTATAGAAAAATAGTATTTATAAACTTAGTAAAATATCAATAATTCCGCTAAATATTCATATTAAACAAATTTTATCAACATTTTAATAGCTATTATAAAATAGACTCATACATTTGTATATATTGTTTGCTTGATGATGTCCAGCTGAAATCTTCCGCCATAGCCTGTTCTATCAATTTGTTGAAGGCATCTTTATTATCATAATACAAGCCTACAGCTTTTTGTAGAGTAAACAGCATATCATGTGCATTATATGTGCTGAATGTAAACCCTGTTCCTTCTCCTGTAAATTGGTTGTAAGGTCTTACACTGTCATTAAGTCCGCCCGTTTCTCTAACTAATGGTAATGAACCGTAACGCATAGCTATCATCTGCGATAAACCGCAAGGTTCAAATTGAGAAGGCATAAGATATATATCACTTGCTGCATATATTTTGGATGCAAAAGAATCATCATATTTTATTATAGCTCTCATCTTGTCATGATGAGAATATTCGTGCGCTCTGAAATTATCTTCATACATAGCAGAGCCTGTACCGAGTATTATTAATTGTAAATCCATTTGCAATATTTCATCAAGCACGTTATTGATAAGATCAAGACCTTTTTGGTCTGTAAGTCTTGATACCATACCGACTATTGGAATATTATTGTTTTGTGGAAGTTGCATTTCTTTTTGGAACGCTATTTTATTGTTGTATTTTCCTGAAACATTTTTTGCATTATAATCAAATGACAGATATTTATCTTTCATAGGATTATATGTTTCGTAATCTATACCGTTTAATATTCCTTGCATTTTCCATTCATATTGTCTTATAAGTCCGTCCAAGCCTTCACCATAATATTCGTTTTTAATTTCTTCCAAATATGTCGGACTTACTGTTGTAACTTTGTCTGCAAACACTATTCCAGCTTTTAAATAGTTGGCATTACCGTAAAATGCCATTTTATCTTCTGAGGCATAATATGGCGGTAAGCCAAGCATATCAAACACCATATTGAATTGGAATATCCCTTGAAATCTTAAATTATGTATAGTAAATACAGATTTAAGAGGCATCTGATATTCTCTAAGCAGAGGAGCCGTCATCGCTGTTTGCCAATCATGCGCATGTAAAATATCATAATGTCTGAAATGTCTTGCTATAGTTTCAATTATTGCTTTTGAGAAAAACGTAAATCTTTCACCATCATCAAAATGTCCATAAGCTGTATCTCTTCCAAAATATTGCTCATTATCTATAAAATAATAATCTATATCATCCAATCTTTTTCTGAGAAGTCCAACATATTGATGTCTATAACCGAGAGATATATAAAATTCGTCCACTACTTCCAAGTCTGGATGTTCTTGTCTTATTTTTTTATATAAAGGAATTATTACGGAACATTCCACTCCTTCTCTAACAAGAGATTTAGGCAATGAATATATAACATCACCAAGACCGCCCACTTTCATAAATGGATAGCATTCAGATGCACAAAAAAGCACTTTCATCTTAGATTATCTCTCCTTTTTTTACAATTATCGGCATATTGAAATCGCCTATTAATTTTTTACCATTTGTGATTGTTGTATTTTTATCACTTATTACATTGTTTATATAGGTATCTTCTTGTATTGTGCAATTTTGCATAATTATACTGTTTTCTACAACAGCACCTTTTGCCACGTTTACTTTTCTGAATATTATAGAATTTTTAACTGTTCCGTCTATTATACAACCTGATGCTATTATGCTGTTTTCCACTTTTGACTCCTCTGAAAAATAAGTCGGTGCTTCATCTTTTATTTTTGTATATATTGAACCGTTTGGACTTTTAAATATTTCATTAGATATGTCTTCGTTTAAAATATCTGCATTAAACTCTCTATAACTTCTGATGTCTCTTACACACTTCAAATAACCGTTAAATTTATAAAGATTTGTATTATCTTGCAAAATATGTTTGTTTATAGCATCTATTAAATACATATGTTCGCCTGTTTCAATGCTCTCATAAATCATGTCTATGAAATAATCTTTTTTCATCAAAAATGTATCCATAGATATATTTTGCTCTTTTTTGGAGCACATATTTTTTCCGATACTGCTTATTTTTAAGTTGTTTATGCTATAAACATAGTTATCATAAAAGCTTACATGTGCGTTATTCACATCTTTATATAAAGATGTTATGTCCGCTCCTGAGTTCAAATGAGATTCAAATACATCATTAAAGTCGATTGTATATATCATAAAAGGGTTTGTTATCAATATATACTCTTGTCTTGAACGTTTAAAAAAATCTATATTATCATATATGCTGTGTATATTTCCGGCAACTTGCTTTTCATTAAGCTCATATTGATTTGAAAAAATATATAGACCATCTTGTATTCTGTCCAAATCCCAAGGAAAGCCGTCCCCTAAATGGTCATTTAAGGATCTTGTTTTTCTTTGTGCGAATATTCCGACATTGAATATATGTGAATTGGTTATATTTGACAATATGAAGTCTATCATTCTATATCTTCCTGCTATTGGAAGAGATGCGATAGGTCTGTTTTTTGTGAGTTCTCTCATTCTTATATGGTCTTCATTCAGGTCTATTATTGCCATTACATTATTTTTCAGCATTATTCTCACCTCTTACTTCTATATTGTTTCCTAAAGAATATAATTCACCATTTTCATTCAAAGCTTTCGCATTTTCGTGTATAATAACATTTTCTCCTATTATCGCTTTTTTTACAACAGCACCTTTTTTTATAACTGTAGAACTCATTATAACACTGTCCTCCACAACAGCTCCCTCTTCAACTTCAACTTCAGAAAATATTATGGAGTTTTTAACTGTTCCTTTTATCTTTGCTCCGTCAGCTATCATAGAATTTTTTACTATGGCATCTTTTGCTATAAACATCGGAGGTAATGAATGATTGTGAGAGCGTATTTGCCAGTCGCTGTCAAACAATTTCAATTCATTATCCTTATCCAATAAGTCCATATTTGATTCCCAATATGATGATAATGTTCCTACATCTTTCCAGTATCCTTTAAATTTATAGGAAAACAATTTCTTTCCCTCTGCTAACAGGGATGGGATGATGTCTTGTCCGAAATCGGTTTTATTTCTGTTTTCAATAGATGCTTTTTCAAACTCTTCTTTTAAAAGCTTCCAATTAAATATATAAATTCCCATTGATGCCAAATTGCTCTTAGGGTTTTCCGGTTTTTCTTCAAACTCATAGATACTTCCATCAGGATTTGTATTCATTATACCGAATCGAGGTGCTTCTTCCCAAGGTACTTCTATTACTGCAATAGTAACATCTGCATCATGTTCTTTGTGGAAGTTGAGCATTTTTTGATAATTCATCTTATATATATGGTCTCCTGATAAAACAAGAAGATACTCAGGATTAAAAGAATTTATAAATTCAATATTCTGCTCAATTGCATGAGCAGTACCTTTATAAAAGTTCTGTTCCTTTTCACTCATATAAGGAGGTAATATATATGCACCGCCATCACGTCTGTTAAGTCCCCAAGATGTCCCTATCCCTATATGATTATGTAACTCAAAAGGCTTATATTGTGTAAGTATGCCCACAGCATCAATGTTTGAATTAGCACAGTTGGATATGACAAAGTCTATCACCCTATATTTTCCACCGAAGGGAACGGCCGGTTTTGCAAGATTTTCAGTAAACATTTTCAGCCTGCTGCCTTGACCGCCTGCCAAAATCATTGCTATAATTTCTTTTTTATTCATAAGAACCTCCCTAAAAAATTTTATAATGTCTTTTAAATTTACCTTTTATTCTTTTGATTTAATGGTGAAATAATAATTGTGACGTAATAAAAATGTGGGAACAGATTAGTTTTTCAGTATAAAAATACAAATAATCAAGAAATTGAAAAATAAAATTATTTTATTTTTATATTATGTATAATTGTACCAAAAAAAACATTTTTATTAAAGCATTATTTTAATAAAAAATTATTATAACCTATGATATCTTGCATAAATTCTATAATTTCAGTCTAACAATATAATTTACAAAACTTAGATAAAAAAATAATTAGTTTATTTTTTAATTCCTCATTCACCATAAGTTTCCTAAATCTCATTTCAAATAAAATTTTAATTTCTTTTTCAATTAGAAATTTTATAAGTTTGTTACTATTATCCCAATAAATTCATGTTTATATAATAATCAATTATCTTTATCGATGTGTAATAAATAAAAATAAATAGGAGATAGACAGAATAAAATAATATTGATATAATAATACATATAAAATTTAAATCTTATAATTTTATAAAAATAAACACTATATAATCACTATAAAATAACCATACTGGAATGTAAATCTATAATTTAATCCAGTTACGCTACCAGGAACATTATACTATAAAATAACCATACTGGAATGTAAATGTTATGTTACAAAAACATATGAAGTATCTGAGAATGGTTACTATAAAATAACCATACTGGAATGTAAATATACCTTATTAAAAATTATGATTGAAAAAAGGGAAATACTATAAAATAACCATACTGGAATGTAAATATACCTTGTATTGCTATAAATCCTGCTTTAAGCTTAAACTATAAAATAACCATACTGGAATGTAAATGCAAATATGGACTACAAGGCTTGGTATGAATCTATGAACTATAAAATAACCATACTGGAATGTAAATTTATTATAGATGTATTGTAGTGCATTTCAAGAGAACCAACTATAAAATAACCATACTGGGCTTGAGATATAATAGGGATACAGAGGAAAAAGCTTGATAAATAGGAGCTTTCAGCACTGTATCCCTATTTTTAAAATCAAACAAAATATCGAAAAGGAGGCTTTTATGATATGTAGAAAAATATTTCAAGCCATTGTGTCAGTTATTCCATTAGCAAAGGCGGTGGTGAATCAATGAGATGGATAATAAAAATAATCTTGTTCCCAATCAGCCTGCTGTTAAGCATTTTGACCGCATTTCTAACATTCTTGCTTAGTATAGGAACAGCGATATTGTATTTGCTAATGCTGATGTGTGTATTTGTTGCCATAGGCTCGTTCTTTATGCTACACAACACAAGAGCAGCAATAGAAGCACTTATCATTGGATTTTTGTTAAGTCCTTACGGAATACCGATGATAGGAGCTGTAATTATAGCTTTTATACAAGGAATCAATGAAGCCATAAAATCAATATAAAAAATTTCATAAAAATGGTTACCAAGAGCGATAGATAAAAACTATCGTCTTTTTTAGTGGAAAAATATCATGGAAAGGAGAGCTTTTAGATGAGTATGTATTTATTTGATGAACAACCTATCGTTGCAAATAAGACATTGGCAAGAGAGATAGGTTTAAATGAAGCTCTTATCTTACAGCAAATAAACTATTGGATAGAAATAAATAAGAAATCCGGCAATAACTTCTATGACGGAAGATATTGGACATATAACTCAATAAGAGCATGGCAGGAAAAAGATTTTGACTATATGAGTTTCGATACTGTAAAAAGAACCTTTGCGAAGTTGGAAAAGGCAGGTTTTCTACTCGTAGGAAACTACAATAAAGATCCAAGAGATAAAACAAAATGGTACACCATAAATACTGAAAAGCTGGAGGAACTTTATGCTGAAATTGAGAACAAAAAGAAAAAAGAAGAATTACAAGCTTTAGAAAAAGCTATGCCTAATGCATTAGGGCAAAATGCACCAATGGAAAAGTGCAAAATCTACCAATGCACAAGTGCAGATTGCACCAGTGCAACAGAGCAAAATCCACTGTTGCAAAATGGCAATATGCCCCAACCATTACCAGAGATTACTACAAATAATTCATCAAAGATTACTACAGATATTTCATCATATAATTCCACCCATCATTCCGTCATAGATGCCGAGTATTCAGAACCAAGAAAAAGGATGGACGGAGAGGCGGAAATAGAAAACAAAAATATATATCAGAACTGCTTAGATGAGTTAAGAACACAGACAGGCTATTATGAACATCTTGAGTTGGGCAATAAATTTATAGTTAAAGACTTTGATGAGATATTAAAGATACTGGCAGATATTATGATACTTGATGATAGAGAGTTTGTTACAATCAATCAAACGAAGCTTCCTGCACATATAGTAAAAGAAAGATTTAGAAAACTTAAATCAGAGCATTTGGAGTATCTGTCAGATGTTATTAAGGAAAATGAATACAAGATTAGGAATATCAGAGCATTTGTCCTAACAGCAGCATATAATGCACCAAGTGGGATAGATGCACATTACTCTGCCCTTGTAAGCTATGATATGAGAGGAGGATATTGAATGTGATTAACGAAGAAATTGCAAGAAAGACACTAAGCCTTGAGATTAAGGCTGCCAAAGTAACCGGAAAACTTCTTTTAACGCTATTGAAAAAACTGATGAAAGAAGCAGAGAAACTGGGAGGACTTGAAAAACTCGTTAAAGTAAACGGAAATGAAGTCAAGCTCAAAGATATGGCGAAAAAAGGACAGCTTGAAGAAATACCGGTAGAAGAAGCGGAGCTTAAGGAACTGAAAAAAGAGCTTAACAAATATGGTGTTAAGTTTTCAGTGATGAAAGATAAGGAAACAGGCAAATACTCCGTATTTTTCCAAGCCAAAGATATGAAAATGATGGAGAAAGCCTTTAAAAATGCTCTTGCAACATCAGAAAGAAAGGCTGAGAGGAAAGAGTCCATTCACAAAAATATTGAGAAGTTTAAGGAGATGGCAAAAAATACTGTTTCTAAGGATAAAGTTAAGAATAAGCAAAAGGAGCAGAGCCTATGAGCAGCTTGATAACATTTGAAAATATGGAATTTGGGAAACTCACTGTAATGGAAAAAGACGGTGAGTTTTTTTTTATCGGAAAAGAAGTAGCCGAAAAACTGGGCTATTCAAACACGAGAGATGCTTTGGTAAGACATGTGGATATAGATGATAAAGCTGATGTCGTGTTTCACGACGGCAGGCAAAGAAGAAGTATGGTATCTATCAACGAGTCAGGATTATACTCTCTGATCCTATCTTCCAAGCTACCACAGGCAAAAGAATTTAAGAGATGGGTAACCACAGAGGTATTGCCGAGTATTCGTAAGAATGGCAGATATATCAAAAATCAAGAAAATATGAGCAATAAAGAAATATTGGCAAATGCGGTACTCCTTGCCAACAACCTGATTGCTGAAAAAGAAAAAATCATAGAGGATTTAGAGCCGAAAGCTAAGTATTTTGATGAACTGGTGAATAACCATCTGCTTACTAATTTCAGAAATACAGCAAAAGAGCTTCATATTCCACAAAAGGTATTTATTCAATTCCTCATAGAGAAGGAACTTATTTATCGGGATAAGAAAAATAGACTTCTACCCTATGCTAAGAACAATAAGGGATATTTTGAAGTAAAGGAATGGTGTAGAAACGATAATGATGCAGTGGGCATTCAAACCTTTGTAACACCTAAAGGAAGACACTTTCTTTTACTCTTGATTGGAGGTGAAAAGACTCGTGATAGATAAAATATTAAAAGACATTAAAGACGTATTTAAGGTGCAGGATAAGGTAAAGTTTCTAAAGCAGAATATTCCATATCTTGCATTTTTCTATTTAGGAAACATCTTTTCAAATCATGTAAGAAGCTATGTTGGAGGAGATGTGATAGACAGGATATTTCAAGGAATACTTGAGCTTAATACGATGAGTTTTATCCCAAGCATACATCTTATTGATATACTGGTAGGAGTTGGAGTAGCAGCCTTAATTAAATTTATTGTCTATACCAAAGGTAAAAACGCCAAGAAGTTTAGACAAGGAAAAGAGTACGGCTCTGCAAGATGGGGAAATAAAAAAGACATCGAGCCATATATGGACGAGAAGTTTCAAAACAACATCTTGCTAACACAAACAGAACGACTGACAATGAATGGCAGACCTGCTAATCCAAAGTATGCAAGAAATAAAAATGTACTTGTCATAGGAGGTAGTGGAAGTGGTAAGACGAGGTTTTATGTCAAACCGAACCTTATGCAAATGCACTCGTCATATTGCGTAACCGATCCGAAAGGAACGATAGTCCTTGAGTGTGGCAAAATGCTTGAAGATAACGGATATGAGATAAAAATTTTAAATACCATCAACTTCAAAAAGAGCATGAAATACAATCCATTTGCCTATATTCGTTCTGAGAAAGATATATTAAAACTTGTTCAGACTATCATTGCAAATACCAAAGGTGAGGGAGAAAAGGCAGGTGAGGATTTTTGGGTAAAAGCCGAGAAACTCTACTATACAGCCCTTATAGGATATATCTTCTATGAAGCACCAAGAGAAGAAAAGAACTTTGCAACTCTCCTTGATATGATAGACGCTTCGGAAGTAAGGGAAGATGATGAAACCTATATGAATCCCATTGACAGACTCTTTGAAGCACTTGAGAAGAAAGAGCCTACACATTTTGCAGTCAAGCAATATAAGAAGTACAAATTGGCAGCCGGAAAAACAGCGAAATCTATTTTAATTTCTTGCGGTGCAAGGCTTGCTCCATTTGACATTCAGGAACTTAGGGACTTGATGCAAGAAGATGAATTGGAACTGGATACTCTTGGTGATAGAAAGACTGCCCTCTTTGTTATTATCTCCGATACCGATGATACTTTTAACTTTGTAGTGTCCATTATGTACTCGCAATTATTTAATCTGCTCTGTGATAAGGCGGATGATGTTTACGGCGGAAGATTACCTGTTCATGTAAGGTGTCTTTTGGATGAGTTTGCAAATATCGGCTTAATTCCAAAGTTTGAAAAGCTCATTGCAACCATTCGTTCCAGAGAAATATCCGCAAGTATCATTTTACAGGCACAATCTCAGTTAAAGGCAATCTACAAGGATAACGCCGACACGATTGTAGGTAACTGTGATAGTACCCTATTCTTAGGTGGCAAAGAGAAAACAACACTTAAAGAGCTATCTGAAACACTTGGTAAAGAAACCATAGACCTATATAACACTTCTGAAACAAGGAGCAATCAAAAGAGTTTTGGACTGAATTACCAAAAGACCGGTAAGGAACTGATGAGCCAAGATGAAATAACAGTAATGGACGGCAGTAAATGTATCTTTCAACTTCGTGGTGTTCGCCCTTTCCTATCGGATAAATTTGATATTACAAAGCACAAGAACTATAAGCTACTTGAGGATTATGATAAAAAGAACCTGTTTGATATAGAAAGCTATATGAAAAGAAGGGGCAAGGCTAAACTAAATAAGAATACGGTTATTATGAAGTTATAGCTGTTAGATATTATTTGCATTTGGTATAATAATCAAAGAGAAATACACAAGGAGGAAACCTTATTGAACGATAAAGAACTGATAGGAAAAGTTCATTCATCTATGTATCACCAATTAAAAAGAAAAGGATATGCAACAGCAGTAGATGTGCTTATGGATTTGGAAATACTTTCAAAGACCGACTATGAACTTTGGAGAAATGGAAAAGTTTTGTATTTGGAAAAAGTATGCAAGGTCAATCTTAAAAAATTGTCTACAATACTGCATGAAATGAGGGTATATGCAAAGAAAGGAAATCTAAAGCCGTCGTTTTGTGTATATAAGAAATGGGCGGTTAAGAAAAAGAACGGGCAAGGGAAAAAGCCGGTTATTAAACTACGGTTTAGCAAAAGTGGTTCTGAAGATATTGAAAAATGGTATGCTACTCACTTTGTAGACACGAAGAAGATAGAAAAGATAAAAGAAGAAAAACAAGTAAATAACAGTGATGATAAGCAGTAAGTCTAAAAATAGATTTGCTGCTTTTTTCATGTAAAAAGCAGGAGGAAAGATGATAAGGATAAGAAATCCCACTTAATAAAACATAAGAAAACTTAACAGTAGCGTTATGAAGCGATTGGAAAATAAAACTTTCAGTCGCTTTTTTTATTGAAAAGAAAAAGGAGAAATAAAAAACATGAAGCAGGAAATGATTAACATCAATGCCAACTTGGTTGCAGAGCCTACGTTCTCAAGTTTTGAAAAAGATGAGGAAACAGTAGAAGTTACAAACTTTACTCTTGTAAAAAAGTACGGGAAAGGCAAGGAATATATCAACTGTGCAGCCTATGGCGAGAAGGCAGAAACAGCAAAAGACTTTGAAAAAGGCGATCTCATTCATATCTTTGGATATTTCAAAGAGCGTGAAAAAGACGGTAAGACTTACAAAAACTTTGTAGTAAAGTCATACAACAAAATTGAGAAGAAAGAAAATAGGGAGGAAGAATAAAATGGAATTTTTTACACAGGCGGTAAATGTATTAAAAATCTTGGTAACAGCAGTAGGGGCAGGACTTGGAGCGTGGGGAGTTATCAACCTGATGGAAGGATATGGTTCAGATAATCCCGGAGCAAATGCTCATGTACGGTAAGGAAGCAAGCAACCGAAAACAAGAGATAGACCGCCAGCACTACACTATTCCGAACCAAAGACCAAAAGATAAGCATTGTGGGAAAATCTAAACTTTTGGATTTTCCTACAATGCCGACTACGGCGGAATCCCTCCCACTCCTTATATCTTTCTTTCCGTATACATTGAATTTGTATTTAGTAAATGCTATAATGTCCCTATTCAAATTATAAATGTGTTGAATTAGTTACATGTACATATTTTTTGTGCCGGAGGAAGTGAAATGAAACAAAAAATTTATCTCATTACAGGCTTAATGGCTTCTGGAAAATCTACAGTTTCCGATTTACTGGCAAAATCAATAGAAAAATGCGTCCATCTTCGTGGTGATGTGTTCCGAAAAATGATTATTTCAGGCAGAGAAAATATGTCAGCTACCCCATCAGCGGAAGCAGTCCGCCAGCTGTACCTTCGATACAAATTGACTGCTGATGCGGCAAGGTCATACTTTGACAACGGCTTTTCTGTAGTGATCCAAGATAACTACTACGGTGATGAATTAAACCGAATGATAAATTATCTGCATAAATACCCTGTTGAGGTTGTCGTTCTTTGTCCAGATGTGGAAACAATAAAAGAAAGGGAACGATACAGGGAGAAAACAGGCTATTCCGGCTTTACGGTTGAAACCTTATACGATACATTTATGCAGACAACACCACGGATCGGCTTTTGGCTGGACAATTCCAATCAAACACCACAGCAGACAGCAGAAACCATTCTGAACACCAGGAAGCCGGTATGATTGTTACATATAAGGGGAAGAAAAATTTCTTTTAAGTACTTTCTTTCCTAAAACTGATGTGATATAATAGCTTCATTCCAGAAAAGGAGTAAAAAATATGCGGCAAGGTATTCTTAAATAAAACTATAATCAAATAGTGGGAACAAAGAATTATGATAGCTCCTTTTGTGGGGGCTTGGTTTTTTGTACCCAATTTAAGAATACTTTTGCCTTATCAATTTTGACATATTCAAAAAACAGCAATCACAAATAGGTGTATGCTGTATATGTGTATGTCCGCAAATTAGAATCCCCAGTGGTAAAAGTATTTTACTGCTGGGGATTTTTATGCCCTTTGGGGCTGTAAAGGGAGGACAATCACATGAAAATAATCAATATCGGCATTCTGGCCCATGTAGACGCAGGAAAAACTACATTGACAGAAAGTCTGCTATACACCAGTGGAGCGATTGCGGAACAGGGAAACGTGGATAAAGGGACCACAAGAACAGACACTATGATTTTGGAACGGCAACGGGGAATTACCATTCAGACAGCGGTTACTTCTTTTTATTGGAATGATTATAAAATCAATATCGTGGACACTCCCGGTCATATGGATTTTTTAACCGAAGCATACCGCTCTTTATCTGTCCTTGACGGAGCTGTTTTAGTCATTTCAGCAAAAGACGGCGTACAGGCACAAACCCGTATATTATTCCATGCGCTTCAGAAAATGGACATTCCGACAATTATCTTTATAAATAAGATAGACCAAAATGGGATCGACCTGCAGTGTGTTTACCAAAGCATTAAAGATAAACTTACCAGTGATATGATTGTCATGCAGGAGGTTTCCCTGTCGCCAAAGATAACCATGACCGATATTTCTGATTTAGACAAATGGGATATGATTATTTCCGGAAGCGATGAACTATTAGAACGATATGTTGCAGAGGATTCTTTGGATATACAGGAATTACAATATGAAAAGTGCAAAAGAACCAGATGCTGCTCTTTGTTTCCTGTTTATCATGGGAGTGCAAAAGACAATTTAGGAACAGAAAAACTGATTGAAGCGATTATAGAAACTTTCATTACAGAAACGGACGATATTCAGTCTGAATTATGTGGATATGTTTTTAAGGTTGAGTATACAGAGCGGAAAAAACGGCTTTCTTATTTACGCCTGTATCATGGGACGCTCCATTTACGGGATACCCTGCTGCTGTCAAAAAAGGAAAAAATAAAGATTACAGAAATGTGTATTCCGTCAAATGGTGAAATCGTCCCGGCTGACCATGCCTGTCCGGGAGAAATTGTTATTTTAGCTGATGATACTTTGAAACTGAACGATATCCTGGGAAATGAAAAACTCCTGCCTCACAAAACACGGATTGATAATCCCATGCCATTACTTCGGACAACGGTAGAGCCGCAAAAGCCGGAGCAAAGGGAAGCCCTGTTAAATGCCCTCGCAGAGATTGCTGATACAGACCCTCTTTTGCATTTTGACATTGATACTGTTACCCATGAGATTATGTTATCTTTTTTGGGAAAAGTACAGTTAGAAGTTATTTGTTCGCTATTAGAAGAAAAATATCATGTGGGCGTGGCTATGAAAGAGCCTTCGGTTATTTATCTGGAAAGACCGCAAAAAAAAGCGAGCTGCACGATTCATATTGAAGTGCCGCCGAATCCGTTTTGGGCATCTATTGGTTTGACTGTAACACCGCTTCCTGTTGGAAGCGGAACACAATATAAAAGCGAGGTATCTCTCGGCTATTTAAACCAAAGTTTTCAAAATGCCGTCATGGAGGGTGTGCGTTATGGAATGGAGCAGGGCTTATATGGCTGGGGAGTGACAGACTGCCAAATTTGTTTTGATTATGGAGTTTATTACAGCCCGGTCAGCACCCCCGCTGATTTTCGTTTTCTTGCGCCTGTCGTGTTGGAGCAGGCATTGAAAAAAGCAGGGACACAACTGTTGGAACCATACCTTTCCTTTACCCTTTTTGCACCGCAGGAATATCTTTCACGGGCTTATAATGATGCACCAAAGTATTGCGCAATCATTGAATCAACCAGACTTGAAAAAGATGAAGTTATTTTTAAGGGTGAAATCCCTGCCCGTTGTATCGGTGAATATAGGAATGATCTGAATTTTTATACAAATGGAAGAAGTGTCTGCATTACAGAATTAAAAGGGTATCAGGAAACTTCCGGCGAGCCTGTATTTCAGCCACGCCGCCCGAACAGCCGTTTAGACAAGATCCGGCATATGTTTCAGAAGATAATGTAACGTCTTGCGCAATGCAAGCGTTCATTGCTGGCTATTCCGAAATATCATTGATAAAATCAGCATCAGAGAGGAGGAACCATTTTGAACCAGAAACAGACGGATATTACAACAGGAAAGCAAATACGTCATCTGCGAACACAATCGGGAATGACACAGGAAGAACTGGCTGGGGAATTGAATGTTACCCGGCAGGCGCTATCGAATTGGGAGAGAGATGTTAATGAACCCGATTTAAATACGTTGAAAAAAATTTGTTTTCTTTTTGGAGTCCACATGGACGATTTTGCGAAGGAGGTAATAACAAAAATGGAAACATGTGAAAAAAAAGAGAAACGACAATTTAATAAGTATGATATGGCAATTGGACTTTTTTATGGTGTCGGGATATTTCTTGGCATTGGTATTTTCTTTGTTGGCGGTTTTATGACAATGTCGGGTGCAGGGTGGGGAGCATCACTATTTGGCGGTGGCTGTTTTTCTCTTGTATTTGGCTTGATATGCCATGCAGTTATTACATTGAGAAGAAATGACAAATGATGACATATCCTGCTTTCTAGACTTTTCGGTCATATCGCGTAAAAAAGCCGCTGCTTTTGGCTTTCCAATAGCGGCGGCAAAGGGAAATATCCTTTGAATACCTTACAGAAGAAAAGTTTTGCAGCATTATAAAAATAAAAGCCTATACCATTTTGGAAAGAAAAGATACATAATAGTCAAGACGGCAACAATCAGAAGTTATGGAGGGTAACAATGGAATATAGTAAGGAAGATTTAATGGAAGCAAAAAGGCAAATTTTGGGAGTGGGAGAGAACATGGGAACAGAGGAAAGTAAAAAAATCTGGGAGAAAAACGCACAATTTTGGGATAATGCAATGGGTGACAAATCTAATGAATTTCACAGAGAGGTAGTGCGTCCCAAAGTAACGGAACTTCTATCTCCTAATCCTGCGGATTACATTTTGGATATTGCGTGTGGCAATGGAAATTATTCTTCGTATCTTGCACAAAGAGGCGCTTCGATTGTCGCTTTTGATTACAGCAAAAAAATGATAGAATTGGCTAAAAGACGGCAATCACAATATGCAAAACAAATTGAATTTTGTGTAGCGGATGCGACCAATAGAGAAAGTATATTAGAATTAAAAAGAAATCGAGCCTTTACGAAAGCAGTTTCTAATATGGCAATTATGGATATTACGGATATTGAACCACTTCTTATGGCTGTTTATGAACTGTTGGAGGAAAGCGGAATTTTTGTCTTTGCAACGCAACACCCTTGTTTTATCACGTTGACTGAAAAATATATGACACCGCACAGTTACTATGGTATAGCGATTGAAGGGCAACCGGAGGAGCAGATTTATTATCATCGTTCCATACAAGATATTTTTAACCTTTGTTTTAGAGCTGGATTTGTCATTGATGGATTTTATGAAGAATGTTTCAAAAACAACAAAGAAATTCCTATGGTAATGATAGTAAGGCTTAAAAAGGTAAAACGTGATAGCTTAAAATAAATTCAAGTTTGCCGGATAAATAGCAAACCTGGCCGAGCCAGTCAACGGTCAAGATGAACGGGCTTCGCCCGCCGTTGACAGCCCCGCCCGGTTTTGCAGTTAGGCAGTCAAGGAGCGACAGCCTAAAGTGCTGCCGCCCCTTACTATCATAAAAAGCAACTACTAACCAGCCACAGCCCTTTTGGGAGGAAAGGGGGATTTTCCATGACCTGTACAGAAGAATATCGGGAACATATCGAGTACACTTTCCATGCCTTTTGCAAAGTCGTTATCCGAAATGCAACGATCAACGCAGCGAGGACACGGAGCAGGAAGCACAAAAGAGAAATATCCCTTGAATACCTCACAGACGAAAAGCACTACCCTTTAGGCACGACAGATGAATATTTCCAAGCCCCGGAGCCGGACGAGGAATACATACTTACCCTTTGCGGCGATACGGTCATTTTCAGCAGCGGCTTACTTGCGGAAGCCCTGTCACGGCTGGACGAACGGGAGCGGGAAATGATTTACCTGTCCTTTTTCAAGCGTATTCCACAGCACGAAATTGGCAGACAGTACGGGCGCAGCCGCAGCACAGCGGGCTACCATATCCGAAAAGTCCTACGGCAGCTCCAAGCGGAAATGGAGGGAATGGCATATGAGAAATAATAGGCTTCTCCCCTATGAAACAATCGTCCAAGCCACCAGCGGGGAGCCGGAAGCGGTGGGAACTGTATTGCAGTATTACCGCCGCCGCATACAATGTGCCGCCCGTGTGAATGGACGGGTAGACCAAGATACAGAGGACTACATCACCCAGACGCTTCTCACAGCTATTTTCAAGTTCCGCTTTGGGAGATAGCCCTACCGCCTACAACTGAATAACCGCCGCTTCGCCGGCAACCAGAAAGCAGTAAATCTATTCAACAGATTTGCTGCTTTTTTTCGTTCCTGTTTGGCATTTTTGAAAATCCCCAGTATGAAAAAACAAAAGGGAAAATTGCCGCCGCAGTTGGCAAAATCCCTTACTTATCCGTGGAGGGTATCAAAGAAAAAAATACTGCCATTGTCCGCCTTTTTCGGCTTGCGTGGTGTTGTAGGGAATAAGGGGAAATTCTAAAAATCTCCGTCCATTTTGCTTTGCGTGGTGTTGTAGGTAGTGAAAGGAAAATTTTCAAGATATGCCGGAATAGCGGGTAGCAAAGCCCTTTTGAAACGTCTTGTTAGCGGAAAGTACGGAAGCCGGGGAACGCCGGAGTTTTTCAGAGCAAGATTCTACCGCAGTACCAAAATTCGCTTATCGCTCATTTTGCCCCTGCGGGAATCTTGTTGGGGAGTGCCTTCCCCAAACCCTGCTTATGCGGCTTACGCCGCTGGAAAATCCCTCAAAATAATTTTTCGGATTTTTCAAAAACAGTTCCGCTTTACACCCTGTTTTTCTCCTATTAGTGAGAGGACACCACGCACAGCCGAAGGAGGTTTTACCATGCGAAAACGATATAACACGCCGCACCGCAGCCGGGTAGTCAAGACACGCATGACCGAGGAAGAATACGCCGAGTTTGCGGAAAGGCTTTCTGCTTACAACATGAGCCAAGCCGAGTTTATCCGGCAAGCCATAACCGGGGCAGCCATACGCCCCATCATAACCGTTTCCCCCGTCAATGACGAGTTGCTTGCCGCTGTCGGGAAGCTGACCGCCGAATACGGCAGGATCGGCGGCAACTTAAACCAGATAGCCCGGACGCTGAACGAGTGGCACAGCCCCTACCCGCAGCTTGCCGGGGAGGTACGGGCGGCGGTTTCCGACCTTGCTGCCCTAAAGTTTGAAGTCTTGCAGAAAGTGGGTGACGCTGTTGGCAACATTCAAACATATCAGCTCTAAAAATGCGGACTATGGCGCAGCGGAAGCCTATCTCACATTTGAGCATGACGAGTTTACCATGAAGCCCACCCTTGATGAAAACGGGCGGCTGATACCGAGGGAGGATTACCGCATTTCTTCCCTCAACTGTGGGGGCGAGGATTTCGCTGTTGCCTGTATGCGGGCTAATCTCCGCTATGAGAAAAACCAAAAACGGGAAGATGTGAAAAGCCACCACTATATCATCAGCTTTGACCCACGGGACGGGACAGACAACGGCTTGACCGTAGACCGGGCGCAGGAGCTGGGCGAGCAGTTCTGTAAAGAGCATTTCCCCGGACACCAAGCCTTAGTCTGCACCCACCCGGACGGGCATAACCACAGCGGCAATATCCATGTGCATATCGTCATCAACTCCCTGCGGATTTATGAAGTCCCGCTTCTGCCCTACATGGACAGACCAGCCGACACACGGGAGGGCTGCAAGCACCGCTGCACCAACGCCGCTATGGAATATTTCAAGAGTGAAGTCATGGAGATGTGCCACCGGGAGGGGCTTTACCAAATCGACCTCCTAAGCGGCAGCAAGGAACGGATAACCGAACGGGAATACTGGGCGGCAAAGAAAGGACAGCTTGCCCTTGATAAAGAGAACGCTGTCAGAGAAGCCGCAGGACAGCCGACCAAGCCCACCAAGTTTGAAACGGACAAGGCGAAGCTGCGCCGGACGATACGGCAGGCACTTTCCCAAGCTGGCAGCTTTGACGAATTTTCTTCCCTTTTGCTGCGGGAGGGTGTGACCGTCAAGGAGAGCCGGGGGCGGCTTTCCTACCTCACGCCGGACAGGACAAAGCCTATCACAGCCCGGAAGCTGGGGGACGATTTTGACAAGGCTGCTGTCCTTGTCCTGCTTACGCAGAACGCCCACAGAGCCGCCGAACAGAGCAAAGCCATACTCGAATACCCTGCCGCGGTTAAAAAGCTGTCACAAGGGGAAAAAACCACAAAAACCACCCCGGCAGACAACACCTTGCAGCGCATGGTTGACCGGGAAGCCAAGCGAGCCGAGGGCAAGGGCGTGGGCTATGACCGCTGGGCGGCAAAGCACAACCTAAAGCAAATGGCAGCTACCGTTACCGCCTATCAGCAGTACGGCTTTTCTTCCCCGGAGGAACTGGACGAAGCCTGTTCTGCCGCCTATACCGCCATGCGGGAAAGCCTTACAGAGCTGAAGCAGATGGAAAAGACGCTGAACGGGAAAAAGGAGCTGCAACGGCAGGTGCTTGCCTATTCCAAGACCCGCCCTGTCCGGGACGGGCTGAAACAGCAGAAAAACGCCAAAGCAAAAGCAGCCTACCGTCAGAAGTACGAAAGCGACTTTATCATAGCAGACGCAGCCGCCCGCTATTTCAGGGAAAACGGCATTTCCAAGCTGCCGAGCTATAAAGCCCTGCAAGCAGAGATTGAAACCCTTATCCAAGAGAAAAACAGCGGCTACAACGATTACCGGGCAAAACGGGAGGAATACCGCCGCTTACAGACTGTCAAGGGCAATATCGACCAGATTTTACACCGGGAGCGCAAGCCTGTGAAAAGGCAGGAACAGGAACGATAAAAACCGCCCCAAAATGTACCCGAACCTATACAGAACAAGGGGGCTGCCCCGTACCCTATCCGCAAATACCAAAGGATTTTTTAACGGGCTTATAGGGCAGAAAAAACCCGAAAATGATACCGAGATGATACAGAATTACCGCCGATACCGCCACACCAGCGGAAACGGCAGAAAGGAGCGCACCCATGCCAAGAATGAGCAAGAAACGGCGGCTGGAATGGTCTTTTTTCCTGCGGCAAGTGAAAGTCGGGAATTCCACCTGCGATCGTATCACATACAATGACCTCTGCCGGGGCTGTACCCATAGCTGCAAGCAGAGCTTCCGGGCGGTTATCATACTCTGCCCCCACTACTACTCCAAACGCCGGAAAAAGGAGGACAGGGACAATGGCAGATAACCGCAAGTATTACTACCTCAAGCTGAAAGAGAACTTTTTTGACAGCGACTCCATTGTGCTGCTGGAAGATATGAAAGACGGGATTTTATACTCCAATATCCTCTTGAAGCTGTACTTAAAATCGCTGAAAAACGGCGGGAAATTGCAGCTTGACGAGCATATCCCCTACACAGCGCAGATGATAGCGACACTGACCCGCCACCAGATAGGGACGGTTGAGAGGGCTTTAGAGATTTTCCGGCAGTTGGGGCTTGTGGAGCAGCTTGACAGCGGGGCTTTCTATATGACCGACATTGAGCTGATGATAGGACAGTCCTCTACCGAAGCCGAGCGGAAACGGGCTGCAAGACTGGAAAACAAGGCACTTTTACCGCCCCGGACAAAAGGCGGACATTTGTCCGACATTCGTCCACCAGAGATAGAGATAGAGTTAGAGAAAGAGATAGAGATAGAAAAAGAGAGAGAGGGAGAAACGGGACACCCCGCCCCCGCCGCTTATGGCAGATACAACAATGTGATACTGACCGATACAGAGCTTTCCGGGCTAAAAACAGAGTTGCCCGACAAGTGGGAGTATTATATTGACCGGCTTTCCTGCCATATCGCTTCCACCGGGAAACAGTACCACAGCCATGCAGCCACCATTTACAAGTGGGCGCAGGAGGACGCTGCCAAAGGCAAGGCTGCCCCGAAACAGGGCATACCCGATTATTCATGCAAGGAGGGCGAGAGCTTATGAAAAACGGAATTGAAGCTATGATTACGGACATTACAGCCACTACCGCCGAAGCGGAGGACTACACAGGCGAGGACGGGCTTTTATACTGCGGTAAGTGCCATACGCCCAAAGAAGCCTATTTTGCAGAGGGAAAGACTTGTTTCGGGCGTGACCGCCACCCGGCAGAGTGCGACTGCCAGCGGGCAGCCCGTGAAAAGCAGCAAGCCGCCGAAAGCCGACAGAAGCACCTTGAAAAAGTGGAGGACTTGAAACGCCGGGGCTTTACCGACCCTGCTATGCGGAACTGGACATTTGAGCATGACAACGGCAGAAACCCGCAGACCGAAACCGCCCGCTTTTATGTGGAGAGCTGGGAAACCATGCAGGCTGAAAATATCGGCTACCTGTTTTGGGGCGGCGTGGGGACGGGAAAAAGCTACCTTGCCGCCTGTATCGCCAACGCCCTTATGGAAAAAGAGGTTGCCGTCTGCATGACAAACTTTGCAACGATACTGGGTGACCTTGCCGCCAGCTTTGAGGGCAGGAACGAATATATTTCCCGCCTTTGCAGCTACCCTCTGCTGATACTTGATGATTTCGGTATGGAGCGAGGAACAGAATACGGGCTGGAACAGGTTTACAGCGTGATTGACAGCCGTTACCGAAGCGGCAAGCCGCTGATCGCCACGACCAACCTCACGCTGGAGGAATTGCAGCACCCGCAGGACACGCCCCACGCCCGTATCTATGACAGGCTGACTTCCATGTGCGCCCCCGTCCGCTTCACGGGCAGCAACTTCCGAAAGGAAACCGCACAGGAAAAGCTGGAACGCTTAAAGCAACTGATGAAGCAGCGAAAGGAGAGCCTATGACAGAAACGAAACAGACAAGCACCACCAAAACAGACCGCCGCCCGGACTGTGTGACGGAAATCCGCATGGGCAACTCCGTCCTTACCGTTTCCGGCTTCTTCAAGCAGGGCGCAACCGACACCGCAGCCGACAAGATGATGAAAGTGCTGGAAGCGGAAGCTGCTACACAAAAAACGGCGATTTGACCGACCATAAAGAAGCAGATTTGACGCTTTTGCCGCTATACAGACAGCCGCCCCATGTGGTACAATCAAGGTACGGAATAGTGGGGCTGGCTGTCGGAAACGGAGGATTTTATGTTAAGACAGACCAACCAACAACCAATTACCGCCCTTTACCCAAGACTATCCCATGAGGACGAGCTGCAAGGCGAAAGCAATTCCATTTCCAATCAGAAGCGTATCCTTGAAACCTATGCAAAGCAGAACGGCTTTTCCAATCTGCGCTGGTACACGGACGACGGTTATTCTGGTGCGAACTTTCAAAGACCCGGTTTTCAAGCCATGCTTGCGGACATTGAAGCCGGAAAAGTCGGGACAGTTATCGTAAAGGATATGTCGAGGTTAGGGCGAAACTACCTGCAAGTGGGAATGTACACGGAAATGATTTTCCCACAGAAAGGTGTCCGCTTCATCGCTATCAATGACGGAGTGGACAGCGCACAGGGCGACAATGACTTTGCCCCGCTGCGGAATATCTTTAACGAATGGCTGGTGAGAGATACGAGCAAGAAAATCAAAGCAGTAAAACGCTCAAAAGGCATGAATGGCAAGCCCATCACAAGCAAGCCTGTGTATGGCTACCTCATGGACGAGGATGAAAATTTCATTATTGACGAGGAAGCTGCACCCGTAGTCAAGCAGATATACAACCTCTGTCTTGCCGGGAATGGTCCGACCAAGATAGCCCGTATGCTCACAGAGCAGCAAATCCCCACGCCGGGAACGCTTGAATACCGCAGGACGGGCAGCACCCGCCGCTACCACCCCGGCTATGAGTGCAAGTGGGCGACCAATACCGTAGTGCATATCCTTGAAAACCGGGAATACACAGGCTGTCTGGTAAATTTCAAGACAGAAAAACTTTCTTACAAAGTCAAGCACAGTGTAGAAAATCCCCCGGAAAAGCAAGTGATTTTCGAGAACCACCACGAGCCTATCATAGACACCCAAACATGGGAACGGGTGCAGGAGCTTCGCAAACAGCGCAAACGCCCAAACCGCTATGATGAAGTGGGTTTGTTCTCCGGCATACTGTTCTGTGCGGACTGCGGCAGCGTGATGTATCAGCAGCGATACCAGACGGACAAGCGCAAGCAGGACTGTTATATCTGCGGCAACTACAAGAAACGCACCCATGACTGTACGGCGCACTTTATCCGCACCGACCTCTTGACCGCTGGTGTACTCTCCAATCTGCGGAAAGTGACCAGCTATGCGGCAAAGCATGAAGCCCGGTTTATGAAACTCTTGATTGAGCAGAACGAGGACGGGGGCAAACGCAGGAACGCCGCCAAGAAAAAGGAACTGGAAGCCTCCGAGAAACGCATAGCCGAGTTATCCGCTATCTTCAAGCGGCTGTATGAGGACAGCGTGACCGGGCGCATATCAGACGAGCGTTTCACAGAGCTGTCGGCAGACTATGAAGCAGAGCAACGGGAGCTGAAAGAAAGAGCCGCTGCTATTCAAGCGGAGCTTTCCAAAGCACAGGAAGCCACCGTGAACGCAGAAAAGTTTATGAATGTTGTCCGGCGGCATACCAGCTTTGAAGAACTTACCCCTACTCTGCTGCGGGAGTTTGTAGAGAAAATCGTTGTGCATGAGTGCAGCTATGACGAGAACAAGACCCGCAGACAGGACATTGAGATTTATTATTCTTTTGTTGGCAAGGTGGACTTGCCCGAATAACCGCCCGACCTATCCGACACAATGCGCAAGTGCCGGATAGGAACGGCAAAATTTTTTACACTTCTATTACTTCTTTATCGCACATCAGTAAAATCACAGGGTATAAAGCAGCTTATGGCTGGAGGAGGTATTGTCCTTATCGGCTTAAAGCTTATTCCGCTACTTGCAAATCTTTTGAAGTAAGGAGAAATCTATGTTTGGTATTTTCGATAAGATAGAAGAATTTTTCAGAGAACTTCTGCTCGGAGGTATCAAGGCAAACTTAGAGTCCATGTTTCTTGACATAAACAATCAGGTAAACAGTGTTGCAGCAGATGTAGGAAAGACACCTATGGGGTGGAACGGAGAAGTATTCAGCTTTATTAAAAATATTAATGACTCCGTTATTATTCCCATAGCAGGGCTAATAATAACGGCAGTCCTTTGTATCGAGCTTATCAATATGGTCATGCAAAAGAACAATATGCACGATACGGATACCTTTGAGTTTTTCAAATACATCATCAAGATGTGGATTGCTGTATGGTTAGTATCTCATGCCTTTGAGTTTTCAATGGCGGTCTTTGATGTGGCACAAAGTATGGTAAACAAGGCGGCAGGGGTAATCAACACCTCTGCCACCGTTTCCGGAGATCAGATTGTTCAGATGGTGGATGCCCTAAAGGATAAAGGACTGGGTGAGCTTTTAATGATTCTGTTTGAAATCTCACTTGTAAAAGTTGCAATACAGGCAATATCCATCGTGATTATGCTTGTAGTTTATGGAAGAATGTTTGAAATCTATGTGTACTCATCTGTTTCAGCCATTCCTTTTGCGACGATGGGAAACAAAGAATGGGGGCAGATAGGAACAAACTACATCAAAGGACTGTTTGCTTTAGGGCTTCAGGGATTGATTCTAATGGTTTGTCTTGGAATTTATGCAGTATTGGTTAAAACGATAAACTTTACGGACATACACACGAGCATATTTATGGTACTCGGATATGCCGTATTACTGGGACTGATGATGTTAAAGAGCGGAACACTTGCAAAAAGCGTGATGAACTCGCATTAAGGAGGATAAGATGAAAACAACAGAAAATAAAGAAAGACTCTTTTTATTTGTGGAAGTTTTCCTTGCAGGATTTGCAGTAGCTTTTACTGCACTAAACAGGAGAAAACTAAGCAGACTGGAGAAAAAGATTGATACTGTCAAAAGAGACAGCAATTCCATTTTGATGTTTCAAAGTGAGAAAAATAATGAGATGGAAAGAGAAATCGAAGAAGTAAGGGATGAAGTTTCAAGTGTATATGGACATATAGAGGAACTTTTGAGAATAAAGGAAGATGGGAGGTAGCTTATGGCGTATGTACCCATTCCAAAAGATTTAAATAAAGTTAAAACAAAAGTTGCTTTTAATCTTACCAAAAGACAGCTCATAGGATTCAGCGTTGCAGGACTGATAGGAATCCCCGTATATATCTTTACAAGGAAATTTGTACCAAATGATATAGCGGTCATACTTCTTATTGTATCAACGCTTCCTATATTTTTCGCAACTCTTTTTGAAAAGGACGGACTGCCCTTTGAAAAGTATTTTAAGCATATCTATTTGCACAAGTTTTACCAGCCTATGAAGCGTGTGAGAAAGGAGGTTTACCTTGAACAGCAAAAGAAAAATTCAGCAGATAAAGTTAGAAAGAAACAAAAAGGCACTAAAAAGGGGGAAACAGGAACTAAAGCAAGATAAAGTAAAGATGAAAAAAGACAAGACAAATAATGGTAATAAGAAAACATCAGTCTTTGACATAATCTTAAAAAAAGAGCAAAAACGCTATACCGTAGAAGATACCATTCCCTATCTCAGAATGTTAAAAAGCGGTATATGCCAAACAGATGAAAGGTACTTTAATAAAAGTATCGTCTTTGAGGACATTAACTACCAGCTTGCCTTAGATGAAGATAGGGACTTGATTTTTAACCAGTTTGCAAACTTTCTAAACTCCTTTGATCCGAGTGTAAGTATAGAGCTTTCATATATCAATCAGCTTGGAAGGAATGAAGAAATGCAATCGGCAATACAAATACCGGATAAAAAGGACGGCTTTGACGATATACGATTAGAGTTTAGAGAAATGCTAAAAAGCCAGATAGTAAAGGGAAATAACGGACTGAAAAAATCAAAGTATGTAACATTTACAGTAGATGCAGACAATATGGAGCAGGCAATCTCAAAACTTGAAAGACTGGAGATAGACATCTTATCCAATCTTAAAAATATGGGAGTAAGGGCAGAAAGTCTTACCGGCGAAGAAAGGTTAAAGATTCTTCACGATATATTAAATCCAAGTAAGACATTTTACTTTTCATATAATGACTTGCAAAGAAAAGAAAGTACAAAGACATATATTACACCTGATGAATTTAACTTTACACCAAGCAGATATTTTAAGTTCGGCAAATTCATCGGAGCAACAAGCCATTTTCAAATCCTTGCAAGTGAGCTTTCAGACCGTATGCTTTCAGAGTTTTTAGACATTGATGATAACATCAATATCTCGTTTCATATCAGGGCGATAGAACAGAGCGAAGCCATTAAGATGGTAAAAAGGAAAAATACCGATATTGATAAGATGCGAATTGAGGAAAATAAAAAGGCGGTAAGATCGGGTTATGATATGGACATCTTACCGTCAGACTTAATCACCTATGGGGAAGATGTAAAAAGCCTGTTAAAAGACTTGCAGACAAGAGATGAGAGAATGTTTGTTGTAACCATTGTCTTTATGAATTTTGCAAGGACAATACAAAAACTTGAAAACTCTATTGCACAGATAAGCTCCATTGCCAATAAGCATAACTGCAAATTAAAAAGACTTGATCATGCACAGGAGCAAGGACTTGTCAGCGTACTTCCTCTTGGAGTAAATAAGCTTGAGATTAACAGAGGACTTACTTCCTCATCTACGGCAGTCTTTATGCCCTTTACAACGGAAGAACTTTTCATCAACTCAAGCAACAGTTTGTATTACGGATTAAATGCCCTCAGTCATAACCTGATTATGGCAGACAGGAAAAGGCTCAAAAATCCGAACGGTTTGATACTTGGTACACCGGGTAGCGGTAAGTCATTTTCAGCGAAAAGAGAAATGGCTAATGCTATTATAGTAACTGATGATGATGTCATTATCTGCGATCCCGAAGGAGAGTACGGAAATCTTGTAAGACAGTTTGACGGGGAAGTCATTAAAGTCAGCAGTAAGTCAAAGGATTACCTCAATCCTCTTGACATCAATATGAACTATGGGGATGGAGATGCACCGCTTAAAGATAAAGCAAACTTCATAATGAGTATGCTTGAACTTGTAGTTGGCGGTAGCGGACTTACAGCGGAAGAAAAGTCGGTAATAGACAGGTGCTTGCCTAAGATTTATGAGAAGTATTTTGACAACCCTATAAAAGAAAATATGCCGATACTTCAGGATTTATACGATATGCTTAAAAATCAGGAAGAAAAGGTCGGTAAGAAACTTGCAACAGAGATGGAGATTTATGTAACAGGCTCTCTTAATGTATTTAACCATCGGTCAAATGTGGATTTGAATAAGAAACTTCTTTGTTTTGACATTAAAGAGCTTGGAAGTCAGTTAAAGAAAATAGGCATGCTTGTGATACAGGATCAGGTGTGGAATAAGGTATCTTTAAACAGAGGAAATAAGGCAACAAGATACTATATAGACGAGTTCCACCTGCTTTTAAAAGATGAGCAGACCGCCTCCTACTCAGTAGAGATATGGAAGCGTTTCAGAAAATGGGGAGGAATTCCGACAGGTATCACGCAGAATGTCAAAGACCTACTCATGAGTAAGGAGATAGAAAATATCTTTGATAATACGGACTTTGTACTAATGCTTAATCAGGCATCCGGCGATAGAGAAATACTTGCAAGAAAGCTTAAAATCTCAAAACCTCAGCTTAAATATGTTACCAACTCCAATGAGGGCGAGGGACTGCTGTTCTTTGGAAATACCATAGTTCCATTTATCGACAAGTTCCCAAAAGACACCATTTTATATAAGAAGATGACAACGAAACCTGAAGAAGTGAGGTAGGCTTATGAGTAAAAAGATGAAAAAAGATTTTGCCGAAAGACAAAAAATAAAGGAGGAAGCAAGACTTTTAGGGAAAGAAAGTGTCGGTATTGATGAAAGCAGCAAGCTAAAACATGGTGATGATTACAGAGGAAAGATTATCCATGACAAAGACAGGTTTCAACATAAGATACACGAAAAGATAAGCAAGAGAGTTTCTAAGAATGAGCTTACTCAGGGAAGTTCCAAGAAAAATGCAAGGCATAGAAAATCTGTTAAGATAAATAACAGTCAAGGAAATGCCGAAATAAAGTCAGACTATAATACCGATGTGAAAGACGGACGAATCTACGATCCTTTAGGCAAAGACCTTGATAATGACGGGATCATTGACAGGTATGACAATAATTTTAGGGACAGCGATTATTTTGAATCAGCTTATGATGTGGAAGATAATCTTCATATAAAGGAAGATATAACAGGAAATTCTCCCAAAAAACATAAGGCTCAAAAGGAAAAGTATAAGAAGAAAAACTATTCAGATAAGCTCTATACAAGAAGTAAGGATAATACTTCAAAAGAAGAAAATGCTAAAGATAAGGCTGAAAGCAAAAATACCGGTAAAGAAACTGTCTATGACAAAGAAAAAAAGAACAGGCTTTCCAAAGAGCAAAAAAAGGCACTGAAAAATAAGGTCGCAAAGGTGTCTGCTCTATCAGGACTTGCAAAAGGAAGTGAAACGGTAAGGGATTATCTTTCCCATGGCAGTGATGAAAATCAGGGCGTGGAAACAGGAGAAAAGATTGCAGATGTAAACTCAAAATTACTTCATGGGATAAAAAATTATGCCAATAAGAAAAAGGCTAAGAAAAGCTATGATCTCAGCAAAAAAGATTACAAGATACGAAAGCGTAAATCAAAGCTGGAGTTTCGGGAAGCCAAAGAGGAATTAAAGAAAACGGATGAGTACAAGAAAGCTGATACCTTTAAGAGATTTCAAAAGCGTAAGCAAATGAAAGATACTATAAGAAAGCAGAATAAATCAAGGCTTAGGGACAGGATTAAGGAAGGAGTTATTAACACCTTAAAGAGTTCAAAGGAAATGATCGTACGAAAAGCAAAGGGACTTATGATGATTGTCATAGGTCTTATTATTTTACTGACTTTCTTTACCAACTTTGCAGGGACATCTATGACTGGAATGATGAACTCTACAAGCGGCGTATTAACTACAACCTATCTTTCCGACCAAAATGTCTTAACGGAAGTTAATCAGCAGTTTTCAGGATTGGAGGAAGGGCTGCAAGACGAAATCAGTTCCGTAGAAGAAAATTATCCCGGCTATGATGAATACATCATAGAAAAAGAGGGAGAAATCGGACACAATACCCATGAACTTTTATCCTACATCACTTCAAGATGTGGGGAAATTAAGGATTCAAAGGAAGTTCAAAGCATCATCAATGACCTTTTTACAAAGATGTATGATTTATCTTATCGGGAAGAAATTGAAATCAGATACAGGACAGTTACGGAAACATATACCGATGAAGATGGCAATGAGCATACCGAAAGCCATGAAGAAGCCTATGAGTATAAGAAGCTCATAGTAACGCTGAAGAAAAGAGAAATGGACAGTGTTGTAAGAGAAATCTTTGCAGAGTATCCCGATAATGTTCTTCACTATGAAGCACTGCTTGCATCTAAAGGAAATATGGAAACTGTCTTTGGAAGCGGAAACGGAAATTTATCGGAGATTGTAGAGAATCCCGACTTTTCAAATCCGGGAATTGCCTTTGATGATGTAACGGTGAAGGCATTGTTTAACGAAGCGGAAAAGCATATCGGAAAGAGATATGTATTTGGGGCGAACGGGCCGAATAACTTCGACTGTTCGTCCTTTGTATGTTGGAGCTTTACCCATTCGGGAGTAAAAAATATGCCAAGGACGACCGCTTGGGGAATTTACAAAACTTACTGCAATCCTGTATCTCCATCGGAAGCAAAGGCGGGAGATATAATCTTTTTCAAAAACACCTATAACAGTGGAAGTCCAATATCTCACGTCGGCATTTACGCAGGAAACGGTATGATGATACACGCCGGTGATCCTATCCGCTTTGTCAGTATCAATACACCTTACTGGAGAGAGCATTTCTACGGCTTCGGCAGAGTAAAATAAAGAAAGGACGGTAAAATGTGAAAAAAGAACTTACAGCAGTAAAAAACAAGATAAAGAAGTTAAGGGATAAGAAGGCTCTGATTGATGAAGAATTGGAGCCTTTATTGATTCGTGAAGAAGAACTTGAAAATGAGGAGATTGTTGCCATTTGCAGGAAGAACAACATCACAATTACAGATTTAATGGCAAAGGTTAAAAAGGAACAAACAGAAACGAAAAAGGAGAAAAAAGATGAAAACAGTTATGAAAAATAAGGTATTTACAAGGCTAATGACAGTTTTGCTTCTTGCAGTTATGGTCATTATGGCAGCTTACCCATCGGTAGCCTATGCACAGGTTGATGAAAAAGAAGCAGCACAGGAAACACTAAAAGAAGAACCGAAAAAACCGGAAATTACAGTTATTAAAAAGGAAGAAGAAAAAGAAGTCCGCTATCCCAATAAGTTAAATGCCAAAGAGCCGGAGAACTTAAAGCAAAGTAATGCAGCTTCAAATGGTGAAAAGGCAAATACAAATAAGGGAGTGGCTTCCGCTCCCTCAAAAGCAAGGGCTTCCGTTACGGAAAACAAGGATAATGCAAACCAAGATTATCCGATTCATCATAACAGCGATAAGGACAATAAAGAAACCGATAAATATTCCGCTGATGCCAGACAGTTTATTACCTTTAAGACGAAGAACGGTAAGACCTTTCACCTCATTATCAATCACGATGAACAGGGAGAAAATGTAATGCTCCTTACCGAAGTTTCCGAAGATGATCTGCTCAATATGGTTGAAGCAAAGGAAAAACCGAAAGAAGTAGTCAAGGAAGAACCTGTAAAACAAGAGAAAACGGAAGAAGTAAAGCCTGAAAAAAAGGAAGAAAAAAGCAGCACCGGAACATATATCCTGCTTGCTCTTGTAACTTTGGGTGCATTGGGAGCAGGATATTATTTTAAGATAGCAAAGAAGAAAGAAGATAAGGAACTGGAAGCCTTAGAGGAAGATGATGATTTTTTCTCGGAAGCGGAAGTCAATGAAGAAATGGAAAATGAAGAAGTTGAAAATCAGAAAATGGAAGATGAAACAGAGGACAGCGAAGAAGATTAGGAGTAAAAAAGATACTATTTGCTGTAAAACACAGGGCGAGAGAGTAAAATCTTTCGCCCTACTTTATTGAAAAAGGAGGAAAAGCGAAAAATGAAGTTAGTGATAGCAGAAAAACCGAGCGTTGCACTATCCATTACCAAAGTGATTGGGGCAAAGAATAAAAAGGACGGATACTATGAGGGAAACGGCTATAAAGTATCTTGGTGCGTGGGACATTTAATTCAAATGGCAAATCCCGATTCTTATGATGAAAAGTATACCAAGTGGAATATGGCGGATTTACCGATTATTCCAAGTGAATATCAGTATGATGTGGCAAAGGCGACAAAAAAGCAGTTTAACACCCTGAAAAAGCTGATGAATGATAAGGAGATTGATACAGTTATCAATGCCTGTGATGCAGGACGGGAGGGAGAAGCAATCTTCAGACTTGTATATCTTCAAGCAAACTGCAAAAAGAAGATGAAAAGGCTTTGGATTTCATCAATGGAAGATTCTGCAATTAAAGACGGCTTTGATAATCTAAAAGACGGAAAAGACTATGACAATCTCTTTGAATCGGCACAGGCAAGGATGGTAGCAGACTGGCTTGTCGGAATGAATATCAGCAGGCTTTATTCCTGCCTGTATAAGCAAAATTACAGTGTTGGAAGAGTTCAGACACCTACCCTTTCCATGATTGTTAAAAGAGATGACGAAATAGCCAACTTTAAGAAAGAAAAATACTATACGGTAGAACTTGAACTTAACGGCTTTACTCTTTCGACAGAACGAATTGACAGCTTGGAAGTGGCAGAACAGCTTAAAAATTTACTCGAAAACAGAATAGAAATTACGGATGTGATTCAGAAAGAAAAAGTTACTAAGCCTGACTTGCCATTTGATTTGACAACACTTCAAAGAGAGTGCAACAAGTATTTCGGATATAGTGCAAAACAGACACTTGACTATGCACAAAGCCTGTATGAAAAGAAGCTGATTACTTATCCAAGAACGGACAGCAGATGTTTAACCGAAGATATGATTACAAGCACAGTTAACAATATCTTAGGAAAAAATGATTTTGATACAGGGCGTATCAAGGTAGTATTCAACTCTAAAAAAGTTACGGATCATCATGCGATTATCCCGACCGTATCATCGCTCAGTGAAGATATATCCAAACTTCCTGAAAATGAAGCAAAAGTATATCGACTTATTTTCAATAAGTTTCATGCAAGTGTAGGCTATCCACTCACCCAAAATACTACTAAAATTGTAGCTGAATTTGACGGTTTTGAATTTACAAGTACCGGAAAGGTAATTAAAGAGGAGGGCTTTACAAAATACCTTAAAGAATACAAATCTAAGAAGAATGAGGACTTGGAGCTTCCTGATGTAAGCATTGGAGATGTTATTACTATTGGAAATAAAGAGATTAAAGAAAAATACACTCAGCCTCCGAAACACTTTACAGAGGTTATATTCTATGAAGTGTAGATTAGAAAAATAAAAAGGGGGAAAAGTCAATGGCTACAAACAAAAAGATAACTGCCCTCTACGAAAGACTTTCTCGTGATGATGAAATGGTAGGGGACAGTAATTCGATTATAAACCAAAAGAAAATGCTTGAAGATTATGCTAATAAAAATGGCTATACCAATATCTTGCATTTTACCGATGACGGATATTCAGGAGGCTCATTTGAAAGACCGGCTTGGAAGAAACTCATTGAGGGAGTAGAAAATAACATCATAGATACTGTGATAGTTAAGGATATGAGTCGTGTCGGGCGTGATTATCTTCAGGTAGGCTTTTATACCGAAGTGATGTTTAGAGAAAAGGGAGTACACTTTATAGCTGTCGCAAATAGTGTTGATAGCAATAAAACAGAAAGTGCCGAATTTGCACCATTTCTAAATATTATGAATGAATGGTACATCAGAGATGCCAGTAAAAAGATAAAGAGCGTATTAAAGTCAAGAGGATTGGAAGGAGGACATCATACATCAAACCATGCTATATATGGCTATCGTAAAGATAAAGACAATCCAAGCAAATGGATTATTGATGAAGAAGCAGCTGAAGTAGTAAGACGCATATTTCAGATGAGTTTAGAGGGAAATGGTCCGTATCAAATAGCCAAGATTCTAACAGAAGAAAAAGTTGAAAGACCATCGTATTATCTTGCTCAAAGAGGAATGGGAAACCATATATCTAACTATAACTCAACAGAGCCATATCTTTGGAGAGGAACAACCATAAGCAATATTCTAAGTAGACCTGAGTATATGGGACATACTGTGAACTTTCGCACCTACAAAGAGTCCTATAAAAGTCATAAAAGCAAGAAAACGTCCAAAGACGAATGGGTAATCTTTGAAAATACACAAGAAGCCATTATTGATGAAGAAACCTTTAATACAGTTCAAAAACTCAGAAAGACAATTAGAAGAACGGATAGCGTAGGCATAGCAAATCCATTAACCGGACTTGTTTTTTGTGCAGATTGCGGAGCTAAAATGTATAATCATCGTGGAAAAGCAGGATTTAAGAGAGATTGGTTAGGGAGAAAAACAGATAAAAGGCGTCCTCTAAAAGATGAATATATTTGCTCAACCTATAACTTGGCAAGGGGAAATTTTGAAGAAAAATGCTCATCACACTATATCCGAAGTGAAGTTATCAATAAATTAGTTTTAGATACCATAAGGGAAGTAAGCGAATATGTAAAATTGAATGAAGAAGAGTTTATTAAAAAAGTATATCGGGCATCAAAGGAGCAACAGGAAAAAACCTCAAAGCTATTAAAGAAAAGATTAGCAAAAGAAGAAAAAAGAATATCTGAAATAAATAGTTTAATCCGAAAGCTATATGAAGATAATGTAAGCGGAAAACTCTCTAATAAGCATTTTGATATGATGTTAAAAGACTTTGAAACAGAACAAACGGCATTAGAAAAATCAATAGAGCAAACAAAAGACACATTAAGAGATTTTGAAGAAGACAGTATCAGAGCGGATAAGTTTATTGCACTTGTAAAGAAATATACTGACTTTAGTGAACTTACAACTCAAATGATCAATGAATTTGTAGATAAGATAGTGGTTCACGAGGGGAAATGGAAAAATTGTGAGAGGACACAGGAAATTGAAATATACCTAAATTTTATTGGTAAGTTTGAAATGCCAAAAAAAGAGCCTACAAAAGAAGAACTTGAGGAACTTGAAAAACTAAGGAAAAAGAGAGAAAAGAAGCGTGAGTATAATTATAGGTATATGAAAAAGGTAAAGGATAGAATGGAAGCAGAGGGAATATAAGGATAGGTATAAGACAAAGAGAATGGTTTAATTGTATGCTTGACATACAATTAAATTTATAGTATACTAGGTATACAAAATTTTTAAGAATAAGGAGTTTTAATATGGAGTTAAAACCAAATATTTACTATAAAACTATTTTGCAATATCGAGAAGCGGAACTTCTTTTTGAAGCTCTTAAATTAGATATTTTTTCTTATTTAGATGAACCAACAACACTAGAAGAATTCCTAAAATCGACAAACTATGACAAAGAAAATACAAAATATTTTTTATCAGCATTATTATCGTGCGGTTATATAGAAAAAAATAATTTAACATATTGCAATACAAAATGTAGCAAATTATACCTTTCAAAAAACAGCTCAAAGTATATAGGAAAAGCAATTTTATTTAGAGAAAAGTTGGGTTCAATATCAAATATAGGTGATAAGGTAAAAGATAATTCGTTAGGACAAAATGATAAATTAGATTTTTCAGAACTTGCTGAAATCGTTCATGATGAAATGTATGTTACCGGTCGAGTAGATGACTTTAATAGGGAAATTAAACAATTATTTTCTGACAAATATAGAAATTATAAGGTCTTAGATTTGGGAGGTGGTAGTGGAGTATTGTCTATTGAGTTTATTAGAAATTTTCCAAATAGTACAGCTTATGTATTTGAAACATCTGAGGTTGCCTGCATAAGTAAAAAGATAATTGAGAAAAATGATATGCAAGACAAAATTTTTGTTTTAGAAGGTGATTTTAATGTAGATGCTATAGGTGATGGCTATGATTTAATTATTGCTTCAGGAATTTTCAATTTTGTTAATATGGATATTACGGAGTTTATTTGCAAACTATCTGATGCATTAGTATTAAATGGATATTTATTGATAATTGGTTCATTTTTTGAAAATGAAGAATATCATAAAGAGCATATATTAAATTGGCTTAAAGGATATATAAATGGGATGAAACCAGCACCAAAAAAATCTGAAATTGAGCAATCAATGCAAAAAGCGAATTTATCATTGGAAAAGCGAATAAAAGTTGGATTGTTTGCAGGTGAATTACGTAGAAAGGATGGTGAGATATGAAGTTGACATCTATACAAAATGAAGTTATAGACTCATTTATTAAACTTACAGAGAAAATTTCTAATGGAAAGACAAATATTTTAGATTTTGGAAGTAATGATATGGTTTTTTATAGAGGAGAAATTCATATTATAAAGATGATTGGCGATTATCCCGGAATATACAGTTCTGAAATCGCACGTAATTTTGGAATAACTAGAGCAGTAGTTCACAAAACTTTATTGAAGCTAGAAAAAAGGAATTTAGTTGAAAAAAAACAGGATTCAGAGGATAAAAAAAGGCAAAAATTATTTTTAACTCAAAAAGGGAAACTAGCTTATAAATATCATGAAGAATATCATGATGAACATGATAAGGCTTTATTTGATTTTATTAAAAATCTTTCAGAAGAAGAATTAAACACAATATTAAGATTTTTGAATTATGCAGACCAATTAGTTCAAAATCATTTTTAAATTGGAGGTTAGGATAATGAAAAAACAAATTATAATTTTGCTTGCAATTATAGTACTAGGATGTGTTTTTGCAGGTTGCGGTAAGCAATCTGTTGAAAATGATGTTAACAATAAAGAAGTTAAAGAAAGAGTGATACAGGATATAAGCGGAGCAGATGTTAAGATTCCGCCAGCAAAAGATATAAAGAGAGTGGTAATTGTCGCTCCTCCTATTACCTCAGTTGTCATTAAGTTAATACCTGATCAAAAGATGATAGTTGGACTTAATGAGAAAGCCTTTATTCAATCTGATGATGGTATTATGGAAAAAGTGTTTCCGAAATATAAAAATATTGACACTAAATTTGTTGGTGAAGATTTTTCTATTAATAAAGAATCGCTCTTAGCCCTTAAACCTGACATAATTTTATATTATGGAGAAGCGCAGAAGAAAAATCTTGAGAACATAGGTGTCCCTATTATAAATTTTTTCTCTCCTAAATTAACAGACCCTAAAGATGTAACTATTGCATGGAATAACCTATTGTGTGAAATTTTTGATATAGAAAAGAAAAGTCTACTGTCTGATGAGTGGCAACATTCCGAGGAATTATCAAAAAAAATCCTACCACAATCAAATTCAGAAAAAGTAAAGGCGTTGTGGATATTTAGAAATGTTAAAGGAAAATTAATGGTTGCAGGAAAAAGTTCTTTTGATGCTTATGCTGAAAGTTATTTCGAAAAAGCTGGAATAATTAATGTTGCTAATGAAATTCAAGGTACAGCAGAAGTAAACATGGAACAAATTCAGGCATGGAATCCAGATATGATTTTTGTTTTTCAAGGAGTACCGGCTGGAGCATATTTGAAGAATAATATAGAGGGGCAAGATTGGTCTATGATAAAGGCGTTCCAAGAAAAGAAAATTTATGATATTCCAAAAACAACATATTCATGGGCAGCACCTTGTATGGATTCACCACTTATGCCTTTATGGTTAGGATCGAAAGCATACCCTGAGAAATTCACTAATGAAGATTTTATTAAGGAATTTAAAGACTACTATACGAGAGTATATAGCATTTCATTGACCGATCAAGATATTAAGGCAATACTAGGTTTAAGCGGGAATAAATAGTTATGTTGGAGTCAGGAAAACATAGTGAGAAAAGTGTGATTTTAAGTTTGATAGGACTTCTGTTGTGTGTTTGTATATTTTCAATGATGTTGGGGAAATACTCTATTCAACTAGGAGATATCTTAACTGTATTAAAAAATAGAGTATTCAATAGCTATAATGAAGAACTAAAAGTTGTAGATCATATTATTATTAACATAAGATTACCAAGAGTTATACTTGCAGGAATTGTTGGAGCTGGATTATCTATTTCCGGCTCTTCCTTGCAAGGAACTTTTCAAAACTCTCTTGTAAGTCCGGATATCCTAGGAGTATGTTCAGGTGCTGGGCTCGGAGCGGCATTAGGAATTTTGTTTTTTGACAATAATATAGTTGTCATTACAGTGCTTCCATTCTTGTTTGGAATTTTAAGTATTATTTTAGTGTTTTTTTTATCTGGTTCTAAAAAGAAAAGTGATAATATGACTTTGGTTTTATCTGGAATTATTGTTTCATCAATTTTTAATGCCTTAACTTCATTGGTGAAATATGTTGCAGATACTAAAGACAAGTTACCAACAATAACTTTTTGGTTAATGGGAAGTTTTTCTAATACAACGTATAGAGAAATACTAATTTCTGCATTACCTATATTTATAGGGTTATTGGGTTTGCTTATGTTCAGATGGAAACTCAACTTGCTTTCTTTAGGCGATGAAGATGCTTATACATTGGGGGTAAATCCGAAACAAACTCGTTGGTTAATCATTTTATTCTCTACCCTAATAACAGCGGCTTGTGTAGCGGTATCAGGCATTGTTGGTTGGGTAGGACTAGTAATCCCTCATATTTGTAGAAAAATTATAGGAAATAATCATGATAAGTTACTTCTTGTTTCCTGTTTAGTAGGAGCAACTTTTATGATTGTGGTTGATACCATTGCAAGAAACATTGTAACTTCTGAAATCCCAATTGGTATTTTGACAGCACTTATAGGAGCTCCCTTCTTCGCAATAATATACAGAAGGTCTTGTGGAGGTGAGTAATATTATTTTAGAAATCAAAGATGGAAGTTTTTATTATAGCAAAGAAAAATTTATTTTTGACCATATTAATTTTGAACTTGGAGAGGGAGAAATTATGGCAGTTATGGGGAAAAATGGTATTGGAAAAACTACATTGCTAAAATGTATCATTGGATTGCTTCAATGGACGGACGGGTATTCTGCGATAAATGGTAAAATAATAGATTTTAAATCTTTGAATCAAGTGGGGTATGTTCCACAAGCACATAAAACATCCTTTTCATATACAGTATTTGAAATGGTTTTATTTGGGAAAATAGGACATAATTCTTATTTCGCTAATCCAAAAACTCAAGATTATGAAGAAGTAGAAAAAGTACTTGTTCGTATGGGAATAAGTGAATTAAGAGATAAACCATGTAACGAACTTAGTGGAGGACAATTACAACTCGTTTTTATAGCAAGAGCTTTAGTAAATTCTCCTAAACTTTTAATTTTAGATGAACCTGAATCACATTTAGATTTTCGCAATCAATTACGACTTATGAAAATTATTAAAGAATATGTAAGCGAATATAAAATATCTTGCATTATAAATACACATTATCCTAATTATGCAATTCTTTTTGCAGATAAGTGTTTACTTTTAGGAGATGATGATTATCAAGTGGGTGAAATTACTGAAATTCTAAATGAGAAAAGCATTTCAGAATATTTTTCGGTCATTTCAAAAAAAATTGTAGCTTCATACAAAGAAAAAGATTTTACTGCATTTGTGTTTATTGATGAAGTATCTGATTTAACTGTTTGATTATTGAGGAAAAAATATGATTAGAAAAGTAGAAATAATTTCAAAACATTCTAAGTGATGATAAACAACAATTAAATATATCTTATACGATAGATATTTTTTTTATTTATGTATTCAGAGGACATTTTACGCCAAAGTGTAGAAGTCCTCCTTTTTTTATTCTCAAAAAGCAAAAACAGAGAGCAGAAAAAGGAGGATAGCACAATGGATAAAAAGGATTACTACCTTTATGTCAAAGGGAAAGCAGTTAAGGTCAGTGAGGAAGTCTACAAAGCCTATTGGAAGATAACCGAGCATGAAAAATACCTTATCAAGAAAGATTGGAAAAACAATGTAATACCGTTTTCAGCACTGGATTATGACGGACACTTTGTAGACAATATCATAGATGAAAGAGTAGACTTAGAAAAAATTGTAGAGGTCAAAATGCAGATTGAAGAATTAAACAAGGCATTAGCTACACTCACAAAAAAAGAAAGAGAGCTGATAGAAGCCATTTTCTACAAAGAAGAAAGTCTAAGGTCGATTGGTAAAAAAGAAAAAGTAAGCTATCAAGCAATCGGAAAAAGGAGGGACAAGATTTTAGAAAAACTAAGAAAACTTTTAGAAGATAAATTCTAAAGAGATGGGAAAGGTTAAGTATCTAAAAAAAGGTGCTTAGCCTTTCTTTATTTGGAACGCAACAATATTGAAATGGAGGAATGAAAAATGAAAGAGTTAGAAAATGTAATGAGCCAGTTGGAAAAAGAAACTAAGAAAAAAGAACAGGCGGAAAACAAAATCAAGCAACTAAGACAAAAGAAATCACAGCTAAAAAGAAAGGCGGACACGAAACGAAAAGTAGAAAAAGGAGGCGTGTTTGAGAAATTTGAAAAACAGATAACCGGAGTAGAAGAAAATACAGATAATGATTTAATCTATGCCTTTTTAGATTATGTACTTTCCGATAATCGAAATAGAGAAAAGTTAAAAGAACTTACAGAAATTCATTTAAGAGAAAAAGAAATCTCCTTAGAAGAAAATTCAAATCTTGGAGAAGAAAACGGAAATGATGATTTTGAAGAACCGACTGATGAAGAATAAGAAAAACAGAAATGTATTAGAGATTGAGATGGAGCAAAGTGAGAAACATTTTAACACTTTGCTTTTTTTGTGGATTTGAAAATCTACAAAAAGCAAAGTTCACAGGGGTCTAAGGGGGAGTAGCCCCCTTGAACAAATAAAAATGCTTTAGCGTTTTTGTTTCCTTAGCGGAGCTAATAGCTTTCCGCAGGAACGCAAAGCACCGTAGTCAAACGGTGTATCTTTGCGCCCTTTGAAAAAGGGAGCGAAGATACCACCTGAACATTAGGATAGTAAAATTCCAAAACTAAAAACAGATAAAGGAGAAAAAGACAATGGAAATCAAAAGTTTGCATACCCATGTAGATATCGTTACAAGGTCAAAGGGGCATAGCGTGATTGCAAAAGCTGCATA
>NZ_JH414562.1 GCF_000238115.1 Peptoanaerobacter stomatis | reverse complement strand
TGTAGAGCTTATGAATGCGGGAGAAAAGACAATACAACCTATAAATGAAGAGATAGGTTCACAGCTTACAAAAAGATTAAGAAAGAAAATTATAAATGTAATCTTAATCCTAATACTATAGAGCTTACGAATAAGACAATGGTTGCACATCCGTCTTTATCAGAAGTTAGTATATGGACTAATATATGGTATTTTAAATAAAAATATCTGTTAGAGTGTCTACAACAGATATTATAGAACTGATAATAATATAATACAAAAATAAGCTAACCTTTAAAAGTGTCTTATTTTTTGATTATAAATAAAATATTATATAAATATTATTAAGGACTTGAGTTAATATCACTAACAATAGTTAAGCTACATTTTACAGATTTAATTTATACTTAAGATAATTTAATTAGTATAGTACACTTATTTCTGTAAGACGGAAGTTTTAATATTTTCTGTTTTTAATTATACCTAAAACTATTGTAGGTATTATCAAGAAGAATATAGAAAGTATTCCGAGATATCCGTAGCCTTTTACAACCAATGTGTTAAGTCCGACTAATGATATGAACATGGAGATTATCATAGAAATTAATGATATTAACATTCTTCTCTTTGTTATATCACCTATTTGTTCAAATGAATTCTCATATCTTGCAACTATACCGAATATACAGCCAACTCCTGTAGATACAAATGCCAGGAACAATGTTATGGAATAAGCGTATAGAAGAGGTGTACTGTTTAATTGCTTAATTATTGTAAGTATAGGTAATGTTTCGTCTTTTATAAGTGATAAGTGTGCTAACATCATTAAACATGACATAGTTATCATTACACCGTTCAATATAACACCGAGTATTGCAAATTGTTTTACAGATTTTTTGGTAGTAAGAGGTTTTGACGCACCGAGCATTATAGCTAATACCAAAGATTGGAAACCTGCATATTTAAGACCGTTATATAAAACTGTACTCATAGGAGCGGCAGTTTCTTTTGTTTCCATTATTATATTAAGATTACCTATATTTGCTTTTAATCCTGATACTGTAACTATAGTAAGGAATATAAGTATCAATAAAGTGATAGCTGTTGACGCTTTTCTTACAAGATCGGCGCCGAAGATAGTAAGTACAAAGAATATTACACCTGTTATAGCCACACCTATTATATATTGTAAATTAAATAAATTTTCCAAAAGTGCGGCACTTCCTGCTATTGATGCACCTACTGCAACTATTGTAAGTAGCAAATATGCTATATCGAATATGTATCCCATTATTTTACCGTAAGGTGCACAAAGCTTTTCTATCCAGTTGTGATAGTTGTATTCATTGTTATTTCTTGCAAATAATATACCTTCATAAAATACGAATCCTATCAATGCGACTATTATAAACGGTAAGAATATGGACGGATAACCGAATTTTACGAAAAACGTTCTTGTTTGATTTCCTGTTGCAAAACCTCCACCGACGTGTGCGCCGAACCATACAGACGCAACTCCAAAAACTGTACTTAGTGGAACAACATTAGTATTTTCATTATTCATAAATACACAACCTTTCTAAATTTTATTTTTAATAAAAAATGATTACTTGTTTGCTTTTTGATATGCAAATAATGCGGCACCTAATGCACCGTTCAACTGACAATATTCGCTTGTATGCAATTTAAAACCTGTATTTTTTTCCAGTGCTCTTACCATTCCTTTATTTAATGCTACACCTCCGGTCATAACAACATCATCTTTCATACCGACTCTTTTAGCAAGAGCACCTACGCGACTTGCTATTGCGGTATGTATTCCCTTTACTATATCTTGTATCTTTGTACCTCTCGACAGTTGAGATATAACCTCAGACTCTGCAAAAACTGTACAAGTGGAACTTATAGGAACATCTTGAGTAGACTGTTCATCCAATTTTTCCAGATCTTCTATATCGACTTCCAATACATTAGCAATTACATCCAAGAATCTTCCTGTTCCGGCAGCACATTTGTCATTCATAACAAAATTTTCCAACATACCGTTTTCATCTATTTTTAAAGCTTTTGAATCTTGTCCGCCTATATCTATTATAGTTCTTACATTTGGAAACAGAAAATATGCACCTTTTGCATGGCATGACAGCTCGGACATTTGAGAATCGGCTTCTTCAAGAGAGTTTCTACCATAACCTGTAGCCATTATATAGCTTATATCTTCTCTTTTCATATCGGTTTTTTCCAAGATTTCATTTATTGCTCTTATCGGTCCTGATGTGCCGGCTCCTACATCTACTTTGGAAGATGCAATTATGTTTTTTCCGTCTTCCAACATAATACACTTAGATGCTGTAGAGCCTATATCAACACCAAGTGTATATATCTTGCTCATAATAAATCACCTACATATACAAATGTTTATAAATAATTTAAATTCTGATATAATTTAAATTTTAACATATTAAATTAGCAAAAATCTAAATATGATTTATTTAAAATATTTTTGGTGTATAGTAAATCAGCTTAAAAATATTTTTTAAAGCTGATTTACTATAGTTAAAATCTGTTATTTTAGAACATAACCTGCGATTACCATTTGTTGAACTTGAGAAGTTCCTTCATATATGGATGTTATTCTGGCATCTCTGTATATTCTTTCAATAGGGTAATCTTTGATGTAACCATATCCGCCATGTAATTGTAAAGCTGCATATGCTACTTCATTTGCAACTTCTGCAGCATAGTATTTTGCCATCGAAGATTGTAAGCCGGGTTTTTCTCCCAAGTCTTTAGTCTTTGCTGCATCGTATACAAGCAGTCTTGCAGCTTGAACTTTTGTTGCCATTTGTGCTAATGTGAATTGAGTGTTTTGGAATTTGGAAAGAGTTCTTCCGAATTGTACTCTTTCTTTTACATATTTTGTAGCTTCATCCAATGCACCTTGTGCAATTCCAAGAGCTTGAGCCGCAACACCTATTCTTCCGGAGTCAAGTGTGTTGAGCATTATTTTAAATCCGTTTCCTTCTCCACCCAATAAGTTTTCTTTAGGCACTTTTACATTGTCTAAAACTATATCTGATGTTTGAGTTCCTCTTATACCCATTTTATTTTCATGTGCTCCTACAGACCAGCCTTCATAACTTGATTCTACTATGAAAGTTGATATACCTTTTGCACCTTTTGTTTTGTCTGTAACAGCTGATATTATTGCAAAATCTGCCATAGGAGCATTTGTTATGAAACATTTTCTGCCGTTTAATATATAATAATCTCCTTCCAATTTGGCAGTTGTAGCTGTAGCTCCGGCATCTGAACCTGCACCGGGTTCTGTAAGTCCGAAACAACCTATTTTTTCTCCAAGTGCAAGAGGTTTTAGGTATTTCATTTTTTGTTCTTCAGTTCCGAAATTAAGTAAAGGTAATGCTGCCAGTGAAGCTCCGGCAGTTATATATGTGCTTGTGGATGCACATCTTCTTGCTATTTCTTCCATTATTATTGCATATGACACATAGTCTGCACCTGCACCACCGTATTTTCTGGGTATTATAGGTCCTATAAATTGATATTTTGCCAATTTATCCATAACATCTTTAGGTATTTCGCCGGTTTCATCTACATGGTCAGGATAAGTTGCTAATTCATTTTTTACAAATTCTCTTACATTTTGTCTTAACAACTCTTGTTCTTTTGTAAATTTCATTATTTCCCTCCTATATTTATTGTTTGAAACGATTGTGATTCGTTTTGCAATAAAAATTTATCAAAAAAATTGATTGTAATATTTACAGCATTTCAGCGAAAGTTTGGATTTTTGTTCTTATTTGTTCACTGTTTGCATCTTGTTGATCCACTTCTATTGCAAGAACAGGAAGATGAGCATCTCTCATATCTTTTACAAAAAGAGGCATATCATATTCGTCTAAATCTGAAAACTTCGTTTGTGCAAACATAGCTCCGTCAGCTTTTGTCTTTTTCATCAATTCTATTGATAATTCTCCTACTAATTTGTTAGGTTCATAAGCTGCTGAAAATCCTTCTATGTTTTTCCATTGGTTAGCCAATCTTTCCAAAGCGTTTTTTCCAACTTCAGGAACATCTGTATTATATTGTACAGATTCATGTGCCAAATAATCTCCAACTATTCTTATCTTGTTTTGCTCTAATATGTCAAGTATATTAAGATCATCGAATATAAGTCCTGCAACAACTATTTTTTTACCGTCATATTTTTCTTCAGGTAATTTTTTTAATTCCTCATTTATTTGCTTTACCATTTCAGTATGATCTTTTTTAGGAATGAAATATGCACTCTTGAATACAAAACTTCTGTCTCTGTTCTTTATTGTATTAGGATGAGATGATGCTAACATTGAAAACTCTCTCATAAGTGCTCTATGCTCATTATACAGTTTTATGCTTTCTTGTATTTCTTCGTCTTTAATTTCGTGTCCACATATAGCTTCCAACTTATCTTTTACAAATTCCAATTCTTCTACTAAATATTCAACCCCACAGTCCAATTTTCTGTTTTGAGGATATACTATGAATATTGAAGGTATATTTTTTACGCCTGATCTCCAGTTTTGACTTAGAGATATAAGTGTATCGCTCATTCCCGGCATTACGACACCGCTTAACATATTATAAGTACCGTTTAAACCTAATTCTATAATTGCATGAACTATAGATGCGCAAAACGCAGGAAAATATTGTTTTGAAAGGTCAAGTTTAACATTGTATCCGCCCCAAAGACCTACAGGAAACATACCTGCAGCATCAACCAATTCTTCAGGTCCAAAAACAGGAATCATACCTATTGCTTTTTTGCCGCTTTTTTCAATATAGTCACAAACATATTTTTTAGGATTTAAAGCTATATCTTCACATTTCTCTAAAAGTTGTTTAAGCATTTTATTTCGCCTCCTTATGTTGATCCATAATTTCTACAAGTCCTTGAACTCTCGTCTCAAACTGTGCTTCGGAGAAACCTCTCGGATCCGCCTGATCTCCGTCAAAGCTTGAATATGGTAAATGGCTGTGCTTTGCTACTTGTCTTGCCATTTCATATTGAACGAAACTCATAAGTTTGCAACTTCTATTCATATGATATAGTACTCCGACGCAGTTACCGTCATCTAATGCTTGATTTCTATATTCTGACATTTTTTCTATGTTTACGCTGTTAAACATTGAGCTGTACGCTTTTGCCAATCCGTCAAGGTCATCTTTTTCATATTCAAGTGCCCATGCGTAAGGATAAACACTACCTGTCATATTTATTCCGTATTTTGCTAAAGTTTTCATTTTGTATCCTATGTATGGCCAACAAGGTATACCTTCCATCATTATTCTGTATTTTTCTTCACCTCTGAAACTTGATTTACCTTCTTTAGCATTTTCTTTCAATTCTTCTATCAAATATTTGAAAGCGTCTGTTGTTTCTTTTTTTCCTCTATAGCAAACTATAATCGCCATATAAGTGAATAGGTCGAAGCCGTTCATAGGAGAAGGATAATTATCTTTTGAAAGCTGCATAGATTCTTTCCATAATTTTCCGTTTTCAGCTGATATTTCCATTACTTCCGATAATTTTTTAGGGTCAAATTTTTTGCCGGATATTTCTTCTAATTGTTTAATTCCGTATTCAAATTGTTTTCTGAAATATTTTATTCTTCTTGGAGATATTTCATATTCATCATTGTACGGAACGTCTATCATTATTAAAGGGATGTTCAATTCTTTTGCTAAATTTTCGTACCATTTTACAACCATGTTGCATATATTATTACAGCAACATACAAAATCAGGTTTCGGCATTCTTAAAACCTCAGTATTACCACCTTCTTCCAAAAATCCGAAGTTTGTTCTTGCATATGCACAAAGATCTATTGAGTATCCGAGAGATTCTGCTGATTCTTGCAATCTTAGAGATTCTCTTTTTGCGGCAAGTCCGGCAGCTTGATTCTCCGGATAACATAGCGGTAAGCCGAAACATTCAACCAATTCCTGTGGAAATACTGATGTTGACCAACCAACAGGTATGCCTTTTTCTTTAGCCTCCCAAGCTTCTTTATATGATTGAGCCAATAGTCCGTTTATTATCTTCGTTGCGCTTTTTTTCTCAGTAGCTTCTGCCATTTCAAATCACCTCATTGATATGAATTTATTTATATTTTTATTAATAAAAGATTAAATAAATAATTAACGATTTTGGTATTACCAAGATAGTTTGAAAAAAATTCTATCTTGGTAATAAAAATCCTTATTATTTTTGTAATATTACTTTTTTAGCTTTAAGCTCGTCTATTTGTTCTTTTGTATATCCTATTTGTTTTAAAGTTTCATCTGTATGTTCTCCTAATTTTGGAGCTCTTACAAATTCTTTTATTCCGTTTTCTTCAAATAGAACAGGTGTGTTGTAAAGTACACCTTCATGTCCATTTTCATATGTGTGTTTGAAAAGATAATCATTAGCCCAGCATTGTTCATCATTTAATACTTCTCCCGGTGTTTGCAATTTTTCGAAAGGAATACCGGCTTCTGACAGTCTTTTTATCCATTCTTGAGAAGGTTTTTGAATGAATATGTCTTCAAGAATAGGAATGAATTCGTCCAAGTTTGCCACTCCGCCTTTTAAAGTAGAGAATTTTCCGCCTATTAAATCAGGTCTTTCTATAACTATGTTGCAGAAGTTAGGGAACCATTTTTCATATTGGAAGAATGCTACTTGTATCCATTCTCCATCTTGAGTTTTAAATGTAGTGTTTATAGGATTTGGCGGTCTACGTCTTGTTATAGGCATTTCATATCCGTATTGAGAGCTTACTACAGGCAATCCCATACCGAAAACCGCTGTATGGAATAATGCTACATTTACTTTTTCACCTTTACCTATTTTGTCTCTTCTATGTATTGCAGCCAATATACCTGCAGCCAAACTCATACCTGCATAGTGATCACCAAATGCAGCGGCTGTGTTACAAGGGGATGTTCCTTTTTCCATAAGTCCGAGTGCTACACCGCCTCTTGCAAAATATGCAGTATAGTCAAATGCAGGAGTATCTTTTGCAGGACCTTTTTCTCCATAACCTAACAAGTGTCCGTATACTATCTTAGGGTTGATTTCTTTTAATGTGGCATAATCAAGTTTTGATTTTACCAATGCCTTTTGTCTTGTGTTAGTCAAAAATACGTCTGCACCTTTTACCAAATCATATATTATTTTTTGACCTTCAGGAGTATTTGCATCTATAACCATACCTTTTTTTCCGGCATTTTCATTTTCAAAAAGTGGGTTTTCATCTTCATCTATAGGTGAACACCATTGCATACCTACAACTCTCATAGTATCTCCAAATGAAGGTTCTATTTTTATTACGTCTGCACCCCAGTCAGCCAAAAGACGTCCGCAGCATGGACCGGCTACGAAATTTGCAAATTCTATTACTCTTAATCCTTCAAGCATATTTTGTTTTTCGCTCATTTTTATTCTCCTTTCAAAACAAATCTGTTTTATAAAAATAATTTTAATGTTGTTAAATATTGTTTTTTATAATTCACTCTTTGCTTTTTTCTCTTTTTTTATAAGCTCTATAAGTTTAGGAACTATGGCATGAACATCTCCTACAATACCTAAATCTGATACGCCGAATATTCCTGCTTCTTCGTTCTTGTTGATAGCTATTATAAGTTCTGATTCTTCCATACCTGCTATATGTTGTATAGCTCCGCTTATTCCAAGTGCAAAATAAACGTCAGGTCTTACTGTTTTACCTGTTTGTCCTACTTGTCTGTCTTTTTCTATCCAACCTGCGTCAACAGTTGCTCTTGATGCTGATACTTCTGCACCTAATAAATCGGCTAATTCACCCAACATATTAAATGCGTCCGGTGCTCCGATTCCTCTACCGCCTGATACAAGCACATCCGCCTCTGTTATATCTTTTTTCTTGCTTTCTACTTTTACAACTTCTTTTATAACGACGTTCATATCAGATTTATCAAAAGGTATTTTTTCTTCAACTATTTCTCCCTTTAAGTCGGGATTATTTTTTAATGCCTGCATAACTCCGGGTCTGACAGTAGCCATTTGAGGTCTGTGATTTTCACATAAGATGGTTGCCATCAGATTTCCGCCGAAAGCCGGTCTTGTCATAAGCAGATTTTTGCTTTCTTCATCTATTTCAAGTGCTGTACAATCGGCTGTAAGTCCTGTATGAATTCTTGATGCCAATCTCGGTGCTAAATCTCTTCCGATTGAACTTGCTCCATACAAAACTATTTCAGGATCATATTTTTTTATTATTGCACAAACAGCTTTCGCATATGGTTCTGTTACATATTCATTTAATATTTCATCATCTACTACGATTACCTTATTCGCTCCGTGATGTATAAGCATTTCAGCTTTTGATTTTATATTGTATCCTAACAACATTGCAACTACATCCTGGTTTAATGAATCAGCTAATTTTCTTGCTTCTCCAAGCAACTCTATACCTACTTTTTGTAATTCGGAGTCTCTTTGCTCAATAAATACAAATACGTCTTTGCTCATTTTATCAGTCCTTTCTTATATAATATATTTTTCTTTAAGTTTTGAAACTATAGCTTGAGCCGCCTCATCAGCAGTTAAATCCTTTAATAAAACTCCTGCGGCTTTTCCTTGTTTAGGATAAGATTTCTTTACTTTTGTAGGTGAACCTTTTAGACCTATATTTGCAATATCTATTTTGTCTTTTATAGTTTCCAAATTCCAAATTTTTATTTCTTTTTGATAAGCATCAAATATACCGCTTATTGTCATATATCTAGGCTTTGTAGATTCTGACAGAGCTGTGATCACGCAAGGCATATTTACTTCTATGATATGATATCTGTCCTCAAATTGTCTTTTTACCGATAATTTGTTATTTTCAAATTTTACTTCTTGTGCATAAGTTATTTGAGGGATGCCCAAATGTTCCGCTATTTGAGGACCTACTTGTGCAGTATCTCCGTCTATTGCCTGTCTGCCTGTTATTATTAAATCATAATCTAAACACTTTAATGCTGCCGATATTGTAGAAGATGTAGCCCATGTATCCGCACCACCGAATGCTCTGTCTGTTAATAATACGGCTTCATCTGCTCCCATAGCGAGAGCTTCTCTCAATGCAGACTCTGCTTGAGGAGGTCCCATAGACAATACTGTAACTTCAGCATCCAATTCGTCTTTCAGTTTCAAAGCTATTTCTAATCCAGCTTTATCATCAGGATTTATAATACTTGGAACTCCCTCCCTTATAAGCGTGTTGGTTTTAGGGTCTAATCTCACTTCAGTTGTATCAGGTACTTGTTTCATACAAACAACTATTTTCATAATACCTCCTTAAAAAAATAAAAATTTATAAAATAAAGTAACAATAACATGAACGACCAAAGATAAAAAACTTTATTAAAATATGTATAAAAGCTTAAAATATAATTAAATAGCAATTATATTTGTATTACCCGTTATGTTATCGTTTTCTAAAGAATAAAATAAAAAAAGTATATTAATTATTGTAATTTCAACATTAATAATTATGATGAAAAATACTTTTTTAAATGCTTTTAATTATTTTATTTTTAACATATTAATTTAATAAAATAATTCTATACTGAATTAATACTGAAAAATAAGTAATATACATAAACGCTTTTATAAAAAGGTATTACCGAAACATATTATATTTGTCCTACCAATTTACAAGTAAACTTTAGCAGATTTTTTAAAATTTGTCAATGATTAATTTTATGCTTTTTAGTATTCTGTTTATTTTTTCATTATTTATTCACAGCAAATTTTCAATAGTGTAATAGAATTTATGTTTATTAAATAATTATCAAAAATAATTTTAAAATTGTATTTTATTTAGAGATATTTTTTAAAAATTGTGGTATAACTAATAAATAGTTAGAATAAGTAAGCAAGAATTTTATACAATATGAGTATATATTGATAAAAACTTTTATGGGAGGATAGTGACTATATGAGCAGACGGATAATTTCACATCCGAAAAACAGTATAAGCATAGATAGCAGACCGCAATATCTTCGTGTAGCTGATAAAATAAAGCAAAAAATATTTTCGGGCAGTATAAAAATAGGGGATAAACTTCCTACAGAGAGGGAGCTTGCTCAAAGATATAATGTTGGGAGACCTTCGATAAGGGAGGCGATAAGAAGTCTTGAAAATCTGGGACTTGTTGAAACATTACAAGGGAGCGGAACATATGTCAGGAATAATACTGAAAAAATAATATTGAATTCTTTTGATATAATATACAATACAAATGATATTTCTAATGAAGAGGTTGTGCAGTTCAGAGAAATGTTTGAATATGCGGCGGTGAAATTGGCGGCAACTAATGCAACCGATGCGGAGATAAGGAAACTCGAAAAAATACTTGAAAAGATGAAAATTGTTAATACATCTAAAGAATTGGAACGTGTAGATTTGCTTTTTCATGAACAAATAGCGAATATGACACATAATACTCTTATTTTAGAGATTTTTAAAGCTATGAGAAGTTTTTTCGATAATTGTATTAAAAGTACAAATGATTTGATATATTCAAAGGGGGAAAATAATGAAGATATAATAAGTTATCACATTCCTATAACAGATGCAATAAAAGATAGAGATCCGTCAGTGGCACTTGTATTTATGGAAAGACATTTCAAAAAAATAAGAGAGCTTATGCAAAAATAGTTGAAATAAAATGCTTATTAGTTTAAAGTCTTTATTTCATTTGCAAGATTAATACAATATAAATAGTTATTTTATTACAGGATTTGATAACAGCATTGAACAGTTTTCAGTTTTATTACAAAAGTGTATATAAGTTTTAAAATTTTCATATACACTTTTGTATTTTTATGATATATATGATGTTGACATTTGTTAAAAAGACGTGTTAATTTATTACTGATCTATTATCTTAATGTTTTTTTATTTCATCACATATTTTTGAGATTAAAACATCTATATTTATATTTCCACGTTGAGCTATCATTTCAAGATTTGCTACTTTTCCTATGGTATTAAAAGCTATCGGATTTAAAATTTTGCTGTATTTTGGAGATAGTGTTGGCATAAATTCTCTTATATATGGGTATTTGTTTATTATATCTGCTATTACGCTATCTTTTGTAATGCCATATGGGTTTGGATTGTTAGAATTCTTTGGAGATGTATCTTTATCTTCCTGTTTATGCTCATCGTCCCAAGACAGCAGTTTTTTATTGCCTTCAAGTGAACGTATATGAGTAGCATCTTGCATCATTTCGAGGACACCTTTGAATTTTCCGTTTGCATCTCTTACGGCTGTATATGTGATGTATATGAATTTTCCGTTCATTTGCAACCAAAATTCAGCCATATCCTGTTCACCGTTTCTAAATGCTTCGATTATTCTCTTGACAGTATCCACGCTTTCTCTCGGATGGCAATTCATAACATTTCTTCCGATTACTCCGGGACTTCTTGGAAAAACTCTATGTTTTGTATCTGAATAAAAACGCACTAATTCATTTTCATCAACATATGACAAATCTACAGATAAATGTTGAAATATTAAATTGATTTGTTCTAAAGTCAATTTTCCCTGTTTTACATCAAGTATTTCATTTTGACCGTTTGATACTGAATATTTTTCTAATAATTGAGTAAGCTCTGACATAAACTCATTTGGAACTTTCTTATTTTCAAGTGTATCTCCAAAAAGAGGGGGATTTTCTATAAGACAATAACCTATTTCATCATCACCCTTTCTCATCTTTATAAATTCTTCTTCGCTTATAAGTTTGAAGGAAGTAGGATATAGTATAGATTCTTCTTTATCTATCAAATCCAATATGCTTTCACGCACTTCAGTTTGTAATTTTAAAAATTCATCATATTTATCTTCTTCTAAAAGAGTTTTGGCTGTGCTTATAAGTTTTTTAACGTTATTATCAAAAGTCCACATTATTTTTGAAGGTCTATCAAAGCCTTTTTCTTCCAATTTTGAAAATAACTGATTTTGTTTTCTTGAGAGATGTATATTAAATTGATATAATTTATTATAAAACTCAGTCCATTTATCTTTATCAAATGGATTGTTTTCAAATTCTTTCATCTCGGATAAGAGATTTTTTATCGCAGTATTTTCGTTTATATATGTCTGTAAAGGATGACCTATAGGTAATGACAGACTTGATTTTTCCAATATACCTTCCAATAAATTCAATAATTCATCCATATGCTCGTGAACAGTTTCATCAGAAAAGCCTAAATCTTTGATTTTTTGCTCAGTGTATGCAAACTCATCCGCAGTTATGGACTTATAATTAGCCATTATTTGTTTTCTTGCCTCTTCTTTTGATATTTCACCTTTAAGATAGCTGACCTTTATTGTGATTAACTTGTCCAACTTTGCATGATCCAATTTGTCAAAACCTCTTTTTTCCATTGAGATATACTCCTTCCTATAATGTATTATAAAATAAATTATAATGTTGTTTACATATATAGAATTGATATCTTAATAATTAATTTTATAAAAGTATACTAAATACATCTTAATTAAACTCATACTAACATACTATTATACTTGTATACTTGTTAAAAAATGTTTGTATAAAATTAAAGATGTAGAATAAAGTATATTAACAATCATTACAGATACAATTCTTAATATTAAGTGAATAAAAAACAGATAAAAATAAATATTTTTAATAACTGATATTATTATTCATATGAAAGTATACCCAATTTATAACACTACATTCATAATTTTAAAAATAATTATTTTATATATATCAAAGATAAAGTGAGTTTTAAAGTAGGATTAGCAACGCATTTATAGTAGACTTGTTCGATTATTCATAGTATTTAGTTGTAAATATCTATAATTGAATAAATAAAGCAATTTTTCTTAATTAACTAAATTATAATATTTTTTATTGTTTTTTTGTAGCGTTATCGAACAAGTCTAATGCTTGAAAAATAAAATACAGCATTGTTATTTAATTTAAATACAATTTACCTATTTTATATACATCTCCTGCTCCTATGGTAAAAATTATATCATTCTCTTTTGCTGTTTTTTGTAAAAAATCTGTTATTTTTTCAAAACTGTCAAAGTGATAGGCTTCAATTCCTCTATTTTTTACTTCTTCACACAGCATTTTGGAGCTTATAGTAGGATCAAACGGTTCTCTTGCCGGATATATATCTGCAAATATTATTATGTCGGTATCATCAAAACAAGTGTTGAAATCTTTAAATAATGACTTTGTTCTGCTGTAGGTATGTGGCTGAAATATTGAAATGAGCCTATTTTTTTTGATTGATTTTGCAGCATTTAAAGTTGCTTTTATCTCTGTTGGATGGTGTGCGTAATCGTCATATACTTTTATGCCATTTTTTTCACCTATATACTCAAATCTTCTTCCAACGCCTGTAAATTCCAACAATGCACTTTTTATAACAGAGCTATTTATTTTACATAGATATGCGGCTGCTATTGAGCAGATTGCATTATATATGTTGTGTTTTCCGTATACTTTAAGTGAAAAATTCTCAATAAGTTCATTTTTAAAAAATAAATCAAAATTTGGATAACCTTCATCATCAGATTTTACATTTTTACATACAAAATCATTTGTTTCGTCAAATCCACAATAATATATTTTAGAGTTTGAATTTTTGAGAGCGCTTTTCACATTTTCATCATCTCCGTTTGCAATTACAAACCCATTCGACTTTACCTGATTAGAGAATTTTAAGAAAGATTTTTTTATGCTTTCTAAATCTTTAAAATAGTCCAAATGATCAGCTTCTATGTTGGTGATGATTGCAATTTTAGGAAAAAATTGCAAGAAACTATCGACATATTCGCAAGCTTCAGTTATGAATATATCTGATGAGCCTATTTCTATATTACCTCCTATATTGGCAAATACTCCGCCGATTAATGCGGTAGGGCTTGTATTATCTTTGTTGAATATAAGAGTCAGCATGGATGTGGTTGTAGTTTTTCCATGAGTACCTGATATTGCTATTGAATTTTCGTATTTTTCCATCAGATGTCCTAAAAAATTAGCACGTTCCATAGTGTTCAAGCCTAAATTATATGATTTTACAAGTTCTTCGTTATCTTTAGCAATTGCTGCAGTGTATACAACCATATCAAAATCTTCTGTGATGTTGTCTTTGTTATGTCCTATATATATTTTTATTCCGGATTTTTCTAATTTTTTTGTTATTTCTGAACTTTCTCTATCTGAACCGTATACGTCATATCCTACATTTTTGCATATTACAGCAAGTGCACTCATAGATATTCCGCCGATTCCTATAAAAAATATTTTCATATATAACCTCTCATAAGTGAATTAAATTAAAATAGTTTATAAAAACTTTCTATAGACCTGTTCGATTTCATAATATTTAGTTATAAATATTCCTAATTTAATAAATAAAGTAAATCTTTTTAATTAACTGAATTTTAATATTATTTTATTTATTTTTTGCAATGTAATCGGACAAATCTATTTCTGTTTTGATAGAATTTATATCAAAAACTATAATTTTTTAAACATATTGGTATTTTAAACAGCAATATGGATTTTTAAAAACATATTATAACATTTTTTGAAAAAAATTTATAGTAAGAAAAAAATAATTGAATAAATTATTATGTGCAAAAAAGTCTAACATAAATAGTATATAATGATATAAAAAATATAAAATATTGAGAAACTTAATATTCAATAGAATTAGTAATTAGCATTAAATATTATTAGAAAATAGTATAAATTTTATTTATGATGAATAAAACTCTTCTCCGGTATCAAGACATATAGCGCCTAATCTTCCTCCATGAAAACAGGCGCCACAGTCTATTGCTATATGATTGTTGGCTTTGTATATATATCCGGGTTTTGTGTTTGATTCTATTAGCATTGTAGGGGTATGCCCTGTTACTAAATATATATCGTCAAAATATTTCATATCATAATCTACTCTATTCCATACTAATTCATCTAAGGTATATTCTTCTATTTTCTTATCCGGATGAAAGTCACCTAAACCACCGTGAACTAATAGAAAGTTTTTGTTATTAATGTATAACTTTTCATAGGTTATAAAATTTTTCATATAATCTATTATCTTAAATTTCATTTTACTGTCTAATTTTATGAATTCGTCTATTGTGGTTTTTGCTCCGTTTCGATACCATATAGAAAAATTCTTATATTTGTCAAATTTATCTATTGAAATCTCTGTTATTTTTTGTATAATAAAATCCATACATCTGATTGCCATAAGCTCATGATTACCGACAATACATATAACGTTCTTCATCTCCATAAGCTTCAGCATTACTTTTATAGGATGCTTTCCTCTATCAAGAATATCTCCGAGTACATAGAGAGTATCTTCTTCTTTAAGATTAATTTTATCAAGCACTTCTATGAATTTGTCATACTTGCCATGTATATCTGATACAACATATGTTGACAAAAAATCACCTCATCTCAGATATGATATAAAGATGTGTAAAACATAAATTTAAGCTATAGCAGTTAATAGCTTTTTAAAACATATTGTAATTTAAAATTTGATTTTTGTTATTTTTAGTATTTCTGGTATGATTAAAATACTTTTATTATATTTATCTTTTTGATTTATTTCTGCTGTTATAATCTTTGTCTATGCTATCTTTCCAAGTTGATGAGAGTTTTTTATTATGTCTTACTTGTGATATAATTGCACCCATAGTTTCATAGCATAAATTTGTTCCTACTCTGTCTGAGTGATAATTGACTGCATTGTTCTTATCTATTCCGAATTTGCCTGCTTCTTTGATTGCATCAATGTTGGCTCCCATAAATATAAACTCCCAACCATATTTTTCTTTTTGTTCGTTTATCATGGATTTAATCTTATCGTAAGTATATTCTTTGCTCGCATTTTCATATCCGTCTGTGGTTATGATAAATAATACTTTGTCTGCTTTTTGTGATATATTTTTTTGGACATTTGCTATCTTTGTTATACTTTTACCGACTGCATCTAATAGAGCTGTGCAACCACGGACATAATATTCACTTTCTGTTAAAGGTTTTATATCGTTTATATCAAATCTGTCATGGAGCAATTCATATTCGTCGTCAAAAAGTACAGTTGTTATTATTGCTTTTCCGTCTTCTTTTTTTTGTTTTTCTATCATTGTATTATATCCACCTATTGTATCAAGCTCAAGTCCTTGCATTGAACCGCTTCTATCCAATATAAAAACTATCTCAGTAATATTATTTTTCATCATGATTACCTCCAATATAAAGAATTAAATTTTTGTGCAAATATATAAAACTTATTTAATACCAATATTTAATAAAAAAGATATAACTTTAAGAAAAATATTGCATAATAATTAAGCGTAAACTATATATTTTTATTAAATAAGTAATTTGCCTGTATAAATACAGTTTTAATTTAATATTTTTGCACAGTTATTATTTAAGTTTATATATGAAGTATATCATTATTTATATTATAAGTGGTCGCATAGCAAGCGACAAATTCTATGCTCCTATTGTTTGTTCTTCAAACTTAAATAGAGCGTTGTTTATTTCAAATACATCGTAGTTATTTTTTTTAATGAAATATTCTACTATCACATCAAACTTACTGCTTCTTGATAGAGCATATCCGCAAGTTTGTAAAAAATCTTTTGTTTCATCTATGGATAATTCCAGAGCTAATGCGAAAGCAAGTGCGGTTATCTTTTTCGGCTTATAGTGTATATCGCTACGAATTTTAGAAAACAGTTTTCTATCTATATTAGCTTTTTTATATATCTCAACGTCTGTTTTTCCTTTTTCATCAATCAGTTTTAATAACCTTTGTGAAAAAGTATCTTCAAGGTTTTCTATTCTATCTTCAAGAGAAGTTGATTTAGATGATGTTCTTATTGATTTCAGTGCCGGTTCTTTTTGGAGGGCTTCTTTTTCTGATGGTAATTGCATTTCCATAATACCATCTTCTTTAGGTATTCTTCTATCTGGTTTATTATTAGGAGTACCGATAAAAATTCTGGTGGAAAATCCTGGAGTAATACTTGTCCCTGCTCCTCCGATAAGACCAAAACCTCTGTTTATATTAAAATTAGAGTTGCTATCTACATAATTATCATCTATATACGCTTTTATATCTTTAAATAAGTCTTCAGAAATTTTAAATGACAGCGTGTCGTATACTACAAGATATATCATCATATCATTTTCTTCTAAAAAACTACTTATAGCAAAAGTTGCCACTTCGATAGCTTTATCTTTAGGGTATCCATATGCACCTGATGATATTATCGGAAACGCAATGCTGTTTATTTTATGTTCTTTAGCAAGTTTTAGTGAGTTTTTGTAACAATTAGTAAGCTCTTGTTTCTCATTATTATTTCCACCTCTATATATTGGTCCCACTGTGTGTATTATGTATTTTGCAGGTAAATTATATCCTTTAGTTATTTTTGCCATACCTGTATTACAGCCATTTAGTTTTCGGCATTCTTCCAACAATTCTTTTCCGGCGGCTTTGTGTATAGCCCCGTCTACTCCTCCTCCACCAAGTAATGAAGAATTAGCAGCATTTACTATGGCATCTACTTTTAACTTAGTTATATCAGCTCTAATAATTTCTAATGGCATATTTATCTCCTTATAACAGTTTAATATTTTAAAACAACTTTAATACAATCTTTTTTAACAATAGTTTTGATAAAGCTATAAAAACAGGCATTATCTATAAACTTATTACCAATATTATTATATGAGTAAACATTCTTTTTTACTTATTTTGCAATAAATGTATTGTAGCATAGACCAAAAGATAACTGAATAAATTACGAGATTATTTTTTAGATAAAATCAAAATTATTGTAGTAGAGGTAATTCAATTTTTGAATTAAAAAATACATCGTTATCAAAATGTAAAAATTATTAATTTTTTAATATATTTATTTATGATATAATAAATGTTAAATATTTTTGAAAAATTAAAAAAGGTAATAACTATGGATAAAAAATTTGTTCATCTGCATTTACATACTCCGTATTCATTACTTGACGGATTCTCCAAGATAAATGAAGTTATTGAAAAAGCGAAAAATCTTGGAATGGATTCAGTTGCTATAACGGATCACGGCGTTATGTTTGGTGTGGTTGATTTTTATAAAACGGCAAAAAAGAACGGGATAAAACCTATAATAGGCTGTGAACTTTATACAAGTGCAAGAACTCATAAAGATAAAGAAACAGTAGATAAAAAATCTGGGCATATAATACTTTTGGCAAAGAGTAATGAAGGCTATAAAAACCTTATAAAATTGGTATCAATAGGATTTGTAGACGGATTTTATTATAAGCCGAGAGTTGATTATGGACTGCTTGAAAAATACAGCGAGGGAATAATATGCTTGTCTGCCTGTTTGGCTGGGGATGTTCAACAACAGATACTTGCAGGAAATTATGAAAAAGCCAAAGAAATTGCATTGAGGCTGGAAAACATATATGGAAAAGGTAATTTTTATCTTGAAATGCAAGACCATAATATAGCTGAGCAAAAAAGAGTAAATATATATTTGAGAAAATTGTCTATGGACACTAAAATACCGCTTGTAGTTACCAACGATGTCCATTATGTTGACAAAAAAGATTATAAATCTCACGAAATATTGCTTTGCATACAGACAGGCAAGACACTTGCCGATGAGCAGAAAATGGAATTTCAAACTAACGAATTTTATTTTAAATCTCAAGAAGAGATGTATGATATATTTTCAGGAGATGAAGAGGCGCTTGCAAATACTCAAAAAATTGCTGATATGTGTAATGTGGAGTTTGATTTTAATTCCTATCATTTGCCTAAATATTCTGTGCCGTCGAATTATACTGCGTTTGAATATTTGAAAAAGCTATGCGATGAAGGTATAAAACAAAGGTATGAAATAGTATCAGATGATATAAAAAACAGACTTGATTTTGAATTGAATGTAATAAATCAAATGGGGTATGTGGAGTATTTTTTGATAGTATGGGATTTCATCAATTATGCAAAAATAAACAATATAATGGTTGGGCCGGGACGTGGTTCAGCTGCCGGCTCTATAGTATCTTATGCACTTAAAATTACAGATATAGATCCGATAAAATTCGGCTTACTCTTTGAGAGATTTTTAAATCCTGAAAGAGTTTCTATGCCGGATATAGATATAGACTTTTGCTATGAAAAAAGAGATAAAGTAATAGATTATGTCAAGGAAAAATATGGCAAAGACCACGTTTCTCAGATAATAACTTTCGGAACGTTTAAGGCGAGATTGGCTGTAAGAGATTCTGCGAGAGTTATGGGTATAAGCTATGCGCTTGCAGATAGAGTTGCAAAGATGATACCACACGCACTCAAAATGAGCATAGAAATTGCACTTAATATAAATTCGGATTTGAAAAAGCTATACGATAATGATGAAACTGTACACAACTTAATAGATGTGGCAAAAGGTATAGAGAATTTGCCAAGGCACGCATCAACACATGCAGCAGGAGTGGTTATATCTAAAAATCCGGTTGACAATTATGTGCCTTTATATGTGCAAGATGACAATATAACTACGCAATTCACTATGACAACTTTGGAGGAACTCGGTCTTTTGAAGATGGATTTCTTAGGGCTAAGAACTCTCACTGTAATTCAAAAAACTATTGAAAATATAAAAAAGAATAAAAATATAGAGATAGATTTGGAAACTCTTGATTACGATGATAAAAAAGTATATGAATTAATTTCGTCAGGAAAAACTTTGGGAATATTCCAGATTGAAAGCGGTGGTATGAGAAAGTTTATGAAAGAACTCAAACCGGAGCATTTGGAAGATATAATAGCCGGAATATCACTATATAGACCCGGTCCCATGGACTCCATACCTATGTATATAAAAAATAAAGAAAATAATTCCAATATAAAATATATACATGAAAAATTAAAACCAATACTTTCTGTAACAAACGGTATAATGATATATCAAGAGCAAGTTATGCAAGCCGTAAGAGATTTGGCCGGATATTCATACGGTAGGGCAGATTTGGTGAGAAGAGCGATGTCCAAGAAAAAAATGGACGTAATGGAGCAGGAGAGAAAAAATTTTGTATATGGAAATGAAGAAGAAAATATAATAGGCTGTATAAAAAATGGTGTAGATGAAGAAAGTGCAAATAAAATATTTGACGATATGATAGATTTTGCAAATTATGCTTTCAATAAATCGCATGCGGCTGCTTATGCAGTTATATCATATCAGACGGCATATTTGAAAACACATTATAAAGTTGAGTTTATGGCGGCACTTATGAGTTCCGTTATAGGCAATATAGATAAGATTATAGAGTATAAGATAGATTGTGAAGAAAATGATGTTAAGATACTTCCGCCGGATATAAATTACTCTTATTCAGACTTTCATGTAGAAAATGATGCTATAAGATTTCCGCTTTCAGCGTTAAAAGGTATAGGATTTGCAGTCGCTGACAACATAGCATTTGAAAGAGAAAAAAACGGAGATTACACAAGTTTTGAAGATATAGTAGAAAGATTGGAAAGTAAAAATATAAATAAAAAAGTAGTGGAATCTCTGATAAAATCAGGTGCAATAGATTCTCTTATACCGAACAGAGCAAGCATAATGTCAAATTATGAAAGCATAATAAACTCAATACAACTGAGAAAAAAGAACAACATTCAAGGACAGATAAGCTTTTTTAACAATGAAAGCATAAAAAATTATAGGCAGGACAGTATTGTCAAGATAAAGGAGTTTTCGCATGAGATATTGTTGTCTATGGAAAAAGATATATTGGGATTTTATTTGAGTGGAAATCCGCTTGACAAGTATAAAAAAATAATAGACAGCAATGTTAATATCAACTCAGTCCAAATAAAAGAGATAAACGAGGAAAATACGTCAATATCGGATATAGAAAATCTGAAAATAGGCATAGTAGGAATTATAAATAAGATAAAGATAAATTCTACTAAAAAAAATAATGAGCTTATGGCATTTTTGACAATAGAAGATTTATATTCAAGTGTTGAAGTAATAGTTTTTCCTAAAATATATGCTCAAATATCTGCCTATTTAATAAAAGATAGCGTCATATTTGTAAAAGGAAGGTTATCATTGGAAGAAGATGAAGACAACAGAGTTATAGCTGAGAGCATACAATCAATAGATGATTTGGAAGAAATAAAAAAAGTATATGTGAAAATAGATGATTTTAAAAATTCACCCAAAGTTCATCTCGTAGAAAACTTGACAAAGCCGTATGGAAATGCGAAACTATATTTTTATGATGAAAAGACAAAAAAAGTTATGGTAAAAGATAATATGAATATAGATTATAGCGATGAAATCATAAGCAGGATAAAAGCACTTGTCGGAGATGACAATGTAAAAATAATATAAATTTTTAGAAAGGAATATAGATATTTTGAAAAGAAAAATTTTACCTTTATTAATGCTTACAGCACTATTAACAACAAATACGATATATGCAGAAATTAATATAAATGATATAAATAATTCTGTAAAATCAAATGAAGCAAGCCAAATAGAAAAGCCTAAAACAGAAAGCACAGAAAAAGAACAAAAAGTTGAAGATTTAGAAGCGTTAGAAAATAAACCCAAAGAAACTCAGACAAAAATAGTGGACGTATTTAAAAACATATCCAATTCACAGTATATTGTGAGGTTACGTACTCAAAGCAAACAGGAATTGCAAAGTCTTTATGACAGGGGATTTAGAGTTTTTGAAATAACCGTATCAGCCACTTTGGACAATCAAATAGTTCTTGCAGATAATTTCAGTGAGTATTTTTACAGATATTATGAAGCGTATATACAAAGACCTACAATAGACGAATATTTTTCATATAAAATGAAAAATGGTGAAACTCAAATGAGTATAGGCGATATAAATGTGTTTTTAAATAATTATCCGGATGCAAGATTTTTTGTGAAAAGCTTAGATACGGAAAAAAATGTATTTGACATTTTAAACAATAAATCTTTTAAAAATAAAGACAAACTTATAATAGAAACAACGGATATTTTAGGAAATTATAAAACTTTCGACAATGTTGCTCTTGTAGATTTAAAAGGCGAAAACAATATATACAGCTTTGCAGTAAACAACAAAGATAAAAATATAATGTTTGTATATCAAAATACAAGTCCTAATCAAAAAGAAATGGAAGAGATAAAAAAAGCGAAAAGAAGAGTGTATGAGATAAATAAGCCTGCGATTACAAATAAAAATGAGAGCGAATTTGACGGATATATATATTCAATAGAAGACATAGTAAATTTGCCTATAGCTATACCTCAAGCAGTAAAATCTAACAACTATATAAGACCTGCAATACAAAATGACAGATTTATAGCTCATGCAGGTGGTAAAGTGCTTGGAATAGTAGGAACAAACACCCTTCAAGCTATGAACAGTTCATATGCAAGAGGAAACAGAATATTGGAAATAGATTTTGATTGGACTACTGACGGAAAAATAGTACAATTACATGATTGGGCAAGTTTTAAAAAGTTGACAGGAGATGTATTTTCAAACAGTTACTATATGAAATATGAAGAGTTTAAAAATAAAAAAATGATAAATTCTCTAAAACAGATGTCCATAGACGACACATTGGAATGGCTTAAAAATAATACGGATGCATATATAGTGACAGATGTAAAAGAAGATAATATGGAAAATGGCAACATAAAAGCTCTGACAGAATTTGCCAACAGTTCAAAAGAAATACAGTCAAGATTTATACCACAGATATATGATACAGTTCAGTATCAAAAAATAAAAGATTTGGGCTATAAAAATATAATATATACACTTTATAGGACAGAACAAAGTCCGTATGGAGTTTTGGAATTCGCAAAATGCAATGATTTGTTCGCTGTAACTATGGATAATTTATATAGAGTTTATACAACTTTACCTGAATTGCTTACTAATAACGGAATAAGGGTGTATATACACACAGAGAATGACAAAACAAAGGCAAAAGCATATATAAACGGACAAAAAGCGTACGGCATCTATTCAGATGATATATTAAGCGCAGTAGAATTAAATAGTTAAAAAGATAAGGAAAATAAAATTGAGGAAAATAGATTTAAGTGTTGTAAAAGAATTTCAAGAAGTACCTACAATAGATCTGAAACCTATAAAAGTGTTAAAAGACAGAGTTTATTTTGTAAAGGCTATCCAAAACTCAAAAAACGAATATTGGGTGGATGGCATATACTGTTATTATATAGAAGAAAATAAAAATGTAAGAATAGATGAAGGTACACATACACTACATCCATATAAATTTGACATATTTGTACCAAGCGATGATGAGGATGTACAAATTTATGAGGATATGAACTATATATTTTTCAGTATAGTAACAGATTCATCTGATGAAAACTTGGCACAGATAATATTGTACGCCATAGATATAAATACACATGAACAAATAAGAATATTTGCCATAAAATATTCTCAAAGAGAGTTTTATTACATGGGATTTAGAATGTTATCTGAAAGATATATAGCAATAGACTTGGTAAATTCAATCAATGATACATTAAAAGAATATGACAAGCTATTTATATTTGATATATATACAAAGCAAATGATTGAAATACAAGACGTATCAATAAAATATTCATTGGGAATTTTTCAATTATCTCAAAACAATAAATATATATATTGTGAAGAGATATATATGGACGAAGAAGATGAAGTATCCATACTTACAACCAATATGTATGAGGTAGACGATGACGATCTTGTAGAAAATAGACTCGATATTTTTAACAATGCGGTTAAATGTATGGACTTTGAAAAATTCAAAGAAGAATGTATCAATTCAAATAATCACATAGATATGAAAGATATAGATTCTATAAAAGAAGATGGCATAATACGAGTAATAGGCAGTACAAAAGAATATATCTACTATAAAAAAACTAAACATCAGAAATTTTTGGAACACAGTAAAGAGTTTAACGATAGAGTAATGCTTGGAAAAGAAGAAATATATGCTATAAATAAAAATAATATGACATCAGAAAAAATAACCAATTTAGATATAGGCTCAACATTTTCTTTTGAAAACAACATATTATATAAAATTACAGAAGATGATAAAAATGTAAAAATTATAGACATATTGACGGGCATACAGGAATATGCTTATGAAAAATTGGAAAAAACTGAAGAATTTTTAAATTTCATTCAGAACAGATATCTTCTGATGGAAGTAAACCCGAATATGCCAAGCAAAAAATACCTCAAACTCATAGATATGCAAACAGGAAAAATAGAAATACAGGCAAAAAAAATAATATCAGTAAAGGATAATTTTTTCTATGAGTCGAGATAATTGATTTTTTATAATATTATTTTTAAAACAAATATTATAATATACGTTCTAAACTTAGGAGAATTTTATGGAAGAATTGAAGAGAAAAGCTCTTTTTAATGAAAATGGAGATATAGAGCTTGGAAAAAGAAGAATGATTAACGGAAATACAACAAATCTCAATGATTTTAACAATATGAAATACACTTGGGTAAGTGATTGGTACAGACAAGCGATGAATAATTTTTGGATACCGGAAGAAATCAACTTATCACAAGATATTAAAGATTATAAAAACCTTTCAGTAGAAGAAAAAACTGCATATGATAAAATATTATCTTTCTTGGTGTTTTTGGATTCGTTGCAGACAGCTAATCTTCCTAATATAGGAGAGTATATAACAGCAAACGAAGTGAATTTATGCTTGACTATACAGGCATATCAAGAGGCTATACACTCACAGAGTTACGGATATATATTAGACACAATATGTTCGCCTGAGGAAAGAACAAAGATATTATATCAATGGAAAGATGATCCGCTTTTGCTTGCAAGAAATAAATTCATAGGAGATCAATATAATGATTTTTACAACAACAGAACAAAATATAATTTGGTAAAAACTGCAATAGCTAATTATATTTTGGAAGGGATTTATTTTTATTCTGGATTTATGTTTTTCTATTCATTGGGTAGAATAGGGAAAATGCCTGGTACAATGCAAGAAATAAGATATATAAACAGAGATGAAAACACACATTTATGGTTATTTAGATCAATAATTTTAGAACTTAAAAAAGAAGAGCCGGAGATATTTACGAAAGAAAATATAGATTATTTCAGAGATATGATAAAACAAGGGGCTGAGGAAGAAATAAAGTGGGCGAGATATGCAATAGGTGACTCAATAAAGGGACTTACTATGAATATGGTGGAAGACTATATAAAATATATAGGCAATTTGAGATGTAAAGGTCTCGGATTTGAACCTATATATGAAGGATATGAAGAAGAAGTAGAATCTATGAAATGGGTAAAAGAATATTCAGATCCTAATTCTATAAAGACAGATTTTTTTGAAGCAAAAGTATCCGCATACGCAAAATCAACAGTGATAGAGGATGATTTATAAAAAATAATATGGTGATACTTTAATCGATGTTCAGTATGAAGTGTTTTATCGATAATAATTTAAACAAAAAAGACCCTCGCACATAGTTTTGTGTAAAGGTCTTTTTCATTTTTGTTATGCCAAACATGGATTAATAGCAAAATCTTATAAAATAATGGAAAAACATAATAATTAATTTTTCTGGTAGACTATTTATATTAATGTTATATAATCATATAAGTTATCCATAATTTTATTAGAAAATAGTATAAAAGTATATAATAATAGTATTCTTAAAAATTTATATTATTACAAAATAACAAATATATAAAATTTAGAAATATTATGATTTGTAATAATGTGTGACATTGATACATTATTCAGCTTCTATATTTATAAATTTTGAGTTTTTTACATCAAATAGTCCCATGTCTGTGAGTTTTAGTTCAGGTATTACAGGAAGCGACATAAAGCAAAGCGTCATAACGGGCTCTACATCACCGGATATACCTAAATGCTCGTGTGCCTTTTCGTGTATTGACTGTAATTTTTCGTTTACCCATTCACCGTTTTTATCGCTCATAAGCCCTGCTATAGGCATAGGCATACTTTCTATTATTTTATTATTTTTTGTGAGGACTATTCCTCCTTCCTGCTCGATTAGACTTTTTACTGCAAAATAGATTTCTTCATCATTTACGCCGACTGCTATTATGTTATGAGAGTCGTGTGATATTGACAAAGCTACTGCTCCTGATTTTATACCGTAGCCTTTTATGAAGGCAGAGGCTACATTACCGGTGTTATTATGTCTTTCAACAACTACCATTTTTACAATATCTTTATTTTGATTTCTTATAAATTCTCCGTTTTCATCAATATCTACCGTTTCTATTACTTTTTTTGTAACTACACTACCCTTTGATAATTCTATTACGTTTATTTTATTTGATTTAAGCTTTATTTTTAACTTGTCTAATGAAAAGTCTTTTACTTTTACACTTCCTTTTACAGAAGAAATATCATAGTATTTTGTTTCTTTTAGATATTTTTCGTTCTGTGCAACTAATTCTCCTTTTATAAATACGTTTTTAATTTTAAAATCTTTTAAATCTTCAAATAATACTATGTCTGCACGATAACCGGGAGCTATTGCACCTCTGTCATATAATCTGAAACACTCGCTTGCATTAATTGTAGCCATCTGTATCGCTGTGATTGCATCAAGACCTTCTTCTACACAAATTTTCAAATGGCCGTCTATATGACCTTCTTCAAAAATAGTCTTGGGCTGTCTGTCATCTGAGCATAATAAACATCTTCTGCTGTTTTTTTCATTGACACCTTTTAATAAAGGACGAAGATCGTGGCAGGCTGAGCCTTGTCTGAGCAGTATATACATACCTCTTTGTATTCTGTCTTGCATTTCTTTTACATCGGCACATTCATGGTCAGCCAATATTCTTGCTGCAGAATATGCATTCAAATCTTTACCATATACTTGAGGACTATGTCCGTCTATTATTTTTCCTTCATTTTTTGCAACTATGAGTTTGTTAAGTACCTCATCATCAGCATTTATAACCCCTATAAAATTCATAAATTCTCCAAGACCTATTATGTTTTCTCTTTTTATAGGTTCTTTCATTTTTTCAGAGTCTAATATTGCACCGGCGTGTTCAAAAGGAGTTGCCGGTACGCAAGACGGCAATGCAAATTTTATATCGAGGGCTGTTCCTTTTGCAGATTCCATCATATAATCAAGACCTGTGATTCCGCATACATTAACTATTTCGTGAGGATCAGCAATTATTGTGGTAGTACCGTGTGGCACCAATAATCTGCCGAGCTCACTTGGTGATAAATATGATGATTCGATATGTATGTGGCTTTCTATAAAACCGGGAGAAGCATATAATCCGTGTGAGTCAATTATTTCATTTCCATCATAATCACCTATGCCTGCTATTTGGTCATCGCATATAGCTATGTCTCCGTTTATAATATCGTGAGAAAAAACATCTATTATTTTACAGTTTTTAATCACTATGTCAGCTTTTAATCTCCCCGATGCCACGTTTATTAATTTTTTTAAATTTTCTTTTTTCATATATAATTACCTCCCATATTATTTGATGCGATTTTAAAAAAATAAGATATAGTTATAAAAATATATAAATAAAACGATACCATATAAGCTGAATTAAAACTTTATAAAGGTTTTTTATTTATAAGAATTTATTTAAAGCTTATAACAGTAAAATAAATTTATTGTATTTTTTATAGCTGAATGTTAATTTTAATAGAAAAAACGCTACAATATAAAAATATATAAAAAATATTTTCTGAACAATCAATATCTAAAATTTTGAAAAACTTTGCTAAAAATTAAAAAATATAGTTTAATATTCTTAATTGTTCAATATATAGTATATTACAAATATTTCAAGATATAAATATATATTTAAAAAAATGTAAAAATAATTTAATAAAAAATTTTTAATTTATTGAAACAGTAAGTCCTTATATGTTATACTATAAATAATCTAATTATATAACTTAGAAGTTTGATATTATCTTAAACTTATTACTTGATAAAATTGTGCAGAGCTATTTTAATTTTAGTTAAAAATGGAGTTTAGATTATGTATATGCACTTTTTTGGGGTGTTATTTTTTATTTGTAGCTCGGTCTACTTTTTTCTTGCACTTAGGAAATATAATTCAGAAAAAACACATATATTTGTAAAAACATATGTATTGATAATGATATTGTTTTCAATTATAGCATTTTTTTTACGGAGTATATTATTTTGCTAATGATATACATATGATTTTGTTTATTCATATAATGGAAATGTGTATATATTTGTGGATATTTGTGTTTATTTTTCACTGTATGTTTAATATATTGAGAAATATAAATTCAAAATTTATGTTTGCATTATATATCATTCCTGTAATTTTTACTGTATTTGTATTGAGCAATACTTCGTATTTTACAAACAACGGTCTTTTTGGCAAAAATCTTATTACTGTTGTATTTTTACTATACATTTCTTTTTTTGCCGGCGGAACTTCAGCTTTCATAATATATAAGAGCAGGAAAGTCAATGATAATAAATATAAAACGAATTTATATTTATTTGTAGCTGTTTATGCAATATTTACAATTGTTTTTTTATATATTTATGTATATTCACCTAATACTGTCGTATATTCATCAAGGTTTGGGAATATGGGAGTGTTTACATTCATAATACCGATGGCTTTTATGTATAGGCTTGTGAATAACCTCGATTTTGCAAACGGATTGCCTGAGGATATAATTTTGAATATTATAAATTCTATGAATGAATCTGTAATATTGACTGATAAAAATGACAATATAGTATATTTCAATAAAAAATCAGAGGAAGTTATAGGTAAGGATAGAAAAAATATAAGAGATATTTTTGTAACTCCGAGTGATTTTAACGATATTGAAGAAAATTTGTCTGCTGAAATATATATAAATACCAAAGATGATGCGATATCATCTATAATGGTGTTTTCAAATGTATGTGACAAATTTGGAGATATAAGAGGGAGAATATTTATATTCCAAATTATAAGACAGCTTGTAGACGCAAGGCATAAATTGGAAAAAGTAAAGAAAAGTTTGGAAAGTAAGATAGCGAAAAGAACAAGAGAACTACAAGAGTATAATGAGAAATTGCAAAATGAAATAAATGACAGAGTATCTATAGAATACCAGATAAGAGATATATTTTGCTATGACACTTTAACGGCACTTTATAATAGAGCATATTTTATACAGGAACTTGAAAATGCGTTATTTGAAGATGCGGATGAGTTCCATGCTTTGATGTTTATAGATTTGGACAGTTTTAAGTCTGTAAATGATTCGCTCGGTCATAGTTATGGAGATGATGTGCTCATTGCAATTTCTGACAGATTAAGGCATTTATATAAATATAAAAGTGTTATTATTTCGAGATTTGGAGGAGACGAGTTTGTAATATTGTTCAAGAATGTTCCGAGCGAAACTTATGTCGCTACAAACGCACAGACAATACTTGATACTGTAAAAGAACCTGTTTATTTTGATGAGGCAAGAATACATGTATCTGCATCAATAGGTATAGCTATGTATCCTAAAGACGGAACTACAAAAGATGAACTTACAAAAAGTGCCGATGCCGCTATGTATAAGGCTAAAGAAGAAGGAAAAAATCAATATAAATTTTTCCAAGAAAAATATAGACTTGATATAGAAAAAGAATATGATTTGACTCATAATTTGCTTAATGCCTTATCAAAACAGGAACTTTTGCTATATTATCAACCTCAAATATGTATACAAAATACTGTGGCATCTGTAATAGGATTTGAATCTTTGATAAGATGGAAAAAAGACGGTAAGCTTATTCCACCGGGAGTTTTTATACCTGTAGCTGAGAAAACGAATATAATATCGGATATGGGAAGATGGATAATATTTGAGGCTTGTAATCAAGGGAAAAAGTGGAGCGACAAATACGGCAAAAATTTTAAAATTGCTATAAATCTTTCTGCAAATCAGCTGATGAATCCTGTGCTTTACGATGAAATATCGACTGCACTTTTACAAACAGGTGTAGATCCGTCTTGCATGGAGTTTGAAATAACGGAAACAAGTATAGTGAAAGATATAAAAAATTCCATCACAGTTTTAAGTATGCTTAAAGAATTAGGTATTAGAATAGCTGTAGACGACTTTGGGACTAAGTATTCTACATTTAACTATCTAAAAAATTTGCCTGTTGACAAGATAAAAATAGATATAAGTTTTGTGAGAGGTATAGGCAAAAATAAAATAGATGAAGGTATAATACTTTCTTTGATAAGTCTTACAAAAGGTCTTGGTATAGAGATAATTGCTGAAGGTGTTGAAACTGAAGAAGAGCTGACTTTTTTAGTAGAAAACGGATGTAACAATATACAAGGTTTCTACTTCTTTGCTCCGATGGGAGTTAATGATTTGGAAGAAAGAGAAATACTTAATTTTAAAAAAGAAGGAATTTTAAAGGAATAAATAAAGATAACTTTAATTATAGTAAATCAATTATATATTTAATTAAATTGACTCTTGAAAAATATTAATATATAGGTTACTATAAATTGTTAAACAAAAATGAAAAGGGGAACTGAAGTTGGGATTTTTAGAGAGTTATTTTGCTAATAGAGAAATAAATAAGCTTAAAAAGAGAGTAGATAGGATAAATGCACTCGAAGATAGTATGATAAAGCTGTCTGATAAAGAACTCGTTGCAAAAACTGATGAATTTAAGAAAAGATTATCAGAAGGGCAAACTCTTGATGACATACTTGAAGAGGCTTTTGCAGTTTGCAGAGAAGCATCAAAAAGAGTACTCGGTATGCGTCATTTCGATGTTCAGCTTATGGGCGGAATGGTACTTCATCAAGGCAGGATTGCAGAGATGAAAACAGGAGAGGGTAAAACTTTGGTTGCAACTTTACCTGTATATCTGAATGCTCTTGAAGGTAAAGGAGTTCATGTAATTACCGTAAATGATTATCTTGCAAAAAGAGATATGGAATGGATGTCAAAATTATATGGATTTTTAGGTCTTACAACAGGTGTTATAATACATGGACTTAAAGATGCTCAAAGACGTGCATCATATCAAGCAGATATAACTTATGGTACAAACAATGAATTCGGTTTTGACTATTTAAGAGACAATATGGTAACTTATAAAGAAAATATGGTTCAAAGAGAACTTAATTATGCCATAGTCGATGAGGTTGACTCAATACTTATAGATGAGGCGAGAACACCTCTTATAATATCAGGTCAAGGAGATAAGTCTACTACATTATATTCTCAAGCGGACACATTTATAAAGACACTCAATAAAGAAACAGATTATACGGTAGATGAAAAAGAAAATGCGTCATCACTTACAGATGAAGGACTTGAAAAAGCACAAAAATTCTTTAATGTAGAAAATCTTACAGATTTAGATAATATAGAGCTTTATCACAATATAAATCAGGCACTTAGAGCTAATACTCTTATGAAACGTGATGTTGATTATGTTGTAAAAGATGGAGAAATAGTAATAGTAGATGATTTTACTGGCAGACTTATGTTCGGTAGAAGATATTCAGAAGGACTTCATCAAGCTATAGAGGCCAAAGAAGGTCTCGAAGTACAAAGAGAGTCAAAGACGCTTGCAACAATAACATTTCAAAATTATTTCAGAATGTATAATAAAATTTCAGGTATGACAGGTACTGCAAAGACAGAAGAAGAAGAATTTAGAGCCATATATAGAATGGACGTAGTGCAAATACCTACAAACAGACCTATACAAAGAAAAGATTTGAATGATTCCGTATATAAGAGTGAAAATGGTAAGTTTAGAGCAGTAATAGAAGAAATAAAAGAGCATCATGCAAAAGGACAACCTGTTCTTGTAGGTACAATATCTATAGAAAATTCTGAAAAACTTTCTTCAATGCTGAAAAAACAAGGTATTGAACATGAAGTTTTGAACGCCAAAAATCATAAAAAAGAGGCTGAAATAGTTGCCCAAGCAGGTAGATTCGGTCAAGTCACAATAGCTACCAATATGGCAGGTAGAGGTACCGACATAATATTAGGAGGTAATCCTGAATTTTTGGCAGAAAGAGAAATGGTAAAACTTGAATATGATGAAGAATTAATCAATCAGGCAAAAGCATTCACTCAAACAGAAGATGAAGAAATATTGTCAGCAAGAAAAAAATATCAAGAATTATTGGCTGAAAAGAAAGAAGAATTGAAAGAAGAACAGCAAAAAGTAATAGATGCAGGCGGCCTTTGCATAATAGGTACAGAAAGACATGAATCAAGACGTATAGATAATCAGCTTAGAGGACGTTCAGGTAGACAAGGGGATCCGGGTGTTTCAAAATTCTTTATATCACTTGAAGATGAACTTATGAGATTGTTCGGTTCTGAAAAGATGCAATCTATGGTTGAGTCACTTGGAATGGATGATGACACACCTATAGAAGCAGGCATATTGTCAAAATCAATAGAAGGTGCCCAAAAGAAAGTGGAGGGTAAAAACTTTGGAATAAGAAAACATGTCTTAGAATATGATGATGTAATGAACAAACAAAGAACTATAATATATGACGAGAGAAGAAGAGTATTAGAAGGCGAAAATATAAAAGAAGAGATCGTAGAAATGATTAAAAAGCAAGTACAAAAAATTATAGACAAGAATACCGGCGATAGTCAAGATCCGGAAGAATGGGATTATAATGAGATTAATCATGGACTTAGCAAACTTTTAAGACTTGAAACTCTTCTTGATTTTAAAGCAGAAGATAAATTAGAAAAGCAAGATTTATATGATAAAGCCATTGAAGTAGCAGAAAACAGATATATGCAAAAAGAAGCGCAGATAGGCTCAGATACAATGAGAGAAATAGAAAGAATGATACTTCTTCAAATGGTTGACACTAAATGGATGGATCATATAGATGCTATGGATCAGTTAAAACAAGGTATAGGTCTTAGAGCAATAGGACAGGATAATCCTGTAAGAGCATATCAAATAGAAGGTTTTGATATGTTTGATGCGATGGTGGAATCTATACAAGAAGATACTGTTGAATATGTATACGGATTTGAATTGAAACCGAGACCTGATATACAACTTGTAAGAAAATCAGTAGTAGATATGGATAAGTTGCAAGAAAAAGGTGCAAGTGATACTACACAGGAAGATACAAGTTCAAAAACTATAGTAAAAGAAAATAAGATTGGTAGAAATGATTTATGCCCTTGTGGAAGCGGTAAAAAATATAAAAATTGCTGTGGGAGATAAAAATGCTTAATATACAGGAACACAGAGAAAATATAAAATCTGTTCAAAATATGCTTAAAGAAATCAGTGTTTCTCTTTGACATAGATAATTTGAAAAAACAAGATGAAATCTTAAAAGAAGAGATAAATTCACAAGATTTTTGGAATGACAGGGAGAATGCACAAAAAATATTAAAAAAATCTAAGCAGATACAGACGAAATTGGAAAGTTATAATACAGCGTCTTCAAAACTGGAAGATTTAGAAGTATTGTTCGAATTGGCAACAGAAGATGAGAATTTGGAAGAAGAACTTATAAAAGAGATAGACGATGTTCAAGCTGACATAAAACAGTTGTCATTACAGGTGTTGTTGAGTGGAGAATATGATGCTAATAATGCAATTTTATCAGTACATTCAGGAACAGGCGGTTTAGATGCACAAGATTGGACACAGATGTTGCTTAGAATGTATACAAGATTTGCTCAAAATATGGGATTTAAGATATATTATATAGATATACAGCAAGATCCTGAAGCCGGAATAAAATCAGCGACTTTGCATATAGAAGGAGATAACGCCTATGGATATCTAAAATGTGAAAAAGGTGTTCACAGATTAGTAAGAATATCTCCGTTCGATTCTTCTGGAAAAAGACATACATCATTCGCATCAGTAGATGTACTGCCCGAACTTGATGACAGTATCAAGATAGATATAAATCCTAAAGATTTGAAGATAGACACATATCGTTCATCGGGAGCTGGAGGACAACACGTAAATAAAACTGAATCTGCTATAAGGATAACTCATATTCCTACTGGAGTAGTAGTACAGTGCCAAAATGAACGTTCGCAGTTTTCAAATAAAGATACTGCTATGAAGATGCTCATGGCGAAATTGATTGAGCTTAAAGAACTTGAACATAAAGATAAGATAGAAGATATTCAAGGAAAATATTCATTAATAGCTTGGGGTTCTCAAATACGCTCCTATGTTTTTCAGCCATACACAATGGTAAAAGACCATAGAACGAACTTTGAAATAGGCAATATAATATCCGTTATGGATGGAGATATAATGCCGTTTATAAATGCATATTTAATCAATAAAGAAAAGTAGATAGTAATAGCCACTTGTTGTAAAAAATCAGGTGGCTATTTTTTATTGTAGCTTTAGCGAAAATAAACCACAAATTCAACTGATAGTTATGATGGTTTTATTTATATTAATACTTAAATCTTATAGAATAATGAAAAAAACTAATAATTAATTTTTTTAATAAACTTTAACTATTAACCCTCAAACCCTTTGAAATACAAGGATATTTGCAAGAGAACAGATTGAATTTACTACCAATTTACTACTTTTGAGGAAAATGCCTTGATGTGCTGTAAAAACTCTTGCAGATAAAAGTATTTTACCACAGATACAAAAGGTATGTTGCAGGAATCAAAATTAAATAGGAAATCGTAAAAGCGGTGATCTTTTACTTCTGTCAAAGGAAGCATAAGGACACCGCTTTTTTCATGCCCATGTTACGAAGTAGAGGCATATACAGGCTTGTAATACAAGGCTTTCAGAGGGCGGTTTTGACAAGGTAAGGGGAATATACCTTTTCTTTCAAAATCGCCCTTTTACTGCGTAACAAAATAAAACGAAAGGAGCAAAGATCATGGCAGTTTTCAGAGTAGAGAAAAACAAGGGATATACCGTCATGAGTAATCACCACCTGCGAAACAAGGAGCTGACCCTAAAGGCGAAAGGCTTACTTTCTCAAATGCTGTCGCTTCCGGAAAACTGGGACTATACCCTTGCGGGACTTTCCCATATCAACAAAGAAAGTATAGATGCTATTCGTACAGCCGTCTTGGAGCTTGAAAACGCGGGATATATAGAAAGGTCACAAGGCAGAGATGAAAAAGGAAAAATGACAGCAATTACCTACACCATTTATGAGCAGCCGATTAGTCCGGTATTAGACCAGCCGGTACCCAAAAATCCAACATCGGATAAGCCGATATTGGAAAAACCGAAAGCGGATAATCCGACATCGGAAAATCCAACGCAATTAAATAAAGATATACAAAATACGGATCTATCAAAAAAAGAAGAAATAAATAAAGATGGATTAAATACCGATTCCATTCCTATCCTTTCCCCTGACCCCCATCCTTTGAGTGAGCAGGAGCCTTTACCGGAAAAGAAAGGAACGGATGAGAAAGACGCATATAAAATCTATGAGGAAATTATCAAGGACAATATCGAGTATGAACACCTCATAAATGCTAAACGCCTTGACCGTGATCGCATTGATGAAATCCTTGACCTCATTCTTGAAACCGTATGCAGCAAAAAAAAGCGCATCTTAATTGCAGGTGATGAATACCCGGCGGAGCTTGTAAAGGCAAAATTTATGAAGCTTGACAGCAGCCATATCGAGTTTGTCCTTGACTGTATGCAGGAAAATACCACAAAGGTAAGAAACCTCAAGCAGTATCTAAAGGCAGTGCTTTTCAATGCTCCGTCCACAATCGGAAACTATTACAGCTCACTTTTTAATCACGATATGTACGGAAGCAGGGATATTCCTTGTTCCTGCTTCAGTATCTTAACATTACGACTTCTTATTCCTGCAATGCGTTTTCGGATTGCTTCTTCCGTATAATCGGCTCCGAGAGTTTTCAGCCTTGTAAATCGCTCCTGTCCGGGAGCTCTGCAGGAAACATATTTGCCAAGTTTGATTTCATATCCGGAAGCTTGCAGCTTCTCTAAAAGCTTTTCAAAATCCGTTACCTGAGGAATCAGAAAGTCAACCGTTTCTTTTAGTTTCCCTTTCCAGCTTGTACCTATCTTTGTCGTCTGATACTCAATATAGCTTTTTCCTTTTCGTCCTCTTTCCGGACTGATAACCGATAAGCCGTTTTCATAGCATAAGCGGTCGCTGATATTTCTTATCCCGTAATAGCTTCTTTTATTGGAGTTATATTTGTGATAGTCCACGAAATTAACGGCACAAAAAATGATGTGATTATGGACGTGCCCTTTATCAATGTGCGTCGTCAGGACGTATTCATGCTGTCCCTTTGTCACGGCGTCGGCAAGCTGCTTTCCAATCTCATGGGCTTTTTCAAAGCTGACCTCTCCCGGTTCAAAAGACTGTATCAGGTGATGAGCTAAATTGTTTCCTTTATCAAGTGCCTGTGAAAGAGTAAAGGCAAATTCAATATCTGCGGTTTCATAGCTGCATCCGAAAGAAGATACAAGCATTTTGTCATCGGTTTTATCGGGATTTTGGATATATTCAAGTGCCTTTTTCAGTGTGCTTTTAATAGGCTTAATCTTTGTAACCGCCATATCTCTTTTAAGGCTCCTTTGATTTCTTCTATATCTTCCTGATACACATTTTCCGTGGCATTGGCTCTTTTTGCAATCTGATTGATGTTGACCCCTATTTTTTGAAGCTCTGCCGTCATTTTCTTTATATCGCTGTGATCTACCTGAATGATATATCCGTCTATCGCCATTTTCCGAAGGTATGCTTCCATGTTACTTGTAGGCACCTGTTTCATTTTTTCTTCAATCAAGGTGCGCTCTTCTTTCGTCACACGAAATTTAATCTGCACATTTCTTTTTCTGTTATTCATGGGTGAATTTCCTTTCTGCTTTTATAGAGAGTTTGGGACACTTCCCAAGGGTCTGCCCCGGCAGGCTTTAGCCTGCGAGGGTATAAGTAAAATCTCTATTGTCGGTACTGTGGGAAAATAGAGATTTTTACGGAAAGGGTACCCCTTTCCTATGCTTGCTATTCCACTTATCCCTTAATCTCTACAACAACGGAAATTCACTTTTTCCAAAGATGGCAAAGAAAAAAGAAAATAAAACGATACTGGTATAAACTGTTTTATTTATCCAAACTATATTGACCAAAAATAAAAATTATGTTAATATACCAGTGGTATATACCGTTGGTATATTAGTGAGGAGGTATTTGATGAAAATATCAGCAACGCAACAAAAAATATTAGAAGTGGGCAAACGGGAATTTTTAGCGAAAGGATTTAAGGATGCGTCCCTCAGAAAAATTGTAGCGGAAGCAGGATTTACCAAAGGTGCTTTTTACGGATACTACCCGGATAAAGCAGCTTTATTTGAAGCACTTGTTTCTGAAGCGGCAGATGGTTTGACAGAACAATTCAGGGCTGCACAAGATGCTCATTTTAATTTAATCCCCGAAAATAAAACTTCGGAAAGCAGAGAGCTGTCTACAAAATACCTTCTGCATTTTGTAAATTATATTTATGATTATTTTGAAGAATTCAAGCTTGTCCTTTGCTGTTCTGAGGGTACAAAATATGAAGATTATATTCATGAACTTGTAGAATTGGAAGTATCCCGTACAGAAAAATATTACGCTATTCTTAAAGAAAAAGGCAAAATGACAGGAAGCGTCAGTCATGATTTACATCACATGATTACTAGTGCATATTTTACAGCTGCATTTGAAACAGTTGTTCATGATATGACGAGAGAACAGGCGATTGAATATGTTAAAGAGCTTGCCGTTTTTTTTAATTCCGGATGGGAGGGTCTTTTGCGGCTTACATAAGCTGTAAAAATTTTTATATTTAGGTTAGATAGAACTAACATTTATGTTGGAAAGGATATTCATGTTATGAAAAATGAAAACAAATTATTGACACGAGATTACATTTCCATAGGTGTTTTTTCACTTATTTATTTTGTTATTGCATTTGTGATAGGCAGTATCGCACAGATGACACCTGTCACTTTTCCGTTTATGCCGATGATAGTAGCTTTATTTGCTGGCAGCGTTTTTATGTTATATACCGCTAAAATACCGAAGCGCGGGTCGCTTTCCATACTTGGTATACTTGCCGGAATCTTGTTATTTGTTACCGGTATGTTTTGGATGATGTCTGCATTTTTCATCGTATTTGGATTTATTGCAGACTTGATTTGCCAATCAGGAAATTTCAAATCATTCAGAAGAAATTTACTTGCCTATTGCGTGTTTGCACTGTCCCCAATGGGAGCCTATATCCCCATGGCTATCATGCCTGCACAGTTTGATGAATTCATGCGTAGAAAAGGAGATGTTTCTTCTTTTGAAGGAATCATCAATGCTATTAGAATAAATTTGTGGGTTATCCCCTTAATGATTTTGGGGACAATTATTTGTGCCATAATCGGAGGCTTTATTGGCAAAAAATTATTGAAAAAACATTTTGAAAAAGTGGGGATTATATAGATGGCTTTAGATCCCAGAACAAAACTGCTGATTTTATCAATAACCAGTATTTCCGTTTTTTTGAATGAAAGTATCGTCATAGAATGCCTTTTTACAGCAATCCCCGTATTCTTGTTCTTGCAGGCGAAAGAGTTCCGCACTGCTTCAAGATACGGAATTCTCTTTATTGTATTATTGATGGTGCAGCTGCTTGTGATATTAAAATTACCCGTTACAATGGGAGGCATCATATATATGTTTGATGTCTATATAAGGAAACTGATTCCTTGTTTTATGCTGGGTACGTTTTTAATACGCACGACAAAGGTCAGTGTTTTTTTAGCTGCATTCAGTCGATTACATTTGCCTAAAGGTTTTACTATTGCGCTTTCTGTTACATTGCGATACTTTCCGACAATGGCTGAGGAATGGAACTATATTAAGGATGCCATGACTCTTCGAGGAATAACCGCTTCTTTGATAGGATTTCTGCGCCATCCGATTAGAATCATGGAATATGTATATGTACCAATGCTGGTATCTGCTTCTAAAATCTCTGATGAAATCACACAAGCCGCAATTACAAGGGGGATTGATCATGTCGGAAGACGCAGCTGTATGGAGAAAGTTTGTTTTTCAATCCATGATGCTCTGATTGTAACAATCTATATAGGGATTATTTGCATGATATTTTTTGATTTTTTACGAGGAGGTGTATTCCCTTGATTGAATTTATAAAACTTTCTTTTTCCTACAAGGATATGGAAAAAGCTTCTTTACGAGAATTACACTTAAATATTCCAAAAGGACAATGTGTTCTTTTGTGCGGTGCATCAGGATGCGGAAAAACGACTCTTACGAGATTGGTAAATGGACTGATTCCTCATTTTTTTGAAGGAAGGATTTCAGGTAAAGTAGTTGTAAAAGGAATGAATGTTGCCGAGACCGAAATTTCAATTCTTTCCGATAGTGTCGGCACAGTTTTTCAAAATCCGCGAACACAATTTTTCAACACAGATACAGATAGTGAAATTGTTTTCGGATTGGAAAACAGAATGCTTGAGACTAAAGAATTAAAACAACGGCTTGAAAGGGTTGTTAAAGATTTGCATATAGAAAAATTAAAAGGATGCAGTATTTTTGAACTTTCCGGAGGGGAAAAACAAAAAATTGCATTTGCGTCTGTGTATGCCACGAATCCGGATATTTTTGTGTTGGATGAACCGTCCTCTAATCTGGATTTTCATTCTGTGCTTGAACTGAAAAAACTGATAGAAAAAATAAGACGGCAGGGAAAAACGATTATCATTGCAGAGCATCGCTTGTGGTATTTAACAGATATTGCAGACAGAGTCATCTTAATGCAGGATGGTCAGATTTTTAAGGATATGAGGATACAAGATTTTTGCAGGCTCCCGGTTGAACAAATACAAAATATGGGACTCAGGTGTCGAAATCTTTCTGAAATCAAAACAAATACCAATGATAAAAAAAATTTCCAACACACCTTAGAGCTGAAAGATATTCATGTCAAATATGGTGAAAAGATTATCTTGCAAAACATCTCTTTCACCGCAAATGGTGGAGAAATCGTCGCAATTACCGGTGCAAACGGAACAGGAAAAACAACACTGGCACGCACTATATGCGGACTAATAAAACAAAAATCTGGAAATATTTTTATAGACGACAGGAGTTTGTCTGCAAAATCGCGTATTAAAAAATCTTACATGGTGATGCAGGATGTCGGGCATCAGCTTTTTACGGACTGTGTGGAAACGGAATGCACACTCGGAACAAAAACAACAAATAAGCCTGTTATTGATGAAACTCTATCGATGTTATCCCTTTCTGAATTAAAAAACCGACATCCTCTTTCACTCTCGGGAGGACAAAAACAGAGGCTTGCTGTAGCAATCAGCTTGCTTTGTGATAAAGAAATTCTTATTTTCGATGAACCGACCAGCGGGCTTGATTTAAAAAGCATGAGAGAAGTGGGAATGATGATAGAGAGGCTTTCTGAACAGGAAAAAATCTTGATCGTTATTACCCACGATATTGAATTTATAAAAACAATATGTTCCAGAGTTCTACTGTTATCAAGCGGTAAAATAATTGCCGATCTCAGAGGTGAAGAAAAGAAAAATATCGAAAATTATATTTTAGCGGGAGGAGATTTTAATGAAGAATAAAAACACATTGTATCGCTTATTTGAATTTGCCGAATCCTGTAAAGGCTTGCTTTTAAGTTCGGTTGTTTTTGCCGTTCTCGGTGCAGGGTTTGGAATCGTTCCGTATGTTGCAGTTTCACGTATTATTATTCAAATATGTGCCGGCGATTACAGTTTGAAGTCAATAATACTAATGGCGGTAATTGCGCTTTTGGGTTATCTTTTGCAGCTTGGTTTATCAACCGTATCTACGGTGCGGTCACACAGAGCCGCATTTACTGTATTGAAAAATATTCGTATTGCACTTACGAAAAAGTTGTCACGAGCGCCTATGGGATTTGTCTTGGATACCCCGTCAGGAAAATTCAAAACTATGCTTGTTGACACGGTTGAAAAATTGGAATTGCCTCTTGCTCACATGATACCGGAATTGACAGCAAATATTATGATTCCTGTCTTAATGTTGATTTATTTCATGTTCCTTGATTGGAGGCTGTCACTTATTGCACTTGCAACCTTTCCTATTGGAATGCTCTGTTATATGGGGATGATGAAAGATTACGAGAAGCGTTATGACAGAGTTATTAAAGCTGCAAAAGCTATGGACGGGGCTACTGTTGAATATATAGGGGGAATTGAAGTAGTCAAGGCTTTTAATCAAAGCAGCGATTCTTACCGCAAATATGCGGAAGCTGTAAAGGAGAATGAAAATTCTAAATCTGAATGGTTCAAAAAGACAAATCCGTACTATGCGGCAGGCATTGCAATAGCCCCCTCCAGTCTAATCGGAGTTCTTCCTGTCGGAAGTTTGTTTTATGTAGGAGGAAGCATAAGCGCAGGCAGTTTTATATCCTGTATTATTTTATCATTGGGGCTGATTGCTCCTCTTATTCAGGCATTGCGATATACAGACAGCCTTGCTATGGTAGACGCTACCGTGAAAGAAATCAGCAGTCTTTTGGATACGGAAGAAATGGAACGTCCGGAAAAACGAGCACACCTTAAAGGAGAAAAAATAGAGTTTTTAAGCGTCTCTTTCTCTTACAAGGATACAGAGGTTTTACATAACATTTCATTTGAAGCGAATGAAAACGAAATGACAGCTTTGGTAGGACCGTCGGGATCGGGTAAATCCACTGTCGCCAGACTCATTGCGTCTTTCTGGAATGCGGGAAGCGGAACTGTGAAAATAGGCGGTGTTGATGTGCAGAACATACCTCTTTCGCAGGTTATGGAACATATTGCGTATGTTTCACAGGATAATTATTTGTTTCATCTTTCTATACGAGAAAATATACGAATTGGTAAGCCGGATGCTACAAACAGTGAAATCGAAAATGCGGCAAAAAAAGCGGCATGCCATGATTTTATCGTATCACTTCCAAATGGCTACGATACCGTTGTCGGAGACAGTGGGAGCAATCTTTCCGGCGGAGAAAAGCAGCGCATCGCCATTGCAAGAGCCATATTAAAGGACAGCCCCATAGTTATTTTAGATGAAGCTACAGCATTTACAGACCCTGAAAACGAGTCGATCATTCAGCGCTCTATCAGCGAACTTGTAGCGGGAAAAACGCTGATTGTCATCGCACATCGATTATCTACTATCACATCAGCCGATAAGATTCTCGTCATGAATGAAGGAAATATAGAAACTGAAGGAAGGCATGCGGAGCTTATCAAAACTTGTGCTCTTTACAGAGAGCTTTGGGATGCACATATCAGCACACTTGATATTAAGGAGGTGTCAGCATGATTCAGATGTTCAAACGACTTTTGGATTTTTCCGGAACGGAAAAAAAAGGATTGATTTTATCGTTTATCTTTCATATGTGCAATTCCGTATTTGAGATGCTTCCCATTATAGCTGTGCTTACAGTTCTGAATGGAATACTGTTATCACTCTCAAGCGGTTACATGCCGGTTAAAACGGTATGGGCAGCCTTTGGGATTATGCTTTTAAGTATTTCAGGGCGCATTCTCTTTACTAATCTTTCCGCTGTAAAAAGAACCCTCGGAAGTTTCTCTATGTGTTCCCAATGGCGTATGAATCTTGGAGAAAAATTAAAACGCGTTCCTATGGGATATTTTAATGAGCATCGACTTGGAGATATTACAGCGGCAGTTACTACAACGCTTGGAGATCTGGAAACCAATGCAGTTACCGTTATGGAAGCGGTAGCCGGAGGATTTATCCATGCCGCAGTAATAGGGATATGGCTTTTATTTTATGAATGGAAAATCGGTGTTCTGATGTTTCTCGGACTTGTTGTTTCCCTTTTGATATATGCAAAAACACAGAAAGCCGGCATAAAGTATTCTCCGCGCAGGCAGGCTGCACAGGCAGGGCTTGTGACAGGTATTTTAGAATATATACAGGGGATGTCTGTGGTCAAGGCATTCGGACTTGCCGACCGTTCGGATAAATCCGTAGACACTGCAATCAATGAAAGTGCAGAGGCAAACATTGCTTTGGAAAAAGTTTTCTCTGGCTTGGCTGCCGTCTTTCAAATGATATTCAAATTTGCCAGATTCGCAATCCTCGTTGCTGCCCCTTACCTACTAATGAACGGAGAAATAACTCCCGAAAAGTGTCTGCTCCTTATTGTCGCAAGTTTTATGATTTATACGACTGTGGAGCTTGCAGGAAGTACGGCTGCCGTTGCAAGAGTTGTAGATGCTTCCTTAGACAGATTGGAAACGATATCCAATATGCCGCTTCTTGATGAAAACGGGACGGACCTTATTCCGAAAGCATACGATATTGCCGTTTCAAATATATCCTTTGCCTATGATGAAAAGGAAATCCTGCATGATGTAAGCTTTTCTGTTCCTCAAGGAACGAGTTGTGCCATTGTAGGACCATCAGGCTCAGGAAAGACAACCCTTTGCAGTTTAATTGCACGGTTTTGGGATGTAAAGAATGGTGAAATTCTTTTAGGCGGCGTTAATGTCAAGGACTATACCTGCGACAGCCTTCTCAAAAATTTTTCCATCGTCTTTCAAAGAGTTTATCTTTTTGAAGATACCATTGAAAATAACATTCTTTTTGGAAAACCGCAGGCAACAAAAGAAGAAATGATTACAGCGGCAAAGAAAGCATGCTGTCATGATTTCATATCCGCACTTCCGGACGGATACCAAACAAATATTGGAGAAGGAGGTGCAACCCTTTCCGGTGGTGAGAAACAGCGAATTTCTATCGCACGAGCGATCTTAAAGGATGCACCTATTGTTATTTTAGATGAAGCCACGGCAAGTGTTGATCCTGAAAACGAACGGGAATTACAGCATGCTATTTCTGAACTGACAAAAGATAAAACGCTCCTGATGATTGCTCACAGGTTGAATACGGTACGGGAAGCAGATCAAATTCTTGTTCTTGAAAATGGACAGATTGTGCAAAGAGGAAAACATCAGGAACTGATACAGCAAGAAGGACTTTACCGACGATTTGTGGAAATCCGGGGAAATGCAATCGGATGGAAATTAGGAGGTCGGGAATGACATACAAAAAATTTTACTTCGGAAAGTTAGATGCGCAGATATTAAAAGACATAGATGCAGAACATAAAACGAAAATGAAGCAACTCATCAAAGAAATCAATCAAGGGTCGTGGACAGAAAAACAGAAAAAAAGGCAAAAAAGAAGCATCATTTCAAACATAGCCTTGTATCAATGTTTCATAGATAAAGGGCTTTCAAAAAACGAGGCAAAAGAATTGGTAAAGGAGCATTCATTTTATGTTGCTGAAAAGGCACATAAGCTTTTGAAAACATTTTTTCATATACCCAGGTTTTTCAGGCTGTTTTGTTTGTTTATGAGAAAAGGGATGTCAGGCGATGAAATCTGGGAAAGCAGGATTCTATCGGATGATGGAAAATACTACCGAGTTGATGTACTCAAATGTCTTTGGGCGGATACCTGCAAGTTTTTTGAATGTCCGGAGCTTTGTGAAATATTCTGTTTGTGTGATTATATTGTATTCGGAAATATAAAGGGATTTGTATTTGAGCGAAGTCAAACACTGGGAATGAACGGTAAAAAATGTGATTTCTGTTTTATAAACAAAAAAGGATAAAGCATTTTTGTAATCAGTCATAATCAGGAATTTGTGCGGGCTTGCTGTGAATACAGAATAACTAATAGATAAAAGATAAGAACTAAAAGATAAAAAGATAAAAGATAAGGAGGGTTTTATAATGGATGTTCGTGATAAATTACTTACGGAAAATCCTTGGAAATTGATGGTTAGCCTTAGTTTGCCGGCGATTTTGGGTCAACTGATTGTAGGATTATATGCCTTTGTCGATTCAATTTATGTCGGGCAAATGGTGGGAACCGATGCTATGAGTGCAGTTTCGGCGGCATCTCCATTTGTATTGTTCAATAATGCAATTGCAGTTCTTCTTGGAATAGGTTCCGGCTCTGTACTTTCTCGAGCAATCGGAAAAAAAGAAAAAGAAACCGTTGATAAGATTATGGGGAATCTGACTTTCTTGGTAATCATTTTATCATCAGCAGTTATGATTATCGGTATCATATTTGCTCCTGAATTTTTACGCTTATCTGGTGCCGGCGGTGAAGTGCTGGAGATGGGTGTTTCTTATTTAAGAACAGTATATCTCGGCTCCATATTCGTAAATTTTATGCAGGGTGCAAATATGGTAATCAGGGCAGAGGGCCGCATGGGAGTTGCAATGGGAATCATGGCGACCGGTGCTATTTTGAATATTATATTAGATCCGATATTCATTCTGCTTATGCCATCTCGAGGACCGCAAGCTGTTGCAATCGCAACTGTGATTTCTCAAATTATTCAGGCTTCAGTAACCCTACTATACTTCTTGAAAAAAAGTCCGATGGTTCGTTTTCATGGGATAAAACCTGCAAAAGATTTATTACCAGAAATTTTTTCCGTGGGAATGAGTGCTATGCTCATGCAAATTATGATGTTGGTTCAAATGACAGTTGTATATAATACGGCAGTGTATTTTGGCGGAGAAAAGCAAATAGCTCTTATGGGAGCCGCTCAAAGAGTTATGCAGCTTGCATTTGTTCCGATATGGGGAATGAGTCAAGGGATGCAGCCTGCTGTCGGAACAAATTTCGGAGCAAAAGAATATATAAGGGTTAAAAAACTTACGAATATATTTATCATAGGTTCTACTTGTCTTGCCGGATTTTTCTTTGCCATAATCGAAATTTTTTCAGTGCAGATATTATCTGCATTTATTACCGATTCAGCTATTGTAAGTTCAGGAGTATCTAATTTTAGGCTTATGTATTGCATATTTCCTACTTATGGCATGCTCATAATGACAGTCACTTATTTTCAAGCTATCGGTAAAGCAAAACAGGCGGGAGTATTGGTTATACTAAGGCAGCTTGCACTTGTGGTTCCTTTGGTACTGATATTACCTCGTTTACTAAACGGAAATGTTCTCGGAGTATGGCTGGCATTACCTTTGAATGATGTTGTTATAATTTTGATTGCAATTATATTGCTAATTAGTGAATACAAGCATCTCATTAAGCTTGCACAGGAAATAAGCAAGGTGAAAGTTGGCGAAATATCATGAAAAAAATCTTCATTTTGAGTTGTTTCATTGCTTTTTTCGTTTTGTTTCCGCGCTCCTTTATTTATGCTGCGGAATTAACTGACAATTACGAAACTGCTATTGATAAAGTTGCGAATGCATATATATGTAAAAGCGTTCCGGGAGCATGTGTCATTGTATCTGAACACGGAGAAATCGTATTTTCAAAAGGCTATGGTTATGCTGATTTAGAAAAAAATATACCTATGGATCCTAAAAGCACAGTTTTTGAATGGGGATCAATATCGAAAACTTTTATATGGGTAAGCGCAATGCAATTAAGTGAAGAAGGCAAAATTGATTTGAATGCGGACATCCGCAACTATTTACCAAAAGGTTTTTTGAAAAATTTGCATTATGATACTCCTATTACAATGCTTCATCTCATGAATCATACGGCGGGTTTCGAGGAGCAGTTCATCAACCTTCGCTATTTTGAAAGAGATAAGGAATTTACATCAGCCGAAGTCTTGTCGTCATACCAGCCCGAACAGGTATTTTCACCGGGCAAGGTAAGCGCATATTCTAATTGGGGTGCTGCATTAGCTGCATTTATTGTAGAGAGAGCGAGCGGTCAAAATTACAAAGAATATGTAAATGAACACATTTTGAAACCTTTAGATATGAACAATACCTCGATAGGTCCATTTCAGAATGATAATCCTACGATTTTGGCAAGAAAGGCAGTCGGTTATTCTTTTTCTGAAAAGGGATTCCGTAAAGAACCGAATATGTATTTAAGAATGTATCCTGCTGGTGGAATGAATGGCTCAGCTGGGGATTTGTTGAATTATGCACAAGAGCTGGCTAAAAATAATGACAAAGATAATCTATTGTTTAATAATCCTCATACTAAAAAGGAAATGTTTACAGAAACCTATCGCTTCTATGGTGCAAATTCAGGTTTATCTCACGGCTTCTGGCAATATGCGAATAATCCGGAACTACTTGGACATGAAGGAGGAACATACGGATTCAAAACACAAATATGGGTAGAACCAAAAAATGAGAGAGCAATTTTAATATTGACAAATGTAATGGAGACGAAGTTTTGCTCTGAGATTATGGAAAAAATTGCATATACAGAAGCTGATGAAAAAAACGATAAAAGAAAATTTAGATCTCAAGATGTAAGTGGAGATTATCTTCCTGCCCGCTCTGCATTGAAAAATGTTGGAAAAATACAAGGGAAAATGCAAATGATTTCCATTAGGGTGACAGATGGAAATCGTCTTTCTCTTACTATGCCATTTGAAGATAAAAAGCAATATTACGAACAAATAGATTCTAACATTTTCTTTTGCAAGGATGCGAGTCCTGAAGAAAAAATACTTGCTTTTAATATAACTGACGGCAAAGTACATTCTATGAGCTTTAGATTAGCTCATGATTATATCCCTGCCACTAACACACAAGGGAAAATAGCATTTTTGTTCAGCTTGGGAACTTATATATCAACTACATTATTATTTTTAACATTACTGATTATATGCATCATTTCAACTCTACAAAGGCGGAAGAGATGTACACGACATCATATGTATCTATATATTTGTGGAACTATGCTTGGGATTTCTGGAATTACCGGAATGGTTCATTGGTTTTCAATATATGAAATTCTTGCTTATGAACTTATGATTATTGTTATTGCCGGATGGTGTTTTAGTATTATAGGGATTTTATGTGGAGGATATATATGTACCAAAGAAAAAAGCCTCAAAAGTTGTAGATTGTTATTGGTATTTATTGCTCAACTTTTTTCGGCATATTATCTTGGATTTCTTACGATTGCTTGAAAACACATCTTTAATAGATGATTGTGAGATTATCAAAGGTAAACAAAGTTAATTTTTGAAGAAAGTTTGTTATTATTATGAATAAAAATATGAGTAAAGTAAAATGGTTACTCTGCCCTGTTTGTGGAAATAAAACGCGGCTGCAAGTTAGAGAAAATACGGAGCTAAAGAACTTCCCACTGTTCTGTCCGAAATGTAAACAGGAAACTTTAATCAACGTCAAACAATTTAATGTATCCGTCATCAAAGAGCCAGATGCAAAGACACAGAGCCGGTGATTCACAGTTATAAAACTGTAATTACCAGCTCATTTTATTTTAAGGAGAAACCTACTTATGCAAAAGTCTCAATACACAAGTTATATATGACCGTCGTTTTTATCCTGCTTGAATAAAGAAGCGTAAGCTTAAAATCAATCATAGGTTATGAAACACGGCGGCACTAAAGGAGGTATCGCCGTGTTCATTTTTCATTATCTTAAAATCTTGTTAAAAGGGATATATTCTATTTCCGGGTTTCCGTGCTTTTACGGATGACCTGTTACATCATATCCATAACCTTATCTTTTCATGTCCGATCCCGGCTGCCCTGCGCAGTCGGGATTTTTTGTGCCTGCAAAAACTTTTTTCTAAAAATATTCGCTTTTCTTTGGCAGTTTTGGGCTCTGCGTTGTTGAGGGTTTACGAAAGAGGAAATTCTACCCGCTTTCGCGGCTGCGAAAGGAGGTGAATACCATGAATGAACCTGAAAGAACTGTATGGCAGATACGCTGCGCATTTAACGGCTTCTGCAAGCGGACATTGAAGAACGAAAGTATCAATGTCCATAAGGAGCTTAGGAAGCGGCAGGCACACGAAATTAACTTTTCCGACCTGACCACCTAAAGAGGAAAACCAGCTTTATACCTGTGAAGATTTCTTTGCAGAAGATAAAGAAGAACAGACCTTTTTCGCAGGTGGGAAAGAATGGGATGCAAAGATGATTGCCGATGCGATCCACAGCTTGCCGGAAGAAAAAAGAAGAGCTGTCCTGCTCTACTACTTCTTTGATATGAGCGATGCGGAAATTGCAGCACTCTATCAGATTCCAAGAAGCACAGTGCAGTATCGAAGAACCAGCTCATTTGAGCTGTTGAAACGCTATTTGGAGGAACACGCTTATGACTACCATGACTGGTAAAACAACCGATGATGAACGCGGCTTGTTGCCTTATCCGGTAATCATAGCCGCAACTAAAGGAGAGCCGCAGGCAATGAATATTGTCTGCCAGCATTACGCAGGATATATCGCACACCTTTCTATGAGAAAGCTCTGTGATGAACGCGGAAATACCTATTACGGTATAGATGAGGATATACGAGATCGCCTTCGTTCAAAGCTCATGCAGGCTGTCCTGATTTTCAAGATTTAAGAATGTAACGATCTGCGTTTCCCTTTCCGCAGATAAGGCAGAAAGAAGCTGCCGCCTGTTCTTTGACAAATATACCCGCAAGATAACGGCGGCGTATCATAGGGCAAACCGGACACTTTCCTTTTGTGCCTTAGCTGTGCGGAGAATACGCCATGACACTTCCCTACACGGAAGCCGAGCGAGAAATATTCTACCGCAAAGCAAGTGTAGCACCTTACAAGCCATGACGGCACAAAATATATAATGATACTCCCTTACAGCCACAGTCCGAGCGTTAAAAGCGTCGCAGGCAATGGGTAGGGCTGGATGAGAACCATGCAGGGGTGAAATTCCCGTGAGGCTAATGCTTACAGCCATCCGGTAATGCCTTTCTTAAATATAAATATCAGAACTTTTACTATACCTATTTTGAGAAAGGGGGCGATGAGATGAATCAAACGGATGTCCCTATCTGGGAGAAATATACCCTTACCATAGAAGAAGCGGCAAAGTATTTTCGCATCGGAGAAAATAAGCTGCGAAAGCTGGCGGAAGAAAATCCTACTGCAAATTGGATGATATTAAACGGCAACCGTATTCAGATTAAGCGCAAGCAGTTTGAAAAAATGATAGATACGGTTGACACAATCTAATGGAGATCGAGCCTTGACGATGGTATAATAGATATAGCATATCAAGGCTCTTTCCGTCTTGGAAAGGAGCATAAAATGTCAGAAAAAAGACGGGACAGCAAGAACCGAGTTTTGCGGTCAGGTGAGAGCCAGAGAAAATACGGGAGATATGCTTACAAATATACAGATACCTTTGGAAAGCCACAGTTTGTGTACGCATGGAAATTAGTTTCTACGGATAAGACCCCGAAAGGAAAGTGTGAGGATAAGTCCCTGCGTGAAAAAGTAAAGGAGATACAAAAAGACCTTGATGACGGGATTGACCTTGTGGGAAAGAAAATGACCGTATGCCAGCTTTACGAAAAGCAAATACGAAATCATGCAAATGTAAGGCACAGCACAAAGCAAGGTCGAAAGCAGCTCATGAGAATACTTGAGGAAGATACAATCGGCACCTGCAGCATCGAAAATGTGAAAATGTCTGATGCAAAGGAATGGGCTTTACGAATGAAAGAAAAAGGCTATTCTTTCAAAACCATCAGCAATTACAAGCGTTCTCTAAAGGCAGCTTTTTATTCTGCCATTCAAGATGACTGTATCAGGAAAAATCCTTTTGACTTTCATATCAATACAGTCATTGAAGATGACACCGAACCGAAGATACCTCTTTCGCCCACACAGGAAAAAAGTTTACTTGCTTTCGTGAAAAGCGATAAGGTTTATTACAAGTATTATGACGAGCTTATCATTCTGCTTGGAACAGGGCTTCGTATCTCCGAGTTCTGCGGACTGACGGACAGAGATATTGATTTTGAGAATCGAACTATCAATGTAGATCATCAGCTTCAATACTCCGGGAAAAAGTCCTACCGCATTGAAACACCGAAAACGGACAACAGTATTCGTAAAATTCCAATGAGCAACCGTGTGCTTGAAGCCTTACAGAGAGTGCTGCAAAACCGAAGAAAAAGTGATTTTACCGTTGACGGTTGTACAGGCTTTCTCTTTATCACAAAGAACGGAACACCACAGGCTTGTATCAACTATGATGCTATGTTTCACAGGCTGATAGAAAAGTACAACAAAAGCCATGAGGAAGCTCTATCGGCGGTAACAACACCTCATACCTTGCGGCATACATTCTGCACCAACATGGCAAATGCGGGAATGAATACGAAAGCCTTACAGTATCTTATGGGACACGCCAACATAACCATGACCCTGAACTATTACGCACACGCCACCTTTGACAGCGCACAGGCGGAATTTTTCAGACTGGCGGCTTAAAGGAAAAAAGAGGTTTTACTACTTCTTTACTACCTTTCAAAGCAAAAATATAAGCAGATTTAAGAAAATATGTGAGTATCTCCCGATACACAAAATGCCGGCAATGCCTGAAAAGGTAGGCTATACCGGCATATAAGAACTTTTGAAAAGTTAGTTGAAAATCATATTAGAGTTTATGATAAACAATATATATTAATGATATTTAATTATTCATAATATAAAGTTTTTGTTTTTTATATTATTAATTTTTTGAAAAAATTGTAATTTGTAAGATTAATATTAATAATAAGGGTATAAAAAGACAAATAAAGAGAAGTTTAGTATATATTGTTAATCTTAAAAATTTGTAATTAATTTGAATATAACTGTTTTAAATTAATTTACTATAAAATATAAAAACTAAGGAGTTTTAAATATGAAAAGTAACATAGGTCTTATCGGTCTTTCTGTAATGGGGACTAATCTTGCACTTAATATGGCTGATAAAGGATATAAAGTGTCTATTTTTAACAGAACAGTAAGTGTAATTGATGAGGTCATGAACAATACACCTCATAATAATTTTGTGCCTGTATATTCGTTAAGAGAATTGATAGATTCTTTGGAAAAGCCGAGAAAAATAATGTTTATGATAAAAGCGGGAGAAGCTGTAGATAAACTTATAGAACAACTTTTAGAGTTTGTGGAAAAAGATGATATATTGATAGATGGTGGGAATTCATATTTTAAAGACACTATAAGAAGAAAAAATTATCTTGCACAAAAGGGAATAAATTATGTAGGTGCAGGAGTTTCAGGTGGAGAAGAAGGAGCAAGATTTGGACCTGCTATAATGGTTGGAACGGATGAAAATATATATCCGGCTGTAAAAAATATATTTGAAGACATATCTGCAAAAGTTGATGATGAGCCTTGCTGTGCATATATATCTACAGATGGTGCGGGACACTATGTAAAAATGGTGCACAACGGCATAGAGTATGCGGATATGCAACTTATAAGTGAAGCATATTTAATATTAAAACAAATCGGTAAGCTGTCAAATGATGAACTTCATGAAGTTTTTGATGATTGGAATAAATCAGAACTTGAAAGCTATCTTATAGAAATAACATCAGATATATTCTCCGTCAAAGATGATAATAAATCATATCTTATAGATAAAATATTGGATGTTGCAAATCAAAAAGGTACAGGTAAATGGACAAATTTGGAAGCCATAGATTTAGGCGTGGATATTTCTACGATAACAAGTGCATTAAACGGTAGATTTATGTCAACTTTGAAGGATGAAAGAGAAAAAGCAAGCAAGATATTTAAAAAAGAAGATATAAATGTGAATATAGATAAAAAAGACTTGATAGAATTAGTTAAGTACAGCTTGTATACAAGTAAAATTGTAGCTTATGCACAAGGCTTTAAATTACTCAGCAAAGCACAAAAAACTTATGGTTGGGATTTGGATTTCTCAAAAATAGCCGAAATTTTTAGAGGTGGCTGTATAATAAGAGCTAAGTTTCTAAATGATATCTCAAATGCTTTTGAGAAAAATAAAAATATTGAAAATTTGATTTTTACAGATTTTTTCTTAAACCAAATAAACAAAAATATATCATCACTTAGAAAGCTGGTTTCAATGTGTGCCTTGAGCGGAGTAAGCATATATGCGATGTCAAGTGCCTTATCATATATAGACACATATTCAACATCAGTTTTAGGTGCAAATCTGATACAAGCACAAAGGGATTATTTTGGAGCACACACATTTGAAAGAATAGATAAAGAAGGGGTTTTCCATTTTGATTGGATAAAATCATTGAATAAATAAATGGAAGCTCTAAGGAGAATTAAATGAAAAACAATGCACTTATAATATTTGGAGGTACCGGAGATTTAGCATATAGAAAATTATTTCCGGCACTCTACGACTTATATATATTTGATAAATTAGAAAAAAATTTTTATATAATAGGAATAGGAAGACGAGATTATACTAATGAAGATTATAGAAGTATAATAAAAGATTGGGTAAAAAATTTTTCAAGAGGTGCTTATAATGAAGAAAAATTTGAAAAATTTTGTTTAAGTATTTTTTATTACAAACTTCATTTTATGGAGCTGGAAGAATATAAAAACTTGTATAATTATTTTAATGAGATGAATTTATCCAATAATCTCATTTATTACTATGCAGTTTCACCTGAGTTTTTTGAACCTATTACGGATGGTCTTGCAAAGCATAGTGATATACTGAAAGAATCTAAAATTATAGTGGAAAAACCGTTTGGAAAAGATTTGGAATCTGCTCAAAGGTTGAACTTGGTATTCAAAAAATATTTAGATTATAAAAATATCTATTATATAGACCATTATTTAGGTAAAGAAATGCTGTTAAACATAATGACTATAAGATTTTTTAATACAATGTTTAACGGTGTATGGAATAATGAATTTATAGATAATGTTCAAATAAATGTATTTGAGTCAATAGGAGTTGAAACAAGAGGAGGATATTATGACAAAAGCGGAGCTATAGCAGATATGCTCCAAAATCATATATTCCAAATACTTTCCATAGTTGCAATGAATGAACCCGATACATTTTCTTCAAGCGACATAAAAGACGCACAGATAGATATATTCAAAAAATTAAGGAAGATAAATTCAAAGGATATAGACGATTATATGGTGCTTGGTCAATATGACGGCTATACAAAAGAAAAAAATGTAAATCCTAATTCAAAAACAGAAACTTATGTGGCTATGAAAATATTTATTGATAATGAAAGATGGAAAGATGTGCCTTTTTATGTGAGGACAGGGAAAAAATTGCATTCAAGAGAAATGAGTATAATAATCCAATTTAAACCCACAACGCACACATCAAAAATGCTTGCCCAAAACTATGGTAATGGAGATTTACAACAGATTGCCGAAAACAATATATTAGAGATAAAAATACAGCCTGAAGAAGGAATAAATTTGAGGTTTAATATAAAAAAACCGGGAACAAGCGATGATATAGATGTGGCAAATCTTAATTACTGTCAAAGTTGTGACGCACAAAATTCAATAAACTCTCCTTGGTCATATGAGAGATTGTTGGAGGCTTGTATGAATTCAAACAGAACATTGTTTTCAAGATGGGAGCAAATAGAACTCAGCTGGAAATATATGAATGAAGTAATGGACAATTATAGAAAATATTCTAATAAGTTATATATTTATGAGCAAGGAAGTAAAGGGCCTGCACAAGCAGAAAAAATAATTGGAAAAGACGGTAGAAAATGGATATAAGGCTGATTTAAAATTATAAATAATAGTTTTTTAAATAAATGATTTATAAAAAACTATTTATTATCTGTAAGGGGAAGTTTTTATGAAAATATATGACGTATCAAAACTTATATCAGAAGATATGGTAGTATATAAAAATAGAGAAGAAAAAAGAATAAAGAGGACTATAGTATCAAGCTATGAAACGGGAGATTACTATGAGTCGAGATTGGATACAGACTTGCATTGCGGAACACATATAGATGCACCTCTTCACATGGTAAAAAACGGCAACACTATAGATAAATACAATGTGTCAAAATTTATAGGGAAATGTAAAGTTTTTGACCTTACAAATGTAGATGAATTTATCACAAAAAAAGATATAGAAAGTTTAGATATACAAAAAGATGACAGAGTAATATTTAAAACTAAAAATTCATATGATACTGTGTATAATCCTAAATTTGTATATATAGAAGAAGATGCAGCAGAGTATTTAGCCGAAAAGCAGATACAAAGTTTAGGTATAGATGCTATGAGCATAGAAAGAGATAAAAAGCACCATCCCACACATAAAATAATATTGGGAGCAAATATTGGAGTTATAGAAGATATGATGTTAAAGGATATAGATGAAGGAGAATATTTTTTAAGTGCATTACCACTTAAAATAAAGGATAGTGATGCATCTCCGGTAAGAGCTGTGCTTATAGAAGATTTTTCGCTTTAATTTAAACTTTGAAATTATAATATGCCTATTAAGGTATGTTGATAATAAAACAAACCTTATAGGCGTATAAAAATAAACGGTTATGTGGATATATTTGTTAATTTTATAATATAATTTTAAATTCTATACTGTTTTTATCTCTTGATAGGGCAGTTACAGTTCCTTTGTGAATGTTTATAATAGATTTTGCAAGCGAGAGTCCTATTCCATATCCACCGCTTTCAGAATTTCTTGAATTATCTGCTCTGTAAAATCTTTCAAATAGTATATCATGGTTTCCGACCTCAATATAATCTAATGTATTTTTTATAGAAATAGCTTTTTTCTTTCCTTGTTTTTTTAAGTTTAAGGTGATCGTTCCTTTTTCATTAGAGTATTTTATTGCATTGTCAAGAAATATCCCTATCATTTGCCTTATATATTGTTCATTTCCATAATATGAAATGTTTTTTTCTATATTTATATTCAGAGTTTTTTCTCTCGTATTTGCCAAAGCTACATAAGACTCGGATTCTTCAGCTATAACTTCTGATAGAGAGAAATCTGTCATAATTGTATTATTACTTTCTTCATCCATTCTTGAAAGGGATACTAATGAATTTGTAAGATTAGTCAATCTTTGCACTTGATTTTTATTACTTTTAGTCCATTCTGATTCTCCATATTCTATTTCTATTAAATCAGTATTTGCATCTATTATTGCAAGAGGTGTTTTTATCTCATGTGAAGCGTCTGTTATAAACCTCTTTTGTTTTCTATAACTTTCTTCCATAGGCTTTATAGCTATTTTTGAGAAAAAATATACTGTTATGAATACTGCAAGCATTGCAATTGTTATTATGAATACGCTTGCGATTAAAAATATTTTAAGAGTATCAAGATCTCTTGTGCTGTCTAAAAATACAATTATCGTTCCGTCTGAATAATCAGCTTTTTTGTATTTATAATTACCTAAATATCCTGTAAGTTTATTTGATTTATATACACTTTGTGACATATCTGTTGCTTGAGTTGTTGATATTGCAGATATAAAGTCGGTATTTATTGATATTAAATTTCCGTTATCACTAAAAACAGCACTGAAAAATCTGTTTTCATAAGGAGCTTCGGGAGAAATTTCAAAATATGATTTTCTCGGCTTTTCAAAATCTTTATTTTGCTCCAAAAACGGTGGTTGTTCATCATTGTTTTTGATTTTAGCATCATCAATTCTTTTAGGGAAATATCCACCGTTATCTATAAGTATATTAAGTAAATTATTTTGCCGGTCATTAATGTTTTTATACAATATAAAATTTCCTATGCAAAGAATTATTGTCATAACTGCAAATATCGTCAAAACGGATATAAGTATAAATTTATGTTGCAATTTTTTTATCATTTTATCATCTCCAAAGAGTACCCCATATTTCTGTTTGCTTTTATGGCAATATTTGCCTTTAATGCAGTAAGTTTTTTTCTCAAATATGATATGTGTACCCAAACAACATTTATTTCTGCCTCACTTTCATATCCCCATATTCTATCCATAAATTTTTCTGTTGATATGAGTTGTCCGTTATTTGTCATAAGCATTTCCAAGACTTGAAATTCTTTGTTTGCAAGACGAAAACTTCCGTATTTGGAGGACAGTTCAAAAGTTGTTCTGTTGAGGCTGACATTTCCAACAGTTATTATAGAATCTGTAAGCTCTCCTTGTCTTCTTGTTACGGATCTTAATCGTGCAAGAAGTTCTTTAGTTGCAAAAGGCTTAGTCAAGTAATCGTCTGCACCTGCATCTAAGCCGACAACTCTATCGTCTATTTCAGATTTTGCAGTCAACATCAAAACAGGTATATGGTTTTGTGCTCGTCTTATAGTTTTTAATACCTGTATACCATCTATTTTTGGAATCATAACGTCTAATATAACAGCATCATAATTTTGTGTCTCTAAATAATATAGAGCATCTTCTCCGTCATATACCGCATCTACTGAGTAATTACTGTGTTTTAATATTGCTGTAAGTGCATTTGATAATTCTTTTTCATCTTCCACCAATAATATTCTCATAATGATCTCCTTAATTTTACGTTCAGGATATTTTTATTATCACCGTTTAATTGCAATAGTATAATATGTTCATTAAATGTATATGAATTAATATAATATTTATATTTTATCATATATTTATGTTTTTTATACACTTAAATAATAATATACTTTTTTTAAAATATACTTTTTTTAAAATTTTTATTGATTTTTATAGATAATTAGTATTATAATATTGTCATATAGATTATGATGTAAATTTTTAATTCAGCATAATTAAACCAAGCCGATAAGATAATATATTCAATGTTTAAGTTTACTTGACATAATAGAAAATGTCAAAAAAATATTTAAAGTATAATTTTTTGTTATCTGTATTTTTAAAATTTTGTATATTATAAAATTATAAGGAGGGGAAGACATTTTATTTTGAATTGTATAAATTAAAGTCGGTTTTATTTATACAGTGTGTTAAAGGATTGAACACAGCCGTCGTAATAATTGAATATCATAATAAGTGTAGGGTTAATAAGTAAGCTTTTATTTTTAGCCTTTTATGGCTTTAACTTAATAATTTATTAAAATAATAGGTTTTTTATTATGTTAAACCGTATAACTTTTAATGCACATAAGTTTTGTAGTATATTTAACTTTAAAAATTAGGTTATTTTGCTTACAAAATATTTTTTTGCTGTTATTAAATATATTGAGTATAGTAAAATATTTATATAATTATAAATCTATTGACCGTACATTTTTACTCAACATATTTAATAATTTTATGAATAGGAGATTAATATGAAACTAAGAAGTAGAATGTTGGCATCCATAGGATTGCCTGTATTATTGGTATTGTTGATACTTTCAGTCGTATCATACAAATATTCAGACAGTTTATTGACAAGCGAATCGGAGCAATTAATGAGTATGACAGCTCAAAAATATGGTTCCGACATAGAAAGCATAATGTCAAAAAATATATCATATATAGATATGATAGCATTAAAAATTGAAAAGAAAATGCCGTCAGATGAAGAACTGTTGGATGATTTGACATATTATACACAAAAAATTCCTGATTCATTAGGATTTTTTGTGGGATTTGAAAACAAAAAAGCATTTTACGGAACAGGTTGGGTGCCGGATGCATCATTCGATCATACAACAAGAGATTGGTATAAAAATGCAATAGGTAAAGACACATCAGTTATATCAAAACCGTATATAAATGCTGAAGACGGTTCTTTAGTATTTGGCGGAAGCAAACAGATAAAAGAAAACGGAAAATTTGTCGGTGTATTGGCAACAGACATATCAACAAAAGAAATCATAGAAGAAGTAAGCAGCATAAAAGTAGGAAAAACAGGAGCAGCATTTCTGATAGACGGCGACGGAAATTTCATCAGTCACCAAAAATATACATTCAATGATAATCTGTCCACAGTAGAAAATGGAGCATTACAACCATTTATGGATAAATTTTTAGACACCGAATCAGACTTTTCCGGGCAAAAGTAGGAGGAGTGCAAAGATTTTATTTCACATACCCGATAAAAAACACAAACTGGGTATTAGCCCTATCAGTACCAAAAGCAGAAGTATTAGAAGGATCATCAACACTCGGCAAATTTATGATAATACTAAGCATAATATCACTGATAATAGTAATAGCAGTAATATACTTAGTAGCAAACTCAATAACAATACCGATAATAAAACTAAGCCAGTGCGTACAAGGGATGGCACAATATGATTTAACCCTAACAGACAAATCACCATCAGTAATATACTCAAAAACAAAGACGAAATAGGAATAATATACAAGAGCCCTAATACAAGTAAAAAACACAAT
>NZ_JH414561.1 GCF_000238115.1 Peptoanaerobacter stomatis | reverse complement strand
TTTTTTGTGTTATACTATTATCTAACTTAAAAAAGCATATATGAAAATGCTGGATTGAATGTATTTGATTAGGAGCACTCCTGATGTGTATAATCCCACAATTTCATTAATCAAATACATTTAAATATATATATTTAGTGATACGTGTTATAAAGGTGTTAGTATAAGCGGATAATAGTATCAGTTTTGTTTTCGCTATTTATTCTATTGCATTATCAAATATTGTTGCAAGTTGCTCTCTTGTAAGCATATCATTTGCGTTTATTTTATTATCTTCTCCGCTTACTATCCCTTTTTCTACCAATGCTGATGCGTATCCTATTGCCCAAGATGGTATGGAACCTAAATCTGTGTATTTTGACAATACTTCTTTTGCTCTCGTATTATCTAACGGTTTTATGTCTTTTAATTTTGCTATTACTACGAACAATTCTGCTCTTGTTATCTTACTTTCGGGTCTGAAATTACCTTTTTCGTCTTGTGTGAATATTTTGTTTTCTAATACTGTTTGTACTGCTTTTGCATACCATTTGTTATTGTCTACGTCTGATACTTCTATTTTCGTTTGTGCTTTTTTCCCTATTATGTTTGCTATTACTTGGGCTACTTCTGCTCTTGTTACGTTTTTTTTCGGCATGAAGTTTCCGTTTGTATCTCCTGACATTATTCCTTTTTGTATTACTTTTATTACTGCTTGTTTACTCCATGTTATTTGTTTTGTATCTTTTAGGTTGTTTAATGTCATTTCTGCTTCTTTAACAGTCATTATATCTGATACTTCTATTTCTTTTGTTGATGTTTCTTGATACGACTGACTTATTTGTGATTTTTCTTGTACTTTTTCCTGCGTTACAGTTTTTGTTGGAGTTTGAGCAGGTTTTTGTACAGGTTTTGATGGTGATGATGAACCGCCTCCACCACCGCCTGAAGCACCTGAACTTAATTTTTCTTCTTTTTGCTTAGGCTTTTGTGACTCTTTTTGTTCTTCCGGTGTTTTTTGAGAATCAAGCTTTGAATCTTGTGGTTTTTGGCTTGGCTTATTTTGTTCTTCGCTTGGTTGACTCGGTTTTTGTGAGTCAGGTTTTGGATTTGGTTTATTTTGTTCTTCACTTGATTGCTCAGGAGCATTCGGTGATGATGAACCGCCATTTCCATTATTAGATTCGTTAGAATTATTATTTTCAGGGGTTACATTTATTTTAACTTCTTCCGCTTGTGAAGCAAGTTTAAGTCCGTCAGGCTTATATCTTACAAGATATTCACCTTCTGAAAGTCCTGTTACTTCTTTGCCAATGCAAGATGTCCAATTTTGAGCATCTTTTTTCTTATATTCCATTTTTCTGTTAACATAGAGAATCTTGCCGTTATTTTTATTTCCTACACTATCTACAGCTTTTATCCCCAAAGGACTTACTGTTTCTCTTGGAAGTATCTTTTGTACATCTGAATGTAGTATTGAATCTGTCGTACTTTGTTTGATTATCATTATAGGCTCATGAAATTTTGTTGTGATATTTACAGGATCGCTTGAATTTATATCATGCCAAACTCCATCTCCCAAATCATATCTCATTCCGCTCTCAACATTTTCAAGTACGCCTTCTTCAGTTCCAGTAGCTTTAAATATTACATTTGGTTTTTCTTCTTTTGCTATGTTTATATATACATTTTGTCGGCTGTTCGCTATATTAAACCCTCTTTTGCTTACTTCTACAGGAACGGTTTTACTACTTTGAAACATCATATCCTTAAATGCAAGCTCATAAGTTTTGTTATCTATTTTATTTACGGCGGTTTTATGAACATCATCCATTCTTATATCATTTACAGTAAGATCGTCTATATCTTCATCAAATGTAAGCATTACAGAAGTTGTAGTTTCATTTACATTATTCGTAGGTTTTATTTCTATTAAGTTTACATTTTTTTGCGGTTTATATGGAACACGAGAAACCTCATACGAATAAAATTGATAAGTTCCAAATGTATCCCTTACACTATTTACTTCTCTAAAATCCGGATTTCCGCCTGTTATCCTTTTTATAGTAGATATTATAGTGCTTGAATGAATTGATTTTGGAATAGCTGCACTTACAGTAATATTAGATGAATTACTTGAATTTATCTGGGCCTTAAGCACTTGTTCAAGTTCTTCTTCATTATTTGCAAGAACACCTTGTTTTTTATAAGCATAATATAAATATTTAGTACCATCAACTTCATCATCATAAGAATGCCAATTTCTATGGCTTACTCCTAAATTGTCACTATTTATCAAAAAATATTTATAACTTCTATATTGGTCTTCAAGCAAATCATCCCAAGTAAGGTCTATAAAATACCAACCGTCGTCTAATTTTACCCTGTTCCATTGGTGGTATTCACCGCTAAATACACTATATCCTTTTAGTGTACGCCCTTCAATGTTCAAATTGTCTATAATTTTTTGAAAAGACTGTGAATATCCTTGACAGACTGCCTTTCCTTCTATTAATGCGCCATAGGCATAGCTAACTATATGTTCATTTGAGTATTCTATATTATCTATGAGATAGTCATGTACAGCCATAAGCTTGTCAACATCACTGCTTAGATGTCTGAATTTATCAGCTATTTCTTCTACCTTTTTTTCAACTAATGAATCTTTTTCTTTTTCTACATTTACTACGCATTTATATAAGGCATCACCTTTCTTTGCCCATATTTCAGCATTTCCTTGCGCTTTAGCTTTTACAAGTCCGTCATTAATACTGATACTGACTCCGTTTAGCCTACTGAAACTTTCAGCAGTGTATAAAATATCCTGCGGTACCCTAACTCTTACAAACCACTCCACATTATTTACATCTGTACCATCTGAATCAAGGAGTTTTAACTGAAATTCATCGCCTACATCAAGGTTTAATGAGTGCTCGTTGATTACAATATTTTCGTCCTCTGCCTGAGTCGGTGCTTCAAGCTTTCCTATTCTATCATTTAGAATTTGCAAATCACTTTGTGAAGTATTTAAGGCATAGATGCTCCCTAAGTTTGATATGCTTGAACCTGTGTCAGCAAACACAGGATAACTACAAGTCTGCAATAATAGTCCTGTAGCAAGTAAAGTGCAATATATACCTTTTTTACTCTCCACAATTGCCTTCCTTTTATTTATCTTTTTACTCATTATCAGTATTCCCTTTCTAATTAATTTGACTTATAAACAATATCGACCGAATAGACTATTTCTTTAGTTATTCCTTTGAGCTGAAAGTAAAATTCTTAGCAAAATATAATTTTAAACCCATTTAAGTTGCGTTAAGCGATAAAACAATAAAATACATTATAACATACCTTACATTGTTCGTCATCAATAAAACGTAACTTTAACTTTTTATAAATACAAAAATGTGCAGAATTGCTAACTCCTACATAAACAAAAGATTCCATGTTCAAATATATTTCATTCAGCATTTTTATTGTATGTCTGTTTAATTAGGTCATGGTATTACCGTTTCGTAAAATATAGCTATTAACATACAAAATCAAAAAACTATTTACTAATCTTAAAACTTGACTAATAAATAGTTTTTTTGGTTTATACACTGCAATTTTGTCATCCACAAAATTTTTCTATTTTTAATTTGCTTTATATACCGTTATGCCGGCTCTTCCCATATTCAATATATTTTCAATATCTTCATCCATATCACCTGAAGGCTCTATTACAGCCGCAGAATAAAGCATAGAAAAATTAAGTCCTGCAAGAACTCTGACATTTTCTATATGTCCAAAATTTAATGCACACCTTGAAAATGGTATTCCTCCTAATAAATCTGCAATAAATATTACTCCTTCATAAGCGTTGCATTCTTCATAGGCTTTTTTCAAATTAGCATCTAACTGCTCATATGTCTGATTTTCTAAATAATCTACAATTTTCAGGTTTTCTATTTCTCCACACACCAATTTCAAACCGCTATATATGCCCGTTGAATATCCTCCGTGCGCTGCTATTATTACTCCATACATATTTTGCCCGCCTTTTTTATTTTGTAGTAGCTAAAACATAAGTCACTTGCGATTAAATTGTCATACAAATTTATATTATAAAATTTTTTATACTAAAACTTATTTAAAATATTATATAATCAGAACTTTCTTTCACCGTCAATATACACTTCAAGAACATTCATATCTTTGTCCAATATATTTATATCTGCACATCTTCCTACGCTTATACTTCCTATCTTGTCATCCAAGTCTACGGATTTTGCAGGTATTAAGCTTGCCATTTTAACTGCATCAAAAGGTGAAGCTAATCCCCATTTTACAATATTTTTTACAGCATTATCAAGTCTTAATATAGAACCTGCAAGAGAACCATTTTGTATTCTTGCAGTACCATTTTCTACTTTTACATCAAAATCTCCTAATTTGTAATCACCTTCCGGCATTCCACCTGCCATCATACAATCAGTTATAAGCAAGGTGTTATCATAAGTTTTTGCTCTCATAACAACTTTTACTGCTGCCGGATGTACATGGTGTCCATCGCATATAACTTCTCCATATGTGTTTTCTGTTGAAAGCGCTGCTCCTACCATTCCAGGATTTCTATGATGTAACGGACTCATACCGTTATATGTGTGAACAAATATATTTGCACCTACATCTACAGCTTTTTTAGCCTGCTCATATGTTGCATTGCTGTGACCAAGCGCAACTTTTACACCTAATTTTAAAGCATCTTTTATAAATTCCTCACTATTTTCTCTCTCAGGAGCTATAGCAATTTTATTTACAAGACCTTTTGAAAGTTTTTTCCAATTACTCAATTTATTTATATCAGGATTTGTCATATAATCAGGATTTTGTGCTCCCTTAAATTCTTCAGTAAAAAACGGTCCTTCCAAAAATATTCCTTGAACTTTCGCTCCTTCACAAAAATCTTTATTATCTCCTACATTTTTGCAGGCTTTGTCCAATTTTTCAGTAGTATCTGTAAGTGTAGTTGCCAAAAATGATGTAACTCCTGTTTGCACTATACCCTTTGATATTTCAAGAAGTCCTTCTTTTGTAGCATCCATTATATCATGACCCCCATATCCGTGAACATGTGTATCAAAATATCCCGGCGCTGCTATCTTACCTGTATAGTCTTTTATCTCTATACTCTCATCCGCAACTTTTGAAATTTCTTCTATAACTCCGTCTTTTATCTTTATATACCCTGAAAAAACTCCATTTAATGTGAAAATTTCATCTGATTTTATATAAAACTCACTCATTATTTATCTCCTGATTTTTTATTATATCTAACGTTTTTCAATAATTCATATATCTCATTAAGTTTATTATGGAAGTTTACTCTATAACCTCATTTTTTGTATTTAAAAATAACTCTGGAGGTTTTTCCTGTGATGAAAACTGCATAGGTGTTAATACAGATGCATAAGCTCCTGCATTTGTGATTACTATTACATCATCTTTTTCGAGCACTGGCAAGCTTATGTCCTCAGCTATCACATCTATAGCTGTACATAAATTTCCTACAAGATTTACAGTTTCTCTATCACTTCTATCTGTCAACGCTTTAAATTGAAAAGCATCTTCACAAGTAAAAAAAGGTTCATAAGGCATCGGTGATGAGCTTGCATATTTCATTACAGTTTTACTCATTGAAGGTCTTACAAAGCCGTTTAATGTGTTGGATAATATAACATACGTCTTTTTACGAGAAAACTTTTTGTCTAATACCTTAGTTACATATATTCCGTTTTTCCCCACTAAATATCTTCCTGTTTCTATAAATATTCTTGTATTTTTAAATTTTTCTTTATATGATTTTATTATACCAACAGTTTCTTTGGCTAAACTTTCTATATCTATTTCTACATCATCAGGTGAATATGTTATACCTATTCCTGAACCCAAATTTATAAAATCCAATTCATATCCAAGCACATTTTGAATCTTTTCTGAAAGTTTAAACATTCTTTTGTAGTAATTTACCAAATTGTTTTTTTCTAACTCTTGGCTTTTTACGTGTGCATGTATTCCTGTTATTTTTATATTTTTCTTTTCTTTAAGTGATGGAAATTTTTCTATGAATTGTTCTTCATCTATACCGAATTTTGATGAACCGCCAAAATCTCCTGTAAATGAAAAATCAGGATTGATTCTGACTCCTATATTAACTACAATTCCTTTATTTCTTGCTATTTCATCTATAAGCTCTATCTCTGATAAGCTATCCGCTATTATAACAGCTATATCTATGGATTGTTCTATAGATTTTCTATTTTTTCCCGGTGCTGAATAATATATGTTTTCTTTAGATACACCTTTTTCTTTGCTTATAAGCACTTCATTCAAGCTGGCTGCATCTGAACCTATCTTATTTTTAAATATTGTATCCAATACTAAAGTATGTGGATTACACTTAACAGAATAAAGAAAATCAACGCCCACAAAATTATTTTTCAATCTGTTTATATTGTTTACAATCCCCTCTTCATTATATAAATAAAAACTGTCATATTTTTTTGACTGCTCGATTATTATATCATTTGTTATCATAATATAAGCCTCCTTAAAAGTTAGATTTATAATATTTATACGCTTAAATACTAAAATCCAATAAAACTATGTAAAATAATTTAATAAAATATAACACCGTTTATAGAACTCTTACACTAATTTCTGACATAACAATGGATATTTTTATTTTTAAGAATTTGTTAGATAAGTAAAATTAAGTATACTTTAAAAAATAACTTATATAAATGCATCCATTTATCAACCGAATATTAGTATTAATATGAATTATCTATATCAGTTTATCGTGTTTATCCTTATACAAGGGCAAAAAAGTAAAGAAATTTTTTAAATAAAAAATATCTTTACTTTTTTAGTAATAGCTATATTAAATCAATTTAAAACAATCTCATAAATGTAGTCTTATTTATTTGCGTCCGCTATTATCTTTTGTGCTATTTGTTGTGGAACTTCATCATATCTTGCAAATTCCATTTCAAAATATCCTTGTCCTTGTGTCATGGCTTTTAAATCTATTGCATATTTGAATATTTCAGCTTGTGGTGCTTGTGCACTTATAATTTGTTTATTTCCTTTATATGCTTCCATACCCATTACTTTTCCACGTTTTTTGTTCATATCTCCGATTACATCGCCCATATATTCTTCAGGAACTATTATTTTCAAATCCATTATAGGTTCCAACAATATAGGTCTTGCTTCTTCCATACCTTTCTTATAAGCTAATGATGCCGCTATCTTAAATGCCATTTCTGATGAGTCTACATCATGATATGAACCGTCATATAGTGTGGCTTTTATATTTGTAACAGGGAAACCTGCAAGCACACCTTTTTCCATTGACTCTATAAGTCCTTTTTCTACTGCAGGTACATAAGATTTAGGTACAGAACCGCCAAATAATTCTTCTGTAAATTCAAACGGTTTGTCGGAATGTTCAAATCTTATCTTAACGTCTCCATATTGTCCGTGTCCGCCTGATTGTTTTTTATGTTTTCCTTGAACATCTGATTTTCCTTTTATTGTTTCTCTATAAGGTACTTTCAAGTCTTCTATTCTAACATCTACACCGAATTTTTCTTTTAATTTGTCTTTTAGTGAATTTATGTGTATATCTCCTTGCACTCCTACTACTGTTTGTTTTGTTTCTACATTTCTTTCCCAAGTAAATGAAGGGTCTTCATCCAATAATCTGTGCAATCCTTGTGATATTTTATCTTCATCGCCTTTATTAACAGGTTCTATTGCTACTAACATCTGTGGTTTAGGGAATACAGGCAAGTCATATGCAGATGCGTCAACTTTTTCAGCTAATGTGTCACCTGTTAATGATGTTTGTAATTTTGCAAGTACAATTATATCTCCTGCGTTAGCTTTTTCCACTTCCTGCAAGCCTTCATTTGTAGATACATATATCTTTGCTATCTTTTCTTTAGTTCTCTTGTTTATATTATATACTTCCACATCAGGCTTTAATACACCTTGATTTATCTTAACATATGATACTCTACCCAAGAACGAATCTACAAAAGTTTTGAATATTTGTCCATCAAATACAGTTTTATCTCTCTTCATTCTGTCAAGAGGTGATGGAAGATAATCATTTATCATGTCAAGTAATGTGTGCAGACCTATATTTTTTGCTGTTGAACCGCAAAGTACAGGTATTATATCTCCACTTATTACACCTTTTCTAAGCCCTATATGTACTTCTTCTGATGTAAATTCTTCTCCTGAAAAATATTTATCAAGCAATGCTTCATCAGTTTCAGCTACCGCTTCCATAAGCATAGCTCTTACATTCTCAACATCAGCTTGCAAATCTTGTGGCATATCTACTGTGACACATTCTTTACCATTATATTGTCTTGCAAATAGGTCAACTACATTTATAAAGCCTTTAAAATTTTCCGCTTTTCCCCATGGTAAATGGAAAGGTGCGACTTTTTTGCCGTATCTTTCTTTTAATTCATCCAATATTCTCTCATAATCAGCTTTTTCAGAATCTATTTTATTTACAAATATAAATCTTGGAAAATTATAATTATCTGAAAACTCCAATGCCTTGTCTGTTCCTACCTGCAATGATGTAGTTGCATCAACAACTATTATTGTAGATGCCGCAGCTATTGAAGCTGAAATAGTTTCTCCTTCAAAATCAAAATATCCCGGTGTATCCAAGATATTGTATTTATGATCTTTCCATTCTATAGCGTTTAGCCCTAATGATGAAGTAATTTTTACTTGATCTGTCGGTTTTGAAATTCTATTTGTCTTTCCTGTTGTATATAAGAACGCCTCCATAAGATTACTCTTTCCTGATCCTGAGTGTCCAAGTATTGCAATATTTCTTATTTGGTCTGATTCATAAACCTTCATAAAAATGTTCTCCCTTCATTTGTGCGAATTTATTTTTTCATCAAGCGAATAATCTTAAATTTAACTAATTATCATAAATTTTTTTGCAAATTATAAAATATATTAAGTTCTGATAAAATCACCAACCTATATTTAAAAATAATATTATAAATTTAAAAATTTATATGAGATAAGTTAAGCCTTATAATCAAACGCTTTCATAAATACTATTATATAATTATTTTTTTTAAAAAGCAATACCCATTTTTATTTAATTTACAGCCTTATACTAAATCCTGATTAAATTAATATATGCTCAAATTGTTTTGCCGGCGGAATTGAAAATATTTGTGCAAAAATACCCTAAGCAAAATATATTTGAGCATTATATAAAAAAACATTTATTTTATTATTAATGATAGTATTTTATTTAGTTGCCATTACAGTTGCCTCTCCATCTATTACAAGCTCACCTCTTTGGTTTACAACTGTAGTTTTCATATATGCTATTTTTTTCTCAGGCACTACTTTAGTTATTTCGCCTGTAGCTGTTATAGTATCTCCGATTTTCACCGGTAATAGAAACTTGAGAGTTTGCCCCAAATATATGGCATCCGCTCCGGGAATGCACATACCTACTAAAGTTGAAAAAAACGATGCTGTAAGCATACCATGAGCAATTCTGGTTTTAAATCTCGTATTTTTTGCATATTCTTCATTAACATGAAGTGGATTGATATCTCCTATAATACCTGCATAAGTATATATGTCTGATTCCGTTATAGTTTTTGAAACACTTTTCTTCATACCTACATGGATTTCATCTATACTGTATCCACTCATATTTAAACTGTTATTATCAATTAAAGGATTCATATTTATACCTCCACTCTTTTAAATCAGAAAACATTTACCACATTTATTTTATACTATTTTTATTTTATTTACAATGTTTTTTTGGCATTTTCTTTATATTTATAAATTATGGAGATAATAAATGTTTTTAAGAATTTATTATCTAAGTAAAATTAAATATAATAAAAGCAAAAATATTATATAACGTTGTACGGAAATCTTATGGAATAATAGAAAAACATAATAATTAATTTTTCTGGTAGACTATTTATATTAATGTTATATAATTATACGAGTTGTCCATAATTTTATTAGAAAATAGTATTAAACTAATATAATATTAACAAAGAAAAAAATCAGGAGAAATAAAAGTAACCTTATTTTTCTCCTGATTTTTTAGCGCTACATTCTTAAATATGCGTCAAATTTTTCTTTTAGTTTATTTATTATATTTTCTTGGACAGGATTTACTTCTTCATCTGTAAGCGTTCTGTCTTTTCCTCTGTATATTATTGAGTATGCCATTGATTTCTTGCCTTTTTCCACTTGTGAGCCTGAGTATATATCAAATAATTCTATACTTTCAACTATGTCGTTTGAGTTTTGTTCTATAAGGTCTTGTATGTCATTGCAAAGCACTTTTTCATCTATAACGAAGGCTATATCTCGTTTAATTGCAGGGAATTTTGATACATTTTTAGCTAATTTCACGTCAAATTTGCTCTCAAATAAGATATCAAAATCTATTACAAACATATATACTCTCTTTTTTATATCGTAATTGTCCAATATAATCGGGTGCAATTCTCCTATATAGCCTATCACATTATCTTTTACAGATATTTTTGCACATCTTTGAGTGTGAAAAAGCTCGTTTGTGTTTTCAATTTCGTATCTTCTTTCAAAAATTCCCAAATTTTCAAAAGCACCTTCAAGCATAGATTTCAAATCAAAGAAATCTGTTTTATCTCCATATACTGCCCCTACAAGTTGTTTCTTTTGTGTAGGCTCTATCTTATCTTCTTCTTTTATGAATATGTGACCTATTTCAAAACCTGCAAAAAATTCATTTTTTCTGCTATAATTTCTTTTTACAACGTTCATCATAGACGGTACTAAAGTGGTTCTCATTATAGAAGTGTCTTCTCCAAGAGGATTTATTATCTTTAATAAATTTTGTTTTGGAAAATTTATCATATCGAGGTCTTTTTCACCTATAAATGAATATGTTATTACTTCTGTAAGGCCGTTAGACATTAATGCTGTCTTGGCACTGTCTTCAAATCTTTTTTGAGGTGTTTTTTCTCCAAATGTTATTGTTGATGTTATATTTTTTGAAATTATATTGTTATAGCCGTATATTCTTGCAACTTCTTCGAGTATATCATCACTCATACATATGTCATTCCTGTTAAACGGTACTTTCAAAATCAGCTCGTCACCATTTCTTGATACTTCAAAAAACAGTTTTTCCAATATTTTTATTACTTGCTCTATTTCTATATCGTTTCCTAATTTTGCTATTATTTTTTTTGCATTTACTGTTATTTCTCTTTTTTCTATTTTTTCTTTTAATGTATCTTTTTGACCTTTTACTACTTTCCCCCAACCGTATTTATCTATAAAATAGCAAGCTCTTTCTATTGCAAGCTCAGGTCTTTGTATATCTATACCTTTTTCAAATCTACTTGATGAGTCTGTTCTAAGTCCTAATTTTTTTGATGTAAGTCTTACGCTGTCCTGTTCAAAATTTGCAGATTCAAATACTACTTCAGTTGTATTATCTGTTATCTCGGAGTTTTGTCCTCCCATCACTCCTGCTATTGCTATCGATTTTATTCCGTCTGTTATCATAAGCATAGAGCTGTCAAGCTGTCTTTCAACGTCGTCCAATGTAACAAATTTTTCTCCGTCTTTTGCTCTTTTTACAACAATTCTATCTGTTTCGAGCATTTTTGCATCAAATGCGTGCATCGGCTGACCGTATTCAAGCATTACATAGTTTGTTATGTCTACTATGTTGTTTATAGGTCTTACTCCTGCCTCTATCAATCTTCTTTGCATGAAATAAGGTGACGGCTCTATTTTTACATCTTTTATTTTTCTGAGCATATATCTTGGACAAAGAGTTTCATCTTCACAGCTTACTTCAAAATCAAATTTCTCATCTATTTCATTAAATTTATTTTCAGGAAGATTTATAGGCTTGTTTATAGTTGATGATGTCTCGAGTGCTATACCTATCATAGACATACAATCAGGTCTATTTGCTGTAAGCTCAAATTCTATTATGGCATCTTTCAAATCTAAAGCATCTCTTATATCTTGACCTATTTTCAAATCACTGTTCAAAATCCATATTCCGTTTTTAGATTTTTCATCCATATATTTTTCTTCTACGTCTAATTCTTTGCAGGAGCATAACATTCCGTTTGATTCTACTCCTCTTAATTTGCCTTTTGTTATCTTTATTCCGCCAGGAAGTGTTGATTTATGTAATGCTACGGACACTACATCTCCTACTGATACATTTTGTGCTCCTGTAACTATCTGCACCAATTCATCTTTTCCGACATCTATCTGTGTTACCTGTAATTTATCAGCATCAGGATGTTTCTCTATACTCATTATCTTGCCAACAACAACATTTGATATTTCTTCACCGAGATATTCTATCGTCTCTGCTTTTGTTCCTGTCATTGTAAGTGCATCAGCCAACTCTTTGGCACTTATATCTATATCTACATAATCTCTAATCCATTTTACCGGTACTCTCAAATTCAACCCTCCAAAAATATTACAGTCTTTGGATTTTATACTATTTTCTAATAAAATTATGGATAACTTGTATAATTATATAAAATTAATATACATAGTCTACCAGAAAAATTAATTGTTATTATTTTCCATTATTATATAAGATTTTAGTATTATATCCTAATTATATTATTAAATAACTAATATAAAACAACGAATCATTATAAATATTTGAATACTATAAGCTATGAAACAATAGACATTTTTACACAAATTTAAAAATTTATAATAAAAATAAAAAATATCTACATTCTAAATTATAATTATAAAATTAACAGACCATATTATTCTTAATTAAAAATTTTTAATAATATTTTTCTAAAATTGTTTCAAAAATCTCATATCATTTTCATACATATATCTTATATCTTCTATTTCATATTTCATCATAGTTATTCTGTCTATACCCATACCGAATGCAAAACCGCTGTATATTTCAGGGTCTATGTTGCAATTTCTAAGTACATTCGGATGCACCATACCTGCTCCAAGTATCTCTATAAATCCTTCACCTTTGCAAGTAGGACAACCATGACCTTTACATTTAAAGCAAAGCACATCCACTTCCGCACTCGGTTCGGTGAAAGGAAAGTTGTGCGGTCTAAATTTTACTGTTATATCGTCGCCGAAAAATCTTCTTACAAACTCTTCCAATGTATATTTTAAATTTGCAAATGTAATTCCTTTATCTATAACCAAGCCTTCAAGTTGATGAAACATAGGAGAATGCGTTGCATCCGGAGTATCACATCTGAAACATCTTCCGGGAGAAATCATTCTTATAGGCGGTTTTTGAGTTTTCATAGTCCTTATTTGCACTGTAGATGTCTGCGTTCTAAGCAATAAATCATTGTTCAGATAAAATGTATCAGTCATATCTCTTGACGGATGGTATTTAGGCGCATTAAGTGCATCAAAATTATTTTCTATTGTATCTACTTCAGGTCCTTCCACTACTGAAAATCCCATTGACATAAATGTGTCTTCCATTTGAGAAGTTACTGTTGATAACGGATGAAGAGAGCCTGTAAATCTTGGTTTAACCGGCATTGTTACATCTATGAACTCTGATTTTAATTTTTCTTCAAGCTCTAATTGCTTTAAAGCTTTTGCAAATTCTTCCAATCTCTTTTCAATTTCTTCTCTTACTTCATTTGCAAGTTTTCCCATAAGAGGTCTTTCTTCGCTCGACAACTTACCCATTTGTTTAAGGATTGCCGTTAATTCGCCTTTTTTTCCAATATATTTAAGCCTTATGTTTTCAAGAGATAATTTATCTCTTGATTTTTCCATTTCTTTGATGAATTCTTCCTTTATTTTTTGCAACTGCTCTTTCAAATTATTACACTTCCTTATATTTTAAATTAATAAATTTTATTTTCTGGTCATCTCATATATCAACATAGCTGTTGCAACTGATACATTGAGAGACTGTGCATTACCTTGCATTGATATTTTTATCTTTTTATCTGAAACTGACAACAGCTCATCGCTTACTCCGTTTGCCTCGTTACCTATTATAAGTGCTATTTTATCATCTGTAAAGGCATTTACACAATTAACGGCATTTTTCAGAGAGCTTGAGTACAGTTTATATCCTAAGTCCTTAATCGTTTGAACGTCATCAAGCATAAATATATTCATAAAATATATGCTACCCATAGTAGCTCTCACAACTTTTGGTGAAAAAAAATCTGCTGTGCCCTTAATGTAGTATATGTCATTTATACCTTTTGCCTCTGCCGTTCTTATTATAGTCCCTATATTTCCCGGATCTTGTAATCTGTCAAGGATAAGTATGTATTTACTGTTTAAAGGCTGAGAAAATTCTTTTTTTTCATATATTGCCATTATGCCTTGAGAATTTACTGTATCCGATACTATATCGAATACAGCAGTTTTTACAAAAAATATATTTTCATCTCCAACTTTGTCTCTTAAAGCTTCAAGCAATTCATCATTTACAAAATCTTCTCTAATCATTACAAATTTTATCATATAATCAGATTTCAAAGAAAGTTCAATATTTTTTACACCTTCGTCAAAAAAAAGATTGTATTTTTCTCTATATTTTTTATTTTGTAAAGATTTTACAAGTTTTATATATTTATTATCACTTGATTGTATTATTTTCATATTTAAAAATAACTTTCTTAAATTTAATAAATTTTTTGATTAAAAATTTTCATCTATATAAGTACCGGCTTCAAGGGCTGCTATCGCACCGTCCGAAGTTGCCGTTACAACTTGTCTGAAACGTTTTTGTCTGCAATCTCCGGCCACATACACTCCTTGTGCAATTTTCATATCTTCGCCTGCTACAAAATATCCGTTAGCATCCAATTTGAATTCTTTTGCAAATAGGCTCGTGCTTGGCACATTACCTGTAAATACAAATACTCCAAGTATGTTAAATTCATTTTGTGGCTTGATTTGCTCTATATTTCCCGTTTTTAATTCCTTAATCACAATCTCATTTACTAACCCGTCACCTTTTATTTCATCTATGACGCAACTCATTTTAAACTCTATTTTTTCATTGTTTTTAGCTCGCTCTTGTAATATCTTGGACGCTCTGAATTCATCACGTCTGTGAATTACTGTAACTTTTGATGCATATTTTGTCAAAAATATAGCCTCTTGCAAAGCTGTATCTCCTCCACCTACGACAAAAATCTCTATATCTTTGAAAAAAGGACCGTCACAAGTAGCACAATACGATACTCCTTTTGATGCAAACTCATCTTCCCCTTTTACTCCTAATTTCCTCGGATTTGCTCCAAGCGCAAGTATAATGGCTTTGGATTCAAAAGTTTCTTCTTTTGTCTTTATAAGTTTCAATTTATTGGAAAAATCAAAATCTACTACTTCCTGTTTTACAAATTCAGTACCGAACTTTTCCGCCTGCTCATACATTCTATTTATTATGTCTTGACCGGATTCATTACCAAGAGAGCCCGGATAATTTTCAACATCCATAGTGCTTGATATCTGCCCTCCGAAAGCTGCTTTTTCTAAAACTAATGTCTTCAATTTTGCCCTTGATGTGTAGATTGCTGCTGTAAGTCCTGCTGAGCCTCCGCCAACTATAATAACGTCATAGCTTTTCATATTTGTTGTTCATTGATATGAAAATATCAACTATTCTCCCTTCTAAAATTTTTATCTTATGCTAAAACTTGTTTAATAAAACAGATATAAAATCATAATTTTTTATATAAATTTTATTTTTTTATATCATATAAATACTAATATTATACCATAATTTTACATAATATATTCTTTTAATTCAAAAAATATATTATATGTTTTTTGCTATTGTTCTAAACTTTATTTAAATGTAAGATATTCTCATAATATATTATACTGATTATCAATAAAATAGTAGATAATTTATAGTAATGCTATTAATAATATAATTTTAATAATTGCATAAAAAAATACATACAGATAATTTATATTCGGCTTTCAGCTAAAAAATTATCTATATGTATTTTGATTTTATTCATCATAAGTGTTGCCTACTATAACGTTTATATAATTCGGTTTTACACTCAATTTTAAGGGAAGTGACGGTCCTTTTTCTCCGTCTATGCTTACTGCCAAACTCCTGTCTTCGCAGTCTATTTCAAATTTAGAAGATTTTATTATTTCTATTATGCTTGAATTTGTAAAATCTTCTCCTTTTACCACTTTTACCAATAAGTTTGCCAAATCTACAGGATTTGCCTCTTTAACTATAATCATTTCAAATAAACCGTCTTTTATATCCACGTTATTTCCGAATAATCCGCCTATATTTCCCACATTAGTTCCGTTTAAGACCAGAACCATATATGCTTGTATTTCAAGAATTTTTTCATCTGATTTTATTGTAAATTTATTAGTCTTTATATTCGGTAATTGTGTGAGTCCTTGAAGATGATATGCAAACGGACCGAGCCATTCTTTTAAATCGGAGTTGGTTTCAAAAGATGTCTCTGCAAAAACTCCGATTGCAAGTGAAGATAAAAATATCTGACCTGTTTGTAAACAGCCTATATCAACCATTGCAGTTTTATATTTTGCAATTTCTTCTATCGCTTTATATACTCCTGAAGGCATTAATATGTTTGATGCAAAATTGTTGCAGGTTCCGCTGCCTATTACTGCATACGGTTTTTTTACATTATTTTTTACAATTCTTCTTGCTATTGAATCTATTGTGCCGTCACCTCCAACTCCTATAATAAAATCATAGTCTAAATTTTTCAGCAAGTCACTTAACATATCATACACTTCTTCTTCAAGTCTTATGACCGTCAAAATTATTTTGTTTTTTATAAAGTGTCCAACTATCTTGTCTAATTCCGTTGCTATATCTCTATTGCCTGATAATGGGTTGTATATAAAAAGTGCTTTTTTATAAGCTTTCATAGTTAGTACCTCATTACATTTGAAGTTTATACTAATCTCTAATTAAAATAACAGTATACTTAAATGTGTAAGTTATATTTTTATATGTATTGTAATAGTTTTAGATTTATCACTCTAAATAGGTTTTAGTATTATTATGTATGTTTTTTTGTAATATGTATTAATTTAAAGATAAGCTTATTTTTAAAACTTGATCAACTCTTCCCATTGTATTTTCATCTGCTGTCCCTATAAATTCTCTTAATCTTATTTTGTCAATAGTTCGTATCTGCTCTAATAACATAACCGAGTCTTTTTCTAAGCCGAATTGTTTTGCACTTATCTCTATGTGAGTGGGCAATTTGGCTTTATTCATTTTTGAAGTTATAGGTGCTACTATTACAGTTGGTGAAAATTTATTTCCTATATTGTTTTGCACTACTATAACAGGTCTTACTCCTCCCTGCTCGGAACCTATAACAGGACTTAAATCCGCATAATATATATCGCCTCTCTTGACCACTTTATCGGATTTCATTACACACCTCCTTTCTAATTATTTTTCGTGATACTCTCTTTTTACTCTCTTTTGCACTGCACATATGGTTTCGTCTATTATTGTATTTGACAGTTCAGATATGTAATGCCCGCTGTTTTTGTCATAACCGAATATATAAACTTTTTCACCGATTTCTATGTAATCGTCCAGTCTTATCATCATCTGGTCCATACACACATTTCCTACTACCGTTCCTTTTTTATCGTTTTCAAACAAAACTTGTGCATATTTATTGGACAATGCTCTGCTTACTCCATCGGCATATCCTATAGATACCGTTGCTATCCACTCATCTTTTTCAAGTTTATACTTGGCACCGTAACTTACAGTTGTGCCTTTTTTGAGGAGTTTTATGTTAGATATGACACTTTCCAATCTCATGGCAGGTCTTAAATCAAGTGAAGGATTCTTTATATCGTTTAATGAATATCCGTACATTCCGATTCCTAATCTTATCATATCCAAATCATATTTTGCAGATTCGGAAGCGGATGAATTGGCGATATGTTTAATTCCGAGATTTATACCTGATTCTTCTAAATTTATGCACATTTCGTTAAAGTTGTCAAACTGAATTTTATTAAAATTATTTTTAACTTCATCGGCACAAGCAAAGTGAGAAAAACAACCGACAATTTTTATATAAGACATATCATTAATGGCATTTATTTCAGATACATAATCGTCTTGCATCAAAAATCCTATTCTCGACATTCCCGTATCCAATTTTATATGAACTTTGGCTGTAGCTTTAAGCTCCCCGGCTTTTTTAGATATGATTTCAGCTATTTTAGTGTTGTATACCGTGAAATCCACATCATTTTTTATCAGATTTTCCACTTCTTCCTCAAATACATATCCGAGTATTATTATAGGTTTATATATCTTTGCATCTCTTAACTCTATCGCTTCGTCTCCTGTCGATACTGCAAAATAATCTATATATTCCTGTATATAATTTGCGACTTCAATGCTGCCATGTCCGTAAGCGTCCGCTTTTACTACTGCACATATCTTTGTTTTTTTATCTCTTATGTTTTTAAATTCATTTATGTTATGTAATATATTGTTTAAAAAAATCCTTGCTATTGCCCTATTGGATGACAGCTCCACTTTTGTTCATCTCCTGACGAGTATAATTTAAAGTCATTTTTTTAATTTATACTAAAATTCAATAAAACTATAAAAAACAGTGTTGTGTAAATTTAATAAAATACCGTTTATACAATTTTTATATAAATTATCTGTTATTTTATCATATATTCACTATTACTTTTTAAAAATTTTTATTTCACGGTAAATGTTCATTATTCGCTATATAATTAACATTTACAAAATTAATAAAATATAAAAATACATTATATCTGTTTTTTGAAATTATACAACACTTTTCTTTATACTATCTTAAAATTTTTCTCTAAATACACAAATTAGCCCCACAAATATAATTGATAAGGCTAATCTCAATTTAACAACCTATAACAAATGTTCATCGATTTTTTGAGTTTCTTTTGCTCCCATAAATCCATGAATAAAGCCATATGTCGAATCTATTCTGTTTTGCAATTCATCTCTTTTTATACGTTTATTTTCCAATTCTTTTCTTAACTGCTCTATATTTTTTAATAAAGTGTCCAATTCTTTTTCATCGTTTTTTATTGTGGCGTAACAGCAACTTAGAGTTTCTCTTAAAAGTTGTAAATTTTGTTCTTCTTTTAATACAAGTAACTCTTTTATACTGTTTTCTCTTTTTTCTATCTCATCATTAAATTCCAATATCTTGTTTCTTGTATCTTCGAGCTCTTTTTCCGCTTTTGTGTTACCATTGTTCAACTGATTCGATAAGTATAATACATTTGAGACAAGCCTTGATTTTTCCTTATGTATGTTATTGGCCTCCAAAACTTGTGTTTTTTCAGTCGTCATTATTTCTCTGAGCGATTTGATTGTATCTTCCATCTGAGACGTTCTGACATACTTGATCATATCATTAAACGGCTTGTATTCCAACAACATAGGAACTATTTTTTTTTCAAGTATTTCTTCAAATAGTTTATCGCTTTGACTTTTAAAACCCTTCACACTTCTTCCTTTCTTTTTTTATAAAATCAATCTCAATAACTCTGATACTGTTGCCTGATTAAATAAATATATAAAAAGTACGTAATTCAATATATTTTATATAAGGGTCGCTTTTTTTATATTTTATGTACGATATTTTAAACAGACTTTTGTATAAGAATTGATTTTTTAATGACTTCATATAAAAAATTCAACTTTATAATTATATTATATGCTTATATCGTCAAATTTACAATATTTTTTTATAGTAATAAATAATATTTATTAAATAACTAATGACAAAAATAAAAATTATTATCAAAAAAGGCTATATTAATCAAAATAATTTTAATATAGCCTTTTGCGGTTCATTATATTTCTTTGTAAACTACTTTATTTTTACCTGAGTGTTTTCCTTCATACAGTAAATCATCAGCCGTTTTTATTAATTCTTCATATGTTATTTTTGAATCATATACCGCACACACTCCGAAAGTCATGGTTATAGACACATTTACATCGTCAAACGAAAAATTTTGCTTTGATACTTTTTCTCTGAGCTTGTCTATTATATTATATGCAAATCCTTTTCTGACATTTTTCATAAGTATCAAAAACTCTTCTCCTCCCCATCTGCATATTATGTCATCTTTTCTGAAATTTCGTTTGAAAATTGCGCCTACTCTTGCAAGCACTATATCTCCGTTGGGATGCCCATATGTGTCGTTTATATTTTTAAAATCATCTATATCCGAAAATATCAAAACCAAGTTGTCCAACCTTTTGCAGTTATAATCATCTATTGCTTCATCCAACTGTTGCTCCATATAGAATTTTCTTACCAAGCCCGTCAAAATATCATACTCCGCTATTTTCTTATATCTTTCTTTTTCTTCTACCAATTTCATATTTTCAAACTTATTTTTTATTTCAAAAAAGCTGAGAGATGAATAGTTTACAACATTTACAGAAAAGAAATATGCAAGGAAATTTAATATATAAAAATCTATCACTGCAGGATCAAAATTCCATACAAATTTCTTGGTTATAAGCAATCTGAAAAATATAGCAGCCTCAAAAAATATAACCAACATTTTTATAAATATATTATCATCCATTAAAAATACGTCTGTGGACATAAGAATCAAAAACAAAAGCTCAAAGCCGTATCCAAATCCTATTTTTATAATTGCAAGTGTGGCAAAGAGCATGACTTCTATATTCCATACTATTGTAAATTTATTAAGCCGTACCTTCTTCCTGAAAATAACCAAAAACAGATAAAAGCATACACTGAAATATATTATATTGAATTAACGGTAATTTATTGTGTTTTATGAAAAAAATATGATAAATTATATGAACAACCAGCGAACCTGTAGCTAACAAAATATAAGTTATATCTGTCCTGTATTTTTCATCTTTTTCGTAGAAAATTAAAAAAAATTTATCTTTTATACTCATACTCTACTTTTCCTTATTGTACTTCATCAATATCTACAAATACAGCATCCTTCCAAAGCCTTTCCAAATTATAAAACTCTCTATCTTCCGTCTTGAATATATGCACAACTATATCGTTATAATCTATTAATATCCATTTTGCACTGTTCTTTCCTTCGACCGCTCTTGGTTCTACGCCAAGTTTAGACATTTCATAGTCCAATGCGTCTTCCAACGCCTTTACCTGTCTTTCGCTCGGTGCGGATACTATTACAAAATAGTCTGTTATACTTGATATTCCGTTTACATTCAATACAACAATATCTTCGCCGAGTTTTTTATCCAATACTTCATATATTTTTTTTATTTTTTCGTTAGTAGTCATCTAATTAAGTTCTCCTCAAAAATTAAAAACCTGTTTTTTATTTTCATACTTTATATTAATCTAATGATACACTTTAAACACCTATATGTCAAACTATTTTACACATAAGTACAAATATATTTTAATTTAAATGGTGCTTGGTATTACTTCACAAAATCTTTTCCGAGAACTACAACAATATCTGTAGGTTTTCCATAGTATGCCTTGTTTTCCTGTGTTATTTTGTTCACACCCAATATAGTCGCTATATTTTGTGCTAAAATCTCGTCATCTGTATAATATACTACAGTTTCTTCATAATCAAAATTATCCGCATTTGCCGAATCTTGAACTTCTATGTTATTCACAAACAATAAATCTTTTGCTCTTTGTGCCGAGCCTTGACGTCCATTACCGTTTAATACGACAACATAAGGTATTTTTTGAGTATTTGTTACATTTGACGTATCAGTAGAATTTCCCCCGTTTGATGCCGTTAAATTTTCATTTTGCATCTCTTGTGATATATAATAATTACCTGATAAAAGAGTGTCCAGTAATTCTTTTGATTTTTCAGGATTTGCTATATAATATGATGTTCCGTACATAGTCTTTGCTTCGCCCGGCAATACTTCTTTTTTTATGTTGTACGGTTTTATATCTATACATTTTGATGCAATTTTGAGCATATCTGTGATACTCATATCTGTCTGTACATATTTATAAAATGTATCTATATATTGTGGTATATGTACAGCCGACTCAACCGACAAAACTTTTTTTATAAGGCTTGTCATAAATTTTTGCTGAGATTCTATTCTTCCAAGGTCTTGATTTGCATATCCGTATCTGAATCTTAAAAACTGCATGGATTTTTCACCGTCTAACAGTTGCAAACCTTTTTTAAGCTCTATATGCAGTGGCGGAACGGCATAAGGATCGTCATAATTCATATCCATAGGCACGTCCACTTCTACTCCGCCTATATCGTTTATTGTTTTGAACAATGCCTGATAATCTAATTTTACAAAGTGATGTATATCTACATTCAACAGCTTTTTCACGGCCTTTAACGTTGCATTTATGCCTCCTATTGAATGCGCCGAGTTTATTTTATTAAACTTATATTTATACTCTTCAATTTCCGCTCTTGTATCCCTTGGTATGGATAATATAAACGCTGTTTTAGTCTTGGGATCTACCGACAACAGCATCATTGTATCAGTTCTCATATTCGCATGATTTTGACTGCCGTCCAAACTGTCCACCCCTAAAAGCAATATATTTACTCTGTCATCATTGACGCTCTTGGACAGTTCTTGCAAATCCGCTAATGTAATCTCGTTATCCGGATTATTTTTTTTTATATTGTTTATGTATATATTTACGGCAAGCACTAAAACAAATATAAATACTGCAATAAATAAAAACAGTTTGAGCATTTTTTTCATTATTGACTCCAACCTTATCTCAATATCTTCATAAAATTTTTCACATATATAATACTATTTTATCCGAAAATATAATAGAACTATAGAAAACTGCACTATACACTCTGATAAAATAAAAAATTGTTTATATAATTCTTAATTTAATAAATCATTCTGCTATTCTATTAAAAATTAGTATTATTTAAAAACTTAGTCTTGAATTATTTTTTTTATATGAGGATGTTTAACTTCTTCCAAATGTTTCTTACAATTTTTAAGCAAAAAATTTCGTGCATTCAATGTGTCTTGATGTATGAGGTCATTTTCGCTTGCAAGATGTATCATAGTGTTGTTAAGTGCATAGTATAAAGCATAGTACAAATCTATATAAGATAATTGCCTTATTTTTTCAACTCCTTCAAATTTTCTATTTTCTTCGATATAGTCTGCCAAGCATATAATCATCTCCAATTTGCTCATATCAGCCCTGCCTGTTGTATGATAACTTATTGCATTTAATATGTCTTCATCTTCAATATTATATTCATACTGTGCGATATATCGTCCTATCTTCGCATGTAGCAACTGATGACTTACTTGCTCTATTTCATCAAAAACTATATTATATTTTTTTATTTTTCTTTTATTTCATCATGACTTAATTGCTTGGCAATGTCGTGCAACAATGCGGAAATTCTTGCTTTATTTATATTTTCTCCATATTTTTCTGACAGCATTATTGCAGATTTCTCCACACCTAATGTGTGCTGATATCTTTTTTCGCTCAACAAATGTTTCAAATCTTTTTTTATTCTATCAAATATAAGCTCCATTTTCATTCTCCAATTTATAAAGATTATTTTTTATTATATAATTTTCTACTTTTTCATCGACAAAATATTTTATACTTCTATTTTCTTTTACTCTATTTCTTATGTCTGTAGAAGATATTTCTATATTGGGAGTATCCAAAAAACACATATCAACACTGTATTTTTGAAATTTTCTTTGAAGCTTTGATTTTACTTCTTCTCCTCTTGTAACTATGACAAAAGTTATCAATTTGCTAAGTTCTTCGAATTTATACCATTTATCAAACAACATAAAAGCCTCTTGACCTATTATGTAATAAAATTTGTCATTTTTATATTCCTTTAACAAATATGATACAGTCTCATAACTATATGAATAATCTTCTTTTTCCATTTCATAAAAATTTATCAAAAAATCGTAATTGCTTTTTATCGCAAGCTCTACCATAGCTTTACGATGATTTTTGTCAATAACATAATCTTTGTGTGGAGGAATACCGGACGGTATGAACATTATTTTATCAAGTTTCATATAATCCATGACATAGTTTGCTATGAAAGTATGTCCGAAATGTATAGGGTTAAAAGTACCTCCAAGTATGCCTATATTCACAATCAATACCTCATCTTATACATAATTTATATAATATGTAAATAAATTTTAAAATTTTTTAAAGCAAATATTTAATTTAAATTACTATAATTTGAAAACAATATATATTTATAGTTTTTCATTAAACTTATTTATTAATTATACCACATTTTATAATATTGCTCAACTTAAGCAAATTTATCATATATATTTAATATGTTTTTAACAATATGGTAAATTGACTTTTTTATGCTGTTATTTTATTATTGAATCATAAATACACATGAGAATATTTTTTATATTTTATTTCAGGAGGTTATTTATTATGAAAAAGTTTTTTAAAATTTTTTTAGCTATATTTATATTATGTGCTATAAGTATTCATCATATATACGCCGTTTCAGTGTTAAAACCGAAAAAACTTATAACTCTGCCCATAGAAGCATTCCATAGCAATTTAGCTGTACATAAGGGTACTCTTTATTATATGATTTATGAAAAAAGAGGTATTTATTCTGAAAATTCCCCGACTTTTTTTGCCAAGGATATCATGTCATCTAAAAAGGCTGTAAAAATTCTTGAAGCGGTAGACTACCAGCCTTCATTTCATTTGTTAAGTGACGGCAATTTGTATATCACAACTCACTACGGCGGCGGATTTATGGGAGGCAATCTTGCTGTATTGCTAAATAAAACTGATATAATCGACAATAAAAAAGATGATCAGATATATCTTGTAGGGTACGGAAGCTATGATGTTGATATAGAAAATAAAAAATTTTACGGTTTTCCGGATCCGTATTTTATGGGTGAAAGCGAAGGCAAAGAACATTTTTACAAATTTTACAGCGATGTAATGCACCATCCTAATGTAAATTTTTCAGCTGTAAAAAAAGATGTAGTTTATTGCATAAAATGTCCATATTCCAAAAATGTAGAGGACGAATCACAATACGGCATAGTAGCAATAGATAGAAAAAGTGGAAAAGACACTGTGTTAATCCCCGGCATTTACAATATGACAATGGGTGAAAATCAAATATATTACTGGAAACAAGATGAAAATGATAAAACAGCCAACCTGTTATACTCATACTCTTTAAAAGACAGCAAAACAACACTTATCTGCAATCATACAGATCCCGATTTTAACATAATTCCAATAGGGGGCAAAGCATTTTTTATGGGCAATGAAGAATATACACCTAAAAAAGAAGGCGAATACTTTAAAAAATATACTACTTTATATATGGCTGAAAATGGGAAATGCACTCCGCTTTACAGCAATATGGAATGGTTTGTAACTGACGGAAAAAATATGGCAGTGCTATTTCAAGGCAAAAATAAATCGGAAATAAAGCTTATAAACAAAGACGGTATTGAATTTGCAAATTTAACAGTACCTGTAAGCCAAGCAAATTTATTCATATCAGGCAAAGATTTAATAGTTTGGTCTTGGCAGGACAAAAGCGTCAGATATTACGAGGTTCCTAATGTAAAATAATACTAATCTACATTTAATTAATAGATACATCTATATAAGTTATTTATTTTTAATTTCGCTCAGCTAATAAGTTTTTAAAAACAGAAATGTCTATTATTCTATCGATTTTTAGTATAAATTCAAAAAAAGGGCTGTTGCTATAATTTTTATAATTTTGCAACAGTCCTTTTTCATATACGCCTAAATATATGCTGACGTTATGTTTAATTAATGAATAAAATTTATATAAACTTTATTTTGATTATATTTATAATAGTAAATAACCCAAAATAAAAATATTAATAATTCTAATAGAATTTAATATTATTTATACATAGCTCATTATTTTTTCAATCCCGTTACTATGAACGTGCTTTCCGCATCATTACCCAAAACGTTTAATATATCTCCTTGTTTAACAAATGCAAGTGTAGCGTCAACATCTATAGGAGCTGTGTAGATTTTATCTTCTCCCTGTACTTTTATATAAAATACGGTGTTTCCGTCTACTACTACGCTTTTTACATCTTCTACAACTATTTCTTTTGATATTATGTCTGTACTTTCAATAGCTATATCAGTTGTAATCTTTCTATAATTATCTACTGTTTCCTGTATGGTGTTACCTACTGCAACTTTTTGATAACTTTGTGCATCTACCAGTGAATACATTTTTGTAAGCTTGGCATCATCTTTCAGTGCCATAAAATATGTCGGTCTGTTGTATAGATTTATAAGTATAGGAAAAGTAGCTTTATACGCTTTTTCCTGTACTGCTCCTGCCGCACTTTCCATAACTGAAAATTCTTCCGCTGATGATACAGGATAAAACTTAGTTTCTTTTGTTCTCATATTTACAAAAACAAATCCTATATTGGATTCATCTGACAATACAGAAGTTATCCCTGTGTATAAATATATATCTTCTCCCATTGTTATATAGTTATATCCTTCTGTCGGTTTTGTAACTCCCTCCTGTTTTACTTTGGAGTTTATAAATCCTCTTTCATATTGCCCATTATCCGTAAGTTGTTTTATTATTAACTCAGCGGGATAAACTCTGTCTATCCAAGTCGGAACTTCATCAGTATTATATTTTTTCATTTCACCTGTCGATGCATTTATTACTATAACCGCTTTGACATCTTCGCCACCTAAAATTCCTATGGTCGGTTCTACAACAGATGCTATAAAATACGGTTTGCCATCTTCATCAATTTCAAAATTAATTTGTGATATTATCGCTGTAGGATAGCCGAATCTTATATGTCTGTACAAATTTCGTGAAAACTTATCACTTAACGAATATTTTATAGGTGAAGATAATTTGACAAGAGTTGAATTTTGAGTAACCATATCTATATTTATATAATATGGTATTCCGTTTGATTTATTCAAAAACCATTTTATAGTATCTGCATAAATTAGCGGTGTAACTCTTAATGGTTTGCCTTTTACACAAATCTGAGAATATGTTTCATCTATATCATATTGGCTAACCAAAGTTCCCATTTCTCCCATCTTTCTTGCACCTAATTTAATCGCCATATCTCTATCCACAACAGGAAGTTTATTGAAATCTGCTGATTTTACATCTGTTTCAAAAACACCTTCCTGCTTTTTAATAAGCATTGCATATTTTTTTGCTTGAAGTATAGGCGATGAATATAGATTTGACAATACTAACGCTACTATTATAACCGCTATTAGTTTTATAGATGTCTTATAAATTACCACGCTCTTCTTGTTGAATAGCGAATCTATAAAAAATATAACTGTAAGTAAACACAGTATAAATAGTATATACGAATAAAACTGTGCCGAACGTAAATTTATAGGCACTAACAACACATAATATGATATAGCTACAAAAAGTATAAGCAGAGTTATAGTTATCTTTTTGAAATTTTTTAAAAATTTATGTTCTCCTACATCTACAAACTTTTCGCTATTTTGTTCATTATTATTTTTTAGTTTTGAAAAAATTTTGTTAAACATATAATGCTCCATTTTTAAAATTTTTTATGTTAAAACTCAATAAATCAATAGAGTTGCAATAATTTAAATAAAATATAACACTATTTATAAATTTCTTATATAAATTATCTATTATTATATTGTCATAAGTATTATATAAAATATTTTATACAAGTCAGATACTTTTAAATAGATGTTTTTGATTAATATAGCATATAGAATAATTAATTTATCAATTCCTTATTTCTATCAGCAATGCTCACTATCAGGCATAAACAGTTTAATTCTAATGTATTAATGATTGAAATGTTTGATACTCTCCTTGGTATACTTATCTTCTATAAAATTGACAATCTAAAGATATTATGCTATTATTTCTCACAATATAGATGCACCCTTTACAGCTTTGGAATTGCTCGATGACATAGAAATCACCGTTTCAAGTCTATCTACTATGCCTTATCGCTATGGATTAGTCAATGATACTTACCTTCTTCATAAAGAATTTAGAAAATGTCTTGTTAAAAACTACATCATTTTTTATAAAATTGATGAAGAAAATAAAACTATTTTAATTCATCGAATACTTCATCCAAAACAAAATTGGATTGACATACTGTAAATTTATTTATACATAACCATTCCTTGGAGTGGCTATTTTTTTATTCTATCTATCCGATTTCAGTATAAATATCTACGTCCAATTAGATAAAACATCATTAATCAAGTACATTTATTATCATTGGAATTATTTGTTTTTTTCTTGATACTATATATGACAGAAATTTGCCTTGCTCGCCGCTTGTATTAAATGCTTGTTTTATTATGCTCGGCTCATCACTCACATAATATATATATGAACCTTCTTTTAGTATATCAGTCACTACAAATATCAATGTGTTATACGCATTTTTCTCTTTAACGTCTTTCATATAATCAAGCAATTCTTCTTTTTTGTCTTCCAATTCTTCTATATCCATTGTAAACAGCTGTGATACTGCTATTTTTCTGTTTCTTATTGTAAATTCTTTAAAGTCGTTGTACAGTATATCTTTAAGGCTCATATCTTCTATTGAAGATCCTGCTTTGAACATCATATTGGTATAATTATCCAAATCAAGCTTCAATATTCTGTTGAGCGATTCAACCGCTTCTATATCTTTTTGAGTGCAAGTAGGCGATTTGAAATACAAGGTATCGGATAATATACCGCTTATAAGACAACCTGCAATCTTGTAAGGTATGTCCATAGCCGAATTTTTGAAAAGCTCATAAACTATTGTACAAGTAGAGCCTACCGGCATATTTAAAAACTGTATCGGCTCTGATGTGTTTATTCCTCCGATTTTATGATGATCCACTATTTCCAGAATATTTGCTTCTTCAATACCTGCGGCACTTTGTGCAAATTCGTTATGATCTACCAATATAACTTTTTTTCTTCCGACTTTAAGCAAGTGTTTCCTCGCAATAAGTCCTACATATTTTCCGTTTTCATCAACAAGAGGATAGTTTCTGAAATTGGTTTTTAACATAGACTCTTTTATGTCATTCAAATAATCTTTAAGCACGAAATAACTTATCTTGTCTTTTTTCATTATACTTGCTATACTGTCCGTCTGTTGCATCTTTTTAATTATCATCGGTGAATTCAAATCTATGCTTATAACAGGTATATCATATTTTTTTATTTTTTCCATTTCCTCTTTGCTAAGCTCTGAAAATTGTGTCAATATCAAAAAACTTATCGGAAATTCCAATTTTGAAAAAAACTCTTTTTTATGATATTCCTTTAAAATTATAACTTCACCTTCTTTGAATGTGGCATCATTAGGTACATTAGGGTTGAAAACTTTGAGCAAGCCTTGTATTTTCATATCATAATTATCGGCACAAATTATCCTTAGATTGTGATTGGAAAATACATTTACAAAAGATTTGAGATTTGTATCTACACAGTTGCTGTTAATATGTATCAAAGCTCCTGCTATATCTTTCATAGAAACTATACCTATAAGTTTAAAATCATCATCTACTATAGGCAATGAATGTATTTTTTCTTTTTCCATAATCATATATGTTTCATAAACGGATGAATTCACTGTTAGCGGAATAATCTTATCATAATGTAAATCACTGGCTTGCACTTTGACATCTGTAAGCAGTTTAGGAGCTGTTATATTAAAATAATCGAGCACAAAACCTGCCTCTCTTCTAATGTCTCCAAGCACTCTCGGCTCAACTTTTTCACCGATTTTATCTTTGTAATATGAATATGCAATACTTGAACATACTGAATCCGTATCAGGATTTTTATGACCGAAAACAAATGTATTCATAATTGTAACCTCTCTAATAACATAAATTTATTATAAAAATAGCAATCTTATTAAAAATTAATTTTCCCAATATCATTTAATATTCATTTTAAAATTTTTATAGCTTATTATTACACACTCCATTCAAAAATCAATACTAAATATTCCACCAAATAAATACCATGTTCAAATCCCTTAAGTTATACTTTTAAGCATATATTTTTTGAAAGGCATTACATCTTATTTTTCTCTTTTGCACTATTATTTTATAGAAGTTTAATATGAGTGTATACCATAAGCATTAATTATTATTAAATATATTTTTATAATATACCTCTATTATACACCATAATACAAAAAATAATAATCTGAAATCTATTTTGATAAAAGTCTATATTTTTGATATAATTTATTTTATGAAAGTTTTTATATTTTAGCTTTACAACATAAAACTATAATACATAAATTTTACTTTTTTTATATATTGGAGAATCAAAATGGAAAAAATAAATATAGATACACCTTACATCAAGTTAGACCAGCTTTTAAAACTATCATCAATAGTATCATCAGGAGCTGAAGCACACGCACTTATAACATCCGGAAAAGTCAAAGTAAACGGCAACGTTGAAATACAGAAAAGAAAAAAAATAACAGATGGCGACATAGTAGATGCTATGAATAAACAAATACAGGTAATTCAATGCAAGTAAACAATATAAATCTGATAAATTTCAGAAATTATAAAAATCTAAGTCTTGATTTTTCACCGAATATCAATATGATTATAGGTCAAAACGGTCAAGGCAAGACAAATATAGTAGAGGCTGTACATTTTTTGTCCTTCGCAAAATCATTTCGCACAAACAAAGATAAAGAAGTGATAAATTTTGAAGCTAATACCTCCTATATCAAATCAATCGTTACAAACGAAGCAGACGAAAATAAAATAGACATAAAAATATCAAAAGACAGCAAAAAAGCTATAAATGTAGACAACATTCCTATATCCAAAATAAGCGACTTGATGGGTATAATAAATGTAGTTGTGTTTTCTCCGGAAGATACTAAAATAGTGTCTGACTCGCCTATATACAGGCGAAATTTTATGGATAAAGAAATATCTCAGATACGCCCTGTATATTATAATTTATTACTCGATTACAACAAGACGCTAAATAACAAAAATACTTTGCTCAAATCACAAAACATAGATATGATAATGCTCGACATATACGATGAACAACTTGCAGATATAATTGAAAAAATAATCACATATAGAGATACTTTTATAAAAACAATATCAGAAATCGCAAAAGAAACACACTATATAATCTCATCAAAAAAAGAAAATCTACTCATAGAATATAAAAGCAATCTCAAATCATCAATAAAATCAGATATTCTATCAGAGCTTAAAGATGCAAGAGCAGAAGATATAAGACATACAGTTTCTACAAAAGGTATACACAAAGACGATATAATTCTGAAAATAGGAGATATAGACATAAGAAAATATGGCTCACAAGGGCAGAAAAAAACTGCCACAATATCTCTCAAGCTCTCCGAAATAGAGCTAATCCATAATATGAAAAAAGAATATCCAATAGTAATATTAGATGATATATTCAGCGAGCTTGACATCACAAGACGTATGATGCTTGTAGAAAAACTATATAACATACAAACTTTCATCACTACAACTGAAAAAATAGACATAAACAAAGATATAAAATATTTTGAAGTAAAAGATAGAAATGTTTTGGTATAATTTATCAGTTTTTTACATTATTATCTAACAAGTATAACAGATTAGTTTTAAAATCAGTCTATATAATCTAAAATTGTCATTGTTAGCTTGTTAAGGCTCTGTTTATGAATTAATTTACTATATTTTTAATAAATAAGGATAACCATGGATACAATAGCTATAATAGGTGCAGGTCCGTCAGGAATAATGGCGGCTCTCACTACAAAAACAAAAGACAACAGAGTAATTTTAATAGAGAAAAATAAAGTTATAGGGCAAAAATTGTCCATAACAGGCTCAGGCAGATGCAATATCACAAATTTGGACAGCAAAGAAGATTTTTTTTGCCAAAATTCCTGAAAACTCAAAATTCTTTTACAGTGCCTTTGCCAAATTTTCCAACTACGATTTTATAGATTATCTTGAAAATATAGGCATACCACTAAAATATGAAGGTCAAAAAGCATACCCTAAAAATGAAAGTGCACAAAAAACAGTAAATACCTTCATCAAACTGTTAGAAGAAAAAAATGTAGAAATAAGATTAAATGAAGAACTAATAGATTTTGAAATAGATAATGAATCAAATACCGTAACATCAATAACTACCACTAAGACAAAAGAACATATAGACAAGCTCATAATCACAACAGGCGGTTTATCATATTGCAAAAACAATACTTTTTCATTGCTTGCAAAAAAAGGTATACAAATAACACAGCTTTATCCCTCACTCGTATCAATCGAAACCATTTATGATTACTCAAATTTATCAGGTATATCAATAAAAAACGTATCCGTACGTGCAAATATAGATGGCAAAAAATATTTAACCTCAGGAGATATGCTGTTTACCCAAAAAGGACTTAGCGGACCCGCAATAATAGATATGAGCAGTTATATAGTAAAGTTTCAAGATTTAAAAACAGATACTTCGTCAAATCATAAAAATTTGACATACAAAGGAAAAAATTTAGAGATATCCATAGATTTTATGCCAGATATAAGCAAAAATCAATTAGAAGACATAATATTTGACAGTTCAAAAAAAGCATTAAAAACAAAACTGTCAGCATATTTACCCGAAAGAATGTTGAAATTTTTATTTGAAAAATACGAAGACAAAGACATAAACAATATAAAAAAAGAAGAGAAAGAAAAACTTTTAAATATCTTAAAAAATTATAAAATAGCAATCAAAAATTTTTCAAACATAAAAAGTGCAATCGTAACAAAAGGCGGAGTATCATTAAATCAAATCTCTCCATCAACTATACAATTTAAAAATATACAAAATCTATATTTTGCAGGAGAATGCTTGGATATAGACGCATTAACAGGCGGATATAACTTACAAATCGCATTTTCCACAGTATACTTAGCCGGCAACAATGCAAAGTTATAATGTCAATTTTTGAATTTAATTACTATATAGATATAACTCTCTTTTAAATATTATTTTTTATTACAAAATAAATGAATTAGTCAAATATATTTATACTTGGTAAATATTATTTATTATCTTTTCAAAATTAATATAAGCACTGCACTGTTTATGCAGTTTATATATTCATATATTATGTTGTTTTAATAAAAATACATGCAAAAAGGATATACTATGAAAAAAATATTATATACAGCCTCAAGAATTTCACATATATTAAACTTTCATATGCCCTACATAAATTATTTCAAAAACAAAGGATATACTATCCATATTCTCTCAGAAGGAACTGCCAACATAAATGTGGACAAGATATATAATATACCTTTTGAGAAAAAAATCACATCAATAAACAACATACTTACTATAAAAACAGTTAAACATATATTACATCAAGAACAATATGATTTGATAATAACAAACACCTCTTTGGCAAGCTTCATAGTTAGAATCGCTAAACAAATATCCAAAGCAAAAAATCATGGTAGATTAATAAATATATCACATGGATATTTATTCTCAAAAAATACCCCACTTCTTAAAAAAATATTATATGTAACAGCAGAAAAACTATGCGTGAAATCAACAGATCTGTTAATCACTATGAACAAAGAAGACTTCGAATTAGCAAACAAATACAAATTATGTAAACATAAAATAGAAAATATAAAAGGTATGGGAATAACACCACCGCCAATATTTACTTATGATATAAAACAAAAAACAAGACTGAAATATAACATAAACTCTAATGATATATTAATAACATATGCAGGCGAATTATCAAAAAGAAAAAATCAAATATTCCTTATACAGTCTATGAAAAATATAATAAAAAAAATACCCAATGCCAAACTGCTATTAGCCGGAAATGGAGAACTGTACGATTTTTATAAACAAGAAATAAACAGACTTGATTTAGAAAATCACATAATTTTAGCAGGATTTGTGTCACAAATAAAAGAATTAATATTTTCATCAGATATAATAATATCATCAAGTAAGAGCGAAGGGCTTCCGTTTAATATAATGGAGGCAATGAGTCTGAAAATACCTGTAATAGCATCAAATGTAAAAGGACATAATGACCTTATAAAAGATGCGTACAACGGATATTTATTTGAAATCGAAGATAAGAAAACAGAAAAATCAAGCATAAAAAAATTAGAATTATACGATAATTCTGTAAATAGCGATAATATTAAAATTATAGACGAACTCACAGAAAAACTGCTAAAAATAATAAATGACAAAAATATAAGTATAATGAAAGAAAATGAAGCCGCATTTATAAAAGACTATATGATAGATAGAGTTTTTGGACGTAATATAAAACTCCTTGATATTCTTGATTAATATTTGTTCTATAATATCTGTCAGTATTTTCACCAACAGATATTATAGAGCCTCAAGATTTTTTTGAACTTATTATATTTAGATTTACAATATAAGTGCAACCATAAATAATAATTATAGAAGCTAAATTGCAAAATAATGTTAGAAATACTCCATCTTATAATTATTACACTTATTTATACATATTCTTGTAATATTTCAGATATTCACCTGATGTTATTTTTGATAGCCATTCCTCATTATTAAGATACCATTTAATAGTTTCTGATATTCCTTGCTCAAAAGTATATGACGGTTCCCAGCCCAACTGACTTGTTATCTTTGTATTATCTATTGCATATCTTCTATCATGACCAGGTCTATCTTTTACATATTCTATTAAATCTTCCGATTTTCCAATGATATTTATTATAAGTTTTACAATTTCTATATTAGCTTTTTCATTGTTTCCACCGATGTTATAAACTTCTCCTATCTTTCCTTTTTCAAGTACGGTATATATTGCTGTACAATGGTCTTTTACATGTAGCCAATCTCTTACCTGCATTCCATCTCCATAAACAGGCATTTTCCTATCATTTTTACAGTTGTTTATCATGAGAGGTATTAATTTTTCAGGAAATTGATAAGGTCCATAGTTATTTGAACATCTTGTTATATTTATAGGCATACCGAATGTTTCATAATACGCTCTTACAAATAAATCCGCACTTGCTTTTGATGCCGAATAAGGAGAATTCGGGCTAAGAGAAGTAGTTTCTGTAAACATCCCTTTTTTTCCAAGTGCACCGTATACTTCGTCAGTGGATACTTGTAAATACTTCACACCCTCTTTATATTCTCTTGAATATTTATCTTCAGGATTTATCTTCCAATGATTTTTCGCATTGTCAAGCAAATTTTGAGTGCCAAGTATATTGTTCAAAAGAAATATTTCAGGATTTTCTATGCTTCTGTCAACATGAGATTCAGCAGCAAAGTTTACTACTGTATCTATATCATACTTAGTAAATATCTCATCTACAAGTTTTTTATCGCATATATCTCCTTTGATAAATGTGTAATTTGACTTGCCCTCAATTTCCCTTAGATTTTCAAGATTGCCTGCATATGTCAGCAAATCCAAATTTATTATATTGTAATCATAATTATTAAGCATTAATTTTACAAAGTTAGAGCCTATAAAACCCGCTCCACCTGTAATTAGTATATTTTTCATATAAAAACTCCATATTTCTATATTTGTATAAAAATTAGTTTCAAATATAACTATTCATTAGCTACACGCAAAATGTATTTTCCATAGTCTGATTTCATTAGCGGTTCTGCTAATTTCAACAACTGCTCTTTAGTTATAAATCCTCTCCTATACGCAATTTCTTCTATACACGAAACATATAATCCTGTCCTTTTTTGAAGAGTATGTACAAAATTAGATGCCTCGAGTAATCCGTCATGAGTCCCTGTATCAAGCCATGCAAATCCTCTTCCAAACAGCTCTACTTTTAAACTTCCTCTTTTCATATATTCTTCATTAACAGAAGTTATCTCAAGTTCTCCTCTTTCAGATGGTTTTACATTTTTAGCAATTTCAACAACATCATTATTATAAAAATATAACCCTGGAATCGCATAATTTGATTTCGGCTTTTCAGGTTTTTCTTCCAAAGAAAGAACGTTCCAATCTTTATCAAATTCAACTACTCCAAAATCACTCGGATTATTTACATAATATCCAAAAATTGTAGCACCATGCTGTACATCTTTCGCCTTATTAAGCATTTCTGAGAATCCTCTTGAATAAAAAATATTGTCTCCTAAAACAAGACAAACATTGTCTTTTCCTATAAAATTCTCACCTATTATAAATGCTTCTGCAAGACCGTTAGGACTTTCTTGTATTGCATAAGATATTTTAAGTCCGTAATCTTTTCCACTTCCAAGCAGGGCTTGATATAAATAAATATCTTTCGGTGTAGATATTATGAGTATATCTCTTATACCTGCAAGCATAAGCGTGGACAGTGGATAATATATCATAGGTTTGTCATATATAGGAACTATCTGTTTAGATATAGCTTTTGTTATAGGATATAGTCTTGTGCCTGAACCGCCAGCAAGTATTATACCTTTCATATTTTCTCCTCTTACTTCTTTTTAAAAATTATAAATTTACTGCATATATAATTTATTAAAATTATTATTATATTTATTATACTTTTTGCTATTAATTCATCAACTGATATACTTACCAAATAATACAAGCCCATATTATCAATAAATAAAGTACTTATTCTCATAGATATAAAGCTTATAAAATTCTTTTTTGTAAACTTATCATTAAACACATACTTTGTATTTGTATAATATGCAAATAAAACAGCAATAAAAAATGCGACCGTATTGGCATATAGTAAAGGAATATTTAATATCAACAACAACTTGAATGAAATTATATTGACAATAACAGTTAAAACACCAAAAAAGCCATATAAAATTAATTCCTTATATTTATAAAATACTCTATTCAACATCATCTAATATCTCTTCTAAAATTTTATATTTTTTAAGTGTCATATCTATTATTAAATCCATATTATAGTATTTATAATCAGCTAATCTTCCACATAAAAATAAATTTTTATATTTTTTAGAATATTCAACATATTTATTAAATAATTTAAGATTTTCTTCATTTATTATAGGATAATAGGGCAAATTCCCTTTTTCAGCATCTTTATTGTACTCATAAGGATATTCAATTCCTATAGTTGAATATTCTCCTTGCATTTGTCCATTTATTTTATTGTACTCTGTTATTCTTGTATATGCTACATTAGGGTTTGGACAAGAAACTATATGTGTAGGTAATATCGAGTTTGTCTTTTTACTCTCATATACAAATTCTAAAGACCTATATGGCAAACTACCATACATCTCACCAAATAACTCATCTATTGCACCTGTAAATACCAATACATCATATTTTATACCATCATATAAAACTACATTATTAGTATCATCAAAAGTTATATGATTAATTGCATTTGTGTTTAATGTCACTTCTATGTTTTCATGATTCAACATATTTTCGAATAACTTTGTATAACCATGCTTAGGTATAAATTGAAAATCTGTATTCAAATATTTTTCTTCATAATTAAGCCTCATTTTTACCCTATTAAGGACACTCTCATCCAATGAAAACGGATCTGTACCCCATTGCTTAGCCGTATAAGTCTTATAAGCTTTATCATACAATAATCTTCCATATTCTCTTATATCATTATCATCTTCTTTAATTAACTCATATATTGATACTTCTTGAATATTTTTATATTTTTCTCTTATTTTTTTTATTATTTTTTCTGATTTTTTATATCCTACAAGTTGTTGAATTGTCTTAAAATTAAATGGTAATCTAACATAATTTCCATCAATGTGACTAAGCAGTTTTACTTCAAATGGTATTAATTCTGTATATCTTTCTAAGAACTCCATTATTTCATACTTGTTGGTATTTAATAAATGAGGTCCATATTTATGAACTAATACACCATATTCATTGAAATAGTCATACATATTTCCGGCTATATGTGAACGTTGTTCAATCATCTTCACTTTGAAATTTTTTTCTTCTGCTAATTTTCTTGCTATTATACTTCCAGAATATCCAGTTCCTACTATTAAAGCTTTCACTTTTCCTCCATGAGATTATTTTTTATCCACTCTTCAGTTAATTTTACGGTTTCTTGAAAATCTGTTTTTATATAGAAACCTGTATCTTTATTTAGCTTGTTAATATCAACTTTATCATAATTTACAAATGAATTTTCTTCAAATTCTCCAAAAAATAAATTACTATCACTGTTAATAACTTTCTTAACATCTATAATAATATCCTCAAACCTTCTTACATTATTTCCAATATAATAATCTTCATAATTTTTTCCTAATTCAATAACTTTCATAATACCATATATAGCATCATCAATATATATCCAATCATATAAAGTGTCTTTATTAATTAATTTTAAATCTTCATTATTTATCATTTTTTTTACTATGGTGTTTGTTGAACGATTAGAATAATCTCCAACTCCAAATACATTTGTAAAAAAAATACTATTAAAATCTATATTATTATTATAGCAAAAAGTCTTTGCTATATTTTGAAAAGCAAATTTACAAGAACCATAAGTACAAGTAATAACATCATCATTTTCTTTTGATACTCTATAAATATGGCTTGACGTAGAAAAAATGAACTTATTTACTCCAATTTTTTTTATAGAATCAAGTAAATTTATTGAATTTATAATATTTTCTGATTGTATGATTAAATTTCTAAAATTTTCTCCATATACTCCATCCCATGCCAAATGAAAGAAATAATCCACTTTATCATCAATATATTTCCATAAGTCAATATATTTTTCAAGATCTAACTCTATAACTTTCAAAAACTTATTTTCAATAACATCTTTCATTTTTTCTTTATTTCTAACAACGGCATATATATAATATCCCTCATCCAACAATCTTTTGCATAGGGCTTTACCTATAAATCCGCTTGCACCTGTAATAATTGCTTTTTTCATAAGTTTCTCCTAAAAATTAACATCACTATCTTTTAAAAACGGTGCCTCTCTATCTTTTTTAGACAGAATCACATTATCTATAGTCCAATTAATATCAAGCTCAGGATCATTCCATGCTATTGCTCTGTCATATTCAGGATAGTATAATTCATCCACCTTATATTGAACTTGTGTATTATCTTCCAAAGATATACATGCATGACCATACCCTTTTGGTATAAAAATTTGTTTCCTATTTTCCTCAGACAATATTACACTTAACCACTTTTTGTATGTTGGTGATGATTTTCTTAGATCTACAACTATATCTAAAATACTTCCTTTCGTACATCTAAGTAATTTTGACTGTGCCTTAGGATAATTTTGAAAGTGAATTCCTCTTATAGTTCCTTTTTTTAAAGATAGTAAATGATTATCTTGGACAAAAACTGTATCTATACCATATTCTCTTAACGTTCTGCTTGAATAGCTTTCTGTATAGTATCCTCTATAGTCCTCAAAATACTGAGGTTCCAATATTTTTACTCCATCAAGTCCTAATTCAGTAATTTTCATAATTTATTCTCCATTTACAATTTCAACTAAATTACTTTGTCTTTCAAGGTATAGATATTCATCATTCCTTACTTTATCATCATTTATACAATTATAAAAGTGATTTATAGAATTATAGAACTGGTCATCACTACCTACCTCAATTATCTCAGCTTTACCTTGTTTTATAATATCAAATGTCACATTATATTCAGGTGGCGCTGTAAATATTCTTGGAGCTTTGATATATCCTTTATTCCCCCATAGTTCCAACTCACATTTATATTCATTATCCATACCGAAAGAAATCTGCGCTGTAACATTATTATTAGATAAAGTAACATCTCCATACAAATCTACATCAAATTCATCTATATAATACAATTTTGATGTATCTATTTTAAGCTTTTCTCCGAGTAATTCAAGCATTAGACGTATAGGATAACCCCCACAATCAAGTAATGCTCCTCCGCCTAATTTTTTGTCATATCTAAAATCATTACTACTACGTTTAGGAAATCCAAAACTACATCTTATTAACCTTAAATCTCCAATTTCTTTATCATTTATAATATCTTTTATTCTATGTAATTGTTTATGTTTTAAAAACATATAGTTCTCTTTAAGTGCAAGCTTTTTTTTCATTAGCAATTTTGAGTAAATCTTTTGTATCCTTTAATTTAGTTGTAGAAGGTTTTTCCAAAAAAACATGTTTTCCTTTTTCCAATGCTTTTTTAGCCCATTCATAATGTAATGCAGGTGGTAAAGGAATATATAACGCATCTATATTTTCATCATTTATTATTTGATTATAAGAAGCGTATCCTACCCCACCATATTCATTTATAAATTTTTCAGTATTTTTTAAATCTCTTGATGCTATTCCAATATAATTAAACTTATCATTTTTTAATAAAGCCGGCAAAAATCTGCGAAAAGCTATTTCCGATGTACCTATTATTCCTATATTTATCTTACTCATAATTTATTCTAAGCCTCCAAAACTGATAAGAGATTTCTAAGCTGAATGTTCAAAACATTATTTATTTTTATAAGTTCTACCAATGTTTTATAATCTACCCAAAAATAATTGTCAGGAAGATATCTTATATCATCTTTATTCACATTCAATATTACATTATGATTTTGTTCATGATAAAATCTTCCGCCTTCTTCAGATAATATAGTATCAAAAATAACTCCATTTTTATTTTTCCATCTATCAAAAAATAATTTATCTATATAATTTAATTCATCATATTCATACCCTGCTTCAAGTTGAATAGTAGGAGCAAGTTCTATCTTATCAAAACACCCTATTTCAGGTACGGCTTTTACAAGAAATTTTAACATATCATCCTCTATACAAGTTATAAGGCCAAAAACGGCTTTTCCTACTGCTTCAAATAGTGGCTGTGTCCATTTTTTGACTTCTCTGCCTTCTATTTCCATCTCACAAAATATGACTTTAAAATGATATCTGTCTTTATGGCAAAATTCATCTCCCTTCCATTTCCAATTTTGCATTTTATTTAAAGATATAATTTCTTTTTTATCATCATCGAACATTTTATAATCATTAATATAGTGATATATTTGAGTTATATGATTTAATCCGTCTCCTTCATATAGAGATTTTTTTAATTCGTTACTTTTAGGGTAGCCTATACTTTTCTTTTCATCATCTGTTAAACTAAGATACGGTATACAGGATAATACGGTTCTTGTATCCATATTTACAAGATTGTCTATTTTCATGAGCTCTTTTATTTGCTTTAATGTCATCCACATATGAGATGATAATACCTCTATATCTTCATCAACTGATACAATTATATTTCTGTTTCTTTTTCCCAAAAATCTTGATGATTGCTCAGATTGAATTTGATCAACCAATACTTTATATCTATCAGAATTCAAAAAATATTCAATGTATGCCGGTTTTTTACCACCATGTTTTTGCGTAAAGTTACTCTTAGTAGCTTGTATTGTTGGTGAAATTTGTATTTTATTTACATTTCCAGGCTCAATTTTAGCTTGCATAAGGAAAAACATAATCCCATTAAATTCTTTGCAAATTATGCCTAAATATCCTATTTCATCTTGAATTAATATAGGCTGTTCCTCTATTATATTATTAGAATAATTATATCTTTTTATGCCTTTTATTTGAAAAAAAGTATTATCTTTATTCCTTATAACTCCATCTTCATCTAAAAACCAATTTGTTTCTAATATATTTTTTTTGTTTATTACAACTTTAAGATTTTTATTTTTTTCTTCAACCCAAGACAGTATTTCCTCTTTAGATTTTAATATATACATTAAACTTCCTCATTGTTTTCATCAAAATTAAGTTTCTTTTCTACAACCACTAACGGTCTTTTTAGTACCCTTGTATTAATACTAAGTATATATTCTCCAAGTATGCCTATAAAAAATAATTGTATCGCACCTATAAAGAATATTCCTATAATTATACTTGCCGTTCCTACAGGATACTCGTTCCAATTAAGAATTTTGTTGATAAAAATAAATATAGCAAATAACAAACTGAATATCCCTAATATTGCTCCTACAAATGTAGCCATTCTCATAAATGTCTTTGTATAAGAAGTTATACCTATCATAGCCGCATCATAATTTTTAAAAAAATTAGAACCAGATCTTCCTCTATTACTTTCTGCTTGATTGTATTCAATTATATATGGATTCATGGAAAACTCAGATATTATACCTTTAAAATAAGGAGACGGATCTTCTATTTCTTTCATTATATCTATAAATTTCTTGTCATATAATCCAAATCCATTGAAATGTTGGATTTGTTCTGTCTGAGAAAAACTAGAAATCAACTTATAATACATTGTCCTTCCAATAAACAGCAGTCTACTTTCATCACTTTTAATTTTTTTTCCTATAACAACCTTATATCCTTCTTCCCATTTTTTTACAAAATCAGACAACAGCTCAGGCGGATCTTGCAAATCTCCAAATATCATAAATGTTGCATCTCCACTACCATATCTAAATGTAGCAAAAACATTCCTTGTGTATCCAAAATTTCTAGCATTTAATATACCTTTAACGTTTTTATCAATTTCACATAATTTTTCTATCTCACACCATGTATTATCAGGAGAGTGATCATCTACAAATATTATCTCATAGTCATAGTTTGAAAGTTTACTATCGAACACATTTTTTAATCTGTCATACATTAACCTTATACTTTTTTCCTCACTCCAACATGGAATTACAACACTGATTTTTTTCATTTAATCATATCTCCTTTTGGTTTAATGGTGGCGGATTTAAAAATTTTCCGTCTACAGGAAAAATATCAGATATTAGTTTAAATATATTTATTAAGATTTTGCCTTTATCTGTAATTCTATATCCATTTCCTATTTTTTCTATTGTACCAGTAACTATTTGTTCTTCAATTCTTTGATCCATTGCTCCATATTTTTTAACATAAATATTTAAAAACCTATTTTCTATTTCTTCTTTTGTAAATATATGTTGTTCATTTTGTCTCATATCTGATATTATAAATACTGATATTGATCTATCTAATGAAACTAATACAGTAGATATAATAACCATCATAATTGAAAAAAATATCAAAACAGATGTAAATACATCTCTATAATTGATTTCAATTTTTTCTATTCTTTTTAATGACACTAATGTAATAAAAACTAAAATGCTAACGGTAAATAATAAAAATATAGCTCTATAAAAAAATACATTCATATTTATATATAATGGTAATCTAAATGATATTGCAAATAATATTGTACATAAAATAAAAATTATACAATACTGTATTAATATTTTTATAAATACTTTCATCTATAACTCCTCATAACTATATATTTTTTCAACTCTTTTTAAAAATAATGTTATATCTTTACCTTCGTAAAACTTCGTATATTCTCTATTTATAAAATTTTTTATAAATAAATCTAAACCATAAGCTTCTTCATTATTATAAACTATATTATCTATGGTTATAGCTTTTGGGTTACTATTTTCTATATCTTTCGCAATATCTGATTCTATACTTTTGTCGATAGAAACATATGGTGATTGACTAAAATATTTTGAAGAAGATAACCTGTTTGATTGCAAATACAATCTGTTATTTATCCCATATACAAGTATTCTTTCATTATCATCTGTATTTTCTTTTATTAAATTACATATATATTTTATTTCCGTATCAACATAGTTTGAAGTTATCACCCACAAATGTTGTTTTTGAAAATTAATTAATGATTCTGATCCAATAATGGAGATGCATGTTATTATGCCTAATAAAAAAAATACTTGTTTACCATAATTATAATTTATAATTAAATCTTTTAAACATAATATAAAAATAATGTTAGATAACATAAAACTCGGAAATAATATTATTCCATAATGCAACCATTTGTCTCCAGAAATTGATACAAGTACAAAAGTTATAATTATATAAGCATATGATAAAATGTATACTATAATTATATTCTTATTGATTTTACTTTTTTTTATAATTTTTATATATAAATAATAAATTATAGGCATAGATGCTATAAGACAATTATAGTTTTTACTAAAAAATAAAATTACATTTAATCTATCATAATTTGATAATTCTCCATTATATCCATTTGATACATATTTGAAATTTATAGTAAAACACGCATAAATAAATTCTTTAACTGCATTATTAAAAAGCAAGTATATGTAAAATGGAATCACCACCGATAATATTCCAAAAAAGAAATAAATAATACATTTTATAGCTACTTTATATTTTTTATCAAACATCAATTTAAAAAATATAAATGGACAAAATACAATCCATATAGAAATAAGATTTTGCCTAAGTAAAAAAACACATATAAAACATAAACCTATAATAAATGAATGTATTCTACCTATTAAAGCATTATTTTCATAAATATTCTTTACAAATAAATACATAGATATAGATACAAATAATAATGCATATGATTCAGAATAATTACCTAACTGCAAATAGACTGGTATTGTATTTATTGTCAAAAAAACTATTAAAATAGATATATTTTTTGTAAAAAAAATTCTTGATGTATTATAAAAAAAACAAAAAGTAATAAATAACATTACAGTTTCAATATACCATACCCCCACATAACTATCAGAAAATCTATATCCTAAAAATTGTATTATCTGTAAAAGTATACCCTTATTATCAAATATATCTTTATAAATAGTCAAACCTTTGTTCATAGCATAACCATTATATAAATATATATCAGCATCTACCCATGGTACAACTTTAGACCAAGGGCTATCAGTATATGTGAAAGTAATTGATAACGTAAGTAAGGCTATTATAAAATAATAAACAATATCATTAATTTGTATCTTTATTAGACTATTTTCATTTGAAATCTTTTTATTTAATACTATCATTAGGTCGATAATAATAATAATAATAATATCTGTTATAAAATAAAAAAAGTATAATATATACATATCATATTGTTCCAAAAATGAATTATCATTTAATCCTACTGATATCTCATTATCTTCCTCTGTAACGTCTTCATATAAATCTATATCTTTTTCTTTATCATTATAAGTTACTCTTACTATACCTCTCCATTTATTACTTTGGAATATCAGATTTTTTTTAAAGCCTCTTGGAATTTTCAATTTTATAGAATCTGAAATAGTTTTTTCTAAATCATAGGTTTTCCAATGTGCTCCTCCACAATAATAAAGCCAATTTCCTTCCACTATATAATCATATGCATCAAATCTTTTACCATCGATTTCTATATATCTTAATAATATTTCATTTCCTTCAGCCATTTCACTCTTTTTATTTGTTGCTTGTACTAATATATTAGTTTCTTTAGTCTCTTCATATATTAAGCTGTAATACATCTTTTGGAAGAAAATAGCCATAAATGCTGTAATAATTAGAGAAATAATTAATTTACTAAAAATAATATTTCTGTCAAAAAAATTAATTCTATGATATACAAATTTTTTGTATAATAACAATACACTCATAATAAAAATTATAAATAAAAAAATATTTTTCATCAAATACCTATCCTAAATTTTACAATTATTTATATATATTTTAAATTTAAGTTATATAATTCCCATTTCAAATAAGGATTTAATCTTTTTTTCAATTATATAAAAAAGCGTTATATTTTTATCCCATTTTTTATCACTACAATATGAAATCCTTTTGTTAGATCAACTTCTTGATACGGTTCTTCATAGCAATGCGGAGGATTATATCCACCTCTTGCTAAATCATAAACGCTAAGTTCTTCAGTGCATATTGTAAAACCAAATTCTTCAAATTTATTTTTCCACCATTCATAATCGTGTTTTGTAACATGCCAGTTAATTCCCGTAATAGGGTCTATATCATCCCAATTAGCTATAGATGCTATAAATCTTCCATTATCTGACAAATGATTATGTATATTTTTAAATAATTGTTCTAAATCTTCTTCCTTTATGTGTTCCAAAACTTCCCATGCTGTTATTATATCAAACTTATATATGTCATCATTTAATAATAATTCAAAGGGTTTCGTTATATCACAAGTCTTTAGATTTTCTCCCAATAACCTCCATTCAGCTCTCTGTTGCTTAAAGGATATATCACTTCCTTCCAATCCTATAGAAAAATGACCTTTAAGGGCAGCTTCTAAAACCATACCTCCTCCAGAACAGCCCAAATCTAAAAACGATAGTTCTTTATTTCTTTCAAAAAGACTTTCACATTTAGATACAAATCTTGGATATCTTGTATTATCTCTAATAGTTCCATGAGGAAATTTATGATCATTACTTTCAAATGCTATTGGAAAATCCGTTTTTAATTCAATATTTTTTTCTTTATAAAATTATTTATTTTGTCTAATATAATCATTAAATCTCTATAAGTAAAATCAATATGCCTATTGATTTCAGTAAATTTTATATTTGTTTTTTCATTTATTAGCAATTCTGTTTCATACATTTTTTTTGATAAACTCTGTCTTGTATTTTCATTCTCTTCATATATTTTTTTATCAAATTCATATGCACTGTTCTTTACTTCTGTTTCTATTTCATATAATCTCTTTGATAGATTCTGTCTTGTATTTTCATTCTCTTCATATATTTTTTTATCAAATTCATATACACTGTTCTTTACTTCTGTTTCTATCTCATATAATTTTTTTGATAAATTCTGTCTTGTATTTTCATTCTCTTCATATATTTTTTTATCAAATTCATATGCACTGTTCTTTACTTCTGTTTCTATCTCATATAATTTCTTTGATAGATTCTGTCTTGTATTTTCATTTTCTTCATATATTTTTTTATCAAATTTGTCTCCATTATTAATTATCTGAGATTGAATTTGTTCTAATTTTTTTGTCAAATCTTGTTGCATCTTTTTAATTTCTGTATTTAGCTTTCTATTGCTAAATTCATTATAATATTTTAAATCAAACATTTGATTATCGTATAAGTCTCTAATTTTAGCGACATCACAAGTCAAATTCCAAACAAGCCTATCTATATTATTAATTTTATTTTCAAATCTATTTTTAATAGGTGCATATAAAGGTTTTAAAATTCTTTTTAAAGCTCTTTTTAAAAAAATGCCCTTTTACAGTATTTTCTGTATTATCTCTACCAAAATCTATACAGTTTTCTTTTAACTCCACATTTACTTCAGGTAAAGTTCCTGTTTTTGCCTCAAAAAGTCTTATTGAAAAAACATGTAATAAACTTTTATCGTCATATATTTTAAAATCATAATTATTTCTTATAGCTGTATCAAAAATATTTTCTAATTTAAAATAATTCTCCTCACTAACTTTTCCATTCCAAGGTCTAATAATTTGAATAATATCTTTAGGAATCTTTATATCAAGCTTTAAAAAATTTTGCTCTACCAACTCATCCATCATATCAACAGTCTTATTACTTTGTCCCGCACTGCCATTATGCCATCTATGATACATCAGCACCTCATGTATACATCCGACTTTCATACCTTTATCAAATGCTCTTAACCATAATTCCCAATCTTCTACAAATCTTCTATTTTCATCATAGAACAAATTATTATTTATAAAAAAATCTTTTCTAAACATGATTGTAGGATGATCAAACGGACATGTAAATATTGACCATGCTTTTGACATTTCTCCTTCAAAAACTTTTCTTCCTTCATTCATATCTCCAAAATAATTATATTCTGTGGTACAAAGAGTTATATCTTTATTTTCTTTTAAATAAGATAATTGACTAAAAATTCTTTTTGGCGATGCTATATCATCATCATCTATTCTTGCTATAAACTCTCCTTGAGATAGACGCATCCCTCTATTTAAACTGGCAGCAATCCCTAATCTACTCTCATTAAAATATAATTGAATTCTATTATCATCATAGGATTCTACAAACTTAGTAATATTTTCTTGATCTAATGGTTCTGATATTATTATTATCTCAAAATTAGAAAATCTTTCATAATCATTTTTCTTTTGTCCAATTAGGCTGTCCAAGCACTGTTTAAAATATCCAAAATCCGGTTTATATGTTGGTATTACTATAGAAACCTCCGGAACAAATTTGTCTAAAAGTCTACTTCCTCCCATATCAATCCATTTATCATAAACTTCTTTCCATTTAGGAAATTTATTATATAAATACCAATCATTCCAAAACTTATTTTCTCCCCAAGCATGTATATATATAGCTTTACTGCAATCTCTTCCATAAGATGGGAAACATCCATACACCCCATTATGTCCAATCGGAGTAGTTTTTATATTAAATTCTTGAACTAATGCATTTATAACGCCTTGATCCGGCAAGTTCAGATTTTTTGCCCATTCTATTGTCTTTTTATAACACCAATTTGTATAATCAGATTTTATTGTTAGTTTTCTATTTACTATTATTGTTCCTGTACATAGTAAATATCTATCCATATCATAATTTGGTACACTTTTAAAGAAATTCGTCCTCATATAATCTACATTTCCAGCAGAATTATTGTGCGGATCTTCACTTAACATTGCATATCCGGTTTTTTTCACTTCTTCCAATAATTTAGATAGGTCTCCTTGGATCAATACATCTGTGTCTATCCACATTATAGTTTCATATTCTCTAATTAGGTTAAAAATTTCATATCTAACAAACATAATAGGCGAAAATCTTTTAAATCTTGGTAAATTAAATGTTTCTTTAGGTATAGGAGAAATATAATCTATAAATCTGCACGGCATTATACTATTCATAAGTTTTTTATCATTTTCAGAAAAATTTGTATGATAAATTATAGCCTCATCAAATAATCCCTTATTATCTTCTTGTAATTGTAATAAAATATGAGCCACTAACAATGGCCTTGTATCTGCCACCATTACAGCATTTTTAAGTCTATCCACTCTTATTTCCTCCTAATTTTTAAACAGTTTAAGCATCAATATATTTTCATTAAATCTTTTGGTATAAATAACATATATTTTTAATAATTAATTTTTATAGATTTAATAATAAAATATGTATCAAAATATTTTAAATAAGTGTTTTTTGAAAAATTAATCTCTTTTTATTTTTCTGAGCTTTGTTCTCATATCGAATAACCATCCAATTATAGGAATATTTGAGCAACAATAACATAACATTGCACTTAATAAGAAATAAAATATTGCTCCTAAAAACATACTTAACAAAGTTCCTGTATTTGAGTTAAAATATATGCCAAATATTTTTAACTTGTCACCAAATATTTTTATAAGCATAAAATGAGAAAAATATATTCCCATTACAATTCCAGAAACTATTCTTAAAAACTTCCGACTTTCAAATTTAAACATCTTAAATTTATCTTCAAAGGACATAAATAAAGCAAATATAGAAGTCGACATAATTAATAATCCTATTCCTGTGTTTCCAAAAAATAAATTTTGTGGAGTATTATTCTTTATACTGATATAATAAGTTTCTACAATAATCAAAAAATAACTAAAAATTAAAGAAATAAAGAACATAATTTTCTTATTTTTTAGAATATTTCTTTTTTCCCATAAATAATAACCCCACAAAAATAATCCCATATCAGGCCAAAATAATGAAAAATGGGGTATACCTATAAAAAAACCTGATAAACTTTGAATTTCATAGATTAGGCTTGGAATAAATAATAATATAATTAAAATATATTTTTTATAAAGCTCATTCAAATTTTTAAAATAAGATAATATTGGTAAGAGAAAATATAGGCTTACTATAGAATATCCAAACCATAAAAATAATTCATACGGTTTAAAAAATGATGCTAAAAATAATTTTATAAAATTATCATTTTCATTAAATTTTACTATATTTATTATAATATAAATTATCCCCCATATTATTAATACTCCATAAAATTTAATAGTTCTATTTAGTAATGTGTTTTTTATCTTATTATCTTTTCTAAGTAATAAGGAACCCGACAACATAAAAAAACATGGTACTGCAAATCCTGTAAAACAATTTATATATAGTATATTATACCAATCAAAGATATTTTCAGTAAAGCTGAAAAATACATTGTATGTTGTATGAAACAGTACAATTATAAATATTAAAACTATTCTAAATATATCCGGCCACGTTTCGCTATCATTAATATATTCTATATTATTAATAATTTCATATTTATTAAAAATAGCTATGCACAGAAAAATAGATACTAAAAATATAGTTCCCAATATAATAAAAACTTTATTTTCCGACTTTAAAATATTACTATTAACTAACTCAATATCAACAGCGGTTTCACCTTCATTTTTATTATATAAAGATTGTTTTTTTATTATATTTTCTGAATTTATTATAACATTTCCAAATGATTTTCCGGTTTTAAAACCAAGTGATATATTTTCTGCCTTAGGTATAGATATACTTAATTTTTTATCATCAATAGTATTATTTTTATTATTGAAGTTATACTTCAATCTATGCTCTTCATATACGTCCCAATTTGAAATAGGTTTAAGTTGATCAGCCCAGTACCACTTATTATCATCTATCATAGCACCTATAAAAATAACATCTCCGTTTCCTTCTGCTGTAATCTCTATATTAATTTTTTGGGTATAACTATATATATACTGAATTAAATAATAACAAAATCCTGTAATTAATACAGAAATTAAAATAGACACTATATATTTTTTTAAAAATTCAGTATTTTTATTATTCACACTCAAAATAATGGTTGATATTATTAAAAGTATAACAAATATCTCTCTCATATTTATTTCCCCATACTAATATTTAATGATAAAATAATAACTATTTTTAATAAGAAAATTAAACACTTATACAATATTATATTAATTTATTAAACAAATCTTAGTATAAAAATGCTATAATAAGAATATTTTAATATTATATAATTTTATTGTGTAAATAATAAAAATATATAATATTAAAATAATTAGGAATATAATTTTTTTTAAAAATATATTCAAATTCTCTTTCAAATCCTTTAGTAAAATCTTTTGGCTCTCTATATTTCATATTTTTCCATTTTAAGTTAATTATTTTTTTTAGAGAATTTTCATTATAAAACCCTATATCAAGATTTTTTTTATAGATATTTGTTAACAATTCAATATACTCAAGATACATTTTCTTTCTAATGTTTAAATCTCTTTCATTTTTAAATGGATTAGTCCAATTTTTTATATAATCATTATATCTATCTGAAACGTCTATTTCTAAATATTTTTTTAAAGATTTTTTTACTATTCTCACACTTTCAGATATTATATTTTCTTTTTTCTTATCGGTTATATTATCTCCAACCCTATAAAGTCCTAACTCTTCCGGTATATTTACTATATTTGTAAACTCAACTACTCTTGACCATAATTCAAAATCTTCTGCATAATATTTTTTATCATAATATAAATTATTCTTTTCAAAAATATCTTTTTTAAACATAACTGTCGAATGACATAATTCACAATCAAATAGCAAAGCTGCTTTACAATCTTCTTTACTTATAGGTGTCTTATGAACCCAATTAACTCTTTTACCTTTATGTCTTTGATAAGTTCCGCAAACTCCTATAGAATCATTTTGTTCTAATAAATCCACTTGCTTTCTAAATCTATTTCTATATGATATATCTCCTGAATCTATCCTTGCAATATATTCTCCTGATGACAATCTAATACCTTTATTCAATGATTCAGATAATCCTAATCTTGTATCATTTTGAATAAATATAATTTTATTATTTTTATAAGTAGAAACTATTTTTTCTACTATCTCATTAGAACCATATTCATTTATTATTATAATTTCCCAATCAGTATATGTTTGATTTATTATACTATCAATTGTATCTCTTAGATTTTCCCATGAATTATAAACTGGTAATACCACCGATATTCTACTCATTACTATTTACTCAAATGTTCTTTATTACACATAGTTTTATAAAATATACTCATTATCAAATGATCATATATCATATGGATATCTTCTGTTACTTGCATGCTCATTACAGGTGCATTTAAGGATACATCTGATAATTCCAATAATCTACCACCATTATATCCCGTCATACCTATTATTTTATTTCCACATTCTTTTGCATATTCCACAGCATTTAGTACATTTTTTGAATTTCCGCTTCCTGATATTGCCAATACTATATCATCTTTTTTTAGTTTATTTTTTAATTGAAATCTGAATATCTCTTCAAAGCCTATATCATTTGCTATTGCCATAACTGTAGGAATATTATCATTTAAGCACAAAAATCTGAATTTTTTTTCTACATATTCTGAAATACCTTTATTGAAATCATTTTGATAATGTGATGCTGTAGCTGAACTTCCGCCATTACCAAAAACATATATAGTTCCTTCTTTTTCATAGGTATCATATATCAGATTCATGGCTTCGTTTATTGCATCTATATCTAATTTTTTAAGTGTTTCTATCTCTAAATTTATATATTCTTGAATTTGATTTTTATAATCCATGTTACTCTCCTTAAATTTTTTACACTTATTTTATTATTATATTCACAGCTTCTAATATGTCATTACATATATAATCAGAAACCACATCATATTTGCCGTCTTTTCCTGCTTCACCTGTATTAAGTAATATTGTTTTCATACCGGCATTCACACCTGTTTGAATATCAATCGTAGTATCTCCAATAAACCAAGAGTTTTCTAAATCTATATTATATTTTAATACTGCTTTTTCTATCAATTCAATACTCGGCTTTCTGCATTTGCATTTTATTTTGTATTTTTTATTTTCTTCCGGATAACCTTTATCAGGATGATGAGGGCAATAGTATATATCTTCTACATAAGCACCCTTTTCACCTAATATAGTTTTGAGTCTTTTATTTATATTTTCAACATCTTCTATACTACATAATCCTCTGGCAACCTGTGGTTGATTAGTTATAACGACAGTAATATATTCTGATGAATTTATCTTTTGTACAGCTTCTGCGACATTTTTTTCTAACTCTATATCATCAGGGTTGACAATTAGTCCCTTATGAATATTTATTGTGCCGTCTCTATCTAAAAATATACATTTTTGTTTATTTTTTAAATTTTTACTTTTTAATATATTTTTTTGTAAGTCTTTAGATGTTTTCTTGATTCTTTCAACTGTTCCTACATCTTTTACATATTCTGATGAATAATATCCGAATATGTTTTCTTCATTAATTTCTTTTGACAATATATCTTTCTCCAAATCCAACTTCTTTAATTCATCAATTTTTTGTATCAGGTTACTTGATATTATATATATACCTGCATTTACGCAATTATCATACGAGTAAGTCCTAATGTTATTTTTAGAATCAAATCCTATAATTTTATTATCAACATCCATTAATATGATATCAGAATCATAAGGATGCGAATTTGGATGGACAAATAACGTTGCATATGAATTTTTCATATTATGAAAATCTATCATTTTTTTCAAATATACATCAAATATTATATCTCCAAATAATAATATAAAATCTTCTTTTATATAATCTTTAATATAATAAAAAGCACCTGCTGTTCCAAGTGGCTCATTTTCCTCAATATATGTTATATTTACTCCAAAATCTTTTCCATCTTTAAAATATTGTTTTATTTTATATCCCAAATATCCAATAACTATTATTATGTCTTTTAATCCATTCTCTTTTAGTACATCTATTTGATATTCTAATATCGGTTTTCCCAAAATTTTTACCATTGGCTTAGGTATCTCATTTCTTGTCATTTCTTTAAGTCTTGTTCCTTTGCCGCCAGCCATTATTACTGCTCTCATTTATATCCTCTTTTTTTCAATTCTTCTTTCACTGTTTCTTCTACAGCCTCATCAGAAGTATACTTAGCTTTCCAACCTGCTGAATGTATTTTATTAAGATTGTATGAAAATTTCGGAACATCCCCTTTCCATCCACCTTTACCACCTGTGTAGTCATACTTAACATCTTTTAAATTCATTTTTTCACATATTATATCCGCTATTTTTGTTACGCTTGTATGTGTATCTACACCTATATTATATATTGTAACTCCTTCTTCGATTTTATCCTTAAACTTTATTATTGCATCCACCAAATCATATACATACATATATGGTTTAGTCTGATTTCCATCTCCTAATATCTGTAATTTCTCATTATTATTTTCAAGTTTTTTTATAAAGTCAAATATTACTCCATGTGTTAACCTCGGTCCTATGACATTTGGAAATCTGAATATTAGAGTTTTATAATTATTCATATATGTGTAAGCATTTATTATCGCTTCTGAGCCAAGCTTTGATGCCCCATAATATGATATAGGTTCTAGAGTTGTATTATTTTCTGCTACATCTACACCATTTTTTTCTCCATATACAGCCGAAGTCGACGCAAAAAACACCTTTTTTACATCATATAGTCTCATACATTCCAATATGTTAAATGTTGTAGTATATGTGTTATTATATTCTATGACCGGATTCTTTGCACTTGCTTGTATATCAGAGTTTGCCGCTAAGTGAAAAATATATTCTATTTTTTCTTTTTCAAAAATTGATTTTAATTTATTTATATCACAAAGATCTTGCTCATAAAAAATAAAATTTTTATTTCCTTTTAAATGTTTTATATTTTCCTTTGTTCCAATAAAAAAATTATCTATACATACAACTGTATGATTTTCTTTTAAAAGTGCATCTATTAAATGACTGCCTATAAAACCTGCTCCACCGGCTACTAATACTTTCATTGTTCCTCCATTGTTTTTTTAATCCCAGTATTTATCTCCTATATAGATAACTGATGAGCCGTCATGCTCAAATTTAAAATCAAATTTTTCTATACTCAATTCTTTCTTGAGTTTTTCAGCTAATCTTTCTTGCTTATTTTTTTCGCAATAAAATAATAGGAAACCTCCTCCTCCTGCTCCTAATAACTTACCACCTTTAGCACCGCTATTTAACGCTATTTCATATGCTTTATCTATATCAGGATTGCTTATTCCTTTTGCCAAAGTCTTTTTTAAAATCCATCCTTCATTAAGATACTTACCGAATGATGACAAATCATTATCTTCGAGTGACAATTTCATATTTTCTGCTAAAATACACATCTTTTTTAAATTATTTGCTTTGTCTTCTTGCGTTATATTCTTCTTCTGTTCACTTAATATATCATTAGCAGATCTCATTTTACCTGTATAAAACATCATGAGATTGTTTTGCAACTCTTTATATATATTACCTTTCATTATTATAGGGGAGACAGATACTGAACCGTCTTTATTAAATTTTATAAAATTTAATCCGCCATATGATGCTGCATACTGATCTTGCTTACCTATGGGAGATAATAATTTATTTATTTCCACATCGCAAGCTTCATACGCCAATTTCTCCTTAGATACATATTTGCCTATATAACTGTATATTGTGTTAAGAAGTCCTACCGTGAATGTACTTGATGAACCTAATCCTGTTCCTCCCGGTACATCAGCCGTACTTACTATTTCTACTCCAGATATATTTTTATCGTTTAAAACACAATTAATTATTTTATGTTCTATATCCTTTATATCTTTTACAATCTCATTCTTAGAATATTTAAGTACAGTATAATTAGGATCAAAATATGGATGTATAGATATATACATATATTTATTTATACTTGTACTAAGAACGCATCCTCCATGTTCTTCATAAAAGGATGCCATATCACTTCCTCCACCTGCAAAGCTTATTCTAAACGGTGTCTTTGTTATAAGCATTATTACATCTCCAATTTATATTTATTTTTGATATAGTTACAAATCTTTATTTTTTATATATTCTTCTATAACTTCTTCAGTACTACCTATTCTCATTAAGTTGCCTTTATTTATCCATACTGCATTTTTGCAGTTATCTTCGACATCTTTTATTGAATGGGATACTAATATCAGTGTAGTTCCTCCACTTTTAAGTTCATTCATTTTATTTTTACATTTTTCCTGAAAATGTGCATCTCCAACGGATAAAATTTCATCCACAATTAATATATCAGGTTTGATTAATGTTGCTATTGCAAAACCTAATCTTGCTTGCATTCCCGAAGAGAAATTTTTTTACAGGAACATCTACAAAATCCCATAATTCTGAAAATTCTATAATATTTTCAAAATATTTATCCATAAAAAATCTATCGTGTCCAAGAACAGCGCCATTGAGATATATGTTTTCTCTTGCTGTTAGATTTAAATCAAAGCCTGCTCCTAATTCTATCATAGGTGCTATCAAACCATTAGTCTCTATATGTCCTGAAGTTGGATGAAATATTCCGGATATTAACTTTAACAGAGTACTCTTTCCGGAACCGTTTGAGCCCATTATTGCAAATGAATCTCCCTTTTCAATGTCAAAACTTATATTGTTCAATGCTCTAAATGTTTCTATTTTTATATTTTTGCCTCTTATTATATTTATTACATATTCTTTTAATCCCTCAGCTTTTTCAGAAGCTAAATTGAATTCCATAGATACATTTTTAATCCTGACTGCATATTCTTTCAAATTTTTCCCCTTTTTTACATATATAATACAAAATCATCTTGTTTTTTTCTAAAAATATATAATCCTATGACTATTAAAATAAATCCCCATGCAAAACAAACAAAATTATCCTGTAAAGATGGAATATTACCATACATAATTATATTTCTAAACATATTTAATACATAAAACAAAGGGTTCATTTTTAATATATTAAGCGCATATTTAGGCACAGCTGAAATAGGATAAAATATAGGCGTTAGATATGTTAGTGCAACCAAAAAAACTCCATATAAATGGACAATATCTCTAAAATATACTGCCAATACAGATAATATCAAACCCATACCTATACAAATCAATAAAAGATAGAACAATGGCACAGGAAACATAAATATAGCAGGAGTTACAGGAGTTTTTGTTATTATTAGCATAAGTATCAATGCTATTAGAGAAAACATCATATTAACAAATGAAGATAGTGTTCTGGCTAACGGCAAGATATATTTAGGTATATACACCTTCCCTATAAGTCCTCCACTCCAAATTATAGATGACATAGACATATTAGTTGCATCTGAATAAAAATTATAAATAAGCTGACCTGTCAAAAGATATATAGTGTAATTTTCTATATCAAATCTAAACATATAAGAAAACACTATAGACATTACTACCATCATAAGTAGCGGATTTAATACACTCCATAAATATCCCAAAATAGAACGTCTATATTTTATTTTTATATCTCTCTTAACTAATTCACTCAATAAATTTCTATATTTATAAAATTTTTTTAAATATTCCATTTAATAATGTCCCTTTTAATTTTCTCTTTATACATTTTAAGATGAATATGATATATGCAAAGCATTTTAAAGTAAAAATTTTAATAAAAATATGTGCATACTCAGCTACATAATATTTTTCTATTGAAAGAACATTTTCTTTTTCTTCTAAAAATCGAATAACTTCTTCTCTATCATCAACATTTATCTCATATAAACCGGATAGATTCAAAATAAATTCTATTGCATATTGTTTATAAAATAACTTTTTATATTTATAATTATGATTATATAATTTTCTTATATTACTTTCAATTACACCTATAGTATCAATAGTTCTTTTTTTTGTAGGAACATTCATAAGAGAATTTTTCCTGTTAAGTCTATAATTATAATAATAGTCATTAAAAAAACAGATATTGTCAGTATTTAAAAATATATCTGTAGTATACTCTAAATCTTCGGCATACGTTCCTTCTTTAAATCTTATTTTATTTTTAATTAAAAAATCTTTTCTATATATATATCTCCATACATTCCAAAAACATTTTTTTTCCCTCAAAAATTTTTTAATCTTTATGTCTATATTTTCATTGTTCTTTATATCATTAATCTGTTTTGAAATAAAATATCTATCATCAAAATCATAAAATTTCCTATATTCTGATACAAGTACATCAGACTTGCAATCCATCAAATATTTAATAGCACATTCAAGTTTATTTGAATCTATATAGTCATCACCGTCTAAAAATAATATGTATTCTCCTTTAGCATACTCCATACCACAATTACGTGCATTTGATAAGCCTCTCGCATTTTGAAAACACATAAAAATATTGTCATTTTTTAAAGTATATTCTTCAACTATTTTATTACTATTATCTGTAGATTCTCCCAATATTACTAAAACTTCATATTTGATATTTTTTATTTTCAAAACACTGTCTATACACTCTACTATATAATTTTCTATATTATATGCAGGTATTATTATACTAAGCAACATATTCAAAATATTTTCTCCAATATAAAGACAAAAGACTTTACTTGTAATAAATCTTCTTCATATAATCTATAATATCTACAGGAAATAAGCCTACCAATATAGGCTTTATCATATAAATATATCTTTCTAATCCTATTCCTGATTTTTTAAAATATTTTTTTCTAATCTTAAAATCATCTATTCTACAAATAAATTTTCTTCTTTTTTTTGATTCTTTATCTTCACATCTTATTGTTTCTTTAGATACTCTATACAGATTATTTTGTTCAAGTACTTGCTTTCTAATCATTATACTTCCATGATTAAACGGAGAAGTAAACAAAAAATCTCTATTTGTGGGGCAATTAGGAAATTTAAAAGTACCATATTCCCCATTTTCATCAAAAAGAGAGATGTTGCTTCCAACGAATGAATAACTCATATTATTTTCCAGAAAATTAAATTGTTTTTCTAATCTATCTTTTTTTGATACATCGTCTGCATCTTGTCTTGCTATATATTTACCACTTGAATAATTTATACAATTATTTAATGTATACGCCAATCCCATATTTTTTTCATTTTTTATGATAATTATCCTATTATCTAAATTTTTCAGTTCATCAAATATATCTTCATTTTTATTAGATCCGTCATCACAAATTATAAATTCTATATCTTCAAAAGTTTGATTCAATATTGAGTTTATAGAATTTATAAGATATTCTTTATCAGGATTATAAACACCCATTACTACTGAAATTATAGTCGTATCACTCAATATAATCACTTCCAAAAATAACAAAATAATTTATTTATCAGTATATATTATAACAGATACTTTATAATTACTCAACATAAAATAATTCACTATATTTAGAATAATTGTCTGCATTATACAAATAATTTTATATCAGTAAAATTAAAAAATAGTTAAAACACCCTGTGAAGACAACAAAAAAATTATCTGTACAGGGTGTCTTAATGTGTAATAGATTTGTATATAATAAAAATAAATTTCTGATATACATATAAAAAATGTATTAAAATATATTGAACTTATATAAATCTTATAAATCTGAAATTTTTATAAAATTTTACTTAACTACAATTCTTATTTTGATAGTAATGTATAGGATATAATATCAAATAATGTTAATAAAAATGAATGTAAACGGGCTATAATCAGTTGAATTAAAAATATCAGATTATCGTCATTCATTAAACATATCATCACTTTTGCTGATTTTATCAATATTTACAGTCATATTATAACTATCAAACACAACTTTATTCTTTCCGCTTCTCTTTCCTATATACATCTTTTCATCAGCTTCTTTTATCATCTTCCTTACATCTTTATATCCTCCGGAGCTTACCATTCCAAATGTCATACTTACTTTTATTTTATTGCCCTGATATACTATATAGCTACTTTCTATTTTTCTTCTTATCTTCTCTATTATATTATACGCTTTCTCATCGTTTAACTTGTCTTTTGTCATATCGTTTAATATTATCAAAAATTCTTCTCCTCCAAACCTTGCTGCTATATCGTCTTGTCTTAGTTCTCTTTTTAATATATTTGATACTGTTGTTAATACCTTGTCTCCTGCATCGTGTCCGTATTGGTCATTTATTTTCTTGAAGTTGTCTATGTCTG
>NZ_JH414560.1 GCF_000238115.1 Peptoanaerobacter stomatis | reverse complement strand
TATTGCTCTTGATATTTGTTCTGCTCCTTGGGCTGATTGTTCACTTGTTGCTGTTAATTCTTCTGATGATGCTGATACTTGGCTTGCTAAATCGTTTACGTTTGTCATTATTTCTTTCATTGTGTTTTTTACTTGTATTAGGGCTCTTGATATTATTCCTATTTCGTCTTTGTTTTTTGAGTATATTACTGATGGTGATTTGTCTGTTAGGGTTAAATCATATTGTGCCATCCCTTGTACGCACTGGCTTAGTTTTATTATCGGTATTGTTATTGAGTTTGCTACTAAGTATATTACTGCTATTACTATTATCAGTGATATTATGCTTAGTATTATCATAAATTTGCCGAGTGTTGATGATCCTTCTAATACTTCTGCTTTTGGTACTGATAGGGCTAATACCCAGTTTGTGTTTTTTATCGGGTATGTGAAATAAAATCTTTGCACTCCTCCTACTTTTGCCTGGAAAAAGTCTGGTTGACCTGATAAAAAGTTGCTTACTTTTGTTTGAAGATCTCCGTTTTCTACTGTTGATATGTTGTCCGTTAGGGTGTATTTTGAATGCACCATAAAGTTTCCTTCTCCGTCTAATAAGAACGCCGCTCCTGTTTTTCCTACTTTTATACTATTTACTTCTTCTATGATTTCTTTTGTTGATATGTCTGTTCCTACTACTCCTTTTATTTTGCCATCTGACGACTTTACCTGTTTACTTATAGATACTATTAATGAATTATCTATTGCATTTAGATATGGCTTTGATATTACAGATATATCCTTTGCTATTGCATTTTTATACCACTCTCTTGTCTTATGATTAAATGATATGTCAGGCACCCAATCAGTTCCGTCTAAATATTCTCCGTTTTCAAAGCCCATAAAAAATCCTAATGTATTAGGAAAATTTTTTGAATAATACTGCAAAGTCTTCAATATTCTTTCATTCGAGTTTGTTTCCTGACCTAACTCCAATGATATAACATCAATGTATGCCGTATTTTTTGATATTATACTTTCTATATCGGAGCCGTATTTTCCTGCTGTCATTTTCATAGAATTTTCTGATTCATTTACCAACAGTCTGTCAGAATATTTGTATGATACGACTGAAAGTATCAACAATACCAATAATACAGGCAATCCTATGAATACAGACATTTTACTTCTTAATTTCATATCAACTCTCCTATCATTTTATATATTTGAAATAATACATATAATATACTATATTTACCATATATAATGTCTGTTAAACTAAAAAATATAAATAAATATTATAAAAATATCTATATTTAAGTTAGATAAAAGTATAACAAAAAGACAGATACTGATACTAAAACTCAATATACTGATAAATAAACAGTATTGAATTTAATAAAATATACTGTTTATATATTTCTTATATAAATTAATCTATTATATAGAGAATTAATATTAATTAATATCTGTCTTTTTAAGTAAACATATAACCAAAATATAATTATTGTATCCATTTAAAAGGTATTATTTTTTTGTCGGCTATATATTTATCAAATCTTTAAAATAAATTTTAATATTATATATTATTTTTATATTTCAAATTTTGATACCATTAAACTTAAATCTTGTGCCATTTCTGCCAAATGTGAACTTGCTTGTGCTATTTCTTGTGCTGATGCTGTTTGCTCTTGTATGCTTGCTGTTGTTTCTTCCGCTGATGCGGCATTTTGTTGTGATAAAGCTGACAGATTTTCTATAATTCTAAGTAATGATTCTTTGGTATTTTCCAAATCTTTACCTGATTTATTCAAATTTTCTACTGATTGTATATTTTTATTCAATTCTAATGAAATTCTGTCAAATTGTTTTTTAGTATTTTCAACTTTATCTGTTTGGTTGTGCATTATTTCTCCTACTTCATCCATTATTTTAACAGCTTCTTCAGTTTTTGAAGTAAGATTTGATACTATAACTTTTATCTCTTCTGTAAATGTATTTGACTGTTCTGCCAATTTTCTTATTTCTTCAGCAACAACTGCAAATCCTCTTCCTGCCTCTCCTACTCTTGCTGCTTCTATTGCTGCATTTAATGCAAGAAGATTTGTTTGATCTGCTATTGATTTTATCATATCACTTGCTGATGATATATGCATTGCACTTTCATTTGTATTTTTTATGACTTTACTTACTTCTATTGATGATTCCTTAGATTTTTCTGATGCCTGTATCAGTTCATTTACTGAAATCATTCCTTTTTCTCTTGCTTCAAATACTCCTTTTGATGTAGAATTTAAATTTTCTATTATTTTTTCATTCTCCTCAAGTACATTTTGCATAACTGACATAGCTTCTTGGCCTTTTTGCATATCTTCAGCTTGAGTCATAGCTCCTTGTGATATTTCTTCAATAGTTTTTGATAATTGTTCAGCTGTATATGCTGATTGTTGACTTGATGCTGTAAGTTCTTCAGATGATGATGCAACTTTAGCTGATATATCATTTACACACTTCATTACATCTTTCATCATATTTTTTAATTGTAATACAGATCTTGATATTAAACCTATTTCATCTTTTCTTTTCAAATATGAATCAGAAGAAGATGTGCTGTCTAAAGTAAAATCATATTCAGACATTTTTTGTATATATGAACTCAATTTTGTAATAGGTTTTGTTATAGATATTGCCACAAAATATATAATTGCCGAAATCATTAATAATGAAACCATTCCCAATATAAACATAAATTTTGCAAGTTTATTTGAGTGTGCAAGAACTTCTTTTTTAGGAACATCAAGCATTAAAACCAAACTTGTCCCTTTTATAGGATATGTGAAATAAAATTTATCTACTCCATTTACTCTTGTTTCAAAAAATTCTTCTTCTCCTGTTGCAAATTTATCTGCAAATTTTCTAAATATTCCGTTTTCAATTTCTTTTACATTGTCTCCGAATTTATATTTAGGATGAACGACTATATTTCCGTCTTTATCATATAATGTAGCTTTTCCAGTGTCTTTTACCTTTATTTCTTCTATCAATTCAACCAAATCTTTCATGGAAATATCTATAGATAAAACAGCTGTAAGAGAATTATTTGATTTTACGCTTTTACTTAATGTGAAAGCCGGAAGATTATCAGATATGTTAATATAAGGTTTAGATATAGCTACACCATCTGTATTTATTGCATCTTTGTACCAGTCCCTTTGTGTAGGATCATAGCTTGAATCAGGTATCCAACCTGCACCGTCTAAAAATTTCTTATTTGGAAAACCTATATAAAGTGTATTTATTTCATCAAACGAAGTTGTAAAATTTTTCAAATCTTGCAACAACATATCATCTTTAGGAATTTCATTTGAGTATTTCAATGTAAGTGATTCCAAATATGCACTGTTTTTTAATAATTTTTTTTCAACTTTTTCACCATATTTTTCTGCCATTTCATGCATTATATTTTTTTCTTCATTTATAAGTACATTATTAGAATATAAATATGATATTATCGATAATAAAAATATTACCAATAACACCGGTAATCCTATAAAAGTAAGCATTTTTTGTTTAAGATTCATTTTTAGTCTCCTTTATTATGAAATAAAAATAATTAGAATTACGAAAATTAAGAAAAATATATTTCTTAAAATTAAAGGGTATAAAAAATTAAAATGATAAAATTTAACAAATCTTAATACTGAAATTTATCCGATAAAAACAGAAAAATAATAGTTTTATAAATCTTTTTTATCTCTCATAGATTGAAGATATATTAGTAATACTGATATATCTGATGGAGATACTCCTGATATTCTTGATGCTTGCCCGATATTTATCGGTTTTATCTTATTTAATTTTTGTCTTGCTTCCAATCTTAGACCTTTTATATTTTCATAGTCAAGCTTGTCTGAAAGCTTTTTGTTTTCCAATTTTACAAAATTTTCTACTTGTAATTTTTGCTTTTTGATATATCCTTCATATTTAGATTCTATCTCACATCTTTTTTTTACCTCCTCACTCAAAAATTCATTTCCAAAATTCATTTCTTCCAACAGTTTATATGTTACTTTAGGCCTTTTTAGAAGCTCATAAAGACTTATTTGACCTAATAACTCACTTTCTCCTACAGATGATAATTTTTCATTTACTTCATCAGGTTTAACTTTTTTAGTTTTTAATCTCTCTATTTCTTTATCTATATCTTGATATTTTTTTATAAATTTAGTATATCTTTTATCGTCAACCAAGCCGTAATATCTTCCGAGTTCTGTCAATCTTTCATCTGCATTGTCCTGTCTTAAAAGTAATCTATATTCAGCTCTTGATGTCATTATTCTATATGGTTCGTTAGTTCCTTTTGTTACCAAATCGTCTATCAACACTCCTATATAGCTATTATCTCTTGTGAGTATCAATTCATTTTTTCCCTGAATTTTTGCAGATGCATTTATACCGGCTATCAAACCTTGTGCGGCTGCTTCTTCATAACCGCTTGTAGAGTTCATCTGACCTGCAAAATAAAGTCCATTAATTTTTTTTGTTTCAAGTGTCGGTTTTAATATAAGAGGATCTATGCAATCATATTCGATGGCATACGCAGGACGCATCATTTTACAATTTTCAAGTCCTGCAACTGTTTGATACATTTCAAGCTGTATCTCATAAGCTAATGATGAAGAAAATCCTTGTATATAATATTCTTTTGTATCCATTCCCTCAGGTTCAACAAAAAATTGGTGGGAAGTCTTATCTGCAAATCTTGTCACTTTATCTTCTATAGACGGGCAATATCTCGCCCCCGCTATAGCATCCATATCACCTCTAAAAAGTGATGAACGCTTTAAATTATTTTTTATTATTTCATGAGTTTTATCATTCGTTCTTGTTAAATAGCAGCTCACTTTATTTGAGCCTATATCTTCTCCTTCATTTAAAAATGACATAGGCACTATTTTTTCGTCTCCGTCTTGAATACTCATCTTACTGAAATCTATGGAGTCTTTGTGTATTCTTGCAGGTGTACCTGTTTTAAATTTTCTTAGTTCTATACCTAATTTTTCTATACTTTCACTTAAGCCGTAAGCTCCATTTAGTCCTATAGGACCTGATTTAAAATTAACTTCTCCTATATAAACTTTTGAGTCCAAATATACTCCTGTACATATTATAACAGCTTTTGCAGTATATTTTGCTCCTAATTTTGTAACAACGCCTGTTATTTTATTATCATTTGATAAAAGTTCTACAACCTCATCCATTTTTATATCTAAATTTATTTGATCTTCTAAAGTTTTTTTCATATGAATGTGATATTGCTCTTTGTCTGATTGTACTCTTAAAGAGTGTACTGCCGGACCTTTTGAAGTGTTGAGCATTCTACTTTGTATAAAAGTGGCATCAGCATTTAAACCCATTTGTCCGCCAAGTGCATCCAATTCTCTAACAAGATGTCCTTTACCTGTACCTCCTATAGACGGATTACAAGGCATATATCCTATTGACTCTAAAGAGAGTGTTATAACAAGAGTTTTTAATCCCATTCTCGCTGATGCAAGCGAAGCTTCACAACCTGCATGACCTGCTCCGACAACTATTACGTCATAGTCTCCCGCATTAAATATCATTGAATTCTCCTAAACAAATTTTTAATTTATACTTGAGAATATAAATTATATCTAAAAAAACAAAATAAGCATACTATAAAATATTCAATATAACTAATACTAATATGCTAATATTTGTATGAAAATAATACCATATTTTTTACAAATAAACAAGATAATATTTAAAAAATATTATCTTAAAAATAATAACAAAAGCTATTTAAAATTATCAGTTAACTATAAAAATTATATTTGAAAAATAAACACTTTTTGAGATATTAAACCATGTGGTCAACTTACAAACAAATATAAAAATCTTTAGTAAATAACTCGCATTTTATTTAAAATTTCAAATGTATCTAAATCATATAGTTTTAAAATATCATCTTCAAGATATGCAAAAGACTTTATAAAATCTCTCGGTCTTGAAGTTGAACCTGGATTAAGTACTATCAAATCTCCTACTTTTTCCATTTTTTTAATATGTGTATGACCGTATACCAATATTTGACATTTTGCATCAGAAGCTTTTTGTTTATAATGCTCTATAGAATGAACAAAACCGTGAGTTGCAAATATTTTCAAATTTCCGAACGTGAATATTTTCTCAAAATCATCAATACTCTTATTCATTAGCGTCATACCGTCAAAATAATCTCCGTTGCCCCTTACAAAATATATATTTGATAAAGTCTTTATATATTCTGTCAAAAAACAAGGTGAGTTGTAGCCATAAGACAATACATCTCCTGTATGTATTATGGCATCATAATCTTTCATAAATGATACAGCTCTTTCAAGAGATTCTTCATCGCCATGTGTATCACTGACAAATCCAATTTTCATAAAAATCTCCTCATATAACTATCTTATTCTTACAGGCAATACAACATTTTTGTAATCTTCATTGCTTTCAGGAGTTATTGTGCATGGACTTACACTGTTTATTACATTCATAATCAAATATTCATCATCTATATATTTCATTGCATCCAATATATAATCACAGTTAAATGCTATTGTAAAGTTTTCTCCGTTCAACTCGATGTCAACTATTTCATTCGCATCTCCTATTTGATCATTTCTTGAGGTTATATTCATCATAAAATCTTTTGATTCAAATTTTATGAGTTTATTATTTGATAAAAGTGATACTCTTTCCACTGCTGATTTTAAGTCGGACAATTTTATCTTAGCAGTTGAAGTAGGTGCCTGAGGTATTATCGACTCATAATCTAAAAAATTTCCTACTATTAGATTACTTGTAATTATTGTATTATCTATAATTATACAAATATGTTTATCATCATATGAAAATTTTATACTTTCTTGAGAATCTTCTATTGTTTTAGCGATATCTATTAAAGTGTTACCTTTTAATATCAATTTTTTTTCATCAAATGACGATTCTTCAAATCTTTTCTTCATAAAGCTGAATCTGAAACCATCTATTGAAAACATAACAAACTCATCTTTTTCTACTTTAAAAAAGTGTGACATATAAACCGGATTAGGATTGTTATTAGATATTGCATATCCTGTTTTTAACACCAAATCTTTAAAATCTTGTGCATCAAGCCTTACAAATGTTCTTTCATCTATATATGCAGGCATTGGAAAATCATCACATTTTAAATATTTGATATTAAATTTTGAATTCTTGCATCTGAGTTCAATAAAATCAGTATCTTCAACGCTTTGAAAATGTATAGTATCATTAGGCATTTTTCTTATTATATCAGAAATTATCTTAGCCTCTATTACTATCTTACCGCTTTCATATACTTCACAAGGAACATTTGTCTGTATACCTAATTCAAGATTATTTGCGGTAAGTACAAGATTATCATCTTCTATTTCAAAATATATTCCTTTTAATATTTCCATAGTAGTTTTTGTAGATACAGCTTTTGCAACTATACTAATGGCTTTTGAAAGTTGCATTTGATTTATTTTAAACTTCATAAGATCCTCTTTCCGCTCTTTTTTTTAATCAATATAGAAATTTTTATTTTAAAAGATTATTTATATATTTTTCTTTCTTAATATTTATTTGGTTACATATTTTTATAAAAATATTGTAATTATTATATAATAATTGATTTGTAGTCATATATAATATGAACAAATGAAAATAATTTATATTTTTATTTGATATATTTTTTAAAATAAGTTTTCAATGAATATATATATAATTATTGAAATAGATGATTTATAATATAATTATATAGTGTTATATATAAAGTATGGTATTTATTTTCTATCGTTTATTATTAAATTGATTATTCGTGCTGTGTTTTTTTTAATATAAAAAAATAATTAAAATTTTTAGTAGTAATATTAGTAGTAGCTGTGAATATGTGGATAAGTCTGTGTATTACTTGAAAAAATTAATTTTTTTTATTTAATAATGTTGTTGATAACCTATGAATAAATATTTAATAATTATAAACTTATCAACATTTATAAATCAATCTTTTAATATTGCTATAATTTTATCGATTTTAATATCTATTTTATCTGTTTTTTTCTCAATATCGTCTTTTATTTTATCACAGGCGTGCATCACCGTTGTATGATCTCTGCCTCCAAATTCTTCTCCTATTTTCGGAAGTGATAAATCAGTGAGTTCTCTTGCTATATACATTGCTATTTGTCTTGGATATGCTATATTTTTAGGTCTTGCTTTTGATGATAAATCATCTATTTTTATATTGAATTCTTTTGCAACAACCTGTTTTATATAGTCTATAGTAAGTTCCTTCGTTTCTTTATTTTTTAACATATCTTTTAATACTTCGGTAGCCATATCGTATGTTATAGGAGTTTGCATTATTTTTGAGTAGCTCCATACTTTATTTAATGAGCCTTCAAGTTCTCTTATATTGGATTTTATATTTTTTGCTATCAGTATCAAAACATCATCTGATATATCTCTTTGGTCTATTTCACATTTTTTCTTTAATATTGCAACTCTCGTTTCAAAATCGGGTGCCTGTATGTCTATTGGAACTCCGCTTTCAAATCTTGAACGAAGTCTGTCTTCAAGTGTAATGAGCTCTTGTGGAGGTCTGTCGCTTGAAATTATTATTTGTTTGTTGTTTGAATGTAATTCGTTGAAAGTGTGGAAAAATTCTTCTTGAGTTGCCTCTTTACCTTCTATGAATTGTATATCATCTATTAAAAGCACGTCTAATGAACGGTATTTTTTTCTAAATTCTTCGTTATTTTTTTCTTTTATCGAATTTATAAGTTCATTTGTAAATTTTTCGGATGTCACATAAGCTATTTTGTAATTGCTGTTTTTTTCTTTTAATCTGTTTGCTATTGCATGCATTAAGTGAGTTTTTCCAAGACCTACACCTCCGTATAAAAAAAGCGGATTGTGCGCATCTTTTGTTACTTCAAATGACGGATGTTCAGCTACAGATACACATACTGCATGTGCAAATTTGTTTGAGTTTCCTATTACAAAAGAGTCAAACGTATATTTTGCAAGTATATTATCCGAATTTTTAACAGGTGGATTTATTATTTTTTTAATCTCAGAATCTTCTAATATAGGCTGTACAGTTACATTATTTATATTTAATTCATTTTTGATTATAGAATTTATTTTTTTGATATTTTGTTTTATGTGCTCAAGAACAAAGGGATTTTCACATTTTATAAATAAAGTGTTATTGTAAAATTCGTGCATATAAGACGCTTTATCTGAAAAAAAAGTATTTATATAAGATGAATTTTCATTTTCTTTCAGATAATTTAATACCTTTTTCCATATTATCAAACCATCAGTTTCCATTTTATTAACCTCAAGTGTAAAAAATTTGTGCATAAGATAAAAAAAACTGTTAATAAAATTTTCAAAAAAATAATTATCAACAATTTGTTTTTAAATTTATACACATTATAAACAATATAATAATAACATTTTGTGGATAAATACACAAAAAATATAATGTTATCCACAAAGTTATAAACAATATGTTAATAAGTGGATAAAATTTATAAACATTTTAACAGTTTTTCGGTATAGATAATATATCAAATATAATAAAAAGTTTCAATAAAAAAATTTTAAAAAATGTTTTTATTACTGTGTTTTTTAGCATTAAAAAAAATATTTTTATAAAAAATTTTCAAAAAAATTACAATATGTAGTAATTTTTTATCTGTGGATAACTATATTTTGATTGAAAATAAAAAAATAACAAGATAAAAAAAATAAAAAGAATTTGACAAATCGCCTTACAAAACGTATAATATTTCTATCGTTTTATGCGGTTTTAATATTAAAACCTTGCAATTAAATCATATACTTGTAATATACTAATTTTGAGGCGGTTTTTTACTATAATATATGATTAGTAATATTTATTGAATTTGGGGATGTATTTATCAAGAAGTTTATTGATTGTAGGAAGATGACCGAATCCTTTGAGGGATTTTTTTAATGTCTTAATACATCCGTTAAGATTAAAACTAACAAATAAGAACAGTGAAAGGCGGTGCAATATGAGTAAAAGAACTTACCAACCTAAAAAAAGACAAAGAAGTAAAGAACATGGTTTTAGAAAAAGAATGAGAACTCCCGGTGGAAGAAATGTAATAAAAAATAGAAGAGCTAAAGGTAGAAAAAGACTTTCAGCATAATTGAGAATAAACATAAATATGTTATTCGGATGTTTAAAAATAAAGCCACTTTAATCTACATTAAGGTGGCTTGTTTTAGCCTCAATAGGAGTTATTTTTGTTATGAATTTTGACATGATAATAAAAAAAGAAGATTTTAAAAAAATATATACAAGAGGAAAGTCATTTGCAAATAAAAAGTTGGTTATATACTATATGAAAAATAATACCGATGATTTAAAGATAGGTATAAGCATATCAAGAAAAGTCGGTAAAGCTGTAGTTAGAAATCATCTCAGAAGGCTTATAAAAGAAAATATCAGATTGATGAAAGATTTGAAAAGCGGATATAGTGTTATTTTTTTGGCAAGAATAGGCTCAGATGACCTTGATTATTATTCTATGAGAAATTCCATAAGACATATATTAAAAAAAACCGATATGCTTATGTAGAATAAAATTTATATTTTTTTATATTTTATAATGATAAAAAGATGAAGAGATGAGTATATGTCAGAAATTATGATGAAGATAATAAGATTTTATCAAAAGTATATATCGCCTATGAAAAGACCATGTTGCAGATTTTATCCGACTTGTTCGGTTTATTGCTTATCTGCATACAAAAAATACGGTTTTTTTAAAGGCAGTTTTTTAAGTATATGGAGAATATTAAGGTGTAATCCGTTTAATAAAGGCGGATATGACCCTTTGAAATAAATTGATACTAAAACTGTTGCAGTTTATATGATATTCACAGGAGGAAGTTTTGAATCAGATATCAATATGGTTTGGGCAGTTGCTTAAACTTTTTTATGATATGAGCAATAATTATGCTCTTTCAATAATTTTATTTACAATAGTTACAAAATTTATACTTTTACCACTTACATTTTCACAAATGCGTTCTATGAATGCTATGAAAACTATACAGCCGAAAGTAGACGAAATAAATAAAAAATATAAGGGTAATCCACAAAAACAGAGTGAAAAATTATCACAATTATATAAAGAAAACGGAGTAAATCCTGCAGCAGGATGTTTACCTTTGCTTATACAATTTCCTATACTGATAGCTATGTACAGAGTTGTAAGAGAACCTATAAAATATGTGTTTTTGAATGAAACTGCTTATAATCTCGTGGATAAGGGATTTTTCTGGATAAAATCACTTGAAGTTCCTGATGTCATAGCCATACAAGGTATAAACTTACCATATATATTACCTGTATTATCAGCACTTTTCACATATGTACAAATGCAGATGTCTATGAGCAGATCATCATCTTCAAATGCGACAGCAGAAGGCATGAATAAGACGATGACATATATGATGCCGCTTATGATGCTTGTATGGGGAGTTAATTTACCGGCAGGTCTTATACTTTATTGGGCAACAGGAACATTGGTACAGATTTTACAGCAATATTTAATAGGCAAGTATGAATATCATATGAATTTTAGAGATGACGATAAATCAAATAAAAGAGATAGCCAAGCTTCTATAAAAAAGAAAAATAATAGATAATAAAATATTGTATATAGTATGATTTCTTTAATTATTAGCAAATTGCGTATTAGAATTAATAAAATAATTTTATAATAAGATATATAAAGGAGCAATTATGGAATATATACAAATAAGCGGAAAAACGAGACAAGAGGCAATAGAAAGAGCTATAGAGCAATTAGGCGTGGATGAAAGTAAGATGGATATACAAGTTGTAGATGAAGGCAGTAAAGGTTTTTTAGGAATAGGAGCAAAAGACTATATAATAAAAGTAAAAAAATATTAGACAGAGAAGATTTGATAAGAGAATTTTTAGAAAAAATATTTAAATCTATGGATACGGTATGTGATATAAATATAGTGCAAACTGAAGAAAATACAAGAGTAGAGATAAAAGGCGAAGATGCGGCGATATTCATAGGTAAAAGAGGAGAAAGTCTTGATTCATTACAAATGCTTACAAATATCGTGGTAAGTAAAGCTCTTGATTCACATGAAAAAATAATACTTGATATAGAAAATTATAGAGAAAAAAGAGAAAAATCACTAATAGCATATGCTAAAAAAATGGCGAAAAAAGTAATATTCCAAAGACGAAATATAAAACTGGAACCTATGAATCCTTATGAAAGAAGGGTAATACACTATGCTCTTCAAGATGACGGCAGAATAAATACATTTTCTGAAGGAGAAGAGCCTAACAGAAGAATAGTATTATCATTAAAAAAAGGTGCATTCAATCACAATAGAGGAAGATATTCTAACAGGTATGAAAATGCAGACGAAGAATAAAAATAAATATAAAAGTACCTTGCTCAATAATGAGTAGGGTACTTTTTGTATAATGTTTAAATATATTTCATATTATATTTGGGAGTAGTATTATATTAATTTCTCATAGAATAATAGATAATTTATTATTAAGAAGTTTATAGATATTGTTCTATTTTATAAATTTATACAATGTTATTTTTCTATCATTTTATTGAATTTTAGGGTTAGTATTATTTGATGAAAATTCCTTTTATCCAATCTAAAAAGCCTTGTTTTTCTTCTTGTTTAGGAACAAATGTTTCTTTTTTCTCAGGTATTTTTATTTCATCGGTTTTCATGACGAATGTTACACTTGAGTTCATATCGTTTTGTTTTCCTGTAAATGTTGTATAATTATCTGATAATGTTATTATTGCATCTTTTCTGTCCATTATATCTTGTAAGTCGTCCAATTTATTTTTTGATTTTTCCAAGTCTCCTTTTTCATCTCGTCTTTCTATAACTTCTATCATTTGTCTTGCAACTTTTACAACTTCGTCATCTAATGATAGTTTTAATGTATCTGCTATATCTTTGTTATTATCCAAATCTTCTTTCATTTTTAATAATGTTTGTAATGTTTGAGGTGATTTGTGTAAAGAATCATTGTATTTTTTTATGTCTAATTCGTCTGAGAGTGAGTTTAATATAGGTCTTATCTTGTCTATGTGTTTTCTAAGAGTTGGTATTTTTTCATAGAAATGTTTTATTTTAGGATCGCTATATTCGTTTAATAAATCTTTCATTATGTTTATATTTTCATCGTTGTAATCCATATCTTTTTTCATTTCTTTTATTCTGTTTGCCCAATACTGAAAATATTTCATATCATCTTTGTTTTTTGCTAAATCTATCGCTTTTCTTACTGTTTCTTCATTTTTCTTCTCTTGTTCTCTTATTGTTCTTATTTCTGGCATTATTTCATTTGTAAATTCAAGTGCAGTTCTTAAATCACTTCTGTAATTGTAGCCTATATCATTTTGTACATCTATTTGGATTGTTCTTAGGTCGTATAATAAACTTTCTGCTTGAGAAGTTGCTGAGCTTATCTGATTCATTATTTCTCTTTGAGCTCCTTGTGTGAACATCTGTAATATTTGTGTTCTGTAAGGCTCAGGAATATATCCTGTATTTATAAGTGTGTTTAATTGAGCGCCTGTAGTAACTCCGATTTGCCCTTTTTTCATTCCCTGATCTATGAGGATGGTAAGTTTTGCTTTTTGCTCGTTTGAAAGTGGGTCTGTTTCATTTTCGGGAAGAAGTGATTTGAACATATGGCTCATCTCTTTTGTTTTTTTCTCTGCGAGTGCTTTTAACATATAGTCTATATCGCTTTGTGTAAGAGAACCGCCGAAACCTTCGTTTTCTACTCTATCCATTAGGTCAAAAATCCTGTCGCTATATTTTGTCATTTTTTCGAGTGTATCGAGTTCTTTATCGTGTTTTTTTATTTTATCATACAGATTTGAAGAGCTTTCTATCATTAATTGCATATTGTCATAATCGTTTATTATTTCCAATGCTTTGTCAAATCTGTCCATATCGAAAGTTTTTATTTCGTCATAATCTGATATTAACAATCTTGTTTTGTCTATCTGCTTGTCGTTTAATCTGTCAGGTATATATCTTAACACTTGATTATCCAATACATAGTTTATATCTGCATCTTTTAAATCTTTTTTTGCATCATCGTAGAGTTTTATATTTTCATCTGTTATATATTTTGGCAGTATGTCAAATAATTCTTTGTCCAAATCATAATATTCAAATAAATCATCTATCAATAATTTAGCATTTTCTGTTTTTTTAGGGTTTTTGATGAGTTCTTTTATAGTATCTTTTTCATCTATTTTTTTTATGGTGTCTTTTGCGTTTATGACTGTATCTATGTCTTTTTTTGCTGTATCTAAATCATCTATGCCTTTGATGTCTTTGAGCATTTCAGGTATTTGCGGAGATGCTACGATTGCTATTGAGCTTAATTCAAATTCTTTGACATCTGCTTTTATTGTAAATTCTGAAGGTATGTCTATATCTTCTAATTGTTCTATAGAAGTAGATTTTAGATTAAGTGAGTTGCTTAGTCCAGGGAAACCTATGAACATAACCATTTGATTGTTGCCGTCCGAAAATATTTTGGAGTTTTCCGCCTGTATATCTGAAAATTTTTCGTTGTCAAAACCTATTACTGTTGCTACGGTAAACGGTGTGGAAACAGCTTTTTGTACTCCGTTCACATTAACGCTCTTGATAGTATTGTTTATAAATTTTATATTTATTTTTACTTTTCCTGATTTTCCGGCTATATCATTTGCAGAAATCTCTTTACCGTCAAGATAATAGGTTATTTTTGTGCTGATTGGCAATGTTTTTGTTGTTTCACCTTGATAGTATATGTCTTTTGAGTCTGTATTCCACATTATGTCGTTATTTCTAAATACGGGCATATTATCATTAGATACGTTGTTAATATCTGATATATTTGATTTGTCTATAACTTCACTGTAAAAACGGCTGTCTTTAAGCCAGTTTGAAACTATTGTTTCTTTTTCTTGTCCGTCACTTCTCAAATTTGTATATACTGTTTCGTATTTTGTAATTTCGTTTTGAGAGTATATAGGTTTTTCTAAGACGACAGAAAAAATTAAAGACATTGAAAGCAGTAAACTTAGATATTTCTTTATTTTATTGTATTTCATTTTATTCACCTCATTTTGATTTAATTTTAATTTTTCCATTTTAACGAAGTTTTATTAATAAATCCTTCCAATACATAAAGTATAGGAGGCAATATAAACAATATTACAAGACCTGATATTATAGAGCCTCTTGCGAGTGTGACACATATACCTTTTATTATATCGAGTGTTGAAAGGAATATAACGCCGAGATTTGCGGATAAGAATACGAGCACACTTGTTATTATAGATTTTGCAGAGGATTGAGTTGCTGTTTGTATTGCTGTTTTCTTATCAAGACCTTTTCTTAGTTCTTCTTGGAATCTTGTAGTTAGGAGTATTGAATAATCGACCGTTGCACCGAGCTGTATAGCTCCTATTACAATAGGTGTTACGAATGCTACTGAATGTGAAAGTACAGACGGTATAGCCATATTTATAAATATGGCAAGCTCTATACAAGACACCAATATAAACGGTATGGAAACAGATTTAAAAACTATTGCCACTATTAAAAATATTGCCAATATGGATAAAAAATTTGTGGTTTTAATATCTGTATTGACCGTATCCGCTAAATCTTTTGTAAGTGCCGCTTCACCCGTTACAAGTGAAGTATTGTCATATTTTTTTGCTATTGATATGATTTTATCTATTTGTTCATTTACTTCGTCTGTTGCAGGTAAATACTTAGAGCTTATCAAAATCATCTGACTTGAGTCTTTTTTGAACATATCTTTTAAGTTTTGTGGTATGAAACTGTCAGGTATTGCAGGACCTATAAATTTTTCATACCCTACGGATCTTTTTATTCCTTTTACATCTTCAAGTTCATTGAACATTTTTTTCATTTCTTTGTTTTCTATATCATCTTTCATAACTATCATATGTGAAGTGCCCATACCGAAGTCATTTTCCAACTTATCTTTGCCTATATTTGATTGCAGAGTTTTTGGTAGAGCTCTGCTTATATCATAATATATAGATATATGTGATTGATAGTAAAGAGCCGGTAAAAATGCTATTAAAAATATTAAAATTGCAGTTTTTCTTTTTTCAAGTATAAAATCCGTAAGTCTATGAAATTCAGGTATTAAAGATTTATGTGTATATTTGTGTATAACTTTGTCAAAAATTAAAATCAAGGCAGGTAAAAAAGTTACACAAGTAAGTACGCCGAGAATGACACCTTTCATCATTACAAGTCCCAAATCCATACCTAAAGTAAAGCTCATAAAACATAAGGCACCGAAACCTGCAACTGTAGTTAAAGAACTGCCTGCAAGTGATAAAAAAGCTCCTACGATTGCATGTTGCATGGCAATTTTTTTGTCATCATAATTATTTTTTTCCTCATCATATCTGTGTACTACAAATATTGCATAGTCCATGGTTACGGCAAGTTGAAGTATAGATGCTATTGCTTGAGTTATATAAGATATTTCACCTAAAAATATATTTGTTCCGAAGTTATATATAATTCCGATACCTATTGTAGCCATAAATATAAAAGGCAAAACCCAAGATTCCAAACAAACAATCAATACAATAAGCGAAAGTATACCTGCAAGCAAAACATATCTTGGCATTTCTGTTAAAATTAATTGTTTTATATCCTTTAACAAGACGGATAGACCGCTTATAAAACATTGTTCATTTAATAATTTATTCATTTCATCTATTGCCTGCATTGTAGATTCGGATGCCGCTTTTTCTTCATATTTTATCATCAAAAGCTCACCGTTTTGAGAATAGAATATATCAGACAGTTCCTTAGGCAAAAAATCCTTAGGTATTCCTATGCCGACTATATCTCTGACATAGATTACATCATTTACAGCAGGGATTTCTTTTATTTTTTTAGAAAGCTTTTTGACATCTGATTGAGGCATATTATCTATCATCAAAAATGTGGTCGCCGCCGTTTTGAATTTATCTTCAAGTACATTTTCACCTATTACGGACTCTTTATCCTTAGGCAAATAAGAAAGAACATCATAGTTTATACGTGTCATAACTGTTCCGTAAATACAAGGTATTATTAACAAAACAGATATAAGTACAACCAATTTATTGTTCTTCGTAATAAGTTTTGCAAAAAAATTTAACAAAATATCATCTCTTTTCTTATATTTTATACTGGGCTAAATTTGATGAAATATTTCAAAAAATTGCATTTTATAAAAAATTTTTACTTCTGTAAGTGATAAATAATTTAAATACTAATCATAAAATTTTAATTTAGCACTTGGATAACAAGGCGGACGAACGAAAGTCAAAGGCACGTACTTAGGGTACGTAACTGAGACTTGATGTGAAGTCCAACGAAGTTAGGCAAGATGATAAATTAAAATTTAGTTGTCAACAATACTACGAATACATTCAAACAGCTCATCTTTTATATCATCCAAACAATATGGTTCATTGTTTGTTATCGAGTTATAAAAAACTCCTCCTACCATTTCAATTATTATATATAGTTTTTTTTCAGCTTTTACAGTGTTCTTTTCTTTTCCGTTTGCGACAAACTCTTTCACAGCATTTGAAAACACATCATTATTAGATTTTGAAAAAAGACCTGTATATAAGTTTTTGTGTATTATTTCCACATACTTTATATTTTCTAAAAACGCGTTCATTAATTCATTTGCAACGAATATGACCCTGTCGCTTGCCTTTTCTGTTTTTAAATTTTTTGAAAGGTTAATTGCATTTTCAAGTAATTTAGATGCTTCATTCATTATGATTGTGCGTATTATCTCATCTTTATCTTTGAAATATAAATAAAACGTGCCTTTTGCAGTTCCGGCATACTTTGCTATATCGGCAACTGTTGTATTAGTGATGCCCTTGGTTTTGAATATCTCCATAGCTGATTTTAACAAACTTTCTTTTTTATCCGTTTTTATAGACATACTCTTTGTACTACTCATTTTTTCACCTCGTCAATAAATTTTAATTTATCAGTTTGCCTAACTTCGTTAGACTTCATATCAAGGTTCAGTTACGTAACATTATAAGTATGCACCTTCGCCTTTCATTTGTCAGATACGTTATCCAAGTGCTAAATTAAAATTAATACTGTATTTCATAAGTATATTAAAATTTATTTTTTAGTAAATTAAAACTAAAATAATTCAGTATTCAAACAATATAAATTATTTAAAATAAATCTATATTGATAATGACCGGCAGTCAATATACAATATAACACTAAAATGACCGGTGGTCAATATTTTTTTTTTAAAATTAAAAAATTTTAAAAAGTATTTTATATCAACACTAATTGTATGATAAAATAAATATATTTATAAAATTTTATAAAAAGTATAGTTGATTCGACATATTTCTTATGTACTATAAAATTGATTTGTTTTTAAATTTATATAGAAAACTTGTTTGACATATGATATAATACATACTCAAAGAAAATTAATTTTTTAGTTATTTTTAGAATCTTAGGAGATTTTTATGAAAAATTGCGATAACATTCAAGAATTGAGTGATTTCTTGATGAAATATAACATAAAACCGTCATTCCAAAGAATTAAGATATTACAAAGATTGGGCAGTAAAAAAGATCATCCTACAGTTAATCAGATTTATACGGATTTGGTAGAGCAGATACCGTCTTTATCAAAAACTACCGTTTATAATACACTGAACCTTTTTATAAAAGAGGGAGTGGCGAGAAGTATAAATGCAGACACAAGTGAATCGAGATATGATTTAATCACATCGTCACACGGTCATTTTTTGTGTAATAAATGTGGGAATATATATGATTTTGACATCACGGATAATATAAATTTCGACTTTTTATCTAAACAAGGAAATGAAATAACAAGCTTGGATATAACTATAAGAGGCATATGTAAAAATTGTACAGATAAAAAGTAATTTAGGGAGATAGTATGGATTTTAAAGTTGAAATTGTAAAAATTTTGAAAAATAAAATAGAATCATTAAGTGAAGAAGAAATATTTGATATTATAGAAATACCGCCGAATTCGGATATGGGAGATTTTGCTTTCCCATGTTTTAAGCTGTCAAAGACTATGAGAAAATCTCCGCAAATAATAGCTACCGAACTTTGCGACAGTCTACAAAAGCCTGATTTTATAAGTAATATAAAAGTTTTGGGAGGATATGTAAATTTCTATCTCAACAATTATATTGTCATTAAGCAGGTGCTTGATAAAGTGCTTTTAGAAAAGGAAAATTATTGTAAAAAAGAGCCTAAAAAAGAAACCGTAATTGTTGAATATTCATCACCTAATATAGCTAAGCCGTTTCATATAGGTCATATAAGGACAACAGTTATAGGACACGCCTTATACAAACTGTATAAATATATGGGTTATAATACTGTAGGTATAAATCACCTGGGTGATTACGGAACACAATTCGGAAAATTGATAGTGGCATATAAAAAATGGGGTGATATGGACGAGCTGAAGCAAGAGCCTATAAAAACTCTATTGAAATTATATGTTAAGTTTCATAAGGAAGAAGAAAAAGACACTGCACTTACAGATGAGGCAAGGGCATGGTTTAAGAAATTGGAGGAAAAAGACGAAGATGCTGTAAGACTTTGGACATTTTTCAGAGAAGAATCTTTGAAGGAATTTTCAAAGGTATATGATATGCTCGGTATAAAATTTGACTCTTATGCGGGAGAGAGTTTTTATTCAGATAAAATGCCTGATGTAATAGAAGAACTTGAAGAAAAAAATCTTCTCCAAGATTCAAAAGGTGCAAGAGTTGTAGATTTGGAGCAATACGATTTAGGCGTGGCACTTGTTCAAAAAAGCGACGGTTCAACACTATATCTTACAAGAGATATTGCAGCTGCAATGTATAGAAAAAAAACATACGATTTTTACAAAAATATATATGTTGTAGGTTCACAACAAATACTGCATTTTAAGCAATTCAAAAAAATAATAGAGCTTATGGGATATGGTTATGCCAAAGATTGCATACATGTTCCGTTCGGTATGGTAGCACTTGAAGAGGGTACTTTGTCGACAAGAAAAGGTAATGTGGTATTTTTGGAAGATGTGCTCAATAATGCTATAGAAAAGACAAGAACTATAATTGAAGAAAAAAATCCCGATTTACAAAATATTGATGAACTTTCAAAACAAATCGGAATAGGTGCAGTAGTATTTCAGGAGCTGTCAAATTCAAGAACAAAAGATTATGTATTTTCGATGGAAAAAACTTTAAGTTTTGAAGGAGAAACAGGTCCATATGTTCAATACACTCACGCAAGAGCTTGTTCAGTAATAAGAAAATCAAACGGATTTGATTATTCAAATGCTACTTATAAGACACTTGCAGACAATGAAGATGCCGTTTCAATAATAAAAATATTGGCTACATTTGATGATGTGCTCGAAAAAGCCATGCTTAAAAATGAGCCTCATCACATTGCAAGATATGTTTTGGATCTGTCACAGACTTTTAATAAATTTTATCATTCAAATTCAATAGCAAATGTAGATGATGAAGATATGAAAAAAGACAGATTGGCACTTACAAAAGCTGTAACATATGCAATAAGCTGTGCTCTTAATATATTCGGTATAAAAGCACCTGAACGGATGTAGACTATATTTGAAATTTATACTGATAACCGTTTATGATACCAAGTATTTTACATTTGATGGCATTATAATATTTTACTGATTATCAATAATTTTGTGATAATAATTACATTGGTTATTTAATAGGTTTTTAAGTATACTATAATAATTAAACTTAAAAATGGGCAGTATAATTTAAAATTTAAGATTTAGAGGAAAAAGATGAAGATAAAAAAAATATTTTTCCGGTTACTTGTAATTGTCGGAATTATATTTATAATTATACCTTTTTACAACAATTATAAAATCAAGCAAAATATGAACGAGGCTACTATATCTGTCGATGATATGCCGGCAGATGAGCTCAAAAAAAATGATGAACAAGTATTGAAAAATGAATATTTTGATTTTTCAAAAATTAAAGAAATATCTCCGACATCCACTTTTTTAGGTGCAGAAAACATAGATAAATCGCTTTTTATAGGGCAAATAGTAATACCGTCTGTAGATATGAACCTTACTATCTTTAAAGGGGCGACGGACAATAATCTTTTGGCAGGCGTTGCGACTATGAAACCTGATGATAAAATGGGCGAGAATAATTTTACTTTGGCAGGTCATTACAATAAGGACAAAAGTATATTATTCGGTTCATTAATGGATGTAAAAATAGATGATATTATAAAAATTACAGACAAAAACAAGATATATGAATATAGAGTTTATGAAACAAAAACTGTGGATGACACGGCAATATATATGATAAAAAATGAAGAAGCTCAAAAGCGTGGAAACCCGATAATATCACTTATGACTTGTTATTACTCGTCAAAAACGGGTAAGAGATATTTTGTTTTAGGTGATTTGGTAAAAACTTATCCGTATGATAAAAAATTGATGGAATCGGATACACCTGAAAAATCGTAAAGATAAATTTAAGTTAACAGTGATAAAATAAATATATTTTTATAATGAATTTATGCAATACAGATTCGGCATTGAAATTCAATGCAACTATACAAAGACGATGCTGTGTAAATTTAATAAAACATGACATGGTTTATAGATTTTATTTATAGAAATTATCTGTTATTCTATTTGTTGTCAGTAAAAATATAATCACGCAGTATTGTATAATTGTAGGAGGTTTCGGTTTTGAAGAAATTAAAAAAGAAGAATATCGTTATAGCAGTGTTCGTTATTCTTATATTAGTTTTTGGAGGACTTGCTTTTGCGGTTCAAAAAGCATTCAATGAAAATGTAAAAAAAGAATTTAATGTAGTAGATAAAAGCGGAAAAAATTTACCTGAAGGTCAAAAAGACAGATTGAACGTGTTGGTGCTGGGCATGGAGCATACAAGAACAGATATGATAATGGTAGCAACTTTTGATCCTAAGGGAAAAACTCTCAATATGATTTCCATACCGAGAGATACTTATGTTGAAAATTCATATAGAGACGGAACTTTGAAAAAAATAAATTCAGTGTATGAAATGCCGTCCACAAAAGGCGGAGTAGAAAGATTGGCTGAAAAAATATCAGAAATACTCGGTATACCTATACATGACTATGTTATGGTGGATTATAATGCCGTTGCGAAGATAACGGATGCGGTAGGGGGAGTTGAAGTAAACATACCTTTTAATATGTATTATGACGATCCGTATTCAGATCCTCCGCTTCATGTACATTTTTCAAAAGGAAATGTATATCTTGACGGAAGTAATGCCATAGAATATCTCAGATGGAGACATAATAACGACGGCTCACATGGAGAAGAGGGCGATGAAGGTAGAGTAAAAAGACAACAAAATTTTATGAAAAAAATATTGGAAAAATCGCTCAATCCTGCAACATTACCTAAAATTGTAGAAGTGGCATTTTCAAGTGTAGAAACAAGCTTGGATTTATCACAAGTTATGGGGCTTGTGGCAGATGCGGCAAGTATGCCTAAAGAAAATATACATTTTTATCAGGAAGTGGGAACACCTTCATATTTTAATCAATTATGGTATTATTTAGCCGATATGGATAAAACACAAGCACTTATGCAAAAGATAATAAATAATTCTATAATAACAGACGAAGATTTGAACCCATCCAAAGAGTTTGAAGCGGCTGCATTAAGCAGAGGAAACGACAGTGATTATAGACGTAGTTACAACAGTAATGAAGAAAGTCAGGAAAATGCACCGGCAATTATCAAAAAAACAGTGGAATCTACTCAATTAAAAACAGATGACGTGTTGTTTGAAAATGAGCATAAGAACGAAACGAATCAGCAAAATCAAAACACCAATACTGATACCGCTGCACAAACACCTGTTACAGACGAAACTATAAATAATTCAGTATTAGATGACACAAAAACTTCTTCAGATGAAACACAGGGACAAACAGAAAACACAAATCAACAAGCAGAAGTTACAAATAATCAAGAAACTCAGCAACCTGTAACACCTGATACAACTCCTGCTGAAAACAGCGATAATTCATCAGGCAACGAATCACCTATATTTTAATAATATTCAGTAAAAAAATAAAGGCGTAGCTTACCTAAGTTATGCCTTTTATTAAATACAAACATAAAATTTTATTCAATATAAAAATTGAATGTTATTTAAAAATATGGTATGATATTTCAATAAGATTAGTTGGAGAGGAAAGTGTATAATAAATGTCAGCGGATAATGAAACAGTTGAATTAAAATCGCATAATTCTAATTTTATTCTTAATATTTTTACTGATGATTATAAAAAAGCAATAGATAATATAAAACAAAAATTTGAAAAAGACTCTTTATTAAAAGATATAAATGTTATAAATTCTATAAATGCTGAATATCTGGGAATAACAGATATACAGATGATAAAAGATTTTCTTAAAAAAGAGCTTAACATAGATTATAAAGAAAAAAGATTATTAAAAAAATACAAAAGAACCGAAAAAAGAAATTTTGAAGGAAAAAATTCCTAAAGTAGTAAAAGCTGATATACTTGAAGATGATAATTATAAAACAAAGATAATAAAAAGTCCGCTTCGCTCAGGAGCTTCAGTAAGCTATGACGGCAATATATTGGTCATAGGAGATGTGAATGCAGGAGCTGAGCTTATTGCAAGCGGAAGTATAATAGTACTTGGCGTGCTTAGAGGTTTTGCAAATGCAGGTGCAAAAGGTGACAAAAATGCAATGGTGATAGCAAATAAAATAGTGGCAACACAACTTAGAATAGCGGAGTTTATAGCCATACCGCCAAAAGATGACAAAAAATCATATTCAGGTGTGCAAATGGCATTGATAAAAGAAAAAGAAATAGAAATACAACAAATAAATTAATGGAGGTAATATGTCAAAAGTTATAGTTATAACTTCCGGAAAAGGTGGAGTCGGAAAAACAACTTCTACGGCCAATATAGGAAGTGCCTTGAGTCAGCTCGGAAAAAGAGTGGTAATAGTGGATGCGGATATAGGGCTCAGAAACCTTGATGTGGTAATGGGATTGGAAAACAGAATAGTATTTGATATAGTTGATGTTATAGAAGGAAGATGCACTTATCAAAAAGCGACTATAAGAGATAAGAGATTTGACTCTTTGTTTTTGATACCGGCAGCTCAAACAAGAGATAAAGATGCGATAAAACCTGAGCAAATGAAACAACTTTGTGAAGATTTGCAAAAAGAATATGATTATGTGCTTATAGATTGTCCTGCAGGTATAGAAAATGGATTTAAAAATGCTGTGGCAGGTGCGACAGATGCAATAGTTGTAACAACACCTGAAGTATCGGCTGTAAGAGATGCGGATAGAATAATAGGCTTGTTGGAATCTTCAGAAATACATAATCCTCAGCTTATAGTTAACAGAATAAGACCGGAAATGGTAAAAAAAGGAAATATGCTTAATGTTGAAGATATGCTTGATATACTTAGAATAGACTTGCTCGGAATAGTACCTGATGATGAAAATATAGTTATATCTACCAATAAAGGAGAGCCTGTAATATTAGAAAATAAAGGTTTGGCATCACAAGCTTATAAAAATATAGCCAGAAGATTGGAAGGCGAAAAAGTAGAGTTTGTAGATATGGAAGTGCAGGAATCATTTTTTGACAGACTAAAATCTTTATTTAGCGGTAAATAAGGAGGCATATTTATGAATTTATTTAATTTTTTTAAGACCTCTGATAAAAATTCCAAAGATGTTGCGAAAGACAGATTAAAATTGGTATTGATACATGATAGAGGAGATTTTTCACCTGAAAAAAGAGAACTTATAAAAAAAGATTTAATTGAGGTGCTCAGCAAGTATATTGAACTTGACTCGGATAATGTGGAAATAAGCATAGTTAATAAAAAAGATTCCGCTAATGAAGATTATTTACCACAGTTTACTGCTAATGTACCGATAAAAAAGATATTTTAAGGTAAAAAGATGGATAGTAATAAAGGTTTTGACAAAATACTTCTTCTGATAGTTACAATACTTTTTTTGATAGGAGAAGTGCTTATAGCGTCAGCTATTCACGTGCCTGACGGAGCAAGCCCTAAAAGGCTTATAGTTCAATTTGGGGCTTTTATGCTCGGAACAGTTATGATATTTTCTATGAAAATGATAAATTATGATGATTTTAAGAGATATGACAAACACATATATATAATTTCAATATTATCGTTGCTGTTGGTATATGTTCCAGGGCTTGGACAAACGATGGGAGGAGCAAGAGGTTGGATAGATTTGAGGGTTATGTATTTTCAACCTATAGAGATAGCAAAAATAGGATTTATATTGGTGTTTGCAAAATATCTTGAAAAAAATGCAGGCAATATAAACACGTTAAAAGATATAATAAAAGCTGTTATAATACCTATGCCGATAATATTGTTATTACTTGCTCAACCGGATCTTGGAGGAGCGATAGTGTTTTTTTGCATAATATTCGGTATGCTGTTTCTTGCACAAATAAATATGAAAGTGGTAAATAGAGTTATAATAGTTACTGTGCTTACTTTTCCGTTGATATATTTATATGTTTTGGACAAGATATTAAAGCCGTATCAAATGAGCAGAATAAAGGATTTTTTTGCTTTTTCTTCAACAGCTACGGCAGATAATTATCAAGTTTTTCGTTCTATTATAGCGATAGCTTCAGGCGGAGTATTAGGACAAGGAGCATTTTCCGGCACACAGAATAATCTCGGATTTTTGTCAGTTAGCGATTCGGATTTTATATTTTCAGTCTGTGGTGAAGAATACGGAATAGTGGGTATGTTTATAGTCATAGGAATATACTTTTTATTTATGAGCAGGCTACTTAGTATAGCCATGTCATCAAAAGATTTGTACGGGAGTCTTATAATAATAGGTATACTTTCGATGTTTTTATATCAATTTATACAAAATATAGGTATGGCTATAGGAATAATGCCTGTTACGGGTGTGCCGTTACCTTTTGTCAGCTATGGAGGCAGTTCTATGCTTATGAGTATGATTGCCATAGGACTTATTGAAAACGTGGCTTCAAAGAGGAGAAAGATAAATTTTTAAAGAAAGATACAAATAAAAAATAAATAGTTTTATAAAAATTTTTTAGTAAATTAATTTATAAATAAATTTCTGATATGCTATAAATTTCTGAAGTTAGAAAAATATCAGATTTAATAAATTTTATTTACTATATTAGAAATCTGTAATTAAGTACATAGTATATTTTATAAATTCTATATATTATGTGTATTTAATTGCAGATTTTGTCATAATGAAAAAGAAGGGAAAATAATATGAGAAAAAGCCAAATATCAAGAGAAGATGCGTTGAAATTGCTTATGACATACAATAAAGATACGTTTCATATAAGGCATGCACTTACGGTGGAATCCATAATGCGATATTTTGCAAATAAACTGGGATATTATCAAGAAGAAGATTATTGGGGTATTGTAGGATTATTGCATGATTTGGATTATGAGATGTGGCCTGATGAGCATTGTATAAAAGTAGTGGAACTTTTAAAAGATGTAAATGTGGATAATGATATGGTGGATGCCATATGTTCTCATGGTTATGGACATAGAGTAGATATAGAACCTAAGCACGAGATGGAAAAAATACTTTATGCTTGCGATGAGCTTACCGGTCTTATAGGTGCATGTGCTTTAATGCGTCCGTCAAAAAGTTGCAAAGATATGGAGCTTAAAAGTTTGAAGAAAAAATTTAAAGATATAAAATTTGCGGCAGGTTGCAGCAGAGATATTATAAATAAAGGTGCTGATATGCTCGGTTGGGACATAGATAGACTTTTGGAAGAAACACTATTGGCTATGAAGGATGAGGAAGAAATTATAGAAAATCAGTTAAGGGAAATGAATTTATAAAAGAACAGTTTTTATGAATAGTTAAATTTAATTAAATTTAGTGTAAAATTTTCTAAAATTTCTTTTAAAATATAGGACATATGACATATTTTATTGATTAAATAAATTGTATAATTTTTTATCACACATTATTATAAAAACATCTTAGCAAGAGGACTTATGAAAAAATTTAAAATTATAATAGCTATAATATTGGTATACATTTTGTTTTTGCTCATATTCATAGGAGACTATTTCTATACTATAGTTATTGATTCTTCAACGGATAAGAGTGTTATAACATGTCAGGAGAAAAAAGAGAAAGAAGATCATAGCAAAGAAACGAAATGGTTTTTAAATAATAAGAAAGAACTTAAAATGACTTCTGTTACAGGTTTTAACCTTTCAGGTTATCAGTTTTTGAACGACAGATCAAAAAAATGGATTATAGTAATACACGGTTATGGTTCAAGTGCACGAGATATGGCTTATTATATCAAAAAATTCTATGATTTAGGATACAATGTATTTGCACCGGATTTAATCGGGTTTGGTAAAAGCGAAGGCAATTTTATATCCATGGGCGGATATGACTCTAAAGATATGAGAAAATGGATAGATGTATTAAATGAAATGTATGATAAGCCTGACATAGCGTTATTCGGAATAAGTATGGGAGCTGCAACGGTTATGAATACTATTGATGAAAACCTTACACCTAATGTGAAAGTATTCATAGAGGACAGCGGATATATAGATGCTAAAGAAGAGCTTAGATACCAACTAAAAAAATTGTATAATCTTCCGTATTTTCCGATTATTCCTTTGGCAAGTATAACTACAAGAATCAAAGCAGGCTATTATATAGGAGAAATTAATGCAGAAAATGCACTGATTGATAATAAATTGCCGGCTCTCATACTTCATGGAGATAAAGACGGTTTTGTACCTGTAGACAATGCAAAAAAAGCATATGATTTATTATTATCAAATGACAAGCATATCTATATAAGTAAAGATTGCAAACATGTTGAAGGTGCAAAAAAAGATGCCATGAACTATTGGGCATCTGTAAATAAATTTTTAACTAAATATTTTTAAATCTTATATAATCCTCTTTTGTATCAATATCTTGTAACAAAAGGGGATTTTTTATATCAATATATCTAATTATTTTTGGATTTGAGCGTATTATTTCTCTGCCACCCACATCACCTGATATATTAAGTAAATCAGCTTTTAAAGAATATGGGAATATGGTAGGCATAGAATTTTTTTTATCAATTCTCGGTACAGTTATACATTTAGTGTCCTGATAAAAAAAACTGCATATATCATTTATCAAACTATGTGTCATAAAAGGCATATCACAAGGTAAGAACATAAATCCGTCACATATGTTAGAATTATTCACACCGAGTGATATGCTTTTTGATTGTCCAAGAGAATTTTCATTATTTTTTACAATTTTGAAATTTTTTAATCCTTCAGCATAATTCAATATTTCATCATATGATGATACTACTATCCTTTGAGATATATCAGATAAACTTACGGCATCCAATACATATTTAAAAATCTCTTTTTCCTTAAATTGAAGGAGAAGTTTGTTTTTACCCATTCTTTTGGACAGACCGGATGCCATTATTATACAAGTAATATTGAACATATTAATCCAATTTTATAGGCATTATAACCTTAGTTATATTGGAGTCCTCTCCAACAGGATATATGTTAAAGCTTAAAGTTCCTTGTTTAATATCTTTCGGTATCTCCTTAAGAGTCAAATACAATCTGTCATCAAATCCGGCATCTATACTTGACAGAACCTTTTTGTCAAACAGACCTATATTTACATCAGATGTATCCAATTGTCTTTCAGCATGAGCATCTGAATAGTCGAATTTAGCAGAAAACGGATCTATTACAATTCCGCTATCTCCGTCATTTTTAACATCAAAATAAAATTCGCTGTTGTTGTCTGAATTTGATTTAACAGTTAATGTAAGTTTCATAAAAAATTTATCTTTTCTGAATGATATAGGAAGATCCTTATAATCTACGGAGCTTTCTTTTTTTATATCTTCTTTTCTTGCATCTTCTACGTTTTTAGCTTGAGCTTTTTGGAAATCCGCCATAGCTTCGTTGTATATTTCTGCGTGCTGTGCCAACTTTTCTTCTTTTGTCAAGGGTTTTTCAGTTATATATACACTTTTCGAGCTTTTGTTGTAATCTACTATAAGTCCCATTTTTTCAGATATGGTTCTTAGTGGAACGTACAATTTGCCTTGATAATTTATTGGAGCATCATCAGGTTTTGCATTTATCTGTTCTCCTTTTACAAATATAGAAGTTATGTTATCACGAACAGCCATTATGCTCTCATTAGAGGCAAATGAGGATAATGTTAAGCCCGTTATTAAGCCGAATGCTATCAGCGATGAATTTTTAAGTAATCTTTTCATAATAGTCCTCCTAAAAATTTTTATTTTTCAATTATTTTTTATTATATCATATAAGATAAAATATAAAAACTTAAATATTATTTACAAAAAATTTATAAAATATTCATTAAATGTAATATAGGTTACAGAATTATTCACATTATTTGATTATAATACAGTTATAAATGAGATATGGATTTCATATCAAAACTTAATATAATGATAGAACAATAGTATAGTGTAAATTTAATAAAATATAAGGATATTTATGAATTTCTCACATACATTAGTTTTTTTATCAGAGATTTGGTATTGTATGAAAAGTAAGGTTTAAAAATAAAAAATATATACTCAGGAGGATAAAAAAATGAAATTAACTAAAGATATGACAATAGGTGAAATATTAAGAATAAAAGAAGGTGCCTCTGAAATACTTATGGGATTTCAAATGGGTTGTATAGGCTGTCCGTCATCACAAGCGGAAACAATAGAAGAGGCCGCTATGATTCACGGTTTAAACGCAGATGAAATAGTTGAAGCCTTAAACAAAAATTAATGTATTACCTGATTAAATAATCATATAATGAAAATATTAAATGGAATGTATTTTTTATATTTTATCGTATTAAAAAAGTCATATGTAATATAAAATAATGTAAGATACAATCATATATTATATAGAATACGATATTTCAAATGGAGAATATATAAATAGACTTTAGTCTAAGTTTAAGATATATTAAAATTATTTTGTAAGCATTATTGTTAACTCTTATATATATAACTGCTGAAAGTAAAATATGTTTGAGCAAAATATTAAAAAATATTTATGTTTATTAGATAACAGTATAAGAAATAAAGGAGAAAGTATGAGTCTTTTTTTGGGGAAAATACATTTTTGGCTATTCAATAAGATAAGATGTTTTGAAAATTTGGAGACCGATATATTGAAGTTTGCCGATAAAAAAGGCGTGTCAATAGATATAAATAAGATGTATGAGGAATTCGGTTATCCTACAGAAGATAAACCTTTGGAAGAGCAAATCGATACGTCAAATATACACGGTTGGTTACAAAATCAGATACAAAAAGCAGAATATAGGCAGGCATATCTTGTAAAGTCTATAATTGATTTAGACAGTTCACATATTGATGAATTGAAAGAAGTGTTTAAAGAGCACGGAAATAAAATAGGCATACCGCTTAAATCTGATGATTTAACACCGAAAGATGCTTATGAAACATTGAACAACTTTCTTTTGGAGGGTATGCCTTGCGATAGAACTACAGAATTTATTGCCAATGACGACAGTAAAATATCTTTTCATTATACGAGATGTCTTCATAGAGATTATTGGGATGAAGTCGGTATAAGCGTAAAATATTTCTATATTTTAAGAAACGAGTGGATAAAATCATTTATTAACACACTTGATGAAAGCCTTATTTTTGAAGTTAAGTTAAACAATGAAGATTATGAAAATATAGAAGAAAATATATTTTCAATAGTTAAGATTTGAATATGCTTATAAAATTATGAAAAGTATGAATATCTGTTTAATTAGTGGATACATTTATATAAGTTGTTTATTTTAAATATACTTAATTTTACTCAGCTAATAAATTCTTATACTATTTTCTAATAAAATTATAGATAACTTATATAATGATATAACATTAATATAAATAGTCTACTGAAAAAATCAATTATTATGATTTTCTATCAATCTTTAGTATAAATTTAACAGATGTTTTAATTTGAAGTTGAAAATGTTTAAAGTAGTTAAAATTCATTTATTATAAATTATTTAATTATGTATCACAGTTTGGGGGAAACGATGAATTCTATAGAGCTTATGATACTTGAGCATGGCAATATCAAAAGAATGTTAAAAATAGTGAGAATTTTTTGTAGAAAATTATATGATAAAGAAGAAGTCAACTTTGATGATTTTGAAAAAATGATATATTTTATCAAAAATTATGTGGACAAACATCATCATGGAAAAGAAGAGCGACTTCTTTTTAATCGTATGGTTAAGTATCTCGGTCCTGCAGCTCAAAAGTTGGTAACTCACGGTATGCTTGTTGAACACGATATGGGTAGGCTATTTATGTCAGAGCTTGGTATAGCGTTGGATAATTATAAAATGGGAGATATTGATTCGGTGCTCGACATAATAGCAAACGCCATATCTTATACACATCTTTTGGAAAGACATATCAATAAAGAAAATGAATTGGTATACACATTTGCTCAAAGGAACCTTTCTCTTGAAATTATGAGCGAAATAGATAGTGATTGTGAAAAGTTTGAGGAAGATGCGGAAAGTAACGGAGTACAACAACGCTGTTTATCTATACTGGATGATATGGAGAGAAAATATCTTGGCTTAGATGACAGAATGGATTTTGGAGAGTTTGAAAGCATATTTTAGAAAAAACTATATTATAAAAAAGAAAAGTGATTATTATAAACAAGGTATTTGTCTATAACAATCACTTTTTTATTTATGCTCTTATTCTTTTTGTCATTTCATCTGCAAGTGCTATACATTTTTGGAAGTCTTCATATGAAGGGGAGCATTTTACATCTACAACTTCTTCTATAAAATCATATGCAGGGTTTGATTTAGGCAAGTTTACTAAAGTTTTTACTCCGCCTCCGCTCCAGCCGTAAGTTCCGAATATTCCCAAGGTATGGTTTTTCAGTTTGTTGATTTCAAGTACACGATAAGCGTGTTCCATTACAGGATATAAAGAATTGTTGTATGAGCAACTTCCAAGCAATAATCCTTTGTATATCCAAATATTAGCTAATATGTGAGATATATGAGTTTTTGAAACGTCATATACGAGTACATCTTTTATTCCGTTTTTAGAAAGTGTGTTGGCAAGCATATCTGCCATTTTCTCAGTATTTCCATACATAGAACCGTATGCTATTACAACCCCTTCTCTTGTTTCATATTTAGAAAGAGAATCGTAAAGAGATATTATTTTTTGTGGTTCTTTTCTCCAAATTAAACCGTGAACAGGACAAATAACATCTATTTGCAATGCGGATAATTTTTTCAAAGCTCCTTGTATCTGTTGAGAGAATTTTCCTACTATATTTGTAAAATATCTTCTTGTTTCGTATTCATGTTCTCTCCAATTCACTTCGTCATCGAATATTCCGCCATCTAATGTTCCAAATCCGCCAAAAGCATCTTGAGAGAAAAGAGTCTTTGTTTTTTCATAGTAAGTAACCATTGACTCCGGCCAGTGAACCATAGGTGTCTTGTAAAAAGTGAATTCATGTTCACCTAATTTCAGTTTTTCGCCGTCTTCAACCTTTATAAATATATCTTTGGTATCTATTTTATAAAATGCCTGTATAAATTCTTCCGTTTTTCCGTTTCCTATAAGTTTCATATTCGGATATGATTGTAAAAGTAAGTTTATAGAACTTGAATGGTCAGGTTCCATGTGGTTGATTATGAGATAATCAATAACGCCGTTATCGCCTATAACAGATCTTATCTTACTTATATATACTTCAAATCTTTCAGCGTGAACAGAGTCTATTATGATATTTTTTTCGCCTGTCATCAAAAAAGAGTTGTAACTCACACCTTTTTCAAGAGGCCACATATTTTCAAACATATGTGTGTGCCTGTCATTAACACCGATGTAATACAAGTCATCTTGTATTTTAATTGTAGAATATTCCATTAAATCCGCTCCCTTAAACACCAAAATATATATTAAAAATACAACTCCAATTAATTTTAGAAGTTGTATGTTATTAACCTTAAATATTGATACCCTGTTTCAAGTAAAAAACGCATTAAAATGTGATAATTTTATTGCATATTATAGCAACAAAAGTTCCAAATAACGCTCCGCATAAAACATCTGTAGGATAATGAACCATGAGATACATTCTTGACATAGCCACGCATGTTGCAAAACTATATGCTATAATTCCGAGGTTTTTGTCATATAAAAACAAAGCTGTAGCAAATGCAAATGATGCACTTGTGTGGCCTGACGGAAAAGAATAATCCACAGGTAATTTTGACAACAATGCATTCAAATCATAATATCTGTTAAAAGGCCTCATCCTTGCAAACATAGGTTTCAGCACGATATTACATAAAAATGCGTTGATAAGCAAACAAAGCATACAGCTATATCCTAAAGTTTTGTATTTTTTTGTCATTATAAGTATAAGCGAAATAAAAATAAAAACAATGCCGTTATCAGTGATATATGATGACATTCGCATAAACTTATCTATGAAAAAAGGTGTATTATAGTTTTGTATGCGTTGTAAAAATTTATGTTCCCAGTTCATTAATGTTCCTTTCAAATCTTATTTATAAAGATAAAATAAAGCAATAATTATTTTTGGTTGCAGTTTATTTTGTAATCTAAAATTTCTATTTTATAAGAGGACATCAATGAAAACATTGCAAAATTTATTTTTTTGACGGAAGTATCTCTATCCAATAATTATCGGGATCTGCTATAAAATATATGCCCATCGCCTTATTTTCAAATACTATACAGCCCATTTCCAAGTGTTTTTTATAAGATGCGTCAAAATCATCGGTTTCCACTGCAAGATGAAACTCATTTTCTCCCAAATCATATGGATTTGCTCTATCCGTCAAATAAGTAAGCTCAAGCAAATGTTCACTTTTTCCATCTGTAAGATATACAAGGATAAAACTGTTATCATCTGCTACTATCCTTTTGCTTTCTGTAAAGCCCAATGCCTCCTTATAAAATTCAAGACTTTTTTCCAAATTAAGTACATTAAAATTATTATGAACGAATTTGAATTCCATTATAACCTCACTTTTTTAAATTTTGCTTAAAACAGCTTTATATTTTACTGAGATGCTATAAAATAAATACTTCAAAGCTAAAGATAAGTATCTATTATTTAATTGAATAAATAATATAAAACAATATAATATTATTATACTAAAATATCTGAATTTTGTCTAATATACTATTGTAATAAAGAAGCAAAATATAAATGCAAAACTATTTATTTTAAGAAAATTTTATCTGATATAAGAGTTTATCTGTATTATATAAATTACAGAAAAATGCTTTATTTTTCAAAATAATAGTATTATAATGATAGAAATATGAATAAAAACAGGAAGTGATTCGTTGCATTGCTATTTAATCGGTGTATCTCATGCAAATACACCCATATATATAAGAGAAAAAATATTTTTTTCGGAATATAAAAAAATACAAACATTGGAGATATTATCTGAAAAAAGGCTTGACGGAGTAATAATATTGTCTACTTGTAATCGTTGTGAAATCTATGTTTCAACTGAAGATATGGAAAAAGACTGCAAAATTGTAAAAGATTTTTTTGTAAATTATTTTAACGTAGAAAACATAGATGATTATCTTTTTGAAAAAAAAGATATTGACGCAATAAATCACATATATAAAGTAGCTGCCGGCTTAGATTCGATGATAGTTGGAGAAGATCAGATACTTGGACAGGTCAAAGACGCTCTTGAAAACTCCATTGATTTAGGCACAAGCTCAAAATATCTCAACAAGCTTTTCAGAGAAGCTATAACAACTGCAAAAAAAATAAAAAACAAACTTAAAATATCTGAAAATCCTATATCTATAAGCTATATCGCTGTAAAGATGTTATGTGAAAAATTAAATGATTTAAAAGATAAAAAAATAGTTGTTGTCGGAACAGGCAAGATAGGTTTTTTGACCATAAGCTATTTAGCCGAAAACGGAGCAAGAAACATACTCTGTGTCAACAGAAGCTATGATAAAGTGCAAAAATTGATAAAAATCTATCCGTTTATAAAATATTTTGATTATGATGATAGATATAATCTCATAAAAGATGCGGACATACTTATAACTTCAACTACCTCCCCCCATACAATCATACACAAAAAAGATATTCAAAAATCTGATAAACAAATTATTATGCTTGATTTATCAATGCCAAGAGATATTGAAAATGATGTAAAAAATTTAAAGAACGTAGAGCTTTATGATATAGACAGCATAAGTAAAATATCTGAAGAAAACATACAAAAACGCCAAAAATTAGGCTCTGAAGCGATAAACATCATTGAAGATGCAATAAGTGAATTTTGTAAATGGGCAGATAATATGAGCGTTGACAAAGCTATAAAAAAATTAAACGAACAATGTGATATAATATACAAAGACACGATGTCATATATAAACAGAAAAGTGGAATTAAATCACAGAGAGCAAAAAATAGTTGAAAAAATGCTTTTATCGGCACTCAAAAGAATGATAAAAGTACCTATACAGGTATTGAAACAGACAGATGAAAAACAAAGACAAAATGAATATATAAAAATATTAGAAGAGCTGTTCGATATCAGATAACAGTATAAAACAGAAATAAAAATAATATTAAAAAGGAATAAAATCATTATGGATATAATGCAAAGACCGAGAAGACTTAGAAAAACACAAATCATAAGAGATATGGTAAGGGAAACAAGCTTATCTGTAAAAGAGCTTATATATCCTATGTTTATAGTAGAAGGAGAAAACATAAAAGAGGAGATAAATTCTCTAAAAGATTGCTATCATTATTCAGTTGATAAGATAGAAGATGAGATAAATGAGCTGAAATCCTTAGGTATATGTGCAGTTATATTATTTGGTATACCTTCTTATAAAGACGAATGTGGTAGCAGTGCATATGATGAAAACGGAATAGTTCAAAAAGCTGTAAAAAAAATAAAAGAGATAGACGAAAATTTTTACGTAATAACAGATGTATGTATGTGTCAATACACTTCACACGGACATTGCGGGATATTAAAAGAAGGGTATGTGCAAAACGATGAAACCTTAGAATATCTTGCTAAAATTGCACTCAGTCACGCAAAAGCCGGAGCTGATATGGTAGCACCATCGGATATGATGGACGCCAGAGTAGGAAAAATCAGAAAATGCTTAGATGAAAATAATTATGAAAATGTAGCAATATTATCATATACAGCCAAATATGCTTCGTCATATTACGGTCCTTTCAGACAAGCGGCAAGCTCTGCTCCAAGCAGTGGCGACAGAAAATCATATCAAATGGATTATCACAATTCAAAAGAGGCACTTAGAGAAGCGTATCTTGACATAAAAGAAGGTGCAGATATGATTATGGTCAAGCCTGCCTTGGCATATCTTGATATAATCAATATGTTCAAAGAAAAATGTGATATACCTCTTGTAGCATATAATGTGAGTGGAGAATACGCTATGCTTAAAAATGCAGTAGACAACGGTATAATGAAAGAAGATGTCATATACGAAACTATGATTGCCATAAAAAGAGCCGGAGCGGATTTAATAATCACATATTTTGCAAAATATTTATCAGAGTTATTGAAAAAATAAATACTTTTGACCGCCTTGTTTAATTTTGCAAGATTTATTAATATATTTATCTTTAAAACAGTTATTCAAGTTTTAAAATAATACTTCAATAAAAATAATTTTTTATATTATTTATGATTTTATAGCTATAAAAGGTAAAAAAATGAGTTTTAATTTGCAATTTTATCGAATAGTTTCAAAATCAATGATGAAAGGAATATGATGAACAGAGAGCTATCACTATCTACATTTGAACATGCAAAAAAAATAATACCAGGAGGAGTAAACAGCCCTGTAAGAGCATTTGGCAGTGTAGATACTTTTCCGATATTTGTACAAAAATCAAACAGAGCATATATATATGATGTAGACGGCAATAAATACTTAGATTATATATCTTCATGGGGTCCTCTAATATTCGGTCATAATGATGAGGATATAAAAACGGAATTTATAAAAGCCATAGAAAACGGAATAACCTACGGTGTACCGTCATATGTTGAAGTAGAGATGGCACAGATGATAACAGACGCTTATCCCGCATGTGAAATGGTGCGTATGGTAAATTCGGGAACAGAAGCTACAATGTCGGCAATAAGAGTTGCAAGAGGATATACAGGCAAGAAAAAAATAATCAAGTTTGAAGGTTGCTATCATGGACATAGCGATTCACTTTTGGTAAAATCAGGTTCAGGCACTCTTACCTTTAATACACCTACAAGCCTTGGAGTCCCTGACGAATTCATTAAAAACACAGTGGTATGCAGATATAACGATATTAATTCAGTTATAGATGCGATAGATGACGATATTGCAGCAGTAATAATAGAGCCGGTGGCAGGAAATATGGGAGTTGTTGTACCGAGCGAAAGTTTTATGAAAGAGCTGAGAAAAATTACAAGACAAAAAAATATAATACTCATATTTGATGAAGTAATAACAGGTTTCAGATTGTCTTATGGCGGTGCAAGTCAGATATTTAATATTGAGCCTGATATGGTGTGTTTTGGGAAAATAATAGGTGGAGGACTTCCGGTAGGTGCATATGGAGGACATAAAGATATAATGAATATGGTATCACCGCTTGGAAAAGTATATCAAGCCGGAACGCTGTCAGGAAATCCTCTTGCAATGAGCGTGGGAGTTAAAACTCTACAGAAATTGAAAGACAATCCAAAAGTATATGAAGATTTAGAGCAAAAAGCTATAAAGCTTGAGCAAGGCTTTAAAGAAAATATGAAAAGATTAAATTTAGATTTTAAAATAAATAGATTTCATTCTATGATGTCATTATTTTTTACACAAAAAGAAGTAAATTATTATGAAGATGTACAGACATCAGATGTAAAATTATATGCAAAATATTTCAAGTCAATGCTTGAACAGAATATACTGATACCTCCCGCACAGTTTGAAGCTATATTTTTCAACACAGCTATGAGTGAGGAAGATATAAAATACACTATAAAAGCCAATTATAACGCACTTGAAATGATAAAGGCTCGATGATTATATCTGATAAAAATTATACAGAAATATGAAAAAACATATATTTTTCAAAATAGCTTGTATATTTAAAATAAACGACCTATATATGTATCCATAATAAGACGAATATTAATATTAAAGGAACAATTAAAATAAAAACATATGATTATATCGGTGTATGCCTTAGTAGCACACCGATATTTTTATGCATAGAAAAAAAATTAATGTAACTATTGACATTACATCTAAAAAGTGATACTATAAGATTACAAGATGCAACCATAACGGTTACATCGAAAAATATATATTTAGGAGGATACTATTATGACAAATAAAGAAAAAGCATTAGCACTTATTAACACATTTGTAACAGGTGATGTAGCAAAAGCAAAGGAACTTCTTGCTGAAGATTATATTCAACATAATCTTGCTTATGGCACAGGAGCAGAGGCATTTGTGGGTGCTGTTACTTATCTTGCATCAGCACCGGTAAAAACAACAGTAGAAAATATCAGAGCATTTGAAGATGGAGATAAAGTATTTTTACAGACGGTATATAATTTTGCGGGAACAGGTGAACAAGTTGCTTTTGATATTTTCAGATTTGATTCAGAAGGTAAAATAGCAGAACACTGGGATAATTTGGCTCCTAAAGCAGAGCCTAATCCATCAGGACATACTCAGACAGACGGAACATTAGAGAAGAAAAATGTAGACAAAGAAGAAACAAGAAAAATTGTTTCAGAATTTGTAGGGGATGTTCTTCGAGGAGAAAACCCTGATAAACTCACTTCATATTTTGACGGAGATAAGTATATTCAACATAATATATCAATAGCTGATGGACTTTCCGGGCTTGGAGCTGCTTTGGAAGCATTGGCAAAACAAGGAATACAAATGATATACAACAAGACATATTTTGTACTTGCTGATGGAGATTTTGCACTTGCAGTTAGTGAAGGTACATTTGGCGGTGTTTTGACATCATATTATGATTTGTTCCGTGTTGAAAACGGTAAGATAGCTGAACACTGGGATATTATGGAGAGTATAGCTGATGAGGCTACTTGGCAAAATAAAAATGGAAAATTTTAATGTAACTCTTGAAATTACAACCAAATGAATGTAGAATGATAGCAGGAGGATGATGCTATGCAAATATCGAGCAGATTTACTGTAGCCTTGCATATTTTTACCTGTGTAGATACATTTAAAGATGAGTATAAGATTACAAGCGACTTTCTTGCAGGAAGTATAAATACGAATCCTGTTATCATTCGAAAAATTCTGACACAACTTAAAAATGCAGGACTTATTACAGTAGCAAGAGGTACAGGTGGGATTGAACTTACAAGACCTCTTAAAGAGATTACATTTTATGATATATATGAGGCTATAGAGCCTATAGAAAACGGAGAACTGTTTAATTTTCACGAAAATCCTAATCCCAAATGTCCGGTAGGGAGGAATATTCATACCTTGTTGGATGACAAGCTAAAAACTATACAGCTTGCAATGGAAAATGAAATGAAAAAATATTCTGTTGCAGATTTGCATACAGAAATGCAGGAGTTATTGTAAAGGAATAATAAAAAATGGCTTAGGTTGAATTTGAGCTGAATTTTCTAAAATTTATTTAATACTAATAAGCAATTTAATAGTAGAGATAATCCATTTTCTATGAATAACAACTTTTACAATATCTTTAGTTAATAAATTTATGGTGTCACATAATCTATTCACTGAATAATTCAATATTTTTATTGATTTTTAGTATAAGGTGGTTTTTATGAAGAGTAAAAACAGCAGGAAGCAGGTGAAAAATGGATAAGAAGGAAGTACAAGAAAAAAGACTTGATTATCTTATTGAAAAATTTAAGAGCGAATCAGAAGAATACAAAAATTTAGATATTCCAAATAGTATAGAAGGAAAGAGAAAAGTTTTGCGTTCTTTGATGAATATACGCTTACCTAAACCTATGCCTGACAATGTGCTTGAGGTTCAAGACGAATATTTGAAAGAAAGAGCTGAAGAAAAAGGAATTGTAGAGATTTCAGATATTATTGTTATTAAAGATAAATTATCTATTTGGCAGGGAGATATAACGAGGCTTAAAGTAGATGCTATAGTTAATGCGGCAAATTCACAGATGCTTGGCTGTTTTGTGCCTATGCATACTTGCATAGATAACCAAATTCATACTTTTGCAGGAGTGCAGCTTAGAGAAGAATGTAACGAACAAATGAAAATGCTTAGAAAGAAATACAAAAGTAATTATGAACAACCTACATCTGTACCTATGCTTACAGATGCGTATAATCTGCCTGCAAAGAAAGTAATTCATATAGTAGGACCTATTGTAAGTGGAGAACTTACGATTGAACATGAAAAAGAATTGGAAAACTGTTATAAAAATACACTGGATATGTGTGCAGAAAATGGACTTAAATCTGTGGCGTTTTGTTGTATTTCTACGGGAGTATTTTGTTTTCCAAATAAAAGAGCATCACAGATAGCTGTAAATATTGTAAATCAGTGGCTCATAGAAAATCCTGACAAAATGGATAGAGTGATTTTCAATGTGTTTAAGGATGAGGACAAGAGATATTATGAGGAGTTGATATAATGAATTATTTTAACAAGCATATATCTAAGAAAACAGTAAGCAAGGAAGAACAAATTTTAAGATTAAAATCTGAGCTTACATCTGCGGATGCCATTGTAATTGGAGCAGGCTCAGGGCTTTCTACATCAGCAGGCTTTACTTATAGCGGTGAAAGATTTGAAAAGTATTTCTTTGATTTTGCAAAGAAATATGGAATTAATGATATGTATTCAGGCGGTTTTTATCCGTTTGAAGATGTTCAGACACGTTGGGCATGGTGGGCAAGGCATATCTATTTCAATCGTTATGTAAAAACACCAAAACCTGTTTATGATAAATTATTTTCGTTGATAAAGGATAAGGATTATTTTGTAATCACTACAAACGTAGATCATCAATTCCAAAAAGCAGGTTTTGATAAAAAACGCTTATTTTATACTCAGGGAGATTATGGTTTGTTTCAAAGTGTGAACCATGATATAAAAAAGACTTATGATAATGAAGATTGGGTTATGAAGGCAATGGAAGCACAGGGATTTGTAAAAGATAATGCAGGGGTTTTTACAGTACCTGAAAATAAAGATATAGTTATGCATATTCCTATTGAGCTTATTCCGAAATGTCCTGATGACGGCTTGGATATGACTCTAAATCTTCGTGCGGACGATTCTTTTGTTGAGGATGAGGGGTGGCATGAAGCTTATGAGAGATATAATGAATTTTTGAACAATCATGGCAAAATGCATACGTTATATTTAGAACTTGGTGTTGGAGCTAATACACCTGTAATTGTAAAATATCTGTTTTGGCAGATGACAAATTCGAATGAAAAAGCAGTATATGCTTGTATAAATTATGGAGAAGCATTTTGTCCACGAGAGATTGAGGACAGGAGCATTTGCATAGATGGTGATATAGGAGAAATATTAAATAAAATAGTATAAAACCATAGCTTAAAACTATGTTTTTATACTATTTCCATTAAATATAGATATTTTTTAATATGATGCTCTAATATATTTTGTTTATTGCATTTTTTAGGCTTATTTTCAATAGAATAAATATATAATTTTATAGTAAGGCTTATATAAACAGTGTTTAGTTTTAATGGTTTTTGCTATCATATGCCAAATCCCAGAATTTTGCTTCGTATATACTGCAATTTACAAATATTTCTGTGAGTTTGTCTATAGTTTTTTGAGATAGATTGTTTGATAGATTATCCACTTTTTGTATTAATTTTTCGTTTGTTTCCTGATATTCTTTGCAATAATATCCGTTGAACCATTCGCCATATGTTTCGTTTTCAAGGCAAGATTTGTTTTTTTCCACAATTTTTTTTGATATAAATGCGTAACTCCATGAGCATGACAGTATAGCTATAAGACAGGAGAGCATATCGCCGTTTTGCCCTTCATAGAGCATATATTTGGTATAGCTTGTGTTGTCTATGTGCGGTGTTACATTTATTATATCTTTTTCTGTTATGCCGAGCCTTTTCATATATGGTATATGTACCTTGTATGTTTCGTCCAATACGGCATACATATTATCGCAGAAAAATTTAATTTCATCGAACTCATTTGATTTTGTACTGCCTACAGCAAAAACTTTTATATAGTCTTTGAGATATACATAGTCTTGAAGCATATAATATTTGAATTTTTCTATTTCAAGTGTACCGTCAGCCATTTTGGTTATGAAAGGGTGAGTTAAATAGCTGTTCCATATATGTTCTACCGAATTGAATAAAATTTCGCTTAACTTCATAAATAATACTCCTTGCTTATAACAATAAAATAATTTTTTTGCAAATAATTAAAATTTTCTAAAATACTATCCTACAGCACTCATAACCTTACCGATATAGTAAATTCCTGCTATCAGTCCGCCAATAATAAGTAGATTCCGCATAGAAGATAGGGCAATAGAAAATGTATGTTTATTTCTACTAAAACTCAAAATAATAACAACGAGCTTTAATAAAATGCTGACTATGGATATTATAAGTCCATATCTGAAAACAAATCCAATCATATAAAAGCCGATTTCCACGCCTACAATTCCAAGTGCAAACCCTATAAAAAAACATACATAAATAAATATATCCAATATTATTGACAGTCGCAGTAAAATTTTCACTGATTTTTCTCCACTATTATTTCATCATATATCAATTTATTTTCAAAATCATCTATTTTATAATCTATGAGAGCGTCAAATTTGCTGTTACCGTTATATTTCTTGTTTGACACTATGCATAGTTTTACTCCTGCACGTTTTGCACCTGTTGACGAGTTTATGTCGTCCTCAAAAAAAATAAGATTTTTGTTTGGAACTTGTAGATTCTTTGCTATATAGTCAAATATTTGTCTATCTGATTTTTCCATTTTTAAATCTACGCTTGATGCTATTATGTCAAAATAGTCTATGATACCTGTCTTTGTAAGCACTATTTTATACTGTTCTTTGCAAAGGGCAGTTGCTATGGCTAATTTTACATCTTTTTCTTTGAGATACTCAAGCAGTTTTTTTTGCACCTTTTTTTAAGTGTATTTTGCTATTTTTATACTCTTCGACTGATAATTTTTTTATAAGTTGCCAAAATTCTTTTACACTCATATCAAGCTTGAATTTTTTTATGCTGAACTGTGCAAGCTCTGCAAAACCCATATTCCATATCTTTTGTATTTCATATTCGGTATAGCTGATATTAAGTGTATTCATAAGGTTTAGAAGTACATTGTCCCATATGTTCATGGTTTCAAGCAGAGTACCGTCAATATCGAATATTACGCCTTTAGTTTGATATTGTTTCAAAAAAGTATTTTTTAATTTTCTTGTTGCAGATACGGTATCTTCCTGCATAGATATAGCGGATACTATTGCAACTCCGTCTATTTGTGCAGGTTTTAGAGTAGGTATTGTGTCAAGGTTTATACCGCCGATTGCAACTACAGGTATTTTTAGATTGTTTTTTATTTTTGTAAGCTCGTTTATAGTTGTCAAATTGGCATCAGTTTTTGTGTTTGTGCTGTACATAGCACCTACACCTACATAATCTGCACCGCCTTGTTGAGCGATTAGAGCTTCATCTAAAGTTGAGGTTGATATTCCTATAATTTTGCCATCTCCCATAATTTTTCTTGCAATATCAAGGGGCATATCGTCTTGTCCGAGATGTACTCCGTCTGCATTTATTGCAAGAGCTACGTCTATTCTGTCATTTATTATAAGAGGTATGTTGTACTTGTCGCAAATAGCTTTAATTTTTACGGCTTTGTTATAAAAATCGAGAGTGGATGAATGTTTTTCTCGAAGCTGTATCATTGTACAGCCACCTAAAATGGCATCTTGTACAGATGTTTCCAAGGTATGATTACTGCTCAAAAGGTCTTCATCGGTGACGTAATACATTGTATAGTCAATATTTTTCATATATTCTCCTATTTTTTTGATTTTATAATAGTTGTTAAAATTTTTTTGTTATTAAGTATAAATTATTTAAAATTAAAATATTTTTTCTATTTTTGCGTATTTTTCAAATATTTTTTCATTCATCATGCTCAAATTGTCTATGAGAGATACTCTGAAATTTCCGCTACCTATATTTTTTGTCTTTTCATATGCAAGTTCTCCTGCTATTCCCATAGTAGCTATTGCAATTATTGATGAAGTGAGATAGTCTTCATTTGCTCCTATAAATGAGCCTAAAATTGACGCACTCATACAGCCTGTACCTGTAATTTTAGACATATAATCGACACCGTTTGATATTTTGTAGGCGTTGTTTTCATCTGCAACTATATCATCTTTTCCTGTCACTATTATTACGGAGTTGTAAGTTTTTGCAAGTTTCATTGCAATTTGAGATATTTTTATTGTGCTTGTATTTTTGTCATCTTCCGATACGTCTACGCCTTTTGTATTTGCACTTATACCTGCAATTGACAATATTTCTGACAAATTGCCCTTTATAACTGCAAACTTTGAATTTATAAGCATATTTTCTATTACTTCATTTCTTTTTTTGCTTGCACCTGCCCCTACAGGGTCGAGTATGACAGGTACATTTTTTGCGTTTGCAATTTTAGGTGCTGTCAAAAAAGCCTCTATTTTATCCATAGTTCCGATATTTACAACAAGAGAGGATGATATTGAAATTATATCCTCCAACTCTTCTATCTGAGCTGTCATTATAGGTGATGCACCTATTGCAAGAGTTGCATTTGCACAGTCATTTACAGTGACATAGTTGGTTATGTGGTGTACAAGAGGAGATTTATTTTTTATATTTTCTAAAAATTGTTTTGAGCTAATCATAGTATGTTCCCTTTTCATTATTTTATAACATCTGTTTTTTTATAAGTTCTTGACATTGCTTTGAAGTGATGTTTTTTTATTCTTTTATAACGCCTGCTTTTTTGTATAAATCGTAAAAGTGGTGAGTAGGTCCACAACCACTGCCAAGTGATAATGAGTGCTCTATTGCAGTTGTAACATAATCTTTAGCTGATTTTACGGAGTTATACATATCAAATCCGAGAGCTAAGTTGGAGGCTATTGCTGATGAAAGTGTACAGCCTGTGCCATGAGTGTTTTTGGTTTCTATTCTTTTCGTTTTAAATGTGTGATATTCTTTGCCGTCAAATAATACATCTATTGCATCTCCTATATGATGACCGCCTTTTACAAGTACGGCTTTCGGACCCATTGCTATTATTTTTTCGCAGGCTTTTTTCATATCGTCTACAGTTTCTATTTTCATTTTGGATATAGCTTCAGCTTCAGGTATATTAGGAGTTATTAAATCTGCTATAGGAATTACTTCTTTTATAAGCGTGTCTATGTTTTCTACGTCCATAAGCGGAAATCCGTTTTTCGCATACATAACAGGATCGACAACTATGTTTTTTGCCCCATATTCCTTTAATTTTTTTGCTACTGCTTTCATAGATTCTATGCTTGGGAGCATGCCTATTTTTACAGCTTTCGGATATATGTCGTCAAACACGCAGTTTATTTGGTCTATTATGACTTTTTCAGATATTGTTTCAACGCTTGTAACTGTTGCGGTATTTTCAGCTACAACGCTTACGATTACACTCATACCGAAAAGTCCGTGTGCGGAAAAAGTTTTTAAATCTGCCTGTATTCCGGCTCCACCGCTACAATCAGAGCCTGCAATTGTTAGTATAGGTATCATTTTGCACTCCTTTATAATAAGTTTCATTACAATACTTTGGATTTAATTGAAATTATACTTATCGTGACCTATTTTAGTTAGAAATTAATTGACGATATGTATAATTTGCAATTAATTAGGTTTTTAAATATTAAAGATATTATAATTTTAAAAGTATCTTTATAGGCTTATTAAAATTATTAAAAAATTTATTATTATGTAAAAATATTTTATACATTAAAATATATTATAACATTTTTTTTGCTTAATATGATATAATTATTAATATTAGTTAAAAGAAGTTGAGGAGAGTGCATATGGATAAAAAATTAAATTTAAAAATGTTGCAGGATTTGACGCTTGCAAACGGTATATCAGGTTTTGAAGAAGAAGCTGTCGAAGAGGCAAAAAAATATCTTTCGAACACTCTGATAACAGACAGAGATTCTATGCAGAATTTATACATAAAAAGGACAAAAAATGACACGTCTTTGCCTACGGTTATGCTTGATGCACATATAGATGAAGTTGGTTTTATAACACAATCTATAAAGCCTAACGGACTCATCAGGATAATTCCGATAGGCGGATTTGTAGCACATAATTTGCCTGCTCACAGAGTAAAAATACGAAACGCTGAAAACAAATATATAACAGGTATAATCACGAGCACACCTGTTCATTACAAAGGACAGGATAAAGAACTTTCGCTTGAAAATATGTTTGTAGACATAGGAGCAAGTACGGATAAAGAGGTTAAAGAACATTTTAAAGTAGATATTGCAATGCCTGTTATATTAGAGGGCGTGTTTGAATATGATGAAGATTTCGACATAATTAAAAGCAAAGCATTTGATTGCAGGGCAGGTTGTGCAAGTGTTATAGAAATTATGAACAGCCTTGAAAATGAAAATTTGAAAGTAAATTTGATAGGTACGCTGACATCACAAGAAGAAGTGGGAACTCGTGGAGCAATTGTGGCTACAAATGCTGTAAAACCTGATATAGCCATAGTTATGGAAGGTACACCTGCAGATGATACATTTGCAGAGCCTTATCAAATGCAAACAAAATTAAGAAAAGGACCTATGCTTAGACATATGGATCCGAGAATGATAGCAAATCCGAGATTTCAAAGATTTGCACTTGATATTGCAAAAAAATATGACATACTTTGTCAAGATGCTGTGAGAACAGGAGGAGGAACAAACGGAGGCGCTATACACACATCAAACTCAGGTGTTCCTACTATTGTAATCGGAGTACCTGTGAGATATCCTCATACTCATCACGGTATCATAACATATCAGGATTATGAAAATATGGTCAAGTTGGCAACAGCAATAATAAAAGAGCTTGACAGTGATATAATAAAGAGTTTTTAAAAAAGGAGTCACATTATGAAAAGAAAAATAGATTTATTTGAATATGCAGGTCATATTATGAAATCACTAAGCCAAGGCATACTTATAACTACAAAAGTAGATGAAAAAGTGAATACTATGACAATTGCTTGGGGAATGTTGGGGATTGAATGGAATAAGCCTATTTTTAATACATTTGTAAGAGAAAGAAGATTTACAAAGTCTATGTTAGACGAAAATCCGGAATTTACAATAAATGTGCCTATAGGTGATTTTGACAAAAAAATAATAGGCTTTTGTGGAACAAAATCGGGCAGAGATGTAGATAAGATAAAACATTTAGGTCTTACACTTGAAGAACCTGAAATAATAAGTGTGCCAGGAATAAAACAGTTGCCTTTGACTTTGGAATGTAGAGTGATATATAAACAAGAACAGGATAAAAATGTAATACAACCAAAAGACATAATAAATTATTATCCTCAATATGTAGACGATATAAAGTCAGGAAATAATAAAGACTTTCATACTTCATACTTTGGAGAAATAGTATCGGCGTATATAATAGAATAATCGATATTATTGTTTTTAAGAATTTATTGGCTAAGTAAAATTGATACTGAAATTTATAGAATAATGGAAAATTATAATAGTTAATTTTTCCAATAAACTATGTATATTAATGTCATATAATTTATCCATAATTTTATTAGTAAATAGTATGAGTACATTAAAAACAAATGATTTATATAAATATATTTATAAATGACCATATATTAGTATTGATTAGGTATTGGTAAAAAAGGCTATTTCAACATTTTCTATAGTTGATAATAGCCTTTTTAAATTAGTTATTGTTTATTTTTTCTATGATTTCTGCAAGCACTTTATCAGCTTCATTTGCAGATACTTGGCAAGTTCCGGCGTTTTTGTGTCCGCCACCGCCATATGAAAGACAGCATTGGCCTATGTCAAAGGCAGAATTTCTGTTTATTATAGATTTTCCTATCATAATAGCTATATTATTGTTCTTGCCTTTTACTACATTTATAGATATTTCTATATCAGGGTATATTGAATAGCATAAAAATCTGTTGCCTGCATAGATTATATCTTCATTTCTATAGTCAAGTACGAGCACTTTTTTATTTGCTTTTGCTATTTTATTCAATTGTTTTTTGAAAAGCTCCTGTTGCTCAAAATACAAATCTACTCTTTCTTTAACGTCGGGCAATTCCAATATATCATCTATATTGTTGTTTTCCAAGCAAAAATCAATCAATTTCATCATCAAATCATAGTTTGAAATTCTGAAGTTTCTAAATCTGCCAAGTCCAGTTCTTGCGTCCATTATGAAATTCAAAAGTGTCCATCTTGTAGGATTTAAAATTTCATTTTCATTATACATAGCCGAGTCGGCTTTATCCACTTCTCTCATAAGCTCATCGCTTATTCTGTCAAGTTTAGCCTTATGTTCTTTTATGAAATAACTGTAAACTACACGTGCAGCACTTGGAGCATTACCGTCAATTATATAATTTTCAGCATTTAAAAGCTCTTTGTTTCTAAGTTTTTCTGAATTGTGGTGGTCGAATACCAATAATGCTCTGTCATCATAAGGTAAATTAGTAAGAATATCTCTGCCTGTTATGTCTATTATTTTATCTTGTATGTCTTTTGGATGAACAAATTTGATTTCATCCAATATATCGAGTTCTTTTAAAATCATGGCACAAACTAAGCCGTCAAAGTCGCTTCTTGTAACCAATCTATAACGTTCATTAAAATTAATTGTATTAATTGTAATCACGCTCCCTTTTTATTAATTATAAGTAAATAATACCATAAATTTTTATAAAATAACACAAAAATATAAGTAATTCTTATATCTTAGATAGTATTTAGCATAATTTATATAGTAATCTGTTCAAAATATATATGATTGCGTTAAAATCGTATAAAAAACAGTTTTTATTTATGATATTTTTATGAATTTTTAGATAAATAACAAAAAAATATTAATTATTTGACTTTTTCAAAAAACTTTATTATTATAGAATAAAATGAAAAAGGAGAGAAAATATTATGAAAAATAATACTTATTTAAAAAACGTTATTTTATCAGGGCTTTTTATAGCTGTAGGAATTATATTACCGATAATTTTTCACTTATTGGCGGCAGGAAAAGTATTGTTGCCTATGCATATACCTGTTTTGCTTGGAGGGCTTTTATTAAATCCGCTTTATGCACTTTCTGTAGGTGTTGTAACTCCGCTGTTGTCGAGTTTGTTGACGGGGATGCCGCCTGCATTTCCGATGTTGCCTATAATGATGGCTGAACTTGGAGCATATGGGCTTGTAGCATCAATACTTCATGTCAAATTGAAAATGAATTATGTTTTTTCACTTGTTATATCTATGATAGTCGGAAGAATTGTGGCGGGAATAACCGTTTCTGTTTTGATTAGTATGTTCTCTGTAAAACTTCCGCCGTTTTTGGTATACATACAAGGTTCGATTATCACAGGATTACCTGGAATAATAATACAGCTTATCTTTATACCTGCTATAATGTTTGCTATAAAAAAATATGAAAACAATGAAGCTCATATATAAATTTTTAAACTATGAACTGTTTATTTTGGATTAATAATATAAATATGAAAATAAAAGTCGGATTTAAAAGATAAGTAAGTGGGTTTGGCTTGATTATAAAAATAAAAAATATTATAATTAACAGCATAGTAAATATTGCTTTATTATAAAAAATTAGGAGAGTTATGGAACAAATAAATAACGATATAAAAGAGTTTTTTAACATTAAAGCGTCACATTGGGATAATGAGTCCAAGCCGGACGACGATCTTTTGAAAGCCATATTTGAAATAACGGGTATAAAAAATAATATGAAAGTTTTGGATATAGGATGCGGTACAGGAGTATTGTTTGACAGTTTGCTTAAATATAATCCAATTGAAATAGTTGGAGTTGATGTATCCGATAAAATGCTTGAGATAGCAAGAAAAAAATACGGAGAGTTCACAAATATAAAATTGAAAAATATGGATGTTTTGGAACTGGACGAAAATGATTTTGATATGGTGTATATGTACAATGCTTACCCGCATATCATGGATGTTGAAAAATTAAAATTTAAATTGAAACAAGTTTGTAAAATAGGAGCGAGAATAACCGTAGCACATGGAAGAAGCAGAAATTTTATAGAAAATATACATAAAAATGTCGGAAATAATATATCAAGAACGCTTAGAGATGTGAATACTGAAACAAAATTTTGGGAAGATATGTTGAATATTGACATATCAATAGATACTGACAAATTTTATATGTTTTCAGGAACAGTTAAATAAATTTAACTTATAATCATATGTACTGATGAGAGTTTTGTATTTGAAGGTATTATTTTATTGACTGTAAATAATTTTGTTGTAATGTAATTATATGATTATTTAATATTTTTAGTATAAAAAGTTATATGATGATAGAATACAATATTTTTTAAATGATGTTTAAATTGTGAAAATATCGTATAGAAAATAGTATAAACGAAAAGGGACTGCTGATATGATTTTTATTATTTTTCAACAGTCCCTTTAAAATTATTCTATTCCGACCATTACATTAGATGCTTTTATTATTGCATATGCCTCTTTGCCTTCTGCAAGGCCAAGCTCTTTTACAGCTTCGTTTGTTATAGATGAGCTTATAACGTTACCGCCGATATCTATCTTAACTATTGAGTGAACAGCTCCTTCTGTTATTTTTACTACTTTTCCTTTAAATTGATTTCTTGCACTTATTTTCATTTTTAAATCTCCTTATTTTGTATTTATTTATAGAATAAATTTATTAATAATCAAAGCATATTATTAATACGGCAACTGTTAAAGTGCAAATATAAAATATTATAAGTCTTATAATTTTTTATAATATGCAATCTATTAGTTTATTAACAGTATAAAATTTGGAACCGGTATAAATTCTATATAATTAAATTATACACAAATTTTAAAACATTAAACATTTACTTTATTGTACTATTGCAAAATCCACTTCTCTGAATTCTTCCGATGTTCTTACTACTTTTACTTTTATTTTGTCACCCAAAGTATATTTTTTGCCTGTGGATTTACCAATTACAGCATAGTTTGTTTCGTCAAATTCATATCGGTCATCCATCATATCTACAAATCGTACCAAGCCTTCAACGGTGTTGTCCAACCTTACGAATATGCCGAAATTTGTAACTGAGGATATAACTCCTTCAAATGTATCGCCTACGAATTTTGTCATATATTGAGCTTTTCTCAAATCGTCTACTTGTCTTTCCGCATCGTCCGCCATTTGCTCCATAAGTGATGATTGCTCTGACGCTTTTGTCACCACACCGTCCAAATATTTTGCTCGTCTTTCGTCTATTTTGCCGTCCAAATATTCTTTTATTATCCTGTGTATTTGCAAGTCAGGGTATCTTCTTATAGGTGATGTGAAATGGCAGTAATATTTAAGCGATAGTGAAAAGTGGCCGAGACATATCGGGCTGTATCTTGCTTTTTTTAGTGAACGAAGCAATAGTGTGGATATTACTTCCTCTTCTTTTTTTCCGTTTAAGTTGTCTAATAAATCTTGTAATTGCTTAGGGTGTACATCGTCATCTATCTTTAGTTTATAGTTGTAAGTTTCCAAAATCGGCAAGAGTTTTCTGAGTTTGTCTACGTCAGGATATTCGTGCACTCTATATACGAACGGTATAGATGCCCAATAAAATTCTTCGGCTATAGTTTCGTTTGTTATGAGCATAAATTCTTCGATTATTTTGTTTCCTATTCTTCTCTCTTCCGGTCTTATGTCTATTACATTTTTATTTTCGTCCATTTCTATAGAGCTTTCAGGAAAATTAAAATCCATTGCTCCTCTTGCAAATCTGTGTTCTCTTAGTAGCCTTGCAAGTTCATCGCTCAAAGTGAGAACTTCTCTTAAAATTTCACCTTTTTTTAATACGGTTTCATCTCCGTTTTCCAAAAAATCGGATACTTCTGTATATACCAATCTTGCGTGTGAGTTTATTATACTTTTTTGTATTTTATGATTTACTACTTTGCCTTTGCTATCTATTTCCATTATGCAAGACAGTGCCAATCTGTCAACGTTCGGATGAAGTGAGCAGACTCCGTTTGATAATTTTTCCGGAAGCATAGGCACTACAGTGTCCACTAAATATACAGATGTGCCACGTCTAAACGCCTCTGAATCGAGGGCGGTATTTTCAGTTACATATTCAGATACGTCTGCTATATGTACACCGAGCGAGTAATTGCCGTTTTGAAGTTTTGATATGGATATTGCATCGTCCAAATCTTTTGCGTCCCAACCGTCTATTGTGAATATGAACTCATCTCTCAAATCAAGCCTATTTTGAACTTTACTCATATTTATATCTTCAGGTATTCTACTTACTTCTTTTAAAACTTTTGCAGGGAAATTCTCGCTCAATTTATTTTCTGCAAATATGGCTTTGAAATATACATCTTTGTCATTTTTATCAGCTATTATTTTTATTATTTTACCTTCCGCTTTTTTTTCGCTTTGAGCATACTGATATATTTCACATTCTACTGTATCGCCTTCTCTTGCACCGTTTTCATATTTTTTAGGTATGTATATATCTGATGTTATCTTTCTGCTTAGCGGTATAACAAAACCGTAGTCTTTTTGTCTTTGGTATCTGCCTATTACAGTGTCTATATTTCTTTGTAATATCTGTACCACTTTTCCTTCAGCTTTCTGTTCGTCTTTTTGCGGTCTTGTGATTTCGATTAATACCTTATCTTTGTCCATTGCGCCCATTAAGTCGGCTCTTGATACAAATATATCTCTTTCGTCAAGTGACGGTCTTATGAACGCAAAGCCTTTTTGTGTCATAAGCACTATACCAGCTTTCATACCCAATTTTTCCGGTACGGTGTATTTTTGCTTTTTAGGAGTTTTGACTACAAGACCGTCTTCTACCATTTCGTCCAATATATTTTGTACTTCATCTGCTTGTATATCTTGAAAAAAAGCACATATTTCATCAAAATCTTGAGGATGTGTATCTTTTTTTTGACAGGAAATCTATCAAACTTTCCTTTAAATTTTCGCTCATAACTACCCCCTATGTAAATAAAATGATATTGCTTAACAAATAAAAATAATCGTCTTGAAAATTTTTATAAAATATCTATAATAATATTATATCATAGATTGAAAATTTTATTTATAATTAAAATTTATAAAGATACAGGAGATAATTATGCTGACTTTAATTAAAAACGGAAATGTAGTGACTTCAAGTGAAATGTTTGTATCCGATATACTTATAGAAGATGAAATTATAAAAGCTATAGGTAAGTTTGACGAAAAAATTGCAGATGTGGTGATAGATGCAACCGGCAAATATGTAATGCCGGGAGCAATAGATGCACACACACATATGGAGCTTAGACAATCGGAAAAATTTACAAGTGTAGACGATTTTTATACAGGTACTGTTGCAGCGGCTTGCGGAGGTACAACTACGATTATAGATCATATAGCATTCGGGCCTGCCGGTTGTAACTTGCATTACAGCATAGACAGATACAAGGAGCTTGCAGAAAAATCAGCAATAGATTATTCTTTCCATGGAGTTATTCAACACGTGGATGACGAAATAATAAAAGAACTTGAAAATATTGTAGAAAACGAGGGTATAATAAGTTTCAAAGCATACAGCACATACGGTTTTCCCACTACAGACGAAGGATTTTACAGAATTTTGCAAAGTATGAAAAAAACAGGCGGAGTATTGACAGTACACTGTGAGAATCACGAGATAACTAATTATCTTCAAAAAAAATTTGTCCAAGAGGGGAAAACAGAGCCTATATATCACGCACTAAGCAGGCCTAATAATGCAGAAAGTGAAACAGTGGGAAGGTTGATACAATTATCCGAGCTTGCAGATGACAGCAACCTTTATATAGTGCATACCTCAGCTAAAGAATCTATAGATCAGATAAAATTGGCAAGACAAAAAGGGCTTAAAAATTTAAAAGTCGAAACTTGTCCGCAATATTTACTTTTAACAGACGATTGCTACAAAAAAGAAAATGATGAGGGACTTAAATACATTATGGCTCCACCGCTTAGGAAAAAAGAGGATAACGAGGTTCTTTGGACAGCGCTGCAAGACGGTACAGTCGATGTTATAGCGACAGACCATTGTCCGTTTTATTTTTCAGAAAAATTGGAAGGTAAAGGTAATTTTACAAAAGCTCCCGGAGGAGTAGCGGGAGTGGAAGAAAGAGTAAGACTTATATTCACATATGGAGTCGGCAAAAATAGAATCTCTGTGAACAAATTTGTAGAGCTTATGTGCGAAAATCCTGCAAGAATATTCGGAATGTATCCGCAAAAAGGTACGATAATGCCAAATGCAGATGCAGATATAATGATAATAGACGATAAAGTATCGGAAAAGCTTAAGCAAGTGAATTTACACTCAGCTTGCGACTATACACCGTATGAAGATTTTGAAGTAAGCTGTAAGATTGATTGTGTCTTGTCAAGAGGTAAGATTGTATATCAAGACGGTCATTTCAAAGGTGAAAAAGGCTATGGCAAATTTGTCCATAGAAAACCTGTAAAATAAATTAAAAAATGGTATAGCTATTATCTATTTTTTATATAATGTTCAAAATTTAAATAGTGTTTAGTATTAATTCAAAGATAAAAACGCAATATACATTTATAATAAATGTATTAGAACTGGTAGGTAGCCCAGTCGTCTAAATGATATTTAGGTAAGTAACCTTCCCCCTCCGGGGTTGTCCGTTCTTTGATAAAAATTATTAAGGAGGGACTGTTATGGAAAAAATAACAGATAAATTAACAATATTTTTTGATAATCCTTTTTGGGCAGGTGTTTTTGAGCATATAGAAAAAAATAAACTTTCTGTATGTAAAATTGTATTCGGAGCAGAACCTAAAGATTGTGAAGTATATGAATTCATTTTGAAAAATTATAGCAAATTGAAATTCAGTTCAGAAGTAGAAACTGATATTAAGGCAGAACATTCTAATCCAAAAAGATTGCAAAGAGAAGTAAGAAATAAGATTAAACAATCAGGAACAAGTTCAAAATCGCAAATAGCATTACAACAACAAAGAGAAGAAATGAAAATGGAAAGAAAAGCGTACAGTAAACAAAATAAGGAGTTAGAAAAACAGAAAAAATTTGAACTAAAACAGGAAAAACGCAAACAAAAACATAGGGGTAAGTGATAATTTTATAATATTTTAGAGAAACTACTGAATATAGTCATCACAAATGCAAAAAACAGTAAATTGCGATTTTACTGTTTTTTGTAGTTTATACTAAAAGTTAATAGGATAATGGAATTTTTATTATATAATTATTTCATTAGTTGATATTTTTAATTATAGGTTAATATTATATTTAGAGCTTTGTATTGGATTCTCATATAAATCTATATTATCTGTTACAGTTTCAGCCATATCATTTTGAGTTTCATTGATACCATCTTGGAAAATCATAGAATAGCTGTCATACATTTCGTTGCCGAACCACAGTTGAGCTGTTATTCTCATAGGTTCATCATCATTTTTTGATACCTCTATTTGACCGAGGTTGGAATAATTCATATCTCTTATGCTGTTTGCAAGGTACGGCTCACCGTTTATAAACCATCTGACCTTTCCTGTAAAGTTGTTTATATTTTTCAGCTTTTTATTCATCAAAGTAATTTTAAATTTATCTCCGTTTAAAGGATTTTTTTATCTGACGATATTTGTGTTTCAGTCAATCTGCTGTCATTTTTCCAATATTGATTAAAATCATTTTTCCATCCGAACTCAAACATAGAGGTTATATCTGAAAATCTGTTGGCAGTAGGGGTATTTATTGTTACTGCAATCAGTCTTTTATCTCCTCTCTTTGCGACTCCTATAAAATTGGCATTGTAAGAGCTGTACGTACCTGTCTTTAATCCTTCTATTCCGGAATATCCGTTATTTAAAAGCATATTGGTAGATTTTTTTAAAATGCCGTGTACATATACGCTACTGAGCATAGTCATACTTTTTATTTCGTTTTCATAGTTTTCGTAGATGTATTTTCCGAGTTTTAACATAGATTTTGCAGTAGTTGTATTATTTTCGCTCATACCTGCAGGATCTACAAAATATCCGTTCATTCCTATTTTTTCTGCTAAAGCATTCATTTTTGTTGCAAACTCTGCTGTAGAGCCTGAAATATGTTCACCTATGGCTACTATAGACGCATTTCCTGAAAATACAACAGCGTTATTCAATAAATCTCTGACTGTTTGTATTTCTCCTGCTTTAAAACTTTCGTGTCCGGACCACATAGGATTGTTTGAAATAGCTGCTGCATTTGCACTTATAACAACTTTATCATCCATATGAAGATTGCCTGCTTTTATTTCATCAAAAGCTACGGCTACAGCTAAAACTTTGGTCATTGATGCTATTGTCCTTTGAGAATCACCGTCTTTACTCCATAAGACAGCACCGCTGTCAAAGTCCATAACAGCTCCTGCTCCACCTGCTATAACAGGAAAATTGGAAAACTTTATATCATCTGCAAAAATATTTACGCTTTGTAAAGTAAAAGCAAATATAAAAATGGATAAAAATAGATTTAACTTGAATTTTTTCACTTTTCAACCTCTCAAACGAATATTTATGCTAAACACTATTACAAATTATGAAATATCTAAGCTTTATATAATTTGCCACTTAAAAAATATAAATCTTTAACTGCATAATTTAATGTACTTTTAATTAGTGTTTAGTATTGTACTATAAATATAATGAAAAATTAAAAATTTTTTAACATAATATTTTAAGTATATCATTTTTTGTTGTTTTTTTGCAATTATAAATTTAAGACGCTAATATAATGGAATGCTATAAGTTTTATTTATAGCTGATAATAAATATGACATATGTTAGAATTACTATATTTGTGTTGGATTTTTGAAATAAAAAATTATAATATACACATACTTAAATTTTAGTTATAAATTTTGATTATACTTAATCAGTTTAGGAGAGATTAATTTGTATTAGAGGAGCAAGTCAATGATTAAAATAAAAAATGTCAATAAGACATTTTCACTTATGGAATATAATTGCAGCAAGAAAAGAAGATGTCGAAAAAGAAGATTTTAAACTTATAGTAAAAGAATATCAAACAGATGCTACAAAAGAAGCGCTTGATAGACAATACGGCGGTCAAACAATACCTGTATGGTAAAATGAGGTGTGCTTATCAACTATATCAACTATAGATAATTGACAAATATAATTAATTGTTTAAAATTAAATTTAGTGCAATGCATTTTACAAAGCGATATTATTAATGTATTATTCTTCGAAAAAAGAAAGGCGATAAATATGAGTTATAAAGAAAAAATAAGCAAATTTATAGATGAACATATAGATGAATATAAGCAAATAGCCATTAAAATTCATGATAAGCCGGAAGTCAGCAACTATGAATTTGAAGCTTGCAAATTGCTGTCAGAAAAATTAAGAGCAGAAGGTTTTGATATAAAAGTAGATGTTGCAGGACACAGAACAGGATTTACCGCAACATATAAATCAAGAAAAAAAGGACCTGTGATAGCTTTTTTAGCTGAATATGATGCACTTGTAGGCATAGGACATGCTTGCGGACATAATTTGTTCGCAGCGAACAGCAGTTTGGCGGCGGCAGGGCTTAAAAGCGTCATTGATGAAGTGGGCGGAGAAGTAAGAGTATATGGAACTCCGGGAGAAGAAGGCGGAGAAAACAGCAGTGCAAAGTGCAGTTTTGTACGAGAAGGATTTTTTAAAGATGTAGACATAGCTCTTTGTGCTCATCCTGCCGACAGAAATGCTGTGAGCAGCAATCTCCTTGCAATAATTCCTCTTACAGTAAGATTTTTCGGAAAACCTGCACACTCAGCGGCATCGCCTGAGCAAGGAATAAATGCACTTGACGCAGTAATACAAGTATTTAACGGTGTAAATGCACTCCGCCAACACGTTACACCTGATGTAAGAATACATGGTATAATTACCTCAGGAGGAGATGCGCCCAATATAGTACCGGAATTTGCAGAAGCTAAGTTTTATCTAAGAGCAAATACAAAAAAACAAGTAGAAGAATTGAGAATAAAATTTGACAATATAGTAAAAGGTGCCGGACTTCAAACAGGAGCAAGAGGAGAATTGATACAAGAAGAAAACAGCGTGGACGATATGGTAATGACAAGGACATTAGATGAAATATATGCCAAAAATGTAGAAGACTTGGGTTATGAAATAGACCATTTCGGCAAGAAAAGTATAGGCTCATCAGATGTAGGAAACGTATCATATGTAGTGCCTACAATACAACCAAGTTTTAGAATATCTTTAGACAAAATAGTAGGGCATACAGAAGGTTTTAGGCAGGCAGCTTGCAGTGAATACGGCTTGGAATCTATAAGATTTTGCTCAAAAGCGTTGGCTTATACGGCTTTAGAACTTATATTAGACAAAAATCTTTTGGAAGAAGTGAAAAGAGACTATCAGGAAAGTTTAAAAAAAGTAATTTAATATAATTTTACTCAAATATAAAAAATACTGTAAAAGGTCAAAATATTATAATTTATATTTTTCAAATACCAAATTATTATTTTAATTTACTAAAAATAATTTTTAAATAATCCGATATAATAAAATAATGCTTAAATATAATAAAATATATTTTAATATCAATAAATAAGATATATAAATTTAATAAAAATTTTCATATATTATATATGGAGGATATTATGGAAATTACAAATCAAGTAAATAATAATGCGGTTTCTCAAGTACAAAAAAATACAAATATCTTAAAAAGTTTAAAAATAGGAGAAGTAGAAGAATTACAAAACTTAGATAAAATAAATCCGAAGAAAAAATCAAGAACTGAGTTTATGGAAAAATTCGACAAAATAAAATCAGAGTCCGTAAAAGAAGAGCTTGAAAACATATTTGAGAAAATAACTGTGCAATCAGACAAAATAGGAGATAAAGTTTATTTAAAAGATATATTGGAATACAAAAAATTGGTAAAAGAGTTTTTAAATGTAGCTACACAAAACTCTCATCAATTCAGCAACGAAAACTTTCTCGACAGAAAAGGAAGATATAGAAATTATTCCATAGTAAAAACAGTAGATAGAGAGCTTGAGAGTCTTACAAAAGATTTTATCAACGGACAGATAGATCATATGGGAATATTGAAAAAAATGGACGATATAAGAGGAATGTTGCTTGATATAATGATGTAATACTAAGAGCTATTTAGATTAGATAATAGCATAAATTGGAGAGTTTATGTCTAATAGAATTTATATTATAGACTTTTTGCGCGGCTTTACTATAATTCATATGATTATCTATCACACGCTGTATGATTTAAAATATGTATTTTCTGTTAATATGCCGTTTTTTTCTACTAATTCATGGTATTTTTATCAGCAATACATATGTATGAGCTTTATATTTTTATCGGGATTTTCAACCAACTTTAGTAAAAAATTGCTAAGAAATGCTGTTAAGCTGAGTATAATATCAATAATTATAACCGTTGTGACAACTCTTGTGTCCGACGAGTTTGCAATTAAATTCGGTATTATACATTTCTTAGCTTTTTCTATGCTTGCAATATTCTTTGTGAAAAAAATAGAAGATAAAAGTACAAACAGCCATAAAAATTGCAGTAAAAATAGATTTCAAAATGAAACGAATTACAAGTCTTTTAAAAAGTTTGGAAATAAAATAAATATTGAATATGCGATATTTTCGCTGATAACGCTTAGTATATTCATAGTTTTAAAGAGTAAATATTTTTTGAAAAGCGACATTTATGTAGGTATATATAATTTTATGCAAAAACTTCCGCTTTCATTTATATATGGATTTCCAAGAGATGATTTTTACTCTGCTGATTATTTCCCTATAATTCCATGGATATTTTTGTCATTTACAGGCTATTTTATAGGTAAGTTTTATAAAGATATAAATACTGAAAAAATTTTTGAAATTAAAACGGATGATTACAAAAATGAAATAAAATATGAATTGGAATGTAAAGAAAAAATAGAGCTGAACAAGATTTTCAGAAAAAATAAAATATTGAGTTTTATATGTGTTATGGGCAGGCACAGCCTGCTTATCTATGTACTTCATCAAGTGGTCATATATGGAGTGCTTTATATAATTTTTGAAATTATAATTAATTGATATAATCTCTTTCAAAAAATATATGCTTAAATATATAAATTTAAGGGATTTGAATATGGTATCTATTTAGGGCAAGATTAGTATTAAATAAGGCATATAATAAAAAANANATATATATATTATTATTATTATTATTA
>NZ_JH414559.1 GCF_000238115.1 Peptoanaerobacter stomatis | reverse complement strand
TATTTTTATATAAAATTTCCCTCGCTATGATGCGAGGGGAGGGTTGAAAAAGACTAAACTGACAAGTGCTTATATTTGTTATCTTGAAAGGTTTCCTCTAAGCCTGTCATCTTTGTAATCAAAAGAACCTAATTGTTTGCTGTTGTTTGATTCATCATATATCGTGAAGTAAACATTTACGTTTTTGAACGGATCTTTTCTTGTTATTTCCTTACCTACATCTTCAAGAAGACGTGTCAATTGTCTGTCATTATCTTTTAATGCCGTTATATCATCATTGGAAAGTCCTTTTATATATACTTCCGCTTCAAAATCTCTTTTGTATCTGAAACTGTAGCTTACATTAAAGTCTTTTCTGTTTATGGTAATTCTGTCGTAGTCTCTGTCTCTGCTTATATCAGATTGTAAATCATATACTTTGTTTTTTATATCTCTGTCATCTGAAGACGGAGTTGATCTGCTGTCAGATTTTTTCTTCAAATCGCTGTTTTCATCTGTAAGTTTTTTTACATTTTCTTCAAGCTCTTTTATTTTTACATCTTTTTGAGCTATTTGAGTAGCAAGCTCATTTAATTTTTGCTCATAATAAGCACTCTTATCTTCCGCAGCTTGTGCAGGCATAACTCTAAGTTCGGCAGGCATACCGGCATTTTGAGGTATCCATTGTACATTGGCAATACCAAGATCGCTCAAAGTGGATATAGGCACATATACTCTTGAATTGGCTATAAAAGGTTTCTTAGTTATGTCGCTTATATATTGAACTATACTGTTAACCTTAAAAGTAAAAGTATCATAATATGCTTGTTGAGTTATCGGCACACTTGCGGCATATGAAGAATTGAAAGAAGTTAAGCCTATCAACAATCCGCAAAGAGCGACATTTTTTAAAAATTTGAATTTCATAAATTACCTCCTGCTGTATTATATAATTTTACAAATTGTTATTTATAAATATTTATTTTTAAATTTTCACAAAAAATATAAATAAAATAACAATTGGAATTTAATTTAGTAATCATTATACTATTTTTTTGTTGCATTTGAATTACAAAGATATTACAATAGATTAAAAAGGATATCATTTTTTTAATAAAATGATATAAAATTACGATAAAAATTAAGTGAAACATATAAATTATTTTTTATATTTATGATATAATAAATAATATAGTTTTTCATATTATTCGGCAAATAAAATTGATTTAAGCATAAAATATTAAAACATATTATTTTGTTTTGCAAAATACAGATTTTAAGGGGGAAAAGTTTTGATTAAATTTAAGAGATGTTTAGCGTTTATACTATCATTTATATTGGTATTTACGCTGATACCTAAAGAAGTTTTTGAAGTATTTGCAGCACCTGTGAACATAACAATTAAAAGTTTCGACTACATTCAGACAAATGATTCCGGAAATACCAGTGTCAGAGTGGTAATAAAAGGAACCAATTTTTTACAAATGCTAAGTGGAACAAAAGAAGAAAGTGTAATAAAAGATATACTTATTGGCTCCGGTTCAGAGCCTAAATCATTAATGCAGGGACTTGCAGTAACTCAAGGAGTAAAAGTAAATGTTACAGATTCTTTAATAACCATAGTTGCACCTAAAGAGGGAGATTTTGCAACTTTAAATATAGATACGAACGCAAAAAATACTATAACAATTAATACAAAATCATTACCCACAAACTCTTATGAATTTGATGTGCAAATAAATAATTTGCCTTCAATGTCCGGAAGTTTGGATAATAAAAGAAACTATGTTGGACAAAAGCTCACTATAAAAGGAAAGAATTTTAATGGAGTGGTAAATACTGTAATTGCAGGCGCATCACATCAGGCGACAACGGGTGAAATGCAGGTAGATGCGTCAGGAAATACAATAACTATAGATAAATTAATAAAAGGTACACTTAATAAAGATGAAAAAATACAATTTATAAAAGTTGATACAACATCCAATACAACAGGAACTATAAAACCGGCTATACAATTTACGGCGGAATATCTTAATAAAATACTTGTTTTTGAAAAATTGGTAGGTATGGACAATCTTGAAGTATTGCCGTCAGAAGGTCCTCACTCTACACCGAGCAAGATAACTGTAAGAGCAAGAGACGCTTCAGGCAATTTGCTTAAAAGAATATTTAACTCAAATAATGAATTATATTTGAGAAGAGAAGTTAACGGTAAGGAAGAAAATTTAAAATTAACGGATGTAAAACTCGTATATGAAGACCCCGAAAATACCTCAAGTGATGTAGTGGCTATAGAAGGATGGACACCTACAGGTACAAGACCTGCTCCGTCTGTATGGGATTTGGTTGTTAAAGATAAAGGAAATGTTTCATCAGAAGGTGTAAAAGCAAGAGCATTTACATTCAGTACATCCAATCCTGCACCGCAGATAACAGGTATATCCCCTGCAGAAGGTCCTGATACAGGTGGAACTGATGTATTGATAACAGGTAAAAATCTTTTAAATGTAAATACACCGGGGATAAAAATACCTAACAATTTTAGACTGTTACCCGGAGGAAATGCCACAGTAGAAGATAATGATACACTTGTTGTAGGATATTCAGTACCGGGAGGAACCAATCTTAAATATGGAGATAAAATAGTATCAGGTGTAAAAAGAAAAATAAAGGTGAGAATAGCATCAATGACAAATGCCAACTCCGGACAGATATTCACTCCTACACAAACTCCGGGACCTGGAGTTGCTCAAGGAGGTATAGAATATGGGAAATATCACTTCTTGGCAGGAAACGGAACTGACGGTTTGGTAGTTACAACTACAAATGCCTCTACCGGAGGGCCGCAAGATGTAATATTGGAAATGGATACTATATTTACTTTTGATGACGGAAGTGAAATAACCGTTCCTGAAGCGGCAAGATATAAATCGTTCACATATAACGAAAAAAATCCTACGCCGGTAGTTGATAAAGTTGAGCTTGAATATGGTTTTTTCAATGACAGTGGCGAAGAAGACGAACCTCCTGTTGGTGGTACAGATGGAGTTAAACCATTGATGTTAAGGATAACAGGGGATAAATTAGAAGCATATAAAGGTGCGGACGGAAAGATGAAATTTCCTGAAGTGAAATTCGTATTGCCTGATAACACAGTTTTACCTGTAACATCGTCTACAGCAGATGATGATACAAAAGTACTTGATGATAAAGGCAATCCTATAGACGGTATATATAATAAAGTAGGTAAGACATTAGTTGTATCTATAATACCGCCTGCAAACGGAAAATATGATTTGAGACAATTAATCGGAAGCTCACAGGAACAACCCGGAGGATATAAAAATTTAGAAGGTATAATACAAGTAACGAATCCATCAGGAAATCATAACACTACAAATGCGACAGGATCAAAATTTCAATTCAGAAGACCTGTTGAAACTTCATATACGGATGTAAACAGCAAACAACCGGTTATAACACAGATAACATCAAATGGAGCTCCCCTTAAGAAACTTCCGTCAGATGCTGAAACAACAATAGAAATAAGAGTAAAAGCAGTTGCAGGAATATCAGACGCAAAAAAATTAATAGTTACCGTAGACGGTTTGGACATATCCAAGAATATAAAATCAACAAAGTTGGACGGTGAAGAAACAGTAATATCAGTAACTGTTCCTAAAGGTTTTGTAGGAAAATCAAGATTGCAAGTGATAATTCCGGAAGGTCTTATGGACTCATATCAAATAATTTTTGATAATGTAAGAGGTCCTGAAATAAAAAAACTTATACCTGAAGAAGGGGATAAAGGGACAATAGTAGTTATAAAAAGAGATGATCAAGCCAATGAAGTCAGCTTTAAGCCTCCTGTAGAAACTTCTTCTAACGAAGCGGAAAGAATAGGCTCAAAAGTATTATGGAACGGTATTGATATAAATGAAATCTTCAACGGATATACTAAAGACGGTGCTGGAAAAGTGGTATATCAGCAAAGTGATACCTTTAAAAATTTTAAACAATCAGATAAAGATGTACCGGCAGAATTGGTAAATTTACCAGGTAAATATGTGTATGTTGTAGATGCGAATACTATATATTTAAAAATACCGCAAGATGATGCTTTGAAAGAAGGGGAATACAACATACAGATAAAAAATCCGGATGGCAGCGAGAGCAGTATAGCAAAAGTATTTAAAATAGTAGATACAATAGATAAGACAAAAATAGGAACGATAAGCCCGAATGTAGATGATATTAAAGGCGGAATAATAACCACTATAACAGCAGGAATAAAAGACGGAATACAAACCAACTTTAAAGGCGGGGTAGACGTATATATAGGCTCACAAAAAGCGGAAGTTATAGGCTATGACATAGACAACAAAGAAGTTTATGTTAAAGTTCCTCCATTAAAAGATTTTGAATTTCCAAAATCATTATCGGATAAAGTAGGCTCATACACAGTACCTGTTACAATACAAAATAAAGTAAACAAATCAACAGATACGATAAATGACGGATTTATATACTTAAATCCAAATTACAAAGTGGAAATAACACAAGTTTATAATGAAAAATATTCTACAGATCCTAAAAATGCAAATGCAAATAAAGGTGTAGAAGGAGAGTATATAATATTAAGGGGTAGTAACTTCAGATTGGAAACTGATCCGAACGGAAATTTCGTATTGCCTAAAGTGATGTTCGGCTATAAATTGGCGGAAACACCGGTAGCTTTCGGTGCAAAGAACTTAAAACCGGACGGCTCACCGCAAACAGACGCACAAGGCAGAGCCGAGCTTGAATGGATAAAAGTAAAGGTGCCTAAACAGCCTACGATAGGTATAAACTCTGACGGTTCGGTAGATCTGTTGGTGCAAAATCCTGACGGAGCAAAAGCAATAAAAGAAAAAGGCTTTATATATAATAAAAATAATCCGAGTATAAACGAAAAAGCTTCAATATTGCAGGCATCAAGATTTCACGATACTATAACAGTTGTAGCAAAAGAAATTAATAAAGAAGGGCTTGTAATAGCATTTGGAAATAAAAAATATGAAAAAGAATTAAGTTCTACTGAAATGCAGATAGAAACAACTAAAGAAGTAGAAAAAATAGTAGTAAAATATATACCTAATACAAACCAAAACATAGAAATATATTACAAGAAACCTGACGGTACATTGGTGCTTATGACGGATACACAAGGCACAACAGGCGGTAAAGCAAGATTAGGGGCAATAGGAGACAAGATTGTAGTAGGGCTTAATTGGAAAAATCCTGCATATCACTCAACCGAGATAACTAAGAATCCGGAGCTTATATCTCAGCTCAATACGGAATATATGGAAATATATGCAGAAAATAAAGCACCTAATATAAATACTTTGATAGTAAGAAGAGGACTTGGGAAATTAGCGAATTTCAAACAGGATTCTACAAGCGGAGATTCACAGCTTACAATAGAAACACCGTATAACGACAAATCGGAAAAAACTACCATCACGCTTATAAATGCTGACGGATCATCAGCAACAGCACCGTTTATATTCCATGGAGGTCTTAACGGTCCTGAAATTACAGATATAGACGGAAGTAAAGACAGAGATGTTACAATAGAAGGAAAAACCGTAAAATCAAAAGTGTATACAAGCGATTATACATCAGATACCGAGATAACTGTAACAGGTAAAAATTTTAAAGATATAGAAAAAGTGTTAGTAGGGAATAAAGAAGCGGAAGTTATAAGCGTCTCATCAGATTATACAAAATTGAAGATAAAAGTACCACAAGGCAGTATAGATGATGTAGGAAAGCCGTTACCTATAACGGTAGTCACAAAAGAAGGTACAGGATACTCAAATAAAGCAAATCCTCCGGTTTATTTTATGTATATACAGGCAGGATCTAAACCTGTAATAGAAAGTGTAACTCCGAAAAAAGGACCTCAAACCGGAGGTACAAAAGTGACTATAACAGGTACTAATTTCAAAGATATAGACGAATTCGGTACAAAAGGAGATATAGAAGTATATTTTGCAGGAGTAAAAGGAAAAGTATCAAAGATATTAAAAAATGAGAAGGGTGAAATAGCAGGTTTAGAAGCCATTACACCGGCAGTCAATATGATAGATGACAAATCAACAGTTGTTGTAAAAAACGCTGATGAAGGTAAATCTGAAGGCATTGAGTTTAAGTATATTTCACAACCTATTATTGAAAAAATGGAAGGTAATTTTAAATTCTTTGCAGAAAAAGGAGAAGATAACGATGATGTGACAGTCACCGTAATCGGTAAAAACTTTTATAAACCTTCAAAAGTAATGATAGGCAGTAAGATAATAAAAGTAGATAAAAATAAAGACAACAAAGAAAATGAATTGATGCTCGGAGTAAAATCTGACGGTTCAAACCAATATGTAGAACTTGAAAAAGATAAAGATGGTAAAGTAAAAGGCTTGGAAATATCAGTTGGAAAAGATAATTCAAGCTCATCAAATAACGGTAACAATAAGACCGATAAAAATAAAAACAGTACAACATCATTTACAATAACTGTTCCACAAATAACATTTGAACAAATGGAAAGTATGGTATCAAAAAATATAGTAGTGATAAATGAAGATGGCGGTATATCACCTGAGGTTCCGGCGGATATTAAACTTCCTGTTCCACAAGCTCCTGTAGTTATAGCTACTCCCGGATATGGAAATACAGTAGGCTTATCTTGGAATTTGAAAAAGGATGATAGAAATAAAGCTACAAGATTTGAGATATATGCAAAAGAGTACGGAAGTTCAAACGATTATGCTCATGTTGGAGATTTACCTGCAAATGCAGACGCATCAGACTTGAAATATACTTTTACTGTAAAAGATTTGAAACCGGATACCAATTATCAATTCAAAGTAAGAGTTATGAATAAATTCGGCGAGGCTGAAGACTTCGGATATGCAACAGTAAGAACACTGAAAAAAGAAGATGATTACAAAAATAATGAAAAAGAAAAAGAACTTGAAAGAGCAAATACACAAGTAAGACAGGAAGGTACAAAAATTGTAGCAGGAGATACTCTCAAATATACAGTAGGAACAAAAGAAAATGTAATAGATTTGAGCAGTTATCAAAATGTTGCAAAAAAAGAGATAAGAATATCAGCATCACAGATAAAATTAGCTCCAAACGCAAACATACAGATAGTAGATAAAAATATGAGACTTGCAGTGCCGTTTAAAGCTTTTTCATTAAATCAGGTTACTTCTGCAAGTGATAATGCAGTAGTTGTAATAAAATTGCAAAATAATGACAACAAGCTAAACACATATGTAAGCAAAGTCATACCGAAAAATAAAAAGAGAATAACACAAGTCCACAAGATAGATTTTGAATTGGAAGAACCTAAAAAAACAGTTCCAATTAAATTTACAAATGCACCGTTAAACATGACACTTATACCGAGCAAACAAACAGGTGCAAGCACACTTGCAAAATATAATGAAAAATCAAATTCATTAGAGCAATATGCAGATTCCGGTGTAACACAAGGAGGATATTATGTACTACTTGGAAATAAATAAAGCGAAGACCTTAAAAGGTCTTTGCCTTTTCATAACGGCACTTATTATGATTGCAAGCTCAATATTGAATATCTATGCAGAACAGCCTATTTCATACGGTAATTATCCTGTATTAAGAGGTACTACAAATCCGCAAGAAATACAAGAGGATAATAAGATAACTGATGCAGGTAGAAATTTAAGACAAATGGTATTGGCATCAAGATTAAAAGCATTTAAACCGCAAAACAATAAAATATATCCAAGCAGACAATTGACAAATCTTGATACAATAATTGCACTTACTGCACTTTCAGGCACTGATAAAGATATAACGAACACCGATAATTTACAAGAAACGTATAAAGCAAAAGCGATAGAACAAGGCTTTATAACTGAAGAAGAATTAAGCAAAAAGGAAAATGAAAAATTTTTTGAAAACAAGACAACAATGCGTCAACTCAACAATTATTTTTCAAAAATTATGAACAAAGAGATAAAATATGCTTCGCCTACAAATAAAATTGCAACAAGATTAGATTTGGCGAATATGATTTATGACAACAAGCAAGATTTATTAAATAAAGAAAATATATCAATATATTCAGGTCAAGTGTTAAGTAAATCTCAGATAGTGGAAGATGGCAAGAATAAATCGTTGATAACGGTTAAACTTGACAGAAATATAGTAATAAAAAAAGATTCTCAAGATACAAAAAGAAATTCTAATAATAAAAATAATTCCAATACTGTTGAAAAACCTGAATATGCAGAAAATCAGGTTGATAAGATAGTGGATGACAACAGTTATGATTCCACAGTTGTATCATATTTGAATATAATAAGTCAAAAAGATATACCTATACTTACACCGTCAGGATTTACAACAGACGTAAATAACATATGGGAACAAAGTCAGATAAACATTTATGCAAAAAACAACAATATAATATATGTAGAGCAGTTTAATGTGCCGACATCTGAAGTTGTAGGCGTTTTTGAAAGTATAATGAAAGAAGATAAACAGCTTTTATCTGACGATTCATCTGAAAAAGATGACAAAGTAGCTGAAAATACAACCGATATAATCAAAATAAAGGATTATGATAATAAAGCACATTTGTATAAACTACATCCTAATGTTAAAATTTTACAAGTAAATGGAGAGATAGGAGATAATATAAGTGTAGAAAAACCTGTAGACAAAGACCAACTCAGCTATGGTCAAGATGTCAGCCTTACAGTTAGAAACGGAGTAGTTACGTTTATAAAAGGTTATGTTCCTGTAGAAGAAGAACTCAATTCATATGTACCTCCTGAATCACAACTAAGCAGTGGAATTGTTTTGGATGTGAATGACAGCAGTATAACACTTACCAATAATAAGACATACAGTATAAGTTCAGATACACTTATAATGAAAAATGGAGAAATAACTGATTATAGACAAATAAAAGATGGAGATAGATTAAAGTTCTTTTTTGATGATATATATTCAAATATACCTTCAAAAATAGAAATAGAAGGCAATCAAAGGCAGGCAGACAGAATAATAAAAGCAAAAGTAGGACCGTATTCGACAGCTTCAAAATCAATCACATTGAAAGATACAAAAGAATTACAAAATGGACAATGGGTAGATACAAAGGAAGATGCAAAAGCATATGAAAATGTAAAAATAAGAGGAAATATATATGCCAATTCTGCAAAAGTGAATAACAAACTGAAAAATTACAATAATCAGGAGATATATGCAGTTTTAGCAAAAAATCAAGGTATACCTACAATAGAGCAAGGAAAGATAAGATTAGGAGATTCTCTAAAATTTGACAGCAGTATTACCAATATAGATTATTCACAAAATACTTTACAGATAGATGGAAATCTTGTAAAATTTGATGATTCAACAATAATAATAAAAGACGGCAATATTGTAAAAAGTGGAAATTTAGAAAAGAATATAAACAGCAATATAGAAACCAATCTTTTGAAAACTGCTCAGATAATAGTGCAAACAGGAGCAACTCTTAATATAGATAAATCCGAGAACTATCCATACAAAATATACAGAGGAACTTTAAGAGATGTGTTTGATTATTCAGTATTATTAGGCAATGACATAGAAAACGGACGAAAAGTTAATCACTACTTTATGTGGCAAGGCGGAGTTTGGAACAGATTATCAGAAGGAAAGACTACACCGAGGATAAACTTTACAGAGCAAACTCAAGTATATGACTTTGACAACAACAAAGCACTTACAATAGATGAAATAAGACAAAAACAATACGCTCTTAATGCTTTCGGAATAAGACCTGATTATTTTAACAGACAAGTCTATGTTGTAACAAAAGATGATGTAGCGGTATCCATAAATTTCATAAAAACTCAAGGTTATGTTCAAGTAAATTCACAAAACTTGATAGTGGCAAAAGGAGTTGGAGAGTACACATCATCAGATAATAACAATAACAATGGAAATAACGCCAACAATAACAATAACAGTAATAATAATGCCAATAATAACAATAATAATCAGAAAAAAGAGTCTATAAAACCTGTGCTCATTAAAAATATATATGAATACAATTCAAACACAAACAGATTACAGCCGGTAGCTCCAATAACGACTACAGACACTGCAACACAACAAATAAAGAAAACTCCTGTCAGAAAATTGATAAATGTTCAAAAAGCGGTTGTAATTTATAATGGAAAAGCAATAATGAAGACATCTCCGGATACATTAAAAGATAAAAATTTGACAATAATATTTAAGCAAAATAGGGATAAAAAAATAACAAACAATATTGAAGAACTGGATGCAATAGTGGTTATAGCAGAATAATTAAAATGTTAAATAGACAATATGATAATTTATTTTACCATATTGTCTATTATAAAAACAGGAATATAAAAGAGGAATATATAATGAAAAAATCAAAAATATTTTTATTGTATAGTATTTCATTTTTTATTATGAGTACCAATATATCAAATGCAATAGGTATATATGATGCCGGTATTTATAAAAAGACAAATAACGAAGCCAAGACATATCAATATGAAGAAGTAACTTTTGTAACAGGAAAACCTGTAATTTTAAAAGGTACACTTACAAGGACAAAAATAGATAAGGAAAAAGAAAATGATACATTAAAAAAAGAGATAGAAAAATCTAAAAAATCAACTCAAAAAAATAACAAACAAAAAGAAACATCAAAAAGCGACCCCATTCCACAAGTAACAAATGAAGTGCCCATAACCTACAAAGGTACGAAAATAAATGAGAAATATACACTTTCAGGCGAAGGCATAACCTTGACAAGAGATTTAACTATATCCCCTGTAAACGAATATTATAGAGGTCAGATAGTACAAACTGAAGAAATAAGTAAAATAAAAGAAACAATAACAACAAGCGGACAAACATATAATTTGGATTCGAATTTATCTGAAATTTCAGAATCCATAGTTATAGATAAAAAACCGGCAATAGATTATTATGCGGGGAATTCCAACTTCTATAAAGTATATACTACAGGTACGGGAAATACAAATACAGGTAAAAAACTTATAATACAAATGGACGGAAAATCATCAGGCTATGACGAGTTTTGGGGTTCAACAGAAACAAAAATAATGAACTATACTATTACAACCGAGCAAGAAGCTGCAACAAACAATAATAACAGAAGCAACAATACAAATAATAACAACAATAATAATGGAAACAATAATACAAATAATAACAATAATACAAACACAGTAGTAAACGGAACATATACAGTAAAAACATCACAAAATACAATAAAAGACCTTATATACTCAGAAAATGATCCTAAAAAAATATCATTTAGAGGAGGATATATAATAACATCTCAAAATAATGCTGCTATGGAATACACTTACGATATAAACGGCATAACAGGTAAAGGTCAAAGTGAAAATGAAAATCTTCCGGAAATACAAAGGCTCTTTGCACCGGTTTTAACAGATGTACAAGGACATTATGCAGAAGAGGCGATAAAAATAATTACATCTATGAACGGATTTGATATGGCAAAAAAAGTATTTTTACCCAATGCACCGATATCGCGAGATGAATTCGCAAGAGCTGTTGTAGTTACATCAGGAATATACAATCCTAATGCCAAAAAGACAACATCGATGCTTAAAGAAGAACTATTTTCAGATATGAAAAAATCGGATGTAAATTATGACTATGTAAAAAAAGCGGTAGACAGTAAAATAATGATAGGAAGAGATGACAATAAATTTGAACCTAAAAATCCGCTTACAAGAGCAGAAGCTGTAAGAATACTTACAAATTCTTTAGGATTAGAATCTTTAATACCTAATGGTAAATATAACACAGGTTTTGAAGATGAAAGCCAGATACCGCCTTGGGCATTTGAATCTGCATATATAGCTCAAGATATAGGATTGATAGAAAAAGGAGGAGCATTCAGACCTAATGAGTCTCTTACAAAAGCAGACGCAAGCGAATTACTGTTAAGATATATTAATTATATGACAGGTGATTTAAAAGAAGATTATATGCAAAGAATACTTAATTATTAATAATAAGTATATGTTTATTAAAAAAATATAAATTTAAAAAAATGTACAAAGTGAAAATTTGACAAAATAATAATCTGATAATATAATATATAAAAGAAAGTGAATTAATTCATTCTTTTCAAATATGTACCACTTACCGATGGCGTGGGATATAAGATATTCGGTGTGCAGATATGTACCACTTACCGATGGCGTGGGATATAAGATATTCGGTGTGCAAATGGTTTACCCTCACAATGTATTTTGTGAGGGTGTTTTTTTTGAAGGAAGAGAATATATTATGAAATTGGAACAAGGCTATTCATATCATATAAAAAATGAATTTTTCGAATTAATAAATGATAAAAATTTGATGAGCAATAAAGAAAATAGTAATTACAGACCACATTATTGTGCATTGAAAGACAGTAAAAATCAACAACTTTATTGGATGATACCTATCAGTTCAAAAGTTGATAAATATAAAAATATCATTGAGAAAAAAATAGAAAAATATGGTAGTTGTGATACTATATGTTTGGGTTATTTTGCAGGTGACGAAAGAGCGTACTTATTGCAGAACGCATTTCCTATCAAAGAAGAATATATAGATCATATTCATACAGTAAATAATATGCCTATAAGAATACATAAGCAATTGGAAGAAAAACTTGAAAGTATGTTAAATAAACTTATAAGTTTAAAAAATAAGGGAATAAATATGTTTTTTACCGATATAGATATAATACGAAAAAAGATAGAAGAAATATAGTTTTTCATAAAAAATATTAACAAATTAATATATTTTCTATTATATAATTTGTTAATATTCGATTTTAAAAATTAAATCATATTTATAATAATATCAGTTTAATTAATGAATAAAATTATGTTAAGTTTTTTGATTTAAGTACATCCAATTTTAGTCAGCTAATAAATTCTTATACTATTTTCTAATAAAATAATGGATAACTTGTATAATTATATAAAATTAATATACATAGTCTACCAGAAAAATTAATTGTTATGATTTTCCATTATTCTATAAGATTTTAGTATTAACAATAAAAATATCTATTATTGTATTAACTTTCAGTGTTATTTAGATACTGTGAACCACGGACTGTATTCTTTTTCAGATTCTATCTTTGATTTGTTATTATCAGTGTAAACTTTGACCATAAATACACGTTGGTCCAATTTTCCATTTAGAGTTTTCTTGATTTCTATGCCTATTATATAAGATAAATTGACGTCGTCAAATATCAAATTTGGAGATACCAATATCTCATTATTTGAAAAAGGTACGAATTTTTTGAAATCATTGTATATTTTATGCCTTTTTTCAATATCAGTTAAAAATATATTATGTTTTACAGTATCTATCTTATATTTGGACATAGGTATATTTGAAAGTGCAAAATCATATTGCGCTTTACTCATATATTCATCATTTTTGGAAATGTTGAAGGCGTCTATCAAATTGCTCGATTTGTTATTTTTCAGTAATTTATCGACCAAAATAATAGCTTCCTGTCTGCTTATATTTTTTGAGGGCATAAAATTCTTGTTAGGATATCCGCTCATAGCTCCTATTGCAACCATTGAACCTACACCTTTTTCAGCCCAGTTAGGAATAAATTTATAATCCTTAAAATTATTTATTGTACCATTTTTGGAAGTTCCAAGAAGTATTTCAACATTGTTTGCTATGACAGCTGCCTCACTCCTTGTTATATTCATATTAGGTTTAAATGTACCGTCTGTATAACCTGTAGTTATATTCAAATTGGATGCAAGGTTTACAAAAGTATCATTTACATCGGAATATTCTTTTTTTGCAGAAATCAGATTATAGTTTTTATTTGACAGCAGATAAGTTATTATAAGATGAGTAAATTCAAGTCTTGTTATACTATCTTTCAGATTTTTTTCTCCCATCAACACATCAGGTAATATTTTTTTATCAATTAAATTTTTGTATGCAGGTCTTGCCCATTCGTCCATAACCTGAGCATAAGAAAAAATGTTGCCGGATGAAAAAAATATTAAAATACATAGTAACAAGCATAATATTTTTTTCAAAATAAACTACCCCTTTTATATACATAATACTTATATTCTATAGATTTGTAGGTATAATATATATTTTAAATTGTATTGGTATATATTTTTTATTCAGAATTTCAGTAAAAACAGTTAAATTTAACTTTATATATTATAATATATTTTACGAAAAAATAGAATGATTATATTTACTTTGTAATAAAAACAAAATATATGAATTTTATAAAATATTCATTAAAAATCATAACAATATGCAAACACAATTAAATATTTAGAAAAATATTGTATTTTTTTGTAAGTATAATCGGTTGTTATTTTGCATATAATATGATATTCTTAAAAGATATAATAGTTATGAATGTTTATAAAAATACATAAATTTTTATAATTACACATAAAAAATATGAGTTAAAAATTTTTACAGCTTGTAAAAAATGTAAATGATAAAAAAATTAGGAGATATTTAATGGCAAAAAATATAATGTTTGTGGGAACAAATTCGTCAGCAGGCAAGAGTTTTTTCGTTACTGCTATGTGCAGAGTGCTTTCTGATTTAAAATATAAAGTATCGCCATTCAAATCCCAAAATATGGCTCTCAACTCATATGTGGATGAAAACAATTTGGAGTTTGGACGAGCACAAGCATTACAAGCCTTTGCGGGTAGAATTATGCCTGATGCAAGAATGAATCCTATACTTTTAAAACCAAGAACGGATAAAAAATCAGACGTTATATTATTAGGTAAAAAAACGGATACTTATGATGCAAAACAGTATTATAAAATAAAGTCAAAATATTTACCATATATAAAAAAAGCATATCAGGAATTATCCAATATTTCAGATATAATTGTTTTGGAGGGTGCAGGTTCTCCGGCTGAAATCAATCTCTTGGATGGAGATTTTGTAAATATGGGAATGGCTGAAATGGTGGACGCACCTGTAATATTAGTAGCAGATATAGACAAAGGCGGAGTATTTGCGTCAATATATGGAACAATAATGCTTACGCCGGAAAAATGGCGTAAATATTATAAGGGAGTAATAATAAATAAATTCAGAGGTCAAAAAGAAATATTAAAAAGTGGAATACAAGAAATAGAAAAGCTTACAAAAGTTCCTGTGATATCTGTAATGCCTTATATAGACGTAGAAATAGAAGAAGAAGACTCATTAACAAACAAATTGAAATTGTATTCATATGACAAAGACAAAATAAATATAACCATAATAAAATTACCTAATCTTTCTAATTTTACTGAGTTTTCACCTCTTACGCTTTTTCAAGATGTAAACGTGAATTATATTACAATAAGGGATGATATTCCGACAAATACAGATATTTTAATCATACCTTCGAGTAAAAATATATTTAAAGATTTAGAAGAAATTGTAAAAGTCGGATTTGATGAAAAGTTAAAAAGCTATGCTGAATATAAGAATATATTGGCAATAGGTAACGCAGTGGAATTACTTGCAAAAAATATATATGATATTCAAAGTATATACTCTGATAAAAAAGATAAAAAAGCGCTCGGTTTACTCGATATAGATATAAGCACAGTTCAATCTTTTTCAGAAAAAATAAATGTCAAAATTATAAATAAGCAAGGTTTATTGCAAAATTCACAAGACGAGATAAATCTGTACAGAATTAAAACAGGAGAAATAAAGATTTCAAAAATTGAAGATATTAATAAATTTTCGGATAACACTCAAATTACAATGAAGTTTGAAAACGAAGTAATATCAGTTCAAAAGCGAAATATACTTGGTATATATGCCTTTGGAGTATTTGAAAATACAAAATTTATCAACAACATTTTAAATGATTTAAGAATAAAAAAAAGTATAAAGCCAATAGATGTACATTTAGATTACAATGCTTACAGAGAAAAACAGATATGTAAGTTGGCAGACGAATTTAATAAATATATAGATATAAAGAAGTTAATGGATATAATAGAAAGCGGAGTGTGAAATGAGCAGTTTTAAAGATTTAAAAATAAAAGCAGAATTTTTGCAGGCACTAAAAAATATGAGGATAAGTGAACCAACACAAATTCAGCAAGAAGTAATACCGATAATGTTGAAAAAAAGAAGTATAATTGCAAAAGCACAGACAGGAACAGGCAAAACTTTAGCGTTTTTATTGCCTATAATGACGATGACAGACGAAACGCTTAAATTACCGCAGGCGTTGGTTTTAAGCCCTACAAGAGAACTATCAAATCAGACCAAAAAAGTGTTTGATGAAGTAAATATAAATAATAATTTGAGTTGCAACAATATAGTGGGCGGTCATGATTTAAAAAAACAAGAAAATAAATTTGCACAAAATTCACAATTAATAGTAGCCACACCGGGAAGATTATTGGAGCATATAAGAGCAGGCAACATCAACATGAAATATATAAGACAGCTCATTATAGATGAGGCGGATCAGATGTTAGAATATGGATTTTTGGAAGATATAGTTCTGTTGAAAGATAAGTTGCCTGATAATTTACAGATAGTTTTATTATCAGCAACTATGCCTAAGCCTATAATAGACTTAGCGAAAAAACTCATAAAAAATCCTGTAAAAATAGATATTACGCAGGAAAATACAGTAACAGATAACATAGAGCAGTTAATATTTAAAACAAGCGAAAAAAATAAATTAAGCACATTAAAATTTGTAATAGAACAATACAATCCATTTATGGCTATAATATTTTGCAATTCTAAAAAAAATGCCGAAAAATTATATGAGTTGATGGGAGTTGACGGATACGACTGCGATATTTTGCATGGAGATTTTTCTCAGAAAAAAAGAGAATTCATCTTGGAGCAATTCAGAAAGATGAAATTCAGATTTTTAGTATCGACAGACTTATCCGCAAGAGGCTTTGACATAGACGGAGTAACACATGTCATAAACTATGAAATACCGGCAGATCACAAATATTATATACACAGGATAGGAAGAACAGGCAGAGCCGACAAAAACGGTATAGCAATAAGCCTTATAGACGAAAAAGATGAAAAGAGAATAGAAAAAATAAATCAAAAATTCAAAATAAAAACTAAAACATTTTATGACAGAAATGAAAACGAAAGAAAACAATTGATTAAAAAATTAAATATTTAGGTATAAAGTAGTTATAGTAACTGTTATTTTTATATTAAATATGATATAATAGTACAAGTAGATTTTTATGTTAATTTTAAATAAAATAATTTTAAAAAAATTATAAAACGTACTGTTTACTGTATTTTCCGACTATTATGATAATTATGTATTTAATTATTTTTATTTTCAATATAGTTTATAGTATTTTGAAAGGGTAATATAATTAATATGGAAGTATTTTATGAATCATGTAAAAATGGTGATTTGCAAACAGTAAAAATAGAATATGAACAAAATGGGGAAGTTATAAAAAAATATCTCCATAGCAAATATGACCCTATAAAAGAAGCTAAACAATGGGCAAGTTCAGTGTATGATGAAGAAGATAAAGTTTATATAGTTTATGGCGGCGGATTATTATATCATATAATGGCATTACATGATATAATAGATAATGAAGAAGACAAGATAATAGTTTTTGAACCTGTACAGGAATTATATGAAAAAAACAAAGATACGGATTTTTTTAAAGAAAATACAAATGTGGTTTACACAGATGAATTTAATGAAAATTTAGTTGCGGCATTGTTTTTAGAACAGATTAATTCAATGTATTATAATAAAACGAGCATTCATATATTTACATCATACGGTAATTTTGAAAGTTCCAAACAGTTTACCGTGTACAATGCCTTTAAAATGTTCAAATCAGATGTATATTTATCATACAACACAACACATTCAAGAAAAGAATGGGTTATTGAAAATTTTATAAAAAATTACAGATTTATAAAAAGTAACAGCATAATAAATGATTTTAAAAATGTTTTTGAAGGAATGACAGCGGTTATAGTTTCGGCAGGGCCTTCTCTTGATAAAAATATAAATGATCTTATGGGACATGAAAATGATGTGGTAATATTTACAGGAGGCAGACCGCTAAGGGCAATTTTAAATGCAGGAATAAAACCTCATTTCAATCTTTCCATTGATATGATGCCGGAAAATTATGATTTATATAAAAGATATGATATATTAGATACAGATGTTCCTTTGATATCTTCAGTAGAAAATCAATATCTCATAACACAAAATTACAAAGGAGAAAAAATATTTGCGGATTTAAGCGGATTGGAAAGAGATTTATCAAAAGAGTGGTATGAAGAAGATATAGACAGCCTTTTTACCAAAGGAAGTGTGGCTACATTACAGTTATCAGCAGCTATATATATGGGTTGTAAAAAGATAATATTCATAGGACAGGATTTGGCATATTCAGATGATAAAAAACACAGCTCATTAGCTTCAGATGTAGATAATACTGTTGAAGACAGTGAACATAATTTATATGTAAAAGGAAATTATCAAGATAAGATATTATCAAGAGCAGATTTGAATTATTTTAGGATGGCGATACAAGATTATATAAGAGAATATTCACACGAAGATTGTGAATTTATAAACGCAACTGAAGGCGGAGCTTTTATAGAGGGAACAAAAATTTGCACCTTAAAAGAGGCATTGAAAGATATAGATACTAAAGGTATTGATATCAGAAAAAAAATCAATGATATATTGTTAAAAGAAAAAAATATTTCGGATTATGAGAAAATAGATAAAAAATTCTCGTCACTTTTACAAGATATGGAAGCCATATTAAAACTCTCAAAAAAAGGACTGAACATATCAAACAAGTTGAGAGCAATAGAAGAATATTACGGTAATAATAAATATTTGGAACAATTGGATAAAATAGATGAAAAATTGAAAAAATATAAAATTGCTTATAACTTTGTAGTAAGATATACAGTATCATTATCTATCAGTGTTCAAGGTAAAAAGTCCAAGACTATAAAGGATATACTTGACAATACAAAAAAAATGTATAAAGATATAAATAATATTACACAAATGTATATAAAATACTTAAAAGAAGAATTGGAGATTTTAAAAAAATTGAAATTAAATCATTAAAAAATTAATATTATATAAAAATTTGACGATAAACATTTAGAGGGCATGATGTCTTTAAACTATTTTAGGAGGGATGATAAAAATGAGCAGTAACCTTACAAGAATAAGCGGTATTGCTTCAGGCATGGATACCGAAAGTATGATAAAACAGCTTATGCAGGCTAAAAGAAGCAGAGTAAATGCATACGGACAAAGAAAAACGAAAGCTGAATGGCGTCAAGAATCTTATTTAGGATTGAACAAAAATATGGCTAACTTTATATTGGAAGCCAGAAAAAAATTAGGTCTTACATCTTATACTTATTTCGGACAATTAAAATCAGGAAGTATTGATAAAGTTGATTGGGCAAAAAAAGCAAAAGTTCAAAATGAAGAATATTTTACTGCAAAAGCAACAGCAACAGCAACAGGAGAATATGATGTGCAAGTTAAACAGTTGGCACAAAATGCAACTTTGGCAGGAAATGCGACAACCGTAAAGGCTTCGGATAAGGTAGGACAAGATCAAACATTATCTCTTAATGTAAACGGACAAACAAAAACTGTACAGCTAAAGGCGAATGATACCATATCTACAGCTATTAAAAAGATAAGAGAGGCAACAGGACTTAATGCAAGTTTCGGCAAGGTGGGTAAAGTAGGCGCTAACGAGACATCTATGCTTTTCATGTCAAGCAAAAAAACAGGCGCTAACGAAACAATACAATCATCAGATCAGACTACATTGGATTTCTTTAGCAGATTGGGCGTAGATACTACAGCTTTAAATTCTGCAAATGGAATAAAAGGAAAAAATTCCATAGTAAATGTCAACGGTAGTGATATAGAAAATGATTCTAATGATGTAGATATTAATGGAGTAAAATTATCACTTAAAAAAGTTTCTACAACAGCGCAGAAGGTATCCGTTGAAACTGATGTAGACGGCATATTTGCAAAAATAAAAGAATTTGTAGAAGGATACAACAAAGTAGTTGATGAATTACAAAATAAGTTAAAAGAAAAGACATATAGAGATTATAAGCCTCTTACAAAAGAACAAAAAGAGGCTATGAAAGAAAATGAAATTAAATTATGGGAAGAAAAATCAAAATCAGGTTTGTTGGCAAATGACTCTACAATAAAATCCATGCTGTCAAAGATGAGAGCAGGTATGTATGAAAAAGTTGAAGGCGCTGGCTCCATGTATGAGCTTGGAATTACAACAGGCACTTATAAAAACGGAGCTAAATTGGAAATAAATGAAGAAAAATTAAAAAATGCAATAGCAAAAGATCCGCAAAAAGTATTGGATACTTTATTTAAAGCGCCTGAAGATATAAATAACTATAAGATAAACAGTAAGGACAGTGCGGCAGATATTGCGGCAAAAAAAGCCGGAGCACAAGCTCAAAGAGCAAATACAGGAGTATTTGTCAGAATGATGGGCGATATGGCTGACGGTATGGAAGCAATTGTAAAACAGGCCGGTGCAGGAAAAGACTCATCTCTTCTTAAAGATGTAAGAGGTAATATGCTTGCAGATGTGGTAACCGGAAGAGGTATGATTGATGAAGATATATTAAGAATTGACAGAAAGATAGATGATGAAAATAGAAGATTAAATTCTTATGAATCAAGTTTATGGAGAAAATTCTCAGCAATGGAAAAAGCCATAAGAGAGATGCAGGGACAATCAGGTTGGTTGTCACAACAATTCGGCGGAAAATAAAAAAATATATGAAGTACCTGAGTGTATCTTGGGTACTTTATATATTCTAATTTATTATATAGACATTTTTTATAATTATGAAAAAAATATATTATAATTAACTTTAAAATCAATAATTTTTACTATAATTAAAGAATTTTTAATTTTTCAATATTTAATGAATTTTAGTATTGAAAAACAACTGTTCAATAAAAAATCTGAATATTTTTGATTTGGAGGTAATTGATTTTGTTATTGAATCCTTATGCAAAATACAAAGAAAATTCAGTAAATACAGCTACAAAAGAAGAGCTGACGCTTATGTTATATGACGGCTGTATAAAGTTTATGAATTTGGCAAAGATAGGTATAGAAGAAAAAAATATTGAAAAAGCTAATGATAACTTACTCAAAGCTCAAGCCATAATTACAGAATTGGATATTACTCTTAATATGGATATAGAAATATCTAAAAATATGCACAGCTTATATGATTTTGCTCTCAGCAGGCTTGTTGATGCCAATTTGAAAAAGGACGCATCATTGATAGATGATGCAAAAAGTGTAATAGTAGATTTGAGAGATGCGTGGAAAGAAGCTATGAATATTGTTAAAAGAGGTAAATGATGAACGACTATGAAAAACTTGTGTCTATAACAAAGAATAAACATACATTAAGCAATGAATTTTTAGATATTGCAAAGAAAATGAAAGAAGATGTATCAAAAGAAAATTTTGAAAATGTAGAAGCGCATTTGACTGAAAGACAAGAAATAATAGATTCTGTAAACTTGTTAGATAAGCAGTTTTTAACATTATTTGAAGAACTGAAAAAAAATGATGACTTTGAGCAAAATATAATTAATTATCCTGAATTGAAAGAATATATATCAGATATAAAAGGAAATTTTGAACTTTCATATGATATAGATGAAGAGATTATGCCGATTATAAGAAATGAGATTGCAATAACACAAAATGAGATAAAAAAAATAAAAACTCAGGAGAAGGTTGTAGATAAGTATTCTCAAGATATTATGAAAAAAATTACAGGAGCAAATTTTGGCGTCTTTATAGATGAAATGAAATAAAAACATAATTAAGGAGTAACTATGTTAAAAGATGAACAAGTTGAAATTTTAACAAGCATTAAAGACTATATTAGCAATGTAACAGATATGATGCCATATGTGATAAATGCTTATAGAATAGCTGATATAGCAAAGATTTCAGAATATTCCCTGCCTCTTATAGAGGGTTTTGAGTGGTTGAATGAAGCAATATCTTTAACAAATCAATTCCATGATATAAGTATGTCGGAAATCAAAGAAATTTTTGAAGAACTTACGGATTCCATGCAGTATAAAGACTATGTATTGACGGCAGATTTATTTGAATTTGAAATACTTCCTAAACTTGAAGAATGGAATAAAAAAATTTCCGATGTGTTGGAAATAAATTGACATATTTATAAAGAGCAGAAATATAATACGATTTTTAAAATTTAATAACATCAACAGATTTGTTCAAAATTCTGTAACGGTTTTTGATGTTATCAGAAAAGTTTGATATACAATGGCGAAAAATATGAAGAGGTGAGTGAATATGGATATAGCGGCTATGTCAATGAGTCTTGGCAGTATGAGAACAATGTCGAGTATAAACGTGTCATTGTTAAAAAAAGCTATAGATGTCACAAAAGAAAATGCTGACATGCTGATAGAAAATATAAAACAAATGGAGTTGTCAGTAAACCCTAATTTGGGCTCAAATTTTGATATGAAAATATGAAATTAAAAAAGCAAATAAGATTTATAATTTTTTATAGATTTTATTTGCTTTTTTAGTATATATTTGTATTATACTACAATATTTTGCTTATTTTGCAGAGATATATATTTTTTTATTCTTTTGCATTGAAATATTTGAAAACGGATAAATTGCAATGTATAATATAATTATGATAAAATTTGTTAAAATATAGAGCATATTCAAGACGTATTAATATTAAACATAGACTTGTTTATGAAGTTATAGAGGAAAGTAAATCAATAAAAATTACCGGCTTATGGACTCATTATGAAAGACAGGCAATTTGTTTTTATAAATATATATAAAAAATTTATAAAAATATGTTTAAAATATAAAAAACACAGTAATAATATATAAAGTAAATCATATTTTTAAATTATAATTTGTACTGATATATCTGCGTAAAAAGTATTATAAAAAATAAAAATTTTTTAAAAAATACTAAAGTTATTTTTAAGCAGTACGATATTAAATACGTAAAGCAAAATATACTTTAAGAATATATTTATAAAGATAGATAATAGGCGCCGTTGTTTATCTATAAATATATTAAATATAGTATACTTTAAATTATAATTTAAAATATATTGGCAATAATTAGGACAAGGATGTCCATAAAAATTCACGGAGGAAAACAAAATGATAATTAATCACAATATGATGTCAATGAACGCACACAGAGCAATGGGAGTAAATTCCGGCGGAATGGGAAAATCTGTTGAAAAACTTTCAACAGGACAAAGAATAAACAGAGCCGCAGATGATGCTGCAGGACTATATATATCAGAAAAAATGCGTTCACAAGTAAGAGGACTTACACAAGCATCAAGAAATGCACAAGACGGTATCTCAGCAGTGCAAACAGCAGAAGGAGCATTAGACGAAGTGCATGCAATGCTTCAAAGAATGAGAGAACTTGCTGTACAGGCAGGTAACGATACTAACCAAGCTGAAGACAGAACAGCTATAAAATCAGAGATAGATCAGCTTGGAGCTGAAATAGATGCAATATCTGTAAAAACTCAGTTCAATAAACAAAATTTACTTGACGGAACTTTTAATGCAGGTAAGAAATTACAAGTAGGAGCTAATAAAGGTCAGACTCTTGATATATCTATAAAGAAAATAGAAGGCACTACTATAAGCATAGGAGCAAAAGCTGCTGAAATAAAAGTGGACACTAATGAGAATGCAGGTAAGTCATTATCAAGAATAGATAGAGCTATTTCATTGGTATCTGAACAACGTTCAAAACTCGGAGCCGTTCAAAACAGACTTGAACATACAATTAAGAACTTGGATAATGCAGCGGAAAATACACAAGCGGCAGAATCAAGAATAAGAGATACAGATATGGCGAAAGAAATGAGTAAGTTTACAAAAGACAATATATTGACACAGGCATCTCAAGCTATGCTTGCACAAGCTAATCAGTTGCCGCAACAAGTATTACAATTATTAAGATAGTTTTTAAATATTTTATGATTTAAGAATTGATATTAAAAATATTATAATAAAAAATTTAGGACAAGGATGTCCATAAAAATTCACGGAGGAAAATAAAATGATAATTAATCACAATATGATGTCAATGAACGCACACAGAGCAATGGGAGTAAATTCCGGCGGAATGGGAAAATCTGTTGAAAAACTTTCAACAGGACAAAGAATAAACAGAGCCGCAGATGATGCTGCAGGACTATATATATCAGAAAAAATGCGTTCACAAGTAAGAGGACTTACACAAGCATCAAGAAATGCACAAGACGGTATTTCAGCAGTGCAAACAGCAGAAGGAGCATTGGACGAAGTGCATGCAATGCTTCAAAGAATGAGAGAACTTGCTGTACAGGCAGGTAACGATACAAATCAATCAGAAGACAGAAAAGCTATAAAATCAGAGATAGATCAGCTTGGAGCTGAAATAGATGCAATATCTACAAAAACTCAGTTCAACAAACAAGGTCTTCTTAGTGGTGGATTTAGTGCAGGTAAGAAGTTACAAGTAGGAGCTAACAAGGATCAAACTCTTGATATATCTATAAAGAAGATGTCTGCATCAGCTATAAAAATAGGAAAAGGAGCATCAGCTATAGGTGTAGGTACTAATGAAAGTGCCGGCAAATCATTATCAAGAATAGATCAAGCAATTTCAATAGTATCAGAGCAACGTTCAAAACTTGGAGCAGTTCAAAACAGACTTGAACATACAATCAAGAACTTGGATAATGCAGCGGAAAATACACAAGCAGCAGAATCAAGAATAAGAGATACAGACATGGCGAAAGAAATGAGTAAGTTTACAAAAGACAACATATTAACACAAGCATCTCAAGCAATGCTTGCACAAGCAAACCAATTGCCACAACAAGTATTACAATTATTAAGATAGTATAATATTTTTATAGTGTATTATACTGTTTTTAGAAGAAAGTGCTATATAATGCTTAAATGTATTATATAGCACTTTTTACTTGTAAAAATAAAATAATTGAATTATACTGTATATGGTTAAAAATCCGGTATAATCAATTTTAGAAATTTGATGCCTGCTTTTTTATGTGTTTAATATTGTATAAAGGGATAGAGTTGTATGAAAAATATAGCACTCGTGTATTTTGAAGATAATGATAATGTGAAAAATAATAAAGAACTGTTTAACCGTTTGGAGCAAGATTATGAAATTCATCTTTTTTCCAATTTGAAGTTTGATAATTTTTTTCCCGAACATTCGTTTGAATATATGAAAACATTGCTATTTGAATATAACAATGAAATATCAAATATATTGTTTATAACCGATATAAAAGATTTTTGCATATTTACATACAGATATTTTTATGATGTTTTTTCAGGTATTTTTTTTAATTTTGAAAAATGAAGATATAATAACATTTGATGATAAGAATGGTTATGAGTTTTACAACCTTATGTCAAGATTTTCATCTTTTAAAAAAGAACCATTTTATAATAATGCAAAAAAAATTAATTTGATATTGGGCAAAGACTCTGATTTGAGATTTGTAGAAGCTTATGTATATGAGCCGGATGTATATAAAATTTTCAACAAGGAAAGTTCGTATATTAATAATTCTTTTAATACAGATATTAATTCTCCTTATAAAAAGAGTTATTTTTATAAAGGAAAACATTATTTTATAAAAAGTGATGATAATTTATCATCTGAAATAAAAATAATATTATCAAATATGTATGACAAACAAGACTTTGAAAATATGAATGAGTTCCAATTTAAAAGATTTGCGGAATTTTGTAACAAATATGGATGTATAAAATATTTGAATTACATCTATATATTTGTCAAACATATTAAGTATTTGCTAAAAGATGAAGATAATAATCTATACAATCTGATATCATGTTTTGAAAAGGATAATAAATTGTCTGAAAGAGATATTGCCATAATTTCGGTATTTTTATATTCTATTGAAACGAAATTATATAATCTTGATAAAATATATACTTTAGCTATGTCTGACGTTTTTAATCTATATGAGAAAAAGTTTTTATATTGGCAATTAGTGGCGAGATATTTCTCCGATTTTTCTTTGGAGTATTATAAAACATTTGCAAATTTAAAAAAATTATATTCAAATATATATGAATTGGCTGAAGAAAGGTTCGGCTGTTTATTTAATCCGATTGACAAACTTAAATATAAGAAAAATAGAATATTGATTATAACTACACAATTTTTAAGTTTTAAACATGCTCCTACAAGAAGGGCTATAGATTATGCAATTAATTTTATGGATTATTTAGGGTATGAAGTTATGATATTAAATACATCCGATGCAAGAATGATTACTGAATTGCCATATTATATGAGCTCTGAGATTTATTGCTCGAGCAATTATAATAATGCAGATATTTTAAGAATAGATGATGAACATTGTGTAAAGTTTTTGCAACTATATGGTGATTATAGCAGTGTTGATGAGAAAAATTATTTTAGTGAAATAGAAAGAGCTGTAAAAGTCGTGTCAGATTTTGCACCTATGTATGCTTTGCAGGTCGGTGCATCCTGTATATTTGCAGATTTACTGGCAAAATATATGCCTGTTGCAACCATACCTTGTTCTTTTGATGCGCCGATGATGTATAACGGATATCCTATAATAGCAAGAGAAGTGGAAGATAGGGATATACAGATTTTGAAAAACTCCGGCATATCTCAAGACAGAATAATAGAATCATGTATTACCTATAAAAGACCTAAAACTTTGAACGATAAATTGAGTAAAAATCCTAATGAATTTGTAGTAGTAATTGTAAGCAACAGGTTCGATGCGGAATTTAATTTTGATACATTGAAAATATGTGATGAGTTTTGTAATATTGATGACAGTGTAATAATTAAATTTTTCGGAACATTTGTGGATAAAAATAATAATAACGGTTATAATAAATTTTTAAAATTGATTAATGAAAATTCAAAACATACTGACAGATATGTTTTTGAAGGGTATCAAAATGACATATTGAGTGCATATACAGCTTGCGATGTATATTATAATCCTAAGCGCCATGGAGGAGGTTCATCAGTATCTCAAGCTATGCTTATGGGTTTGCCTGTAATATGCCATAAATTCGGTGACGGCTCGTATACACTCGGAAGAGACAGATGTTTCGATAGTGATGAAGATATAATAAATGAAATTAAGAAACTGTTTGAAGATAAGGAATATTATGAAAGTTCTAAACAATACTCTTTGAAAAAAGCAGAGTTTTTATATGATACAAAGAGTATGATACAAAAACTTGATAAAGATATAAAAAGAAAAATATCGGATAAAGTGCTGTACGATATTGAAATTGATTAAATGGGGATTTGTAAAATTTTAATTAAATTTTGAAAATTAAGAATAAAACTTGTTTAAATATAGAGGAAATACAATATTTTACAGTTTAATTACAATATCATAAATTATTATAAGTGGCTTTTATATTTTATAAAAGGCGGTGGTTATATGCAAAACTCTAAGGAGAAAGTTCAACAGGATAAATACAACTTTCCATATCACTATATACCTGTATATGATGATAAAATCATGAAAAAAGTGCAGTATTGGGGAACGGGACACAGATATTTGGGCAATATAAAGATAATATTTGATTTGCTTGAAAAAATGGAGTTTGACTCTCTTATTGATATAGGTACGGGTGACGGACGGATAGTAAGAGAATTGTATAATAAATATAATGACAAAGATATAGTTGGTGTAGATTATTATAAGACGGCGATAGATTTGGCAAAGGCTATGAATCCTGATATAGCCGACAGATTTATGATAGAAGATATAAGCAATAAAACTATAGATACAAAATATGATGTTGTTACTATAATAAATGTATTGGAGCAAATCGAACCTGATAAGCTTAATAATTTTGTATTTTTGGCATCTGAATATTTGAAAAAAGACGGATATTTTATAATAACTGTTCCAAGTGATAATAAAGAAGTTTTTGGAGCTGCATATCAGCATTTTAATAAAAATAAATTGATTGATTTACTTAGCGAATTGTTCTATGATATTAATATTATATATTTTGACGATATAAAATCTAAGCGTTTGAATTTATTTCATAGGTTAATTGGAGGATTTAACGGAGAAAACTATATAATAACAAACAGGTATATAAACAAAAAATTCATTGATTTATATATGTCTAAATATTTGTACACAACGAAGGAAAAGTGCGGAAGAATAGCTGTAATTTGTAGAAAAAAATGAAAAGAGGATTAAAAATGAAAGAAAAGATATTGTTAATAGGCGGTGCAGGTTTTATAGGCTCATATGTGTGTAGAAAACTGTTAAATCTTGGCTATGAGGTTATGGTATATGACTCTTTTACAAGATTTAAGGATATGCTTGAACCTTATTATTTGAAATGTATGGATATTAGATTTGGAGATATAAGAGATGAAATAAAATTTCACAGAGGAGATGTGAGAGACAGCCTTAACTTGAATTCTGTTATTGATGATTTTAAGCCTAACAGAATAATAAATTTGGCTGCAAATCCTCTCGCAAATGCTATGCCAGAATATAATAAAGAGATGCTTATGACGAAAATTGACGGAACACATAATATATTGGAGGCCATTAGAGGCAAAGATTATTTTGACAGGTTTGTCTATATTTCTTCAAGTATGGTTTATGGAGATTTTTTGGAAATACCTGTGAAGTTGGATCAACCTAAAAAACCTAAAAACGTGTATGGTATGGCAAAATATTGTGGAGAGGTTATAACTACAGGATTTAATTTTATGTATGATATACCGTTCAGTATAATAAGACCTTCTGCTGTGTATGGACCTACAGACACTAATAGAAGAGTGAGCCAAATTTTTATGGAAAATGCTATAAAAGGCAAGACGCTCAGACTTGATAATATGGGAGAAATGAAGCTTGATTTTTCTTATGTGGATGATGTGGCTGACGGTATCGTAAAAGTTACAATAAATGATAAAGCACTTGGAGAAACATTTAATATCACAAATGGAAAAGGATATAGCTTGCTTGATTATGCCAATTATTTGAAAAAATACTATCCTGATTTAAAAATGGAATTGGTTGAAAAAAAGGATGATAAGATACCGAGAAGGGGAGCACTTGATATATCAAAAGCTAAGGAACTTATAGGATATGAGCCTAAGGTAGACTTGGAAAAAGGAATAGGCTTGTACGTTGATTATTATAAAAAGATAGGATTTTAATATATTTAGGGGGTAAAATATGAGAAAAATTCCGCTTTGTATTCCTGAAATTGATGAAAGAGAAATAGAGACGGTTTCTGATGTCATAAGATCTGGTTGGCTTGCACACGGTGAGATGAATAAAAAACTTGAAGAAAATTTTGCAAAGTATATGGGTGTGAAACACGCTATAAGTATGAATTCTTGTGCGTCTTGTTTACATCTTGCTGTTGAGGCGCAAGGTATTAAAGGCGAAGTTATATTGCCGAGCTTTACATTTGTAGCGTCGGCCAATGCGGTGGTAAAAGCCGGAGCTGTACCTGTATTTGCAGATATAGAAGATGATACTTATACAATTGACCCTAAAGAAATTGAAAAACTTATAACTGATAGAACCGAAGCTATAATGCCGGTACATTTTGCAGGACAGTGTGCAGATATGGACAGCATTATGAGAATTGCAAATAAATATAATCTGAAAGTTATTGAAGATTCGGCAGAAGATATAGGTGGAGAGTATAACGGTAAAAAAGCAGGGACATTTGGTGTTGGTTGTTATTCACTGTTTGCAACAAAAAATATGACAACAGGAGAGGGCGGTTTGCTCACTACCGATGATGATGAAATTGCTGAAAAAGTTAGAACATTGCTTGGACATGGTATAAGAAAAACAACTTATGACAGAGAAAGTATGAAAAAAGCGTGGTACAGAAGTGCAGATATGGCGGGATATAATTTCAGACTGAGCAATGTCCTTGCAGCTATGGGTACGGTTCAATTGGATAAATTGGATGATATGAATAGAAAAAGACAGGAAGTTGCAGGTATATATAACAATTTGTTGAAAGACAATAAAAAAATAAAAATACCTTTTGTAAGAGAAAACTCATGTCATGTTTATCAAATGTATACTATTTTACTTGATGAGTCAATAGATAGAGATGAATTTGTTACAAAGTTGAATGAAAACGGGATAGGTGCGTCCGTCCATTTCGCTCCGTCCGTACATGAAATGCCTGTATATAAGGACAGTAGGCGTGGAAGTATGGCTGTAACTGAGAGAGTTAACAAGCATATTGTTACACTGCCGATTTATCCGAGAATGGCAAAAGAAGATGTAGAGTATGTTGTAGATAATATAGAAAAATTTACTAAATAGCGAGGTAAAATTATAGATGAATAAAATTACAGTTATTGGGACCGGATATGTCGGTTTGGTAACAGGAGCGTGTTTATCTGATTTTGGAAATGAAGTCATTTGTATGGACAGCGACAGTGAAAAAATAAAAAGGCTTATAGCAGGAGAAATACCTATTTACGAGCCTAATTTGAAGCAGATAGTTGAGAGAAATTTATACTACAAAAGATTAAATTTTACAACAGATTTGGAATATGCTGTAAAAAACAGTACGGTTATATTTATCGCAGTGGGTACACCGAGATTTGATGACGGCAGTGCAAATATGTCTTATTATGATAAATCTATCGATGATGTAATACAATATATAGACGATTACAAGGTTATAATAAATAAAAGTACGGTACCTGTAGGTACGGGAAGTAGAGTGAAGAAAAAAATCTCTGAAAAATTAGCGGAAAAAGGACTTGATGTAGTCGTTGATGTGGTATCCAATCCTGAATTTTTAAGAGAGGGAAGTGCAGTTCATGATTTTACTCATCAAGATAGAGTCGTTATAGGTAGTGACAGTGAGAAAGCGATTGATATCGTAAAAAATATATACAGGGTTTTATATTTGAACGAAACACCTTTTATTGTTACAAATTTTGAAACCGCAGAAATGATAAAATATGCTACAAATGCTTTTTTATCTATGAAAATTACATTCATTAATCAAATGGCTAATTTATGTGATGAAATAGGGGCAAATGTACAGGTTATAGCTAAAGCGCTCGGTAAAGACGGAAGAATAAGCCCTAAGTTTTTACATGCCGGTGCCGGCTATGGAGGTAGCTGTTTTCCAAAAGATACAAGAGCATTATTGAGCATTGCAAAAGAAAACAAAGTAGATTTATCACTTATTGAATCCACTATAACGGCAAATGATAATCAAAAAAGATATATGGTTGAAAAAATAAAAAAAGAATATGAGAGTTTGGAAAATCTTAAATTTTGCGTACTTGGGTTATCATTCAAGCCTGAAACTGATGATATAAGAGAAGCCGCATCTATTGAAATAATAAAATATTTGATAGAATTAAATGCAAGTGTAAATGTAAGTGACCCTGTTGCCATGAATAATGCAAGAGATTATTTTAACGACTCAAAGTACGAGGAGAACATAAGCTATTTCAATGATGAATACGAGGCTATGAAAGATTGTGACGGACTTGTAATAGTAACTGAATGGAACAATTATCGTGTATTCGATTTTAATAGAATAAAAAATCTTTTGAAGAGAAATATATTATTCGATTTTAGAAATATGTATCATAGAGATGACATAATGAATATGGGATTTGAATATGTGGGAGTGGGACAATAAAAGTTATGTAGCTTAGTAAAGCGGAAAGCAAATATATGAAATCTTTTCTTTCTTTTGATAATATTAAAACGGATTGGATTTTAGATTATGATAAAACAACTTTTTGATAAAAAAGGGAAAATAACTGCTCAAATAGATGTAATACAGCTTGACAGTAGTATAAAAAAATATTATATATCAAGCAGATATGATGTAGAAAAAGAGGCAAATGATTTCGTCTTAAACTACAAATGTTCGTTAAAAAAAATAAATATATTATACGGTCTCGGGCTTGGTTATCATATAAATTCGTTGTCACATATACTTGATAAAAATCAAAAATTATTTGTTTTTGAAAATCGTAAAGATATATATGAATTTGGAAAACTGCACTCATTATATGATGATTGGAAAGATAATATAATATTGAAAGTTGACGAAGATGAGAATATAATAATAAGTTCAATTAAAAAAATTATAGATAAGTATGATGAAAATGATATTTATTTTTTTAAAAACAATGCCTGTATAAATGCAATTCATAGTAGATATTCTCCTAAGCTTAAGTATATGATGGAAAATATTAAAATTTTTGAAAGTAAAAATAAAGAAGAAATAAATTCATTAATAGATTATAACATTTCAGAAAATATAAAGTTGAATGATAAAAATGCAAGTATATTTTTTAATAAGTTTAAAAATATACCGGCGTTTTTATTATCATCAGGCACATCGTTAAAATATTCTATGGATTTATTAAAAAATATAAAAAATAAAGCTTTGATAATGACAGTAGCGAGGAATATGAAAACCTTGGATGATAATAATATTAAATATGATATGAGTTGCACATTGGATTCTAAAATAGAAACGTTGAAACATATACAAAATGTAAATACTGAAAAAATACCTTTATTTTATTTGAGCAGTGCTAACAGTAAAATGATATCAGAATACAAGGGAAATAGATTTATATCGTTTAACGATGATAATAAATATTTTGACAGTAAATTTAATATAGATACAGGCGGTTCGGTTGCTACATTAGGTTTAAGTTTGCTCTTAAAATTCGGGTGTAATCCTATAATTTTTGCAGGTCAGGATTTTGCATATGTAGACAATTCTACACATATAGATAAAAATGATGGAAGTATTAAGACAAATTTTCAAGTTATGTCGAATTTAGGTGAGATTCTCTATACAACCGCTAATTTACTCAGTTTTAAATATTGGTTTGAAAAAACTATAAGAAATAATAAAAATGTTAATTTTTATAATCTGTCAAGAGGTGCCGTAATCGAAGGAACGAAGTATACAGATGAGAAAAAAATATATAATATTTTAAAAAATGAATATGAAATAGATGATGTTATAAATTATGTAATATCAAAAAATATTTGTAAAATATAATAGGGGAATATAATTATGTATCCCTTATTATATTTTACAAATCATCGAACAGATTTTTTAATAACAGATAATAAAATTATACTGAAAGTTAACAGAATAATTGATATTATTATTTTCATAGTAAACGATATTATTTATTTCCTTTTGAAAAATATATGGAATATACAATAATAAGTTTATTTTAACTGAAGAAAAATTTTTAATGTCATTTGCTATAAATATTTAAAGTAATACTAAAATCTTATAGAATAATGGAAAATCATAACAATTAATTTTTCTGGTAGACTATGTATATTAATTTTATATAATTATACAAGTTATCCATAATTTTATTAGAAAATAGTATAAAAATGCAATAAAAAACCAAATATCTGTTAATTAAAAGAATATCTGTATTAATTATTTATTAAAGTGTATATGCCTCCTAAGGTATCAAGTTCCCAGTTTTCTATATTTTCAATTAAATAATGATAATAATGGCTGTTATGTGTCAAGCTTCTTGAAACAGAGCACACTATGCTGAAAAAATCATCTTCTTTTATGCTATCATTATCTTTTGCTATTCCAAGCATTAGTGATTTTATTATAAAGTAATCTCCACATAACACTATTAGAGATTTCCACATATCATCAGGATATGTGAAAGGCATTAAATCTAAAAAATATTTATTTACAAGATAATTTTCAATCATCATGCTACCTGTATCGGAGTCAAAAAAAGGTCTTATCTTATTTTTTATAATAAAATTATATTCATTTAATAATTTATCGGCGTCTTCTCTTTTTTTAAAAAACTCTATTGTAGAATTTATAAAAATAGAGATTGCTGAATCTTTGTTTTTAAGAGAAATGTTTTCTAAACCAAGTATTATTTCTTTGCATAATAATGCTTGTTGAAATTTATTTTCAGATAAACTGTCTAAAAGGGAGTTATCATTTAAATGTTCTACTGTATTTACAAATTTTATTATTTCATCATCTATCAGTTGATAGTTTTTTTGTTTTATAAGAGCATTTACTTTTTTGTAAAGTATACCAAGAAAAGTAAGCCTTGACACTATATCAATATTTCTATTCTGTAATATTGTAATTGAAGCTATCCTTATATTCCAAAAATATTTGTGAGCATTTTTACTTAAAAATCTGCCTTTTGTATATATTCTTTTTTTATAATCCATATATTTTTGATAATTAAGTTCTATATGTTCAAAACATATTCCATTAGGAGAATATAGTATTTTTCTTGCTGCTTCAGGGCACGATGGAACAAGAGATATTTCTAATTCATCATCTACAAAGCTAAACTCTCTTGGATATGTTTTGCAAGTGTCACACATATAATCTTCTCCAAGGTTTGTGTATATATTACATAGTAAATCTTCATTTAAAAACGGACAGTATTTTTCATTATTGTTATCAAGATTTATAATTGCATAATCTTCATCAGATATAGATTTTTTATTTTTTATTACTTTATTATCTTTAAGAGGATGAAAATCATTGTTTTTTAATCTTTTGTATTTCTTATATGTTTCTTTATCTACAGTTATCTTCCAATTTTTACAACAGGTTTCTTCGCAAGTGGAACCTATACAGGTAAAATCTTTTAAATACTCAGGTACTAATGCCTTTAATTTACTCATTTCTTATCACCCTATATTATTATATATCATTTTTCTTGATTTATCTATGTGTTTAGAAATTTTTTATAAGAAAAAATATTTTATAGAATATTAACTAATATTATAATAAAAACTTATATATCTTATAAAATAATGAAAAGTAGTCATAAAAAATATGTAATTATAGAAAGTAAAAATTGTATGACATTTTAAATGGAAAATAGTCTTAATTTATTTTTTTCGATTATCCCAAAAATCAAAAAATATGTTAAAATAATATAAAAGTAAAAAACTAATTTTATATTTTTTTTAAATTTGTGTATTATAGAAATATTTTTCTATAACTATTATTTTAGGAGTATAGGAAAAATGAAAGTAGTAATACTTGCAGGAGGATTTGGAACAAGGATAAGCGAAGAATCACACTTAAGACCGAAACCGATGATAGAAATAGACGGTATGCCGATATTATGGCATATAATGAAATCGTATTCGTATTATGGATACAATGATTTTATTATATGTTGTGGATATAAAGGATATGTAATTAAAGAATATTTTGCAGAATATTACTTGCATAATTCAGACGTTACATTTGATTTTACCAACAATAATAAGATGACAATACACAACAATGTCGCAGAGCCATGGAAAGTAACGCTTGTAGATACGGGATTAAACACTATGACAGGTGGAAGAGTAAAAAGAATACAAAAATATATAGAAAACGAAACGTTTATGCTTACATATGGAGATGGAGTTTGCGATATAAATCTAAACAAGCTTGAAGAATTTCATAAACTACATAAAAAAACAGCTACAATAACAGCCATACAGCCGGGAGGAAAGTTTGGAGCTTTGGATATAAATGACAAAGGACAAATAGAGAGTTTTGTAGAAAAAAGAAAAGAAGATGGAGGTTGGATTAACGGAGGATATATGGTATTAAATCCGGAAATATTTGACCTCATAGAAAGTGAGGATACAATTTTAGAAAAATATCCATTGGAAGAGTTGTCGAGGAGAAAAGAGTTAATAGCATATAAATATGACGGCTTTTGGCAATGTATGGATACATTAAGAGATAAAATTTACCTTGAAGAATTACTTACAAAAAATCAGGCACCTTGGAAAGTATGGTAATAAAAAATATTTTTGGCAAGAAAAGAGAGATATATTTTGGATAAACTAAAAGAATTTTATAAAAATAAGAAAATATTTATAACCGGACATACAGGATTTAAAGGAGCATGGATTTGTAATGTTTTGTTGAATTTTAAATCGGATATATGCGGATATGCCCTAAAGTCAGAAGATATGTCACTATATAACATATTAAAATTGGATGAAAAAATAAAAAGTATAATAGGAGATATAAGAGATTTAGAAAAATTAAAAAAAGTTATAACAGCATATAATCCTGATATAGTAATTCATATGGCCGCACAACCCATTGTAATAGAATCATATAACAATCCTGTATACACATATGAAACGAATGTAATTGGAACAGTAAATATATTGGAATCATTAAGATATTGTAATAGTGTAAAATCGTTTGTAAATGTAACAACAGATAAAGTATATGAAAATAAAGAGTGGGAATGGGGATATAGAGAAAATGAAAACTTATGCGGATACGATCCATACTCAAATTCCAAATCATGCAGTGAACTTGTTACATACAGCTATAAAAATTCGTTTTTTAAAGACGAAAGCTCTCCCGCAATATCGGCAGCAAGATCTGGCAATGTTATAGGAGGAGGAGATTTTTCTGCAAACAGAATAATACCGGATTGTATAAGAGCAGCATCCAAAAATGAAAATATATTGGTAAGAAACCCGAATTCAACAAGACCGTATCAACACGTGTTGGAATGTTTATACGGATATTTGCTGTTGGCAATGAAACAATATGAAGATAAAAAATATGAAGGAAACTATAACTTCGGACCTAATGAAGAAAATTGCATAACAACAGGGGAATTAACAGATATATTTTGTGAAATTTGGAATAAGGATGAAGATAAGAAAATAACTTGGTATACAGAGAATCAAAAGAGAGTTCATGAAGCAAATTTCTTAAAGTTAGATTGTTCAAAAGCAAAAAGCATATTAAATTGGAAACCGAACTGGAATATACAAAAGAGTATTGAAGAAACAGTTAAATGGAACAGAGCCTATATAGAAAAGCAAGATATGAATATTATTACAGATAATCAAATATCAGAATATTTTAAAATATGAAAAAGATAATAAAAAATAAAATTGATTTATAAAAGTGTTCATTATATAGATTTTTACAATTTACTTGGTTATAAAATATAATTATATATTTGATAAAGTATGTAGATATGTTGACAATGTCAAAAAATATAGCATAAATAAATTATTAGGATTTTATACTAAAACTAAATAGAACTATGGAAAATATAGTATTGTGTAAATTTAATAAAAATATAACACTATTTATAGCTTTTTCGTATAAATTATCTATTATTCTATTAGGGATTAGTATATTAATTGAATAAACAGGAAGTGTTTAAGGTGAAAATAAGTGATTTTATTGTAAATTTCTTTATAGATAAAGGAATAATAGATGTATTTGGATATCCGGGCGGAATGGTAACTCATTTGATGGATTCTTTTGAAAAATATAATAAGTATATAAAAGTGCATGTTAATTATCATGAACAAGCTTCAGCTTTTTCAGCCTGTGGGTATGCACAGTGTTCTCTTAAACCTGGATTAGCATTTGCTACAAGTGGACCTGGAGCCACTAATCTTATAACAGGAATATGTAATGCATATTTTGATTCAATACCATGTGTTTTTATTACAGGTCAGGTAAATACATATGAAAGCAAAGGAGATTCACTTGTCAGGCAAAAAGGATTTCAAGAAACAGATATAGTTTCAATGGTAAAAAATGTAACCAAGGATTCTATTTATATAAACTCATCAAAAGAATTACCGGAGATATTATATAATTTATATTGTCTATCAATAAGTGGAAGACCGGGGCCGGTTTTAATTGATATTCCTATGAATATACAAAGAGAAGAAATTGAAGATGAAATAGCTTATTTTTATATAAAAAAAGAAGTGAAAAAATTAAATACTAAAAATATTGATGATTTTCAAATAGAGTATATAACAAAGTCTTTGAAAAATTCAAATAGGCCTTGTATAATTGTGGGAGCAGGAATAAGACAATCAGGACAAATAGAAAAATTTAGAGAAATTGTGAATAAGTTTAAAATTCCTGTGATTACAAGTATGGTATCAATTGATGTTTTAGAAAGAGATAATCCGTATAATTATGGATTTATTGGAAGTTATGGAAATAGAGTTGCTAATTTTATAACATCAAAATCAGATTTAATAATCTCTATCGGTACAAGATTAGATTGTAGACAAACAGGGAATAATCTATTATTTTTTGCACCTAATGCAAAGCTTATTAGGATAGATATAGATTCAGATGAAATGACAAATAAAATTAAGAAGAATGAAGTTCAATATAATATAGACTTGAAAGATTTTTTAAGTTATATGAAGTATATGTCATTTGAAGGATGTCATGAAAAATTTTTAAAATGGAACGAAATATGCCTTCAAATAAGTAAATATTTAAAGTCTATGGATGAATTACTTCCTAATAACATAATAAAAAGACTTTCTGATTTGTTTCCTAATGAGTGTGTAATAACAACTGATGTAGGACAAAATCAAGTTTGGGTAGCTCAAAGTATAAATAATAAGTCTACTCAAAAAGTTTTATTTTCAGGTGGACACGGTTCAATGGGATACTCTTTACCGGCGGCTATAGGAGCTTACTATGCAGTTAAATTACCTATCATATGCATTGTAGGTGATGGTGGAATACAAATGAACATTCAGGAGTTGGAATTCATTAGAAGAGAGAAATTACCGATTAAAATAATATTGATAAATAATCATTCACTTGGAATGATAAGGCATTTTCAAGAGATGTATTTTAATTCTATTTTTGCTCAAACAATTGAAGAAAAAGGCTATTCAACTCCCAATTTTTCAAAAATTGCTTTAGCCTATGATCTAAATTACTATAACATAAATAATTTAGATGATATAAATGACAACATAAAAGAAATTTTATGCAATGATATACCACAATTTATAGAAATAGGAATAAAACAAAAAACATATGTATATCCTAAATTAGCGATAAATAAACCAATAGAAGATCAAGAACCTTTAATGGATAGAGATTTATTTGAAACAATTAAAAAATTATAAAGTTAAGGAATTTAGTAATTGAAAAATATAGTTATAACAGGTGCGACAAGTTTTATTGGAATTCACTTGATAAGAGAGCTTACAAAAGATAACAATAACAAATTGCATATAATAGTTAGAGAAAATAATAAAAAAAAGGAAAAGTTAAAAAAGATAGAAAAAGAGAAAAATATAGATGTTTATAAAATAGATATGGATGAGTACTTTAAAATAAAAGAATATATAAATTTTAAACCGGATATTTTAATACACTTATCATGGAATGGAATAAGAAAACCGCAAAGAGATGATGAAATATTGCAAGAAAATAATTATTTGAACAGTATAGATTTGTTTGAAAATATGGTGGAATTAGGATGTAAAAAAATAATAAATATAGGTTCTCAAGCGGAATATGGAATAAGTGACAAAACAATATCAGAAGATGATGAGACATCCCCTAATACTTGGTATGGAATATATAAATTAAAATTGTGTAATGAAATGTTCAACAGATTTAAAGAAAAAGATTTGAATTTGTATCATATAAGGGTATTTAGCATATATGGTATAGGTGACGATGATAATACTTTGATAATGAGCAGTATAAAAAAATTAAAACAAAATATGGATTTAGAACTTACGGAGTCAAGTCAAAATTGGAATTTTTTTAAATGTTAATGATTTAGTAAAAGCCATAGAAATCTTTGTAAAAAAAGACGATATAAAAACAGGAATATATAATATAGCAAGCAAAGAAACAAAACAATTGAAAGAATATATTGAAGAACTTAAAGATATAATGGGTTCAAAAAGTAAGTTATTGTTTGGGAAAATATCATATCCTAAAGAAGGCAAAGTAAGTATAAATCCTGATATCACTAAAATACAAAGCAATACTCAATGGAGAGAGGAAATTACTTTTGAACAAGGAATAAAAGAAATAATAAATTTATACGAGGAAAAATAGAATGGATAAACTAAGGCAAGAAATACTTGAAAAAGTAAAAGAGTATTATAATAAATACCATAAAGAAAAAAACAACTCTTTCACAGCAGGTAAAGATATGGTTACGTTTGCAGGAAGAGTGTATGATGAAGAAGAAATGGTAAATCTTGTTGATTCATCACTTGATTTTTGGCTAACAACAGGCAGATATGCTGGGGAATTTGAAATAGAGTTTGCTAAATATATGCAAAAAAAATATTGCTTACTTACAACATCGGGTTCATCAGCAAATTTACTGGCACTTACTGCACTTACGTCTCCAATTTTAGGAGAAAGAAGATTGAAAAAAGGAGATGAAGTAATAACAGTAGCTGCAGGATTTCCTACAACAGTCAATCCGATAATACAAAATGGATTGATTCCGGTATTTGTAGATGTGGAGATAGGAACGTATAATATAAAGGTAGAAGAATTGGAAAAAGCACTATCTGATAAGACGAGAGCAATAATGATTGCACATACACTTGGAAATCCATTTAACTTAGAAGTTGTTATGACTTTTTCTAAGAAAAATAAACTATTTGTAATAGAAGATTGTTGTGATGCAGTCGGATCGCTATATAACGGGAAAATGGTAGGAACATTTGGGGATATAGCAACGGTCAGTTTTTATCCTGCTCATCATATAACCATGGGAGAAGGAGGAGCTGTACTTACTGATAATCCATATTTAGAAAGAGCCATAAAATCATTCAGAGATTGGGGAAGAGATTGTTATTGTGAACCGGGTTCAAATGATACATGTAAAAGGAGATTTATCGGTCAATATGGAACATTACCAAAAGGATATGACCATAAGTATGTCTATTCACATATAGGATATAATCTAAAAATAACAGATATGCAGGCAGCAATAGGGCTTGCACAGCTAAAAAAACTTTCTGGTTTTGTGAATAAGAGAAAAGAGAATTTTAAAAAACTTTATGATGGATTAAAAAAATATGAAGAATATTTGATATTACCATATGCTACTGAAAATTCAGAGCCTTCATGGTTTGCGTTTCCGATAACGGTAAAGGCAAATAATAAATTTACTAAAAATGATATAGTTGCTTATTTAGAAGAAAATAAGATACTTACGAGACAGTTGTTTGCGGGTAATATTACACGTCAACCGGCATATGAAGAAATAGAGTATAGAATTGTAGGAGAACTTTCAAATACAGATTATATAATGAACAATACGTTTTTTATAGGGGTATATCCCGGTATAGATAATGTTAAAATGGAATACATCATAGAAGTATTTACTAAATTTTTTGAGATTTATTGTTAATAATCATAAATTGTTTTTGGAGAATTAAAATAATATGGAAAAAGAAAATTTAAAAAGTAAATTGATAGATTTATTTTATAAATCATTTGAAACCATGAGTTATAAAACATCTCTTAAAGCTTTAAATAATTATAGCAAGATAGATAGCTTGCCTGAGGAAATAATAGATTTTGTATTTGGAGCATTTATAGAGCCTAACTTAAAAGAAATAAAAAATAATATATATAAGAACAGTTCATTAATAGATACATCTATTGATATGGGAAATATAACTTATTATATATTACCAACAGAAGAGAATAATACATATTTTATACTTGATAAAAAATGTAAAAAAATAATAAAAATCAATAATGAAATAGATGTTATAGACAACAGTTTACAAAAGTTTTCGGATTATTCTGTAATAATAGAAAAAGATATTGATATTTTAAATCCGTTTTTTTTAGCAAATGACCTAAAATCGATAAATAGAAATTTATATGTTGTTATAAATAAAGAAATAGAGGCATTTTTACAGATAAAAGAATATGATAAAGATGAATTGAATAATATCAAAATATTTAAAAATGTATTGGAATTTGAAGAACATTTCATAGAAAGTGAAGATTATTTTCCAAGAAACACTATAAAATACGATAATAATCCAATAAATAGATTGGAGGAGATAAGAGAGAGAATACACTTTTACAGAATTAATAAAAAATGCACTAAAAGACCTTTACTGTCAATAGGTATACCATCATCGGAAAGAGGAACATTTGCGCTCAGTAATATAATACACACTCTTAATGCACAATTTGACTATGAAATAGAAGTAATATTATCTGATAATGCGTCTACAACTTTACCTCAATACTATGATGTAATAAAAAATATACAAGATAGCAGATTGGTATATAATAGAAATGATATTAACTTAGGGTATCATGGTAATGTAAGAAAACTTATAGAATTAGGTAGAGCAAAATATATGCTTTTCAACTGTGATACAGATGTATTGTTACTTGATATGTTAGATGAGATTTTGGCTATAATAAGAGATATGAAAGTGGAGTATTCTCAGATTATAACCGATTCAAACAACATATGTTCGTCGGAAAATAATTATTTAGAATCGCCTTATGATGCAATACGAGATCTTTCTTTAAATTCCAATTATTTATTTAATAATATATTTAATTTGGATTTGATAAAAAAAACTAAGTTTATTGAGTATCTTGATGTTAATGCAGAACATAGTGAATTCATATTAAATTATTATCATATGGCAATAGATTTATTTTTGGAAACTTTTGGTAATATATATCTTCTTAATCATACTGTAATAAAGCAATATGATGGAGAAACTGCGTATTTAGCAGGTAAAAAATTTGTATATCTGAAAATAGATGAATTTGAAGATTTTGAAGATTTTACGTATAAATATAATTCTGAATTCAGAATAGACAATAGAGATGATAGAATACTTGCAAACGGCTATGTTATTGGTAATAAAATAGTTAATAATATACCAAGAGTATATAGTATAGCAGGCAGAACAGCACAACATATATCTTGTGCAAAACTATTAAAAGATATTTTATATGATAAAGATTTAATTTCTGAATATATACTTGCATATATTAGATTATATATTAAAACTCTATTTCTTATTGGTTTAAATGCAGGATATAATTATAAAGAAACAGACTTAAAAAATGAAGAAATAATAAACAAAATTGAAAAATCTATGGACTATATAAATAAAGAAAATGATAAATTTTATCAGCTATTACAAGACTATGAAAAAAAATCAGGTATTTCAGTAGAAATTGAAAAAATTAAGAATAATATTGAAAATGAATATGAAATGTTTATAAAAAATATGAATTCAAAATTTTTGCATGAAGAATAAAGAAAAAACAGATATGAAATCTTTATAAATTGTAAATATAAAAAATTGTATTACAAAACGAGCATATACTTTTTATATTATAACGGATATTGACATATAAATTATTATATAGTACAATGTACTATATAAAGAGAGGAGTCGATATATATGGCTTTTTCAATAAGATTAACAGTTGAAGAAAAAAAACTTGCAGAAAGCTATGCAAAACTACATGCAATATCTTTGGGAGAAGCATTCAAAAGAGCATTATTTGAGAAAATAGAAGACGAGTACGATATTACAGTTGCAAATGAAGCTTATAAGGAATATATGGATGGCGGATATAAGTCTACTCCTGTTGCCGATTTTTGGAGAGAGTTGGATGAAAATATATAGTGTTGAGTTGTCTGAACGTTTCAAAAAAGAGTTTAAGAAATTGGACAAATATACTCAAAAAATAATAAGAGCATGGATTGATAAGAATCTTGTGGAAACAGAAAATCCTCGAGCACATGGTAAAGACCTTACGGCGGATAGAAGCGGTCAGTGGAGATACAGAATAGGAGATTACCGTCTCATTTGTATAATAAACGATAATAAATTTGTTATTCTTGCTCTTACAGTCGGTCATAGAAAGGATATATATGATAACTGAAGCAAAAATGATGCAGAATAATATTTATATCTATGAACTTATATAAAAAATTTCAGATAAAACTTAATATTAAATACTATTCAGCATTTTTATTGTATGGATGTTTAATTATACTAAACACTAATTGAAATTATAATATATTAATATCCTTAAAATGTTATAGTTTTTCAAAACAATAAATTATATACAATTTATAATGTTATAATTTTTAATAGTGTTCAGTATTAGGTAATAGTATTAAACAGTTTTTTGCTGATAGGCGAGTTTATTTATAAAAAATCCTATAACTATGTAGAGTAAACTACTTAATTATAGGATTTTTTGATTTCGGTTTTATATTTCTGTATTATTATCATTTGATTGAACAATGATTATTTTATATATATTTATACATTAAGGATAATATATTCTTATAATTGTTGATGTTAATTTTTTATACATATATAAATATTATATTATTACTCTATTTTTTCCGCTGTTTTTACCTTCATACATTTTTTTATCTGCAAGTTTAATCATTTCTTTTACATTTGAAGACTCTTTGGAGCTTGCAGCACCTAATGTTATAGTTGTGTTTATTTTTTTGTTGTTTATAGTTATAGATGATTTTTCAACCGTTAATCTTATTCTCTCCAATATACCGTACACAATGTTGTCATTTAAGCCTTTTTCTTGACCTTTTGGAGTTTTGAATAACATTAAAAACTCTTCTCCGCCCCATCTGAATATCATATCAGAACTTTTTGTTTTTTTGTTCAATATATTCGATATCATAACAAGTAAGTCATCGCCTATGTCGTGACCGTATGTATCATTTATTTTTTTGAAATTATCAATATCTACAAAGGCTATGTAAAAATGCTCGTTGTCAGTAAAATTCGGTATATTATCATCTATATTACTAAGAACATCATCGGCTTTATGTCTATTATATAGTTGTGTAAGTCTGTCTGTATACATAATATTTTCCATTCTTTCAAATTTGTCTTGAAAAAATGCTTTCTCCATGTTTGCAGACCATTTTAGGACTTTTTCCGCAAATAAAATCATTCCGAAAAGACCAATTATATTCGTAAGAGAAAAATATACCGTTAAAAATGTCAAGTTTCTGTTAGAAAAATCAAGTTTTACATCAAAATACAATATAAAATATAATACACATTCAATTATTGCCAATATATAGAAAATTTTTCTATTTGGAAAAGGTACTGTTATTGCTAAAAAGCATAAAGCTATGAGCCAGTTTTGAAAACTGTACTCCCAGCCTAATATATATGTAATTACAGTACAAAGTACAGTACCTTCTATAAGTGATGAAAGTACAGCAATCCGCTGGTTTTTAAATATATAAAATATGTTTATCAGCAATATAATTGTACCAATAAAATCTAAATAAACTAATTCGTATTTACCTATACTAAGAAAAGCAAAGAAAAATGAAATATTTAATATAAAACCAAATAATATTAGTAAGAAATAAGTTGGTCTGTCTGAATTATTTTTATTAATCATACTTAAGTACCTCCCATATACATTTTAAAAATTAATACGTTATGAGTATTTAATATAGTATAATAATCATTTATATAGTATTATAAATTATTTTTAGCAAAATGTCCACTAAATTTGCAATATATTTGCAAAACATAAATATAATATAAAAAATCAGAAATGGCAGTATATATAATATATTAACAAGATATAATAAATATATAGTATAATTAAATATATAGAATTATTTTTTTTGAAAAATTTGTAAAATAATGATTACATAAAATTTTAACAATTTTTAAATTTTTATATTGTTTTAACACACCAATATTTAGTATAATAGAACAAATATATTTTTGTTAGGAGAGAAATTTTTTGAAAAAAACAGATCATACAAGGAATTTTTGTATAATAGCACATATAGATCATGGGAAATCTACTCTTGCGGACAGATTGATAGAGGATACGGGTGTAGTTGCTCATAGAGATATGAAAGAGCAGTTGCTTGATAATATGGATTTGGAACGTGAAAGAGGAATAACTATAAAATTACAAAGCATAAGGCTTATATACAAAGCAAAAGACGGAGAAGAATATTATCTCAATTTAATAGATACTCCGGGACATGTGGATTTCAGTTATGAAGTATCACGTTCACTTGCGGCTTGTGAAGGTGCGATATTAGTAGTTGACGCCGCTCAAGGCGTAGAGGCTCAGACGCTTGCCAATGTATATCTTGCACTTGATCAAGACTTGGAGATAGTGCCTGTTATAAATAAAATAGATTTACCAAGTGCAAGACCTGATGAAATAAAAGAAGAAATAGAAGAAATAATTGGACTTGACGCATCAGATGCACCTTTAATATCTGCTAAGCAAGGACTTAATATACAAGATGTGCTTGAAGCTATAGTACAAAAAGTGCCAAAACCCTCAGGAGACAGCAATAAACCTTTTAAAGCGCTTATATTTGATTCTTATTATGATGCGTATAAGGGAGTAATTGCATATGTAAGAGTATTTGACGGCAAAATAAAAAAAGGTGATAATATACTTATGATGAACACTAAAAAAACTTTTGAAGTAACTGAAGTGGGTATAATATCGCCAACACATATTGCAGTAGATGAACTTATTACAGGCGATGTAGGATATATAACAGCATCTATAAAAGATATAAGGAGTTGTAGAGTAGGAGATACGATAACTTTGGCAGATAATCCGACTGATGAGGCATTACCCGGATATAAAAGAGCAACACCGATGGTATATTGCGGAGTTTATCCTGCTGAAGGAGAAAAATATGAAAATGTAAGAGATGCGCTTGAAAAATTGCAAGTAAACGATGCAGCATTGGAGTTTGAGGCGGAAACATCTGTTGCACTCGGTTTCGGATTTAGATGCGGTTTTCTTGGATTACTTCATATGGAAATTATACAAGAAAGGCTTGAACGTGAGTTTGACCTTGACATAATAACTACAGCGCCATCTGTTGTGTATAGAGTAACAAAAGTTGACGACACCGTACTTATGATACAAAATCCTACTAATTTACCGACTGAGCAAGAAATAAGAATAATAGAAGAACCGATAGTAAAAGCGGATATAATCGTGCCCAAAGACTATGTAGGTGCAGTTATGGAGTTGTCACAAGAAAGACGTGGAACAATGCTGAATATGGAGTATTTGGATGCTACAAGAGTGATGTTGCATTATGAATTACCGCTTAATGAGGTTATATATGATTTTTTTGATTCATTAAAGTCAAGAACGAGAGGTTACGGTTCATTTGATTATGAGTTTAAGGAATTTAGACAATCAGAGCTTGTAAAACTTGATATACTTATAAATAAAGAAAAAGTTGATGCGTTATCATTTATAGTGCATGAAACAACTGCACAGACAAGAGGTAGAGTAATGTGTGAAAAATTGAAAGATGAAATACCCAAGCATCAATTTCCGGTGCCGATACAAGCAGCAGTGGGTGCGAAGATAATAGCAAGAGAAACTATAAGCGCATATAGAAAAGACGTGCTTGCAAAATGTTACGGAGGAGATATATCAAGAAAGAAAAAATTGCTTGAAAAACAAAAAGAAGGTAAAAAGAGAATGCGTCAGATAGGTAATGTTGAAGTTCCGCAAAAAGCATTTATGTCAGTATTGAAGATAAATAAAGATTAGTGTTATAAGAGATTAGATTATTTTAGTGTAATATGCTGAAATAATCTAATCTCTTATTGTAAAATAATTTATATTATTTTCTAATAAAATTATATAACTATATAACATTAATACACATAATTTATTGAAATAAGTTTGGTATAATCAGACATTATTTAATTTAAAAAAGATTTAGTATTAAAGGAAATATATGAATAAACTTTCAAATAAAACTTTCCTTGTGGATTTTAGAATTGATGAAGAAATAGAAAATGAGTTCAAGAAAAATGATATTGAATATATAAAAACATTAAAAAATGAAAATCTGTATGAAGAAATATCCGGACATCCGGATATTGCGGCGTGCAATTTAGGAGATGTTACAGTCATAGAGCCTGATACATATAATTTGTTGTATGAACAGATAAAAGATTTTAATATAATAAAAGGAGAAACAATATTAAGAGGTAAATATCCATATGATATAGCCTATAATTTTATCGTAACGGAAAAATACATAATAGGCAAATTAAATTATATGGATAAAGTTGTGAGAAAATTGGCTGAAAAAAAAGGATTGGAATTTATAAATGTGAAGCAAGGATATGCAAGATGTTCGACAATAAGTTTGCCTAAAGATAGATTTATAACATCAGATTCAAATATATATGAAACATTAATTTCTAAAAATTTAAAATGTTATTTAATTGAATGTCAAGATATATATTTAAGCGAAAGATATAACGGATTTTTAGGAGGAAGTTGCTTGATATATGATGATGAAATAATGTTTTTCGGTAATATTGACAGTATAAGAAACGGAGATATTCTAAAAAAAATATTGAAAGAAAATCATATAAAATATTATGATATAAATAATTTAAAGCTGAAAGATTATGGCTTAATGATTAAATTATAAAAATGATAATTGTTTTTGAAAAAATTAATTGATAATAAAAAGTGGATTTTTTATAAAAATAAATAATGAAATTTAAAAGATAATTTTTATCTAATGATAATAAATATCTATAGGCTAAAAAAGATTTATTTATGTAAATACAATAATACTATAGAATAAATAATATAAAAAATTAAATAAAAGTATTTACAAATGAAAAAATAGATGATATAATACGAAAAGAAAATTAAATTATCAATTGAATTTAATAAAACAAAATTTTTTTATATTATTTAGGAGGAATTTAATATGGCATATGTAATTCATGATACTTGTATAAGCTGTGGTGCTTGCGAACCTGAATGTCCGGTAGGAGCAATATCTCAAGGAGATTCTCAATATGTTATAGATGCATCTGCATGTATAGACTGTGGAGCATGTGCAGGAGTATGTCCTGTAGACGCACCTCAGCCTGAATAATTTTTACTTGGAATTGGCCAACGCATTTATGCGTTGGCTTTTTATATGTCATATAATACAGATAAATCTATTTTATAAAATTGTAAAAATAATTTAATTTGTTTGTGATGAATATTGACAAAATAAGTGATTAACGGCTATAATATTGTAGATATAGTTATGCAAACTTATATTGTGAAATTTTGATTATACTGATTAAATATTTTTATCGGATGTTTTACCGATTTTGGAGAATAATCAATAATTATTAAGTTTTTGATTTGTATAATAATCAGTTTAAATAGAGTGAGGGATAACAGTGGATATAAAAATAAGTTCGTATATTCAACATTATGTAGGACCGTCACAATCATATTATAATGCTCAAAACAGATTTGATTCCATATTGAAATACAAGCTTGGAGTTTATAAAGAAGATAAAAGTTTAACAGATGAAAATGTCATTTTCGACCATGATGACAAAAAGATAGAAAATAATGAAGGAAGTGCTGTTTTTTCAGATAATCCCAAAGTCTCAAAGGACAGTTTTTATCCTGTGAAACCACTTGCAAAGACAGTAGGGTCAATACTTATAAACGGAATTTTGGATACAACGGATGTTAGAAAGAAATCCAATTATTCAGCAGAATATCTCAATTCAAAACTTGCAGGAACGCCGTTGGCAGGTCTTGGAGAAGATTTTAAACGAGCAGAGGATTTGTATGGTATAAATTCGATAGTGCTTATGTCTATGGCAAAATTGGAATCCGATTTCGGAAGAAGTAAAATAGCTATGGATAAAAATAATTTGTTCGGTTATCAAGCATATGATTCAAGTCCGTATTCATCTGCAAAGTCGTATAGCACTAAAAAAGACAGTATATATGATGTTGCAAAACATCTGTCGAATAATTATTTGACTCCGAGCGGGGATTATTTCAACGGATATTCTGTAGATGCTATAGGATTAAAGTATTCTACAGATGTCAGTTGGGCGTCTAAAGTTAAAAAAATAGCATCAGAGCTTATAAAAGCATAATTGTATTGTTTTTTATATTGAGGGGATATCTTATGAGAGGCAAGACACGCTCACAAAGAATAAAAGACTATAGAAAGGCACGTTTTGATCGTGCTATAAGAGTTATTGAGGGGAAAAATTTTCATAGAAATAAAATGTCAAGGGGCAATAAAATTGTATTATTCGTAATATTGGCTATTTTACTGGGAATGAATTTTTTTTCTATGAGATATAGAGCGAAGACTTTTGGTTTTTCAAAAGATGATTTTGTCTCAAAATATGAACAATTTATAGTTAAAAATAAAGATAAATTCGATTATGATAAATCAATAAAAGATATAATAGAAAATAACGGAGAATACTCTTTTTTGCAGGAAAGTTCTTCAATTACAGGCAGTTTAATAGCTGTTTATCAATATTCGGATAAAGTGAAAAAAGTTGGTGTTATAGGAATACCGAGAGAAAATACCAATTTTGAAAAGGCATATATTGAGAATATGGCGGTTGTAATTTCTTTAATAGCCGGCAAAAACTATAATGATTGTAGAGAATACCTCAAAGATATAAATATTTTAGATAAAAATTATAACATAAGAAAAGAAAAAGAGTTACCGAGAGTGAAGATAAATAGTAACATAATAAATTTTTCTTACAAAGAAAGCAGCTTGATATTCAGTATAGAAGCTGAATAAAACATGAAAGGATTTGTTAATATTGGCATATTTATTAGTGAGCCAAAGCGATAGTTTAAGAGGAGAAGTTGAGATAAGCGGGGCAAAAAACGCAGTGCTTCCTATAATAGCTGCTACTCTTTTGGTAGATGGACAAAGTGTAATAAAGGGTGTTCCTGATTTAAGCGATGTTAAAGTTATCTGTGATTTGCTCAGTTATTTAGGAGCGGATGTAAAATTTGAAGGAGATACTTTAATTGTAAATGCTGAAAATATAAGGACCAATGAAGCACCTTATGACCTTGTAAGCAAGATGAGAGCGTCATTTTTGGTAATGGGACCTTTATTGGCGAGATTTAAAAGAGCGACTGTATCTATGCCGGGAGGTTGCCCTATAGGCTCAAGACCTATAGATTTACATTTAAAGGGATTTAAAGCTCTTGGAACTAAAATAGATGTTGAACACGGTTGCATAGATGCTTATACTACTAAGTTAATCGGAAACCAGATTTATTTGGATTTTCCGTCAGTTGGTGCTACAGAAAATATAATGATGGCGGCGGCACTTGCAGATGGTGTTACAGTTATTGAAAATGCCGCTGAAGAACCGGAAATAGTAGATTTGGCGAATTTTATAAATGCACTCGGTGCAAAAGTCAGAGGAGCAGGAACAAATACAATCAGAATAACAGGCGCCTCAAAATTGAATGAAGTGGAATATACGGTAATACCTGACAGGATAGAAGCCGGTACATATATGGTTGCATCGGCTGTCACGAGGGGAGATATCACCATAAAAAATGTGATAAGTGACCATTTAAGACCTGTAATTGCAAAATTACTTGAAGTTGGTTGTATTATCGAAGAAGGTGGAGATTTTATAAGAGTTAAAGGACCTGATATAATAAAATCTACTGATATAAAAACTATGCCTCATCCGGGTTTTCCTACGGATATGCAGTCATTATTTATGACGTTGTTGTCAGTATCTCAGGGCAGTTCTATAGTTACGGAAACGGTATTTGAAAACAGATTTATGAATGTGGCTGAACTTAAAAGGATGGGAGCGGATATAAAAATAGAAGGCAAGTCCGCAATGATAAACGGTATAGAACATTTGCAAGGTGCAAAAGTAAAGGCTACCGATTTAAGAGCGGGAGCGTCTTTAATACTTGCCGGACTAATAGCCAAAGGAGATACTGAAATATCGGATATATATCATATTGAAAGAGGATATGTGGATATAATAAATAAAATAAATGCTTTAGGCGGAATTATAAAAAAAATTGAAGATTAGAATTAAGATAGATTTAAGACGGTAATATTATATTTAAGCAGTCTTAAAAAAACATTTGAAAAATATAATAAATAATGATTTAACTTATAATTTTATAATTAAGGAGATAATTATCGTGATGAGTTTTTCACCGGATATAGGAATAGATTTAGGCACTGCATCTGTACTTGTATATGTAAAAGGAAAAGGAATAGTTTTGCAGGAACCTTCAGTTGTTGCAATGGATACTTCTACAGGTAAATTGCTTGAAGTAGGAGAACAGGCTCAAAGAATGCTCGGCAGAACACCGGGACATATAGTAGCCGTAAGACCTCTTAAAGATGGAGTTATATCAGACTATGATATGACTGAAAAAATGCTCAAAAATTTTATACAAAGAGTTACAGGCGGAGTAGGGCTTTTCAGGTTTTTTAAACCTCAAATAATAGTATGTGTACCTTCCGGAGTTACAGAAGTTGAAAAAAGAGCGGTTATAGATGCTACCATGGAGGCTGGAGCAAGAGATGTATTTTTAATAGAAGAACCGATTGCGGCGGCAATAGGAGCAGGGATAGATATTGCACAGCCGAGCGGTTCTATGATAGTTGATATAGGCGGCGGAACAACAGATGTAGCCGTAATATCATTAGGAGGTATAGTTGAAAGTACATCTATAAAGATGGCCGGAGATAAATTTGATGAAGCTATCATGAAATATATGAAGAAAAAACATAATCTGCTTATAGGCGAGAGAACGGCTGAAGAAATAAAGATGAACATAGGTTCTGCTTACCATAGGGATAAAGATATATATATGGAGGTTAGAGGAAGAAATCAATTATCAGGACTTCCTGAAATTGTAAAAGTTTCATCAAAAGAATCTTTAGAGGCTCTTGAAGACAGTGTAGTCCAAATTGCGGATGCGGTTCATTCAGTGCTTGAAAGAACACCGCCTGAATTATCAGCCGATATATCTGACAAAGGTATACTTATGACAGGAGGAGGCTCGCTCCTTTGGGGATTGGATAAACTTATTGAAGCAAGAACAGGAATAAAAGTGTATATAGCTGAAGATGCAATATCTTGCGTAGTAAAAGGTACGGGAGAATCATTGAAATCTTTAAAACATCTTGGAAGATCTACAAGCTCAAGGAGAAGATAATATAGCAATAATATAGTTTTTTTAAATAATTTATTCTGCATTTATATTATTTTGTAATAATCTAAACTTTTTATGTTAACATACCGATAATATATTAAAATTATGTTTTAGGAGATATTATGTTTAGAGGAATATATACAGCGGCAAATGCTATGCTGACTAAGCAAAATAGAATAGAAACTATATCCAATAATATAGCAAATGTTGATACTACAGGATTTAAAAAAGATGTAGATGTAATAGAAGCATTTTCGGAAAAACTTTTGTATAAGAGAGAAAATAACGAAGGCTATCTTCGTGCTTTTCCCAACAGAGCGAAAGTTAGTAATAAACAGCTTAAAGACGGAAATACAAAAATAGATATAGATATAACAAGAGGCTATCTTCAACTTGAGGATAAAAACGGCAACAGTTATCATAAATCTGCAAGTTTAGTGAGAGATGAGGACGGCTATTTAAGAACGGTATACAGAGAGTATAACTCCGATGTCATAACTAAGTTCGGAGCATATTTGTTAGATGTGGACGGTAATAAAATAAATGCACCTCAAGGCGAAATCGCAATAGATTCATTAGGTAATTTGACAGCAGGAGGAACAGCTGTTGCAAAAGTTATAATACCTGAGGCGAGAAAATCAATAGGTACTATAAATTCCGGCGTTTTGAGAGACAGAGTTATGATAAATTTCAATCAAGGCAGTCAGGAGAGAACAGAAAATCCTATGCATATAAGTCTTGAAGGTGAGGGTTTTTTCAAAATAAGAATAAACGGTACGGACAGTGTAAAATACTCCAGAAGTGGAGCTTTTACCATGGATGAAAATAGGGTAATTAAAGACTATCTCAATAATGCGGTACTTTCAGAGGACAATAATGAGATAACAGTACCTGAAAATTCCAAATCACTTGAATTTAAAAGAGACGGCAGTGTATATTCATTGAACAACAACGGTCAAAGAGAACAGATAGGCAAACTTGCTCTTGTTGATATAATCAATAAAGAAGATATGCAAAAATATGGTCATAGTTATATGCAGATGATTGGAAACACACAGCCTCAAGAAAAGGCCTTTGAAGGCAAAGTACTTCAAGGTTACCTTGAACGTTCAAATGTAAATACTATTGATGAAATGGTAGATATGATCGAAATGTTCAGAGGGTTTGAGTCCGATCAGAAAGTTATAAATTCTTACGATCAAATTATGCAAAAAGCCGCTAATGAAATAGGTAAAATTTAGATTTTATTGGAAACTGTTATAGATATGTTTTTTAATATAGATTTTTGGAGGTAGTTTATGAGAGCTTTGTGGACCGCTGCAAGTGGAATGAAAGCACAACAGACTAATATGGACGTGATAGCACATAATATTTCTAACGTCAATACAACAGGTTATAAAGCACAAAAGACAGAGTTCAAAGACTTGTTATATACTTATTCAAGCCCTGTAAGCAATGATGTTCAATTGGGGCAGCCTGTAAATTTACAGATAGGTCATGGTGTTATGCCGGTTGCAACATCAAGAAAATTTATTACAGGAAATGCTGAAAGAACTGAAAATCCTACAGATTTGGCAATAGTTCAAGGAACAGGATTTTTTGTAGTTGAAAATCCAAATGATGCAGGAAATGAAAACAACAGGTATTATACAAGAGACGGTAATTTTAAATTTTCAGTTGAAGACGGTCAGTTGACACTTGTAACTTCACAAGGGGAAAAAGTACTTACTACAGATGACGGATATATACAATTGCCTGAAAACAGCAAAGAATTTTCTGTAAGTCAAAACGGAACTGTTACTGCAAAAAGTCTTGAAGGAGAAACTTTATCATTAGGAAAGATAAAAACAGTTACTTTTGTAAATCCGGAAGGATTAAAAGCGGTAGGAGACAACTTTTTTGTTCCGACAGATAATTCAGGTCAGCCTGTACAAGAAGAAGACGAAACAAGAGAAACAAAAATATATCAAGGCTATTTGGAAATGTCGAATGTACAACTTGTGGATGAAATGGTTAGAATGATAACAGCACAAAGAGCATATGAAATAAACTCAAAATCAGTACAAACGGCGGATGATATGCTTAATACCGTAAATCAATTAAAGAGATAATTAAACTTATTATAGTATAAAGAGGTTTATTATGAATATAGATACGTCATATCAGCCATATATATTAAATTCAAACTTGAATATATCTCAAGAAAAAATAAATACGCTTGATAAGAAAAAACTTAAAGAGGCTGCACAAGGTATGGAGGCAGAATTTTTAAAAGTATTTTTAAAACAGAGCAAAAAACTTATGTTCAAGGAAGATGACGAAAAAAATAAAGCTCCCGGAAAGGATATAATGACAGATTTTATGTTTGAAAGATTAGCTGAGCAAATGTCAAAGACATCACCACTTGGTATATCTGAAATGATAATAAAAGATGTCGAGAACAAACAATCTGATTTAGACAAAAATTTATCACAAGAGGATATAACAAATACAATAGAAGTGTAATTTATAAAATATAGTCAATTTATTGGCTATATTTTTTTGTACTAATTTTAGTTTTTGATGTATAATATAAATTGTATTAGTGTAAGCTAAGGGTATAAAAGTTGATTAAAAGACTGATAACACATATATTTTTATTAGCCTTATATATGTTGTCATATAGCATTTTAAAATGGATTTATACTAAAATCTTATAGAATAATGGAAAAACGTAATAATTAATTTTTTCAATAAACTATGTATATTAATCTTATGTAATTATATAAGTTATCCATAATTTTATTAGAAAACTGTATTAGCATTACAAATTGAGCTTTATATTTATTTGCAGATAAGGGAGTGTATTATGAAAATAGTTGTTTTAGATGCCTATTCTATAGTCTATAATGACTTATCATTTGATTTTTTAAAAGATTATGATGCGTCAATTTATGATTTTACATCACCTGAAGAGGTTGTAAGCAGGATTGGAGACGCTGAAGCAGTTTTTACAAGTAAATGCGAAATAAACAAAGATGTTATAGACAGTTGTCCAAATTTAAAGTTCATAGGAGAACTTGCAACAGGCTATAATAATATAGATGTAAAATACTGTAAAGAAAAAAATATTATAGTAAGCAATATACCAAGCTATGCGTCGAATAACGTATCAGAAATGGTTTTTGCATTCTTATTGGATGTTTTTTATAATCTGCATGACTATGATGTTGCAATTAAAGAAGGAGAGTGGATAAATTCAAAAATATTCACATTTTTTAAGCATACTACACATAATTTGGCAGGAAAAACAATAGGAATAATAGGATATGGTGATATAGCTAAATCAGTTGAGAAAAAAGCGATATCTTTTGATATGAATGTTCTTGTGCATAGAAGATCTCAGGATACATCGGACAAAAAATTTGTCAGTCTTGATTATCTGCTTGCAAATTCAGATATAATAACAGTACATACACCATTAACCACTCAGACAGCTAAGCTCATAAATGAAGAAAGCATATCAAAGATGAAAGATGGAGTAGTTTTTGTAAATACTTCAAGAGGAGGGATCGTAGATGAAAAAGCACTTTACGATGCACTTGAAAGCGGTAAGATTGCTCATGCTTGTCTTGATGTGTTGACGAAAGAGCCTATGGAAAAAGATAATATATTGTTAAAGGCAAAAAATATTACGATGACACCGCATATAGCTTGGGCAGCATATGAAACAAGAAAAAAATTGATAGATATATTGGAAGAAAATTTGAAGGCGTATGTATCAGGCGAACCTATAAATGTAGTAAATAAGTAAAAAATTATATCTTGAAATTCTAAAAAAATTATATTATAGTATACTTAAAATAAAAAAGGAGGATAAGCAACATCAGATTGCTTAATTATTGTTAAATGAATGAAAATGCAGTATTAGCAAAAATTGGAGATTTAGATATAACACAAAGAGATGTGGATTATATGAAAAAAAGTATGGATAAAAGACTTCTTTCACAATTTTCAGGAGCACAGGGAGAATTTTATCTATTACAAGAACTTGTAAATCAAAAACTTATGGTCCTTGATGCAAAAGATACAGGAGAAGTCGAAAAAGATGAGTTTAAGTTTGAATTCGAATCCATGAAAGACAATTTTATATCACAATATATGATAAAAAAATTGCTTGAAAGTGTGGAAGTTACAGATGAAGAAATCAGAAAGTTTTATGATGAAAATCAAGATTCTTTTGGAAAAATGGAAACAGTAGAGGCAAGTCATATATTGGTAGGAGATTTAAAAAAAGCTGAAGAATTATATGAAAAAATAATTAACGGAGCAGATTTTGCTGAAATTGCAAAAGAAAACTCTACTTGTCCATCCTCAAGACAAGGTGGAGATCTTGGATTTTTCGGCAAAGGTCAAATGGTAAAAGAATTTGAAGATGTGGCTTTTTCTCTAAATATAGGAGATGTATCAAAACCTGTAAAGACACAGTTCGGATATCATATTATAAAGCTTACTGATAAAAATACAGAAGAGAAAAAAGAATTTGAAGAAGTAAAAGACGAGTTAAGACATACATTGCTTGCAAAGAAACAACAAGAAGCATATGTAAATAAGATAAATCAGTTAAGAGATAAATACGATGTAAAATAAATATTTTATAATAATGTTTATCATTAAAATAAAATGTGTATAAATATTGTGTAAAATGGATTTTTAAATTTAATTGAATATTGTAGAATATGAGGAGATGTTTTAATGAATTTGTTGAATTTTAATTCACTTTATTTATAGTTCACCTGTTCTTGTATTTTATGTATTCTAAATAAAAATATATGTTTTTGGGAGGATAATATGGAGAACGTTATAAGCATTGACAAAAAAGCCTCAGATGAATTGAAAAGTATACTCTCATCTATGAGCATAAATGCAGATACTATAAGAATATTTATATCAGGAATGGCTTGTCATGGACCTATGTTCAACATAGCTAAGGACGAAGAAAAATCAAATGACTATGCAACAGAGTTTGACGGTATAAAATATGTGGCGGATAAAGCACTTATGGAAGAATTTGGAGGTTTTGAGATACAATATCTTGAAGAAGACAGTTTTCACGGATTATATGTAAAACCTCAAATAGTAGCAGATGCAGGCGGTTGCGGTTCTTGTAGCGGTTGTCATTAACAAAAAAACTCTAATATCAATTAAAATTTTANTATATAGAGTTTTTTTTATACAAAAATATTCTTCGAAATCTTTTACAATTTGATTTGCAATTTCAATGGAATTATTATTGTTATATGTTTTTTTGAAATTTTCTTTCGGTAATTTATAATTTCTATCATAGTAATTTTCACATAAATCTTGTATCAAATCATTAAAATTATTATTTTTTAGAAAATCCATATACATATTTATTCTTGATTCAGAGATATATTTCCCCAATTTTTTTACTGTTTTTTCAATAAGTTCTTTATCATTTTCAAAGTCCACAAGATATTGTGTTTTTATTTCGTTTATTCTAAAATCCATATCTGAATTTATCAAAATTTTTGTGCTTGCTCTTAATTTTGTATATAAAGATGCAGGTAGTATTATATTACCTATCCTTTTTGATTCACCCTCGGCAAAAGCATATGAATTTTCAAATTTTTTTAAATCTTCAAACAGCAAAGATTCAAATTTTTTTTGTGAAAAAGGTTCAGATTTACCTATAGAACCAAGTAGTGAACCTCTGTGATTGGCATATTTTTCAAGATTTAACACGTTATATCCCATATTTTGCAGTTCGTTTAATATAGAGGTTTTACCTGTTCCTGTATAACCGTATAAAGTTATGAGCTTTACATTGGAAATTAGATTTTCCAAATGCTCATTTACATATTTTCTGTAAGATTTATATCCGCCTGATATTTTATGACATTTCACACCTATTCCAAGCAACATATTTACAAGTGCTGAGCTTCTATAACCTCCTCTTGAACAAAAGAAATATAATTCATCATAATTTGTTTTTAATTCTATTATTTGTGTGAATATATCAGGCAATCTTTTTGATATGGCTGTTATTCCTACTATTTTAGCTTGTTCAAGTTCTCCGTTTTTGTATAAAGTGCCGACAATTTCTCTTTCATCATCTAATAAAACAGGAATGTTTATAGCATTTGGTATGCTTGAATGATTAAATTCCGATGGGCTTCGGCAATCTATATATAATTTGGTCTTGTTTATATTCAGAGTATCTTCATAATGAATAGTTTCAAACATAATAACCTCTTTAATATAAAATTATTTTTATTCTATTACAATCAATCATTTTATAGTATAATATTTTATAGAAATTTTTCAATAAAAAATTGTTCGAATTTTAATTTATTGTATGAATATTTTTTGATACAAATTTGTTATATTTGGGTATGAAAAATAAAGTATTTTCGGTTTTTAATTTATTTTCTTGTATAGATTATAAATTGAAAACAGTTATGGAGGGATTATTATTTTTGACAGTAAGTGTATGTGTGATTATCAGATTATAGATCTTTCACAAAAAGATATGATGAAAAGCTATTTTGACCTTGTAGATTATAAGGCATGTGAATATAGTTTTATGACACTTTATATGTGGCAACATATATATAACACTCATGTTATGGAAAAAGATGATACCATGTATGTTTTTGGACATGATGAAAAAGGATATTTTTCAATAGTTCCCATATCCAAGAAAAAAAGATGGGAAAGAGATTTACAAGAGCTTGAAAAAATATTCGCAAAATGTTTTAACAGTAGTAAGATAGTCATGAGAGCCGTGCCTGAAGAATATGCAAAATTTATAGAAGAAGAATATCCTTCAAGATTCAACATATATAAAGAAAGAGATTCTTTCGATTATATGTATGATGCGGAAAAACTCAGAACCTTGTCAGGAAGAAAATTGCATGCTAAAAAGAACCATTTCAACTCATTTATAAAAGAATTTGAAGGCAGATATGAGTATAAAAGGTTAACCACAAGAGATCAGTTCAATGACGCACTTGATCTTATGAAGAGATGGGCTGAAAATAAAACTATAGATGATACGATAGTAATTGAGCAAGAGGCAGTAGAAAAAATATTCAAACATTATGAAAAACATAAAGATACAAAAGTAGGCGGTATATATATAGACGGCAAACTTGAAGCGTTCACATTTGCTGATATGCTCAAAGACGACACAGTTTGTGTACATCTTGAGAAAGCCAATCCTGAAATAAAAGGGTTATATCCGGCTATAAATAAGATATTTTTATGCGAAGAATTTGAAGATGTAAAATTTGTTAACAGAGAAGATGATTTAGGATTAGAAAATTTGAGAAAAGCAAAACTCTCTTATAATCCGGTAGAATTAGTAGAAAAATATGTGATAATAGAAAAATAGATACTCTATTTGAGGTTTCATTATGGAATTTACTTTTGCAAATCGTGAAGACAAAAAAGCTGTAAAAAATTTATGGAAATACTGCTTTACAGACACTGATGAATATATTGATTATTATTTTACCAAAAGATATGATGTAAAAAATAATTTTCTTATGAAAAAAAATAATGTTGTAATATCATCTCTTATGGCAAATCCATATAAAATTGATATAAACGGCAACATATCAGATACTGCATATATAGTTGGAATATCATGCGACTCTGTAAACAGAGGGAGAGGCAATGTAAGCACTTTGATAAAAGAAACTCTAAGAGACAGATATTTAAAAGGCGAAGATGTATCCATGCTTATGCCGATAGACACAAATATATATACGAGATACGGATATGCCAACATCGCTGATATGATAGAGCTTGATATACCGCTTGAGAGAATAAAAAATAAAAGATGTAATGATGTTGAAGTAAAAGCCTATGATGAGAGTCTATTAAAAGATTTAATATATGTATATTCAAAATCTTGTGAAAATTTCGGTGCATATTTTGTAAGAGATGAGATTTATTTTAAAAATTTCATAGATGAGATAAATTTGGAAAACGGATATGTATATTTGGCATATTTTGATAATGAGCCTATAGCATATATGGTATTTTATCCTAAATATGAATTGGAAAAAACAGGGTTTGTAAGAGAAATCTTTTCACTTTCGAAATCAGGATATGACAAGTTACTTTATATAGTGAAATCTCATTATACACAAATTAAAAATATATTGCTTCATACGAGTAAAAATTCACATCTTCTGCAATATTTTGATAATGACAACAATATTGTTTATAAGATAAAACCTTTTATTATGTCAAGAGTTATAAATGTATTAAATACACTGAAAAACTTAAATTCACAAGAAAGATTTTGTATAGAAATAAAAGATGATATAATAGAAGAAAATAATGCAAAATTTGAAGTATACAAAGATTTGGTTAAAAAAACAGAAGAAAAATGTAATTTTAGTATAAATATATATGATTTCACACAATTATATTTCGGCTATTCGTCTCTTGATTACGTTATATTTAAAAACAATATTTCATTAGAAAAAGATGAATATGATATATTAAAAACAATATTTTTACAAAAAGATAATTATTTTAACGATTATGTATAATCAAGTTAAGAATACAGCTTTTATCAAAAAAATTGTTAATGCTTAAAAATATAATTTAATTTCAGACAAAAAGTAAAACAAAAATATAATATTTTAAATAATACAAATTTTATTAATAAAGTGAAGTTTATATTTAAAAAAATTATTATAAATCTGATTGCAAGATATCTATTATCAAGCAAAAAGATAGATAAATAATATTAAAA
>NZ_JH414558.1 GCF_000238115.1 Peptoanaerobacter stomatis | reverse complement strand
TAATAATAATAATATATATATATATATATTNTTTTTTTATGGTGTTTATTTCAAATTGTATTTTTCTACTAAATATTCGTCTATTGCTTTTGCTGCTACTTTTCCGGCTCCCATTGCGAGTATTACTGTTGCGGCACCTGTTACGGCATCGCCTCCTGCATATACACCTTCTACGCTTGTTTTTCCTGTATTTTCATCTATTACAATACATTTTCTCTTGTTTATTTCAAGTCCTGATGTTGTTGAGCTTATAAGCGGATTAGGTGATGTACCGAGTGACATTATCACTGTGTCGCATTCTATTGTGAATTCGGAGTCAGGTATTTCTTTCGGACTTCTTCTGCCTGATTCATCAGGTTCTCCAAGTTCCATTCTTATACATTTTATACCTTTTACATTTCCTTTTTCATCTTCAAGTATCTCAACAGGGTTTGTTAATAATTCAAAGTTTACGCCTTCTTCTTTTGCGTGATGTACTTCTTCTACTCTTGCAGGTAATTCTTCCATTGAACGTCTATATACTATTGTGGATTTTGCACCTAATCTTAATGCAGTTCTTGCAGCGTCCATAGCAACGTTTCCGCCACCTACTGTAACTGAATGTTTACCTGTCATTATCGGTGTATCGTAGCTGTCATCAAATGCTTTCATCAAGTTTGCTCTTGTGAGGAACTCGTTGGCTGAGAATACGCCATTTGCAGCTTCACCCGGAATTCCCATAAATTTAGGCAGACCTGCACCTGAGCCTATGAACACTGCTTTAAAATCTTCTTTCTGCATAAGCTCTTCTATTGTAACGGTTCTTCCTACTACGACATTTGTTTCAATTTTTACGCCTAAATCTATTATATTTTGGATTTCTTTTTTTACTATATCATCTTTTGGAAGTCTAAATTCGGGTATACCGTATACTAAAACACCGCCTGCTTTATGCAGAGCTTCAAATATTGTTACATCGTAACCTTTTTTTGCCAAATCTCCGGCGGCTGTAAGCCCTGCAGGACCTGAACCTATAACGGCTACTTTTATATTTTTTGCAGGTTCTTTTTCTCCAAATGTAACACCATTTTTCATATTTGTATCTGCTACAAATCTTTCTAATTTACCTATGGATACAGGTTCATTTTTTATACCCATTATGCAAGTCATTTCGCATTGGCTTTCTTGGGGACATACTCTTCCACATACAGCAGGTAATGAAGATGATTCTGCTATTATTTTACCTGCTCCTTCTATATCTTTTGCGAGTATTTTTTGTATAAATGCAGGGATATTTATGCCGACAGGACAAGTTTTTATGCACCTGGCATTTTTACAATTAAGACATCTTTTTGCTTCTTCTACTGCTTCATCTAAATTATATCCGTAGCATACTTCATCAAAATTTGTAGCTCTCACTTCCGGTGCTTGTTCTCTTACCGGAACCCTCAATGATTTTGGTTTTGTATCAGCCATTATTATTCTTCCTCCTTGCAATCACAGTAAGGATTTTTTGAATGTGTTCCTTTATCCTGTATTCTTAATAGTTTTTTTCCTTCTTCTGTTTTATACATAGTTTGTCTTCTCATAGCTTCATCAAAATTAACTTTGAAACCGTCGAATTCAGGGCCGTCTACACAGGTGAATTTTACTTCATCTCCTACTGTTACACGACAGGCTCCGCACATACCGGTAGCATCAACCATAATGCTGTTAAGTGATACTACTGTAGGAATTGAAAGTTTTTTAGTCATCATAGTAGTAAATTTCATCATTATCATAGGGCCTATTATAACGGCATGATGATATTGTTTACCTTGATTGCTAACAAGGTCTTCTAAACATTGAGAAGCATTGCCTTTAAAACCGTAGCTGCCGTCATCTGTAGCTATGTATAAATTTGTAGCTACTTTTTTCATTTCATCTTCAAGTATGATTAAATCTTTTGTTCTTGCACCTATTATAACATCACAGTTAACACCTATTTCATTTAGGTATTTTACTTGTGGATATATGGGAGCGGTACCTACACCGCCTGCTATAAATATGATATTCATAGCGTTTAATTCTTCCGGAGTTTTTTCGATAAGGTCTGACGGATTTCCAAGAGGTCCGACGAAATCTTCAAAGTAATCTCCTTCATTGAGGTCCAACATTCTTTTTGTAGAGTCGCCTACACTTTGAAATACAATTGTTACAGTGCCTCTATTTTTATCTATATCACATATTGTAAGTGGGATTCTTTCGCCTTTTTCATCCATTTTTACAACTATGAATTGTCCCGGTAGACCGGAAGCGGCACATCTTGGAGCTTCTATATCCATAAGACAAATGTTGTTTTGAAGAAGTTTTTTTTCAACTATTTTGTACATTTTGAAATAAATCCTTTCTATAAAAATAATATCTTAATTTTTTACTACTAAATATGATTATTAAAAGATATTTCTAATCTAATAATATCATTTTCTCAAATAGTAGTCAAATGATATTGTAAAAATATAAAGTAAAGTATTTTTAATGATAATTAATCATTGTTTTTTAACAGACGCTTGAATATATCATTCAGTTTTTTTCTTGCAGTTTCAATATACATTATGCATATTATGACTTTGATATAGTTATTATGCTCATCATATTTATATGCTTGACATTTATTCAAACTATATTTTATATCAAGTTTATCTATTATGTCTGACATATAAGAATTACATTTTTCAAGTGCATTTTCAAAGTCATTTTCATTTTGCATATCAAAGTCTGCAATATTTAAAACATCTTTTGAAATACCGCATTTTAATGCTATTACATCATCTCTGTCTGTAGATTTTGTAAGGTCTGTTATTACGGTTATACCATATTTATTTTGCAATATTTTACAAATTTCATCGGTACTATATACTTCATTTCCAAAAACTTGAAACATATTTGTTCCTTTCAAATATATATATATAAATAATAATCTATCTGATTTTACCTTTTCTAAGGTGATTTTGTCAAGAAGTTGGAGAGATAATATATATTGAAATGAAAATATGTCTATTTTTTTTGTATAATTTATTGTATAATTTATTATAAGTAATTTTTTATTTAGGTTAAAATTTTATTAAATAATATACAAACGTATATGTATTTTATATTTTTTGTGATAGAATTTACACAAGTCTATATTTTAAGTGTAAAGCGAGGTAATTATGAATAAGGTCAGAAAAGCTATAATTCCGGCAGCGGGACTCGGCACAAGATTTCTTCCGGCAACTAAGGCTCAACCAAAAGAAATGTTGCCTATCGTGGACAAGCCTACACTGCAATATATAATAGAAGAGGCTATAAACTCGGGTATTGAGGAAATACTTATAATAACAGGCAGAAATAAAAAATCTATCGAAGACCATTTTGACAAGTCAATAGAGCTTGAAATGGAGCTTGAAAAATCAGGTAAACAAGAGTTGCTTGAAATGGTAAGATATATAGGAGATATGATAAATATACAATACATACGCCAAAAAGAGCCGAGAGGACTTGGACATGCAATACTATGTGCTAAGAGCTTTATAAATGATGAACCGTTTGCTGTAATATTAGGTGATGATATAGTTGATGCAAAAAAACCTTGTCTAAAACAACTCATAGATGTCTACAATGAGTATAATACTACTATAATAGGCGTTCAAAAGGTAGACGAGAAAGATGTAGGAAAATATGGAATTGTTCAAGGAAAATATATAGATGACAGAATATATCTGATAAAAGATTTGGTAGAAAAACCTGAAGTTGATAAAGCACCATCTAATATTGCCATACTCGGAAGATATATATTGAAACCAGATTTGTTTGAAATACTTGAAAATCAAAAACCGGGTAAAAATAATGAAATCCAGCTTACTGATGCATTAAAAACTCTATGTGAAAGACAGGCTATGTATGCTTATGAGTTTGAAGGCAAAAGGTATGATGTAGGAGAAAAATTTGGATTTTTACAGGCTACAGTTGAGTTTGCATTAAAAAATGATGAGCTTAAAGAACCGTTTTTAAATTATTTGAAAGACTTGATAAAAGAAAAGTAGAAGATATGATTTGTGCATAGTTATTATTAATTAAACTATTTTTATAATATTAAAAAATATTAATTATACTAAAGAATAAAACAATTCAAAGTAAAATGATTTATATGTTTTTTATGTATGCTGTTAATTATAAAATTTTAGAACAGTTCTAATATAAATCAGCTTAAATGATAAGAAAGAAGGTAAAACATTGAAACTGAAACAAATAATGAATAAGGTATTGGCTCCTTTACTTATAGTATCTTTGAGTGCTGTGTCGGTATCAGCTATTAAGTTTGGAGATTTGCAAGGCTATGGTTGGGCGGAAAAATATATAACGGATGTATCCAATAAAGGCATAATAAGCGGATATCCTGATGCCACATTTAAGCCCGGATATTCTGTTACAAGAATAGAGTCTCTTGTAATGATAGCCAATCTATATCCTAAGACAGATATAGACAACATATATAAAAGCAATTCTGCAAAATATATGTCAGCTTTGAACAAATATAAGATAGATGACTGGGCAAAACCGTATGTAGTTTTTGCACTTGAAAAAGGTATAATACCTAACAGTGAAAAAATGCTAAATTCTTTGGTTGATTCAAGTTCGAGAAAACATATAAATGCAGTCAGATATGAAGTGTGTGTGTTTTTGGTAAGAGGCTTGGGTTTAGAGGGGGAAATAAATAAAAGTGCAAAGCTTTCATATAATGACAATAAGGATATAATTTCACAGGCTGTACCATATATAGAATTATTGCAAAGAAAGGGTGTAATATCAAAATTAGGAGATGGAAGCGGAAATTTCTTTCCTAAAAAAACTGTAACAAGAGCCGAGACAGCTGTTATGATATCAAACGCATATAAATATTCAGTAAAAGCACAATCACAATCAACACAACCTCCTGTTCAGCCGACAGTACCTCAAACACCTGTGCAGGAAGTGATAAAAGGTAAGATTGATTTGCTCACATTTGCAGACAATAATATGACGGTTGCGATAACATCATCGGATAATAAAGTAAGAAACTTTACAGCGTCTAAAAAATCGGTATCTGTTGTAGCAGGAGATAAAATTATATCTATAAATGATTTGAAGGTGGGACAGCAAGTAGAACTCACTATAAACAACTCTCAACTCACAAAGATAGCTGTAGCTGAAGAAACAGTGAGATATTCAGGCAAACTGGTAGATTATTCTATTGTTGATAAAACTATAACAGTAAGTACAGAAAAAACAGGTATAAAACTCTTTAAATACACAGATGCAAGCACTGTATATGTCAATGATAAATTGACAAAAATAGAAGAGCTTCCAAAAGATGCCATAATAGATCTTTACGCTCAAGGCGATACACTTATAAAAGCATCTATGACTGTTACAAAAAATGAATTTTCAGGTGAGATAACAGACTACACATCAAATTCAGTGACTATAAGCGAAAAAGGTGTGTCTACAAAAAAAGAATTATCAAAAGATGTAAAGATATATAGAAACGATAAAAGAGTAGACAGCATCAGCCTCATTGCAATAGGTGATACAGCGAAGATAACTACTGACGGCGATAAAGTTATAGAGATACTTGTAAATGCACAAAACGTAAAATATATGTCAGCAGTTATCAAAGGCATAGAGATGAACAGCTATTACAATAAGATAATAATAGGCGATAGAGACGGAAACGAGCACAACCTCACAGTCAACAACGACACTGTTATCAGAATAAATGACGTAAAGACAAATATATATTCTCTAAAATTAGGACACGAAGTAGATATATATGCCAAAGGCGCTATGGTAGAAGAGATAGTATCAAGAGGAGATTACAAACAGACAACAGTATCAGGAAAAGTTACAGATGTAGATTTAGTTGACAAATTTGTAGAAATAAGAACCGGCAATGGAGATGTAGTAAGACTATACTATACAAACACCACAAAAATAGAAAAACTTTCAGGAACTGTAATTGAACCGAGAAAAATTTATAAAGACGATCAGGTAACAGCAATAGGAGTATATAGCGGTGGGAATATAAGCGCCACAAGAATTATAGTAGATATAGAATAATAATGTATATAATAGACTTTTTCGATAACTCAATTTTAAAAACAGCTAAAAGTAATTGAAAAAATTAATATAAAAAAAGGAGATTAATACTTATGAAAATTTTTCTTGATACTGCAAATATCAATGAGATAAAAGAAGGTGCAAGTTGGGGTATAGTAGATGGAGTTACTACAAATCCGTCACTTATAGCAAAAGAAAAGAGAGATTTTAAGCAAGTTGTAAAAGAAATATGCGAAATAGTGGACGGACCTATTTCAGCAGAAGTAATATCAGAAGACGCTGAAGGTATGATAAAAGAAGCAAGAGAGCTTGTAAAGATACATGAGAATATAGTGGTAAAAATACCTATGACAGTTGAGGGATTAAAAGCTGTAAGTGTAATATCAAAAGAAGGCATACACACAAACGTAACGCTTATATTTTCAGCTAATCAAGCACTTCTTGCAGCAAAAGCAGGAGCGACCTATGTAAGTCCTTTTTTAGGCAGAGTAGATGATATAGGCTCTGAAGGTATGGATTTGGTAAGAAAAATAGTAGAAATATTCGACATATACGGATACGATACAGAGGTTATAGCAGCAAGCGTAAGACATCCGCTTCACGTTACAGATGCAGCATTAGCAGGTGCCCATATAGCTACAATACCTATGAAAGTATTAGAGCAAATGGTTAAACATCCGCTTACAGATAAAGGAATAGCAAGTTTTATGAAAGATTGGAAAAGTGCATTCGGAAAATAGAAGCATAATTCGGATTTTAGATATTTTAATCTAATATTGTAGAGTATTAAGTTAAAAACTTATATAAATCAACTGAAAATATTAAAGTTATAAAAATTTTAATATAGCCTTATTCGATTTTTAATAAAACTATAATTCATTATATAAAAAACTCCCTATATTTTAAGGGGGTTTTTTATGTTATACTATAAATAATTATATGGCAATTTTAAATAATTAATAAATGCTATTTTAAGTCTAAAACTCAATAGAATTATACAAGAATAGCACTTTGTAAATTTAATAAAATACAGCATTATTTATAGATTTCTTAATATAAACTATCTATTATTCTATTGAAAATCAGTATAAGTATAAAATCTTATAAAGTAATGGAAAATCATAATAATTAATTTTTCTGGTAGACTATTTATGTTAATGTTATATAATTATACAAGTTATTCATAATTTTATTAGAAAATAGTATAGGCCTAAAGCATATTAGTATAAAACAATATTGAACTGAAAGGAATAAAATGCAGTTAAATCAAATAATACAATTAGATATAACAGATATGACTGATGAAGGCGGGGCAATAGGGAAAATAGATACTCTCACAGTTTTTCTTAACAAAGGAGTAATAGGCGATAAAGTAAAAGCTAAAATTACCAAGATTAAGAAAAACTATATAACAGCTGACGTCCAAGAGATACAAATCTATTCAAAAATCAGAGAAGATGAGAAATTATGCGATATACAAGATTTATGTGGAGGTTGTCAGATATTAGATATAAAATATGAAAATCAGCTAAAAATAAAACAAAATCTATTGAAACAAAAATTGGAAAGAATAGGCGGAATTGTAAATCCTAATATAAACGATATAGTATCAATGCAAAATCCATTCAGATACAGAAATAAGACACAGATGCCGCTATGTATGAAAAACGGTCAAATACAAATAGGCTTTTATAAGCAAAAGACACACGAAATTATACCATTTACAGATTGTAAAATACAAAATGAAATTAATAATAAAATAATAGAAATCATAAAAAGATTTATCATAAATGAAAAAATATCAGTATATGACGAGCATAATCACACAGGTAATTTGAGACATATAATAACTAAAATATCACAAAAAAAAGATGAAATAATGCTCATACTCGTTACAAAAGACAGCAAAAAATTGAATATAGATTTTATGGTGACAGAATTTAAAAAAAATAAAATACCGGTAAAATCTATAGTTCAAAATGTGAACACTAAAAAGACGAACGTCATACTGTCAGATAAAAATATACTTTTGTATGGCAGGGAGTATATACAAGATATGATAGAAAATCTTACATTTAATATATATCCTAACTCCTTTTATCAAGTAAACTCAATTCAAATGGAAAAAATGTATAAAAGAGCATTAGACTATGCAAATTTGCAAGGAACAGAAACAGTATATGATTTATACTGCGGAATAGGCACAATAACTTTACTTTTGTCGCAAAAATGCAAAAAGGTTTATGGTATAGAAGTAGTACCTCAAGCCATTGAAAGTGCAAAACAAAACGCAAAAATAAATAACATAGAAAATGCAAAGTTTATATGCGGCAAAGTAGAAGATGAAATAGAAAACTTGGTTGCAAAATCAAATATACCGAATGTCATAGTGCTCGATCCTGCACGCAAAGGCTGTGAAGAAAAAGTCTTGGATACGATATTAAATGTAAAACCTGAAAAAATAATATATATTTCCTGCAACCCGTCAACCTTGGCAAGAGATTTGAAAAAACTTTTAAGTACGCAAGAATATGAACTTAAAGAAGTAACGCCATATGATTTGTTCAGCCACACAATGCACATAGAAAGCGTAATATTTTTGAAAAGAGTAGAATTATAAAAAACTTTATTTTAATATAGTAGTTTGAATACATTTTACTTAAAACATTACTTAAAACTGTATCATAATTATATATTTAAAAAATTATATTTTTTAAAGTCAATTATATAAAAATTGGAGATTTTATAATAGGTTCTTAGGCGTTAGTACAAAATAATAAATCATCTAATCTTGTAGTTTGCCATGAAGCCGTCATATGATATATAGCCTTTTATATCAAGTATATTTAAGATAGATATTACGTCTTGTATGTTTAATGATAGTGATATTGCGATTTTTTCTGCATGGCAGCTGCCTGCATTTTTGACTTGTGTATATATACTGTTTTCAAGAGGGGATAAATCATCATAGGTTTCATCTGCTATTTGCAAATTCTGTTCATAACCGTATTCAAACAATATATCGGAAATACTTGTAGTCATACATGCGCCATCTTTTATGAGTGAATTTGTTCCTATTGAGTTTGAAGAATTTATATTACCCGGTACGGAGAATATATATTTTCCTTGTTCCATTGCATAATTTGCGGTAATTAATGTACCGCTTTTTGCTCCTGCTTCTGTAACGAGCAGACCTGTTGACAGGCCGCTTATTATTCTGTTTCTGAGTGCAAAAAATGCGGGTAAAGATGATTTTAAACAATGTTGTTCTGAAATTATCAAACTGTTTGATAATAACACTTCTTCAAATAATTTTTTATTGGATGCGGGATATATTTTATTTATAGGTGTACCGAAAACGCATATTGTTTTACCTCCATTTTCTATGGCTGATTTGTGTGAAATGGAGTCAATTCCGCTTGCAAAGCCACTTACTATGCAAAAATCATTTTGAGTAAGGTCTTTCACGAGTGATGTTGTGACAAATTTGCCGTATGGTGTAGGTTTTCTGCTACCAACTACACCTATCTTTCTTTTGTAATTTAATAATTCAGCGTTACCTTTGTAATATAAAACTTTAGGAAAATTTTTTATATTTTTTAAAATTTGAGGATATTTTTCATCTGCAAATGTGATAAAATCTATGTTATTTTTATAATTTTCCTCATCAATTTTATTTAAAACTTCTTTATACTTGTCTATATTCGACTTAGATAAATCAAAGTCAGGGAGAATTGATTTTATCGTATGGTTATTTATTTTATATAGTTCGTCATCTTTTATATTATTAGCCAATTTCAGTATATCTGATATCTGCATATTATAAAATTCTGAGAAAAACTGTACAACCTTGCTCATAAATCCCCCTTTATTAATTGCTATAAATCGCCTTTTCATAATAGAATATAATCTATTTTCTATATATAATACCTTTAAGAAATGATGAGTAACTTTATTTATACTAATATCAATTATTCTATTAGCTTTTAGAATTCTATAATATTTTATCAAATGTTATTATCCCGAATTTAAATAGAATAGTAGATAATTTATATAGTAAATTTATAGTAATTCTATTTTTCTATAATTCTATTGAATTTTGCTATTAATAAGAAAATTAAGATTTATTAAAAGTATTAAAAATCAAATTACTCTAATCATATTTTTGTTATATCATAATAGTTTTGGTTTTCATAAGTGTAAGAAGCTTGAATGCCACGCATATAAACTTCTCTATCATATATTTTATCAGTTAATGAGTTTTTTAGTAAAGTTTTTAATTCTAAAGGATTTACAGGGCTTCGCTCCATTGCACTAAGATATTCATATTTGTTTACTTTACTCCAATCTATACATTTTTTTATACTTGATTTTAATAGTAAATCAAGCCAAATACGAGTGGCTCTGCCGTTTCCTTCTTGAAATGGATGAGCTATGTTCATCTCTACATATTTATCTATTATATCGTCAAATGTGTTTTGCGGCATTTTTTCTATTATCTTTAAATTTTCATTTAAAAATAATACGCTTGCAAATCTGAAATTGCCTTTTGATATATTTATGCTCCTTATGGTTCCGGCAAAATCAAATATATCCTGAAACAGATATTTGTGTATATAAACAAGAGATTTAACAGTTCCGGATTCTATATTTTCTATTAAATTTTTATCCCATAATTCTAAAGCACGTTTTTTGCTTAGAAGTTCTTCATCAATATTTTTCATAAGTACCTCTAAAATAAAGTTTAGTGAGTAATACTGCTATCTAATAAAGCTATGGATAAATAATTATAAAACACTAATATAAATGTTTTATTTTAAAAATTAATTATTACAAATTTACATTATTCTATAAGATTTCAGTATAATGATTAACTTTTATTAATCAGTCAGTATAAATTATTTATTATAAATATATCTTGATTATATCATATTTAGCTTATATTTTGTTAAAAAATGAAAAAATGCTTTAAACCGTTTTAATGTGATTTAAAGCATTTTGAAATACTGTAAAATTATAATACTGATATCTAATAGAATAACAGATAATTTATACTGAGTGCTTCATAAATATTTGTTATGTTTTATTAGATTTATGCAATACTATTTTTTTATAGTTGTATTTGGTTTTAGTATGAATCTATGCCAAATGAAGTTTGTCTAAAATATTTGTTTTTTCGAGTGATTTTAACAATATTAAGGCGAATATGCTTCCACCTATTGTAGATACGCTAAATGGTAATACAAATGTGAAGATTGCGACTTCTTTTCCAAGAAAAAACAATGCTACAGGATATGCAACAAGCGAACCTATTATTCCTGTGCCTATTATTTCTCCAAAGAATGCGAATGAAATTTTTTTGCTTTTTTTATAGAGCATACCGGCAAGGAATGCGCCTATCATACTTCCGGGAAATGCTAATAAACTTCCTGTGCCTAACAGATTTCTTATAAGTGAAGTTGTAAAAGCCGACATAACAGCGTATAGAGGACCTAATAATACAGCTGTAAGTATATTTATAAGGTGTTGAACCGGAAAGCATTTTGCAAATCCGAGCGGAATATTAAATGGTGAGCATATAACTCCGAGTGCTACGAATAAGGCGCTGTAGCTTAATTTTTTGGTATTCATTTCAAATCTCCTTTTATTTTTTATATAATGCTCAAATATATTTAATACTAAACGCTAATAAAAGTATATTGTAATCATTTTGCCAAAAGTTAATGCTTTTTAAAAACTACAAATGTATATAAATTAGAAATATTATAATTTGTAATGGCGTTTAGCATGGATATCGATAGTAAATAATAATTAAAAGACTAATCTACTAAATCTACTACAACTTCGTCTACTTGTACATCTTTTTTGATTATCTCTTGTTCTTTCATCCAATTTATAGTATTTTGCCAATCTTCTTTATTTTGTGACAAGAATTTGTTAGTGTCTGTGTCCATTAATGGTAATAAGGTATTCATACTTTTTTCTTCTACGGTTTGTGATAGTGGAAAGTTTTCTTCGTTTTGATTGTCAAGCAGTATTTTTAATGTTTCATCAGGTTTATTTTTCATATCTTCAAAGCCTTTTTTTGAGGCGTTTAAAAATTTTACGAGCATTTCTTTATCGTTTTTTATATAGTCATCACTTGTAACGAATACAAGCTCCGGAAATGATGGCATACCGTATTCATCTACTGAAAAATAATTTAATTCAAATCCTTCTTCTTCCATTTGAGGTACTTCGTGATTTACAAGACAACCTATGGTTGCATCTACTTTGTTTGTTGTCATAGCTGTCATAAGTTCAAAACCTACATCTAATAAATTTACAGAGTTTGGATCTAATCCTCGAGATTTTACCATTGATTTTATCATATCTTCACTTAATTGAGTGCCTGCATATCCTATAGTTTTACCTACAAAATCTTCGGGTTTGGTAATATTTTTTTCTTTTAATGACAACACTATGTTAAGAGGTTTTTGTACAACTGAACCGATAGCTTTTATCGGTATATCTTGATTTGCATATGTTTGTATTACATCATGCGGATAATATATTCCTATCTGTGCTTTTCCTGCGGCAGTTAGAGATATTGCGTCATTGGCGTTTGACGGAAATATTATGTTTACTTTTAAGCCTTCATTTTCGTAATATCCTTTTTCTATCGCATCATAAATGAAACTGTGTACTGCATTTGGATACCAGTCCAACACTACATTTACTTCTTGTAAGTCTTGTTTTTTGTCTTCACTCGCCGTTTGTGTTTTTTTTGCGTCTTCACTTGCAGATTTGTTTTCGCTTTTGCAAGCACTCAGCATAAAAATCATAAGAATAGATGTAAAAATGATTAATAATTTTTTGATATTTTTCATATCTTGTCCCTCCATTTGATTAGTTTTTTTTCTAAAAAATCTATTATGTATACTATTGTCATAGCAACAACAGACAATATTATTATCGGAGCAAATACTCCGGCTCCGTCAAGTTGTGTGAGCATTCTTTTGCTGAAATATCCAAGTCCACTTTGTGAGCCTAACCATTCTCCGATTGCTGCTCCTATTATACTCATAGGCACAGCCATTTTTATTGCAGAAAAGAAGTTTGGTATAGCTGTATTTACTTTGAGCATAAAAAATATTTGTCTTTTACTTGCTCCATATGTAAATAACAATTCTTGCATTTCTGATTTTGTATATCTGAAACCGTCATATGTAGCTATTACTATAGGGAAAAAAGTTATGAGTACTGTAACTACAACTTTACTCCATATACCATAACCGAACCACAGTATAAAAAGAGGTGCTATTGCAGTTGTAGGTATAGTTTGAGATGCTATTATTATAGGATATATAGCGTCTTTTACTGTTTCTGACAAGTCCATTATTATGGCAAAAAACAATCCAAGTATTATAGATATTAACAATCCTAAAAATGTAATAAGCATTGTATAAGGTAAATGTACAGTAAATAGAGGAATTCTCAGTTCCCAAATTTTTTGTAATATTTGAAGAGGTGACGGCAAAATATAATGTGCATTTATTATATTTGCAAGCACTTGCCATAATATAAGTAAGGATATGTTTATTATAATTGACGGAAGATTTTTTTTATTCATTTGCGCCTCCGTTTTTAAGCATAGATAATATATTATTTTTAAGATTTATCATTTCTGTTTTGTCAAGCATATCTCTTGTTCTGTTCCTCGAAAGCGGTACATCTACCCTTATTAATTCTTTTATAGGTACGTCTTTAACGACAAGTATTGTATCTGACAAAAATATAGCTTCTTCAACATCGTGTGTTATAAATATAGCAGTCTTATCGCTGAATTTATTTAGTCTATCAAGTAACCACGATTGCATTTGTATTCTTGTGATATAATCGAGAGCTGAAAGAGGTTCATCGAACAGCAACAAATCGGAATCGGTCAATATAGTTCTTGCAAAAGATATTCTTTGACGCATACCACCTGATAATTCATAAGGCATTTTATCTGCTACATCTGATAGTCCTATATCTTCCAAGATAGATGATTATTTTTTTTCTTTTTCTTTTTTAGGTATATTTTTAATATCCATTGGTATGGATAGGTTGTTTTTTATGTTTTTCCAAGGAAAAAGCAAATCTTTTTGAGGCATATAACCTGCATAACTCCTAAGTGTATTTATATTTTTACCCTTATAAAATATGCTGCCACTTTGCATATTGAGAAGTGACAATATAAGTTTGAATATAGTGCTTTTACCGCAACCGCTTGCACCTATTATGCTAACAAATTTCGGTTTGTCTATTGTAAATGATAGGTTTTGTATAGTAGGTTCGTATCCTTCATATGAAAAAGATACGTCTTCAAATTCCAATATGTTCATATAAATTTCCTCAAAATAAAAAACTTTGCAATACCATCATAGGTACACAAAGTTATATGCTTAAAATAAAAATTTGCTTCCCTACGTCGGTATTAACCGCATCAAGTTCCAAGGGTCGAGTAATAACTCTCTCAGCACAAAGCTCCCCCAGCAATGATTATTAAGTTTTAAATTACTATAATACTTTTAATTTTTAAAATGAATACTCGATTAAAAATTTATCTCTTCAATCTCTTATTTATATCAACCTGTCTGTCATTTGCTTGTTTATTGTATTCTTTCAGCAATTCCTCCAATGTTTTTGTCTTCTTTTCGTCATTGTCTGCTCTATCGTTTGAAGTGGCAAAGCTTTTGTGGTGAACTTCTATAACTTTGTCCTCTTTTATATCCTCTTGAGAAGTTTGCTCTATTTTAAGCTCGCTGTTAGCATCTTTTAGTGATAGAGCTATTTTTCCTCCATCATCATCCATGCTCAAAATTTTGACCTTGACAACATCTCCTTGATGTAAAAATTCATTTATATCTTTTACAAAATCATTTGATATATGAGATATGTGCACAAGACCTTTTTTATCACTTGCTATTGATACAAAAGCACCGTAAGGCTTAACGTTTATAACTCTGCCGTCAACAATATTACCAACTTTTAAAACATTAGACATTAAATAATCGCTCCTAAATATGTAAAATTTTCATATGTAAATCAAATATGTAAAATATTATATCATATCAGAGCAAAAAAATGCAATATTTTAATATACTTTATTGCAAAAATAGTTTATGATTTGAATTTTTTATGTTAGAATAAGCGTTGTAAACTATTTATTTTTTTATTGATTTTCACAAAGACAAAAAATCTTATACAAGCGGAAAATATCCATCAGTTTGATACAGATATCAGAATAAAAAAATTGTAAGGAGTATGGGCGTTTGATTATATATAGAGATATAAAAGTAGAAGAACATAAAATTTTAACGGATATGATAAAAAAATTATCTGACGAGAGCAACTATTACCCGTTTACATCAAGTGATTATAATGTAAGTGATGAAGAGCAAATCAATTTCATAAACAGGCTTAATATGAATGACAACTGTTATTTGTCAGGTGCGTTTGATGATGAAAAATTGGCGGGTTTGATATATTTATACGGTGGAAGCAGGGTAAGAAACTATCACAGCTGTACACTTGGAATAGGAGTGTTAAGCTCGTATAAAAATCTAAAAATAGGCAGTAATTTAATGCAAAGAGCAATAGATTACGCATATGAATGTGATGTAATAGGCAAAATAAATGTGCAGGTGGTAAAAGAAAATACCAATGCAATTAATTTCTACAAAAAATTCGAATTTGTGATAGAAGGGGTTGAAAAGAGAAGTTTATTTATAGACGGCAAGTTTTATGATGCCGTTAATATGGGTAGAATAATATAAAATGTAATATATTATGTAAAAAAATTAAGACAATTCACAATTTGATGCTAAAAAAGTTAATACAATGATGGATATCCTTGTTTTTAAGAAGTTTATTATAATAAGTATATTTAAAGTAAAAATCTTATATACATTTTATCCATTGATTAAACAAAATGAAAAGGAGATTTATATGAGAGTAAAAATAGAATATATACATCACAGTTGTTATACTTTAGAAATTGAAAATAATTTTTTAATATTTGATTATTTTGAAGGACAGCTCAATATACCTAAAGATAAAAATGTGTATTTTTTTGTATCTCATGCACACGGTGACCATTATAGCAGTAAAATATTTGATTATAAAGAAAAAGTAAAAAAATATATAATATCAAAAGATGTACGTTGCAATGAGGATAATGTGGTTTTTGTAAAGCATGATGAAAAGATAAAAGTTGATGAAATGGAGATAACTACACTTAATTCAACAGATGCCGGAGTTGCATTTATGATAAATATATTAGGTAAAAATATATTTTTTGCCGGAGATTTAAATGATTGGTACTGGGAAATGGAAGACAGTATTATGCAAAAAAATGATATGCATGCAAGATTTGTAAGAGAAATAGATAAGATAAAAAACATAAAAATGGATATAGCGTTTTTCTTGGTGGATCCAAGACAAGCAGGGCAATATGATTTGGGCGGAAAACAAATATTACAGTTAAAACCTAAAAATTTTCTTCCTATGCACTTTTGGGAAGATTACAGCATAACGACTAAATTTAAAGACGTATATACCCCTATATACAAAGATACAACAATATACGATATACAAAATAAAAATCAAATAATGGAGCTTGATATATAATGTAAACTATATAAAAAATAGTAATTGACATTTAAAAGAAAAAGTAATATAATGCTAAATGTCAAATATATATTTAAGGAGAGTTTACAATGCAAGAAACAAAAAATATTAGTAAAAAAAAGTTTGATACAAAAGCTGTGGTTATGTGTTCATTATTTTCAGCACTTGTTTGTGTAGGGGCGTTTATAAAAGTGCCGTTACCACCTGTGCCTTTTACAATGCAATGGTTTTTTGTGGCAATGGCAGGTCTTGTGCTTGGCAGTAATTTAGGATTTACGAGTGTGGCTGTTTATTTAGTGCTTGGACTTATGGGACTTCCTGTTTTTACTCAAGGCGGAGGAATATCATACATCTTCAAACCTACATTCGGATATTTGGTAGGCTTTGCAATAGCTGCTTTTGTTATAGGAAAATTAAGCGAAAATAAAGAAAAAAACTTTAAAAATTATTTTATAGCTAATATGATTGGGCTTGTAATTGTATATACATTAGGTTTTATACATTTATATTTTGTTTCAACGGTAATTGCAGGTAAAACAGTAGCATTGTTTAATTTATTAAAAGGAGCTGTAATTATTTTTATTCCAACAGATACTTTATCTGCTATACTATCTGCAAAAGTTGCATCCAGACTTCCAAAGATTAATTAGTACTGACACCTATTTTAAAATACCATAGAGCACTAAAATATAAAAAATACAAGTGCCATTGATAAAATACATTCAATTTAGCATTTTGTTATATTCCTATTTAATTAGGTATTAGTATGATATGTTAATTAAATGGCTATTTTCAATGTTTTGTCGAAAATGGCCATTTTTTAGTGTTAAAAAATAAAATTCCCCTGAAAATAACAAATCATTATATTGTAGTAAATTGATAACGGTTATGATATAATAAATTTATAATGATATCATTTTTATTCGAATTATATTTTTATATGTGATTAATATAGTGTAATTTGTGTATCAATATAAAAAATTACAAAAAAAAGAGGTATGTATGGCTGATTATGGTATTTTTGACGTGATGGGGCCTATAATGATAGGTCCGTCAAGTTCACATACTGCCGGAGCTGTTAGAATCGGCAGGCTTGCAAAAAAAATGTGTGGTAAAGATTTTATAAAAGTGACTTTTTATCTTCATGGTTCATTTGCAGAAACATATTTAGGTCATGGTACGGATAAAGCTCTTGTGGCAGGTGTTTTAGGTATGATGCCTGATGATGAGAGAATAAGACACTCTTTTGAAATTGCAAAACAGAACAATATACCGTTTAAGTTTATAAAAACTGACCTTGGTGATGTTCATCCAAACAGTGTAAAAGTAGAAATGGAATACAAGGATGGAAGAATTTCGCATATAATAGGTTCTTCAATAGGCGGAGGGAATATCAAAATTATAGATGTTGACGGATTAAAAGCCGATTTTACAAACGAATTTCCTACAATAATACTGAAATATACTGAGCAAAAAGGAGTTATATCATTTGTTTCAACTTTGCTTGCAGAAAACGGATATAATATAGAAAAGATGCTTACAGACAAGAGTGATGGCGTTGTGACGCTACTTGTAGATATTAGTGAAGAAGTGGATGACGATATAAAATCTCAGATATTGCACAATGACAGGTTTTTGCTTACAAAGTATATATCAGGTGGATATTGATTATATTTTTATATAAAATTTTACTTGCAATTTTCGCAAAAATAACTGGGCATAAAAATTTTTAGGAGGATATATGCAGTATACTGCAAAAGATATAATAAAAGAATGTAATGACAGGAATATACATCTTTATCATTTGGCAATCGAAGATGAGATGAATAAAAATAATGTAAGTGAAGAATATATAAGGGCAGAATTTTATAAGATGCTCGATGTCATGGGTAAGTCTTCTTCCAATTTTTTGGAAAAAGAAAGTGTGACAAATATGGGCATGATAGACGGATTTGCTAAAAAGATGAATGATTATTATAAAAAAGGAAAGTCATTTTGTGGAGATGATGTTACAAGAGCGATGGCGATGGCATTTTCAACAATAGAAGTGAATGCTTCTATGGGTAAGATTGTTGCGGCACCTACTGCAGGAGCATCAGGCATATTGCCGGCGGCATTTATGTCCGCAAAAATAAAATTTGACCTTGATAAAGATACTCTTATAAACGGACTTTTGACATCAAGTTTTGTAGGTAAGATAATAGGTAAATATTTTACATTCGCAGGTGCAGAAGGAGGTTGTCAAGCAGAATGCGGTTCAGCTGCATCTATGGCAGCTGCGGGTCTTGTTCAAATGTTGGGAGGCAGTGTGGAGCAATGTTTTCACGCAGGCTCTTTTGCACTTTTAAATGTTATGGGACTTGTATGTGATCCTGTTGCAGGACTTGTTGAATATCCTTGTGCGTTCAGAAATTCATCAGGCGTAATAAATGCCATGCTATGTGCAGATATGGCTTTGGCAGGTGTAAAATCCGTTGTTCCTTTCGAAGAAGTTATGAAGGCTGCAAACATAGTCGGAAGTGCATTACCGCTTTCACTTAGAGAAACCGGAATAGGCGGTATAGCAGGAACAGAAACAGCTTGTAATATAAGAAATGTATATTTTTCTAAGTTTGATAAATAAACCTAAAATAAGAAAATTCAAAAAATAAGAATAAAAATTATAAATGACTTCATACAACTATTATACAAAACCTATAATACTTTTATGAAGTTATATAATTTTTATATAAAAGTGAATTAATTCTAAAAATATTATTCAAAAAAACTTTTTTTTCTTAAAAAAATGATAGATAAGTTATGAGTTTGTATGATATAATAATTTATAAAACACATACATTTGCTGTTTTTCTTTAATATTTATCTTAATACTTTTAAGAAATGAGGTAATTTATCTTGAATAAACTTTTTGAAAAAATTTCTTTTTGGCTGCCTACGAATAAAAATCCTTTGAAAAAAGATTTGCAATATTCAGTTGTTGCTATATTACCTGTAAGTATGATAATAATATCATTTTTCTATAACAATCCTGTACAGATAGTAAAAGGATTATGGACAATAATATTAGCTAATGATGTATTTGCAACGGATTATACGCAAATATCTTCAATAGGGGCAGGATTATTCAACTCAGGAATAGTAACACTTATAAATATATATATACTTAGAAAATTTGATTTGAAGTTAAACGGTATAATAATATCCGCACTTTTTTTGATAACAGGCTTTGCTTTTGTCGGCAAAAATATATACAATATATGGCCGTTTTACATAGGTGGATATATATATGCAAAAACACATAAGGTAGATTTCAAAAATGTTATAGTTACTTCAATGTATACTACCGCACTTGCGCCTATAATATCTGTTATGGCACATACATTTGCGATAAATGTTATAGCTGCGGTGATATTGTCTTATTCAATAGGAATTTTTATAGGCTATGTTATGCCTGAAGTATCATCAAGAATGCTAATGGCACATTCAGGTTATAATGTATATAATACAGGATTTGCGGCAGGATTTATGGCGATAGTGATAAATTCCATATTGAATGTGTTTGGAGAGCGTGTATCACCTAAAAATATAGTGAACTTAAATTTTGACTATGGTCTTTTAGTTATGTTTGTGATGTATTTTTTAGTATTGATATTAATAGGATATTCACATAACAATGAAGATTTTAGCGGTTATTCGAAACTCATATCATATTCCGGAAGACTTATTACGGACTATACAAGGCTTTGCGGTTTTCCTATAACTCTTGTAAATATGGGTTTTTTAGGATTAATATCAATAGCTTATATAATACTTATGGGCGGAAGTATAAATGGACCGACAATAGCGGCTCTTCTCACCGTTGTGGGATTCGGAGCGCTTGGAAAACATCCGAGAAATACAATTTCAATAATGATCGGTGTGGCTATATCGTCAAAGATGCTCAGTACGGACTTGTCAACAACAACCATAATAATATCCGGACTTTTTGGAACCACTCTTGCTCCAATAGTCGGAGAATACGGATTCATATACGGACTTTTAATAGGTCCTCTGCATCTTGCACTTGTTGCCAACATCGGTTCTCTTCATGCCGGGCTCAATCTGTATAACAACGGATTATCAGGAGGAATAATAGCTATGACTGTTGTACCTATTTTGGATTCGTTTAAAGTAGGGGAAAGAAGGTAAAATAATATGTATGAAAATAAAAAAGTATCTAAAATTGTAGACGAGGTACTGACTTATCTGTTAGGGAAAGAGGCGACAGATATAAATATAAAAGTTGAAAAATTGCCTAAATATACAATGATTCAAACTACTTCTCAAAATATAAAACTAAGCGAACAGGAACTGGTTGAACTTCGTAATTTTCTAAATTCTACACATAGAGAAGCTGAAACAGAGCAATATTATTGGGCTTTGGCGGGAGAAGGCAATGCGTCTGAAGAACTCGGACTTGTAGCAATAATGGTAGATATTGCCGAGATATATTATGAAGGTGATGAGCTTAAAATGGATTTTTTAAGGAAAAGATCGGATAATTAGGAGAATTTTATGATACAAAGTATACAAAGGGCGGTGAAGATACTTGATGTAATGAAGATTCCTGATAAGGAGTTTTCTATAAGAGAGATATCTCTTGCGACATCATTATCTGCAAGCACTGTGCATAGAATACTCGCAACACTTGTAGAATGCAATTATGTAACTCATGATGAAGTTACACATAATTATAAATTGGGCTCTGCACTAATATCACTTGGTATAGCGGCTATACATAATACAAAATTACAAGAGGCATCTGTCAGAATTTTGAAAAAATTATCATCTCTTACACAAGAAGATTCTTTTTTGATGATAAGATCAGGAAACAAAGGTATAATTATACAAAAAGAACAAGGGCCTAATAACCTTAAAGTTGTAGAAAATTTCGGATATGAAATATCGCTTCACTGGGGAGCAATAAGAAAGGTTTTGCTTGCTTATCAAAGCGATGAATTTATACAAAAATATATAAAAGAAGAATTTAAGCCTACACCTACACGCATAACTTTAAATACAGATAATCTTATAGATGAGCTTAAATCAATAAGGGAGAACAAACTTGCAATATCAACAGGAGATTATATACATAACGGAGTAGGAATAGGTGCACCTGTATTTGATTATACATCAAAATTAGTTGCATCAATAGGTATAATAGGTACTACGTCAAGAATAAATAAGAACAATATAGAAAAGATGAGCAAAACAGTATCAAATTGTGCAAAAGAACTGTCAAATATAATGGGATATGTAGGGCAAAATTAAAACATAGATTGAAAAATAATCTATGTTTTTTTATATATTTTAGATTGACAATAAATAATAAATGATATAAAATATCATAATAGAAAATTTATATTTTTGAATTAAAAACAATTACGAGTAGATATAGTTATATTTATAAGTATGATTTTTTAAATATTTAAGCCATAATATGTATATGGAAGATATATTATTTGATTTATTATACTAAATGCTAATTAAAATTATATTATCATTGTATATATAAAAATTTATATTTTTCTAAAAATAAACATATAAAAATATAAATTTTTTATATTCTATAATAGTGTTTTATTAGTTGTGTTTATATAATTCACTATATAAATTAATATAGAATAATAATTTATAATTTGGAGGAATTTATGAAAAGTATTTTGTCAAAAAAAGTTTTTATATCATTTGTTATGATGTTGGTATTTACATTTATGTTTACATCTTGTGCTAAGGATGAAAAAACATCTGGTGATAAAGCGGATTCAAAACCAAAAGTTACAGTTACAACATCATTTTTAAATGATATGGTGAATGTGCTTGCAAAAGATATGGTAGATGTACAAATGATAATACCTGCCGGTTCTGACCCTCATCTTTATGTAGCAAAACCGGAAGATCATAAAAAGATACAAGATTGTGATTTGTTGCTTTATCATGGACTTCATTTTGAAGGCAAAATGGTAGAAGCATTAGAGTCAAAAGGAATAGCTGTATCAAAAAATTTCCCTCAGGATAAAATAGGACGTATGCAGGAAAATGGAGAAGAGATTACTGATCCGCATTTTTGGTTTGATATAGATTTGTATAAGGATGCAACTAAAGTGGCTGCTGAATCGCTTATAGAGTTATTACCGGACAAAAAGGGAGAAATTATGTCCAATCTTGAAAGCTATTTAGGAGAGCTTGATAAGGTAAAAGAAGAGGCAATGGGAAAAATAGCACAGATACCAAAAGAAAACAGATATTTGGTTACGCCGCATGATGCGTTTAACTATTTTTCAAGAATGTTTGATATTGAAGTTGTTGCACCTCAAGGAGTAAGTACAGATTCTGAAGTTGCAAACAAAGATTTGAGCAAGACGGCGGATTTTATTGTAGAACATAAAATAAAATCAATATTTGCAGAAAGTACAACAGATCCGGCTCGTATGGAAAAATTAAAAGAATCTTGCAAGGAAAAAGGTTTTGATGTAAAAGTTGTATCAGGAGAAGGGAAAGAGCTTTTCTCTGATTCTCTTGCTCCTTCAGGTCAAGACGGAGATACATTTATAACTATGTTTAGGCATAATGTAGAGTTGATATATGAGAATTTAAGATAAAAAGAGGGATATTATGAATGCTGTAAAAGTAGAGGATTTGACGGTAGCATATGGTAAAACACCTGTGCTTTGGGATATTGATGCAAATTTTGAAGAAAATAAAATAACAGCTATAATCGGACCTAATGGTGCAGGCAAATCTACTTTGCTTAAAAGTATTCTCGGTTTTATAAAACCTGTTGCCGGAAGTATAAAAATTTTCGACAATGATATTGATAAAAGCAGATTACAAGTGGCTTATGTACCACAGTCAAACAGCGTTAATTGGGATTTTCCTATAAATGTGCAAGATGTTGTATTGATGGGAAGATATCGCTCAATCGGTATTATTAAAACCATAAGTAAAGATGAGAAACAAAAAGCGTTAAATGCTCTTGAACAAATGGATTTGCTTGATTTAAAAAATAGACAAATTTCACAGTTGTCAGGCGGTCAAAAGCAAAGAGTTTTTATCGCAAGGGCTTTATGTCAAGATGCCAAACTTCTTATAATGGACGAACCTCTTGCAGGAGTAGATAAAGTCAGCGAAAAAATTATAATGAATAAGGTAAAAAATCTAAAAAAAGACGGAAAAACAATAATATGCGTACACCATGATTTAAATACAATAAAAGAATATTTTGACAATATAGTTATGATTAATAAATTCTTTGTTGCGGGTGGAGATATAAATAATTATTTTACTAAAGAGAATATTGATAAGACATATAAAGAGGTGGCTTATGATATTTGATATTATCTTTTCATATGATTTTTATGTTGTTGCTATAGGCGTATGTATACTTGCAATAGCATCGGCTATGGTAGGATGCTTTAGCGTATATAAAGGTCAAAGTTTGGTGGGAGATGCAATAGGTCATAGTTCATATGCGGGTGTAGTGCTTGCATTTATGATTTTTCAAACTAAAAGTCCTCTTATATTGACCTTGGGAGCAGGTATTATAGGTGCAATATCTTATCATACTATAAATGTTATAATTAATAATTCAAAAATAAGATTGGATTCGGCTCTTGCTATTGTGCTTAGCGGTTTTTTCGGTTTGGGTCTTGTACTTGACAGCTTTATTCAAGGAAATGCAAATTTTTCTAACGCATCTCAGGCAGGACTTAGAAATTATATTTTCGGACAAGCGTCATATATTATGAGAGAAGATATAATTTTTATATCATCATTTTCTGCAATATCCATAATACTTATGCTAATGTTTTACAAAGAGCTTATAATATGTATTTTTGATAAAGACTATGCAAAAAGCCTCGGATATTCAACTAAAATGATTGACAATGTATTACTTGTTATGATGATTTCTTTGATATGCGTAGGATTGAAAACAGTCGGTGCAATTCTCATAAGTTCTTTTTTAATAATTCCGTGCATAGCTGCATCTCAACACTCTAAAAATATAAAAAAATGTGCTTATATTAAGCTCAATTATTGCAAGCGTAAGCAGTTTTTTGGGAGTTTTTATAAGCAGTACAGTTGACAGAATGTCCACAGGTCCGACAATTATTATAGTGATGTGCATTTTGACATTGTTATCTATGGTATTCGGTAAATATGGAATGATAGCAGAAAGAAAAGTGAGGATTCAGATATGATAGAAGTATTTATGACACTTGTTATTACAGCTGTTACTTGCAGTTTACTCGGCTCATTTTTGTTGCTTAGAAATTTATCTATGGTGTGTGATGCTTTATCACATAGCGTGCTGCTTGGCATAGTATTGGCATTTATAATAGTGAAAGACTTGAATTCTATATATCTTATAATAGGTGCAGGTCTTTTTGGAGTTCTTACTGTATGGGTTGTGGAAAAATTATCTCAAAAAGGGCTTGTAAAAAACGATGATGCACTTGGTATAATATTTCCTTTATTTTTTTCAATAGCGGTTATAATAATAAGCAAGTTTTTTAGAAATGTACATTTAGATGTTGATATAGTGCTTATGGGAGAGGTGTTGTTGGCACCGTTTAAAAGAATGTTCAATCTTCCGAGAGATTTTGTAGTGATGCTTGGACTATTTATAATAAATTCTATATTTGTAATAGTTTTTTACAGAGCGCTTAAAATATTATCTTTTGACAAAGACTATGCATTTATGCAATCCATAAAGATAAATGCGTTGTTTTATTGCCTTATGACACTTACATCTGTGACAAGCGTGGCTGCGTTTAATACAGCAGGTGCAATACTTGTCATATCACTTTTTATTGCACCGTCAGCGAGTGCATTTTTGATAGCCAAAAGCTTGAAACAGATGATATTGCTGAGTATGTTATTCAGTGTAATAAATGTAAGTATAGGTTTTATATTGGCAATCAGTTTTAATATGTCGGTGGCAGGTATGTGCAGTTTTGTAGGTATGATTACTTGTTTAATGGTAATTGTATTTGGAAGAAACGGTATAATAGTAAAATCAAGAAACAATATAAATATCAAAAAACAACTCAACTATGACTTAATATTGATACATCTATACAGACATAAAAACAATCTTATAGAAACAGGAATAAACAGCATAGATTCACATTTGAATTGGGATAAACAAAAGACAAATGAAAATATAGATTATCTTATAAATGAGAATCTTGTTGAAAAAAACGATGATATGTATATTCTTACAAAAAATGGAATAAAATATGTAGAAAATATGCTAAGAGCATGATACATCTCTGTAAGTTTGATTAAACTTCTAATTATCCGAAAAAATACCATAGAAAGATTGAAATAGTAATTATTTATTTGATGAACAACTTTTTAAAAGCTGTTCATCTTTTATATTTTATGAGCTATTATTTTGTGTTACAATTTATATATAGTAATTAAATATGCTTATGACAAAAATATTAAATATAAATCAAAACTATATGGTATTTTTTAAATGATGAATGGTATAAATAAATATAAATTTTTTATTAAAGGAGAATATATAATTGAAGAAAGCTGATACAATTATAAATATTAAAGAAAATTGTGATAATAAAAACACTTCACTTGAAGAAATAATAGAAAAATTAAAAAAAGATGAAAGAAATAAAAAATTTAGCCAAAATGCTATACCGCCTATTCTTCAAATTGATTCCGGAGCTAAAATTTTAATTATAGGTCAAGCTCCGGGTAAAAAAGTAGAAGAAACACTCATTCCTTTTAATGATAAATCAGGAGAAAAACTTATATCCTGGCTCGGCATTAATAAAGAGATTTTTTATTCCAAAGACATAGCTATTATGCCTATGGATTTTTATTATCCGGGAAAAGCCAAAACGGGTGATCTTCCACCACGAGCTTTTATAGCACAAGAATATCACCAAGATATCATTAGAATGATGCCTAATATAAAACTTACAATTCTGATAGGGAAGTATTCTATTTTTTATTATTTAAAAAATAAAGCAAAAAACAATCTTACAGAAACTGTAAAACATTATAAAGACTACTTGCCGGAATATTTCCCTATCGTTCATCCAAGTCCGTTAAATTTTCGCTGGCAAGCAAAAAATCCATGGTTTGAAAATGAAGTTGTTCCAAAGCTTCAAGAAATAGTTAAGAGAATACTTAACTAATCATATTTTAAGAGTATATTTTTATATCAAAATATACTTAAATAATTATAATAATCTTTTATATTTAATTATAGTGTGATATAATTTTATTAAGATATAAAATTGTTATAATGAGCATATTAAAAAAAGGAAAATAAAAATTTATTTTAAAACGAGTATAAAAAAATTCTTCATAAATAGAATATATTAGAAAATTTTTTTATAAACCAATCAATATATTTTAAGTTTTAAGCATTCGTTTAAAAAAATAAGAAGAAATTTTCTTTAAATTCGGCATTGAAATTTATATAAATGAATAATTATATAAGATAACAGTATATAAATAATTCAAAAGTTTATAGAAACTATAAATTAAAACCGATAAGGGGAAACGGTATGGGAAGAGTTTTTACAATAGGTGAAGCGCTTATTGATTTTATTCCGCTTGAAATAAAAGATTCGCTAAAAGAAGTAGGGAGTTTTGCTAAAATGCCAGGTGGAGCACCGGCAAATGTAGCAGTTACAGCGTCTAAATTAGGGAGTAAATCATATTTTATAGGTATGCTCGGAGAAGATTCTTTTGGAAACTTTTTGCTTGATACTTTAAATAAATATGGCGTTGATACAGCTTATACTTATAAGACTTCTAAAGCTAAGACAGCATTGGCGTTTGTATCGCTTGGAAAAGATGGCAGTAGAGATTTCAGTTTTTATAGAGATCCGAGTGCAGATTTATTTTTATCAGTAGAAAATGTTAAAAATATAGAGTTTAGAAGCGATGATTATATAAGTTTTTGCTCAGTTGATTTAGTTCCATATCCTGTGAAAGATGCTACAGAGTATTTGCTTAAAAAAGCGAAATCATCCAATGCTACAATACTTTTTGACCCGAATATAAGAAAAAATTTATGGAACGATATGAACTTATATAGAGAAACTGTGCTTTATTTTATGAAATATGCGGATATATTAAAAATATCTGATGATGAAATAGAATTTATAACAGGAAAATCTGACATAGATGCAGGTATAGACTTTTTGAAAAGTCTGGGGGTTAAAAATATAATATTGACGCTTGGAAAAAATGGAGCAAGCGCATACTTTGGCAGTAAATATTTGCACATTGATGGGATTTCTATTGTTCCTATTGACACGACAGGTGCAGGAGACTCATTTGTTGGAGCTGTACTTCATATGCTTGATATTATAGGCAAAAAACCGGATGATTTGAGTAAAAGTGAGTTAGATGAAATATTGAATTTTGCAAATAAAGTAGGTGCTTTGGTATCTACTAAAAAAGGTGCAATAGATTCGTTACCTACAAAAGAGGAAGCTTTAAATTTCATAATAGATTAGATAATGATAACAGGTTATACTGAAATATATTTAAAATAACTTTTAATATCAATAATCATTTATAATGCCAAGTATTTTATATTTGAGAAAATCATAGATATTTTATGTATTGTAAATTAATTTTGTTATAATGATGTTACATTGCGATTTAATGGATTTTTAATATAATATTAAAATATAAAAAAGTATATTAAATTTATCATTTTTATTAATACTTATTCATTTAGATATTAGATAATATTTAGAGATAGAAAAAAGAACCCTTTTTTAGGGTTCTTTTTATATACATATTAATTACATTTTAATAGTGTTAAGATTTGTTATTCTTTCGCCTTCATCTATCTTATATGTTCTAAACAATAGATATAGACCTATTATTAACAGTATTACAGCTATTATTGTGCCTACTGTGAAACCTTGACCAGCCAATAACACTATACCTAATTGATAAGTTATAAATGCTACTACATAAGCGAATACTGTTTGGTAGAAAAGTGCAAATCCTGTCCATTTAGGGCTGTTCATTTCACGTTTTATTGCACCTACTGCCGCAAAGCAAGGTATGCAGAACAAGTTGAATAACATGAATGAGAATGCTCCGATAGCACCATTTTCAAACATCTTGGATGCAAGTCCTACAAATTGAGCATTTTCAGCTACTGTTTCAGGATCTACTTCCATTTGAGCTATAACACCCATAGTTGATATTACATTTTCTTTTGCGATAAGACCTGTAAATGTAGCGACTGTAGCCATCCAGTTACCGAATCCGAGCGGAGCAAATATCGGTGCTATTGCAGTACCTATTATAGCAAGTATTGAGCCTGATGTATCATCTTCGAATGATATGAATTCGAATGATGGAGTAAAGTTCATCAAGAACCATAATATGATTGATGATGCCAATATTATTGTACCGGCTTTAGTCGCATATGATTTTGTTCTTTCCCATACATGTAATAGTACATTTTTCCAAGCCGGTGTATGGTATTGTGGGAGCTCCATAACAAATGGTGCGGGGTCTCCTGAGAACATTTTTGTTTTTTTAAGGATTATACCTGATATTATAATAGCAATTATACCAAGTACATATGTCATCGGTCCAACCCAAGCGGCACCGTCAAAAGCTGCAGCAGCTATAAGTGCTATTATAGGAGCTTTTGCACCGCAAGGCATAAATGAAGTTATTATTACAGTCATTCTTCTGTCTTTTTCGTTTTCTATAGTTCTTGAACCCATTATACCCGGAACGGAACAGCCCGTACCTATCAAAAACGGTATGAATGATTTACCGGAAAGACCGAATTTTCTGAATATTCTATCCATTACGAAAGCAACTCTTGACATATATCCTATATCTTCAAGAACACCAAGGCATAGATAAAGTACAATTATAAGCGGTAAGAAACCGAGAACGGCACCAACTCCACCTACTATACCATTCATTATAAGTCCTGATAAAACTTCATTAACGTTATTTTGTTCCAACAAGTTTGAGAAGAATGCAGTTACAAACCCTTCATCCCCAAATACAGTTTCATTTATATAGTCTGAACCCATAGTACCTATTGTACTTACGGACAGATAGTATACTGCCCACATAACGGCAATAAATATAGGTAAAGCAAGTATTCTGTTAGTTACTATAGAATCTATTTTATCAGATGGAGTCATCTTGGATTTTATTTTTTGTACGGCTTTGGATATAACGGAAGTTATTACACTGTACCTTTCATTTGTTATTATACTTTCTGAATCATCGTCCATAGATTTTTCTACTTTTTCTATAGCCTCTTCAATTATATTTCTATCGTCTCCTGAAAAACTAAAATGTTCTACTACTTTTTCATCTCTTTCAAACAGTTTTATAGCAGTCCATCTCTTGTTGGAAACGGTAGAAAGTGAAGAACAGTTTTCTATTGCCGATATTGCCTGTTCAACATCATTAGAAAATCTGAATATCACATCTTGATGAGATTTTTTTGAATTGCCTATTGATATTACTTCATTCATAAGATTGTCGATACCTGTGTTCTTAAGAGCCGATATTTCAATAACCTTACATCCGAATGATTTTTCAAGCTCTGAAACATTTATCTTGTCGCCTCTTTTGTTTACAACATCTATCATGTTAAGAGCTATTACAACCGGGATATTAAGTTCCAACAGTTGAGTTGTAAGATATAAGTTTCTTTCAATATTTGATGTGTCAACCATATTAAGTATTACATCAGGTTTTTCATTTATAAGAAAATCTCTTGATACAACTTCTTCAAGTGTATATGGAGAAAGTGAATAAATTCCGGGAAGGTCAACTATGTTTACTTCCTTGTTTTTTCTATAAGCCCCGGCTTTTTTTTCAACTGTTACTCCGGGCCAGTTACCTACATATTGTGCAGAGCCTGTAAGTATGTTGTATATTGTAGTCTTGCCTGAGTTGGGGTTACCGGCAAGTGCGACATTGATACCCATAATACCTCCTAAATATTAAAAATAAGTATTAATAAATGATAACAAATAATAAAAAAATTTTTAAAATTACTCAACCTCTATAAAAGAAGCATCCGATTTTCTAAGAGTAAGTTCATATCCTCTTACAGTTATTTCAACAGGATCACCTAATGGAGCAACTTTACGTATAAAAATTTCACAACCTTTAGTTATACCCATATCCATGATTCTTTTTTTTGTAGCACCTTGTCCTGTAAGTTTTGTAACTTTTACAGTACTGCCTATAGATGCTTTATCCAATGTCATAATAAAACCTCCTATCTGTTAAATTTTTTACGCTGATGGAAAATATCAATACTGAACGTTATTGAAGATCATCAAAAATTGAAACTAAGTAAAAAATTTATAAAATAAACTTATTACTTTGCCGTTTGCTTGAATAACAGTAAAACAATTATAAATAAAAAACATAATTACGACGCTATGTAGCTGATTATTATAAAATAAAAATTTAAAAATATAAAAAGCATATATAGATGCTAAGAGAGTTAATAATTAGTAAAAGTGATTTTATTATGAAGTATAAAATACAAATAAAATCACTTTTACTATTCAGGACTTACCATAATTTTATTAGTCATGTCTTTCCCTAAAGCAACTCTTGAGTCTTTTATATTTACAATCATATCGCCGGCATTTACGGAGATTACAACAACTTGTGCACCGATAACAAAACCTAAATTTTCGAGGAATTTCTTTTGTTCAGGTTTACCTTTTATAAGTGTTACCAAGCATTTATCTCCTATATTCATCATAGATAAAGGCATAATTACCTCCCAAATAAATAAAAAATAATATAAAAGATTACTGAAATCATTCTTAATTATATATTTTAATTTTTAATTTGTCAATCAATATAGCCAAGATTTTCAAATGAAATATAAGTTCATTTTTATGAAAGTATAATGCTTTGGCATCGGTATCTTAAAAAATGAACAGTTCTATAAATATAATTTTTTCTATATGTATATATGATTTAATAAAATAAATTATGAAATTTAAAGAACTCGACTTTTCAACATGGGAATAGACACTAAATCTTTCAAATCTCAAGCAAGAATTGGAATAAAATACTTAACTTGACTTATTATAAAATCTTTGATTTGTATGTATTGTTTAATCATACAATCAAAAAATGTAAGTAATACTATTATCCATTTGAACTGCCATACCATTTTGAATTCTATATAATATATTTTTATGTGAATATTTATTATATTATTTCATATTATATATGGCTTTTTAAAAGATTTTCAGTATAAATAATTAAGAGTAGTTAAAAACTCAATATCTTTTACTTCATTAAATATATTATAATACAAGCACCGGTTTTTTATTCAATATCTGATGTCTTCTTGTATTCTTTTTTATATACTCAAGTATCATATGTCTTGTAAATACTATACTTATATGAGATATAATCATATCAAAACTCACTGCTTTAAACTCTTTATTAAGATTAAGTAAGCCCTTTGATACTTTAAACACTACTTCTATATCCCATCTATTAGCATAGATTCTAAGTATATCTTCTTTATCTACTGTAATATCTGTGCATAGTAATGTTATCATTTAATGTTTTGAATATTTCATTCTTAAATTCCATATAACGTATTTCTTTCCATATTTGTTCTATTTTTACTTTCTTATTTGGGCAATCTTTTCTTAATTCTTCTCCTATTAATTTGATTTTTTTAAGGCTTCTATTACATCTTCTCTTGCCTTTTTTGGATGTTTACTTCTTGGCACTACTTTTTTCTCCATCCATATCTTTTAAAAGTCTATATATTTGACTTCCTCTAATTTTTTCATTAGGTTATAAAACTCCATCAGAAAGTTCTAAGTAAGTTTTTTTGAGTGATTTTATAATTGTGTTGCATTTATCTTGATAATCTATCTTTTTATAAATAAAAATATTGATTTTTTTGCCATATTAGTATAAACTTACAAGTGAATTTTTTATTTTTGTGAATTATACGCTCTGTATTGTTTTAATATTGGGAATTTTTAAATAACCATATACTATAGAATAATTCTGCAAAAATTATAGCATAGTTAAAAATATATGGTATTTTAAATTCAAGGTTGTATAAGTAATTTTGAAAATTTTTATTAAAGATATATTTATGGCATTATAGGAGGATTAATAGTGATCTTTGAAAAAATTAGAAAAATAATATCGAGTCATACTGGTTTAGATAAAAATAATATAAATTTAGATTCAAACATAGTTGACGATCTTGAACTTGATTCAATTGAAATATTTGATATATTATCTGAGATAGAAGGGGAATTTTCTATAGAAATAGATGAAGATTCGTATGAGGATTTTAAAACAATTAAAGATATTGTTGAATATATTGAAAATACTATATAAAAAGACTGATGATAAAATCAGTCCTTAGATTGAAGGCAAACCTGAGAAATAACTTCTGTGGGTTTGTTTTTTTGAAATAAATTTGTATTTTAAGTTTTGATAAATATTTTTTACTACTTTTATTAAATTTTTTGGTAAAGGTTTCTGTTTTTGTGATAACATCTTTACCAATTTCTTTATATTTAGGCATATGGAAGTAATGGCTGCTTTTACAGTCATTTTTCCTATTTCTTTTTTGTTTGTATATTTTAAGTCGTTACACTCTTTTGCTACACAAAATTGTCTTTCTATATTGTATGTTTCATTGCATATTTTGTTTTGCCTGTATATGTGTATCTATAATCTTCACATATATCTATATATACTTGTGATATATTTTTACAATTTTTATGTAACATTATTCATCATCTGATTTCATATACTTATACTATTTTCTAAGAAAATTATGGACAATTTATATAATTATATAGCATTAATATAAATAGTTGATTAGAAAGACTAATTATTATATTTTTCCATTATTCTATAAGATTTTAGTATAACTTTGTTTTTATACTAAAATTCAATAGAACGATAGAAAAATAGCGTTGTGAAAATTTAGCAAATATATAACTATATTCATATGCTTCTTAGCAATAAATTATCTATTATTCTATTGGCGATTAGTATTATTAGTATTAGATGTGAAAAGAGGAAGATATTTTTAAAATTTCTTCCTCTTTGTCTACACTTTGACATCTAATCCGTTAGATGCATTTTTTAAATAATAATTTATAGGATACCTTTTAAATCAGAATTTTTATCATATTTCTTTTCGTCAGTAGGGCAAGAATTTGAATGGCATGAACCGTTACAGGAAGAACATGAAGAACCCTCGCCACGAAGAGAAAAATACAATGCTGCTATAAAAATAGCACCTACTATAATACCTGCAATTATGTTTTGCATAATGAGCCTCCAAAATTAATCATAATTTGAAACAATATATATCTGAATAAATTAGTAAAAATTGCAATTTTTAAGTAATTTAAAGCAAGATTAATATAAATTGTCCATATAATTGATACCAATTATTACTAAAAATATTCATAAAAATAGTTATTGATAACATCAAATTAAAGCTATTTTTCATAAAAGTATTGAAATATACACATTTATTGACAGGTATAAAATATTTTTATATCGATTTATAAAATAAAATGATTATATTATAATAAAATATTATTGAACGCTTATATAATCAGCTATATAATAATCTTAATTATAATAGCGAAAATTGGAGAATATATGTATTTTAAATATAGTATTTTTATAGCCTATCTGCTTGATTTAATATTTGCAGATCCGTATAATATGCCTCATCCTGTAAAAATTATCGGAAAACTTATAAGTTTTTTGGAAGATATGTTTTTAAAAACTCATATAAGCAAATTTATATCCGGAATATTTACAGCAGTTATTACAATAAGTATATCTTATATAGCGACATATTATTTAATAAATCTTTCATATGGCGTAAATTTTTATCTTGGTGCTGTTTTTGAATGCGTGCTTGCTTACACAGTATTTGCAAGTAAATGCTTGGAAAAAGAAGCGATAAAAATATATGAAGAGATTAAAAAAAATGATTTAAATTCAAGCAGAATAAAACTGTCTTATATAGTAGGCAGAGATACAGAAAAATTGTCATTTTCAGACATAATAAGAGCTACAATAGAAACAGTTGCCGAAAATACTGTAGATGCGGTTATAACACCTATATTTTTTATGATAATAGGGGGAGTACCGCTTGCTATGGCATTTAAAGCCGTGAGCACATTGGATTCTATGATAGGGTATAGAAATGAAAAATATGAGCAATTCGGTAAGTTTTCTGCAAGGTTGGACGATGTGTGCAATTTTATTCCTGCAAGAATATCTGTTATAATATTCACATTCAGTGCATATATAAATTCTCTCGACTGGAAAAATTGCATAAAAATAGGATTGAGAGACAGAAAAAAACATCTAAGTCCGAATTGTGCCTATCCTGAGGGCCTAATTGCGGGGACGCTCGGCATACAACTTGGCGGAGCACATTATTACAAAGGGAAACTTGTAGAGAAAGATACAATTGGAGATGATTTAAGAGATCCTGATAAAGAGGATATATTAAAATCAGTAAAAATGTTGAGAGTTAGTACTGTTATATGTGTTATTACAGCATTTAAATTTTAAGCTATAATTTTAATTTATCATCTTGCCTAACTTTGTTAGACTTCACATCAAGTCTCAGTTACGTACCTTAAGTACGCGCCTTCGACTTTCGTTAGTCTGCCTCGTTATCCAAGTGCTAAATTAAAATTAATACTCTCTTTGATAAGTGCGAATTATAAATTATTTTTTAGTAAATTGAAACTAAATAATTCAGTATTTAAACAATATAATCTATAATAATTTTTAAAAATATTTTGATTTTTACAGTATTTACTTCCAGTTGAATGAAATTTTACTTAAACAAGGCAAGCAATAAATTAAAATTACTATCTTATTGAAAAAAGTGCAGTATTGTTGTATAATGCTTTTGCAATTGTTAAATTTAATCACTGAAGTTAATATTTTCATAGGCTATATGATATATATAATCAATTCATATATACTATCAGTTATTGTTAAAAAATTATTTTTTGTAAGTTTTAAAATGCTAAATAACGGAGGGGAATTATTATGAAAAATCTTAATATTGACATATGTTGCGGAGCAAGATGTACTATGATGGGATCTGTAGATTTGTTGGAAAAAGCGGAGAGTTTTAAATCTGTTTTTCCGGATGATAATATTATTGTGCAAGTAGTGCCATGTACCCAAGAATGTAAAGGAACTAAAACATCTGCCGCACCTATAGTTACTATAAATAACGAAAAAATGTTAAATGCAACACCACAAAAAGTAATGGAGAAAATGATGGAGGTTTTAAGATAAATGAGGACGGAATTTACACCTTTAATACAGCTTAGAAGAATGGTTTTTGTTGAAATAGCTAAAATGGGGTATGATGACAGTAAAAACTTGCCGATAAATTTGGAACAAGCCGTTTATAATATTTTACCCGGAGAAGTGGCGAAATATAGAGAATCTATATTTAAAGAAAGAGCTATAGTAGGTGAAAGACTTAGAATGGGACTTGGTCTTAAAATGAGAGCGCAAGATGAATATTCGAGACTTTCTGACGGTTGTGAAGAAGTTATAATAGACGAAAGGATAGTTCAAGATTCTCTTATAGAGGTTATGCCTTTTGCATGTGAGGCATGTCCTACAAAGACATATAGAGTTACAAATAACTGCAGAAAGTGTCTTGCGCACCCATGTATACAGGTCTGTCCCGTCAATGCCATATCTATGGGCAAATATTCTACAGTAATAGATGAAGACAAGTGTATACGCTGTGGTAAGTGTAAAGAAAGCTGTCCTTACAATGCGATAGTATTTTTTGACAGACCTTGTGCTGCTGCTTGTGGTGTAAATGCTATAGAATCCGATCATTTGGGCAGAGCACATATTAATCAAGATAAGTGTGTTACTTGTGGTATGTGTTTGGTAAATTGTCCTTTTGGAGCTATAGCGGATAAAACTGAAATATTCCAGCTTATACAAGCTATAAAATCAGGAGAAGAAGTACATGCTATGCTTGCTCCTGCATTTGTAGGTCAATTCGGTCCTATAGTCACACCTGATATGATAAAAGAAGGTATAAGAAGATTAGGTTTCAAATCAGTAGTAGAAGTTGCGATAGGAGCGGATATAGAATCTATACATGAGGCGGAAGAATTTATAAAAGAAGTTCCGGATACACTTGAATTTTTAGGAACATCCTGTTGTCCGTCCTGGTATTTGGCGGCTACAAAAAATTTTCCTGAGTTTAAAAAGAATATAAGTTCATCAGCTACACCTATGGTGGCAACTGCAAAATATATAAAAGACGAGCACAAAAAGGCAAAAGTTGCCTTCATAGGTCCATGTATAGCAAAAAAAACAGAGGCGTCACAGCCACATTTAAGAAACCATATAGATTTTGTTATAACATTTGAAGAACTTATGGGAATGTTGGTTGCACAAAATATAGATTTTGCAAGCTTGAAAGATGCAGAAAAAGCTAAAGATGATGCTTCAACTTCAGGAAGAGGATTTGCAAGTGCAGGTGGAGTTGCACAGGCTATAATAAACACTATTCACAAAGCTGAACCCACTTTTGAAGTAAAAACATATAATGCAGACGGATTGCATGAATGTATGAAAATGTTGAAAATGGCAAAAGCAGGTAAATATAAAGGCTACTTACTTGAAGGTATGGGATGTCCGGGCGGATGTATAGGAGGACCGGGAACTCTTGCACCTATAAATAAGAGTGGCAGAGAGTTGGAAAAATACAAAAATGCATCACCGTACTTTACAGTGCAGGACAATAAAAATGTAAAGCATGATTGGATAAAGCGAGAAGAAGTTTAAATAAAAAAATATTACACAAAAATAAAAAAGTGCTTGACAAATCGAAAATAATAATGTAAGATTTATAAAAATTAAATATAAGCCTTTGAAACAGAATAAGTAATCTAATTGATTGTTTACAGCGAGCGGCATATGATGAGAGGTCGCATATGATTTAGATGAAAAATATTAGGGACTGTTTCGGTTATTTTGACAAAGATTAATCGAGTATCAAAATACGTAAGAATGCGTTAAATTTAAAAGTGGATAGATATTTAAAAATATCTGTCAATTAGGGTGGTACCACGGGTAAATGTTGCTCGTCTCTTGTTTTTAAAGAGACGAGCTTTTTTTTTAAATACTTATCTATAGTTTCAATTTAATATTATTATTACCTAATTGAAGAATTGAGTGTAATAAAAAATATTATAAATTTAATGCTGTTTAATACTTTATTATTAATTCGAATTTGGAGGGAACTTGTATGAAAAAGAATTTACTTAAACTTATGTGTTTATCATTGGCGGCAATACTTACATTTACTGCTTGCAAAGGTTCAAAACCTGAAGAAAATAAACAGGAAAAAGAAGAAAATACAGCAACAATACAAACAATAGATGCAATTAAAGAAAAAGGTAAATTAATAGTAGGTACATCAGCAGATTATCCACCTTATGAATTTAAGGCGCTTATTGAAAATAAAGAAGAGATAGTAGGATTTGACATAGAAATAGCAAAAAAAATAGCAGAAAAGTTAGGTGTTGAACTGGAAGTAAAAGATATGGATTTCGCCGTTCTTATACCTACGGTAAAAAGCGGACAAGTGGATATGATAATAGCAGGGCTCAACCCGAATCCGGAACGTGAAAAGGAAATAGGTCTGTCAAATGTTTACTATGAGTCATCACAAGGTGTTCTTGTTAGAAAATCTGATTTGGCATCTTATACGTCAGTCGATGACTTAAAAGGCAAAAAAATCGGTGCTCAAATGGGAAGTATTCAAGAAGAAATGGCAAACTCAATAGAAAATGCACAAGTAAAATCACTACCGCTTATAACATCATTGCTTGTTGATTTAAAAACTGAAAAAATAGATGCAATAATAATGGAAGCACCGGTTGCAAAGCAATATGCAAATAATGATGAAGATCTTGCAGTACCTGATTTTGTACTTGAAAGTGAAGACACAGGAACAGCAGTAGGAGTGAAAAAAGAAAATACAGATTTACTTCAATTTATAAATGAAACATTAGATGAATTAAAAGCAGACGGTTCAATAGACAAATTCGTAGTGGATGCGATAAGTTTATCAAATGAACAAGCTAAATAAAATTTTTTATTAATTTTAAATCATATAATATTTTAAATTTGAAAAAATATATTCATAAAATCTAAATATGTCTGATGAGTTTAATTATGTGTCTTAAAACAGAAATATGAAGAATATATAGGGAGTTATAAACTCCCTACAAATTTTTATAGGTAATTAATACAATCTCAGAATAGAGAAATTTATATGGATGAAATTGAATCTGATTTGAAAAAATAAATTCAATTAAGCGGATATCAGAATAAATAAGAAAGGAGGAGTTATATGATTGAAATGCTGATTAAATATAGCAAAATATTTTTACAAGGTACTTATTATACAGTCGGTTTATCTTTCGTATCAGTGCTTATAGGTACATTAATCGGACTTATACTTGCTTTATTCAGATTAGCTGACTCAAAGACCATGAATTTTATGGTTGCAAAGATACTTAATTTTATAGCTGCTTTATATGTTGAAGTTATAAGAGGAACACCGCTACTTGTACAGATATTTTTGGTAAAATTAGGTTCATATCAGATATTTAATCTTGATTTACCTGATATAGCTATAGGTATAATTGCAGTATCAATAAATTCTGGAGCATATGTATGTGAAGTAATTCGTTCAGGTATACAAGCGGTTGACAAAGGACAGATGGAGGCGGGAAGAAGTCTTGGGATGACATATAAAATGACTATGAGACTTGTAATATTACCACAAGCTGTAAAAAATATACTTCCTGCACTGTGCAACGAGTTTGTAACAGTTATAAAAGAAACTTCAATAGTATCATATATAGGTGTAACAGATTTATTTTATGCGTCAAAATCAATAGGCTCTATGACGTATGACACACTTACACCATTATTTATAATAGCACTTATATATTTATTTATAACATTTACATTGTCAAAACTTGTCAGATTGCTCGAAAGGAGGTTATCTCAAAGTGATTAGAGTTGAAAAACTTAAAAAAAGTTACGGGAAAAAAGAAGTTTTAAAAGAAGTCAGTACAGTAATAAATGATGGAGAAGTTGTGGTTGTAATAGGGCCGTCAGGTTCAGGAAAATCAACTTTTTTGAGATGCCTTAACAGACTTGAAGATATAAATGAAGGTAAAATTTTTTATAATGATATAGAGATAACTGATAAAGATGTAGATATAGATAAATTGAGACAAAAAATAGGGATGGTTTTTCAACATTTTAATCTTTTCCCTCATAAAACAATAATGGAAAATATAACACTTGCACCTATAAATATAGGCATTATGAATAAGGAAGAAGCGGAAAAAATTGCTTTAGAACTGCTTGACAAAATGGGACTTAGCGAAAAAGCGAATGTATATCCGTCATCCTTATCAGGAGGACAAAAACAAAGAGTTGCAATAGCAAGAGCACTTGCAATGAGACCTGAAGTAATATTGTTTGATGAAGCTACATCAGCATTGGATCCGGAAATGGTGGGAGAGGTGCTAAGCGTTATGAAAGATCTTGCCAAAGAAGGAATGACAATGGTAGTTGTTACGCACGAAATGGGCTTTGCAAAAGAAGTATCTGATAGAGTTTTGTTTATGGAAGAAGGTATAATATACGAAGAAGGAGCTCCCGAAGATATATTTTCAAATCCAAAAGAGATGAGAACAAAAGAATTTTTGTCAAAAGTATTGTAATTGTATAAATATATATAATTTAAATAAGATTTATAAACAAAAAAAGATTGTATTTTAAATTAGTTTAAAATACAATCTTTTTTGCTGTGCACTTGATTATATACTGATACTAAAAATCTGTTAAATATCCACATAATTGCATTACAACAAAATTATTGATAATTCATTATAATGCTACCGAACATAAGATATTTGGCATTATAAGCAGTTATTATTATAAAAAATTATATGGATTAATAATTATTTATGACTATTTTGTTGCCTTCATATGATATTTTTGATGAATCCAAACCGAATGCTTTTGCGAGGTAATGAGCCGGTATCATAATTTTACCGTTTTTAAGCATCGGTCGTATACCCATATTTTCTGATTTACCGTTTATAGTTATATAGCTTGAATTAGGGGATATTGCTACTGTTGTATTAGGTTTTGATAATGTTGTCGTTTTTGTTGACGCGTTATAGTTTACCCATAGACCTAATTTATTTGCAAGCGGTGTTACGGCTACAAATAATCTTCCGTTTGACGTAGTTACCTCTACACCCATATCAACTTGTCTTCTGTTGCCGTATTCATCTTCTTCGGTAAAATATCTCGAACCTTGAGTTATTATTACCTTAGGAGAGTTATTTCCTGTTGGAGAATAATTTGCAGCTTTATTGATATTATATCCTCTTTCTCTTGCTATCAACTCGTTTTCTTTTTCTTTAAGTTTTTGTTCTTTTTCAAGATTTGCTTGGCTTATATTGTCATCTCCGACTCTCATTTCAGGGAATTTATAGCCATAATCGTATTTGTCATAATAGTCGTAATATCCTCTTTTACTTGATGAATCCCTAAACGGATTCATGAAGAACGGATTATCATATTTTTCCCTACTTGAATAAGCAAAATTTCCATATCTGTTAAGATAATCTTGAGCATAAGCGTTTATGTCGGCAGAGTTTCTGCCGTATTTTGATATGAAATCATCTACATAACCGTAGTCTTTGAGATATGCCTGTATATAATCGGCACCGTTATATGAACCACCTTTATTTTTATATATTTATCTCTTATATAATCATTGAATGATTTAAAATCATAATCTGAACCGTATTCGGCTTGGTATCTCTTTTGCATTTCATTTGCCAATGCGTTTGCGACAGCGGTTCTGTAAGCATCACGTTCAGCTTTATCTGCTTCTATTTTTTCCTGCTCAGCTTTTTTCTTGTCTTCTTCAGCCTTTTTTTTGGCATCTTCTTCAGCTTTTTTTGCCTGATCTTCCACTACATTCAATTTTTGTGCTACTGCTTTGACGTAAACATTTTTTGAACCTAATCTTTTTATTGCATTTTCACCTATGTTTATAGTGTGGTCTTTTATCTCAAGTGAATTTGCCAATGTCTGTCCTACAGAAAGTGTTAGAGTATTGTCAGTTGCATTTATTGAAGTGAATGCTGTAGAGCCGTCTATTGTTATTTTTGAAGAGTCTGTCAATTCTATATTTTTGTCAAATTTTAAAGTTATTGTTTGGTCGGTGGATTTTTTCTCAACTTTCGGTACATCTGCCGATAATAAAACAGGAGGAGTTTCTGTTGTGAATTCATATTCTTCCGTTTCATTATTTGTACTTGCCGATGCACCTTGTGAGTTTGTAAATTTATTTTTGTATATTTTTAATTTATATTTTGTATCAGGTAAAAGTAAATCTTTTAAAACTATATCTACTCCGTCTATTGCACCTGAACTTGAAATTTTTTTGTTAACAGATTTTATACCAAGTGACGGTGAAGTGGTGTCTGATGCCAAGTTTATTGAAAACGCATTGTTTGTATATGTGTAAGGTATTGTAAACTTGACGTTTATAGGTGTATCCGTTTCTATTTGAGTGTTATTTTTATTAGTTTCACCGATTTTATTGACTTGTACAACTTGAATGCCGGATGGTTCAAATTTGTTGAGCCTTATATAATCCGATACCGTTGATGCGAGAGATTTTATTTCAAAATCAGGTTTGGTATCGTCTTGAACCGCACCTAAAAATTCTTTTGCATATAATACAGAAGCTGAAACATTTTTTCTTTTTATTGTTTTTGTATCTGCATTTAATTTTATCTGATATTTTCCTGTCGGAAGATTTCTTATAACTAAAGTTTTTTCTCCTATCAAGTCTATGTCGGATGGAGATATTGCGGAAAATTCGGTGTATTGTCCAAATTCATTTAATTTGTAAAGTTTTATATCGGATACTGAAGGCGTGTCTATTTTTCTGTCAAATGTTACTGAATAATCTTTGTTTACCTGTGTACCTTGCGTTCCTACAGGTTGTTTTTCAGTTTTCAATAAAAATACAAATTTTGTGTCACCTATAGATGCGTTGTAAGTTGTATCCGCTAATTTTGAATTGTCTACTGTGAGTGTGTATTCAGAACCCGGTTCAAGAGGTTTTTTCGGTGTAAGAGTAAATTCATCAAAACCTGTTGTTACATTTGCAGGTGTTATATTATAGTAATCCGTTATTCTTTCTGCAACTGAACCTTTTGACAGTTTTAATATATCTTCAAGTGTTTTTCCTGATTTTGCTTTTACATCTAAACTCAATTTTATTTTTATATCACTGTCTATCAACAAATTGTCTATTGTTTTGCTTGATGATAGAGCTGATAAGTCTACTGACGGAATATCAGACTCATTAAAAGTTATCAGTTCATCAGATGATGAAAAATTTTTAAGCTCCAAAGTCGCTTTTAAATCACTGCTCGGTCTTGATATTGTAAATGTATCATTGAAAGCTTCCGCTTGTAATCCGCTTGATGAATATCTTTTAAAAGTATTGGCAGGTATATTTATACTTGCATTTCCAAGTGCTGATGAAGATACATCAAGCGCTATCGTTAATGTGTTATTATTTTGTAAACTTGCAGAAACTATTGGTATAGGAGTAGAGTTTACATCTTTTACAATAATTTTATCTTTTAAAGGATTTGATGGTGATGTGTCAATTTCTTGTATCGGTCTTGATGATGTTAATGTCAAAGTGGAGTTTGTTGAACCTTTTTCTATGTTTTTTGTATTTAGAGTAAGTTGTGGTCTTTTTTCTGTTGTAAAAGTATATTTTTCTTTTGTATTGCCGGCAGGTATGATAGGGTCGTTGTTGTACAAAAATTTGCTCTTGTTTATCTCTATAATGTATTTTGTGTTTGGCTCCAATGTTGTGGAAACTGAATTTATTTCTATCCGATCTTTTTTATTTGAACCGTTTTCTTTTTGCTCCATTGTTATGCCTAATATAGCCGGAGTTATTGTAACAGCTTGACTGACATGAGCATTATCCGTACCATCTTTAACAAAAAGACTTTTATCATCAGGTATGTTCTGATTGATAGTTATATTGTTGTCGTTTATCAGTGTATCTACGTCTATATCTATGTTTGAAGCACTTTGTGCATTAGCGAGTGCAATAGTAGCTGATGATTGTGAAGTTGTGAATTTTTTCAGTACTATATTTTTTGAAACATCAAAACCTTTATACTTTATTGAAACATTACTTTGATTTTTAGTTTCAGCATAAAGCGGTACAGGATTGGATATTGTAGGCTCACTACCTGTGGTTGTTTTATTTCTTACAAAATTTTTTGTAACCATAGTTGATATAGAATTATCGGTGTTATTTACAAGCACAGTGTACGTACCATTTTTTATAGGACCTACCAATACTGTACTTGTAGTAGTATTTGGTTCATACTCTATTTTTCTGTTTTGTGCACCGAAATTGCTCAATTTTTTGAATGTTGCACCTACACCGCCATTTTCATCTTTAAGTAATATATCGTTGTTGTCTATTATGGTATTATTTGCGATATCTTTGTCAATTTTTCTGTCAAATGTTATTTTCAGTTTGTTGTGTTCTGAACTTATAGATGTTATTTTAGGCATTCTTTCAGAACTTATTTTAAATACAAAATTTTGGTTGCCTAATGGTGTAGAAGGAGCAGACTGTGTGCTAAGCTTTGAAGTATCTATTTTAAGTGTATAATTAGCATCTGGATCTAATGATTTATTTACTAAAGGTGATAATGTTATTGAAGAGAAATTTGTATTGACAAATGAAGGATGATTAAATACAGATGGAACAAGATTTGTGCTGTCGCCATCTTTTGTCAATATTATAAAATCTTTTAAAGTATTTGACGGATTCGTAGTTTTTACATGTATTGGATTATTATTATTTTTGTCTTGAAAATCAATTTGTATAGGCGTAGATATATGTGCGTCCTTGATTTGTGCATTACCGCCTAATTGTATAGTTTTATTTGCTGATTTTAATTCGTCTTTTGCATCAAAATGATTAAGTGTAATTTTTACCTGTACATCGGGAGCTGCTGCATATACTATTTTGTTCGGATTGTAAAAACAGGATAATATCAGCACGAATGCCAATATAAACGAAATTTTGCGTTTTATAGTAATCATACTATATAAACTCCTTTCAAAAATTAAAATTCTCCAACTATTTTTATCTCTTCCTCAAGAGATACATGGAATTTATTGCCCACAACTTGTTTTATAAATGTCAGCATTTCCAATACTTCACTGCAAGTGGCATTGCCTAAGTTGATTACAAAACCGCTGTGCATAGATGACACGGCGACATTTTTCATAACAAGTCCTTTAAGTCCGCTGTCTTCTATCAATTTACCTGCAAAATATCCCTCCGGTCTTTTGAAAGTTGAGCCGGCGGAGTAATATGACAGAGGTTGTTTTGAAGTGCGCTTAAATGTATAATCGTCAATTTTTTCTTTTATTTCAGTAAAATTTCCTTTTTTCAGTTTTATTCTGATGCTCAAAACAACCAAATTTTTTTTTGATATTATTGAATTTCTGTAAGAAAATTGCATTTGTTCATTGGATAATTTTTTTATGTTCATATCTTTATCCAATACTATTACTTCTTGTACAACATTACTCATCATAGAATCATATGCACCGGCATTCATTGTAACCGCACCGCCTATTGTACCGGGTATGCCGCAGGCAAATTCAAAACCTGTGAGAGAATTGTCCAAAAAATATTTTGAAAGTGAGGTCATAGACATACCGGACTCTACTTCTACAGTTTCATCGTCTATTTTGGTAAGTTGCGAAAAATTATCCGACAGTTGAACTACTATTGCCCTTATACCTTTGTCAGATACTAACAAATTACTTCCGTTGCCCATAACAAATACAGGATATTCATAACTTTTTGAAATCTCCAATATATTCATCAGATGGACGAGAGACTTAGGTCTTACAAAAAAATCAGCTTCACCGCCTATGTGAAAAGATGTGCAATTTTTCATAGGATAATCTGTTATTAAGTCATAAGGAGCGAGTTTTTCAGCAATAAAAGATTTTACGTCTATATTTTCTCTTTTACTTATCATATCTATAATTCAGAGCTAAAAAATAAGTACGAGCTTGTATTTTTTAAACCCATATCCTTTCTTTTAAATAATCATACAAATTAATTATATAATAATATCATATTTTTTTCAATTATTTTAAAATTTTTAAAATATAGCTGAAAAATAAGAATTGAAATAATAAAATAGCCATGGATATATTTAAATGTAAAATAAATTTTTACACAATCATATTCCAACTTTTAAAATTAATTATTCAAAAATATCAATAAATTTGATATAATCATATTTATTGAAAGTTATTAAGAAAATATCCTGCAAAAAGATTATATAATAAGTTTTTGTATTTTAATATTTTTAATTATTTAATATAGTCTTTTAAACAGATTTGTGCTTTAAATTGATAATTTATTTATTAAAAATTGATTAGTGGTGATAAAATTGATATATTTAGATAATTCTGCAACTACTTTCATCTATGACGAGGTTTTACAAAAGATGAAAGAAATATATATAAATTGTAATTTTAATCCATCTTCTGCTTATGATGTGGCATTCAAAGCGGAAAATGAGTTGAACAATGCACGAAAGATAATAGCTGAATCGATAAAGGCGAATACTGATGAAATAATATTCACTTCAGGCGGAAGTGAGAGCAATAATACAGCTATACTTGGAGTAGCAAGGGCAAATAAAAATAAAGGAAAACATATAATAACATCAAATATTGAACACAGCAGTGTATATAACACATTTATGTATTTGAAAGATTATGAAGGTTTTGATGTTACATTTTTGAAAGCTGATAAAAATGGAGTTATAGATTTAGAGGATTTGAAAAATGCAATTAGAAAGGATACGGTTTTAGTTTCTATAATGCACGTAAACAATGAGATTGGCTCAGTAAATGATATAGAAAAAATCGGAAATTTGATAAAATCTGTTAATCCTCTTACATATTTTCACACAGATTGTGTACAATCATATATGAAATTGCCAATTGATGTGTCGAAATTAAATGTGGATTTAATATCGGTAAGTGCACATAAAATTCATGCACCTAAAGGTATAGGATTTTTATATGTGAGAAAAAATGTCAAGATGTTGCCACTTATATTCGGAGGAGGGCAAGAACATAAATTAAGAGCCGGTACAGAAAATGTGGGAGGTATATGTGGATTTTCAAAAGCTGTTGAGATGCAAATGAGTCTTGAAAAAACAGATAATATAAGAAAAAATAGAGATTATCTGATTGAACTGCTAAGTTTGCAAATTGAAGATATAAGTATAAATACACCTCCTATAAATGCACCCCATATATTGAGCGTATCATTTGCAGGTATAAAATCTGAAGTTTTGCTTCATTATTTGGAAATGGATGAGATATATGTATCTGTAGGCAGTGCATGTTCATCTAAGAAAAAAGGTTCAAGAGTTATGCAAAGTATAGGATTGCAAGATAAATATAAAGACGGTACGGTAAGAATATCGCTTGATGAAAGCACAACTTTGCAAGATGTACAAAAAGTAGCTGAAAAGCTGAAAAAATATATAGAGGATATAAGAAAAGTCACTAAATACAAAAAGAGGTAAAGATGTACGATATAATAATAGTGAGAAACGGAGAAATTTCTTTAAAAAAGAAAAATAAAGCAGAATTTGAAAATGCCCTTGTAAAAAATATAAAATACAGATTGTACAAAAATAAAGAAATAAAAATTAAAAAAGAAAATGGACGAGTGGAAATATCTTTAGGAAATGCAGATGCGTTTGAAATTATCAAAAAAATAGATGATATATTCGGTGTGGTTTCTATGTCGCCTGCTATGGTATCTGATAGCGGATATGATAATTTATTTAAGCTTATAAAAAGACTTGTAGATTTTGAGATAGATAAAGATAAAAAAACGAGTTTCAAGTTGAGTATAAGGCGAATAGACAAAAGTTTTGATATGCAGTCAAATCAAATGAATATAGATATGGGAGAGAAAGTTTTAAGAGAATATCCAAACTTGTATGTGGATGTAAAAAATCCGGAATTTGAAATACACTGCGAATTCAGAAAAGGTGTGAATATAGTTTACAGTAAAAAGATATTAGGCGAAGGTGGAATGCCGAGAGGTATAAACGGAAGAACTTGTACTTTGATATCAGGCGGCATAGATTCACCGGTTGCGACATATCTTATGGCAAGACGCGGACTTTTTATAGAGGCAGTACATTTTCACAGTTATCCGTTTACAAATGAACGTTCAAAACAAAAAGTTATAGATTTGGTTTCACATTTGACAGCGTATTGTGGAAAAATAAGACTGCATTTGGTAAATTTATTGAATATTCAAAAAGAGATAAATGAAAAATGTCCTGAAGAATATATGACAATACTTTCAAGACGTTTTATGATGAGAATAGCACAAGATATAGCAAATGAATATGAGTGTACGGCACTTATAACAGGAGAAAGTTTAGGACAAGTAGCATCGCAGACTTCCCTCGGACTTCTTGCAACAGACAATGTAGTAAATACCATGCCTGTATTTAGGCCGTTGATAGCTATGGAAAAGGACAATATAATAGAAATTGCAAAAAAAATTGGCACTTATGATATATCAATAATAAAAGAAGAAGACTGTTGTACAGTGTTTTTACCTAAAAAACCGGCTACAAAACCTAAGATGGGAAAAGTTATCAGCAGTGAAGAAAAATTGGATATAGATAAACTCGTAAAATCAGCTATAGAAAAAAGAGAAATTTTGGAGCTTAAAATAAAATAATTTTATACTTTAAATTTAACATTTATACTAAAACCTGTTTAAAATTAGATTTATACTGAACACTATTAAAAACTATAATATTATGAATTATGTATAATTGATTATTTTGAAAAACTTTAACATTTTTTAAAGATATGAATATATTATACTTTCAATCAGTTTTTAGTGTTAATTGTCTGAAAGCAAGGCTGTAAAACTATTTTAGATGAATGATATTCTTGAATATAATATTTTTCTATTATAATTTTATCAGGTATCGGTATAAAATAAGGAGGAAAAATTAAGTGGACGTTTTTTCTTGGAAAAAATTTCTGTTACCTTACGAATATGCAGTTGAGGAGTTAAAGATAAAGTTTAAGGATATAAGAAAAGAGTTAAAAGATACGGAAAGTTATTCTCCAATAGAGTTCGTTACCGGCAGAGTAAAAAAAATATCTTCGATAATAGACAAGGCAAAAAGATTAGATGTTAAGTTTGAACAGTCTGAGCTTAGAGAAAGCATAGAAGATATAGCAGGCATAAGGATAATGTGTCAATTTGTAGAAGATATCTATACAGTCGTTAAATATATAAGAAGCCGTGAAGATATGAAGGTAGAGTATGAAAAAGACTATATAAAAAACTACAAAGAAAGCGGTTATAGAAGTTATCACGTCATAATAAGATATCCTGTCCACACTGTTAGAGGCAGAATGGATATACTTGCAGAAATACAGATAAGAACATTGTCTATGAATTTTTGGGCAACAATAGAACATTCACTCAAATACAAATATAATCACAAATTACCTGATTATCTCATAGAAAAACTTAAAAATTCAGCTGATTCAGCTTTTAAGTTGGATGAAGAAATGAGCGATATAAGAGATGAAATAGTAAGAGCGCAAGTGCAATTTGAAGTGAAATCTATTACGGTAAAAGAGATAACAGCAAGTATAAATCAGCTTAACATATTAGGTTATCCGGATGAAGCATTAAAATATCTCAAAAAATTTGAAAAATTGGAAGATATTCAAGATGTTGAACAGATGATAGAATTGCAAAATGAAATAAAAAGCAGACTTCAGGAACTGAAACCTATCGAAATCATTAAAGAGAATTGATAAATATTTTTTTAAAATAAATTGGAGATAATATGAAAACTGTATTTATTGTAGATGATGAAAAAAGAATAAGAGACTTGATAGAAATGTATCTGAAAAAAGAAGGGTATGAAACAAAATCATTTTCTAACGCTAAGGATACTCTTGAAGAATTTAGGATGAATGTTCCGGATATCATGATACTTGACATAATGATGAGAGATATGGACGGACTTGATCTTTGTAGAGAAATAAGAAAAACAAGCAACGTTCCTATAATATTTGTTTCAGCAAGAAGTGAAGAGTTGGACAGAATATTAGGATTGGAGTTAGGTGCCGATGATTATCTGCCTAAACCTTTCAGTCCGAGAGAGCTTATGGCAAGAGTAAAGACCGTATTAAAAAGAACAGCGACTATACAACAAGTAAGCAAAGAAAAAGGAAATGTAATAGGCTTCGGAGATTTTGAGATGTATACGGACATAAGGGTGGCGAAGTCAAGAGGCAAAGAGATACCTCTTACAATCAAAGAATTTAACTTACTCGAATATCTTGTGAAAAATCTCAATACACCTATGTCAAGAGAGCAGATAATAGGATCCGTGTGGGGATATGATCATGATGGATATGACAGAAGTGTAGACGATACAATAAAAAGAATAAGAAAAAAATTGAACGAATACGGAGCTATGATAAAAATAAAAACAGTATGGGGATACGGTTACAGGGTAGATTCAGATGAGTAAACTCGGTATAAAGATAGTAATCAGTTATATAATAATAACTGTTGTATCAACTTTAATGTTTATATTCATCGTCAGATGTGCGATGATGAATATAATAATTGATGAAAAAAAAGACAATCTTCAAGATATTGCCGAGTTTATAGTAAACAGTATAAATGACACTATAGAAAAATCGGGAGTTGATAAAAGCAAAGTAAAATCTGAAAATGATATAATATTTTATGGAAAAACATATAAAAATTGCAACTTAAAAATAGCGGGAAAAGTAGTAAAACTACCTCTGTCAATATTTACCGTGCAAAGTTCAAAAATAGACGTATATTTATTGGATGCTCAAGAAAAAGTGATTTTTTTACAACATGGATAACGACGATGATATTAATAAAATTACTTCAAAAAATGAAGCGATATTTGATAAAAAAAATTTTTACGCTCAAAAAGATATTTATATAGGCAAAGCTTATATAGGCAGTATATTGGTTACAGTCGGAGAAAAGAATCTGATAGATATAAATATGCAGATATACACTATAGTATACGGCAGTTTTTTGATAACAGGTATGATTACATTTTCTATGGTATTGATATTAAAAATAAATGTATTGAAGCCTATTGACAAACTTAGAGAAAATATATCACAAATATCTCTTGATAAAGACTTGAACTGGAAAAATATAAATACCAGAGATGAACTTGAAGATATGAATAGAGAACTTTACGATATAACAACTAAAATGCAATTTCTCACAGAAGCAAGAAATGAATTTTTTCAAAATACATCTCATGAACTGAAAACTCCGCTTATGTCCATAAGAGGATATGCAGAAGCAATAAAAGACGGTGTATTTGACACGCAAGAACAACAAGAAGCATTGGATATAATAATAGATGAAAGTGATAAATTAGCCTCATCAATAACATCCGTACTGTATATAAGTTCATTGGAAAAACATTTTAGAAATATTAAAAATGCAGAGATGATAAACATATATGACGAAATAGAAGAGCTTAAAACAAGACATGCATTTTCAAAAATAAGAAATGAAATAGAAATAGTAAATAACATACCGAAAAATCTTTATATTGAAGTAGAGCCGGAAAAACTCAATCGTATAATATCCAATCTTTTCAGCAATGCGCTTAGATATGCAAAAAGTAAGATAATGTTTGGATTTATTGCAGAATACGATAAAGTGCATTTTTTTGTAGTAGATGACGGTAAAGGCTTTGAAAACAATGAAAAAGAAAAAGTGTTTGATAGATTTTACAAAGGTGATGACGGAAAAAACGGATTGGGGTTGGCAATAGTAAGCTCAATAGTAAAAAGTTTTGACGGCGATATAAAAGCATATAATTCCAAAAGCGGAGGGGCAGTAATAGAAATAATAGTTCCAAGAAAAAGCTATGTTCATTATTAATTAAATAGTGTAAAAATTTATAAAAAAGAGCTGTTAGAAAATGATAAAATATCAATAATAATAGCTCTTTTTTAGTGAAAATTTTGTATAAAACATTTTCACAACATTTTTAAAAACATTTTATGTACATAATCTTCTTGTAGAATTTCTAATTTTCAGTTCGCAATCAAGTACCATTTTTTTAGGAATATCAATGCCATTAATCATATCAAGCAACATCTTTGCAGACATAGTGCCTATGTCGGAATAAGGAAAAGATATTGTAGTCAATGCCGGATTGAATATCATTGACATATCATAATCTCCAAAACCGCTTACCGAAACATCTTTCGGTATATCAAGGTTTAATTTTTTAAGCCCTTTTATTATACCGAATGCTATATTATCAGTAGCTGCAACATAGTATGTAGACTTATTTTTCTTATATGTATTTATAAGCATATTGTATGCCGAGTATACATCAAATCCTACAGTATGGTAGTTTACTTTTATAGTTTTGTCTTTCTTTAATACACTCATAAGTCCGAGGTATCTGGATTTGATACTCTTGTCATAATCCCCGACACCGAAATAGGATATATTTTTGTGTCCTGAATTTAAAATATACTCTCCTATGAGTTTACCGGCTTTGTAGTCATTATGAACTATGCAATGAATTCCGTCCAATTCTTGACCTATAACTATAAACGGCACTTTCACATCGTTTATAGCCTTATAATGTTCATCAGTAACCTGTGATGCAAATAATATTATCCCGTCCACTTTTTGATTTGCTATGCTGTATATAAGCTTTATTTCTTCTTTCATGTTATCGTTGGAGTTTGAGATAAACAGCTTGTAAGATTTAGTTTTTAAGAAAGCGTCTATGGCATTTAGAGATATGTTTTTAGAAAAACCTATAAAATTCGGAATTATAGTAGCAATAGAATTGCTGTTGGCAGCTTTCAAACTCCGTGCAAAGGTGTTCGGGATATAGTTTAACTCATCCACAACTTTTTTGATTTTTTTAGCTGTATTTTTACTGATAGAGCCGTTGTTTAAATATCGTGAAACTGTACTCTTAGAAACACCTGCCAATTTAGATATGTCGTTGATATTAGCCATAAATCACCTCTAAACAATGCAAGCATTTTAATTAAAAAAACTTGTCATCAGTAACAACAAGTTATAAAACTATATCTATATAAATTATAGTACATAATATTATAAATGTCAAAAGATTATTTTAAAACTTTTAACAATTTTTATACAAAATTTGAAGTATTCTTTAATTATAGTATACAATAGTGAACATATTGATTAATTTATTCAATAATATTAGATTTTTATAAATTTATAGAGTTTAATAATTATTCTTAATTGTATAAATACTATATTTGTACTGAAAAAATAAACAGATATAGTATAATATGTATAGATAAAATTAGATATTGACATAATTATGTTAATTTAATATAATAAGCTGAATGGAACCGATACCTAAATTATTTAATTGTTTAAAATATTAGGTTTATAAAAGCGATTTATTGGTATAATTTTTATATATTAAGTTCATAACCATAGTCATATATCTTCTAAAAACGGACTATGAAATATAGATTATTATTAAGAAATATTTTAAGGGAGGTATGTATGGACTATAAAAAGGTTGCAAAAGAAGTTACAGATGCGATTGGAGGCAAGGAAAACATTTCTTCCATCACGCATTGTGCTACAAGATTGAGAGTAATGGTTAAAAACCAAGAAAGTATAGACAAAAAAACTGTGGAAGATATTGAAGGAGTTAAAGGGGCATTTTTTAATTCCGGTCAATATCAAGTAATATTTGGTACAGGTACAGTTAATAAAGTGTTTGAAGAAGTGGCAAAATTAGGCTATGGAGATGTAAATGCAAATGAAAGCTCAAAAGCTTCAAATGACGAAGTAAAACGTTCAAATGTTCAAGGAAATGTATTTAAAAAAGCTATAAGAACGTTTGGAGATGTGTTTGTGCCTATAATACCTGTACTTGTTGCAACAGGACTGTTTATGGGACTTAGAGGCTTGCTTACTCAAGAGCAGGTTCTTGCAGCTTTAGGCATGACAGCTGATGATATAAGTCCAAATTTTTTGTTATGGACACAAGTTTTAACTGATACGGCATTCGCTTTTTTACCGGCGCTTGTTTGTTGGTCAACGTTTAGAGTTTTCGGAGGTTCGCCTGTAATCGGTATAGTGCTTGGACTTATGCTCGTAAATCCATCACTTCCTAATGCTTATGCGGTTGCAGCAGGGACTGCCTCTCCTATTATAATGTTTGGATTTATACCTGTTGTAGGTTATCAAGGTACAGTTTTACCGGCTTTTTTTGCGGGAATTTTGGGTGCGAAATTGGAGCAGGCGCTTAGAAAAAAAATACCTGATACATTTGATTTATTATTAACTCCGTTTACGACTTTACTTATTATGAGTGTATTATCTTTATTTATAATAGGACCGATATTCCACTCTTTAGAAACTGTTGTACTTAATGCGACAGAAGTGGTATTGAACTTACCTTTCGGTCTTTCAGGAATAATAGTTGGCGGATTGCAACAGATTATAGTTGTTACAGGTATACATCATATATTCAATTTCTTGGAAGTACAACTATTGGCAAATTTCGGTAAAAATGCGTTTAATGCTCTTATATCAGCTGCAACAGCTGCACAAGCAGGTGCAACTTTGGCGGTAGGATTTAAAACAAAAGATAAAAAATTAAAAGCTCTTGCATTACCTTCATCATTATCAGCGTCTTTGGGTATAACAGAACCGGCTATTTTCGGTGTGAACCTTAGATTTGTAAAACCTTTTGTTTGTGCGCTTATAGGAGGAGCGTGCGGAGGCTTTATGGCATCTATTTTCGGCTTGGCTGGTACAGGTATGTCTGTAACTGTACTTCCGGGAATGTTATTATATCTTAACGGGCAGCTGTTGCAATATATAATATCATTATTGATTGCGGCAGGAGTTGCTTTTGCTCTTACTTATATGTTCGGATATAATGATAAAATGTTGGAAGAAAAATAATATTAAAAATTATTTAAACATTATATAAAAAAGTATATGTTCATTAGAGAATTGTATAAAAATTAGAAAAAAGGAAATATTTATCAAAAAAATTTACTTGATAATATTTCCTTAAGTTTTGTTAAGATTGTAATTTTAATAGAAGGGGTAGTATGAAGAAGATTACAAATAAAGAAAAATATAGAGTTTTGGAAAAATCTGACTTACAAAATCTTAAAGATATGAATGAAGAAATAAAAAAATCAAGATTTAGACAAAAATTCCATATACAACCTATAACAGGTCTTTTAAATGACCCTAACGGTTTTTGTTTTTTTGATGATGAGTGGCATATTTTTTACCAATGGTTTCCTTTTGGTGCAATGCATGGAGCAAAAAATTGGTATCATATGACATCTGATGATCTTGTAAGTTGGAAAAATAAAGGGCTTGCATTAAAACCTGACACAGTTTTTGATAACAGAGGAGTATATTCAGGAAGTGCGATTATATATGACAATAAGCTTAATCTTATTTATACAGGCAATCATAAAGATGAGAGAGATATAAGACATCCTTATCAATGTGTAGCTGTGCTTGAAGATAACGAAAAATTTGTTAAAAAAGATGAGCCTATAATAAATATGTCGCAGGATTATACTGAGCACCAAAGAGATCCCAAGATAATGTATGTTGACAATAAATATTATATAATACTTGGTGCGCAGGACAAAAACTTAAAAGGCAGGGCGTTGATATATGTATCCGATGATATTTATAATAATTGGAAATTGTTGGGAGAATTGAAAGTAAAAGGATATGAGGATTTTGGCTATATGTGGGAGTGCCCTGACCTTATAAAAATAGAAGATAAATATGTGCTTATTTTTTCACCTCAAGGCTTACAGGCAAATGGATATAAGTATAACAATATATATCAAAACGGATATATAATAGGTAAAATGGATTTTGAGACGCTGGAATTTATACCTGAAAGTGAATTTGAGGAGTTGGATGGAGGATTTGATTTTTATGCATCTCAAAGTGCAAATCAAAACATATATGAAAATACAGCAGTTTTAATAGCATGGATGGGTTTGCCGGACTCTTCATATACCACAGATGACGAAAACTGGTCAGGCTGTTTGACTTTGCCAAGAGAGCTCAGTATAAAAAACGGAAAGCTTGTTCAAAAACCTGCAAGAAATTTAAAAATTCTAAGAGATGATGTAATCACATCGCACATATCAAAAGATTATTTGCAAAAAATAGAAACTCCGTTAGAAATCAAACTGGATAATATAAATTCTAAAAATTTGGAAATAAATATTTTTTCTGATAAAAACAATAGTTCAAATTCAGGGTTTAAAATAAGTTTTGATAATAAAAAATGTGAGTTTACAATAGATAGAGGAAGTTTGTCTAATAAGATTAATACAAATCAAGGCTCTACAAGAACTATAAAATTGAATGTACTTGATAAACTGGACATATTTATAGATAACAGCTCTATTGAAATATTTATAAATGATGGAGAGTATACTATGACTTCAAGAGTTTTTCCAACAGACGAAGAATGTATGCTATATATAAAAGCAAAAGATAATATTAAATTGGAAATGTGTAGATTAAAAGAATTGATGAATGAGGAATTTATAATATAAAAGTGAAAAATGACTATTGCTTTATTTTTAGCAATAGTCATTTTTTGTACATTTATTTTGTATCAAACCATGAGTTACCTACATTTATGTCAACTTTCAGCTCTACTCTCATTTTATACGCATTTTGCATTTCTTCTTGAAGCAATGTTTTTATATAATCTTTTTCATCTAATGCGGTTTCTATTATAAGTTCATCGTGAACTTGAAGTATCAATTTTGATTTTAGCTGTTCTTTTTTGAGTCTTTCGCTCACTTTTATCATGGCTAATTTGATTATATCGGCGGCGCTTCCTTGTATAGGTGTGTTCATAGCCAATCTTTTGCCTAAATTTTTTACTACGAAATTTTTTTGCTTTAATTCCGGAATATATCTTCTTCTGTTTAAAATTGTAGTTACATATCCGTTTTTTTCTGCTGATTCTACTATCTCTTTCATATATTTTTCAACATTTTTATATCTGTCAAGATAGTTTTTGATATATTCTCCTGCTTTTTTCTTGGTGATACCTAAGTTATTTGACAATCCGAAATCGCTTATCCCATATACTATTCCGAAATTTACAGCCTTTGCTGCCGAGCGTTCTTCTTTTGTAACTTGATCAATATCAACTCCAAAAACTTCGGACGCTGTTTGTGTGTGTATGTCCGTATCTTTTGAAAATGCTGTTATAAGGGCATCGTCATTTGATATATGTGCAAGCACTCTAAGTTCTATTTGTGAATAGTCTGAATCTGTCAACACATAATCATCTTTTGCAATAAATGCTTTTCTAAGATTGCGACCTAATTCCAATCGCACAGGTATATTTTGTAAATTCGGTTCTGTTGATGATATTCGTCCTGTTGCAGTTATAGTCTGATTGAATGATGAGTGTATTCTGTGAGTTTCAGGATTTATTATATTTAGTAGACCTTCTACATATGTCGATTGAAGTTTGGTATATTGTCTGTAAGATATGATTTTATCTATTATTTCGTGTTTATCTTTTAGTGATTCTAAAACTTCGGCATTTGTAGAGTAACCTGTCTTACTCTTTTTTAATGCTGGCAATTTTAATTTTTCGAATAATATTACACCGAGTTGCTTTGGAGAGTTGATATTGAATTCTTCATCTGCCAATGAATATATGTCTTTTTCAAGTATCGAGATTTGTTTTACAAATTCCGATTTTTGATGTTCAAGCTCTTTTTCATCTATTGCTACACCGTAATACTCCATATCTCCAAGTACGCTTATCAGTTTCATTTCTACATTGCTGAAAAGTTCAAACATATCTTCAGATTTTATCTGTTCAAATATTTTTTCGAAAGAATTATGGACTGTATGCAAAATTTGCATAAAATAATTTTCCACTTCTGTCTTTGTAAATGCGTTTATTATTTTTTTGTTTTTACCTTTTCCGAAAAACTCTTCTAAAGACTGAATATTGGGTAAACTGTATGTTATTGCAACTTTTGATATGTCATATACGGATTCATCCGGATTTAATAAATATTGTGCTATTAACAGGTCGTAGAATAAACCTTGAAGGTTTATATCATAAGGTAACAGTGCTAAGTAGTCTTGTTTTAAGTCATAGCCGTATTTTTGTATTTTTTCATCTTCAAATATGTGCTTTATCTTAGGAAGTTCATCAGGATTTATAGTATAGTATTTGCCATTTGACAATATACATACTGATAAAATGGCTTGCATATTTACAGGCAAATGCTCTTTTACAATTTTTATGAATATTTTTTCGCCTATATTTTTCAAAAAATCCTCTGTGTCTTGCGAAATTTCTATTTTATTTGCTATGGTATTGTCTTGAGCTTCATTTTCGTCTTTTTGATCGCCTATTGCATATGATTGTAATTTTTTTGCAAGCGACAGCATATTATGCTCTATAAAAAACTCATTTAATTTATCTGAATTTATAGGTTTAAGCTTGAGTTCTTCGACATCGAAATCTATCGGTATCATAGTGTTGATAGTGGCAAGTTTTTTGCTCATAAATGCCATTTCTTTATCTTTTTCGAGTTTTGTTTTTACACTGCCTTTTATTTCATCTATGCAAAGATATAAATTTTCTATGCTTTTATATTGTTGTATGAGTTTTAGACCTGTTTTTTCTCCTATACCTGCTACACCGGGTATATTGTCCGAAGAATCGCCCATCAAGGCTTTTAAATCGATAAATTCCAACGGAGATATACCGTATCTGTTCATCATTTCTTTATCATCTATTATTTCAAGTTCGGTTATACCTTTTTTTGTGAATAATATTTTTGTTTTGTCGCTTGCAAGTTGAAAAGAATCTCTGTCGCCTGTTATTATTAAGACGGATATATTTTCTTTTTCAAAAAATTTAGATACAGTTCCTATTATGTCATCTGCCTCATAGCCTTGTAGTTCCAATCTTGTGATACCGAAATATTCAAGCATTTCTTTAAGAGGTGAGAGTTGTTCAAATAATTCGTCAGGCATTCCTTTTCGAGTGCCTTTATAGTCTTTATACATAATATGTCTGAAAGTAGGACCTTTTAAATCAAATGCAACGCTTAAATGTGAGGGCTGATATTCTTTTAATATTTTAAACAATATATTTGCAAAGCCATATACAGCATTTGTGTGCATACCGTTTTTATCCGTTAGGGGAGGTATGGCATAAAATGCTCTATTTATTAGAGAATTGCCATCTATTATTATTAGTTTTTCGCTCATTGTTCCTCCAAATGTTTTATGTTTAGAGCTAATCTTTGTTTTATATCTATAAGCTCTGAAAATTCATAGAAAAATCTGATTTTTTGATATTTTTGTTCCACTTCAAGAGGCTTTTTCTCTAACATAAATCTTGCCATGCTTTCTATTATATCTCTAAATGGATCTTGAGATACATATTCGTTCAAAAATTCTCTGCTGTGTCGTAAGAAAAAATATTTTTTTGCATTTTCATCTGTGCTTATGCTTGATACAAAGCTGTCTTGATATAACATATCATCCCAAAATCTGTTATAAAATTGCATAAGATATGAGTCTTTTTTTGAAAAAATTCTGATTATATCAAAATTATCAGAGTCTGTTATACCGTTTCCTTTAGAATAATCAACTTGGTCATTACCTAATAATATAACTCTTGCTAACTCGCTTATTACTGAATGATAAAACCTGCTTTTTTCAAAATCATTTGTTATGCCCGAACTGAAATCTGCGCTGTCTATTCCTAAATAGCCACGCTGCTTATTTTGAAAATCGCTGGCATATGCAAGAAGTCCTTTTTCTTCGTCAGTAAATATGAAAAAACCTTTAAAATATTTTGGATATATTACGTCTAATAATAGGGATTGCATATTTATAAGATTTTTATATTTTTTGTCATCTACTGTGGACAAAGTATCTGTTGTTATAGCTTTTAACTCTTTTTGTATGATTGAGCCGTTTTCAATTTCATAATATGCCAATATTTTAAATTTTCCACACAATTGTCCAAGTATAAGATATGAGTCTATATCTGTATATTTCAGCAATATAGATAGTATTTTTTGATGCGTTGAAGCTGTTAAATAGCTTTCTTCGGAATTCATAGTATCTATTATCTCAGTAAGCGAAGTGTAATCTTCTTTAGATAAGATGCTTTTTAAGTTTTGCATTTGTAATTTTTGAACGGCAGATTTTTTTTCGTCCCATTTTATATTTGTTATTATTTCTTGTGTGTCTAAATATGCGTCTTCTATTGTCTTTTCTTTATCCATATCAGGAGATTTCTCTTTATCCATATCATGCAAGAGGTATTTTTTTGTATATTTGTTAAGTGCATTGTTCATAGATATGGCTTGGTTGCTTGCAATTTTTACATTATATAAATAATCGGTCATATTTTCGCTTTGACTGTTTATATTAATTTTATCGTTATCCGATTTATTTATATCATTATTTAATGAGTGTATCAACTGTGCAAAAGTGAATTTGAGAGAGTTTTCTTCATATGGCTTGATTGAATATCTGAGTGCTCCGATTATGCTTTCGAATTTGATAGAGTTATCTCTGACAGAATCTATATAAATATAGAAAAAAGCTATCTTTAAAAGTGCAAATATGGAAAATATCACTATTAAAATTATAGGAAATTTCTTTTTCAAAATTATTATCCTCCAAAATTTAGATTTATATATATTTTGTAATATTGAAACTTAAAACCTTTTATGTTATTATATAATATATTGGAAAAAAATACAAAAATATTTTATTAAATATTAGGTGATTGATATGTTTTCAAGTTTGAGTATGAAAAGTAAGATGATTTTAATTGTCGGCTTTATACTTATATGCTCTGTGATAGGATTGGGGGTATTTTTTGGTCTTAGTAACGCATTTCCGAAAAAAACTCATAGTGAAAATAAGAGCAGTGATGTATTACCGAAAGAAGACATAAAAAAAGAGGACGAAGTTAAGAAAGAAGTAAAAGAACAATCACAAGAAGATGAAAATTCAAAATCTAAAAAAGCGATGGCACTAATAGAAGATAATGATATAGACTATTATATATCAAAATCTTATAAAGTAGGGACAGATATAGATGCGGGAATATACAAAGTGGTATCGGACGGAGAAAATTCAGGTCAGTATACGATAACAGATAAAAATAACAAAAATGAAGTGGATTTTTACGAAGGTAAAATATTTTTTAACTTCAGATATGTGGAATTAAAGGAGAATGAAAGTATATATTTAGTAGATGCAGACTTGGTAAAAGTTGACGAAAACAGCAGGTATTCAGGCGATAAATATATATCGGGACAATATAAAGTCGGTTTTGATATTCCTCCTGGAAGTTATAAATTAGTACCTACAGGGCAAGCGGGTTATGTAGAAATATCAACGTCACCTATGTCGGATGTTATATTCAGCAGATATGTCGAAAAAGAAGCATATATAGAGATAAAACAGGGACAATATCTTACTATATCAGGTGTTGATGTAATAAGATAGATTGCAAAAAAGTTAAATATATATTTAATTTGTATATAAAAACTCTTGATTAATGACTAATTAAGGGTTTTTATTTTTTCTAATTTGAGTGTAAACAGGTAATAGTATAATACCAATAACTTATAAATAGTCATATAAAATAAAATGTCAATACTAAGTACTAATTAAAACTGCATTATAATTTATATATCTGAAAAATCATATTTTTCTAAATCAGAAAATACATAAAAATTAGAAATTTTATATTTTATAATAGTGTTCAGTATAAATTGAATGTATTTGACAATGGGAACTTTTGCATGATAAAGTTGGCAAAAACACATTTAAATGTATTTTATATATTTTAATTTAAAGTGATATTTTAAATAGATTTTATATAAAAAAATAAACAAAAAAGTAAAAAATAAATATATTTATAGACAAACAGACTGATATTTTATATAATATGATGATATTGACAAAGAAAGAATATGATGCCTACCCTTTCACATCAATATATTATAAAAATTTATAATATAAGGAGAAATGCTTATGATTAAAACTACTATAAACAGACCCATGTATTTTTATCTTATGATATTTTGCCTTTTTATGAATTCACTTCTCGGTTTTGCACTGTTATACATAGATAACGATAACTTGGCATATTTTGTTCTTACAGCGTCAATTATTTTGTATATAAATATTTTTCACCCGAACAACACCCAAAAAAATAGCATTTTTCTATCTGTATGGTGATAACAACAACAGTATGTAGTGTAATAACAATAGTA
>NZ_JH414557.1 GCF_000238115.1 Peptoanaerobacter stomatis | reverse complement strand
CCATATTTATATTTTAAATTCGCATGTCTATCAAATATCATAAGACTGCTCTTTCCTTTTAAATATCCTACAAATTGTGATACACTTAAACTTGGCGGTATACTCACTAACATGTGTATATGGTCCACACATGCCTGCGCTTGTATTATCTCTACTCCTTTTTGTTCACACAGCTTCCTTAATATTTTTCCTATGTCTAGTTTTATTTTTCCATAGACTTCTTTTCTTCTAAATTTGGGAGCAAATACTATATGATACTGGCATCTCCACTTGGAATGTGATAAACTATTTATGTCTTTCATAACAAAAACCTCCTTTTGATTTTATTTTGGTTTTGGCGGACCAATTCTATTATATCAAAAGGAGGTTTTCTTTTATCTAAAGATTTTTATTCCCCCAGTAAAACTGGGGGTTTATTTTGCTTAAGCTACAAAAAGACCTTTACACAAAATTATGCGTAAAGGTTTTTTTAATGTAGGCTTAAGCCTACATTAAAAAAATTACTATTACCTTTGAGGTGATAGTAATTTTCTATATAATTCCTTATTTTTTCTTTGTTGCTTTCTTTCCGTTTACATTTACTTTTTCTTTTAATCCTTTTCCAGCTTTGAAAACAGGCGCTTTTGATGCAGGTATTTTTATTTTTACTTTAGGATCTCTCGGATTTCTACCTTCTCTTGCTGCTCTTTCTCTTGTTTCAAAAGTTCCAAATCCAACCAATTGAACTTTTTCTTGTTTAACTAATGCTTCTTCAACTGATGCCATAAAAGCATTTAGTGCTAATTCTGAATCTTTTTTTGTAAGTCCACTTTTTTCAGCCATTTTTGATACTAATTCTGACTTATTCATTATAAAATTCCTCCTTAAAAATTATAAAGGCTTATGGTTTTTTCCACGTCTTTATTTTACAATGTGTTTTGCAGTTCGTCAAGAGTTTTTTGGCTGTTTTTCAATATTTTTTATTTCTTGCCATATATCTTCAACGTTTTTGCCGCTTATATCCATATTTTCAAATACATGAGGGTGTCTTCTTATCATCTTTTTAACTATTTCATCTACTACTTCTTCAAAAGAAAATATGCCTTTTTCTTCTGCAAGATTAGTTAAAAATACTATCTCAAACAATAAATCTCCCAACTCTTCAAGCAAATTATCCATATCGTTGTTATTTATAGCATCTGCTACCTCATTTGCCTCTTCTTTCACATACTTTGCCATTGAAGAAAAATCTTGCTTTTTATCCCAAGGACATCCATTTTTTCCCCTCAAAGTTCTGAGCAGATTTCTCAAATCTTCTATATCGTTATATTTTTTATCTTCAACACTTTCTATGAATATACTCGTCAAATGACTGTATTCATTATCAGAATAATCCATTTCATATAATTTTACTGTCTTTACTTTTTCATCTTTACCGCCTGCAGAAGTTATTATATATATTTCCTGCTCATCATCGTATCTATCCATGAGCATAAGTTTTAATTCAGAAGCTTTAAATCTGTCATACACTTGAGATATCATAATATTATTTAAAGGATTTATCCTGCTTTTATCTATATTAAATATATCTGTTATATACAGTTTTTTTGTAGGATCTTTTTTTATTGTGCATATAACCGCATCTATAAAGCTTACAGAAGGTATGACTTGAATGTCTATATTTTCATTTTGTGCTTTTTTTATAATAATATTTGTAGTATCTTCAGTAATAAAAGGACTTCCCGGAACAGCATATAATATTTCGTCATATTGTTTTGCTTTCTCAATTATTATATCACTTATTTTTTCATAAACGCTTTCGAAATTCGGCTCACTTAAATATACATAATCCATAGTTTCAAACTCTATATTTTCTTTTGCCAATTCGTGTATTATTTCGTGTTCTTTTGTTCTGAATATTTTTTTTATATCTTCTTTTTTGAGAAGCTCATATCCTTTTTTGCTTATTATATCAATGCTCCCTGCACCAAGTCCGAGAATATATATCTTCATAAAAAATCTCCTATTATACTAAAACCTATTTAAAATAATATGTACCACTAAAATATAAAAATATATTTAATCAAATGGATTGCTAACACCGACATAGCTAAAAGTAGCACCAATTAAATACATTCAATTTAGAGTTTTTATTATATTCATATTTAATCAGGTAATATTATTAAATTTTTGCCTTTGATTTATACTTGCTGTAAATTTTAAATATAGATGATACTATTATTATTCCTGTGGCTATGGCTCCTGCAACAAATACAGTTTCAAATCCTATTCTTGATGCTTGCTCATAATTTTTTTCCATAAGATTTTTCATCGCATTATATATACCATATCCAGGCACTATACAAAATATTCCCGGAATAACAAAAATAGTAACAGGCTCTTTATCAAGCCTCGCAAATATCTCTCCCATAAGCGCTATAATTATTGATGAATATAAATTGGAATTTACATTGTCTATTCCGTATCTTCTAAGTATTATATACAATGTCCACCCTACTGCCCCTGAAAGCGAACATAAATGTATAGATTTTTTCGGTACATTTAGAAGCATGGAAAATCCAACTGTAGCCAAAAATGAAAATACAAAGTTTTTAAATATATAAAACATAGCTCTCCTTTATTTTTAATATAGAATCGAAAATACTGTTTTATAAATATTTCATATGATTAAATTCTTATCTTATGTTAAATTGTATAATTACTCTCAAACAAAAATAAATATATGACAATGTTATAATTATAGAATAGTATATATTCTTGTCTTTAAGAGTTGGTTAACTAAGTAAAATTAGGTATACTTGCTTTTAAATTATAAAGCTTTTTATATTTTTACAATTATATTTTAAAACAGTGTATTTATTAAGCCTGATGCCGAAATACCGAAAGATACACCTACAGCAACAGATGTACCGACAAGTATAGCTTCAAAAAATCGTGATGAGCCTGACAATAAATCTCCATATATAAAATCACGCACTGCATTTGTGAGTATAAGTCCAGGTACGAATGGCATTATAGCCCCAATTATTATTGTATCAATAGATGTTCCCATAAGTTTTTCGGATATATGTGCAAAAAAGCCTATTGTAAAGCCTGCCAATATATTAGATAAAAAAGGTGATTCTGCAACAGCGTTAAAATAGTCATATACCGCCTGTGATACAACGCCTAATATAAATGCTATAAAAAAATCAATTATACTTCCGTTAAAAAGCACAGCATAAAAAGATGCTACTATCCCCGCAAATATCAACTTTACTATATGATTTTGCTTTTTTCTTCTTATAACTTCCATTGCTTTTTTTGCTTCTTGCACACTCATATTTGTAGATGTAAATTTTCTTGCAAGATTATTTATCATAGATACTTTATCAAGATTTGAACCTCTTAAGTTTATTCTGTTGAATATGCACAATTTTTCAGGATTATTATAAGATATCATAATTACTGTAGGAGTTGCAAATACATTTATACCACTAATGTTCCTCGAATTACATATCCTTAGCATCATATCTTCAACTCTATATATTTCACCACCATTGCAGAGCATAAGTTCTCCCAAAGACAGTGCAAAAAACAGTATTTCTTTGTTTTCTTCATTCATACAATGTAGTGTTCTCCTATAAAAATAATTTTTTATGTATTGCTCACTTATATTGTAAATATAATAAATTTTTTGATTAATTTTAAAAACTGTATTAAATAATCATTAATACAGTTTTTAAAATTATTTTTTATTTCTACAAATTCTGCTTACTATGACTTCTACGCCTATATTTTCTCTTATCTGACCTTTTTTTATTCTATAGTCCATATCACTGCATAAATTATATAAATCCAACAATTCTTTATATGAATATCTTTTTAGCTGTATATTACATTTTTTTACAACGAAAGGATGTAACATAAGCATTTTTGATATAGTGTCATTGGAACATTTTTCTTTCATAAGCATATATATTTTTATTAAAAGTGAAAGTTGTCTTCCTAATAGTGATAGGAGCAGTATAGCATTTTTTTGTACACCAATAATATTATACAGCATTAAATGTGAATTTCTGAAATCTCCTGCAAAAACATAGTCTATAAATTTGAAAACATCATTATCATTCACAGTACTGCTTACTTTTTCTATATCTATTACACTCACTATATTATTATCGGAATTAAGGCAGATTTTATCTATTTCGCTTTCTACATCAAGTAAAGTAATTTCGGAGTCCTTGAATAAATATCCGCTTTTTTGTATAAAATATTCTTTAGAATGGCTGTCTATAATCACATTTTTACTTTTAAACTTGTCTGAAACCCATGAAGAGAATTTTATCTTATCAAGTTTATCAGATTGATATATATCATACTTTTTCTTCATAAATTTATACAGCTCGCTTCGTTTATCCACTTGCATAGGTGCAAAAATTACGACTGTAGTATTACAAGGAGAGTTCAAATAGTTCATTATTTTTTGCATCTGCTCTTTAGATTGACTTTTACTCCCTGTTTGAAACAAATCTGAATTTTTTACAACAATAACCCTTTTCGTATCCATAAATGGTATAGATTCGCAACAGCTGACCATATTATCTATATCTGTTTCATTTTCAGAATCTATCAAAGTAAAATTGAGCTCTCTAAAATTAGGATTAAGCGAGTTTTTTAGCATTTGTACAGCTTTGTCTATAGGATATCTCTCTTGTCCGCATAAAAAATATACAGGAAGATTATCTCCAGATAAACTGTTATATAAGTCTTTTTCATTCATTTAAATACAATTTTCCTTTCCAAAAAATCAGTATACTCTCAAATCGTCAAGACCTTCTTTGCAATATACTGATATCCCCACAAGCCCCGGACCTGTATGTACTGCTATTACAGGTGTAACTGATGTCTTTATGAAATCTTTTATATTGTTGTTATCTGATTTTATCATATCATATACTTTATCTCTGTCATCTTTAGCGATTGCATCTGCAATAGCAACAACACATTCTTTCTTTTTATCTGTCAATTTTTGCACTATTTCATTAAGTGTTTTAAGAGCAATATTCCTTCCTCTCACTTTTTTTATTGTATAATATTGACCTGTGTCTATTTCATCAACGCCGATTATAGGTTTTATATTGAGTATATTTCCTACTACACCGCCTACTTTGCCTATACGTCCACCTTTTATAAGATAAGTCAATGTATCAAGCATAAAAAAAGTTCTTGTATTTTTGACGGTATTAACTGCAATCTCAACAACCTCATCAAAAGACTTATCAAGCTTAACGGCGTTTGCCGCCTGCATTACTGCATGACCTATGCCCATTGATATGGTTTTTGTATCTATAAGTTTTATGTTCATATATTGCAAATAATCTTTTGCAATTTGACTTATAAGGTTGTAAGTACCGCTTAAATTGGAAGATAAAAACAAACCTACCACATTTTTTATATTATTTGATTTCAAACTTTCAAACACATTTATAATATCTTGTGCAAAAGGAAGAGATGTTGTGGGAATTTCTTTGTCTAAATTTGCATATATTTCTTCATATGTTATTTCTATCTTGTCTTTATAGGTTTTATTTGAACAATTTACCTGCAAAGGTATAATTTGTATATCATTCGCCTTAATGAACTCATCAGGTAAATCTGATGTAGAGTCAGTAACTATAGCTATATCCCTCATAAGCTACACCTCTCTAATATTTGTATGTATAATTTTGTTGAATTTATTTGTATAAAATTTTAGATAAAAGTTTATTTTTTCTTTTATAATTATAAAACATTTATATTTTTTTTTCAATTAAATTTTACTTAAAAAACTATCTGCCAAATTTATGATTTTGACAGATAGTTTAATCAAGCAATAAAATATTTTAAGTTTATACTGAAACATGTTTGGTTAGATAATAATATCAGTCTATATTTTTTACAACATATTTTTTAAAAATTTACCTGTGTATGATTTTTTTACTTTTGCAACTTCTTCAGGCGTGCCTGTAGCCACTATCGTTCCACCACCTACTCCGCCTTCAGGTCCTAAATCTATTATATAATCACAAGATTTTATGACATCTAAATTGTGTTCTATAACAACTACCGTATTACCTAAATCAGTCAATTTTTGCAAAACTTCTATAAGCTTGCTCACATCATCTGTATGAAGTCCGGTAGTAGGCTCGTCAAGTATATACAATGTATTTCCTGTAGAAATTTTGCTAAGCTCGGTTGCCAATTTTATTCTCTGTGCTTCTCCACCTGAGAGTTGTGTTGACGGTTGTCCAAGTTTTATATAAGACAGTCCTACTTGTATCAATGTCTCCAATTTTCTCTTTATTCTTGGGATTGAATCAAAAAAACCTATCGCAGTTTTTACGTCCATATCCAATACGTCAGATATACTTTTATCTTTGTAAGTCACTTGCAAAGTTTCTCTATTATATCTCTTACCGTCACATACTTCGCATGGTACATATACATCCGGCAAAAAGTGCATTTCCAATTTTATTATTCCATCACCGTTACAGGCTTCACATCTTCCGCCTTTTACATTGAATGAAAATCTTCCTTTTTTGTAGCCTCTTGACTTTGATTCCGGTGTCATTGCAAACACATCTCTTATTATATCAAAAACTCCTGTATAGGTTGCAGGATTTGAGCGTGGTGTTCTTCCTATAGGTGATTGGTCTATATCTACTACTTTGTCAATTTTCTCAAGTCCGTTTACAGACTTACATTTACCTATTTTAAATTTACTTTTATATAATTTTGATGATGCCGATTTATATAAAATTTCATTTACCAATGTACTTTTTCCTGAACCTGACACGCCTGTCACACAAGTGAAAACTCCAAGAGGTATATCTACATCTATATCCTTTAAATTATTTTCAGATGCTTTTTTAATATTTATATATCCTTTTTCAATAGCTCTTCTCGTTTTTGGAACTTGTATTTTTTTCTTTCCTGATAAATATTGACCGGTGATTGAGCGTGGAGATTTTTTTATTTCATCAACTGTACCACAAGCCACAACTTCTCCGCCATATATTCCTGCACCGGGTCCTATATCGACTATATAATCTGCTGATTTTATAGTATCATCATCATGCTCTACTACGATAAGAGTGTTTCCAATATCAGCAAGATTTCTAAGGGACGCCAATAATCTTTCGTTATCTCTTTGGTGCAATCCTATCGAAGGCTCATCAAGTACATATAATACTCCTACAAGTGCAGAACCTATCTGTGTTGCAAGTCTTATTCTTTGTGCTTCTCCACCAGATAATGTTCCAGCTTTTCTTGACAAAGTCAAATATTCAAGTCCGACATCTTTCAAAAATGTGGCTCTTGCTCTTATTTCTTTTAATATTTCTCCGGCTATTATGCTTTCTTTTTTTGTAAGTTTTAAATTATCAATGTATCCTATCAAATCTGTTATTGATTTATCTGTAACGCTTGCAATATTTTCTTCTCCAACTGTAACAGAAAGTATTTCCTCTTTAAGTCTTGCTCCTTTACAACTCGGACAGGGACTTTCCACCATATATTGCTCAATTTTTTCTCTTATAAGATTTGATGGTGTTTCTTTGTATCTTCTCTCCAAATTCGGTATTACACCTTCGAAAGTAGATTTGTATTTTCTGCTTCCACCAAATTTACTGTCAAATGAAAATTCTACTATCTCATTAGTTCCATATAGAAGTTTTTGTCTAAAATCTTCAGGTAGTTCTTTATATGGTATATCAAGCGAAATTTTATTTTTCTTCGCCAACGCTTCAATTAATTTAAAATAATATCCTTCTTCTTTTGCTGCATCAGATGTATTCCATGCATCTATCGCACCTTGTCTGAGAGTAAGTGTATCATCAGGTATGAGCAAATTTATATCTATGTTGCTCATAGTTCCAAGACCAAGACAAGTAGGACACGCACCCATAGGATTGTTAAATGAAAACATAGCAGGAGATAAATCACTCATAGCTATACCATGCTCAGGACATGCAAGTTTAGTAGAATACATAATTTCTTTTTCTCCTATGACATCTACTATAAGTATACCGTCAGATAAATTTACAGCAGTTTCTATTGAGTCCGCCAATCTTTTTTCCAAATTATCTTTTATTATAAGCCTATCTATTACTATTGATATATCATGTTTTTTATTTTTTTCTAATTTTATTTCATCTTCTACCGTATAATCCTGACCGTCAATCTTCAATCTTATATATCCGTCTTTTTTTATTCCCTCAATAACTTTTTCATGAGCGCCTTTTTTACCTCTTATTATAGGAGAAATTATCTGTATCTTGGTTTTGCTGTCAAAGAGCATAATTTTGTCTACTATCTCCTGTATACTCATCTGTCTTATTTCATTATGACATATAGGACAATGAGGTATACCGATATTGGCAAATAACAGTCTCAAATAATCATATATTTCTGTAACTGTACCTACTGTAGAACGTGGATTGTTTGATGTAGTTTTTTGGTCTATAGATATGGCAGGTGAAAGACCTTCTATATATTCAACATCAGGTTTATCCATTCTGCCCAAAAACTGCCTTGCATAAGATGACAAACTCTCCACATATCGTCTTTGCCCTTCAGCATATATAGTGTCAAACGCCAAAGATGATTTTCCGGAACCTGACAAACCTGTGAAAACTATCATTTTATTTCGTGGAAGTTCAAGGTCTACATTCTTAAGGTTATGCTCTTTTGCTCCCTTTATTATAATCTTATCATTCATTATAAAACCTCATATATTTTTTATGTTATTTTTGAAAATATAAAACATATTATCTAAAACTTTTACAAAAATTATCTAAATACTAATCATAAATGAATAATTCATATCAAGCATACCATAAATGGTGTTATATTTTATTAAATTACACAACACTTTTTATATCATTTTATTTAATTTTAGTATAATACTAAATTCTATTTAAATTAAGATATGCTCAAATTCTTTTGCAAGCAAAATTTCTAACAATTTTATAGATATCTTCTTTTAGATATTTATAAAACCTTGCTCCAAGCAAAATATATTTGAGCATAATATTAAAAAATATCTATGTTTAGTTAGACAATAGTATAAAATTTTTCAAAAATACAATTAAAAAATACCACATATATATTATTTGAAACATTTTATCTTATTTAATCTTTGCTTCTATTTCTTTTATTGTATCTCTCAACTTTGCGGCTTTTTCAAATTCCAAGTTTTCAGCTGCTGCAAGCATCTGCTCTGTGAGTAATATAATTCTTTGTTTCAATTCTTCTACTTCTATAATATCTTTTACTCCATAATTTTCACCGGTTTCGGCTACTTTTGTTGCAACTATTAAATCTCTTACTTCTTTATATATAGTCTGTGGTTTTATATTGTGTTTTTTATTATATTGCTCTTGTATATGTCTTCTCCTGTCTGTTTCGTCAATAGCCACTTGCATCGAATTTGTTATTATATCTGCATACATTATTACTTTTCCGTCAGCATTCCTTGCCGCTCTTCCTATAGTCTGTATAAGTGAAGTTTCTGAACGCAAAAATCCTTCTTTATCTGCATCCAATATCGCAACAAGTGAAACCTCTGGAATATCAAGTCCTTCTCTTAAAAGATTTATGCCTACAAGTACATCAAATTCACCTATTCGCAAATCTCTTATTATTTTTATCCTGTCGAGTGTATCTACATCGGAGTGCAAATATTTTACTCTTATACCTACTTTTTCAAGATAGCTTGTAAGTTTTTCTGCCATTTTCTTTGTAAGTGTCGTTACCAAAACTCTTTCATCTTTTTTGGCTCTTAAATTTATTTCTCCTATTAAATCATCTATCTGCCCTTCAATTTTTCTGACCTCTATAATGGGATCTAATAAACCCGTAGGTCGTATAACCTGCTCACCGAATTCTGATGATTTTTCCATTTCATATTTTCCAGGTGTTGCAGACACAAACATTATTTGATTTATTATACTTTCAAATTCTTCAAATTTGAGCGGTCTGTTGTCAAATGCAGATGGTAGTCTAAAACCGTAATCTATTAATGATTTTTTCCTTGAATGGTCACCTGCATACATAGCGTGTAGCTGTGGTAACATTACATGGGATTCATCTATTATTATCAAAAAATCCTCAGGAAAGAAATCTATCAGCGTAAACGGTCTTTCGCCAACTTTTCTTCCGGTCAAGTGAAGCGAATAATTTTCTATTCCTTTACAATTTCCTATCTCTTTCAACATTTCTATATCATATTTTGTACGCTGAGAAATTCTTTGCGCCTCCAACAACATATCATTATCTTCAAAGAATTGTATTCTATCTTTTAATTCTTGCTCTATACCTTTTATGGCTTTTTCCATCTTACCTCTATTTGTTACATAATGTGATGCCGGAAATATGGAAACATGATCTCTTGTCCCTAAAACTTCACCTGTAAGATAATTTATCTCTGATATTCTTTCTATTTCATCTCCGAAAAATTCTATTCTCAATCCTCTTTCATCAGTATTAGCAGGTAAAATTTCAAGAATGTCTCCTCTAACTCTGAACGTTCCTCTGACAAAATTTACATCATTTCTTTCATACTGTATCTCTACCAATTCTCTGATTACATCATCTCTATCTTTGTTCTGCTCCGGTCTTAATGATACCATCATTTCAAGATAATCCGTAGGATCTCCAAGTCCATATATGCAAGATACTGATGCAACTACAACTGTATCTCGTCTTTCCAATATAGCTGCTGTAGCACTGTGACGAAGCTTGTCAATTTCGTCATTTATGGATGAATCCTTTTCTATATATGTGTCGCTATGAGGTACATATGCCTCCGGTTGATAATAATCATAATACGATACAAAGTATTCCACCGCATTATTTGGAAAAAACTCCTTAAATTCACTGTATAATTGAGCTGCAAGTGTCTTATTATGCGTGATTACAAGTGTAGGCTTTTGAACCTCTTGTATTATGTTAGCCATTGTAAATGTCTTACCTGAACCTGTTACTCCAAGCAAAGTTTGAAATTTATTCCCTTTTTTTATTGATTTGCTCATAGCTTTTATGGCTTGTGGTTGGTCACCTGTCGGTTTGTATGAAGATATTACTTCAAATTGCATCGTTATATCCTTTCAATTTACTTTATATCAAAAAATATATTATGTTATTCCCATTAATTATACTATAAAATCCTATTAAATAAAAATATTTCTTGAGTTTATTTAAAACTAAAAAACAGGTACAACAATTTATCAAAACTATGTACCTGTTTTTAATTTATTTTATTTGAATAAAAATTCTTTTAAAAAAATATAGTTTAGGTTTTAAAAATATATATATTATCTAATTTTTGCAGGAAGTACATAACCGTTTCTGTTCTTCTTAGGCGCTGAAGGCATTTCCCATAAATTATGATCTGTATGCAAAAGACTATGTGCTTTATGGCTATTAGGCTCTTTAAAATAATTTTCATAAATAGCTTTTATATCAGGATTTTCATGAGAATATCTAATGGTTGAACTCTCATCTATAAAATAAAGATTTTTTCCTCTTTCAAATGCAAGCTCACTTCCATCGTGTATGGGTTGACCTCCTCCCCCTACACATCCTCCGGGACATGCCATTATTTCAACAAAATCATAGTGCTTTTCACCATTTTCTACACTATCTATCAATTTTCTTGCATTTCCTAAGCCGTTTGCTACACCTATTCTGAGATTTGTACCGTTTAATTCAAAATTTGCCTCTACTATTCCTGTTTCTTGTGAAGATGCTCTAACCACATCAAATGCGTCTGCCGGGCAATTAACTCCCATTATTGCATGGTATGCTGTTCTGAGTGCCGCTTCCATCACTCCTCCGGTAGCTCCAAATATAACTCCTGCGCCTGAATAATCATGGAATAACTTATCAGGCTCTATTCCAACTAAATTTTCAATATTTATATGTGACGCTCTTAACATTCTTACAAATTCTCTTGTAGTTATAACTAAGTCTGTATCATGCCCTGCATATTCTCCATGGAATAACTCCATATTGCTTTCTCCTTTTTTTGCAAGACAAGGCATTATAGCAACTGAAACTATGTCTTCAGGATTTTTACCTATACTTTGAGCAAAATATGATTTCATAACTGAACCGAACATCTGCATAGGAGATTTTGCAGTGGAAAGTTGTTTTACCAAATGAGGATATTGGCTTTTTATAAATCTTACCCAGCCCGGACAACAAGAAGTAAACATAGGTCTTTCCTTAAGATCTCCGTTACTGAATCTGTCTATAAATTCATATGCTTCTTCCATTATTGTAAGATCAGCTGAAAATGATGTATCAAATACATAATCCGCTCCCATCTTTTTTAGTCCTTCAAATATCTTATTTACTGTACCTGCTTCTCTCCCAAGATTGCTGTCTTCAGCCCAAGCCGTTCTTACAGCCGGTGCCACTTGTACTACAACTACTTTATTAGGGTCTGCAAATGCTCTCCACAATCTTTCTGTATCATCTCGTTCCACTAATGCCCCTACAGGACAGTGTGTAATACATTGTCCGCATAAGGAGCAATCCGCCTCTTTTATTGTTCTTGAACCTGAAACATTTACGGTACTTCTTGCTCCTGTTCCTTCGAGCTCCCATACATTGAGACTTTGAATTTTATCACAGACCTGTATACAGCGCATACATTTTATACATTTCGTAGAATTTCTTACAAGCGGAAATGTCCTATCCCACTCTTGTCTTTCAAGCACTTCTCCGTAAAGAATATCCCTTATATTTAAGTCATTTGACAGTGCTTGCAATGAACAGTTTCCTGAACGAACACAGGTTGCGCATTTACAATCATGCTGAGAAAGTATCATCTGAACAGTTCTATAACGATCAAGTCTCACTCTTTGGCTGTCAGTATGTATAATCATTCCCTCTTCAACAGAATTATTGCATGAGGTAACTAATCTATCTATGCCTTCCACTTCAACAACACATACTCTGCATGCCGCTATTTCATTTATATCTTTCAAAAAACAAAGTTTGGGAATATTTATACCGACAATTTTAGCGGCATCCATTATACTTGTTCCTTCGTCAACACTTACATTTACATCATCTATTATTAAATTTACCATAAGTTTTCACGACCTCCTTTGAATATACCGAATCCATAATGATCACAGCGCAAACATCTGCCACATTCTTGCATAGCCGCTTTTTTCGGCATACATATTTCGATTTCTTCAAAATCATTCTTCCTGTCACAAGCTTCTCGTTCTCCAAGCTCAGTTCTTGCACAAGGCTGCCTGTCATCTTTGCTTGGTATCGGTATTTCAACGTCACAACTTATTTCATGTCTATATCCTAAATATTCATCTATATTTGCCGCAAGCACTTTTCCGGCAGCTATTGCCTTTATAACTGTTGCAGGTCCTGATGCACAGTCTCCGCCTGAGAATATATTAGGCAATGCGTCAAAACCTCCTGTAGGCAATGAAAATATTTTCCCTTTCGCAACAGGTATTCCTGCATCTTCATAATGTTTAGTTTCTATATCTTGTCCTATAGCAACAATTATATTATCGCATTCTATAAGTTCGTCATCTTCTCCGGAAGGTATTACATTGGCTCTTTTATCTTTTATCTTGGATATCATCTGTGGAGTTACCCATATCCCTTTAAGTAAACCATCTATAATTTCAAGTTTTTTAGGGGCTTTTAAAGTTATAAGTTCTACACCTTCAGCTAAGGCTCCTTCAATCTCCATGGGCAAAGCCGTCATGTCGGCAGTTCTTCTTCTATAAACACAGCTCACTTTTTCACTTCCAAGCCTTACAGCAGTTCTTACAGCATCCATGGCAACATTTCCTCCGCCAATTACTACTGTTTTTTTACCGTCAAGTCTTTTTGCTTTATCAAGTCCCACTTCTCTTAAAAATTTTACTGCCGAAACTACATTTTCATTGTCTTCACCTTCAAGACCAAGTTTTTTATCTGTTGAAGCTCCTATCGTTATTAGAGTTGCATCATATTTTTTGCTCAGTTCATTAAAATCTATATCTACACCGATTTTTATTCCAAATTTAACTTCCACACCTGTTTTTAAAATTGCATCTATATCATCATCTAAACGTTTTTTAGGCAGTCTGTAATTAGGTATACCGTATCTTAACATTCCTCCAAGTTTAGGCAACATCTCATAAACAGTTGTTTGATGACCCATTAATTGTAAATAGTAAGCCGCACTTAATCCTGCCGGTCCGCCGCCTATTATTGCTATTTTTTTTCCGGTAGAAATATTACATTTTGGAGGATCAACTTCTCTTGCATAATCAGACGCAACTCTTTTTATTCCTCTTATGTTGATAGAATCATCTATCATATTTCTTCTGCATCTTTCTTCACAAGGGTGTTCACATATGTAAGCGCAAGTTGTAGGGAGAGGATTATCTTTTCTTATAAGTCTTATGGCATCCGCATAGCGTTCTTCCTTTACTAAAGCTATGTATCCCGGTATATCTATTCCTGCCGGGCAAAGTGAAACGCATGGAACCGGTTGTGTATTTAAGCAAGTACATCTCCTGCTTTTTATATGTTCTTCATAGTCATCCCTACAATATTTTACACTTTTATATACCATTTGAGCAGCTTCATAACCTATAGCACAATCAGCAGTTTCATATATGGATTTTGCTGTTTCTTCTATAAGATCTATAACTGATATATCCGCATTTCCTCTAAGTACATCTGTTATGAGATGTTTAAGCTGTAAAAGCCCTACACGACACGGAACGCATTTCCCGCAGGTCTGGGAATGACACATTTCTATAAACGCTCTCGTTGTATCTACCGGACAGACACCGATAGGACCTGATTTTATTCTTCGGCTTAAATCATCGTATATATCTTCGACTATAAGCTGAGAATTACTTCTGGAACGAAGTTCCAATCTACTCATATTAAAATCCCCTTTCTTTTTACCAATCATATAAAATATATATATTCCATATTCATAATATAAGCAATCAAAAAATAATTAAGTAAACCAATTCCAAAATTTGAAATTACAAAAATTTATATATATTATTAATTGATTTATAAAAAAAATATGATTTATTAATCAGCTCATCAGCTGATTATTGAATATATAAATATTTTTAATGAAAATATAATGCTATTATTTTTTATATGTTGCACTTATATCGTAAATCTAAAAACATACAATATTTTAATGTCATTTTAATTTACTAATATATACATATTTCTGATATATGATAAGTATTAAATATTTTTATTAGCTATGTTTAAATACTGATATTATAAATGTAATTATATAGTTTTAATTTTAAAATAATTATGCCATAAGTGCAATATTAGTTTATTTTTTATCAACAAAAAAAATATAATTATATGAATAAAAAAACCTATATCCTTGTTTTTATCACAAAAGATATAGGTAATACCATGCTTTGCAAACTATCTGAATATTTTCATTTGCAAATACATTTGAAAAATATTTATCAAACTATATGTTAAGTTTGTTTAATTTTTTTTATTCATATTTATTGTTTTTATTAGTTTATCGGGTAATTGTACTATATTTACTCCGTTTTCCTTTTTCAAAAATATATAAACATCCAATGTGCTTGCATTTTGAGCTATCTCAAACTGAGGTTTAAGAATATTATTTTCTTTTTTACTTGCTTGGTAGTAATAATAAGTAGCTTTGGGTATATGATTTAAATACTCTTTATTTATATTGTCTTTTCTTGTATAGACAAAATTTGCCAAAGAGTTGTCGGATTCTTTTATGTCATTTATCATATGAGTAGTTGCAATCAAAGAGTGTATAGTATTTCTTCCGTTTTTGTTAAAGTCTGAAATTTCTTTTCCATTGCTGTATTTTTTTATACCGCTTCCGTCGTTAGCTGCATCAAGAGGATAATAATATACATCAAAAGTATACACATTCATATAAAAATATCCGTTAAGTCCTTTTGTAATATTACCCTTCTCTCCGGCTTTAAATATGAAGTATTTTCCGTCAGCTAAATATTTTTCGTTTTTTGCATCATCGGTTAAAGCATAGGTAAAGCTGAATTTTTCAGAATCAGGACCTATAGATTTTTCAAGTTTTGCGGTGTCATTTTTTTGAGAAAATTTTATAGTGTTGACAATTGATTTTTCATCTGAATTTATTAAAAAATTTTTAGTTTTGTAGTTCCAAGATATTTTTAAATTAAAAAAATCTCTTAAAACAGTTGCAGGAACCATAAGTTTTCCATCTTTCAATACAGATTTCAATTCTATTGAAACTTTACTGTCATTAAGTTTGACAGTATTACTTCCATTCATAAATTCTATTTTTAAATCATCCGTTTTTACAGTTGCAATTTTTTCATTCTTGTTCCAAGATATACTTCCTCCTACTGCGACTGATAAATCACCGACTGATATAAATGCTTTATCATTTTGTATCAATATAGGTGTTGTGTTTTGGATTTTGTTATTATTTACATATATTCCTTCGGCATTACTGAAAGATATATTAAAAAGGAACACTAACAAAAAAGAAAAAATAATTTTATTAAAAAATTTCATATAATTCACCTCTTATAAATCACCGAACATTAAATTAATATTTAATAAATATCCATAATGAAAACAGTGTTTACACTACAAAGTTTTTTTAAAACATAGGTATTATAATTATTTGTATATATTAATTTAGTAAATTGGTGATTGTCTTAAAAATTAAATGTTTTGTCAAAAAAGAAAAAATCCTCTTATAAATAAAAAGAGGATTTAGATTTTTTTATTATTCTTGTGAAAAACTGTCTTTATCAACTCCACATACCGGGCAAACCCAATCATCCGGTAAATCCCCAAAGCTTGTTCCCGGTGCTATTCCGTTTTCTTCATCTCCGACAGCGGGATCATAAACATATCCACATACATCACATACATATTTTTGCATAAAAATATTCTCCTTTTTAAAATTTAATTTTTTAATAGAGCTTTGCCCCGATAATACTTATAATTAAACTTTAATTATAAGTTTAAACTATTCTCTTATATGAGGTAAATTGCTTACTTAAAAGCAAATATCTTATACCCCTCTATAATTTATAACTAACACCGTAAAATAAAATATATATTAATTTTACTATAAATTTAAATATAATACAATAACTAATTACAATTTGTAATAATATATAGTATAAAATATTCTTTATTTAAATCAAATTTATATTTAAATTTCAATATTTATATAAAAATATAAAATTTAAAAATTATTTAAATAGTGAAAAAATAATTACAAAATAAAATTATTATTGACAAACAATATTAAGCGTACTATTATAACTATAACGCATATATCTTGTAGTGTTTATGGTATTGTTGAATAATATAATCAAAATAAATTATTTTTTAAAGAGGAGGGAAAAAATTGATACAAGTAGATGTAAGAAGCAGAGTTCCTATATATGAACAAATCATCAACAGTATAAAACAGATGAGCATAAGCGGAGTATTGCTTCCCAATGAAAAACTGCCTTCAGTAAGAGAGCTTGCAAAAGATATGACCATTAATCCCAATACCATTCAAAAAGCATATCAGGAACTTGAAAGACAAGGGATAATATATATAAAAAGAGGTCAAGGCACGTTTATAAATCCTGATATAAAGGCAAAAAACAAGGAGGAAAAAATGACAAATCTAAAAGAGATTATAAGCAATATAGTCGTTGAAAGCATATATTTAGGCATATCAAAAGAAGAGCTCATAGAAATAATCAAAAACATATACGAAAAAAATCAAGTCCAATAAATGCTTATAGAAAGAGGTGAATAAAATTATGATAATAGGCGAAAACGTATCAAAAAGCTATGATGTACTCCCTGTTATAAAAGATATAAATATCCAGCTTAAAGAAAATTCCATATATGGACTCATAGGTGCCAACGGTGCAGGAAAGACAACACTCATCAAGACACTTTGCGGAATATATATACCCGACTTTGGAAGTGTAAAATTATTTGACAAAGATGTATACTCCTGCAATGAAATAAGAGAAAATATCGCATATGTACCTGACAGCATTATGTTTTACAACAATTTCACAGTAAAAGACATGAAAAATTTTTATAAAAATATATACCGTAATTGGGACGAAAAAAGATACCAAACTCTAAGAGAAGTATTTACATTTTCAGATAAAAAAAGAATAAAACACCTTTCAAAAGGAATGAAAACTCAATTATCTCTATTGATAGCACTCAGCTGTATGCCAAAAGTCATACTTATGGACGAACCTACTTCAGGTCTTGATCCTTTTATAAGAAAAGAGGTGCTTAATCTCATAGTACAAGATGTATCATCAAGAGGCACAAGCGTCCTAATATCAACTCACAACATATCAGAATTGGAACAGATATGCGACAGAGTAGGATTTATGAACAAAGGCGAATTAAAAATACAAGAAGAAATGGAAGATTTAAAATATAAATTCAAAAAATTACAGATAGCTTTTTCCGAAGAAATGAGTGAAGAATTTAAAAAAGAATTTAACCCTAAAATTACAAATAAATACGGAAAAGTATATGAAATTGTAGTAGATATGGATTTTGAAATATTTAAGGAGAGCGCTCAAAGATATAATCCTATTTTGCTTGAAAAATTGGATATGACCTTAGAAGAAATATTTTTATTCAAAATGGGAGGCGATAATAATGTCAAGCAAGTCACTATTTAACACTACACTGATAAAAAAAGATTTAAAAATACTATCTCCGATACTTTACATTAACATTATATACCTTATATTCTCATACCCTTTCAGATATACGCAGGCAATAATACAATTAAAAAACACAGCTTTTAATTTTTACAGTTTTGAAAATCTCAAAAGCTCTGAAATTTTTATAGTCGGCAGTTTTTTTTCAGCACTTATTGCATTTTTGTGTGCTATAATACTTTTTGCAAATGAAAAGAATAAAAAGACTATAGAAATATTAAGTGTAGCACCATTTTCAAGAAAACAAATATATATAAACAAAATAATAACAGGACTACTTGTAAGCATAGTTCCTATGATAATAATATATATGATAACATACTTTATAATATCCACTGAGCCTTTGTTGTCATCAGTATTAGAGTTACAATATTTCAGATTTTATATGTATGTTTGTGTACTTATATCACTTGTAGTATTTTCGTATTTTATAATGGTGTCAATGCTTTTCGGCTCTGTTATATCCACATTTATATGCGGAAGTATATTTGCATTTTTGCCGTTAGGATTTTTCCTATTATTAGACGAACTTGTAAATATCCCTGAAAAGTTGATAGATTTCAGTGCAAAATTTACACCTATGATGGCACAGGCGTTTTCTATAATATATAGAAACACAAATATATGGTCTTTACTTATATATTCGATAATATTCTTGTTGGCGGGATATTTTCTGTTTGAAATGTATAAAATGGAAAAAAACTCCGAATTTTTGACATTCAAATGGACAGAACCGGTATTTAAAATCGGTGTATTCTTATGCTCTGCAGTATTAGGTGCAAATATTATGAAAGTTATGCTTTACGATATATCAAGATTTGAAACTATGAACGAAATATTAGGATTTATAGTAGGCGGTGTATTAGGATATTTTATACCGAAAGCAATAATTTCAAGAAATAAAGTAGCATAGGAGGTATGATATGAAAACTAAAAAAATAATCATAATATTATTATTTGTTATATATATAGCATTTTCATATGTAGCGAATAGCAATGTAAGTATGTTTAAATATTCCGAATTTGCAAAATTGAATCTATATGATTATACAAACAGATTTAACGCTTCTACAATATGCGATATAAAAAATGTAAATTACTACGATAGAAGATATTCTAATATTTTTAGAGAATTCGATGTATATTATTATAATGAAAATAAAATTATATGCTATGTAACCAATTTGACAGATGTAGACAAGTTAATTGAAGATGAAAAAATAACAAATACAAGTAATATAGACTTTAAAAAGCCTAAATTTAATCTTCCGATAGATAAAGAAGAATATCAAAACTTTTTCGGTGATGATTTTACTAAAGTAAAGCAAGAGGCTAAAGTTATAGGTAAAGATGCAAACGGATATTCAAAATTCGATATTTCACCTGACGCACTAATACTCCTTACTGAAGATAACAATATAATATCATATGCTTATATAGACAACAGACTTATCGACACAAGAGATATTATGAACAAAAAATACAAAAATAATATATATGGCAAAGGAAATGACATAGATATGAAAATAGAAAGAGATGAAAAAGGAACATACAATAAGTATAAGCTTGTAGAAGTAAAATTAGAAAAAGAATATAAAGAAGAAGATAACTAAAAGTTACTTAACCCTCCATTTCAAATGGGGGGTTAAGTTTTCCAATTATTATTGTGGAGTGTAAATACTTTTGTGTATAATCTTTGCCTATTTAAATAGATATTATCATCATCTTTCATTTTTCAATTCTACTGAATTTATGCAAAAAAAACTAAGTAAAAAATTACTTAGTGATATTATGTATATTATATATTTTCTTTATATAAGAAAAATTACATTAAAGATTTGTTCTTTGTTATTAATATTATTTTTTTGCTAATACATTCAAACGATTTTATATAATAATCTTTTAATTTTACTTTCTTCATCATAAATTATACCTCCTAAAAAATATTAACTCTTTATTATAGCATAATTTACATAATTTATTTTGGGCTAAGTTAAAAACTTATCATAGGCTATATTGTCCTTAGATAATGTATAAATCGGCTTTATCAAAACTCTCTAAGGTATGCCTCCGCTCATTCCTATGAGCAGGCGTGCTATCAATAGTAACCCGTACTAAAGCTACACGCAAATATCATTAATCATCGCTCTTATATTTATTAAAATAAATATAGTCATTGCGGTCGATATTTAATGGTGCAGAGGAAGGGACTTGAACCCTCACGCCATCAATTAGCATACGCCCCTCAAACGTACGTGTCTGCCGATTCCACCACCTCTGCACATTACTAAATTATTTTATCATAAATTTAAAATTTTTCAAGCATTTTTTTATTTTAGCCTATTAGCTAATAAATAATAAGAAATCATTTTTTTATAAAATAAAAAATTTATTCTTTTATATTAATCTCTAATAGAGCTATTTGTATATTAAACAAAAAATCAATATGTTGATATAAGGTAAAAAATGAAACTGTTGAAATTCATAGCAACAGCTCCATCTTTTACTAAACACTATTTAAAATATACTCAAATATATTAAGAAATATCTGTATTAAATTATATAAATATCATATTGTTCAATATTACTTTACGAAAATATAATTATTTATAATCTATAAGTCCAGGCACGTATCCTAAATCTTTTATCATTTCTATATCATCTTTTATTGTAATTCCTGAAGTTGTAAGCAAATTACCTGATATTGCGGAGTTTGCTCCTGACTTGAAGCAAGATTTTCCTTTGTCTTCCAAAAGTCCTCTTCCACCGGCTAATCTTATTGACGCATCCGGTAATATAAATCTATATATAGCCACTATCCTTCTCATATCATCAATTGTCAGTTTTTTATTATTTTCAAAAGGTGTTCCTGATATTGCGTTCAACATATTTATAGGTACGGATTTTATCCCTAATTCTCTTAAATCTAATGCCATATCTATCCTATCCTCATATGTTTCTCCCAATCCCATTATTCCACCGCTACATACTTCTAATCCTGCTCTTTTTGCAGCTTTTATTGAATTTATTTTATCATCATATGTATGTGTAGTGCATATATTGGCAAAATTATTTCGTGAAGTTTCAAGATTATTATGAATCCTTACAATTCCGGCATCCTTTATATATCTGAATTCATCTTCATCGAGCAATCCGAAAGATGCACATATCTTCGTGTCAAAATCTGCCAATATTTTTTTTATGACATTGCACATATATTCCAATTCTTTTTTATTCAATTTTTTGCCTGATGTAACTATTGAATATCTAAAAATTCCATTTTCAATATTGTTTTTTGCAAGTGATATTATTTCATCTTCTGCAAGAAGCGGATAATAAGCTGCATCTGTATAATAAAATGATGATTGTGCGCAAAACTTACAATTTTCCGAACATTTTCCGCTCTTTCCGTTTACTATAGAACATAAATCAAAATTGTTATTACATATTTTTTCTCTTATTTCATCAGCACAATCACACAAAATTTCAAGTGGTGCGTCCACAAGTGACAATGCCTCATCTTTATCTATAAGTTTTCCGTTCAATACTTCATTTTTTAACTCTATAACCCAATTCAATTTATACACCTCTATTGTCAATTAATTTACAATAGATATGATACAATACTAAAATAATATTGTCAATCATAGTTTTAGTAAATATATACAATCCGCAGATTTTTTATTCGTGTTTTTGCACTAATCTATAATCATAATATGAGGAGATAAATACCAATACTATACCTATAAAACTGTACAACCCAATATTTTGTTTGAAAAATATTATGCTTAATATCGCTGCAAATATCACACTTGTATATGTATATATACTTACTTTGCTTGCCGGCGAATATCTATATCCCATAGTTAGACAAGTCTGTCCTAATCCGGCAAACACACCTATTCCTATCAATAAAAATATTTCATAAATGTTAGGCATTACAAAATTCATAACTACGAACGGAAACGAACATATAGTTGAAAATAAAGAAAAGAAAAATACTATTGTATAAGGCTTTTCAAATTTATTTGCATATGAAAGTGCCATATGTGATATAGCTGTAAGTATTGCAGAAAGCATAGCTATTAAAGATGGGAAAGTCTGTGAATCAAACTTGGGTCTTACTACAAACATAGCTCCTATAAAAGCAATTATAACACACAAGGTCTTGTTTCTATCAAGCGCTTTTCTTGCTAATATAGCAGAAAATATTGTTATGTATATAGGTGAGCTTTTCTGTAATATTGATGCATCTGATAATGTCATATGATTAGTTGCATAAAAAAAGCAACATACTCCTGTATATCCGAAAAATGCTCTTAAAAAAAGGTATTTTCTATTTTCTTTTTTTCCGAAAAAAGACTCTTTTTTCTTAAAAATTACAAAAAATGTTATAAAAAATGTAATTAAATTTCTAAAAAAAATTTGCTCCATAAGTGGTATATTCTTACCGGAAAACTTAACGCAAACTTGCATAACAGAAAACCAAAAAGAAGAAAGTATTATAAAAAATATAGCTTTTCCGGTATTATTATCTGTATTATTCATAAATAATCCTCTATATAATTATATTTTTGCTATTTAGCTTAATTTTAACACATAAACAAAAAAATATAAATCCTAATTTAAATATTTATAAATCTATACCTTTTTTGTTTCAAATATATCAACTGAGTGTATAATACAAATGTAAACCACTTTTAATAAATATATTTTTTATATATAAGGAGAATTTCTATGAAAAGTAAAAATAAAATTTCTGTTATAGGTGCCGGATTTGTAGGTTCTGCAATAACTTTTGCTCTGATACAATCAGGTATTGCTTCAAATATTGTAATGGTAGATTTAAATAAGGATAAGGCTGAGGGCGAAATAATGGATTTGGCACACGGTGCCGCTTTTGTAAAGTCGGTAGATTTAAGTGCAGGAGATTATAAAGATACGGCTGACAGCGATATAGTAATAATAACTGCCGGCGCCGGACAAAAACCCGGAGAAACAAGATTGGACTTAATCAAAAAAAATGTAGCAATTTTCAAATCTATGATACCTCAAATAACAAGATATTCTCCAAATGCAATACTTCTTGTAGTATCAAATCCTGTTGATATATTAACATATGTAACTTATAAGTTATCCGGTTTTCCTGCAAAAAGGGTAATAGGAAGCGGTACTGTACTTGATTCGTCAAGATTGAAATATGAAATTTCAAAAGAATTCGACCTTGATGCAAGAGCAGTTCATGCATATATAATAGGTGAACATGGAGACAGCGAGTTTCCTGTGTGGTCATCAGCATTTATAGGAGCAATATCATTTCATGATTACTGTGAAACAAACGGGCTTGATGAAGAAAAATTAAAAGAAAAATTATCTAAAAATGTAAGAGATGCTGCATATCTTATAATTGAGAAAAAAGGCTATACCAATTATGCAATAGGGCTTGCAGTAAATAGAATAGTAGAGGCTATATTAAGAGATGAAAAATCTATACTTACCGTATCAACTTACAACTCAATAGATGATGTATATTATTCAGCACCTAATATTGTCGGACAAAACGGTCAAGTTATAAAAATATGTCCTAAATTGACTGATTTGGAAACAGAACAATTGGAAAACTCTAAAAAAGTGCTTAAAGAGGTACTTGATCAAATAGATCTCAGATAATTTAACAATACTATAAAAAATCACAACTTCTCTTATATAAAAAGAGCAGCTGTGATTTTTTTTATGCTATCATGCTTGTATTATCGTCTTTTTGATTTTTTTCTTGTCTAATATATGTGACTTCCGGCATAAGCTCGCTTGTAATCTGTTTCAAAATTCCTTGAAACGTATTCATTTCTTCGGCTGTCAATTTTTCTTTAAGCCTATTTATTACCAAATCTACATATCTTTTTTTTATATCATTATATTTATAGTATTTGTCAGTAAGTTCAAGATAATATTCCCTTTTATCGTCTTCAGATTGTATTTTTCTTACATAGCCTTTTTTTACAAGTGATGTTATTCTATAAGCCGTGTTAGGCTGTGATGCTCCCATAAACTCTGTAAGTTGAGATATAGTAGGTCTATTTAACGCATAAATAATATCCACGCAAAAAACTTCCATCAAACTTAAACTTGGATTTCTTTTTTCAAATTTCTTGAATATTATTTTATAAAAATTTATCTTGAATTTGTCATAAATTTCATTAAATAGTTCTTCTACCGTTTGCATTTCAATCCTCTTTCTAAAAATTAATACCTCGGATTAATATAATACCAATCTTAAATACTTGTCTTATCAAATAAAATTTAGTTGCAATATACTTTTTTAAAAGTCTAAATATTATAAGCACTATTTGAATTAAAATATTCTCAAATTATTTTGCAAGAAAAATATATTTAAATATTGTATTAAAAAAACATTTATGTTTAATTGAATAACCGCCTTAAACAAACCTGTTTAAAAAATACTGATTTAATACATGAAAATCAAAGTATTTGAGATTGGTATTAAAAATTGTTCAATTATGGTCAATTACTTTATATCTTAATTTATTACAAATTTAAGCTCAGCTGTACAAACAACTTTATCATTCACTATAGCTTTTGCCTTTCCTATACCGAATACTCCTCTTTGTTCGGTAAGCTCACATTCCAACCTTAATATATCTCCCGGCTTAACTTCTCTTTTAAATCTGACTTTGTCAGCCCCAGCAAACAATGCAATTTTCCCCTTGTTTTCTTCTTTTGATAATATAGCTACAGCTCCTGTTTGAGCCATAGATTCTAATATCAAAACTCCGGGCATTACAGGATAATTTGGAAAATGTCCGTTAAAAAATTCTTCATTAGCTGTAATCGCTTTTTCTCCTATTGCAAATTCCCCTTCTTTGTAATCCAATATCTTGTCTATTAGCAAAAAAGGATATCTGTGAGGTATTATTTTTTTTATTTCATTTATATCAAGCATTAAATTGCTCCTTTACAGTTTTATACTGTTATATTAAAACCTATTTAAAATAACACATAATGCCGAAACATAAAAAATGCATATGAACGTGTTTGATTAAGATAGTTGTAAACTCCGGTGCAGTCAAAAGTGTCTATAATAAAATATATTCCATTCAGCATTTTATTATATGTTTATTTAGGAATTATTAATAATCTGAATTTTAAATTATATTAAAGTATTTTCTTTTCTCATAAGTATAGAGCCGTTATGTCCTCCAAATCCGAATGAATTGCTGAGAGCATAATCTATCTGTGCTTTAACACCTACATTTGGCACTATGTTTAAATCACATTCTTCATCAGGCACTTTATAATTCAAAGTAGGCGGTATAAAATCATTGTTCATAGCAAGTATTGTAAATATCGCCTCAACCGCACCGCTTGCTCCTAATAAATGTCCTGTCATAGATTTTGTAGAACTTACATACATATCATAAGCTATTTTGCCGAACGCATTTTTTATAGCCTTTGTTTCACACATATCATTAAGTTTTGTTGATGTCCCATGTGCATTTATATATACTATTTGTGATTTGTCTACATTTTCAGCATCCGATACCGCATTTTCCATAGCTTTTTGTGCAAATATTCCTTCAGGATTAGGTGACGTTATATGCTCTGCATCACAAGTTGCACCATATCCGTCCATTATCGCATATATTTTGGCGTTTCTTTTCCTTGCGTGTTCCAAATCTTCCAAAACTAATATTCCGGCACCTTCACCCATTACAAATCCGTCTCTTTCTTTGTCAAAAGGTATACTTGCTCTTGATATGTCATTGTGAAGATTAAGAGCTTTCATAGCTGTAAATCCGCCTGTCCCAAGCGGTATTATACAAGACTCGCTACCACCTGCAAAAGCATAATCCAAATATCCGTGGCGTATAAGTCTCATAGCTTCTCCAATAGCCATAGTACCTCCCGCACAAGCCGTTACAGGGCAATTACACATTCCGTTTAATCCTAATTCTATTGCTATATATGCTGAAGTCATATTCACTATTGACATAGGCACAAAAAATGGAGATATATTGTCATATCCTTTTTTTACACCTTTTTCAACTTCTTTTTGTATCGTATCCAAACCGCCTATACCTGATGATATTATTGTGCCTATTTTATCTCTGTCTATTTCATTCAAATCAAGTCCACTGTCTTCTAATGCCATTTTAGCCGCTATAACTCCGAATTGATTTACTCTGTCCATTCTTCTTATAGCTTTTCTGTCTAAATATTCTTCTATCTTTAAGTTTTTCACTTCACCGGCTATTTTCACTATCTGATTTGAAGTATCGAATTGTTTTATATAATCTATTCCGCAATAGGAATTTTTTATGTTATTCCAAATATCTGTAAGAGTATTGCCTATAGGCGTAACGCCTCCCATTCCCGTTACTGCTACATATCTTCTCATCCTAAACTTAAACCTCCATCTACAACTATAACTTGACCTGTTATATAATCAGAATCAGCTAAAAATGAAACTGTCTTTGCAATATCTTGTGTATTTCCTATTTTTCCAAGAGGAATTTTCTTAGATGCTTCATCAATAAATTCTTTCGGAAATTTTCCAACCATATCTGTATTTATAAAACCGGGTGCTATGGCATTTACCGATATATTTCTTTTAGATAACTCCTTTGCCAACGTTTTTGTAAGGCCTATAAGACCTGCTTTTGCCGATGAATAGTTTGCTTGCCCTGCATTTCCGTAAAGTCCGCTTACACTCGATATATTTATTATTTTTCCGCTTCTCTGTTTAACCATTATCTTAGAGACAAATCTGCTACAATTAAATGCTGATACCAAATTAGTCTGTATTACCTGCATAAAATCTTCTAAATTCATCTTTAATATTAAATTATCCTTAGTAATGCCGGCATTATTCACAAGAATATCTACTCTGCCAAACTCAGACATAGCTGCATTTATAAGATTTTCACAGTCTTTTTCAAGTGATAAATCACCTTTTACAATTATGGCTTTTACACCGAATTCTTCACATTCTTTTTGTACTTCTTTTGCACTTTCTCCACTATTTTGATATGATATAGCTACATTATAGCCGTCTTTTGCCAGTTGAATGGCTATTGCTTTTCCGATACCTCTACTTGCTCCGGTTATTATTGCTGATTTATTATCCATTTATATCTCCAAAATTTTTATTTATTAAAATCTATATAATTTAATTATTTCGATAAAAAATAGTTTCTATTTTCTATTTTTTATTTTTATTAAAAACTGTTAAATATATTTTTATACTAAAATACAATATAACAGTAAAAAATAGTGTTTTGTAAATTTAATAAAATAGAACATATTTATAAACTTTTATTATATAAATTATCTATTATTCTATTAGAAATCAGTATAAAATTATAAACTCTCCATATCCTTGACAAAGTTTTCAAGTGTTTCCACAGAATATATTTCATATACTTTTTTACTTGGATCTACTTTTTTCATAAAACCTTTTATAACTGAAGAAAATCCTATTTCAACAAATACATCTATGTCCTGTTTTATGATATTTTCTAATTCTTTTCCAAAATGTACGGTATTTTTTACTTGTTTTACCATTATCTGTTTACATTTATCTTCATCATATATATCTTGAGAATATATACTTGCGTCTAAATTTAAACCTACAGGTATTATAGGTTTACTGAATTTTATATCTTTGAATATATGTTCCAATTCTTCTGATGCACTTTGCATATAAGAAGTATGAAAAGCATTGCTGACTTTAAGTGCAAGTGCCTTTCTGACGCCATTTTCTTTTAATACAGATACTACTTCATCTACTGCATTTTCTTCTCCTGCTATAACTATTTGTCCAGGACAATTAAGGTTTGATATTTCTACAGGATACTCACCTTTTTCGCTTATTTCTTCGCAAGTATTTCTTACAAGTGTTTCATCTGCTCCTATTATAGCCATCATTTTACATTTCATCTTGCTGTTTTGTGCCATAGCAAGACCTCTTTTTTCAGCTATTTTCATAGCATCTTTATCAGTTAAAATATTACTTGCATAAAATGCGCTGTATTCTCCTATACTAAGGCCTCCTACTATTGACGGAAATATATTCTTCTCATTCAATATCTTAGTAATACCTATTTGAAAAGCTACCATTATAGGTTGTGTATATTGTGTTTGAGCTATTTCTTCATCTGATTTTTCAAATGAATACTCCTTTAAATCAAAGTGCAAGTTTATACTTTCATAAAAATCTTTGAATATAGGATAATTATCATAAAAATCTTTACCCATACCCATTTTTTGACTACCTTGTCCACCATATAAAAAACATATTTTCATAAATTATCACCCTATTTTAATTTGCTAACAAGCTCTTCAAGTACTTCTTTTACACTCTTTATTTCTCTACCGTTTCCGGCATTTGCACCACAAAAGAAAAGTCCGTTTTCATAATCTCCTTTTACTGCATTTATAAGTGCTTCCGTTATACAATATATAGTAGTTTTAGGATTGCAAGCTTGAATGCAATTTATACATTTTGCGGGTGCCAATCTTCCAAAGTTTATCCTTTGTAAAAACGGTGTATTTACCGCTCTGCCTATAAGACCTACAGGAGATTTCATAATTTTTAGATCATCTTTGGTGCTTTGCTGAATAACTTTTTTGTAGTCATCTGACGCATCACATTCATTAGTAAGTATAAACGGTGTTGCAGCCTGTACACCATCTGCACCGAGACTTATAATCTCATTTACATCTTCCGGAGAATTTATTCCTCCTGCTGAAAAAAATGGTATCTTTCCGATTATACTCTCATTACTTTTCAAATATTCAAACACTTGCTTAGTTATATTTTGTATACTGAGCTGTTCATCTTCAACTTCTTCTTTTGAAAATCCTAAATGTCCTCCTGCTCTCGGACCTTCCACAACTATAAAATCAGGAAGTCTTTGATAGCTGTTTTTCCATTTTGTTATTATAAGTCTCAAAGCTCTTGCACTTGATACTATCGGTGCTATCATAACATTGCTTCCTTTTACAAGTTCAGGAAGGTTTATAGGTAATCCTGCACCTACTATTATTGCGTCTATCTTTTCTTCGGCTGCAACTTTCACATATTCTTCGAAATTATTTATAGCTCTCATTATATTTACAGCTATAATACCGCTACCTTTTGCAAGCTCTCTGGCTTTTTGCAACTCTTTTCTAAAAGCTCTCTTGTTCGCTTCTATCGTGTTTGTATAAAAGTCTTTTTCTTCATATCCTATATCAACCATTGATATTACTCCAACTCCACCTTCTCTTGCAACACTGCCTGCAAGATTTCCAAGTGAAATTCCTATACCCATACCTCCTTGAATTATAGGATACTTTAAGGAAAACTTACCTATTTTCATCTCTTTTAGTTTTATACTTTTCACCTATTTTCTCCCATTCACTATAATATTCAGACATAAGTCTTTCTATAGTTTCTTCAACTGTACTTATTTTGTTTATCTGCCCCACAACCAAACCTGCCATAACTGAACCGTTGCTTGTATCCCCGTCTAATACCGCCTTTTTCATTGAGCCCAAAGTGAATTTTTCAAGCTCCATTTTATCTTCACCTTTTCTCTCCATAGCCAAATATTTTCTCGACATATCATTTTTTATAAGTCTTACAGGCATACCTATGCTATATCCTGTAACGGTAATATTATTGCTTGATGCTTTCAATACTGCATTTCTATAATTTTCATGTATAGGACATTCTTTTGTTGCCAAAAAAAACTGTTCCCATTTGCATACCTTGAGCTCCTAATATCTCAGATGCTACCATTTGTTTACCGTTACATATACCGCCGGCAGCTATAACAGGTATTTTTATTTCCTGAACAACCTCATTCACTATCGTCATAGTTGTCATAGGTCCGATATGTCCACCGCTTTCGCACCCTTCTGCTATTACAGCGTCCGCACCATATTGCTCAACTCTCCTTGCAAGTGTAGAATTAGGAACTACAGGAATTACCTTAATCCCCTCTTTTTTCCAATTCTCTATATATTTTGACGGGTTTCCTGCTCCTGTAGTAACTACCGGTACTTTCTCTTCAATTACAATATTTGCAAGTTCATCTATTTGTGGATGTAAAAGCATAAGGTTTACTCCGAATACACCATCTGTCTTGCTTTTACATACCCTTATTTCTTCTCTTAAAGTATCCTTGTCCATTCCGCCTGACGCTATTACTCCCAATGCACCTGAATTAGAAACAACAGCGGCGAAACTTCCGGTAGATATATTTGCCATACCGCCTTGAAGTATAGGATATTTAATTCCCAATAATTTATTTATCATACATTCCTCCAACTACCACTTAACATAATAAGAAACCCACGTGAGACCGCCTCCGAATCCACAAAATATTACCTCATCACCTTTTTTTAGCATACCTTTTTTATTAACTTCGTCTAATATAAGAGGTATACTTGCTGATGAAGTATTCCCTACACTTTGCAAATTCATAGGAAATTTATCAATAGGAACACTCCATTTTCTACAAGCTGACTTTAATATTTTTTCATTTGCCTGATGAGATATAAAATAAGTTATATCTTCAGGTTTTTTATTTAACTTTGCAAGTACGTTCTCTATACTTTTAGTAATTACATCTACTGCAAATCTGTATACCTTTTTACCATCCATACTTACATAATTTTCAGATTCCCTAAAATCTCTCAACTTTAATGCGTCTGCTGAATAACTTGCACCAAAATCACAAGCACTTACATCATTATTTTTTTTAACTAAAACACCGCCTGCACCATCTCCAAAAAGTACAGCAGTATTTCTGTCATTTAAATTTATTATACCCGATAATTTTTCTGCTCCTATGACTATTCCATAATCTCCATCTTGCAAAATACCTTCTATAAGAGTAACTCCGCCTGCAAATCCGCTACAAGCCATATTTATATCAGTTGCAAAAATATCTTCATTTAAACCGAGAAAATTTTGCACATGACAAGCCATATTAGGCATAAGGCTGTCAGGAGTTAAGCTTGAAACTATAACCGCTTTAATTTTATGTCTTTCCTCTTCAGTAAGTTCAAAGCCTTCGCATACCTTTGAAATCATATACGATGTTGTTTCATTCTTTGCAAAATGTCTTACCTTTATACCTGTCCTCGAACTTATCCACTCGTCAGAAGTATCAAGATATTTTTCAAATTCTGAGTTTTCTACTATTTTCTCAGGTAGATATGATGATGTTTTCTTAATTTCTAACCCCATTTATCTCTCCCATGCTGAAAAATTTTTCTTTTTTTGATTTTAACACATTTTCTCTGCTCATATCCATTAATTTAAGCAGATGATATTGTATTGTTCTATCTAATCTTAAAAAATTCCTTTTCTTAGCCTCTTCACTGTTCCAATCATCTTCTTTTACTATGTCATCCGCCACACCAAAATCAAATAATTCTTTAGCTGTAAGTTTCATAATGCTCGCCGCCTCTTTCGCTCTGCTTGCATCTTTCCATAATATAGTAGCAAAACCTTCCGGAGAAAGCACAGAATATATGCTGTTTTCCATCATTATAACCTTATTTGCTACAGCAAAAGCCAAAGCTCCTCCACTTCCGCCTTCTCCTGTAAATACTGCAATAGTAGGTACTGTAAGCCTACTCATACAAGCAATACACGATGCTATAGCTTCTCCTTGGCCTCTTTCCTCAGCTCCTATTCCGGGATATGCTCCAGGTGTATCAATGAAAGTTATAACAGGTCTTGAAAACTTTTCAGCTTGCTCCATAAGCCTTATTGCTTTTCTATACCCTTCAGGATTTGGCATCCCGAAATTAAATTTTATATTTTCAGATATTTCTTTGCTCTTTCTCATACCTATAAAAGTAACAGGTATTCTGTGAAATAATCCTATTCCTCCAAAAACACAAGGATCATCTGCGAAAAATCTGTCTCCATGCAAAATAATTTGTTTTTTTATAATATTTTCTGCAAACTCATGAGCCTTTGGTCTTTCCTTATCTCTTGCTCTACACACCGTATTATAAGCATATGAGTTGTCAATATATCCCATTTGTTCCATCTTAATCTCCTAAAAATCAAACCTTTTTATAAAACTTATATCTAATTTAAATTGCAAAAATTAAACTCTATTAATTGATTGTTCTGACATTCTTATGCAATCTTATAAGCGTATATATATATTCCTTGAGATTTTCTCTTGGAACTATATCATCCAAAAATCCATGCTCTAATAAAAATTCTGCGCTTTGAAATCCTTCCGGTAAATCTTGTCTTATAGTTTGTTTTATTACCCTCGGTCCTGCAAAACCAAGATGCGCATGAGGTTCTGATATTATTATATCAGCAATGGATGCAAAACTTGCAATTACTCCCCCTGTTGTAGGATTTGTCATACAAGATATATATAATAATTTCGCCTCGCTATGCTCATTCACAGCCATTGTCGTCTTAGCCATCTGCATAAGAGAATATATTCCTTCTTGCATTCTTGCTCCACCTGATGCACTGAATACCACAACAGGTAAATTATTTTCCTTTGCATATATAAAGGTTCTGCTTATTTCTTCACCAACATAACTTCCCATAGATCCCATAAAATAATTAGGATCCATAACACATACCACAACTCTTTCGTCTTTTATATTACCTACCGCACTTAAAACCGCCTCCATAGAGTCAGTTTTTTTCCTCATATCAAGCTGTTTTTCCTTATAATTAGGAAAATTTATAGGATCGTATATATCAGGATTTTTAGATATGACATCATACGAATCCAATATACTCTTTATTCTGCTGACCGCAGGCATTTTAAAATACAAATTACAATTAGGACAAATATAGTTTGATTTCTCTACAGCACTTTTTTTAACCTCTTTTTTACAATGACTGCAAGTGATAGTAGAACTCTTGGCAAATGAAAGCAATTTACTTCCTATATTTTCAAATTTCATAACAACTCCATTCATATAAAAATTTATACTCATAAGATATAATCATTTTAAAAAAAAATAAGTTATAGATATATCTTTTTTTAATTATTTAAAAATTCATATTAATACCTATATATTTTTTTAATGAATATTCATCATATTTATAAACTTAAACAAAAATTCTATTTTAATGATAAATAAAAATGATTAGCAGAATAAAAAATAATTTAATCTTTTTACACCCCACTAATCATTTTATACTTTTTTAATTCAATTATTTGTTATTTTCAAGATAGTCAACTATATCTTTTACTGTTTGAAATTTTGTAAACTCTTCATCAGGTATCTTAGCAGATAACTTGTCTTCTATTTGAGTAGCTATATCCAACGCATCAAGAGAATCAGCATTCAAATCATCTGTCAGATTGCTCTCCAATTTTATATTTTCTTTATCAGTTCCCAAAACTTCTGCTATTATCTCTTGTACTTGTTCAAACATATTCTTTCTCCTTTAATTTATAAATACATAAAATTTTTTATATAAATTATTTTATATATTTTTTTTTATTTGTCAAGAAATTTTTTTCTAAAATTTATATTTAATACTAAAGACCAATTAAAATTGTATTATAATTATGCACTTAAAAATCCATGTTACTTTAAAATCACAAATTATATAAAGCTTAAAGATTTTATAATTTGTAATAATATTCATACTGTTTTCTAATAAAATTATAGATAACTTACATAATGATATAACATCAATATAAATAATTTATTGAAAAATTAATTATTATTATTCCCCATTATTCTATGAGATTTTAGTATTATTATAAATTATAAGTCAAAAAATTTACATAAAATATAATTAGTATATTAATAATGATATTTTATAACTGTAATTTTAATAATAATATGGGATATATATTAAATAATTTCTATAAATAGTAAAAACGAATTATATAATACATTATAATTATATTTTGCATTGAAAAAACAATCATAATGTGTTAATATAAAATATATCAACATAAGTCTGTTATTTTCATAAAATATTATAAAATACTATATTAAAAATTGTTTTCTATCTCTTTTTTTATAAAAGAATATTATTTTGTTATAAATATTGCTTTATTAAAAGCTAATATATTATATAAATTATATTTTAAAGAGGTGTAATTATCATGTTTTTAAAAAAGTCGAAAAATGACAACATGGAGATTAGCAAAAAAAGTTTAGGTATCGGATTTAAACTGAGTTTTATTATAGTTGCCGTACTGATTATTATATTGGGTGCGAAAACTGTATATGACTCTGTAAGCAATTACAGATATGCCCTTAAATCCAATGAATCAATAGAACTCGAAAAGACTCGTAAACTCGCTTTAGAAATTGAAAAGATGTTTGACAGTATGTATCAAAGTGCAAGAGATATCGACATAGTAGTTGAACAGATTTTAGAAAGTCCTGTAGAAGAAAGAAAAAGAGATTTCATAATAAAAAGTTTGGAAAAAATAGCTCTTGACAATCAGGATATAGACGCTATAGGAGTATTTTTCGAACCGAATGCTTTTGACGGAAAAGATGAACAAAATAAAACTTCAGACAATCCCACAGGAAGATTCGTACCATATGCAGATCTATCAGGAAACACAGTTACAATGACATCTGTAGTTCCTGCAAATGAGGATTGGTATACAAAAGCTATGCAAAATAAAAAAACCGTGCTTATCCCTCCCTATAACTCTGACGGCAAACTTATAACAAGTATATCCATACCTATAGAGCATAACGGAAATGTAGTTGGAGTGGTTTCAGCCGATTTGGATTTGGACACTTTTCAAGAAAGAATAGAAAAGATAGAAGGTGTATCTAAAGTTAATGTCAAAACTATATTGGCAAGTAACGGAACAATAGTAGCCAACTCATATGATAAAGGCTTACTCGGCAAAAATGCGGCGGAAAATGATGAAACTACAAGAACTGCAATAGAAAATGTAAATAACTATAATGAAACTGTAGTTAATAAGAAATCTTCTTTGACAGGAGATATGTCAAAAGTTATGTATATACCTATAAGAATCAAAGGCATAGACGAAAATTGGACATATGGCTCCACAAATTCACTCAGCGATTTTACATCTTATGCTACACAAAATATGTATTTGACAATAATTATAAGCATAATTATGATTTTAATAATAATAGTCGTAGTATATATGGCTATCAAAAAAATGGTAGGTACACCGCTTGCAGCTGTACAATCAGCTATAGGTAAAATGGCAAAATATAATCTTGATATATCAGAAGACGCTGAAAAAGTAAAAGAATATAAAAATAATAATGATGAAATAGGATCCATGTTAAGAGCCATTGATCTTATGGTAGAAAATTTGAAGAGTCTTATAACTTCCATATCTTCAAATACGCAAAATGTAGCAGCTACAGCAGAAGAGTTGACAGCTACATCACAAAGCACATCAGACTCGTCTCAAGAAGTGGCAAGTGCAGTCGGAAATATAGCAGAAGGTGCCACATCACAAGCACAAGATACACAAAGTGCCGCACAAAGTGTAGAGCTTTCAAATTCTTTATTAAGCGAAATGCTTGAGATATTAAAAGATCTTTCAGAATCTACAAATATAATATATGCTAAAAAAGAAGAAGGTAATGAAGTTCTTAAAGAACTTATAGATATATCTGAAGATAACAAAAATATACAATCAAAAGTAAGCGATGTAATATTGGATACTAATAAGAGTACGGAAAAAATATCAACAGCATCAGAAATGATACAATCAATATCAGATCAGACAAATCTTCTTGCACTTAATGCAGCAATAGAAGCAGCAAGAGCGGGAGAAGCAGGTAAAGGCTTTGCAGTAGTAGCTGAAGAAATAAGAAAATTGGCAGAACAATCAGCAGGTTTCACAGAAGAAATAAGAAAAGTAATAGATGAATTAAAAGTAAAATCAGAAAGTGCAGTATCAATGATGCAATCAGCAACAGATATGTCAAACAAGCAAGAAGAAAAAGTAAACGAAACAGGCAAAAAATTTGAAGAAATATCAACAGCTGTAGAAAACAGCAAAAAGATAGTAGAAAATATAAATGCTTCATCAAAGAAAATAGAACAAGAAAATAAAAATGTTATAAGAGTAGTGGAAAACTTATCTGCAATAGCAGAGGAAAATGCAGCTACAACTGAGCAAGCTGCCGCATCGGTAGATTCGCAAACAGAATCAATTCATGATATATCAAAAGCAAGTGAAAATCTTGCAACAATAGCAACAGATTTACAAGAAGAAGTATCAAAATTCAGATTTTAATCTGTTGAAATTATAAATTGATTTGTTTTATAAAACATTTAATTAATAACTGTTTACTATAAAAAATAAATCACTTTTTATAATAATTGAACAAAATTAATTATATAATACGATTTTATTCAATATTCAAATAAAAATGGCTTTTTAATAAATGCGTTGCATTGTTAAAACAGCCATTTTTATTTTATATTAATACTAATGATATTATCCCATCAAATATATTTTAGTTTAAATAATATTTAATCAAAATATTAATTTATTTACAAATTTATGCAACTTGCTATATTTTTTTAAATCTGTTATAATTTCAATGATTATATTTTTATCTTATACGAAAATTATTAATTAATTTTTTGACTTACAATAAATAATTTTTTATATTTTTTTGAATTTATAAACACATTTTATAAATAACAGCTAATACATTTTTTTACAGATACCTAAATTAGTTTACCGATTTATAAAAAACTTATAAAGAGAGATTGATATGGACAATTATAATCCTTATTTTATGAGACTTGCACTTAAAAATGCTGTAAAAGCTTATTATAAAAATGAAGTTCCTGTCGGTTGTGTAATAATAAGAAATAACAAGATTATAGCACAGGCATATAATACAAAAAATATCGAACAATGCGTTACAAGACATGCTGAATTAATAGCAATAGAACAAGCCTCTAAAAACAAAGGAAGTTTTATATTGGACGATTGTGAAATGTATGTTACATTAGAGCCTTGTCTTATGTGCATAGGTGCAATAATACAAAGCCGTATAAAAAAACTGTATATAGGTGCAACAGACGAAACTATGGGCTCTGTTATATCCAAAATCCCAATTATAAAAGATGAGCTTGTATATCCTTACAAATTGGACTATTCATTTAAAAAAACTATAAGTTCAAAAATATTGACCAGATTTTTCAAAAAAATACGTGAAAAAAATAAAATATAACAATCAAATTTATTAATATTATATAAAAATAAATTACAAGGAAAGATATTAATGGAATTAGATAAACTCAATGAAAAACAAAAACAAGCAGTTATTACTACAGACGGTGCACTGTTGATATTAGCAGGTGCAGGCTCAGGAAAGACAAGAGTAATTACAAACAAAATAGCATACTTGATAGAAGAAAAAAATGTAAATCCATATAATATACTCGCAATAACTTTCACAAATAAAGCTGCAAAAGAAATGCAAAGCAGAGTTGAAGACCTCATAGGTATAGATTCAAAAAGAGTATGGATAAGTACATTTCACGCTTTTTGTACAAGAATATTGAGATATGAAGCTTCACATATTCTATACGAAAATAATTTTACAATATATGACACACAAGACAAACAAGTGCTTATAAAAAATTGTATGGATATTCTCGGATATGACAAAGAAACTCTCAATATAGCATCAGTTGCAAGTGAAATTTCAAGAGCAAAAGATTCTATGGTTTCGGTAGATGATTACGAAGCTGAAGCGACATCTGATTATAGAAATAGTAAAATAGCAAGAGTATACAGACTTTATCAAGAAGAACTCAAAAAAAACAATGCTATGGACTTTGATGATCTTATATACAACTGTATAAGACTATTTAAATTGCATAAAGAAGTTTTGGAAAAATATCAAGATAAATTTGAATATATAATGGTAGACGAGTATCAAGATACAAACTACTCCCAATATCTGCTCATAAAAATGCTCTCACAAAAACACAAAAATATCTGTGTTGTCGGAGACGATGATCAATCAATCTACGGTTGGAGAGGCGCAGATATAAGAAATATATTGGAATTTGAAAAAGATTTTGAAAATGTAATCCAAATAAAATTGGAGCAAAACTATCGTTCAACCTCAAACATAATAAATGCAGCAGGTACAGTTATAAAAAACAACGAAGGCAGAAAAGATAAGAGGATATGGACATCATCGGATAATGGAGATAAAATTACGATATATGAGGCCACAAGTGAAAATGATGAAAGCCTGTATGTTGCACAAAACATAAGAAAATTGACAGAGCAAGGATACAAATACAGTGATTTCGCCGTATTATACAGAGCAAACGCACTTTCAAGAAAATATGAAGAAGCATTTATGAAATATAAGATACCTTACAAAATTTTTGGAGGCATAAAGTTCTATGACAGAATGGAAATAAAAGATATACTCGCATACTTAAGACTAATTGACAACAAAAACGATGATGTATCATTAAAAAGAATTATAAATGTTCCAAAAAGGGGTATCGGTGCAAAAACCGTAGAAAAACTCGAACAATATGCAAGAGAACACTCTATAAGTATGCTCGATTCCATAGAATATATATCTCAAATAATAGGTGCCGGCAAAGCACAGGAATCAATAAAAAAATTTGCCGTTATGATAGGTGCATTAAAAGCCTTTGCAAAGATACTACCTGTCAGTGAATTACTTGAAAAAGTAATATCTTCCACAAATTACGAAAACAGCCTTATAGAAGAAAAAACGCCGGAATCACAGTCAAGACTTGAAAATATAAATGAATTAAAATCTGTTATACAAGAATTCGAAAGAACAAGCGAAGACAAATCTTTATCAGATTTTCTTCAAAATGCAACTCTTTCAACAGATATGGATGAAGATGATAAAAAGAGCAATTATGCTACACTTATGACTATACACAGTGCAAAAGGTCTTGAATTTCCTGTTGTATTTATAGTGGCGGCAGAAGAAAATATATTTCCGTCATCGAGATCTGTATTAGATGAATCAAAACTGGAAGAAGAGCGAAGACTTTGTTATGTTGCAATCACAAGAGCAAAAGAAAAATTATTTATAACAAGAGCTAAATCAAGACTTTTATATGGCAAAACTAACTGTAACCTTTCCTCAAGATTCATATCCGAAATAGATAAAGATTTGGTTATAAATGAGAAAAAAGAGTATTATGTAGATGAAGATAGCAAACAAGCATATTCACTTCATCAAAAATATATAGAAAAATATAAAATTATGAATGAGCATAAAAAAGATGAACCTCAAGACATAAAAATTGGAACAAAAGTATCACATAAAACATTCGGAAAAGGTATGATAGTTGGAAAAACAGGCGGAAAATACAGTATAGTATTTGATAAAGTAGGTGTTAAAACTATAGATACGTCTGTTGTAAAATTAGAAATATTATCATAATATTTTTATTGATAATTGTATTAAAAAATATCTATTTCTAATAGTATAATGCTATAAAACAAAAAATATTCATTCTTATATCCGATATTTAATTAAACGGTATATAATAAAAATGTTGAATTGAATGTATTTAATTAAAAGTATCCGTATTTTTTATATTTTAGTGCTACACTTTATTTTAAATAAGTTTCAATATAAAATAAAAAATGCTTATTTTTAGAACATAAAAACATATTTTTAAAAATCAACGGCAAGAAGAGGTAAATTGATGATTAGTTTGAGCGTAAGCAATTTACGAAAAACTTATGGTATAGATTTGATATTTGATAATGTGAGTTTTGCAATAAATGAACGTGAAAAAGTTGCAATAGTCGGTGCAAACGGTGCAGGTAAGACCACATTATTCAATATAATTGCAGGCATAGAACCGAAAGATTCAGGCGATATATTCATAGCCAAAGATTCTTCCCTTGGATATATGAGCCAAAATGTAAACATAGTAAGTGATAAAACATTGATACAAGAAACACTTTCAGTTTTTGAAGATTTAATAAAATTAGAAGATGAAATAAGAAGGCTTGAGCATGACATAGCCGAGCATCATATGGACGAAGAAAAATCTCAAAAGCTTATGAAAGAGTATGCAAAAAAAACAGAACAATTCGTAGAAAATGATGGATACTCCTATAATTCCAAAGCCAAAGGTGTACTTATAGGATTAGGTTTTGATATAAACGATTTGGATAAAAAGATAGATTTATTGTCAGGTGGCGAAAAATCAAGACTTTTACTTGCAAAAATACTTCTAAAAAAACCGTCCATATTACTTCTGGATGAGCCCACAAATCATCTTGATATGGACTCGATAACTTGGCTTGAAACCTTTTTGAAAAATTATGACGGTACTACTCTCATAATTTCTCATGACAGATATTTTTTAAATACACTTACCACAAAGACAATAGATATGTCAAATCACACATCTAAAATTTATAACTACAATTATGAAAATTATGTTATAGAAAAAGAAAAAGATGAAGAATTAGAAATAAAAAACTATGAACTCAATCAAGCCGAAATAAAAAGACAAAAAGAAATAATTGACAAATTAAAGGCATTCGGCAGAGAAAAACAAGTCAAAAGAGCAAGATCAAGAGAAAAAGCCTTAGAAAAAATGGAAATCATACAAAAGCCCACAAAAGAAAATTATAAATCAAACATAATGTTTGAATGCAGTGTAAAATCAGGAAAAGATGTACTTCATATAAATAATTTATCAAAATCATACGATACAAGAAATCTGTTCAAAAATGTCAACATGGATATATATTCAAGCGAAAAAATAGCAATAATAGGAGCAAACGGTACAGGCAAAACCACATTTTTCAATATCTTATTAGGACTTGAAAATCAAGATACAGGCGAAATAAAATATGGTGTCAATGTAAATACCGAATATTTCAATCAAGAGCGTTCAGACCTTAATATGAACAATACAATATTAGAAGAAATATGGAATAACTACCCTAATCTAAAAGAAGTACAAATAAGAAACTATTTAGCCGGTTTTTTATTCACAGGAGATGATGTTTTCAAAAAAATATCTGACTTAAGCGGTGGAGAAAAATCAAGAGTATCACTTCTGAAATTAATGCTTTCAAAATCAAATTTCTTGTTTATGGACGAACCTACAAATCACCTTGATATAGCATCAAAAGAAGTATTGGAAGATGCAATTTGTGCATATAACGGAACAGTTCTTGTGATTTCACACGACAGATATTTTCTGAATAAAGTACCCGATAGAATATTTGAATTAAAAAACGGAGAATTTGTAGAATATCTTGGTAATTATGATTATATGATCGACAAAAAAAATGAATTGGATCAGTATAATCAATTTCTTTTAGAAAAAGAAGACACAATAACAAAAACACAACTAAAACTACAAAAGAAGAAAAATAAAGAACAAGAAATAGAAAAAAGAAAATTAAAAAATGAAGAAAAAAACATATTGGAGAGCATACACAAAATAGAAGAAGAAATAAATTATATAGATTTAGAGCTGTGCAAAGAAGAAGTATACTCCAATCCGGAAAAATCAGTAGAATTTACCAAACAAAAATCACATAAAGAGCAAACACTAAAAGATTTGTACGAACAATGGGAAAATATATTGGAACTCATAGAAAAAAATCAAGATTGAAATATTAAAAAAAATATAGTATCATAGTCTTATAATTATATCTAAATTTGTGCATATTACTTTAATGTTTATACAATTTTCATAAAAAACATATTATATAAAATTTCAGTTGAATAATTATATTTTAATTAAGAAAGGGACTTGTTTTGTTATTATGAAAAAACCTAAGAAACTTTTCGATAAAGGGATTACCTGCCCTAACTGCCATACGGAATTTATGACTAAAAAGCCTATATCAAGCAGACTTAGGATATTAGAATCTGAAACAGACGGGCATAGAATATATAAAGATACTTCTCCATATTTATACGAAATGAATGTATGCCCTATATGTGGAATGGCGTTTGGTGATAAATTAAACAACACGTTATATGAAGAAGATATTCATAAACTTATGAACTATTTTTCAAATGTAAAAGACTACTCTCATTACTGTGAAGAACGAAATATAGACGATGCAATAAGAATATCAAGATTAGCTTTATTGATAGCCGATATAATAGACGAGCCTCATACTTTAAAAGGTGTTCAAAATCTTAAAACATCATGGTTATATAGAGAAAAATGTGATATACAAAACGAGCACAAATATCTCCTTGCAACAAAACTTCAATTTGAAGAGGCATTTGAATCTGAAGATTTTGAATATTTCGGACTCAAAACACATGTGCTTTACAATATATTGTCAGAAACTTGCAGAAAATTGGACTTATATGAAGACGCTGCAAAATATTATTCAAAATTATTCAGGTGCGCAACTACTCCTGTTTATATGAAACAAAAAGCTCAAAATAATTGGTTGGATTACAACAGCAGAGAATAATCATATTTAATACTGTTATAAAATTAAAAGTAGATATTTATAAAAGTATTAGCAATTATATTCGAAAATCAATCTGAACATATCTTAATTTAAATAGATTTTACTATAAAACCAAAATTAAAAAAATAATTGCCCACTTTTAAAAAGAATATATAAAAGGAATGATTTATAATGCAAAGAGCCGACGATGGCATGGGATTTATACTGAAATACGAAAATGTTGCTTGGTATGAAGACGGAAAAGTTCGCATATTGGACAGAAGAATTTACCCTATAAATATAGAATATGTGGTTTGTACAACTTATTTAGAAGTAGCAAAAGCAATAGCAGATATGGTTACGCAAAGTGGTGGACCATATACGGCTGCTGCTATGGGAATGGCACTTGCAGCATATCAAGTAAAAGATGAAAAAAAAGACAAAATAATAGCTACTCTAACAGATGCAGCCTATAAATTATCTCATGCAAGACCTACAACATCTTCAAAAATGGAACTAATCACCAACAATTCACTTGAAAAAGCAAAAAATTTATTAAATAACGGCATAAATGGACTTGATTTAGTAGAAGAACTTAGAATTATCGCATTTAATTATATAAACAATAACTATCTTAAATACATAAACACAGGAAAATATCTTGCATCTTTAATTCCTAAAAACGGAACTATTCTTACACAATGTTTTGCTGAAACAATCATAGGGACTCTATTAAACGAATGTAAAGCCCTAAATAATAATATAAAAGTTATATGCGCTGAAACAAGACCATATTTTCAAGGTGCAAGGCTTACAGCAAGCGTAGTTAGCGATATGGGATTTGACGTTGCTGTAATAACGGATAATATGCCTGCTTTTATAATGAAAGAAAAAAATGTAGATTTATTCACATCTGCTGCTGATGTAATAACAGTAGACGGGCATATAGTGAATAAAATAGGTACATTTCAAATAGCAATAGCAGCAGATTATTTACAAATACCGTATTTTGTTACAGGCTCTCCAAATTTTTCGCATAAAACTATTGATTCTGTAAAAATAGAATATAGAGATGAAAATCTTGTAATGCAATCCATGGGCGTAAAAATTGTCAAAGACAAAGTAAAAGCATATTATCCTGCATTTGATATAGTTCCGCCTAAACTTTGTAATGGTGTTGTAACTGATAAAGGAATATTTTCACCATATAATTTAAAAGAATATTTCGAAAAATAGTAAAAAAAGAGCTGTTGCAAAATTACAAATAATGGCAAAAGCTCTTTTTAATATAATAAATTTTTTATTGTTTATGCTAATACCTGTTTAATCAATGAATAAAATTTATATAAGTTTTTTATTGTAAGTATACTTAATTTTAATTGGCCAATAAATTTTTTAAAGCAAAAATATCCATTGCTCTATTGATTTTTAAAATTAGCATATTGATTTTTATCAAAAATCTTCTCTAATCATAAAACTCAAATTCAAATCCATAAATAGATACTGTATCTCCGTCTTGTATTCCATCTTTTCTAAGCATGTCGAATATGCCTGTATTTTCCAATACACTTTGAAAATGTCTCATTGATTCCAAATCATTGAAATTGACAGAGTACAACAATCTTTCCAATTTATCGCCCTCTATTTTATATATGCCTTTTTCTTTTGTAATTTTTATATCATCAGTTGATTTTTTCACAGCTTTTTCATCTGTGTAGTACTCTTCTTCATCAAATATCTCTTCTTCTTCTATTTGTGATAACAATTGTGAGCAATAGTTCAATATATTCTCTACACCTTGTACAGTTGCTGTTGACATGGCAAATACTTTGTATCCTCTTGATTCTATTTCATTTTTAAATTCTTCATATATACTGTGGTCAAATAATAAATCCATTTTATTTGCCACTACTATTTGTTTTTTACAACTAAGTTTTTCATCAAACTCTTTTAATTCTTTATTTATTTTTTCAAAATCTTCTAATGGTTCTCTGCCCTCGCAACCACTTATATCAATTATGTGTATAAGTATCTTTGTTCTTTGCACATGTCTTAAAAAATCGAAACCAAGCCCTACTCCTTGTGATGCTCCTTCTATAAGACCGGGTATATCCGCTATAACAAATGAGTCGCCATTTTTCAAACTTGCTACTCCAAGATTGGGTGTAAGTGTTGTAAAATGATAGTTTGCTATTTTAGGTGTTGCCTTTGTAACTATAGATAAAAATGTAGATTTGCCGACATTTGGAAAACCTATAAGCCCTACATCCGCCAAAAGCTTAAGCTCAAGATTTACTTCAAATTGTTGTCCTTTGGTTCCAGATTTTGCAAATGACGGTGCTTGTCTTACAGAAGTTTTAAAGTGTGAATTTCCTTTTCCGCCATGACCTCCATGGGCAACAATAACTTCCTGTCCATTTTTTCTAAGATCTGCTATTACAAGATTGGTGTCTGTGTCTCTTATAACTGTTCCAACAGGCACTTTTATTATTAAATCTTCTCCGTTTTTCCCATACATATTTGAGCCTTTTCCATCTTGTCCGTTTTCAGCTTCATATTTTTTCTTGTATTTGAAATCAAGCAGAGTTCTAAGATTATTATCAGCTTTGAAAATTATATTGCCTCCGTTACCACCATCTCCGCCTGCCGGACCTCCATCCGGTACATATATCTCTCTTCTGAAAGCTACACAACCGTTACCGCCATCTCCGGCTTTTATGGTTATCTTTGCTATATCTACAAACATTTATTCTCCTTTTTACTTTTATAAATCTTTTTTTCTCATATCATTTAGTTTTTCTATCATTTCTTTATCTAAAAAATCATCTAATGTATTTCTTTTATTTTTCACTGTTTTTTGTATTTTTTCCTGTATTTTTACTTGTGCATTATTTACTTCTATATATAATTGTCTTGTAGAAATTCTGTTTCCACCTTTACCTGACACTACCTGTTGCTCTGCTATATCGTCTGTTGCAACTGTAATATCCAAAAATTTTTTGGGGCCTAACTCAGTTATATATCTTTCTATATATGTGTCTGCTGTTTCTTTTTCTTTTGTAAAAACTATTTCAAGATTTTTTATTTTCTCATATCTTGTAACAGAATCTTTGACTTTATACGCATCATAAACTATTATGGTTTTATAGCCTTTAAATTGTGCATATTCACTTATTACATAATTTAATTTTTCTCTTGCATATTCAAGATTTTCTTCTGATAATTTTTTTAAGTCCTCCCAAGCATTTATGACGTTATATCCGTCAACTATGAGGATTTTTTTTAATCTTTTCATTTCTTCCTCATTCTCTGCTTTACAACCTCAAACATAGCTATTGATGCTGATACACTTGCATTAAGTGAATCTATTTTTCCTGTTATAGGTATTGATATTATCATATCGCTATTTCTTTTAACAAGTGTGCTTATACCTTTGCCTTCATTCCCTACTATAAGTGCTACATCTCCGCTAAGATCCGTATCAAAATATGGAGTCTCTCCCATATCAAGTGAGTATATCCATATACCTGAATTTTTTAATTTTTGAATTACATCATTTAAGTTGGATACTCTACATATCTTCATATATGATGTTGCTCCTGCTGAGGTCTTTTCAACTGTTTGATTTATCTGCGCCGAACGTCTGTTTTGTATTATTATTGCATCTGCAGAAGCACAATAAGCTGAACGAACTATCGCACCGAGATTATGAACATCTTCTATTCTATCAAGTATAAGTATGAGATTTTTTTTGCCTTTTTCTCTATTATTTTTTATATCTTCAAGTAAATTATCAAACTCATAATATTTATATTCGCTTATAAGTGCCAAAACTCCTTGATGATTTGCATTTTCACTCATCATATCCAATTTTTTCTTATCGACTTCTTTTACCAATATCTTCTTATCTTTTGCTATAGATATTATATATTTAAGTCTTTCTTCTTTTTCACCTGATTTTATATATATTGTATCTATTTCTCTATCATTTTTTATAGCTTCTATTACCGGATTTTTGCCAATTATATAGTTCATTTTATTTCCACACCTATTGTTCAATATTAAAGATTATCTTTTATCTTCCTATCCATTTCTTCCATCCTTGTTTTCGGTATTTCTGGATGTCTACAACTCATAGCACCCTCTTTACACTTATTTCTCGAAATACAGGAAGGACCTGCATTTTTAAACAGATTAGGAGCGGTTTTTTTAACTTCTTCAAGCATAAGATATGCCATTTCCTTTATTTCCCATTGAGCTCTTTCACATATCCTATGTTCAAAAAAGTTCATGAGAGTTCTCGCATTCATAGTGACTACAATTTTAGTCTCACACGCATTTGGAAAAACATATCTCGCATCTTCTATAGATTTTTTTTCTGCCATTGATTTAGCTTGTTTTTCACTATACCCTTCTTTTATGAAATGCTCAATATTGCCTTCAATGAGTTCATCAACTATTTTATCATATGCTTTTTGATCATCCTCCATAGCTTTTATGAAAATTTTTCTTGATTTTTCATTTTCAGCTATTTGTGGCGGAATTATATACTCAAATTGCTCTAATTTAACATATCTTTGAGACTGTTGAGAGTAACTTGCTATCCTATGCCTTACTAATTGATGCGTACATACTCTGCTTATACCTTCTATCGCAAACGTAAAACTTACGTGCTCTATGGGACTTTGATGTCCTATACTTGTCAAATGTGATATAAATTTTTGTACTTTTTCATCATCAAGATTATCTCTTATATTATCCACTCCCGTTTTAGAATAACATAGTTTAGCTGACATAGCTACTACATAATCAGGATTTGGTGTATATGTCAATAACTCTACCTTCATAACTCACCTCATTATATCTTGGTGCACCTAATAGGACTCGAACCCATATCTCTCGCTTCGGTGGCGAGCGTTCTATCCCTTGAACTATAGATGCACATTTTAATTTTAGTTTATCGAAATTTGACATAAAAATATGTATTTACGTCATTGGACCGGTATATTTTTCATCTGTGTAACTTTAGTACACTCATTCAATATATATTCGTTCGCCTCATTCTACACGTTTTACAGTGCAAATTTTACTCAATGATTAAGTATATATAACTTTAAAAAATTGCTATAATTTATATTTTTATACAATATAATTTACCATAGTTTCAATAGATATTAGTATAAAAAATCTGTTGGAACAACTTTCAAACTATTTTATAAATTATATCATAATTTTTACAATAATAAAACACCATTGCTGTGAATGGTGTTTTTTATAAAAAATCTATCTTATAAAAAATGGAGCGGGTGAAGGGGATCGAACCCTCGCAACCGGTTTGGAAGACCGGGGCTCTACCACTGAGCTACACCCGCAAAAAAACTACAATATACCAATTTATTTATTAAATATAAAATCTGTCATACAAACATATATTTTATTTAAAAATAAATGGTAATATATCAAAAATTTCTATATGAAATTTACCTTAACAATAATAACAAAAAAAATCTAAATTGTCAATTTAATTTAAAATTTTTTTTATGAAAATGTTTTTAAATATATCTTACATTGTTTTTTACACTATGTTATAATATTAATTAATAATTACAAAAAATATGAAAGGAGAAAATTTTGAAATCATATACAAAAGACATATTGAATAATTTCACAAATATGAAAAAAACATTGGTATTTGACGGTATATTGGTTGGAATAGGTGCAGGTTTTGTATCTGTATCTTACAGATTTTTTCTCTCTTATATGGAAAAAATTTGTCGATATTTGTACTCTATACCGCTTAATTTTACATATTTTTTAATTTTGATAATACTGCTCTCATCTCTTGGCTTGATAGTCGGACTATTGGTAAAGTGGGCGCCTTTAAGTAGCGGTAGCGGTATACCACAAGTTCAAGGAGAGCTTATGGGAGTATTTAATATGGACGCCTTAAAAACTATCATATCCAAATTTGTAGGTGGAAGTTTTGCAGCGCTTGGAGGCTTATCACTTGGTAGAGAAGGTCCTTCTATACAATTAGGGGCCGCCACGGCTAAGCTTATTGCAAAATTTTTAAGGCGTGATCAAAATGAACAGAGGTATTTGATAAGCGCAGGTGCAAGTGCAGGATTATCGGCAGCATTTTCAGCTCCTATATCAGGTACAATTTTCGTACTTGAAGAAATACATAAAAACTTTTCACATTTAGTACTTGTACCGGCTATAATAGCAAGTGTTATCGCCGACTTTATGAGCAAGACCATATTCGGGCTTTCACCAAGCTTTTCATTTTCCGTAAAAACACCGCTCAGTTTAAATGAATATGGTCATATAATAATACTTGGAATAATAATCGGACTTATTGGAGTAAGTTTTAATAAAACTCTGCTTTCTATACAAACACTTTATAAAAAACTGCCAATAAAAAATGAATTTAAACCTATAATAGCATTTTTGATTGCCGGAATTTTCGGTTATACATTTCCATATGTTTTAGGAGGCGGACATCACGTAATAGAAAGTCTTGTTGCAAACAGAGTATCCATACAACTGTTAACTATGATACTTGTACTTAATCTATTATTTACAGCCATAAGCTACGGCTCTACAGCTCAAGGCGGAATATTCTTACCAACACTTGTGATAGGTGCTATAGGTGGAGGAATTTATTATAACATAATAGCTCATTTTAGTCTGATTGATATAAACAACGATTATTTTGTAAATTTTATTATACTTGCTATGGCTGCAATGCTTTCAAGTGTAGTACGCTCACCAATAATATCAATAATGCTTGTAACAGAAATGACAGGTTCCTTTGAACACATACTATCTTTATGTATGGTTTCAATAACAGCATATTTAGTAGCTGAAATATGTAGATGCAAACCTATTTATGAAGAATTATTTGAAAGAATGCTTAATTCATCACTTCAAGAAACTGAAAATAATTACATAAATGAAAAAGTATTGCATCAGTTCATAATAAATTATGACTCCTCTATTTCAGGAACGTATATAAAAGATATAGATATGCCGTTTAATGCACTAATAGTTTCAATAAAAAGATTAGACAACGAAATAATTCCAAAAGGAAATACGGTCATAAAAGGTGGAGATACAATAACTGTACTGACAGACAACAAACACCTTAAAGATATTGTAGACTACTTTGACAACATATGAAAATAAACTTTGTAGAAGTTTAATAAAATATATGAAATTTAAGTTTAGAATATAAATTAACTTAAATATGGATTTACTTATTTTTTACAAAAAATTATTGAAAGTTTCAGTAATTTTTTGTAAAAAATTTATCAATACCAATCTCAAATTTAAAAAATATATAAAATTATTATAAATATTTTTATGTATCAATCTTATATACTTTTTTAATAATACTAATTATAAAATAGCTAAATTTTAGATGATTTGAAGTTTTCAAAAACACAAATTTTTTAATATATAATTATACTGTATTTTTAATTCGTGTTTAGTATTAGATTAATATACATAATAAATGAATTGAAAAATTCATCACTTAAAAAATTACAAAATTAGGAGGTATTCAAAATGAAACATGAACGAAAATATTTTTTTAAAGCTATTACATATTTTTTACTGCTTATATGTTTAATAAGCATTTTGCCAATCAAAACATTTGCAGAAAAATCAATTACAGTGTACATAAATGAAAAGAAAATTAGTATGAAAACATCTCCTGTTATATCAAACGGAACAACATTTGTACCGCTTAGAGATATATCAGAAAATTTAGGTTGCACTGTTTCATGGGATTCATCAACTGCAACTGCTAAAATTAAAGATAAAAAATCTAAAAAAACTATTATAATTGAAAAAAATTCGTATACTGTAAATGGCAAGAAAAATTCTTTAAATCCTGCAACTATAAACAAAAACGGTGTTACTTTAGTTCCGTTGAGACTTGTGTCAGAAGCCTTGGATTGCACTGTTGATTGGGACCCTTACGACAGTTCTGTTTCAATTGTAAAATATAGAGTTGTAGAAGTATCTAACGCAACGGAACTCCTAAATAATATAAAAAACAATACAAAAATTATTTTAACAGCATCAGAATACAATTTAAGTGAAGTTAAAAAAATATCAAATCCTGCAATAAAAACTGAGTATACTTTTGACGGGGAAGAACATATCATATCAAATGTAAATAATATTATAATAGATGCCAAAGATGGCGTTGTTCCAACTTTATTAGTCACTCCAAGGTATTCAAATGTGCTTCCTTTTGAAAACTGCAAAAATATTAAAATTAAAAATATTATAGCAGGTCACACAATTGAGACAGGATATTGCACAGGTGGAGTTATCAACCTTACAAACAGTTCTAATATATATATCGAAAATTGCAAACTGTATGGTTGCGGAACATATGGAATAATTGGAGAAAATGTTTCCGATTTATTCGCAGTAAACTCAGAGATATATGAATGTACATATGGTTGTGTAACATTCAATAACAGTAGAAATATTAATTTATCGTCTTGTATATTTAGAGATTGTAAGGAATTTTCAATGTTTGAATTTACAAATTGCTATGATTCAAAAGTAGTAAGCTCTTTAATTAAAAATAATGAAACAAGCACATATTTTTCTTTTATTAATGCAGAAAACGGAAATAATATAATATTTGAAAATTGTGAATTTTTAAATAACACTTATCCTAAACTGTTTAAAGGCAATGTAAAATTCTATAACTGTAATATACAATAAAAATAATTAAGCTTGCTCTATTATTTAGTAAGCATAGACATTTTTTAATATAATGAGCATACTCATACTAAAATCTTATAGAATAATGAAAAATCATAATAATTAATTTTTCCGGTAGACTATTTATATTAAATTAAAGTTATATAATTATACAAGTTATCCATAATTTTATTAGAAAATAGTATCGAAATAAAAAGATTATATAAATTTTGTCAATTAATTAAACCAATATCAGTAAAAAAATACAAAAAACAGTTATATATCAATCAACTATTTGAAATATAACTGTTTTTTTATTACAACTTTATTATTCAGCAATACTGAATTTTTTTAAAGATACCATATAGCCTATAACTCCTCCGACTATTGCCAACGGCAACCAACCAAAAGCATCCGTAAACATAGGATAAACAGCATTTACCTGTTCAGATATCGCTTTTGGCAATATTGATGTCAATATTCCATATATAAGCACAGGCAAACAAGCACCTTTATATATATATTTGTTTTTTACAGATATTACATTAAACACTATCAATATTATAGTTGTCGGATAAAGTGCCGATAATATAGGTGCTGAAAAGGCTACTATTTTATCTACACCCAAATATGCCATACATGCGCTGAATATACATGTAAATACAGCTGTAAGTTTATATTTTAATTTTCCGTTTGTAATTGTTTCAAAATATTCCCCTGCTGTTGTAGTAAGACCTATTGCAGTTGTAAGACACGCAAAACTTATTATCATTGCAAGTATAAATTTCCCTTTATATCCCATAGTTTGATCAGCTATATATATTACCATATCGCTCTTGCTTATATCTGGTGATACTGAACCGCTCGCACAAGAACCTATATATAAAAGTCCGAAATATATAAGTGCAAGTCCCAATCCTGCAAAAAAACCTGTAACTGATGTTATCTTTCTAAGTTTTTCATCTTTATAGCCTTTTTGTGAAATGCTCTTTATAATAATCATTGCAAACATTATTGAAGCAAAAGCATCCATAGTCTGATATCCATTAACAAAGCCCATTGAAAAGGCACCTTCAATTTTTAAATCTTTTGGTACTCCCAAAGGATTTACTATTCCATTTACTATAAGTATTATTAAAGATATTAGTAATAACGGTGTCAATATTGCTCCTAATTTATCTATAACATTACTCGAATTTAATGAAAAAAACAATGTTACCATGAAAAATATTATTATCGCTATATATGAGTTTGAGCTTGGAAATAATGTTTTAATCCCTATTTCATATGTTAACGCCGCTGTTTTAGGTATAGCAAGAAGCGGTCCGATTGCAATCATTATACAAGTTCCGAGAATTAGCGGGAATTTATTAAAAACTCTATTTGCAAAGTTGTCAAATGTGCCTGATTTGGCAATAGCTATTATACCGAGTATAGGTAAACCGGCACCCGTAATAATAAAACCGAGAGCTGACAATAAAAAATCACTTCCGCTTGTAAGCCCTAAATATGGAGGAAATATAACATTACCTGCTCCAAAAAACATAGAAAACAACGCAAATGATACAATTAATATATCTTTTCTAATCGATTTGTTCATAAAAATACCTCTATCTATTTTATTCCATACTTTTTTCATCTTTTATAAAAATACATATATAGTGCCATAATTTTCAAAATTTACAGCATTTTTCAATCACTTATATTTTCCTGATACAAACAATTTTGAATAGTATTCTTTAGATTTTATAACTTTTTCTATATACATTCCGGTTTCTATAAAAGGTATATTCCAACTTGTATATTCTTTGCTCACATCTAAAAAACCTCTATTTATCCATTCCGATATATTTTCAGGTCCTGCATTATACGCTAATATAGCATACTTTTCATTTTTAAATCTACTTATTAGATGCGAAAGATACCATACTCCGACCTCTATATTGGTCTCCTTATCATATATATCATCTCTTTTTATGTCTATTACATTTTTAGCATGCTCATAAGTCACATCCGACACTTGCATCAATCCTTTACTGCCGGTTTTTGACTTCGCAAACGTATAAAATTTTGACTCATTTTGAATTATTGCATATATGAGCTCCTTGTCAACATTATATAATTTGCTGTATTTATCAACAATATTTTCATATCTTACAGGATGCGAATATTCATAAACAATTTTTTTAATCTCATCGAATCCTGCTACTTTGAAAAATATCACTAAAAATATAACTGTAAAAAGAGGTATTACCCATTTTTTAATCTTCATATCAATCCCTAATTATTATATTCAATACTTCATCTATTTTAAAATGCAACTTGTCCAATGTTGTATTATTTTCAACTATATAGTTGCTTTTTTTCATTTTTTCTTCTACACTCATCTGCTTTTCTATTATAAGTCTTGCCTTTTCCTCATCTGTATTGTCTCGCAAGATAATTCTTTCTATTTGAGTTTTTTCATCACAATATATCAGTATAATCTCATCACATTTTTTATAAAGCATAGTCTCAAACAAAAGCGGTGCATCTAAAAAAACTGTTTTTTCCTTATTAAATGCTTTTATATTTTTGTCAATTTCTTCAAATATCAAAGGATGTAATAAAGAATTAAGTTTTTCAAGTTGCTTGCTGTCATTAAACACAATGTTCGAAAGTTTTTTTCTGTCTATTTCTTCTGATTTATCAATTACATGACCAAAATTGTCAATTATCACTTTATATCCTATATTACCCTTTTTGGTTATGTTTCTTGATATGTAATCTGCATCTGTTATTTTATATCCTTTTGATGATATATATTTACTTACTTCGCTTTTTCCGCTTGCAATTGAGCCTGTTATCCCTACTACTTTCATATTATTTACCTACATAATCTTAAAATTGTAATTTATGAATTTATGATATTTATTATCCGGTGTTATAACAGGAAACTCCAATCTCATCCATTTATCATTTAATATAAAATCATAGAACCTTATATTTATAAATTCATTATTACTTATATTGTTGGAATTTACAAATATATGAGTATTATTGGTAGTAATATTCAAAAATCTTTTTGAATTTTCCTGATATATACTTACTGTTGGCTCTATATCCATATTTTCCAGTTCAAACAATGTATTATATACTTCATTTTTGTGTATTCTTCCATAATGGCTGTTAACTCCGTCTTTTATTGCTCTTAAATATGAAAAATCAAACGGAGTCTTTTCTACACTGAGCTTCCTTATTTTCGCCTCTTTAGAAGATATTTGATAGAAAAATTTGCTTGGAATAAGAAGCCTGTGATTTAATATTCCCTCTTCATCTTCAGGTCTTATGTTAAAACTCAAATTGTTGAATATGTTAAGCGATATGCTTTTTTCAGATTCTATTTCATAATCTATTAAGAAGTTATTTTCTTCATCCAAGCTGTACTTTATAATCTTATTTATATTAAAACCGTTGCTGTGAAGCGTAGTAGATTTTAAACTGACTCTTATTAAATCTTTTTCTCTAAATGTCTCAAACTCATACTCTGAAATGTTTGATTTTGAAAAAATTTCCATATCATCCATAAATATATACTCTTTTTTATCAAGCAATGAAGATTTATCAGAGGTTATCATTATTATATTACCATAATCAAGCGAATTTTTGTCATACAGATTATCTTTTTGATGTTTTATTATATTTTCAAAGTTCCCGTTTGAATCAGGTACTTCAAATTTCGTTATTATTCCACAATAAGTCAAAAAAAGCTACCTTTATTTTTTGAGAATTTTCTATTACTATTTCATTTGTATTCATATCACCAATTTTTATAGGTATTATTTGTATTTTCATCCGGTCACCTTGAAACCTTAATACTGACGTTTTTTATACAGTTTCTTTGTCCGCTACTTTTTATTTCAAATTCATCAAATGATGATATAAATTTAGAGAATTTATTATATCCATAGTTTTTTACATCGAATTGTGGTATTTTTTCTAATAACAATTGAGATAATCTTCCCATATCTACTGATTTTGACTCATTGTCTTCCAAAATAGTATATATTATATCTCTTATCTCATTATTTTCTTTTATATATGCTTTAACTGAATTTTCCTTTTTGACTATGCCTATTGAAGGGAGGTTTGACAAAAATGTGGATAATTTATAATATCCGTAGTTTCTCACATCAAAATCAGGATATCTTTTGAGTATGCTGTTACCTATTTCGCCTATGTTCATATATTTGCTTGTATCCGATTTTTCCAATATTATTTTCAATATTACATTTTCTATGTCATCTATACTTGTGATATAGCTTTTATCAGGTGATTGGTTATCCTCGATAGGCAATTTTTCCTTTATATCCATTTTCTCTTCATCGTTTTGCTCTTCTTCATACTCAACCAATACATCCAGATATTTAAATAAACTACAAGCATTTGTAAAAGGCTTTGGAGTTTTCTTTTCTCCCATACCTATGACAAGCATACCCGCTTCTCTCAATCTCATAACCAACCTTGTAAAATCGGAATCACTTGACACTAAACAAAAAGCCTGCACCGAATTAGAATAAAGTATATCCATGGCATCTATTATCATTGCGCAGTCGGTAGAATTTTTCCCTGTTGTATAGCTGTATTGTTGCACAGGATTAAGAGAGTTTTCAAGCATTACAGATTTCCAACCTGAAAGAGATTGTGATGTCCAGTCTCCATATATTCTTCTATATGTGATAGTGCCGTAGTTTGATGTTTCATCCAAAAGAGATTTTATATATTTAGGTGACACGTTATCGGCATCTATCAAGACTGCAATTTTTTTCTCTTCATTAAACATACTACACCCCTTAAATAATAGACTATGATTATAGTTATTTAATTTTTAAAAATATAACTCTTATATTATCACTGTTTAAAAAGTAAAATATTGAATATTTATATAGCCTTATTTATCAATATTTTTTATATCTAATACCGGTCGGATAAAATTTATATAAGTTGTTTATTTTAAGTATACTTAATTCTACTTAGCTGATAAATTTTTGAAAACAAAAACATCCATTATTCTATTAACTTTTAGTATAACTGATTTGGCTGTATTAATATAATTTAAGTAAATATTTTTTGATAATGTTCAGTAAAATTTTTAAACAATTTTATAATTAAATAGCTATAATCATAGTATTATATCATACTTTTATTTATTTTTCCAATACAAAAAAATAGCCATACTCTATAATACAAAGTACTAATTAAAAATATGATGTAATTATACTGCTAAAAAATTATATTTTTTTAAATAGGTAAATATGTAAAAATCAGAAATTTTTATATTTTTTAATAACATTTTATATAAGGTGAGTTGAATACGGTTCAAAAAAAATAATATCATTCGCTTTAATAAATTAAGCATAGTTTTACCATAAGAAAGGCTATTCACAAAACTATTTTACACTCCCGCAGAATATAAAAAGAGAACCTCTGCATTTTTGTATTAGAAGTCCTCTTTAATTTTTTTATTGTTTATTATCGTATTTTTAATTCATATTCTACAAAACTTTTTATCCTTTTGTCTATTTTTTCAAGTTCTTTTTTGTTTTTTGCTGCACTTTGATATTTTTCTTCGTCTGTTTTTCCTTTATCTTTGTATTTGAGTAACTTTTCTTTTTCTTTTGACAGTTTTCCAAATTCTTCTAATTTTTCTATTGCCTTTTCGTCTACTTTTTTAAATTTTGCATTAAATGACTTTGCCAAATTTTTTGAACTTAAAGCCATCATATCTCCAATCTTTGCAATATAATCAAGAACTCCTTCTTTTTCATGAATTTGTTCTAATGATTTTTTTAACTCTTCAAACTGTTTTTTTATCTTGTCTATTTCACTTTTAAAACGCTCAATATCTCCTTTTGTTATATTTCCAAAATGACTTTTAGAATCTGAAATTTTTGAAAAAAACTCCAAAAGAAAAATTATGCCCCTGTTATAATTAATTGTATCTTCAATCGGTCTAACTACATTTTTGTCCATTACAATCTTAAACTCTTTATCGAGTGCAGACAGTTGTTTTTTTTGTTCTTCTCCTGTATAATTTTCCAATATGCCTTTTTTTAACTCTTGGTATTTTTCTTCCATTTCATTTATTGTTTCTGTCGGAGATATTATATATGCAAAATGAAAATCACACCTCCTGCGGTGTAGATTGCCTTTTATCTCATAGCGTGCATTTTCTTCTACAGCACACATTTTATCACGATATTCTCTCGAAACCTTATCAAATTCGTCAATATAACCCTCAGAATCATAGATATCTCCCAAAAATATTGTTTTTCTTCCTGCAGCTTTTTCAAATTTTGCAAAAATATCTTTTTGGCTTTGATCTTTTTTATCAAGCATTACATTGACATCATCTTGGTCGTTTTTTATCTTGTTATTGTTTACTGTGAGTATATGCACATTATTTTGACCGCTTATAGAACTTATCATATTCCCTCCTTGAAAATTATCCAAATTATTTTAAATCTTGTGGCATTTGAAGTTTTCTTGCATACCAATTCCACTCGGTATCTATTGCTTTTCCTGTATTTACATCTACATAAAAAGAATAATAACCTGAAGCTATCATTTCGCTTGGCTTTATATAATAAAATTCATACTCTCCCGTATTTAAATTATTATGAAAATACATATAAGAAAAACCTGTCATTTTAACTTCTATACAATCATCTGATTTAACATTTTGCGGTCCGCTGTATGTTCCGTTTTCATAAAAAGATTTATTGATCATAGTTATCGGAGATGTATCAACTTCCTGATTTCTTGTATAGTTAATGCTGTATCTGTAACGCCAGTTCATATCCGCCTGTTTACCGTCTATATAAACGGCTTTGTCCGTAAGTTGCACTATTTTTCCGCTTTTTGTTGTTTTAAAAACAGGATTGTTTGATATTTTATCTGTAATTATAAACTCATATTCCGTATTTTCATCATAGCCTTGTGATGATGCTATCTTTATCAGGTATACTCCTTGCTGTAATATAATAAATTAACTGATTTTATTATCGAAAATTTTTAATATATAATCAATAGAGTTGGAAAAATTGACACGATTTTTGGAAAAATTGGTAAATAATACTAAAACACATTTAAATTGAAGATATCTGCAATATTTTATTTATTGTATTATGAATACTATCAATGTTGTAAAAATACTTTTGTCAATTATTTCAAATTTGCATATACCGTTATTTTTTTCAACTACTTTTTTTATATTTTTTATTCCGTAACCATGTTCTTTTTCATTATCTTTTGTAGATTCATAGTTATTTTTTAAATTCCCGTTAAACTTATTTTGTATATATATGATAAATTTACCGTTTTCTTCTTTTATTTTTAATATAATCTTTCTTTCAACTTCATCCACTTTTTTAGATGCTTCTATGGCGTTGTCCAATATATTGCCGAGTATTACCGTCATATCATAAGATGATATATGCAAGCCTGTAGAAATTGAAATATCTGTAATAAATCTTATTTTTTCGTTTTCAGCTAAATTTAATTTATAATTTACTATGCTGTCTATTATTTCATTTCCGCTTGATATATATTTTTCATTGTCAAAACTTATGTTACTTATTTCGTTCAGATATTTTTTTAATGCTTCAATTTCATCTTTATCAATTAAAGAATTTATAACGGTCATATGATTTTTCATATCATGTCTGTATGATTTGATAGTTTCTTCGCTTTCTTTCATCAGTCTTAACTGATTTTTGTAAAAGTTATTCTGTTCTTCCACGACTTCTTTATTTTTTTTGAAAGTAATTATTTTAACTGTATTTATATACACTTTATATGTAATGACATTTATCAATAACAGCAGTATTGTGAGAATTGAAGTTTGAACCGGCTGTATTTTTTCAAATGAGTAAAATAATATGAGCAGAATTAATGATAAGAGAGGAACTATAAGTAAATAATATTTTGTAAAATCATCTATTTTATTATTTTTTTCTTTTTTCACTTTTGCTAAAATCAAAGCTACTATATAGCTGAAAGCCTGCATTATAATCAAATCTGCAACTTGTTTTATTTCTATGTCTCTTGTAGGAATTATGTGAGCATATCCTAAAAAAGTCCCGCTAACAATCTCGGCAATAAGTAAAACAGTATCAATATATAAAGCATTAAAAGCTTTGTCAACTAAATCATAACAATAGTTGTTCAATATAATAAAAATAGCTGTATAGCTCGCAAATAGATTAAATATAGGTTTTTGGATTACTGTAGAAAAAAAAACGACTATTATATAAGATACTATATATCTAAGATAATATTTTTTATCATTTTCTTCTACTCTTTCATTTGATAAAGCATTGACCATTAAATGTACTATATAAATATAAAAAACACTTAAAAACGGCATAAATAATTTTGTAATCGGCATATTAACTCCTGAATATTTTACATTTGTTTTAATCAAAATTTTGTAAATAGTTTATTTTTTTCAAATTCCAAGACTTTATTTAAAAAAACGTCTTTTTTACTTCTACTTATGGCAATTCTTCTTCCTCCGTTCATAACAACCTCTTTACTGCCGTATTTTTCTATTTTTTCCATATTTATTAAATATGATTTATGAATTTGAACAAAATAAAATTTATCAAGTTCTTTTTCTATTTGATTCATATCTGCATAAAATAAAATTTCAAACGCTTTTGTTACCATTTTTATTTTCTTCCCGACAATTTCAAAGTATGTTATCTCATCAATTTTTTGAAAAAATGTATCCTGACCTATCTTGTACGAAAATGTCGGAAAAAATTTTTTACAAAGTTTCAGATAGTCTTTTAACTGTTTATGAATGTCTTCTCTTGTAAAAGGTTTGTCCAAAAAATTCATAGGTCTTATATCAAAAAGACTTCTGCAGTAGTCTTGTTTACCCGATATATAAACTATTTGCATATCATCATCCTGCATTTTTTTTCTTATGTAATTTCCTATTTCAACTCCGTTTATATCAGGTAATTCTATATCTAAGAAAAGCAAATCTATTTTTTCTTTTTTCATAATTTCATATAAAGTTTCTGCGTCATTTGCTATATATATTTCAAATTGCTCTTCAGTCTCTATGTAAAATTCTTGTATATATGTATTTATTTGTTTACATATATATGATATATCGTCACAAATTGCTATATTTATCATTAAACCATCTCCTCATATTATATTTATTATACATCCATTTAATCTGTTTTAAAATATAATATATTGATAATTTATACTGAACATTGTTTAAATTAATAATGCTCAAATTATTTTTCAAACAAAATATATTTGAGCATTATTAAAAAATATCTGTATTTAGTCTGATAATAGAATAAATATGAAAAAAGTTTTTTACAACATAATTACTGCTATTGATAAAATAAATATGAAAATTATTATATTATTTTAAATACATAATTTTCATATTTTATCTCTATATTATTTTTTTATTTTTTCTAAAATATTATTCATATATGCTATTGCTATGCCGTAATTGGTTATGGGGATTCCTTGATTTCTTGCCTGCTCTACTCTGTTCATAACATATTTTTTGTTGAACATGCAGCTGCCGCAGTGTATTATGAGTGAATATTCGCTTAAATCTATGGGAAAATTATTACCGCTTACAACTTGTATATCCAAATCGGCTCTTGTCTTTTTTCTAAGCAGAGCCGGTAGTTTTATACGACCTATATCTCCATCAAGCGGGTCATGGCTACAAGCTTCCGCAATAAGCACTTTATCTCCGTTTTTTAAATTGCTTATGGAGTAAGCACCTTCTACAAAAATATCTATGTCTCCTTTATGTCTTGAAAATAAAACGGAAAATGATGTTAATGCACTTTCTTGCGGTTTTTGTTCATATACTTTTGCAAAAACTTGTGAATCCGTTATAATCAATTTAGGAGGTTCTTTTAAGATTTTAAATGCCTTTTCAAGATTATCTGCCGTTACTGATATAACTATACATTTGTTGTCTAATAGATCTCTTATAGTTTGTACTTGCGGCAATATCAATCTGCCTTTTGGTGCTTGTATATCCTGTGGCATAACGAGCAGTACAACATCATCTTTTTTTACCAAATGTCCGCATATGGAGCTTTCTTTTATATCTAATGCTATGTTTCTCAATTCTTCTATTATTTTTTGTATGTTCTTTTTTTCTTTTGCACTTACAGATATAGCTCTAAGATTTATTTTTTCTATTTTATGTTGTAATAATTTTGTATTTTTATTTTCGTCTATCTTATTTATTATGGCTATTACAGGAGTTTTTTTGGCTCTCAGTTTTTCTATCCATTCAAGCTCTTTTGATATATCATCATCTGCAAATACTACAACTCCTATATCTGTACGTTCTAAAATATTTTCAGTTTTCTCTATTCTTTTTTCTGAAAGATTGCTGTCGTCATCAAATCCTGCCGTATCTATAAGCACACAAGCTCCTATTCCGGCTATTTCCATAGATTTAAAAACTGCATCTGTCGTAGTTCCTTTTATATCTGATACTATTGAAACCTCCTGATTGGCAATGGCATTTATAATTGATGACTTACCTGCATTTGTTCGACCGAAAAATCCTATATGAATTCTTTCTCCTCTTGGAGTTTCGTTTAAGCTCATTATTTTTTACCTTCTTCATTTCAATAAAATAAATTTTGATATATTAAAATCTGAAATCTCTTTTTCCTTCTTGCATCTGATGTATATAATCTTTTGCTTTTTTCTTTACAACTTCTCTTTGTATTTCTTCGAGTTCATTTAATATAACTGTTTCTCCTTTTTGCTTTGTGTCATTACTTGCGTAATCTATCAAGTATTCTTTAAGTGTCATAAGTGAGTTCGGCTGGCATACATTTACAATCTGACCTGATTTTGCAAGTTTCATAAATCTGTCACCTGTGCGCCCTGCCCTATAACAGGCTGTACAAAAACTTGGCACATATCCCAATTTTAACAGCCAATTTACAATTTCATCCAATGTTCTGTTGTCATCTACATCAAATTGTGCAGAATTATCCTCTTCGCTTTCTTTTTGCTCATATCCTCCTACACTTGTAGATGATGCTCCACTTATTTGTGATACACCTATTTTCAAAACTTCTTCTCTTGATTTTTGTGATTCTCTTGTAGAAATTATTATCCCTGTATAAGGTGCCGATATTCTTACTAATGCCACTATTTTTTTAAATAATTCATCATATATTGCATTGGGAAATTCATTCAAGTCTATATCATCTGCAGGTCTTATTCTCGGTATGCTTATAGTATGAGGTCCTACACAAAATTTAGCCTCCAAATGTTCTGCGTGCATCATCAATCCTATAAAATCATATCTGTATTGATAAAGTCCGAATAATACGCCTATACCCACATCATCTATCCCTGCCTCCATTGCTCTATCCATAGCCTCGGTATGATAAGCATAGTTATGCTTAGGACCTGTAGGATGAACTTTTTCATAGGTTTCTTTATGATAAGTTTCTTGAAAAAGTATATATGTTCCTATCCCCGCATCTCTTAACTTTTTATAATTTTCTACCGTTGTTGCCGCTATATTAACATTCACACGTCTTATTGCTCCATTTTTATGATGTACGGAATATATTGTTTTTATACTTTCAAGCACATAATCTATCGGACATTTTTCAGGATCTTCTCCTGTTTCAAGTGCCAATCTTTTGTGTCCCATATCTTGTAGAGCTGTAACTTCTCTTATTATATCTTTTTGAGATAATTGTTTTCTTTTGATAGTCTTGTTTTTTAGATGATATGGGCAATAAGTACATCCGTTTACACAATAATTTGACAAATAAAGAGGCGCAAACATAACTACTCTTTTACCATAAATTCTTTCTTTTATTTTTTTTGCTATTGAATATATTTTTTCTAATACATTTTTATCCGAACATTCCAATAACACTGCTGATTCTCTATGTGTTATGCCGTTCATTTTTTCAGCTTTCTCAAGTATTTGCTCTATAAGTTCAATATTATTACCGTTTTCTTTTGCATATTTTATTGTATCCAATATTTCCTTATCATTTATAAATTCTTGTGCTTTTGATGATTTTGGATTATACATATAAACACCACCTTTTTATTTTTTTGATATTAATAATAAAAAATTACATTGAAACCTGTTTAAAATGCCATGTAACACCAAAAATATATTCAAATTTATACTAAAAATTAATAGAATAATGGATATTTTTAATAATTTATTGGCTAAGTAAAATTAAGTGTACTTAAAATAAACAACTTATATAAATTTTATCCATTAATCAAACTAATATTGGTATTAGTATTATACTCGTATCACACAGGTATTCTTCCTAAATTTTTTATCTGTTGTTCTAAAATTTTTCTTTCTTTGTATATATCACTCACTTTTATATTTGACGGATATATACTGTAATACTGTTCATATTTTTGTGGGGTAACTTTCCTCATTATAACATTTGCTCCACAAGAAAATATATTATCTTTTTCTTTTGAGTCTATAACTCCAAGTGCAGTAGTTGCAGGTAAGTGAGCTTTAGGCAACATTATTCTTGTAAGTGCTACCGCTCTTTTGGTAAGCTCTGTACTTCCATTTTGTAAATTTCTCAGCGGTGTATCACTATGTGATATAAACGGTCCTATCCCTGCCATATCACAAGGTATGCTCACAAGAGTAAGTATGTCGTTTGCAATGGTATCAAGAGTTTGAAAAGGAAGTCCTATCATAAAGCCACTGCCTGTATAATATCCGAGAGACTTTATATTTTTAAGTGCATTAAGACGATTTTCAAGAGTTCCACATGAATGTAAATATGAATATATTTTTTTATCAGATGTCTCATGTTTTAATAAATATCTGTCTGCTCCACATAATTTTATATATTTGTAGTCTTCATAACTAAACTCACCTGAGCTTACAGTTACAGCCATAGAAGTGTATTTTTTTATCTGCCTTACAATATCTCCTATCATCTTTGCTGTGTAGTAGTTGTCTTCTCCGGACTGCAAAACTATGGTTTTATATCCTGCATCATATGCAGTCTTTACCGTTTCTAAAATTTCATCAACGCTCATACGATAGCGTTTCACATTTTTATTTGTAGAGTTGAGACCACAATATTTACATTTTCTTTTACAGTAATTTGAAAATTCCAATATTGCTCTTATATCCACGTAATTTCCAAAATTTTCATATCTTATATCATCAGCAAGTCTGAAAATTTCCGAAAAATCATCTAATGCTAATAAATGCGATAATTCTTCCTTTGTAAGTTCATCTCTGTTTTTTATCTTGTGAATTAAATTATTCATGTTTGTCTGCAACCTTAGCATACATAGTTTTTGAATTTATGCCTTTTATCATTCCAAGCTTACCTGACAAAGTATTTATCTCGTCACTTGGTGCATCCACTATTATACTTATCACGCCTATGTTTCTATCTCTATATGGTACTCCCATTCTACCTACTATTATATGACTGTATTTATGTAGCAGGTTGTTAAGCTCTTCTATATAGGTATTATCTTCTACTATTATGCCTATTATTGCCACTCTGTTTTGCATACATTCCCTCCAAGCCTTTATATTATTTTTATACTGATACTGAAAGTTAATAGAATAATGAATATTTATATTTTTAAGTATATTAATTATAATTTGACAAAAAAATATACTATATGACAAGACGCACTCATCACATAGTATTGTGTAATTAACCAACTCAAATGTTATATTTTTCAAATATTATAATATAAAATATTTTTAGTTGCAAATATGATGGTATTGCCTTATATTAAGGATTTTTCCTATATAGTCAGAAACAATAATATTATTTATCTATCTTTTTGCTTGATAATAGATATCTTGCAATCAGATTTATAATAATTTTTTTAAATATAAACTTCACTTTATTAATAAAATTTGTATTATTTAAAATATTATATTTTTGTTTTACTTTTTGTCTGAAATTAAATTATATTTTTAAGCATTAACAATTTTTTTGATAAAAGCTGTATTCTTAACTTGATTATACATAATCGTTAAAATAATTATCTTTTTGTAAAAATATTGTTTTTAATATATCATATTCATCTTTTTCTAATGAAATATTGTTTTTAAATATAACGTAATCAAGAGACGAATAGCCGAAATATAATTGTGTGAAATCATATATATTTATACTAAAATTACATTTTTCTTCTGTTTTTTTAACCAAATCTTTGTATACTTCAAATTTTGCATTATTTTCTTCTATTATATCATCTTTTATTTCTATACAAAATCTTTCTTGTGAATTTAAGTTTTTCAGTGTATTTAATACATTT
>NZ_JH414556.1 GCF_000238115.1 Peptoanaerobacter stomatis | reverse complement strand
TAAGATAAGTATATCATCATTTATGGGGTATTTGAAAGGAAAGAGTGCACTTATGATATTTGATAAACACGCAAATTTAAAGTATAAATTTGGGAATCGTCATTTCTGGGCTGAAGGATATTATGTTAGTACAGTAGGGCTGAATGAAGCAACTATAAGAAAGTACATTCAGGATCAGGAGAAACATGACATTGCATTGGATAAATTGAGTGTAAAGGAATTTGAAGACCCTTTTAAGGGTTAGAGCTAAGTAGTAACAATACCCCTTGAGGGGTAGCGACGAGTCAAAAGCAATATGGCTTGAACGGAGCTGTGGGAATGCTGTGTAAGCAGCATTCCCATAGCCTAAAGAGAAAGCCAGCGCCTTGAGACGCCGGCCTAGTAACACGGGCTTATAGCCCGGAGCAAGCCACCCGTTGGACGGGTGGTCATGACTTTTATAAAAATTCATCCTAATTATAAAAATTGTCTCATAAAATTATGTCCGCTATAAAAATATTAGTGATAGTATTTGCAACCAAATATGACCAAATATCATTCAAAGAATACATTGACCGGTTTACGGATAGCAAGGATAAATAGGCATAAATAAAGTTGCTTTAGCAGCAGTCTGAAAAATATTATACAGTTGAGGACACTTATTCAGCATCTCTTGAGAGGTTGTAAGTATTATGCCCTTATAGGGATAGTGCAAACCACCGTTTCAATTAGCTGTTATGATTACTGTATTTTGCAACAGTCTCTTTTTGTACTAAAATGTCATAAATATTATGTACTACATAATTGCTTATCTCTATTATAAAATATCTACTATTAAAATTATATTTTGATTTTTCTTATCATATTATAAATTATATTTAAAATTATCATAAAATATAATAAATTTTATATTATTGTTAGATTTTATGTAAAAAAGGTATAAAAATAATCATACAAAATATATTAATTTTTATGTCAAGCTATATATTGTTGTATTTATAAATGTTATTATTTCAGTATTTACACTATATTTTTTTATATGAGAAAATTGAGTTCAATTATATGATAACATTATATTGATATTATATAAAATAGGGAGGTTTTTATGAAATTGGCTGAAGCTTTGCAAGAACGTGCAGATTTGAATAGAAATATTGAACAGTTGAGAGTACGTTTAGAAAATAACTGTATTGTTCAAGAAGGTGAAACAACTGCAGAAGATCCGATTGAATTGATAAAAGAACTCGATTTGTCAGTAGAGAAATTAAATAAGCTTATGTCTGCAATAAATCTTACAAATTGTACTACAATTGTTGATAATAAACCACTTACAGCTATGATTGCTCAAAAAGATGCGTTATCTGTTAAATTGTCCGTATATAGAGATGTTATAAATACGGCAAGTCGTACAGCTTATAGAGCAACAAGAAAGGAAATTCGTATATTGTCAGCTATAGATGTAAAAGAGCTACAGAAAAAAGCTGATGAAATTGCTAAAAATATAAGACAGATAGATAATAAATTACAAGAGACTAATTGGAAGACAGATATTGATTTTATTTGATTAAATTTTAAATTATTATAATATTAAGTTGGTAGCTTAAATAGGGCGAATGTTATCTTAGCGGTTTGAAATAAACCTCTTTAATACAATAATAGTACCGTAGGGCAGGTAAAAATATAATTGTTATGCCCAGATAATGTACAAGCGTATATTTATTTTGTAAATGTAATTACCGAACATTGACTATATTAAGTGAGGGCGGGAATGGGGGATTTTCATCAATATCATTTACTATATTTATAAAATCTGCTTTTAATACAAAAATATGGGTATAAAAAATAAAAGTATATTACATTTTCACAAGATTTTTATGAAAATGAAAAATGCTTATTAATTTTAACCCAAATAAATATGCTATTGGAGAACAGAATGTTAGAAAGCAATTTTTTAGACCTTATTAATGATAACTACTATATGATATGTATATTTGATGAAAATAAAAATGTTGTTTCAAAAAACAAAAAATTTAATATATTTTTTCAAAAATTAAACAATTATGCAGAGTTTGAAAAAAACTTCATAGAGTATGACGATAGTGGAGTAAGTAGTACGGCTTATATTAAATCTCCTGATTTTGACGGTATTATGAAATTTGAACTATCAAAATCAGAGGGAAATATTCTTGCGATAGGTACAAAGATAAACTATGATAAAGTTATGTCTATGCTGAAAATGGTGGAGAGTAAATATGAAGATGAAGACGAAATTAAAAGTATAAACTTCAATAAAAATAAACTCAAACCATATTGTACATTTATGGTGGATGATTTATGGACTGTTAAGTATTTTTCAGACAATATATATTCATTGCTGAATATAAAAAATCCGTATCTTAAATCAGTAAGCGATGTTTTCGGCAAGGAGTTTTTTGAAAAGATAAATGAACAATTAGATTATTTAGACATATTCAATGATTTATGTATAGAGTATGATGATAAACTCGTAGTAATGACAAAATCTCAATATGGTTATACTATAATAAACATATATCCGTATTCAAATAATGTCTGTAATAAATTTGAAGAAGTTACAAGATTGAAGTATCAAATAGAAAAATTAGAAAATGAGTTAGAGAGAAGAAAAAAGCTTATAGATTTACAAAAGGATATGATAAAAGATTTAAGTACAAAGATAGGATGATATCTTTGTTCTTATTTTATTATCAATTTTATACTAATTTTCTAATAAAATAATAGATGATTTATATAATAAATTTAAAATAATATTGTATTTTATTAAACTTACACAATACTATTTTTTATTGTTTTATTGAATTTTAGTATTGAATAAGTTAAATTAATTTTTGCAAAACTCTACAATATATAAAATGAAGAGGTTGTTTATGATTAAGATTGAAAAATATGAAGTTTCGCCTAAAAAGATGACTTCCGATATAAAGATAACAAATCTTAAATTTGAATCTACAAAAGATTTGAAACCTATGGAAGATATGATAGGTCAAAATAGAGCCTGTCAAGCTATAAATTTCGGAATAAATATGAAGGTAAAAGGATATAACATATATGTATGCGGGATAACAGGTACAGGTAGGAACAGCTATGTAAAAAAAGTATCCGAGAATTATGCAAAAGATAATTTCAGCAGAGAATCATTAAAAGACTATGTATATGTATATAATTTTAAAAACGAATATGAACCTATAAGTATATCTTTTCCGGCAGGAAATGGAAAAGTATTCCAAAAACATATAGAAGAAGCAATTGCTTCTATAAGAAAAGGATTATCAAAAGATTTTACATCTGTTAAATATGGAAATGAATCTATGAAGTTTTCTATAGATTATGAAAATAAAGTAGAAAAAATAATAGATAAATTGAATGAAAAAGCCATAAAAAAGCATATCGTATTTCACATAGGTGAAGATGGACTTGTAAGTATGCCTTTAAACAAAGATTATTCGCTACTTAGTGAAGAAGATATAGAAAAATTGACGGAAGAAGATTTTGCAAAATTCAGATCATCATCTAATAAATTACATAAAGAGCTTACAAAAACATTAGATGAGTTAAGGCGTGCAGAGGAAGAATATAACAATATAGTTGAAACTTATGACAAAAATATAGCTTTAACGGCAATAGAAGCAATACTTAAAAAATATATAGTAATCTATTCATATGACAAAAAAATACTGACTTATTTCGAAAATATGAAAGATGATATATTGCAAAATTTGGAAAAATTTAAACAAATCAACTCAAAAAATAAGGTTATATTCACAGCTATGAAGGTGAATAAATCATTTTTTGACAGGTACAAAGTAAATCTTTTTGTTGATAATTCTACCGCTGAAAAATTACCTGTCATAATAGAAACAAATCCTACTTATTATAACTTAAACGGATATATGGAGTACAAAAACAAGCAAGGTTCTTTCATCACAAGTTTTTTGGATATAAAAGCCGGAGCTATACAAAAAGCAAATGGCGGTTTTTTGATACTTAATGTAAATGACGTTTTAAAAAATCCATATTCTTGGGACTGCATAAAAAGAACTTTGAAAAATAAGACGGCTACTATAGATTCATTATCAGAATACAACAATTATATACTTACCACTTCTATAAAGCCTGAAAAGATTGATATTGATATGAAAGTTATTTTTGTAGGCGATTATGATACTTATGCCCTTTTATATGAATATGATGATGATTTCCAAAAATTATTTAAAATATTGTCGGAATTTGACACTCAAATGGATAATAATGTTGAAAATCAGAAGAATTTTGCACGTTCATTAAAATCTCATTGTGAAAGCAAATCACTTAAATATATTTCAAGAGATGGTATATTTGAGATGATAAGATACAGCAACAGATTGGCTGAAGATAAAAATAAACTCTCATCAAGATACAACAAGATTATGGAATTGATATACGAAGCCAATTATATTGCTGATAAGGACAAAGATGTAATAGATGCACAAGATATATTAAAGTCATTGGAATTCAAAAAATTCAGGAATAATCAATATCAAGAACGATTATATGAAATGTATAAAGACGGAACCTTACTTTTGGATATAGACGGAGAGAAAATAGGTCAAATAAACGGACTTGTTGTAATATCGGAGGGAGAATATTCTTTCGGTTCACCTTCAAAAATAACAGCTTCTACCTATATAGGAAAAGAAGGTATAATAAATATAGAAAGAGAAGTAAAAAATACAGGTTCATCGCATGATAAAGGAGTTATGATTTTATCAGGGTATCTTGGAGAAAGATATGGTAAGGATAAATCTTTATCATTTACAACATCTATTACTTTTGAGCAAAATTACGGTTATATAGATGGAGACAGTGCATCATCCACTGAGCTTTATCTGATGTTTTCCTCAATAGCAGATATCCCTATCAAACAGTATATAGCAGTAACAGGCTCTGTTAGTCAAAAAGGAGAAATACAGCCAATAGGCGGTGTAAATGAAAAAGTAGAAGGCTTTTTTTGAAATATGTTCAATGAAAGGCTTGACAGGTAAACAGGGTGTTATAATACCTAAACTTAATATACAAAACCTAATTTTGAAAAAAGAAGTTATAGAAGCTTGTGAAAAAGGTCTATTTCATATATATGCGATTTCTACAGTAGATGAAGGTCTTGAAATACTTACGGGACTAAAAAGAAATGAGATAGATAAAAAAATGAATGATACATTCCAAAAATTTATTGATTATTATGAATGTGATGATGAAGAATAAATGGAGAATTATATGAAACCTGAAATTAAGACTATAAAAGAATTGGCTACTACAAAATTTTTAAATATGTATGATGTTGATTATGTAAATAAAATAGGCAATTCTAAAAAATGGACTTCAGTATCAAGAGTATCTTTAAAAGAATATGAAAACAGATTGTTAACACATAATACTACTACAGATGCTGTATTAATAGCACCTTATCATATTGAAAAAGAAAAATTGGTGCTTGTAAAACAATATAGAGTACCACTAAATCATTATATATATGAAATCCCAGCAGGATTAGTAGATAATAATGAGGATATAGAAAATTGTGTGAAAAGAGAGTTGTTTGAAGAAACAGGACTTGAGCTTGTTGAAATAAAGAAAGTATTTAAAAATATATATCTATCTCCAGGAATTACAGATGAGTGTGCAAGTCTTGTTTTTTGCACTTGCAAAGGAGATATATCCTATGATTATTTGCAAGAAGATGAAGATTTGACAATACATATGTACAGTCAAGATGAGATTGATGATATAATTAAGAATGAAGAAAAATTAGACTTAAAAACACTGTTTGCTATGCAATTATTTAAAAATTCAGGTAGAGATTTTTGGAAATAATATTTCATTAAATAAAAAATATGCCACATTACATTTATTTTTATAAAAAAACATTATATAATTGATGAAGATATACAATTTATATCGTAGAAACAATGTTAATATTTATAAATTTTAAAATCTGTGTTTTACTACAAATCTATAAAATATAAAATAATCGGAGGTAATGTTATGGATTATATGAAAGAGTATGAAAGATGGCTTGGTAATGAAAAATTAGATGAAGAAAGCAGAAAAGAGTTAGAGTCTATAAAAGACAACAAAGAAGAAATACAAGATAGATTTTATCAAGAATTGTCATTCGGTACAGCCGGATTAAGAGGAAAATTGGGTGCAGGTACTAACAGAATGAACTCCTATGTTGTTGCAAGAGCAACTAATGCACTGGCAAAAGTAATCTCATCATATGGAGAAGATTTTAAGAAAAAAGGTATAGCTATAGCATATGATTGCAGAATATGCTCAGACGAATTTTCAAAAATGTCAGCATTAATAATGGCAAGCTATGGAATAAAAGCATATTTATTTGATTCTTTAAGACCTACTCCGGAGCTTTCATTTGCAGTGAGATATTACGGCTGTGCATCAGGAATAAATATAACTGCAAGTCATAATCCGAAAGAATATAACGGTTATAAAGTGTATTGGCAAGAAGGCTCTCAAATAAAAGATGATATAGCCGACAAAGTGCTTGCAGAAATAAATAAAATGGATATATTTGATTTACCAAGTGTAATATCTGAAAAAGAGGCTCTTGACAAAGGATTACTTGTCTATATAAACAAAGAAGTGGACGAGGCTTATTATGAAAAAGTTCTTTCACTATCTATGAGAGATGACAGTGAAGTCAATAAAGATGTAAAAATAGTATATACACCGCTTAATGGAGCAGGAAATATAGCTGTTCGTACAGTGCTGGATAGAAAAGGATTTAAAAATGTATATGTAGTAAAAGAACAAGAAAATCCTGACGGAACATTTCCTACTATAAAATATCCTAATCCTGAGGATACAAAAGCTTTTGAATATAGTGAAAAACTTGCAAAAGAAAAAAATGCAGATATATTGATTGCGACAGATCCTGATTCAGACAGACTTGCGGTTGAAGTCGTTCATAAAGGAGAAATCATATCTTTAAACGGTAATCAAACAGGAGTTTTACTTATAAATTATATATTAAACTCACTAAAAGATAAAAATTTAATACCTAAAAATCCTGCAATAATTAAATCAATAGTTACAGGAGATATGGGAACAGCCATTGCTAAATCATTCGGTGTAGAAATGATAAGTGTGCTTACAGGATTCAAAAATATATGTGCATTACCTAATGATTGGGATAAGACAGGCGAAAAAACTTATGTATTCGGATATGAAGAAAGTATAGGTTATAACCCTGGAGTATTTGTTAGAGATAAAGATGCGGTATCATCAGCTTTGTTACTTGCAGAAATGGCCGGATATTATAAAAAACAAGGAAAGACACTTATAGATGTGTTAAATGAGTTGTTTGAACAGTACGGATATTATAGCGAAAATACAATATCCGTAGTATTGGAAGGCTTAGAAGGTCAACAAAGAATATCAAGAATGATGAAGGAAATAAGAAATATATATCCAAAACAAATAGGAAATGCGTCAGTTGCAGAAATAACAGATTATGAAAAACAAGAAAAGATAGATTTGATGAGCAATAAAACAGAAAAGATAGATATAGAGAAGACAAACGCAATAAGATTTTTATATGATGACGGCTGTTGGTATACATTAAGACCGTCAGGAACAGAACCTAAGATAAAACTGTATATCTATACAAAAGCAAAAACTATGCAAGAATCAAAAAATCTTTTAAAAGAAATAGAAAAGACCGTATTAGATGTGCTTTATACAATAGAATAAAATAAATAAATTAATACAAGTATTAATTATAAACAAAAAGACTTTTTTACTAATATTTTTTATATTGGTTTAAAAGTCTTTTTACTATTTTGCTTAATTGTAAATATATACTTGTAATATATTGAAAAAAACAAATTCATCTGATATAATCTATATCTGCTTAATCATATTTTTAATTTTCTATGTTTGTAAATATAAGAATACAATCATATATAATTGATTATGAAAGAGTTTTATTTGGCAGTATTTAAAAATATAAATTATACCTTAAAATAAAGGAGAATACATATATGAAACTTGGAATCGTAGGACTTCCGAATGTAGGAAAAAGTACACTGTTTAATGCCATTACAAAGGCAGGTGCTGAATCTGCAAACTATCCTTTTTGTACAATTGAACCGAATGTCGGTGTAGTTGCAGTACCTGATTATAGAGTTGATAAATTATCTGAGATAAATCACTCAAAAAAAACTGTTCACACTTCAATAGAATTTGTTGATATTGCCGGTCTTGTAAAAGGCGCAAGCAAAGGAGAAGGTTTAGGTAATAAATTTTTGTCTCATATAAGAGAAGTTGAGGCAATTGTTCATGTTGTAAGGGCATTTGACGATAGCAATGTAGTGCATGTAGACGGAAATGTCAATCCTCTTCGTGATATAGAAACGATTAATTTAGAATTGATATTTTCAGATATAGAAATATTGCAAAGAAGACTTGCAAAAGCTCAAAAAGCATTGAAAGGCGATAAGAAAATTGCATCTGAAGTAGAACTTATAAACAAAATAATGGCTGTATTGGAAGACGGTAAATCAGCAAGAACAATAGATTTCTCAGAAAAAGAATTGGAAATAATGAAGGATTTCAATTTACTTACAAATAAATCTATAATATATGTTGCAAACGTATCAGAAGATGAGGTATCATTAAATGGAGAAGGTAATGAATATGTAGCAAAAATAAGAGAGTTTGCAAAAGAAGAAAATTCAGAAGTTGTGGTTATAAGCGCTAAAATAGAAGAAGAATTATCTCAACTTTCAGAAGATGAGAAAAAAGAATTTTTAAACGATATGGGAATGGACTCATCAGGTCTTGAAAAATTGGTAAAAGCAAGTTATTCATTGCTTGGTCTAATAAGTTTTTTGACTACAGGAGAAGATGAAACAAGAGCCTGGACAATAGTAAACGGTACAAAAGCACCGGAAGCGGCCGGCAAAATACACTCTGATATACAAAGAGGATTTATAAGAGCAGAAACAATAGGTTATGACGAGCTTGTAGAAATAGGCGGTAATATGGCGGTTGCAAGAGATAAGGGACTTATCCGTTCAGAAGGAAAAGAATATATAGTAAAAGACGGAGATGTTATATTGTTTAGATTTAATGTATAATTTAAATTATTATTTTGAATAAGTTTTTGTAAAAATATATACTTATTTTTAAAATATAATATTATTCGAATAAAAAATTGCTAAAAATCTAAAAATATATTTACTTTATATAAAAAATATGCTAAAATTCAATAGTTAAGTTTATGCTATGTGGGTAGAGACACCGACTTTTCACTTGGCATAGACATATTTAAAAATTTATGGAGGTGTAATAATGACTAAGGAATTAAAACAAGAAATCATAACTAAGTATGCAATTAAAGAAGGAGATACAGGTTCTCCAGAAGTTCAAATTGCTCTACTTACTCAAAGAATAAATGAGTTAAATGAGCATCTACAATTTCACAAAAAAGACCATCACTCTCGTAGAGGACTTTTGAAAATGGTAGGACACAGAAGATCGCTACTTAGATATCTTAAAGAGAAAAGTCTTGATAGATATAATACATTGATAAAGAGTCTTGGACTAAGAAAGTAATCTGTATAAAAGAGCAGGATAGTCCTGCTCTTTTTTTACAAAATATGGAGGAATATTCAATATGTGTAATAAATTTGAAATGGAGCTTGGAGGCAGAACGCTTAGCGTTGAAATCGGCAAGATAGCTCAAATGGCTAACGGCTCTTGTATAATAAGATATGCAGATACAGTTATATTGGTAACTGCAACTAATTCTGATGTTCCAAGAGATGGAATAGATTTTTTCCCGTTAAGCGTTGATTTTGAGGAGAGATTATACTCAGCCGGAAAAATTCCGGGCGGTTTTGTAAAAAGAGAAGGCAGACCGTCTGAAAAAGCCATACTTACTTCAAGACTTATAGATAGACCTATAAGACCTTTATTTCCAAAGGGTTATAGAAATGATGTACAAGTAGTGGCTACAGTTTTATCTATGGATAAAGATGCAAATCCTGACACAATAGCTATGATAGGCTCATCAATAGCTCTAAGCGTTTCATCTATACCGTTTAACGGTCCAACAGGTTCAGTATCTATAGGGTTGATAGATGATCAATTTATAATAAATCCTAACTTGGAACAAAGAGAAAAATCAGAAATGTATCTTGTGGTTTCAGGAACTAAAGATGCTATAATGATGGTGGAAGCAGGCTCCAATGAAGTCAGTGAAGATGTTATGTTGAATGCTATACTTTTTGCACATGAAGAAATCAAAAAAATATGCGATTTTGTGCAAAAAATAGCTGATGAAGTCGGTAAACCTAAAGATGATTATTATGTATTTAAACCTGACGAAGAAGTAGAAAAAGCAGTTGAAGAATATTCAAGCAACAAAATGAAAGATGCAATAAAAACTGTTGATAAACAAGAACGTCAAGATAATATGGAAAAAGTAAAACAAGATGCTATGGAGCATTTTGCGGAGATTTTTCCTGATAACTTGAAAGATGTTGATGAAGTTATATACAATATAACTAAAAAAGAAGTAAGAAATATGATAGTAAAAGACAAGGTAAGACCTGACAACAGATTGCAAAACGAGATAAGACCTATATGGTGTGAAGTCGGTGTATTACCAAGAACTCACGGAAGTGCAGTATTTACAAGAGGTCAAACACAAGTAATGTCAATAACTACACTTGCAGGATTGTCTGAGGTACAAGTAATTGACGGCTTGGATGAAGAAACTGAAAGAAGATATATGCATCATTACAATTTCCCGGCTTTTTCAGTAGGAGAGGCAAGAGCTTCAAGAGGACCTGGAAGACGTGAAATAGGTCATGGAGCCCTTGCACAAAGAGCTATAGAGCCTCTACTTCCTTCTGAAGAAGAGTTTCCGTATGCAATAAGAGTTGTATCTGAGGTAATGTCATCAAACGGTTCAACATCACAAGCAAGTGTTTGTGGAAGTACACTTTCACTTCTTGATGCCGGTGTACCTATGAAAGATATGGTTGCTGGTATAGCTATGGGGCTTATAAAAGATGAGGAAGATGTAGTTATATTATCAGATATACAAGGTATGGAAGACTTTTTGGGGGATATGGACTTTAAAGTTGCCGGCACAAAAAAAGGTATCACAGCTATACAAATGGATATAAAAATTTCCGGTATAGATGAAGATATATTAAGACGTGCATTATCACAAGCAAGAGAAGGCAGATTTCATATACTTGGAGAAATGCAAAAAGTAATAAAAGAACCGAGAGAGCATTTATCACCATATGCACCTATGATAATTAATATGATGATAAACCCTGATAAGATAAGAGATGTAATAGGTAGCGGTGGAAAGATAATAAACAAGATAATAGATGAAACAGGCGTGAAAATCGATATAGACAATGACGGTAAAATATCAATACTATCCAACAATGAAGAAATGTGCCTAAAAGCAAAATCTATAATAGAAGGCATAGTAGCAGAGCCTGAGGTAGGCGCTATATATAAAGGTAAAATTACAAAAATAATGACGTTTGGTGCTTTTGTGGAGATACTTCCTGGAAAAGAAGGATTACTTCACATATCACAAATGGATAAAAAAAGATTGGAAAAAGTAGAAGATATGTTCAAAGAGGGCGATGTTGTAGAAGTGAAATTAACAGAAATTGACGGACAGGGCAGATTGAACCTTTCAAGAAAAGTATTGTTATAGTCTATGGAATTTATTGAATATTTAAAATGATTTATGACAAGTCTTTCTTTTATTAATAAGGAAAGACTTGTATTATTTAAGGATAGAATATGGCAAAAAAAACAAAGAAAACTTCAAAGAAAAATATAAAAAAGAAATCTAAGCTTAATGAAAATTTTTGGGCTTTAATAATGATAAGTACAGCTTTGATATTAACTATAATAGTGTCTATGCCAAATATCGGTTTTATCGGAGGATTTGTCAAATTTGTAATATTAGTATTATTTTCAAAATTCTTTTATTTTATATCCATTACAGTGATTGTTTTAGGAGTGTATAAACTTATATTTTATAATACATATAGTTTCAAAAATTTGAACAAAATAGATATGACAATATTTATGCTTATGCTGATGTTAATATATACAGCTTTTAATTTATCACAACTGCAAGAAAACAGCAGTATTTCTTTTGAAAGTTTAAAAAATATAGTATCAGATGCACAAGTATATAAAGGTCTTGGTATAATTTGCTATATATCATCATTTTTTTTCTATAAGCTCATAGGAAAAACAGGTATAATGCTTTTTGTATTTTTTTCCTTCTTATATCTTGTAATTAAATATCAAAGAAAAAAATTAATCAGCATTGTAGATTTAACTAAGCATAATATATATAATAAAACTCAAGAGGTAAAGTCTAAAAGAGAAAAACGACAAGAATATAAAAAAGAAAAAATAAAATTAATGACATTGTTGCCAATTATTTTAATGATGCACCTGGCTATGATGATATTTCAGAAAAAACGAAAAAAACATTGTTGAGATATGACGATAATATTTCAAACGATGTAAAAATAACAGGTGTAAATGATGTACAGGATGAAAATATAAAAGATGATTGCATAGAAGATTATGAAGAAAAAAATGAAGCAATAAAAACTGAAGAACTAAATATATCTAAAAATGATGTATCATATGAAAACAATGTGATTGGCAAAAAAATCAGCAATTTAGACAGTATAAAATTTGATAAAAATGAAACAGAAAAAATAGAAACAATAATAGAAAATGATAATCAAAAAGATGAAGATGATATAAATCTATCACAAGGTTTAAAATTGGAAAGCCCTAAGAAAAAAATATATAAAAAGCCTCTTATAGAATTATTGAATGAATATAAAAAAGTTGTTATTCAAGATAAAACAGAAAAATTAAGAAATGCACAAGCACTTACTCAAACTCTTGCAAGCTTTGGAGTAGAAGCTAAGGTAGAAAACATAGCTGTAGGTCCGACAATCACAAGATATGAGTTAAAACCTAAAGTAGGAACTAAAGTGAGTAAGATAACAAATCTTACAGAAGATTTGGCACTTGCTCTTGCAGCAAAAGCTATAAGAATAGAAGCGCCAATTCCGGGGAAATCATTTATAGGAGTTGAGGTTCCTAACGAAATATCACAGACAGTCAGTTTTAAAGAAGTAATTAAGACATGTATAGATAAAAAAGACAGTTATAATATAGTTTTTGCAATGGGAAAAGATATATCCGGTGAGGTTATATTATCGGATATAACAAAAATGCCTCATGCACTTATTGCAGGTTCTACAGGGTCAGGAAAGTCTGTTTGTATAAATACAATAATATGTAGCATTATTTATAATTATTCACCTGAAGAAGTCAAGCTTATACTTGTGGATCCGAAAGTTGTAGAATTGTCTATATATAATAAACTTCCACATCTTATAATACCGGTTGTAACAGATATGAAGAAAACACCTCAGGCATTAGCTTGGGCAGTGAATGAAATGGAAAAAAGATATGCCTTGTTTGCAGAACATAAATCGAAAGATATCAACAGTTACAATCAAAAATCAACAGAAAAAATGCCAAGAATTGTTATAATAATTGACGAGCTTGCAGATTTGATGATGGTAGCTCCAAAGGAAATAGAAGAAGCTATATGCAGATTGGCACAAAAAGCCAGAGCTTGCGGTATACATTTGATAGTTGCAACACAAAGACCGTCAGTAGATGTAATAACCGGTCTTATAAAAGCAAATATACCTTCAAGAATAGCATTTGCAGTATCATCACAGACAGATTCAAGAACAATATTGGATTCCGGCGGTGCTGAAAAATTGCTCGGTAAAGGAGATATGCTATATTCTCCAATCGGTATGAATAAACCTATAAGGATACAAGGAGCTTTTTTGACAGAAGAAGAAGTAGAAAAAATAACGGAATTTATAGAAATAAATAATCCTGTAGAAGGTTTACAAGAAAAACAGGAAGAAGTATCGAAACAGATAGATGATATTGTACTTGAAACTGATAAAAAAGGTAAATCTGATGACGATTTATATGATAAAGTCGTAGAGTTTGCAATCAGTAATGGAGAAATATCTGTATCATTGGTGCAAAGACAATTTAGGATAGGTTACAATAGGGCATCAAGAATAGTGGATGATATGGAGAAAAACGGAATAGTAGGTAAGAGTGACGGCTCAAAACCGAGAAAAGTTTTAAATAATTAAGTTTAGATTTTTGGTGATTAATATGCAAAATATAAGTCTAAGAGCGAATGCAAAGTTAAACCTTTTTTTGAAAATAAACGGAATAACAAACTTCGGTTATCATGATATGACTATGATAAATCAAAGCATATCATTGTATGATGATATAAAAATAACAAAAAATGATAATCAAGGCATAAAAATAATAGATGAAACAACAGATATAGAATTTAAAGAAAATATAATGTATAAGACAGCTAAGATTATAAATGACAAAATATCAAAAATAGACGTTGACATAGAAATAAATAAAAAAATTCCGATGCAAGCAGGTTTAGGTGGGGGAAGCAGTGACGCTGCTGCTGTAATAATAGGACTTGATCATATATATAATTTAAGCCTAAGTGATGATCAGAAAATAGATATTGCCGTAAAAGTTGGTGCAGATGTACCTTTTTGCTTATTTGGAGGCACTAAGTATGTTGCGGGGATAGGAGAAAAAATAAATGATGTAAAATCAGACAATTTTTTATTTATAATAATAAAACCTGATGATAATATGCCTACAAATCAAGCATTTATGCTCTATGACAACAGTGAAAAGATAAAGCGGAGTGCTGAGTTTCTAAAAGGAATAAAAAATATAGATTTAGATTTAATAAGAAAAAACTTCTATAATGATTTTGAACCTGTAATATCTGATAAATTTTCTGTAATAGAAAAAATAAAATCGGATTTTTATAAAATAGGTGCAAGTTTTACTATGATGAGCGGAAGCGGAACAACGGTATATGCAATATTTGATGAAGAAAAAACAAGACAAAGAGCATATGATTATTTGAAAAATGAATATAAAAATATATTTTTGTCAAATACTACAAAATCAGGCATTGAAATAGTAAGTTGCAGTTAAAGAATAAGTATATTCTTATATGTAATAGACTAACTCTAATCACTGTGGTATAATATTTAATTGATATGATAAGGAAATGGCTATGAATGTAACTGTAAAGATTAATACATTACAAATTGATCTGACTTCAAACAAGAAAGATAATATAGATTTTGAGTCATTAGGCAGTATAAAGTCTGTTAAAAATATAGATTTAATAAAATATGAAGAAAGTGAAATAACAGGCTTAAATGGAAATACAACAGTTTTGAAAATAGAAAAAGATTCTGTAACTATGCTTAGATATGGAAAAAACTGCGGAACTATGTATTTTAAAGAGGGAATCAGCTCAAAAACTTTATATAATACAGATTATGGAAGCTTTGAACTTGAAATTTTTACAAAAAAATTGAATATAGAAAAATATACTGATGATTTACTGTATAAAATAAATATAGAATATGATATAAATATTAAAGATTTATTTAATGGATTAAATATACTTGATATAACTGTCAAAAATATAAAATAGTTTATTGTTTGATTAATGGATGAAGCTTTTGAACATATATAGATTTAGGGGATTTAATATGCTAATATATTCAGTTAAAGAAACAATAGAAAGAGAAAATTTGGTAAAAAACGGAGACAAAATATTGGTTGCACTTTCCGGTGGACCTGATTCGATATGTCTTTTAGACATACTTGTAAAATTGAGAGAAGAATATAATCTTACAATATATGCGGCGCATTTAAATCATAGAATTCGTGGTGTAGATGCGCAAAAAGATGCGTTATATTGTAGTGAAGTATGCGAAAAAGACGGAGTTATATTTTTTCTGAAAAGTGAAGATGTACCTGCTCTTGCTAAAGAAAAAGGTAAATCTATAGAAGATATGGCAAGACAAGTGCGCTATACAATGTTATTTGATATAAAACAAAAATTAGGAATAGATAAGATTGCAGTTGCACATAATCTTGATGATCAAGCCGAAACAGTACTTATGAAATTACTAAGAGGCTCAGGAATGCAAGGATTAAGAGGTATGGACTACATAAGAGATGACGGTATAATAAGACCTTTGTTGGACATATACAAATATGATATATTGCAATACTGTGAAGAAAATTATCTAAACCCGAGAATAGATAAAACCAACTTTGAAGATGAATATACAAGAAATAAAATAAGATTAAATCTCATACCGTATCTGGAAAAAAATTATTCCTCGAATATTAAACAAATACTTTCAAGAACTGCAAATATAATAAGGGAAGATTATAATTTTATAGAAAATGTTGCTAAAGAAAACTATGAGCTTATAAAATCATATCAAGATGACAATGAAACAGTATTGGATATAGAGCTTTTAAAAAATATTGATAAGTCAATAAAAAGAAGAATAGTCAGAATGGCAATAATATCGATATTGAAAGATTTAGACAATATAGAAACAGTTCATATAAATGATATTATAGAGCTTATGGATAAAGATAACGGGAAAATGCTAAATCTTCCAAGAGGGTTAAAAGTATATGTAAATTATGGTAAATTGACATTTACCTTAAAAGAAAAAGTAATTGAGGAAAAAAAATACAGTTACAAAATAAATCTAAATGGGTATACAAGAGTAGATGAGTTAAATTTAACAGTTATTTCAAATATTATATCAAAGCAAGAATGTTTAAGATATCCGACTACTAAATATGCAAAAGCATTTGATTATTCAAAGATACAAGGCGACTTGGTGATAAGGAATAGAGAAAATGGGGATAAAATAAATGCGATAGGATTGAAAGGCACAAAAAAGATAAAAGATATATTGATTGATAAGAAAATACCTGTAGAAGAAAGGTATATGTATCCTATTTTTAGTGATGATAACGGAATTTTGTGGCTATTCGGATATAGAATTGCAGAAGATTATAAAATAGATGAAAGTACTGACAAAGTAGTTAGAATACAGTTAAAGTATGATGTTAACAGGAGGGACATAATTGAAAAATTTATTTAAAGAAAGTATATTCTTTATAGTTGTTATACTTGTTGTAGCTTTTGGTCTTAGACTTGTAAATTTTGAAACTACACAGGCAAGTTCAACAATACCGTTTTCAGAAGTGTATAGCAATTTAGAAAAGGGACAATTAAAGTCTATAACATTTACAGATAGGAAGATAAAAGGACAAACTATAAGAGGCGAAGAATTTGAATCATATTTGCCGTATGCAATAGATACAGATGCGTTTTCTAATGAATTAATCAAAAATATAACTGAAAACCATCTCGTTGTAACTGGTACTCCGGAAGCACAGACTCCTTGGTTTTTGAGTTTTCTTCCAAGTATAATACTGGTTATAGCTTTAACAGGAGTACTTTTCATAATGATGCAACAGCCACGTGGAAATGGCGGTGCTAAATTTAATACCTTCGGAAAAGCTAAAGCAAAGACACAAGTGTCTGAAAATAAAGTCAGATTTGAGAATGTTGCCGGACTTGATGAAGAAAAAGAAGAATTGCAAGAAGTAGTAGATTTTTTAAAAAATCCAAAAAAATATATAGAATTAGGAGCAAGAATACCAAGAGGTATATTGATGATAGGACCTCCGGGAACAGGTAAGACATATTTATCAAAAGCAGTTGCAGGAGAAGCGAAAGTACCGTTTTTTTCAATAAGCGGTTCAGACTTTGTTGAGATGTTTGTCGGAGTAGGGGCATCAAGAGTTAGAGATTTATTTGAACAAGCCAAAAGAGATGCTCCATGTATCGTGTTTATTGATGAAATTGATGCAGTAGGTAGAAAAAGAGGTGCAGGCTTAGGTGGCGGACATGATGAAAGAGAGCAGACACTTAATCAATTATTGGTAGAAATGGACGGCTTTGGAGAAAATCAAGGCGTTATAGTTATGGCGGCGACAAATAGACCAGACATATTAGACCCGGCATTGTTAAGACCGGGAAGATTTGACAGACAAGTAATGGTTGGAGCACCTGATATAAAAGGAAGAGAAGAAATATTAAAAGTCCATTCAAAGAATAAACCGCTTGCTCAAGATGTAAATTTAAAAACACTTGCTAAAAGAACACCGGGTTTTACACCGGCAGATATAGAAAATCTTATGAATGAAGCTGCAATATTGACAGCAAGAGTAAACGGTAAAAAAATAAATATGGAAACGATAGAAGAGGCAATAACAAAAGTAATTGCGGGAATACCTAAAAAATCAAGAATAATAAGTGATAAAGAAAAAAAATTAGTATCTTATCATGAGGCTGGTCACGCAGTTATAGCAAGATTATTACCGGATTTTGACCCTGTACATCATGTAACCATCATACCAAGAGGTAGAGCAGGAGGATTTACAATGACTTTACCTGAAGATGATGTAAATTATATGACAAAATCAAAAATGAAAAATGAACTTGTAGATTTACTCGGTGGAAGAGTAGCGGAAGAAATCATATTGGAAGATGTATCTACAGGTGCACAAAATGACTTGCAAAGAGTATCACAGATAGCAAGGGCTATGGTTACAAAATATGCTTTCAGCGAAAATTTACCGTCAATGTCATTTGGAGATTCTTCAGATGAAGTATTTTTGGGAAGAGATTTTACAACAAGAAGAAATTATTCAGAAGAAGTTGCATCACAGATAGATAAAGAAGTTGAAAAAATAGTTCAAGTCGCTTATGACAGAGCTAAACAGATTTTAATTGAAAATATTGATAAACTTCACAATGTGGCAAAAGCATTGATGAAATATGAAACTTTAGATAAAGACCAATTTGAATCAGCTTATAACGGTACACTTAATCTTGAAGAAGATGAAAATACCAATTCTAAAATAAACTCTAACGATTCTTTAGATATTGCTTCAAATGAAAACCGAAAAATAGATTTAGAAAAGTCTTTATAAGAAAGTCAGTCCATATGATATTTAAAATATTTGTAATATATAAAAATAGAATCTATTATATAGGTTCTATTTTTATATATTTATGCAAAGTTTACAATATGTAATACTAAAATACTATTGCAAATGATAATATTTCTGAGTTTTATATATTTTTAGTTTGTAAAAGTATAATTTTTTAAATATATTATAATATACTTTTAATCAATGTTCAGTATAAATAATATTTTTTTGTAGGAAGGAGAATAAATGAAAGAAAATTACAGTGTATTTTATTTGTTTAAGAGGTTCAAACCATATTATAAAAAATACTATGGAACACTTCTTATAGACTTAATATGTGCAATGTTTTCAACAATGTGTGATTTGATATTGCCGATAATTTTGAGATTTTTGACTAATACAGCAAGAGAAGATATAAATAATCTTACAATAGAGTTAATACTTATGCTTGGCGGATTATTTGCTGTTCTTAGAATACTTGATACTATGGCTAATTACTATATGCAATATATAGGTCATGTTATGGGGGCTAAGATAGAAACAGATATGAGATATGATGTGTTTTCAAAATTACAACAATTGCCATATTCGTATTATAATACTAATAAATCAGGTCAGATATTGTCAAGAATAACCACAGATTTATTTGAAGTTACAGAGTTTGCCCACCATTGCCCTGAAGAGTTTTTAATAGGCGGTGTTAAACTTATAATTTCATTCTTGATACTTATAAATATTAATGTTCCGCTTACTTTGGCTATTTTTATTACAATCCCTATAATGGTTATGTCAATATCAAGATATAACTTAGCAATGAGAACATCTCAAAAAAGCCAAAGAAATCAAATAGGTGAACTCAATTCCGGAATAGAAAACAACATATTAGGTGCAAAAGTGGTAAAATCTTTTGCAAATGAGGAGCTTGAAATAGAAAAATTTCATAAAGAAAATCTTAAATTTTTAGGGATTAAAAAGAAGTTTTACAAGAGTTTAACAGGTTTTCATGCAGTATCTAGAATATTTGACGGTATAATGTATCTTATAGTAATAGTTTACGGTTCATATCTTATGAAATCAGGTCAGATAAAAGCCGGAGATATGTTTTTATACACATTGTATATAAATATGTTGCTTGCCACTGTTAAAAGAATAGTAGAATTTATGGAGCAATTCCAAAGAGGAATGACAGGTATAGAAAGATTTATAGAAATAATGGATGTTGAAAATGACATTAAAGATAGTGAAAATGCCATAGAGCTTACAGATGTAAAAGGTGATATAAAGTTTGATAATGTAAGCTTTTCATATCCGCTTAGTGATGTAAATGTCCTTGATAATGTAAGTTTTTCTATAAAACATGGCGAAAATGTTGCACTTGTAGGTTCATCAGGAGTTGGAAAAACAACTATATCCAACCTTATACCAAGATTTTATGACATAAATTCAGGCAGTATAACTCTTGACGGAATAAATATAAAAGATATAAAGCAAATAAGTCTAAGAAACAATATAGGAATAGTTCAGCAAGATGTGTATTTATTTTCAGGGACAGTTTATGAAAATATAATATATGGGAAAAAAGATGCATCAAAAGATGAGGTAGTAAAAGCAGCTAAAATGGCAGGTGCGTATGATTTTATAATGGAGCTTGAAAATGGATTTGATACTCATATTGGAGAAAGAGGAACCAAATTATCAGGTGGACAAAAACAAAGAATAAGTATAGCAAGAGTATTTTTGAAAAATCCTCCTATTTTGATATTGGACGAAGCAACTTCAGCATTAGATAATACAAGTGAAGCGATAGTGCAAAAATCTCTTGAAATTTTAGCTGACGGAAGAACTACATTTACAATAGCTCACAGATTGTCAACTATTAAAAATGCTACAAAAATATTGGTGCTTACTGAAAACGGTATAGAAGAAAGCGGCACACATAATGAACTTATGAATAAAAAAGGTGTATACTATAATCTATATAATAAAAATATAGACGAAACAGCTGTAAATCTATAATGTATTTGATATTTAGCTTTCAATTTAGAAACTATTAAAAATTTATTGTTAAAAAATTAAGAGTTATAGGAGGATTAAATGAAAAATGCTGTTGTATATATACATGGTAAAGGCGGCTCCGTTGATGAAGCTCATCATTATGAGAAATTTTTTAATTATGAGTATGATATTATAGGCTTTGATTATAAATCGAAATTACCATGGGAAGCTAAAGCTGAATTTCAAAAGTACTTTACTGATATTTTTTCAAGATATAATGAGGTTATATTAATTGCAAATAGCATTGGAGCATATTTTTCTTTAATATCCTTATCCGAAAACTTTATTAAAAAAGCAATGTTTGTTTCACCCATTGTAGATATGGAAAATTTAATTTTGAATATTATGAGTCGGTTAAATATATCAGAGGAAAAACTATATAAAGAAAAAACTATCACAACACCCTTTGGAGAAAACTTATCATGGGAATATCTTTCTTATGTTAGAAATAACCCTATAACTTGGGATATACCAACCAATATTCTTTACGCAAAGAATGACAATATGACTTCTTTGGAAACAATGACAAATTTTGCAAATAAGATAAATGCAAATATTACAATTATGGATAATGGAGAGCATTTTTTTCATAAAAAGGAACAAATGATTTTCTTAGATAATTGGTTCAAGGAATTTATATAATAAATCGAAGTTTTTATAGTTGATGATTAAAAACAAAACATATATATTGTAAAAATTTGGAGATGGAAAAAATAAGACAATATTGAAATTTGGGGAGTTAATTATGAGAATTGAACATATTGCAATATATGTAAATAGTCTGGAGGATGCTCGAAAATTTTTTATAAAATATTTAGGAGCAAAGTCAAATGACGGTTACCACAATTTACAAACAGGTTTCAGATCGTACTTCCTTTCATTTGATGATGGAGCACGTATTGAAATTATGAATAAACCAGAAGTTTTAGATTTGTCGAAAGAATTTGAGCATACCGGATATTCACATATAGCTTTTAGTGTGGGAAGTAAAGATAAAGTAGATGCTATAACTGAAGAGTTGAAAGCAGGCGGATATGAAGTTATCAGCGGACCGAGGACAACGGGAGACGGTTATTATGAAAGCTGTATAGTTGCTGTTGAACAAAATAAGATTGAAATTACGGTTTAAAATTTTTATATTGTTGTTAGATTTTATATAAAAAAGGTATAAAAATAATCATATAAAATATATTAATATAGAGGTTATTATGCTTGATAAATTACAAAAATATGGAATAAGTGACAATATTATAGATGAACTTAGATATTTTAGAAAATATTATAAAACAGATGACAGTGTTATTAACAGAATACAAGAGCCTAAGAGTTTTTATTATGGCATAGATATTTGGGAACAATGCCTTTATGCTCTTTTAAACTCTCAAAACATACTTTTAGTAGGTACAAAAGCTACTGGAAAAAATATACTTGCAGATAATCTGGCATATGCTTTTGCAAGGCCTAAATGGACAGTATCTTTTCACAACTTTTTAGATGCTGATGATTTGATAGGGGTAGATACTTATAAAAACTCACAAGTAATTTTTAGAAATGGTTCAATAAGTGAGTGTTCCATATATGGAGGTTTTGGTATATTAGATGAGATAAATATGGCTAAAAATGATGCCATATCGGTCTTATATTCAGCTCTTGACTATAGAAGAGTAATAGATATATCAGGATATAAAAAAATAGATATATCCGAGCCTACAAGATTTATAGCTACAATGAATTATGGCTATTATGGAACAAAAGAACTCAATGAAGCATTAATATCAAGGTTTGCAGTAATACAAATGCCAAAGCTTAATAAAGATATGATATTTGAAATATTAAAAGGTTCTTTTACGAATATAAATGAAGACAGCTTACAATTATTATCAGAAATATTTGAAAATTTACAGACAAAAGCACAAAATGGACAAATATCATCAAAAGCTGTAGATTTAAGAGGGCTTATAGATGCTGTATCTCTTGCCAAAAAAGGAATGAATATAAGCAAGGCACTTCAGATATGTATTACAAATAAAGTATTTGACGAATATGAAAGACAAATAATATCTGATTTAATAAAATTAAAATTATCGAATAAAATTTCTTTGGCAGGTGATTAATATGGAAGTATCTTCATACTATGATAGGGGCAGAATATCAAATATAGTGTGGACAATCACAGATAAATACGGATATGAAGTCGATTTTTCTCTTATAGAGCAAGATTATTTTTCCTATGAATTAATATATAATGCTACTATAATAGGCTCGGTATATAACATACTTGACTATAAGATGATAGCAGATTTTATAAAAAGTATTAAAGAGCAAATAAATAAAGCTAAAGAGATACTTACACTATTTTTTATGTGTATTGAAGAAACTTGTATAAATAAAAATATAGAATTTATAAAAAATATAGAAAATATCAGATATGAAAATTATAAATACAATATAAAAATTTTGAGTGAAACAGGGAAAAAAGACAAGCTATATAATATGTTGAGATTGGCATATTGGCATAATAATACAGATAAAATCATGATATTTCCACACAATATAATTCACATAATAAGAAGTATAGGTGAATTTAAAACAGTAGATAACACCATAGACTTTATAGAAAAATTTAAAAAAATAATTAATTTATACTTTAAATTTGAGGAAGACAACATAAAGCAAAATATTGAAAATTCACAGAATATAAATGAAAAAACTAAATCTGCCATAGCTATATCAATAAAAAATAATAAAGAGAAGATATATGAGTTTTTCGAAGAATATACATCTTCAGAATTCAATCCTAATGAAAGTATAATTGAGAAAAATTTTTCTACAGACTCGTCTACCATAGATGAAAAAGAAGATATATCAAAAGAAGAAGAAAATCTAAAAAAAATGGAAAACTACTATGGTAAAACTATGTTTGACATAAATAAACTGCATATATTGGAAAAAAAGTATTGTAAAGATATACATCATGCATATAAACTTTTTTTTACAAAAGGAGATTTGTCATCTATAAAAGAAGATTATAGAAAAAATCAAATTGAGCAGGAGCAAAATAAAAATAAATATGAATATATGAGCAAGAAAGAGTATTACGATAGGTCTATAGAAAAGTTGAAATCCATAATAAAGCAAAGTTTGGCTCAAAATGAAAATGTAAAAAATAAATCATACAGCGGTAACGTAGATGCAAGGCTTATATATAAAGCAGAAAAGATAAATGATTATAAAATTTTTTGGAAAGAAAAAAGAAGAGATGAAATAAAATTTCTCGTGGATATAGTTATAGATTCAAGTGCCTCGTTGCTTGAAAAGCAGAGCAAATTATCGGTTCAAGCTTATATAATATCAAAGGCATTGGAGGATTTGAAGATAGAAAATTCTATAAAAACATTCAACAGTTTTATGGATTATACAGTTATAAAAATATTGAAAGACTATGATGATATGAAAAGTGAAAATTGCTTTGATTATTTTTGTAGCGGTGGAAACAGAGATGGGCTTGCAATAGATGTTATAGGTTCGATGTCAAATAATATGAGTGATTACAAAAAGATGATGATAATATTCACAGACGCAAAACCGTTTGATGTACAAGTATTACACGCTATAGGAACAAAAGCTAAAAAACCATATCAAGGAGATATTGCAATAGACGATACAGCAAATGTTATAAGAAAACTAAGGCAGAAAAACACAAAGGTATGTGGTATATTCAGCGGTCAGGAAGAAGATATAGGCATAATAAGATATATATACGGCAGTGATTTTTTGCATATAAATTCAGTAGAACAGCTTTCAACCAAAGTAGGTAGATTTATAAGCGATTATATAAGTAATTTTTACGAATAATATGAAAATTTTTATAAAAAAGCTCAAAAAAATATTGAAATATGATAATTTATATATTATAATCTATAAGATATTAAAAAGATATTGCAAGAAGAGTAAGATTTTATATATTTTTCAGAGAGAAAACGTAAGGTGCGAGTTTTTAAATATATGTCCGAAAGCTGACTTGCAAAATGAAAGTTAATTCATTTAATCTTCAAATTCTAATAAAATTTGACGTTGATTACGTTATAATCCAAAAGATATGAGATTTTTAAGTTCTTGTATGAACAAGGGTGGTACCACGATAATTCGTCCCTAATACTTTATCAGTGTTAGGGATTTTTTTATGCTGAAAATAATTTTGTATTAATTTATATTAGTAATAACATATTTATAGAAAGGGATTGATTAAAATGGAATTTATGAAAGCGAATGATATAAGAAAAAAATATCTTGATTTTTTTAAGAGCAAAGAACATTATGTAAAAAACAGTTTTTCATTAGTGCCTAAAAATGATAAGAGCCTTTTACTTATAAATGCAGGTATGGCTCCTTTAAAAAACTATTTTTTAGGAATTGAAATACCTCCTTCAAAAAGAATGGCGACTTGCCAAAAATGTGTAAGAACCGGAGATATAGAAAATGTAGGAAGGACAGCAAGACATGCTACTTTTTTTGAGATGCTCGGAAATTTTTCTTTTGGAGATTATTTTAAAAAAGAGGCAACAAGTTTTGCTTGGGAATTTGTAACAAAAATTCTTAAACTTGATGAAGATAAACTTTGGGTTACTGTATACGAAGAAGATGATGAAGCATTTGATATATGGAAAAATAAGGTGGGCGTATCAGAAGAAAGAATAGTAAGACTTGGAAAAGACGATAATTTCTGGGAAATAGGAAACGGTCAAGGTCCTTGCGGTCCATGTTCTGAAATCTACATAGATAGAGGAAAAGAATATGGCTGTGATGATCCGAATTGTAAACCGGGTTGTGATTGTGACAGATTTTTAGAGTTTTGGAATTTGGTATTTACACAATTTGACAAACAAGTTGACGGTAGCTACAAAAAATTGGAGCATCCTAACATAGATACAGGTATGGGATTAGAGAGAATGGCTTGTATAATGCAAGGTGTAGACTCTATATTTGATATAGATACTATGAAACAGATAAGAACAAAGATATGTGAAATATCAGGTAAAAAATATAACGAAAATGAAAAAACAGATATATCTATAAGAATAATAACAGACCATTTAAGAGCTATAACATTTATGGTGAGTGACGGTATAGTGCCTTCAAATGAGGGAAGAGGATATGTTCTTAGAAGATTGGCAAGAAGAGCGATAAGACATGCCAAATTGATAGGCATAGATAAAAAATTTATAAATGATGTTGCAAATGTAGTTATAGATGTATATGCAGACGGATATGAAGATCTTGTAACAAATAAAGATTATATAAATAAAATACTGAAGATGGAAGAAGAAAAATTCAATGAGACATTGGACACAGGCATAAATATCTTAAACTCATATATTGAAGATGCAGTTAAAAATAATGACAAAAAAATAAAAGGTGAAGACGCATTCAAACTATATGACACATATGGTTTTCCGTTGGAGCTTACAATAGAAATTGCTGAAGAAAAAAATTGCTCAGTAGATAAAGAAGAATTTGAAAATCAAATGCAACAACAAAGGGAAAGAGCAAGAAATGCAAGAGCAAAAGGCACTGATATAGGCTGGAAAGATGAAATATCAAGTTTGGATTTATCAGTAAAAAATACAGAATTTGTAGGATATGACAGTCTTGAAATTGAAAATTCTATACAAGATATAATTTTTGAAAAAGAGATAGTAGATGAAGCATTGCAAGGACAAGAAGTTATATTGATTTTCGACAGAACGCCTTTTTATGCAGAATCAGGTGGACAAGTGGGAGATATTGGACAAATTTCAGGAGAAAATTTCAAAATAATTGTAAATGATGTAAAAAAATCCACTAACGGATTGTACTTGCACCACTGCATAATAGAAGAGGGAAGAGTAAAAAAATACGAAAAAGCTGTTTTAAAAGTTGATAAGGATATAAGATTTGCAATAAAAAGAAATCACACAGCTACACATCTATTACACAAGGCTTTAAAAATTGTACTTGGAGATCATATACAACAAGCGGGTTCATTAGTATCAAGTGACAGATTAAGATTTGACTTTAATCATTTTTCAGGTATGAGTAAAGAAGAAATATCTATGGTAGAAAAAATAGTAAATGAGCAAATATATAATGCACTTAGCGTGAAAACTGAAGTTATGTCTATAGAAGATGCAAAGAATACGGGAGCAATGTCATTGTTTGATGAAAAATATGGCGATATAGTAAGAGTTTTAAGTATCGGGGATTTTTCAAAGGAATTTTGTGGTGGTACACATGTAACAAATTCAAATGATATAGGAATGTTTAAAATAACATCAGAAGGTGGAGTTGCATCAGGAGTAAGAAGAATAGAAGCTATAACAGGATTAAAAGTATATGAGTATTTGCTTGGCGAAGAACGTCTTATAGATACGGTATCCAATATAATAAAATCATCTAAAGAAAATATAGAAAAAAGAATAACAGAAGTAGTGGAAGAAAATAAATCATTAGATAAAAAATTAAAACAGATACAAAATGAATCTGCCAAAAATACTCTTGATACTCTTATAAAAAATGCCAAGCAAATAAAAGATGTTAAGCTCATAACATATTCATATGAAAATATGCAAGATGATGTACTAAGGGATATAATGCAGGAAATAATTGACAAAACTGAAAATACAATAGTGATATTTTCAAATGTTATTACAGAAACAGGTAAATTATCCTTTATATGTATGGTTGACAAAGCACTTATACCTAAATACAACGCAGGGAAAATAGTGAAAGAAGTAGCCGTTACAACAGGAGGAAATGGTGGCGGAAAGCCTAATATGGCACAAGCCGGAGGAAAAGATATAAGTAAAATCTCTGAAGCTTTTGCAAAAGCAAAAGAATTTATAGAAAATATATAATTTTTTATAAAATTTAAAAATTGAATAAATGTTTTGATAATTTAAACTATTATTTATTTTTTACAAATAATAGTTTAAATTTTTGACTGTTTTATGTTATAATCTTATGGAAAGGATTTGATTACTTTGGAACATTATTCAAGAGATAGAGTATTACTTAGAATTTTGAACACCGTGTTTTTTGCGGTTTTATTATTTATAAACATAAGATTATCTTTTTTTTCAGGAGATAAATCATTTGTAAATTATGCTGATATAAAATATTTTATGTCACCGTATAAATTTTTGTATATACTGAACTTTGTATCGCTGTTATATATGGCTGTATTTGTGATAGTTCAAATAGACTCTTCAAGCCACGGAATTAAGAAAAAAGTGGTGGAAAATTATAGCTTTTTTTTAATATTGGCATTTATTTTTATGGGAATGCACTTGTATTTTCTAATTCAAAAAAAATACAGCTTTGCATTTTTATACATTATTATAGGCACTCTTTTAACGGCAATACTATATATAAAATCTCAAAATATGAAAAGATATATGTATAATGATGAAATACGAGTGTTTGTATATCCGTTTTCTGTTTTTTTTGCTTGGAATGCAATAATGCTTTTTATGACGTTTAATATTATGTTTAAATCGTCTTTGGTTATTGGTAGCACGATATCTATAATACTCGCATTCATACAGCTCATTATTATAGTTGCAATAAGCATAGGTGTATTATACTTTTTTAGAGACACTATTTTCATAGTTATACAACTTTTATATTTACTAACAGTAGCTGTAAATACAGGTTTAAATGATTATTTTATGCCTGTGGGTTATTTATGCTTTTTATCAATAATACTTGTATTTGTATTTTTGTACAGGACTAAAAAAAGAAAAAAATAAGTAAAGTATTTATCGAATAAATATATTAATTGAAAAAATATACAGGAGGTTTTTATGTCAGTTAGAGTAAGATTTGCACCTTCTCCTACCGGATTTGTTCATATCGGAAGTTTGAGAACAGCATTATATAATTATCTTTATGCTAAGAAGAACAATGGAGTTTATTTATTAAGAGTAGAAGATACAGATAGAACAAGACTTGTAGATGGTGCGATAGAGTCTATGCTAACTTCTCTTAAATGGGCCAATATAAGCTCTGATGAAGGTGTATGTATATCTGATAAAAATGAAATAACGCAATTAGGAGAAGACGGACCTTATATACAATCAGAAAGACTTGATATCTATAAAAAATATATAGATATCTTAGTTGAAAAAGGTCATGCTTATTATTGTTTTTGCTCAAAAGAAAGACTTGAAAATTTAAGAGAAGAGCAAAAACAAAGAGGTGAAGATACTAAATATGACGGACATTGCAAATCTTTACCAAAAGAAGAAATACAAAGAAGAATTGCAAATGGAGAAGAATATGTAATAAGATTAAAAATGCCTAAAAATGTAGATATAGCGTTTGATGATGTGGTTAGAGGCAGAGTCGTTATAAATTCTGATACAGTTGACGATCAGGTGCTTATGAAATCAGATGGTTTTCCTACATATCATTTTGCGGTTGTAGTAGACGATCATCTTATGAAAGTTACACATATAATAAGAGGAGAAGAGTGGCTTACTTCAACACCTAAGCACGTCATGATGTATGAAATGTTCGGTTGGGAAAAACCTACTTTTGTTCATCTTCCTAATATATTGAATGCGGATAAGAAAAAATTGTCAAAAAGACAAGGCGATGTGGCAGTAGAAGATTTCAGAAAAAAAGGCTATTTACCGGAAGGACTTATAAATTATATAGCACTGCTCGGTTGGTCTCCTGAAGAAAATAAAGAGATATTCTCTCTTGAAGAACTCGTTGAAAACTTTTCATTAGAACGAGTTTCAAGCAGTGGTGGTGTATTTGATGTTGCTAAATTAAATTGGGTAAATGCACATTATATAAAAGAATATCCGATAGAAAAACTTGTAGAATTGTCAATACCATTTATTGAAGAGTCAGGCTTGATGACAAAAGAGGATATCGAAAAAAATTCTAAATGGCTACATTTGGCTATGGATACAATAAGAGACAGACTCAGCTATTTAAAACAATTTCCGGATGAAATAAAGACTTTCTTATTAGATAATATAGAAAATGTTGAAGATGAAGCCATTCAATTTATGAAATTGGAACATATGAAAACACTTTATGAAATTGTAAAATCTGAAATAGAAAATGCGGATATTATAAATGCGGAATTTGTAGACAATCTATTTGCAAAATTGAAAGAACAGAAAATAAAAGGTAAAAATCTGTTCATGGGGCTTAGGGTTGTAATAACTGGTCAAACTCATGGACCTGATATTCATAAGTCAATGGAACTGATTGGTAAACAAAGATTGCTTAAACGTCTTGAACAGACAAAACAATATATATTTTAGTATATATATGGTGTATCTGAAAGGTATAATACTTTTTTAGATACACCATAGTATTACTGGCAAGTAATACTAATATTCGTTTAATTGATATATATAATTTATATGATTTTTTTACTTTGAGTATATAATAATTTTACTTAGTATAAAAATAAACTTATAATTATTTGGAGAAAAGAATGCTTTTAGTATGTGATGTAGGCAATACAAATCTTGTTTTCGGGCTTTATGAAGGAAGAATTTTAAAACACAGTTTCAGACTTGGTACAGATCCGACTATGACATCTGATGAGTATGGAGTATTTGTAAAAATGCTCATAGAAGAAGAAGGTTATAAATTTTCAGACATAGATGATGTTATAATATCATCAGTAGTACCAGAGGTAATGCACTCATTAGATAATTTTGCATTTAAGTTTTGTAAGAAAAAACCGTATATAGTAGGACCGGGAATAAAAACTGGAATAAATATTAAATATACAAATCCTTCACAAGTAGGCGCAGATAGAATAGTGAATGCAACAGCGGGATATGAAAAATATAAATCAAATCTCATATTGATAGATTTTGGTACGGCAACTACATTTTGCAGTGTTTCTAAAGATGGAGATTATTTGGGAGGACTTATAACTCCTGGGATAAAAATATCAGCAGATGCATTGTTTTTAAATGCCTCAAAATTGCCAAAAGTAGAAATAAAAAAACCGGAGAATGTAGTTGCAAAAAATACTGTAAGTGCAATACAAAGCGGTATATATTATGGCTACTTAGGACTTGTAGATAAAATAGTGTCTCAGATGTTATTAGAGCTCGGTTGGAAAGAAGGAGAATACAATATAATAGCGACAGGAGGACTTTCACAGCTTATTGTAAATGAATCGATTCATGAAATAGAAGTGGATAAAACTCTTACATTAGAAGGCTTAAGAATAATATATGAAAAAAATAAACAATAATTTAAAAATAGGCTATAAACTGTATGAAGATGTTATTGCAATACCGGCTCCTATGGCGGGTTATACGGATTTACCGTTTAGAACTATATGTGAAGAATTCGGTGCAAAACTGACTTTTACTGAAATGGTAAATGCGAAAGCATTGTGTTATGAAGATGAAAAGACGTTTTCTATGTTGAATGTAAAAGGTCAAAAATATGATATAGCAGTTCAAATATTCGGTAGCGAAGTAGAATATATGACAGGGGCTGTTAAAATAATAAATCAGCTCGGTATATTTTCACATATAGATATAAATATGGGTTGTCCTGCACCTAAAATAGTAAAAAACGGTGACGGCAGTGCACTTATGAAAACTCCTGAGCTTGCAGCTGAAATAGTGAAAAATGACAAAAAAAAGTATCAAAATTGCCTATAACTGTAAAAATAAGAAAAGGTATAAATGAAAAATCTGTAAATGCGTTGGAATTTGCCAAATTAATGCAAGATAGCGGTGCAGATGCGATAACAATACACGGAAGAACAGCCAATCAGTATTACAGTGGCACAGCGGATTGGGATATAATAAAAGAGATAAAAGAAAATTTGAGTATACCTATAATAGGAAACGGAGATGTAAAATCACCGGAAGATGTTCAAAAAATCATTGAATATACAAATTGTGATGCTGTTTTAATAGGTAGAGGCTCACAAGGAAATCCGTTTATATTTTCTCAGATAAATGACTTCTTTAAAAATGGTGTTTATGATGAAATAGATGATTATACAAGAATAGTTACAGCATTGAAGCATTATAAAAAAGCCATAGATATTTTTGGAGAAAGTACAGCAGTTAGAGAAATGAGGAAACAACTCAACTGTTATTTAAAGGGAATAAAAAACTCATGTTCCATAAAAAATGCTATAAACACAGAACTGTCATATAAAAAAGTTATAGAGATACTTTCTGATTTTTCCAAAAGCTTGACATTAAATTAGCAATGGTATATAATTCTTACTTAAAGCTTATAATTCAGTTATTATTTCAAAATATTTTTATATAAATTAGTCAATATTAAGGCTAATATCATTTATAAAAAACAAATAATACTGATTATACTTACACAAATATATATTAAATTTGTGTATAAACTTTTAAAAGCAATTAGCTATAACTTAATATTGAAAAAAGGAGAGCTGCAATTAATGTCTACACCAAATGAAAATTATATAATACTTACAAAAGAGGGATACGAGAATATAGAAAAAGAACTCGAAGAATTAAAATCAGTCAGAAGAAAAGAAGTTTCAGATAAACTTAAAGTAGCACGCTCTTTTGGAGATTTATCAGAAAATGCAGAATATGACGAAGCTAAAAACGAACAGGCACAATTAGAAGAAAGAATAACAAAACTTGAAAACATACTTAGAAAAGCTGAGATAATATCAGAGTCCGATATGAAGATGAATGTTGTAAATGTTGGCTCTACTGTTAAATTTTTCATAAAATATCCTGATGGAGAAGTAGAAGAAGAAGAGTATACAATAGTAGGTAGTGCAGAGGCGAATCCTTCAGAAGGTAAAATATCAAATGAATCTCCAATAGGAAAAAGTCTTTTAGGCACAAAAAAAGGACAAAAAGTAGATGTACAAGTGCCTGATGGAATAGCAAAACTAAAAATTTTGTCAATAGCATATTAAAATAGAGCATAAATTTATCCAAATTAGGAGGAGTAATGGAAGGCGAACAAATAATCCTTAATGAAATAGAGAGATTAAAATATGAAAAATTATTAAAATTGCAAGAAAATGGCAAAGATCCATTTAAAATAGAAAAATTTGATCAAACACATCATTCTAAAGAGATAAAAGATAATTTTGAAGACTTTGACGGAAAAGAAGTATCAGTAGCAGGAAGAATGATGAGTTTTAGAAGTTTCGGTAAAGCAACTTTTATTGATATACAAGACAAAGACGGAAGAATTCAAAGTTATGTAAGAAAAGATCAACTTGGAGAAGATCTTTATAAAGAATTTAAAGAATTTGACATCGGAGATATAGTAGGTGTTACCGGAATAGTATTTAAGACACAAAAAGATGAGATATCTATAAAAGCGTCAAGCATACAATTATTGTCAAAATCTCTTAGAATATTACCGGAAAAATATCATGGTCTTAAAGACATGGATCTTAGATATAGACAAAGATATGTTGATTTAATTGTAAATCCTGAAGTAAAAGAGGCTTTCCTAACAAGAAACAAGGCTATAAAAGCTCTTAGAGATTTCTTGGAGCAAAGAGAGTTTATAGAAGTGGAAACACCTATACTTAACACTATTGCCGGAGGAGCTGCCGCAAGACCGTTTATAACTCATCACAACACTCTTGATATAGATATGTATTTAAGAATAGCAAATGAATTATATCTTAAGAGATTGATAGTAGGCGGATTTGAAAAAGTATATGAAATGGGTAGAATGTTTAGAAATGAAGGAATGGATATGAAACACAACCCTGAGTATACAGCTATGGAACTATATCAGGCATATGCAGACTATGAAGATATAATGAAACTTACAGAAGAAGCTGTTGCATATATGGCTGAAGCCGCAACAGGTTCAACGCTTATAGAATATCAAGGCAAACAAATAGACTTAAAACCGCCTTGGAGAAGATTATCTATGACAGATGCAATAAAACAATATGCTAATATAGATTTTGACACTATAAAAACAGATGAAGAAGCGGTTGAATTGGCAAAAGAACATGCTGTAGAAATAATACCTGAAATGACAAGAGGTCATGTAATATCAGCTATATTTGAAAAATATTGTGAAGAAAAATTGATAGAACCTACATTTATAACACATCATCCTGTAGAAATATCACCACTTTCAAAAAGAAATCCTGATGATCCGAGAATAACAAACAGATTTGAGGCATTTGTAAATACTTGGGAAATAGCAAACGCATTTTCAGAATTGAATGATCCTATAGACCAAAGAGCAAGATTTATGGCTCAATTAAGACAAAGAGAGCTTGGGGATGAAGAAGCTCAAATGCTTGATGAAGATTTTCTGAATGCAATAGAAGTAGGTATGCCACCTACAGGTGGACTTGGAATTGGAATAGATAGAGTAATAATGTTACTTACAAATTCAGCAAGTATAAGAGACGTAATCTTATTCCCTACAATGAAGCCAATGGCTAAAAAAATGGCTGAAAATCAAGATTTATCATCTCAAGATGACAAATCTTGCAATGAATCTATTACAGATTTGAAGAAAATAGATTTATCTAAAGTGAAAGTAGAGCCTTTATTTGAAGATATGGTAGATTTTGAAAAATTTTCTGAGTCAGATTTTAGAGTAGTTAAGGTTAAAAACTGCGAAGAAGTTCCTAAGTCAAATAAATTATTAAAATTCATATTAGATGATGGAACAGAAAAGGATAGAATAATTTTATCAGGTATAAAAAATTACTATAGTGCTGAAGAATTAATAGGTAAAACTTTGCTTGCGATAACTAATTTACCGGAAAGAAAAATGATGGGTGAACCGTCACAAGGAATGCTTTTATCTGCAGTATATGAATATAATGGTGAAGAAGCGTTAAATCTTATTATGTTGGATGGAAATATACCTGCTGGAGCAAAAATATATTAAAATAAGAATTTATTATAAAAGACTGATGTTGAATTTAATAATTTGGCCTCAGTTTTTTATGTTTTATACTATTTTCTAATAAAATTATGGATAACTTGTATAATTATATAAAATTAATATACATACTCTACCAGAAAAATTAATTGTTATTATTTTCCATTATTCTATAAGATTTTAGTATTAGTATGATTATATTTTCAATTATAAATAATGTTCGAGCTTAAAATTAATTAACAAATAAGTTGAAAATAAACTGATAAAGTTAGAAGTTAAGGAGGTGATTTCATTGAATCCTTTAGTTGTATATTATTCATATTCAGGAATAACAAGGAAATTAGCAGAAGATATTGCATTGATTACAGATGGGGATTTGAGAGAACTTAAACCACAAAAGCCTTATTCCTTTTCATATAATACAGCTGTAAAAGAAGTAAGAGAAGAAATTGAAAAAGGATATTGTCCTCCTCTTATTCAAGGGGCAGAAAGTATTGAAAATGCAGAGGTGATTTTTGTAGGTTCTCCTAATTGGCTTAAAACTTTTGCTCCACCCGTTTTATCGTTTTTAAGAACGGTTGATTTAAGTGGAAAGACCATAATTCCGTTTTGTACACATGGCGGAGGTGGTTTTGGGAGAATGATTGAAGATTATAAAAAGGAATGTAATCACTCAATTATAAAAGATGGAATAGCATTAAAAGGAGATTACAGTTTTGATGAACTTAAAACATGGTTAGACAGTAATTTGTAACTCCCGGTTTCACTAATTAAAATAATTAAATAAAAAACTAAAGCATATCAATTAAAAACGATAAATCAAGCAGTTATAAAAAAGGGACAGTAGGAAATTTATTACACAATTCCACAATTTTAGACTATAAAAATTGCTTTCAAAATGGTATAATGAATTAGTTTATAAATACTAACTTCGCTTTTAATATATTGAAATCTTATAAGGCGAAATTATAATTATCCGGGAGGAATGTATTATGGGCTGGTTTGGAAAAAAGAAGGAATGGGATATTAAAAAGTCAGACGCAAACAAAAGCAGATTAAGAGAATTGTTTAATGGAGTTATGGAAGATGGACACTCCTATGATATTGTTTATGGGTATGGCTTGAATATAAAAAACAGTGATTATATTTTAGCTCGTAAAACTACATACACATATACAAGTTTAATTATAGGTTATCGTGAATCTGATATGAGCATAGCACTACTACAAACAACTCCGGAGCTTGAGGGCTGTAGTGAAGCTGAAATTTTTAAAAAAGACAATATTAAAAAAGCAAAAATTGCAACAGGTATGTATACGATTTATCATCAAGGAGGATTGATGGCAGGCTATACTCAATTTGCAACTTTAGCAGAAAATGATGAAAAATTTCTTGCTTATATATATCAGCCGGAAGAATATGATAAGTTTGATATATTCTTTAAGAAATTTTCAGGAAAGTAAGCTATGAATTGGATAATATATTTTTTAATCTTTTTAGCCATCTGTATAGTATGGTTTGTTATTACACGAATTTGGGTAAATGGAATAGATTTGATTATATCTGCTTTCAAGAAAATATTTGGATTAAATAAAAATAATAACGCAGAAAGTTGGAATACTTTGGAAGATATTAGGAATAAGAACAAAAAAGATTAAATAACAAATACAATTAAATTTATAAGGCTATGAAGAACAGTAAATCAAAATGGTTTACTGTTTTTATTGCTCAAAAATGGAAAGGAAGTTAAAAAGACAAGCGTTAACAAAAATATGCTTGACGAAATACTTACTGTATTATTGCATAAGATTTATTCCTTTTTAAAATATTTTGAATATAAACTATTACTGTTAAATTACTGATAATATAACAACGTTGACATAAATCGTCAAAAAATATATAATTGTACAAAGATTTGTAATTCAAAGGATAGAGATAGAAGAAATATAAAACCATATTCTAATATAGTAAAAACTAAAGTCTATACGGGGGAGTCTATGTGAAAAAAACTTTTAACTTATTTACATATATTGCAGCAATAACACTTGTAATACTTACATTAACAGCTTGCAAGATGTGGGGGCCTAATGATTACAACCAAGACAATTACGAAAGTGTATTAGCATACTTAAAATCTGATTTGGAAAGTTATTTTGCAAGTGAAATGCCAAATGTAGAGATTTTGGAAGTCAGTATTTACCAACCTTTTAGAAATTTAACCAATTGTCTGAAAGGAAAGGCAAGTGTTAGAAAAAGTTCAGAGGATGAAGCCGATGTTGAAACTTTTAATTTCTTTTACGATTCTGGAAATGATATGCTTTACACAGATAGCGGAGATAATTTAAAGCGTTGTGTTCAAATGGCTTGTGATATGATAATTGAGAAACTGCCTGAAGATTTCTCTTATTCTAATCCAACTCTTTCTAAATTTGGCTCTGTAGTTAAGCTAAAAGTTTATAATTTTGATAATAAGACAGGTAAACGCTTAGAAAATGAAGAAGTTGAAATGATTGGGGATATGTTGCCATATGGTGTAAAGGATGATGAGCTTATAGAAATAGTAAAAGACACTCTTGGACATTCAAGTAAAAATGAGTTTGTTGCTTTTGATTGTAATGCAGTGGCTAAGTCTCACATATCTTATCATTTTTTTAGAGAAACACCGAACGAAATTTTTAAAAATTTTCCATGTATTGATACAGTTGATATAGGATTTTATGATTTATCCGGTAATAATCTCGGTTTTCTCTCATCTTTTGAAGATGATCGTCTGATTGAAGATTCTAAAAAAAATGGGCACTATATTATCAATGAATACCATGTTCCAAAGTATTATGATTTATCTAAATGGTTGAAATTAAACGGTTATGACAACTCCTACTATAATACTGACTATGATACAGGTAACTTGGTAGAAGAAAAGGAGATTATTTCAAACCATAACGGTTCAATGGTGGAGCGAACAGAGAAAGGATTTAGAGTAACGCTTGGAATATATGGAGAAATATTTTTATTAACAGAAGTAGACAGCAATGATGGTAATAGCTCGGTCATTCCTTTAGAAGCGAAAACACTTTTGACAACTCTCGGCAAAGCGAATGATTCACCGGAAGGAACTATATTTCAATTAATAGAAGAACCATCTATGGGACACGGATGGAAACGTATAGCTGACGAAGATGGAAGTAGAAAGACATTCAGTGTAGGAACATATGAATTTACTTATAAGTGATTTTATATACTTATTAATCGATTTAAAATATTATTATGTATTAATAATTAAAAGGAACAAAAATTGAATATAACAATTTATCAAAAACGTATAAATAATGAATTATTGAAACCTTTGAAAACAGAATATATTAATAGAATTAAAAAATATTGCAACATAAATATACAAAATGAAATTTTTTCTATACAAAACAAACAATATGTTATAAGAATTTCAAAAAAGGCAAACACTATTTCATCAACAGATTTTGCAGATAAAATAAGCAGTATTTTAACAAGTGGATACTCTAACATAGTATTTTTAACGGATGATATTATATCATCTCACGACGATTTTGAAATATCTGTTACAAAGCTTAAAACTTCATATGAAATGGAGATAATTATGCTTTTAGAACAAATATATAGAGCATTTAAAATAAATAACAATGAGGTTTATCATAAATGAAAAATGTAGGTGGACAAGCATTGATAGAAGGCATAATGATGAAAAGCCCTGAATTAAAATCAATATCAATAAGAAAACATACAGGAGAAATAATAACAACTACAAAAAAACTGAAAGAAAATCCTGTTAAAAACATCCCTGTAATAAGAGGAATATACTCTCTTATAACATCTGTAATTGAAGGTAGTGAGGATATAAATTATTCAGCATCTTTTTTTGAAGATGAAGATGATAAAAAGAGCAAATTTGAGCTGTTTTTAGAAAAATATTTAAAGATAGAAAACTTTATGAGTATAATATCATTTACATTAGCAATATTTTTAGCGATTTTTATGTTTTTATTTATTCCTGCTACTGCTACAAAATTTTTTGAAAAAGATTCCGGTATCTTATTTTCTTTAATAGAAGGCTTTATAAAAATATCTATTTTTGTATCATATATAGCTATAATATCAAAATTGCCTGATATGAAAAAAGTATTTATGTATCATGGTGCAGAACATAAAAGTATATTTGCATATGAAAAAGGTCTTGAATTAACTGTAGAAAATATCAAAAAAATGCCAAGATTACATCCAAGATGTGGAACAAATTTTATAGCGGTGACACTTATAATTTCGATACTTGTAAGTTCATTTATACAAGTAGACAGCATAATTATAAGAGTGTTTACCAAAATTATAATTTTACCATTAATAGCAGGCATATCTTACGAAGTGATTAAATTGGCAGGTAAATCAGGTAATATACTTACAAATTTATTGATATTCCCTGGAATGATGTTGCAAAAAATAACTACACAAGAACCGGAAGATGAGCAAATAGAAGTCGCTATAGCGGCACTCAAAAAAGTATTATAAAAGTATTGAAAGGTACTTCAATTATGACAATAAGACAGATATACACATATTGTATAAATGAATTGAACAGTGATGAAAAATATATAGATACAGAATTATTGATTGCACATGTGTTAAAAAAAGACAGATTATACATTAAACTTAACTTGGATGAAGAGATAAGCGTGGAAGACGAAAATTATGTAAAATCAGGCATAAATGAACTTAAAACCGGAAAACCCATACATTATATAACCAAAGTAAGAGATTTTTTCGGTTTAGATTTTTTTGTAGAAGAAGGCGTATTGATTCCAAGAAGTGATACTGAATTTTTAGTACAAGAAAGCATAAATGCTTTGAATAAATTCGATAAAAAATTGCATGGCTTGGAAATAGGCGTAGGTAGCGGTATAATATCCGTATCATTGTTAAAAAATATTCCAAATTTGAAGATGACATGTATAGATATAAATGAGAAAGCAATTTTATTAAGCAGAAAAAATGCTGAAAACTTAGGTGTATCAGATAGGATATTACTTATAAATTCAAATCTTTATGAAAATTTGCAAATACATGAATTTGATTTTATAATATCAAATCCTCCATATATTCCAACGGATGATATAAAATCACTTGAAGATAAAGTCAAAAATTTTGAGCCTATAAATGCACTTGACGGAAGAAAGGATGGACTTTACTTTTATGATGAAATCTTAAAAGAAAGTAAAAAATATCTAAAAAAGGATTTTTTTATTTTTTTTGAGATAGGCTATAATCAAGGAGAAGATTTAAAAAATTTGTTCAGAAAATATAATTTTAGCGGAGATATAAAAATTATCAGAGACTACAACAACAATGAAAGAGCAGTAGTATATCAAAGTTGAATAAAAGTATTGAAATGATGTTGAAAAAATAATAAAAATATGATAAAATTTTTAAATAAAATTTTTTATTTTAAACATATATGAATTTATTTTAATGTTTTATAATTTGAATGGAGGTAGTGAATTGAAAAGAGCAGCTGTGTTTTTTGCTGACGGATTTGAAGAGGTAGAGGCACTTACAGTTGTAGACTACCTTAGACGTGCTGACATTCATGTAGATATGATTTCCACTATTGATAATAAAATTTGTAGGGGAGCTCACGATATAGATGTAGCTATGGATAAATTGATGGATGAAACATCTGATGACTATGATGCGTATATTTTTCCAGGGGGCTCTGATAATGCAACATCAATGAGGCAAAATAAAAAATTGTTGGATAAAGTAAAAAAAGTATTCAATGAAGATAAATTAGTCTGTGCAATATGTGCTTCGCCTACTGTGCTATATGAAGCAGGAATACTTGTGGGTAAGAAAATAACTTCATATCCCGGAGTTTTCAAAAATATTGAAGGTGGATTTGATTATCTTGAAGAGAAAGTTGTGGTTGACGGCAACTTAATCACATCAAGAGGCCCGGCTTTAACAGTATATTTTGCCCTTGAAATAATACAAGCTCTTGAAGGAGAAGAAAAAAGACAGCAAATAGAAAACCAGATTTTATTAGCAATGATGTAAAAGATTTATTACTAAGGGATTTTCTTAAGTTTATGAGGAAATCCCTTAATTGTGTTTATAAAAATATTTTAATACTATTAATTTATTAAATATCCGATTATAATAAAACAATTATATAATGAAATTATTATTTGGATTTATGATATTTTAATGCTTATTATTAATATATTGATATAGTTTTGAATTAGTATTAATATCATTTTTGAAAGGAATGTTGAAATTTGTCATTAAGAGAAGATATAAGAAATATTGCTATAATAGCCCATGTTGACCATGGTAAAACTACACTTGTAGATGCATTGTTAAAACAAAGCGGTATATTTAGAGAAAATCAAGAAGTGCAAGATAGAGTTATGGATTCAAATGACCTTGAAAGAGAAAGAGGTATTACAATTCTTTCTAAAAATACAGCTATTCACTATAAAAATGCAAAAATAAATATAATAGATACTCCGGGACATGCTGATTTTGGAGGAGAGGTTGAGCGTGTGCTTAAAATGGTTAATGGCGTTATTCTTGTTGTTGACTCTTTTGAAGGACCTATGCCACAAACAAGATTTGTGTTAAAAAAAGCATTGGAATTAAACTTACCTGTGCTTGTGTGTATAAATAAAGTAGATAGACCTGAGGGTAGAGCTGAAGAAGTAGTCGATGAGGTTTTGGAACTTTTATTGGAATTGGATGAAAGCGAAAGATATCTTGATTCACATTTTATATTTGCATCTGCCATAGGTGGCTGGGCAACAGATGATTTGTCTGTGAAAAAAGATAATATGGAAGATATGTACGAGGCTATTTTAAAATATATGCCTGCTCCTGAAGGTGACTTTGATGCTCCTCCTAAAATGCTCATATCAACGATAGATTATAATGAATATATAGGTAGAATAGGAGTAGGAAAAGTAGAAAGCGGAATTATAAAAGTAAATCAGGAAATGCTTCTTATGAATCATCTTGATGAAAATAAAAAAGTAAAAGTTAAAATAGGTAAATTGTATGAATATGATGGTTTAAAGAGAGTGGAAGTTCCTGAGGCAAAAATGGGTTCAATAGTTGCCATATCAGGTATAGAAGATTTACAAATAGGTGATACTCTGACAGATCCTTCAAATCCTAATACTATTGAATTTGTCAATATTTCCGAACCTACAATAGCTATGACATTTTCTGTAAATGACTCTCCATTTGCAGGACAGGAAGGTAAATTTGTAACATCAAGACAAATCAAAGACAGATTACAAAAAGAGTTGAATACAAATATTTCATTGAGAGTTGAAGAAACAGACTCAGCAGATGCGTTTAAAGTATCAGGAAGAGGAGAATTGCATCTTTCCATATTAATGGAAACTATGAGAAGAGAAGGCTATGAATTTCAAGTATCTAAGCCGGAAGTATTGTTTAAAACAGATATAAACGGAAAAAAACTTGAACCTATGGAGATAGCTGTAATAGATGTGCCTGAAGAATTTATGGGTTCTGTAATGGAAAAAATGGGGCTTAGAAAAGGCGAAATGAAAAATATGATACAAAGTAAAGGCGGATATGTAAGACTTGAGTTTTCTATACCGACAAGAGGTCTCATAGGATATCGTAGCGAATTTTTAACAGATACAAAAGGAAACGGAATAATAAATACGTTATTTGACAAATATGACGAATACAAAGGTGCAATAGAAACAAGATCAAGAGGTTCTCTTGTAGCATTTGAATCAGGAGTGGCAGTAACATATGGGCTTTATAATGCACAAGAAAGAGGGATTTTATTTGTAGAACCGGGAGAAAAAGTATATTCAGGTCAAGTTGTAGGATTAAATGCAAGACCTGAAGATATAGATGTAAATGTGTGCAAAAGAAAACAAGCTACAAATATGAGAGCGTCAGGTTCAGATGATGCGCTAAGATTATCTCCTGCAAAAAAAATGTCATTGGAAGAAACGTTGGAGTTTATAGATGATGACGAACTTATAGAATTGACACCAATATCAATGAGAATAAGAAAAAGAATATTAGATAAAGCACAAAGAGCAAAAGCAAGATCGAAAAATTAATTTTGAAGTTTGCATTGATTGAAAACAGGTTGGTGTAAAATATGAAAGTTGATAATGCCATAATACTTGCTGCCGGAATTGGAGACAGGTTTTCGCCATTGACATATACTAAACATAAAGGATTAATAGATGTTTTAGGTGAAACAATGGTTGAAAGACAAATCAGGCAATTAATTAAGGCAGGAATAAATGATATAACAATAATAACAGGATATTTATCAAAAGATTATGATTTTTTAATTGATAAATATAAAGGAATAGTTAAGCTACTATTTAATGAAAATTATCTCACTAAAAATAATATATACAGCATGTATATTGCCAGAAAATTGTTGAGAAATACTTATATATTGTCTTGTGACAATTACTATGTAAATAATATTTTCTCAAATATTGAATATAATGCTTGGTATTGCGCAGTATCATCACAAGCAGATAAAAATGAATGGGGATTAACATTAGACCATAATGATAAAATAATATCTATCTCAAAAACTGCTAAAAGCAATCAATATTATATGTATGGGGCAGTATTTTTTGATGAAAAACTTTCCGAAAAATTTAGAAATATTTTAGAAGAAATGTCTTGCGAATTGGAGAAAGAACATAGTGCTATTTCAAATTGTCTTTGGGAACAAATACTATTAGATAATATAAATGAATTTGAGATATATGCAAAAAAAGAAAAAGAAAATAATGTATACGAATTTAAAAGTCTTGAACAATTAAGAAATTTTGATATAAGATATAAAAATAATTGTGAAGATGCAATAATAAAAAAAATATCAGAAGTATTTGATGTAAAACAAGAAAAAATTACCAATATAGTTAGTCAAAAATTAGGTATGACTAATGATTCATTTAGATTTGATATAGATAATGTAAGTTATATATATCGTGTAAGTGGAGAGATGTCTCATAAAATAATTGACAGGTATACAGAAGCACTTGTTTATAAAAAAATAAAAAATTTACACATATCTGACGAAGTAATATATATTGATCCAAAAACAGGACATAAAATATCAAAATTTTTTTATAATGCAAGAGTTATAAATCCTGCTTCAAAAGAAGAAGTATTTAGAGCTATTCAAATGATAAAAAAACTTCATAATCAAAATATAAAAATAGATAAATATTTTGATATTAAAGAAAACTTGTTATATTATGAAAGACTTGCAAAAGAAAAAGGTGTACAATTTTTTGAAGATTATGAGCAAGTAAAAGAAAAAATATTTAAAATATTGGGATTTATTAAAAAGTTGCCGATGAATGTATGTCTTTGCCATATAGATGCAATTAGAGATAATATTTTGATTACAGAAGATAACAGTTTGAAATTAATAGATTTTGAATATGCAGCTATGCAAGACCCTATGATTGATATAGCTATGTATGCAATATACAGTGACTATAATTTTGAACAAATAAGAGAATTAGTCAATATATATTTTGCAGAAGAAGAAATACCAAAGTATTCATACGAAAAAGCTATATTATTTGCGGTATGTGGCGGATTACTATGGTATACTTGGGGGAAATATATGCAAAATAATAATGAATTAAAAGACTATTTGAAATCTATGTATGATTATGCTAAATTAGATGTTGACTTAACTATTTAACAGCAAAATGTTAAATATTCCGCTTAATTATAACTATTATACAGTTTTATAATTTATAAAAAATTGAATTTTCAAATTAATTCATTATTTAATTAATGGAGTTGTTTTAATATGAAAAGCAAAATTTTAGAAAATTTAAATATCGGAAATATAGACTCACTATTAGATGACATAAAAAAATATGAACTTGAATATCCTTATGATTTTGATATATATTCAATAAAAGCTTCCTATTATTTTATGGTAGGAGATTTATATAATGCTGAAAAAACACTTCTTAGAGGATATGATATAAATATATTTAATTTTGATATTTTATACAACTTAGCACTTGTGTATGAATATAAAAAAGATACTATTAATGCCATTATATTTTACAATAGAGCCAAAATTATGGCAATGAATTATCTAATGGATTTTAATGAAATTGATGATAAAGATTCCAGAGAAACCTATAAAAAACATATATCATTAATAACAAAAAAAATTGATGAATTAAGCAATAGGTTGGATAAAGAAATTAAAGTGGCAGAATCATCCGAAAATTTGGCATTTTTATTAGAACTAAGAAAAAAATTGGCAAATTATAGTAAAGAACACAATATAAATTTTGAATTAGACGCAATGGAGCCATGGTGTTGGAAAGGACAGATTTATTTTGGAGAGAATTTAAGATATGATTTATCATATTTTGTAGGATATTACAGTAGGATTGGAATTGTTTTTGAAAATACAAAAGCGTATAGAAGAGTGGAAATATTAAAAATATTGAAAGATAGGTTAAATGATGATATAAATAATGATGACGGTATATTAAAAATAAGTGAAAAAGTATTGCTTCCTATATTATTAAAAGATGAAAATAATCTTATGATAGAAAAAAATGGTAAAACTTATGAAATTTTTCAACAGCCTAATGTATTTTACTATTATAAGTTTGATGAGGATATAAAGATAAAAAATAATAAATATTTAATTGCACAGCCTATAAAGTTACATTCAGATGATAATAAGAAAAAGTTGATAATTAGTATATTCATAGATGGGTTATGTTGGAATACTGTAAAACAGGAAGGTTTTAAAAATCTAATGCCTAAAACTGAAAAATTTTTTTCTGATGGTATAATTTGCAATAATTTTCATTCCAATGCAGAATGGACATATCCGTCCATGGCATCATATTTTACAGGTCAATATCTGATTAATCATAATATGTATACAAGCTTGGCAGTTAAATTTTTGCCTAAAGACACGTTGACATTAGCAGAAATATTCAAAAACTCAAAATTCGTTAATACAAAGATAGATGGAGATTGGAGAACATCTCCTGATATGGGATATATAAGAGGATTTGATAGAGTTGTCGATGCTATATATGGAGAAAGAATGGGTGTACAAGAAGTAATAACAGAGGCAATAGATAATATAGAATTATTTAAAGATACAAATCAATATTTATTTTTAGGTATTGCTGATTTGCACGATATTGCTGATAATTACAGATTGAGTGTATGCACTCAAAAAGAAATTGATTTTGAGAATATGCAAGGAAGTAAAATTGATTCTACATCAGTTATGATATCTTCTGATGATAACAAAAAAGCGAGATATTTAAAACAAATAAGTTATTTAGATATGTATCTTGGAATTTTATTTAATCATATTAAGGAAAATTTTAATGATGATGAGATTGTAGTGACAATATTTTCTGATCATGGTCAAGGATATCTTAATGATGAAAAAGATAATTTCTTCCTTAATGACAATAGAACCAATGTACCATTACTTATAAAAGGTGTTACTAAAGAAAAATATATATGTGATGAATATATATCAGCAGTAGACTATATAAGTATAATGGATAAAATATCCGACTTAAACGCTGACTTAAATAATAAAGACAGTAATTTACCTGAATTTTTTGGAGGTAAAAAGCGTGATTTTGTGATTTCAGAATCACTTCATTCAAACAGACCGTACAGAGTGTCTTTTAAAAATGAAAAAGAGTATTTTTATTTTGAAACACAAGGTTTAGCAACTACTGACGGTAGAGTAAAAATAGGAGATTACAAAACATATCTCTGTGATAGTGAATTAAATGTTATAAATGATGATGATAAAATTAAATATTATACAGATATTGCTTTAGAAAGAATAAAAGATCGTATTATATATTAGATGGTTAATATATAAAATATAGTATAAATTTTTTAAAATATAAACAGTGATTAAAGGAAATATAAAATGAAAATTGACAAACTGATACACAAATACAAAATGAATGATTTGAATATAGTGCTTGATATAAATTCCGGCTCTGTTCATATTTTTGATGATATAAGTTATGATATAGTAGAAGATGCATATAATATTACATCTGAAGGTTTATGCAAAAAATATGGCTATACAAAAGATGAAATTGAAGAAGCACTTGAAGAAATTAATGCACTTAGAGATGATGGACAACTATATACAGATAATGATTATATAGACAATATAATAGTATCTAATCATACAAATGTTATAAAGGCCATGTGTTTGCACGTAGCTCATGATTGTAATTTGAGATGCAGTTATTGTTTTGCTTCGCAAGGAGATTTCGGTGGTGATAAGGAAATAATGAGCTTTGAAGTTGGAAAAAAAGCTTTAGAATACCTTGTAGAAAACAGTGGCAATAGGAAAAATCTTGAAGTGGATTTTTTTGGCGGAGAGCCTCTTATGAATTTTGAAGTTGTAAAAAAACTCGTAGATTATGGAAATAAAATTGCTGAGGAAAAAGGAAAAAATTTTAGATTTACAATAACCACTAACGGAGTGTTACTAAGTGATGACAAAATAGACTATATAAATAAAAATATGCACAATGTTGTACTGTCGCTTGATGGAAGAAAAGAAATAAATGATGAAAACAGACCTCTCATAAATGGACGAGGAAGCTATGATTTGATAGTTCCAAAATTCCAAAAACTTATTAAAAATAGACCAAAAGATAAATACTACTATGTAAGAGGTACATTCACAAGAAAGAACCTTGATTTTTCAAAAGATGTTATGGAATATAAAGATTTAGGATTTGCGCTTACATCAATAGAGCCTGTAGTGGGTGAAGAAGAAAATATATATGCAATCAGACATAAAGATTTACCACAAATATTGGAAGAATACGAAAATTTGGCAAAAGAATATGCTGATATGCAAGCAAATAAAGAAGATTTTAAATTATTCCACTTTATGGTAGACTTGACACAAGGACCTTGTGTAATAAAAAGAGTTCGTGGCTGTGGTGCAGGAGGAGAATATCTTGCGATTACACCGACAGGTGATATATATCCTTGCCATCAATTTGTAGGAAATGAAAAATATAAAATGGGTAATTTGTTTGATAAAAACTTAGAACTACCTCAAGATTTGCAAACAAAATTCAGAAATGCAAATGTACTTACGAAAGATGAATGCAAAGATTGCTGGGCAAGATATTATTGTTCAGGAGGCTGTCATGCAAATGCGATTAATTTCAATGATGATATTCAAAAACCTTATGAAATAGGCTGTATAATGCAAAGAAAAAGAATAGAATGTGCAATAATGATAGAAGCTTACAAGGTTATAGCTGAAAATGTTGCGAATTAGAAATAGCTTTAAACAAAAATTTCTTTAATTTTTTAATACAGAATTAACATTATACTAATATTAGTATAATGTTAAAACTTTTTTACGTAGTAAAAATAAGCCAATTAAATTTTATTATAATGTAAATTTCTATAGTTAAAAAAATATTAGCGTAAGTTAATAATATATTGGAATTTTAAGGTTTAATTTGCTTTTATAATTATTTTTTTAAATTAAAAAATTGTTTATAAATGATATGGATAACTTACCAATAATAAATGAATTGAAATTATTCAAAAAAGAAAACTATACAAAATTTTTTATGCCTGGACATTTACAACTTGTATATAAACAAGACTATAGATCCATGCAAAAAGAAGTATTTGACTTGTTAAAAGAATTTGAAAAAGATATATTTTCCTTTGATGTAACAGAAGTAAATAATTTTGACAATCTTGCAAATCCTAATGGAATTATACAAAAATCTCAAGAAATATTATCAAAAGATTTTGGAGCAAAAAGAGCATATTTTTTAGTGAATGGTTCAACTGTAGGTATATTATCAATGGTCTGTGCGGTTACTAAAAACAAAGATAAAATAATAATTCAAAAAAATTCGCATAAATCAGTGTATAATGCCTGTAAAATAAATGATTTATCTGTTGTATATATCGATACTGAAAAAAATAGCAAGTTTGACATATTCGAAAAAATGGATTTAATTAAATTTGAAAATATATTAAACCAAAATAAGGATGCAAAAGCTGTTGTAATTACATCACCTGATTATTATGGACAAAATCAAAATATAGAAAAACTTGCGCAAATAACACATAAATATAAGATGCTGTTGCTTGTAGATTCTGCACATTCTCCGCATTATATATATAGTGAAGATTTTCAAAAAAATGCCATATATAATGGGGCAGATATTATGGTAGTAAGTTTTCACAAGACATTACCTACGTTAAATCAAACAGCATTAATGTTTGCAAACAATAGTTTAAACGATTATGTATGTGATAAATTGCAAGAAAAACTCAATATATTTCAAACCACAAGTCCATCGTATATATTGCTGGCAAATATAGAACTTACTAATAATATTTTGAAAAAATACGGAAAAGAATTATATAAGAATCTTAAAAATAATATAGAGAATTTTAAAATGCATATAAAAACATTAAATAAAATGTTAGAAAAATCAGATAAAAATTTTTATGTTAAAATTTTAAACAATGATGATTTTTCAAGAATTGTAATCTCTACACCAAACATAAAAAACACCTATAAAATTTTAAAAGAAGAGTATAAAATACTTCCTGAAATGGTAAATGAAAAAAGTATAGTGTTTATATGTAATATTTTTCATACAAAGCATGAATTCAATTTATTATATAAAGCATTTGAACACATCTCTAAAAAATATTTAAATATAAAGGGTATTAGTTTATATACAGATAGAAAAGATGTTTTTTTTAAAGAAAATGCATACGAAAAAAAGCTTAGCATTTTAAATTACTTAAAAGAAAATATAGGAGAAAACTGTAAAAAATCAATATATTCATATCCTCCAGGAGTACCGATAGTATCAGAACATGAAATTATAAATAGCGAGCATATAAGGTATGTGAGCAATATAATGAATAATGTTGAAATAGACTTATTTATGGGATGATTAGAGAGGTTATTATGAGAAAAAAATCCGATTCAAATAACAGTCTTATAGATATATTTGGAGAAGTAGGTATAATATCTTTGATATTGCTTATATTTCTATGTACAATCTTTGCTTTTTTTCCTGAAAAATCTAAAATTATATTGGAAAAATTAAGATTTTTTCTGGCTGACAATTATGGACTTTACTATGCTGCTTTAGGATTAGGAATATTTCTGTGTACAATTTTTATTGCGTTTTCTAAATATGGGAAGATTAAACTTGGAAAAGAAAGTGATGAAAAAGAATACCCATCTTTTATTTGGGGTACTATGATATTTACATCTACTATGGCGGCAGATATTTTGTTTTTTTCTTTGTGTGAATGGTCCTTATATTATAATGAACCATATATTCAAAATTTAGGCAGTTTGCAATTGTGGGCATCTACATATCCTTTATTTCACTGGGGACCTACTGTTTGGGGATTTTATGTAATTTTGTCCGTTTCATTCGGTTTCATGGTTCATGTAAGAAATAGAAAATGTCAGAAGTTTTCAGAAGCATGCAGACCTATTTTTAAAGAGAAAATAGATGGTATTTGTGGCAGGATAATTGATTTAATAGCTATTTTTTCTTTGATAGCGGGAACATCAACTACATTTTCTTTAGCTACTCCATTATTATCTAAAGTAATCAGCAAGTTTTTTTACATACAAAATACAACTATTTTTACAATATTGATACTTATTATAATAGCTGTTATATATACAATTGCTGTACTATCTGGAATGAAGACTATATCAAACCTGGCTAAATATAGTTCATATATATTTTTTTTATTGATAGCATATTTTTTATTTGCCGGTGGTGAAACGGTATATATTTTAGAAACAGGATTTTCTGCTATTGGAAATCTTGTACAAAATTTTATATTAATGTCTACATGGTTAGACCCTTTGCGTGAGACATATTTTCCACAAAAATGGACAATATATTATTGGTCATATTGGATGGTATGGTGTGTCGCAACACCATTTTTTATAGGTAAAATTAGCAAAGGAAGAACTATTAAGGATACCATTTTAGGTATTTATATGTATGGTATTTTGGGAACATTTATGTCTTTCATAGTTATGGGTAATTATGGACTTTCATTACAGTTAAATAATAAATTGGATATAGTTGGAATAATAGCTAAAACAAGTGATTATTCTGAAGCAATAATTAAAATATTTGATACATTACCATTTCCAAATATAGCTCTTATAATTTTAGTTCTTACAATGATTATGCTTTATGTAACCACTTTTGATGCACTTGTAATTATAGCTTCTGTATATTCTTATAATATGCCTGATATAGAAATGGAAGCTGATAAAAAAAATAAAATATTTTGGTCAATAATATTTATATTATTTCCAATAGTTTTGATTTTTTTTAAAAATTCTATGTATAATTTACAGTCAATATCAATTATAGCTGCATTCCCTATAGGAATTATTATCATTTTTATAATTATAAGTTTTTTTAAAGATGCAAACAAATACTTGACAGAATATGATAAATGAGATATATAGTTTTATGAATTATAATATTTTGTTTAATGCTCGTAATTCATGGTATAAATATACAAAAGTAATCATATACTTTAATATAAAAATATAAAAAAGTTTTGTGGAGGAACAAAAATGGAAAATATAACCGTTTATACAAGTACATCTTGTCATTACTGTCATCTTCTTAAGGATTATTTGAAAGAAAAAAATGTTGCTTTTGATGAAAGAAATATAGATACAGATTCTGATGCAAGGGCATTTCTTATAAAAAACAGAATTATGGGTGTGCCTGCAATGTATGTTGGGGAGCAACAAATAGTAGGATTTGACAAAGAAAAAATAGATGAGGTATTAGGATTATAATATCGAATACTATAAATAAATTAAAAATCTAAAAGATGTTTTTTCTTTTAGATTTTTTTTGTAACAGTAATTTTATGCTAATACTTATTTACTTGTGGAGTGATTAAATTGAAAATTTTTGCAGATTATCATACACATACTATATATAGTGATGGTAAAACTACAATACAGGAAAATGTTGAGCAGGCAATAAAAATAGGTCTTAAAACCATAGGTATATCAGATCATGGATATAAACATATGGGTTTTGGAGTTAAATATGAAAACTATCCTAAAATAAGGGAAGAAATTGACAGATTACAAGAAAAATATAAGCAAATAAAAATACTTATGGGGATAGAATGCAATATACTTGATGATAAAGGAAATATAGATATTGATGATAAAATAATGTCTTATATGGATTATGTTATGGCAGGATATCATTTTGGTTCAACTCCAAAAAATTTAAGGGGAGTCAAAAATCATATTTTCAATTATATAAAACCTTTAAAAAATTATGAGATTGATTATAATACCAGAGCTTTAATAAATGCTATGAAAAACAATGATTTATTCATATTAACACATCCGGGAGATAAAGGTAACGTAGATATAGAGGAGATTGCAAAAGTAGCGAAGCAAACAGACACAGTGCTGGAGATAAACGAAAGACATCACAACCTGACATATGAACAACTCTTAAAAGTAAAGCATTTCGATATAAAATATGTTATTTCATCAGATGCTCACAAAAAAGATGCCATAGGTATGGTGAATGATGCAATAAAAAGAGCTGTAAAAGCTGAAATACCTATAAATAGAATAATAAATGTAATATAAAAGTTGTGAAAGTTTTAAATATTGAAGAACAAAATATATTTTGATATAATAAAATATACGATTTTACAATATTTTTATAAGTATATATAATATATTGAATATAATAAAAACTATTTGTATTCAAAAATATTAATATTTTATATAAAATGGAGTTAAGGTATGAAAATAGTTATAATTACAGGATTATCAGGTTCAGGCAAAAGTGAAGCTATGAATGTTATGGAGGATCTGGGATATTATTGCATAGATAATTTGCCTCCTGAAATAATACCTAAAATAGTTACTCTCGGATATGATTCAAAAGGACAGCTTGATAAAATTGCGCTCGGTATAGATATAAGAGGTTACCAATTTTTAAAAGAGATAAATACTGCAATAAACTTTCTGCAAGAAAGCGGTTATGATTACAATGTTATATTTTTAGAATCAAATAATGAAACCTTGGTAAGACGTTACAAAATGTCAAGAAGAAAACACCCTTTATCAAATGGTGAAGATATTTTGGATGGAATATCAAAAGAAAGGGAAATGCTTAAAGATATTAGAAAAAAAGCAAAATATATAATAGATACATCAAATTTTTTGCCGATTGATTTGAGAAGAGAGGTTATATCACTATTTAATGAAAATATAAAAAGTAAAGGGTTTATTATAACAATAATATCTTTCGGTTTCAAATATGGTATACCGATAGATTCAGATCTTGTATATGATGTAAGGTTTATGCCTAATCCATATTATGTAGAAGAATTGAAAGAAAAAACAGGAAATGACAAAGATGTTCAAGAATATGTTTTAAATGATGTAAACAGTGTAAAATTTTTAGAAAAATTATATGATATGATAGATTTTTTATTGCCTATGTATATAAAAGAAGGTAAAAATCAGCTCGTTATATCAATAGGTTGTACAGGAGGTAAACATCGTTCTGTTACAATAAGTAACAAATTATACGAACATTTGGAAAATCAAAATTACAATGCTTATATAAAACATAGAGATTATATGAATTGAGGATAATAAATAATGAAAAATAAAGCGACAATTACTCTTCTTGGAGGAGGAACAGGACAATCCAATATATTAAGAGGTCTAAAAAAATTTGATGTAAACCTTAATTCAATAGTTACTATGGCAGATGACGGTGGAAGTTCAGGAATTTTAAGACAGGAAATGGATATACTTCCGCCCGGAGATTTGCGCAATTGTATATTGGCACTGTCAAACATAGAACCTGAGATGGAAAAATTATTTCAATACAGGTTTTCAAAAGGCTCGTTAAAAGGGCAAAATTTTGGAAATTTATTTATAGCCGCTATGAATGAAATACATGGAGATTTAAAAAATGCAATAGTGCAAATATCAAAAATACTTGCAGTAAGAGGCAATGTATATCCTGTTACCTATGATAATATAAATTTGCTTGCAAAGCTTAAAAATGGAAATATTATAAGAGGAGAGTCCATAATAGCAAAAGAATGTATAAATCAAAAAAGTACAATAGACAAAATACATATAGAACCGGATAACGCATCTGCATCTGAAGATGCTGTTAATGCAATAAGAAACTCTGATGTAATAATAGCAGGCCCCGGAAGTTTATATACAAGCATATTGCCGGTACTACTTATAAAAGAAATAGCTTATGAAATAAAAAAATCTAATGCTGTAAAGATATTTATAACCAATATAATGACAGAGCATGGAGAAACGGACAGCTTTACGTCAAAAGATTTTGCTCTTGAAATTTTAAAAAACTTCGACAGCTTTATATTTGATTATTTCATAATAAATAACGGCAAAATTCCGGATGACATTATGATTAAATACAATAAAAAAGGTCAAAATATAATAAAATTTGACGACAATGATATAAATGCTTTCAAAAAAACGGGAATAACCATAATTTCTGAAGATATGGTAAAAATAAAAGATAAATTGATATTTCACAATAACGAAAAAGTGGCACAAATAATAAATGAAATTTTCAAAGCCAAGTATAATACAAATTTAGAAATGTTTTTTTAAATATTTTTATAAATTTGTATGCTTAATACTATTTATTTTTTTATTGATTTAAAGTATAATGTTGTATAAGTTTTAATTTTTATCTAAATTAATATAAAATTATCTGATTTAAAATTATTAATAATGGATAAAAAACTATAGACAAAAAGAACTTTTTATTTTAAAAATTATTATAGATTGGAATGTTATATAATGAGGGAAGAAACAAGTGCAGGCGGAGTAGTAGTTTTCTCAAATGCAATTCTTTTACTAAAAAAATACAACAAAGACTGGGTTCTTCCTAAAGGTAGAAATGAACAAGGGGAGAAATTAGAACAGACAGCAGTAAGAGAAGTGTATGAAGAAAGTATGATAAAAGCTGAGATATTGAAATATTTAGGAGAAATACATTATACATTTAATGACAATATAGATATAGGAGATAAGATACATAAAACTGTATATTGGTATCTAATGACAACACAAAATGATGAATGTTATCCACAAAAAGAAGAAGGTTTTGTCGAGGCGAGATTTATAGAATTTGACAAGGCACTCGATTATGCGAAATATGAAGACGAAAAATCAATAATAAAAGTGGCTATAGAACATATGAAAAAAATAAATAGTAAAAAATCAGGTAAAAAATAGTGTCTTTTTCAAAAGAAATAAGAGATGAGATAACAGATATAAAAATATATGATGATAATGAAATTATAGCTCTTTTAAGCGGAGTTTTTATGTTTTGCGGAAGTGTTGTAATAAAAGGTAACGGTAAACTTTCTTTTCAGATAAATACAGAAAGCATAACTGTTGCAAAAAAAGTATCTCTCCTTTTTAAAAAAATGTTTTCAATAACTCTTGAATTATATCAAAAAAATAATTATAATTTTAATAAGGAAAAAATTTATACTTTAGAATACACACATACTTTGAATGAAATAAGTAATATTTTAAAAAAAATATTTGTCCTTAATGAAGATAGTAGCGGTATAATATCTATAAGAAGTGATATAGACGAAATTATAACAAAAAATGAGAATGCAGTAAAATCTTTTTTGAGAGGAGCTTATATGATGTCAGGTTCAATAGCAGATCCTGAAAAATCATATCATCTTGAATTTATATCACATGACTTTACATTCAGTCAAAATTTTTCCGCTTTATTAAATGAAAGCAATATAAAATCCAATATTACGCAAAGAAAAGAATCTTTTATTATATATATAAAAGAAAGTGAAAGTATATCGGATTTATTGAATTTGATTGGCGCACATAAAAGTATGTTTAAATTTGAAGATATACGAATAAAAAAACAAGTGAGAAACAACATAAACAGAATAGTCAACTGTGAAACTGCCAATCTTAGTAAAATAGCAAAGACATATGTAAGACAAAAAAAAGCGATACAATACATCTTAAATAAAAAAGGTCTCAGTTTTTTGCCAAATGAATTAAGACAGATTGCTATTTTAAGATTAGAAAATGAAGATGACAGCCTAAAAGAATTAGGCGAAAAATTGCCTAATCCAGTGAGTAAGTCTGTTGTAAATCGCAGACTTTCCAAAATAGAAAAAATAGCTCAACAAATTTATGAGGAGGAATAAAAGTTATGATAAAAAAAGAAATAGTAGTAAATAATGATTTAGGACTTCATGCAAGACCTGCAGCAGTATTTATTCAACATGCAAACAAATATAAATCTAATATATTGATAACAAAAGAAAATTCAACAGTAAATGCAAAATCTATAATGGGAGTTATGGCTCTTTCCGTAGGAAATGGTGAAACTATAGAAATAAAAGCGGAAGGACCTGATGAAAATGAGGCAATAGAAGATTTGATGACATTGATACAAGAAGGATTGGCAAAGATATAAAAATACAAATTAAAAGTTTTTATTTTAAAATATATAGATATAATATTTTTAAATTTAAAAATTTATACTAATTGCAAGTAAAATATATAATACATTTTATCCGTTAATTAGACGAATATCAGCATTAATTATATTACAGTTTTTTTAATATCATTATGTAGATTTTAATAAAACAGATTATAATTTATATAAAAATATATAAATTTAAGTTTAAATGTGCTTGTTTTATATATTTTTACTTGACAAGTTCATATTTTTATAATAAAATACTCTGGAATGTATAGATAAGTTGTCCATTAGCCCCGGACTTATGATACAGAGTGTATTTGATTATTTATGCATATTAGGAGGAAATTAAATAATGAAGTGTTATGTTCAAAAACCTTCAGAGGTTCAAAGAAAATGGCATCTTATAGATGCAGAAGGAAAGACTCTTGGTAGACTTTCTACTGAAATAGCAAAACTATTAAGAGGTAAACACAAAGTTACTTTTACACCACACGTTGACGGTGGTGATTATGTAGTTGTTATCAATGCTGAAAAGATTGAAGTTACAGGTAAGAAAAGAGACAACAAAGTATATAGACACCATACAGGATATATAGGAAATCTTAAAGAAATAAACTTTAAGAAATTACAAGAAAAAAAACCTGAAGAAATAATAAGATTATCTGTAAGTGGAATGCTCCCTAAAAACAAATTAAGAGCACCTATGATGAAGAGACTAAGAATATTTGCAGGTTCTGAACATGTTCATCAAGCTCAAAATGTAGAAAATTACGAATTTTAATTTAGGAGGGTAAACTTTAATGGCAAAGGTACAATATTTCGGAACAGGAAGAAGAAAGAGTTCTGTTGCAAGAGTAAGACTATTACCGGGCGACGGAAAAATAACTATAAACAAGAGAGACGTAGAAGACTATTTCGGAGCAGGATATGAAACTCAAAAAAGAGAAGTAAGAAGACCACTTGAAATAACAGAAACATTAGGTAAGTACGATGTATTTGTAAATGTTTCCGGTGGTGGATTTACAGGTCAAGCCGGAGCGATAAGACACGGTATTTCAAGAGCATTACTTGAAGTAGATGCAGAATTAAGAAAAACTCTAAAATCAGAAGGTTTCTTAACAAGAGATTCAAGAATGAAAGAAAGAAAGAAATATGGTCTTAAAGCGGCAAGACGTGCTCCACAGTTCTCTAAGAGATAATTTTTTGAACTTAAAAACCTTGAAAATTATATATTTTCAAGGTTTTTATAATATAAAAAGGAGTTTTGGGAAATGATATTTGACTATCTTTTAAATAATAAAGGAGAAATAGGTGCAAAGATAATGATAACTGCGATATTGTTAGTGATATTTTCTTTTACAGCTCCTAATTTATTTAGAGTACGTATTGACGGTGTTTCTTTTTATGAGAATTATTATTATTCGCTTGTGAGGAGTTTATCTTGGTTTGTTTTTGTAATTATGCTTTTCTTTTTGGGTTTTGCAATATTTTTAAGGGGAAGAAAAAACGAAGACGATAAATAATCTTAATTTTATTAAAAAATTACTGCTATTATTTCAGCATATAGCATAATTATATTTGCGTATTGCTCTAAGCGTTATTTATCATTAAATATAATTACATAAAATTTAAAATTAAAATAATATATAAAACTACTGACATTTATGGTAAAATATAAATATTCAGTAGTTTTTTTATAAAAATTATACAAAAATAATTATAAATTTTTTTGTCAGGTAATAATATAAAAATGATAATGATACTATCTTATAATAAAATTACGTATAATTTGTATAATCATATAATATTAATATAAATAATCTACCAGAAAAATTAATTATTATGTTTTTCTATTATTCTAAAAGATTTTAGTATAACAATCTTTTAAAAAGCCATATAATTTATAAAATAATGTATAAGAGTATAAATAATATATAAATAGTGAGGGAAACATATGAAAGCTGTTTTTACAATAAAATATACTGATAAACAAATAAAAATGATAGAAGATTTGGGATATGATGTAATTGTGAGAAATAAGTTTTTAAATGAAGAAGATTATGATTGCGATGTACTTCATTGTTTTAAAACATTGACATCTGAGAATTTACATAAATTTGTTAACCTTAAACTTGTTCAACTTGCATCTATAGGATTTGAACACTTACCGAAAGAAGAATTATTAAAAACAGACATAAAGATATCAAATCAAAATGGAATATACTCAAAGCCTATTGGAGAGTGGATAGTATATAATATATTGCAAATAATAAAAAATGATAAAAAAATAATAGAAAATCAACAGTTGAAAAAATGGGAGTTTATAAGAGATGTTGATGAGCTTGATGGAAAAACACTTTTATTTCTTGGAACAGGCAGTATAGCAACAGAAGCTGCCAAAAGATTGTCAAATTTTGGTGTGAAAATAATAGGTCTTAACAGTAATGGCAGAGATATGGATTTCTTTGATGAATGTTACAGCTTAAGTGATATAGATAAATTTCTACAAATATCGGACTTTATCATAAATGTGTTACCGGCAACTGACAAAACATATAATTATATTAATAAGGATTTACTGAAAAAATTCAAAAAAGGTACTAATTTTATCAATGTGTCAAGAGGTCTTGTTGTAAATGAAGATGATTTGCTTTGGGCTTTGAGAGAAGGTATTGTAAAAAATGCCTGCTTAGATGTTTTTGTAAATGAACCACTTGATGTATCATCACCGTTTTGGGATATGGAAAATGTATATATTTCTCCGCATATATCTTGGAGTTCATCTAAAAAAAATGAAAGAGTTTTTGAAAACTTATATGATAATATGAAAAATTTTATAGAGAATAAACCGCTTAAAAATATTGTTGATTTGAAGAAAGGTTATTAATTTTATGTCTGAAATAAGACTGGATTTTGTAACAAAAAGAGCAGTAATATTTACGAATATAAGAGAAAATAAGCCAACTGATTTATGGGATAAAAACATAATGAATGTGTTTGAAAAGTTTGATGATATAGAATATTCTCCAAACTGTCCTTTTTGCGTAGGCAATGAACATATGACACCTGAAAATCATTATGACAGCGAAGAGAATTGGAAGGTTAAAATCATTCCAAATATGTATCCTATAATACAAACTGAAATGGAAATTAAGAGTATAAATAAGTTTTGTTATGTATCAACAGGAATACATGATGTTATAGTAGAAACTCCAAAACACAACGAAACCTATTTTACTATGGATTTAAATCAATTCAATATTATATATGAAAAGATACATAAAAGATATAAAGAACTTATAAATAATGATGATATAAGCTATGTAAGCTTGTTTAAAAATTATAAAATGCTTGGGGGAGCGTCTTTACAGCACTCTCACAGCCAAATATTAAGTTTGGATGCTATACCTATAAAATTAAACTATGAGATAAATTCTTCATATGAATATTATAAAGATAAACATTCTTGTCCGTATTGTGATATGTTGAATTTTGAAATGAAAGCTGAAAAACGTATAATTTATGAAAATGAGTATTTTATAGCATTAGAACCATATGCTTCAGCTTATAAATATGAAACATGGATACTTCCTAAAAATCATATATCATCTTTTGAAAATGAAGAGAAAATTTCGTATCTATCAGAAATGTTGTATAAAGTATTCAATCTCTTATATAACACAATTGGAAATTTTCCATTTAATATGTATCTAAATTCACTTTTAAAAAATAAAACTGAATGTAAAGATTCATATCACTATTCATTTAGGATAATACCTAAAATAGCAGGAAGTGCAGGATTTGAAATGTCATCAGGTATAAGAGTAAATTCAGTGTATCCGGAAGATGCTGCTTATAATATACTTAAAAAAAATAATTTAATAAATATATAGAAATTATAATAAGTATATATTATAATTGTTGGTATATATATAAAATTTAATATGAATATAAGATTTTTTTAAGAATTATATTGTACAATGGATTAGATTTTTTAGAGGTTTAAAAAGAATAAATTTAATATTTTGGAGATATTTATGAAAGCAGAAATAATATCTGTAGGAACGGAATTATTATTAGGTGAAGTTGTAAATACAAATGCAAGCGATATAGCTAAAGCATTAAAAGAAATTGGAATATCTGTGTATAATATAGATACAGTAGGGGATAATCCTAAAAGATTGTATGAAGATATAGAAAAGGCATATGACAGAAGTGATATAATAATAACTACCGGAGGTTTAGGACCTACAAAAGATGACTTGACAAAAGATATTGTTGCCGATTTTTTGAAAGTTGATATGGTTCTTGATGAAAATGAAGTAGAAAAATTAAAAAACTATTTTAAAAATAGGAAAGATGAACTTAATGAAGGCAATATGACACAGGCATATTTTCCAAAAGGCTATGAAATACTTGACAATCCTAACGGAACAGCGAGTGGCTGTGTGATAAATAAAGACAATAAAATAATTATTGTAATGCCGGGACCTCCAAGAGAAATGAAGCCTATGCTCAAAAATTATGTCATACCATATCTTTCCAAATTATCCTCAAAATATTTTGCCAGTAAAACTATAAACGTTATCGGAATTGGCGAATCTAAAATGGAAGAAATGATTATGGAATTGATAAAACATCAGACTAATCCTACTATTGCGCCCTATTTCAAAGATAAAAGTCTTACTCTCAGAGTTATGGCATCAGATGATGACAAAGAAACTGCAGAAAATATGTTGTTACCTACAATAGATAAAATAAAAAGCATATTAAATGACAACATATATGCTTATGGAGATGATTTAGCTATAGAAGACGTTGTTTGTAAATATCTTATGGACAATAATCTGACTATATCTACTGTTGAATCTTGTACAGGAGGCATGCTATCATCAAGAATCATAAATATTGCAGGTATAAGCAAATGTTTTAAGAGTGGTTATGTTACTTATTCAAATGAAGCTAAAATTCAGCTTGGTGTAAGTGAAGATACATTGCAAAAATACGGTGCTGTATCAGAGCAAACAGCGATAGAGATGGCGACTGTTTGTGCAAAAAAATCAGGATCCGATATAGCAATATCTACTACAGGCGTAGCAGGACCTGATGGCGGTAGCGAAGAAAAACCGGTAGGTTTGGTGTATATAGGTTTATATATAAACGGACATACTTATTGTAAAAAATTAAATATAGCAGGAAACAGGCAAAGAATAAGAAGAATAGCTACAAGCAATGCACTTGATTTTTTGAGAAGAACATTAAAAATGCCCGTATATGAAATTAATTGAATTATATTTGAAAAAATCTAATTAATACTATTATCTGAATTAAATAGACTTATAATAAATTTTATAAAGCTTTTTATATTATGATAAAAGCTGTTTGAAAGATTATATTGAAGTAATTATCCATGAAATCTTCACAATGAATAATATATAATCTTTTCATTAATTGACGATATTAAAATATTAATTATTATAGAGGGAGGGTAGTTATATGTGGTATGATGAATTTATATATCCTTTTATTGATTTGATAACACATTTAAAGTTGACAGATATATTAGATATATTGATAGTTGCATACGTTTCATACAAATTATACGAACTTATAAAAGAAACAAGGGCAGAACAACTTGTTAAAGGGATATTTATAATAGTGATATCACTAAAATTATCCGAAGTTTTTCAACTGCATGCTGTTAATTGGATATTAAGAAATACGGTAACGGTAGGACTTATTGCGATTATTATAGTTTTTCAACCGGAACTTAGAAGAATATTGGAATATATAGGTAGAACTAAATTAATTATGAAAAACGATGAAGAAACCGCTAAACAAAAAGTTGATGTCATAAATGAAACTGTACAAGCTTGTCTGTCTTTGTCAAGACAGAGAATAGGTGCTTTAATAGTTTTTGAGAGAGAGACAGGTATAAATGAAATAATACAAACAGGTACAAAATTAAATGCGATAGTTTCAAGAGAATTACTAATAAATATATTTATTCCTAATACACCGCTTCATGACGGTGCAGTGGTGATAAGGAAAAATTCTATCATTGCGGCAGCCTGCTTTTTACCTCTTACAGAAAACAAAAATTTAAACAAAGAATTGGGCACAAGGCACAGAGCCGCTCTTGGTATAACTGAAAAATCGGACTGTCTTTCACTTGTGGTTTCAGAAGAAACAGGATATATATCTATTGCTATAAAAGGTAAGCTGTATAGAGATTTAAACGAAGAAAGACTTAGAAATATGCTAAGTCAAAATCTTATAAGAAACAATAACAATAATGTTTTACAGCTTAAAAAAGGTGGAAAAAATGATGAAACAAAGTCAGAAAAATTCTAATATAAAAATTCAATTAGCTTGTGTATTTTTTGCCTTTTTTGTGTGGGTATATGTTATGTCAGATTTAGATCCTATAGATACAAGAGATATTACATCCGTATCAATAAGTGTATCCAATTTGGATGAATTGGAGAAAAATAACCTTACTTTATCGCCAAATCAAGAGCTAAAAGCAAACGTACAAATTAAAGGTAGACGCTCAGTAATAGCAAAAAAAGTAAAATCAGGTATAAAATTACAAGCAGTACTTGAAAATGTTCAAGTTGGCAGTAATGAAGCAAAAGTTGTAATATCCGGAGATAATACAGATTTATCATATAATGTTACACCGAGCAATATAATTTTGAACATAGAAGAAAAACAGGCAAAATCGGAAAAAATTCAAATAAAATCAATAGGTTCTCTTGCAGAAAATTATTATATTGATAATATAAAACTTTCAAAAGATAATATATATGTTTCAGGTCCATCATCACTTATTGAAAAAATAAATAAAGTTGAAGTTGAATTGGACTTGGCAAATAATTCCTCAGATTTTTCAAAATTGACAAAAGTTAAAGTGTTGGATATTGAAAACAATGAAATAAATGGTCTTACAATAGATGATGCAGATGTGATAGTAACAGTTGCTCTAAAAAAAGAAAAAATTGTACCGGTAAAAGCAAATATACAAGATGATGGTAATTTAAATGTTTCACAAATAAATATAAATCCTGAAACTATAAAAATTCAAGGCAAACCTTCAAGAATAGATTCTATAACACAAATAGAGACGAAAAAAATAGCATCATCACAACTTTCTGATAATATAGAAACATTGTTGGAATTAGATTTACCAAGTGACATTTATTCGAATGTTAAACAAGTTTCACTAACTGCATCCGTTGAAAATACAAAATTGTCAAAAAAATATGAATTTGATTACAAAAAAGAAGAAATACAAGTTATTTCAAACGAAAATAATAATTACAATATCTTAATACCAGAAGATATAAAATTGACATTATCTTCTGATGAAACAGATATAAAAAAAGAAGATATAACTCTTTATATAGACGTTGCAACGATTAGTGAAAGTAGAGCAGATATAAAATATAGAACAGGTAAAAGTATTAAAAGTTTGGAAATTATACCTGAATATATTGAAGTAACTGAAAAAGAAAATAAAGAGAACAGCCAAAACAATAATTAATTTTAAAATAAATTGGGGGAGATTTATGAGTGTCGAATTTAAGAAAGAATTGATAGAGTGGATCAAAACTATAGTATTTGCTGTTATATTAGCATTCTTAATAAGTGTTTTTATTACACCTACAATAGTTAGAGGTGAATCTATGTATCCTACTTTACAAAACAGCAACTATCTTATAATAAATAAGACAGCTTATTGGTTTTCTAAACCTTCAAAGGGAGATATAATAGTATTCAAATCTCACATAAAAGACGAAAAAGGAAATGATAAAGACTTGGTAAAACGTGTAATAGGCGTGCCGAATGACCATATAGTTGTAAAAGACGGAAATGTATATATAAACGACGAACTGCAAAGTGAAAACTACATTAACGGAGATTACACAGACGGAGATGTAGACATAATTGTACCTGAAGATGAAGTATTCGCTATGGGAGATAACAGACCCAATTCATTTGATTCGAGAGCACAAGAAGTAGGTACAGTCAAAATAAAAGATGAAATAATCGGTAAAGTAGTTGTACGATTATATCCGTTTAATGAAATAACAAATTTTTAAGTAAAAATTCACTTTACTTACAATACAGTAAGACATATTTCACACTAAATACCATTACAAATTATTAATATTTCTAAATTTTATAATTATTTTGAAAAAATATAACTTTTTAAAATATTACGTATATTTCTAATTAGTGTTTAGTATCTGTATAAAATATTTTTTATAAAAATTAGGAGTTTTAATGAGAATAAATAAATTTATAGCTTCGAAAACATCATATTCAAGACGAAAGGCGGAGGAGCTGATACTTCAAAAAAAAGTTAAAGTGAACGGAGAAATATTAAATTCACTGTCATATTCAGTAAATGACGGTGATAAGGTGGAACTTGACGGAGATATAATATCAGATGTAAAAACAAAAAAATATTATTATTTATTCAATAAGCCTAAAAATGTTATTTCCAGTGTATCAGATAATTTGGGTAGATTATGTGTAACAGATTTTTTTCCAAGCGATATAAGTGTATATCCTGTAGGAAGATTGGATTATGACAGCAGTGGGCTAATATTAGTTACAAATGATGGAGATATAGCAAATAAACTTACTCATCCAAGAAGTCATATATCAAAAACATATATAGCTACATTAAATGGTAGACTTAGCGAAAATCAGATGAAACAGTTTAGAGAGGGGATTTTATTGGACGGCAAAAAAACTTTACCATCTGAAATAAGTTTGTATGATTTTAGCGAAAATTCATATAGAGTTGTATTATATGAAGGTAGAAACAGACAAATAAGAAATATGATATCAGCTCTCGGAAGAGAAGTAAAAGAGTTGAAAAGAATATCCATAGGTAAAATTAAAATAGGAAGAATATCAGAAGGAAAATACAGAAAATTGACACCGGATGAACAAAAATATTTGTTTGAATTATAAAGCTAAATAAAAATTTTAACATACTTATATTATTTTAAAAAATTTATATAGATATACAGTTTTTATTATTAATACTAAAATCCAATAGAATTATAGAAAAATACTGCCTTGTAAATTTAATAAAATACAACATTATTATAAACTTCTTAATAAACTATCTATTATTCTATTAGAAATTAGTATAATTTAAAATTAGAGAATAGGAGCGTTAGAAATGGCAATAGAAAATTTTATGTATCATAATCCTGTTAGAATACTTTTTGGAAAAGATCAAATTTCAAAAATTTCAAAATATGTTCCTAAAGATAAGAAGATATTGATAGTATATGGTGGCGGTTCCGCTAAAAAATTTGGCACAATAGATAAGGTAAAAAAAGCTCTTGAAGGTTATAAAATAGGAGAATTTTCAGGAATACCGGCAAATCCTACTTATGAAAAATCCATGGAGGCTGTAGAACTTATAAAAAAAGAAAATTATGATTTTATAATGGCAGTTGGTGGAGGCTCTGTGGTAGATGCTGTAAAATTTATTTGTGCAGCCGTATTATTTGAAGGAGATCCTAAAGATTTATTTTTCTGGGGTAATAATGAACCTGCAGAAGTTAAAAATGCCTTACCATTTGGAGTTGTTTTAACGTTACCGGCTACAGGTTCAGAAATGAATGACGGCGCAGTAATAACTTTTGTAGAAAGACAAGCAAAATTATCTTTTGGTTCTCCGTTGGTGCATCCTCAATTTTCAGTTTTAGATCCTGAGCTTACTTATACTCTTCCAAAACGTCAGTTGGCAAACGGAGTTGTGGATACTTATGTCCATGTAATGGAACAATATTTAACATATCCTGTAGATGCGAGAGTGCAAGACTATCACGCAGAAGGTGTGCTTAAAACATTAATAGAACTTGGAAGTGATATAGTTGATGAAAATAAACACGATTATGCTGTAAGAGCTAATTTTATGTGGGCGGCAACTAATGGACTTAACAGATTTTTAGCGTGTGGTGTTCCTCAAGACTGGGCAACTCATATATTAGGACACGAAATAACAGAAAAATACGGTATAGATCATGGCAGAACTTTGGCAATAGTATTACCATCTCTTATGAATGTAATGAGAAATTCTAAAAAAGATAAAATATTGCAGTATGCAAAAAATATATTTAATATAAAACAAGGTAGCGAAGATGAAAAAATAGATCAAGCTATACAAAAAACTGCCGAATTTTTTGAAAGTTTAGGTGTTCCTACACATTTTAAAGATTATGAAATTGGTGAAGAAGCTGTAGAAATATTAACTAATCAACTTGAAAAACATGGTTTTACTACATTGGGTGAAAAAGGCGAAGTTAATTTGGAAAAAATAAGACTCATATATAAAGGAGCATTATAAAAATAATTTTTACAAAATAAATTATAAAAAACAGTTGTGTAGTTAATGATTTTGCAATATAATATTAACTATGCAACTTATTTTTTAGTTAGAAAAATTTATGTTAAAGAGGTTAATTAAAATGAAAGCAATTTCAATTAAAGAAATATTTAAAAATTCACAAGATTATATAGAAAAAGATATAGCTGTACAAGGGTGGATAAAAACTGTCAGAGATTCAAATAAATTTGCATTTATAGAATTAAATGACGGAACTTTTTTTAAGAATATCCAAATAGTATTGGAATCAAACAAAGTTGAAAATTTCAAAGATATTGTTAAATATCCTATATCTACAGCTATAAAAGTAATAGGAAAGTTAGTCACTACACAAGCTGCAAAACAAGACTTTGAAGTAAATGCTATAAATGTTGAATTATTAGCCCCATCAACTGTAGATTATCCGCTCCAAAAGAAAAGGCATTCATTTGAATATTTGAGAACAATGGCACATTTAAGACCGAGAACAAATACTTTTTCTGCAGTATTTAGAATACGTTCATTAGCAGCTTTTGCAATACATAAATTTTTTCAAGAAAAAAATTTCGTATATGTACATGCACCTATAATAACAGCCTCTGACGCTGAAGGTGCAGGAGAAATGTTTCAAGTAACTACGCTTGATATGAATAATTTACCTAAAAATGATAATGAAGTAGATTTTGGTAAAGATTTCTTCGGTAAAAAAACTAACCTTACAGTTAGCGGTCAATTAGAGGCTGAAATATATGCTTTGGCTTTTCAAAATGTTTACACTTTCGGTCCTACATTTAGAGCGGAAAACTCAAACACTGCAAGACATGCTGCAGAATTTTGGATGATAGAACCTGAAATGGCATTTGCTGATATCAATGACAATATGAATGTTGCTGAAGAAATGGTAAAATATATAATAAATTATTGTCTTGAAAATGCAAAAGAAGAAATGGAATTTTTCAACAACTTTATAGATAAAGGATTATTTGATAGATTAAATAATATTGTAAATAGTAATTTTGAAAGAATAACTTATACAAAAGCTATAGAATTATTGGAAGAATCAGGTCAAAAATTTGATTATCCTGTAAAGTGGGGCATAGATTTACAAACAGAGCACGAAAGATATATAACAGAGAAAATATTTAAAAAACCTGTATTTGTAACTGATTACCCTCAAGAGATAAAAGCTTTTTATATGAGAAGAAATGACGACGGCAAAACAGTCGCTGCCATGGATTTATTAGTGCCTGGAGTAGGAGAGATAATAGGGGGCTCACAGAGAGAAGAAAGACTTGATATATTGGAACAAAGAATAAAAGAGAATAATCTTGATTTAGAAACATACTGGTGGTATTTAGAATTAAGAAAATACGGTGGAGTAAAACACTCAGGATATGGTTTAGGATTCGAGAGAATGATAATGTATTTAACAGGTATGTCAAATATAAGAGATGTTATATCTTTCCCAAGAACTGTAGGTAATGCAGAGTTTTAAAAAAATATGATTTTAATGCAAAAATAAGATTTATTAAGTTGAAACATATGATTACAGTTTCGCTTAATAAATCTTTGTTTTTTAATATGTTTAAAAAATTTAATACTTTATATTATTTTTCTTCATAGCGTCCATTAAATCTTGCTTATTTGAATGCGTGTATATCTGTGTTGTAGATATTGAACTATGCCCTAATACTTCTTGAACGAGTCTTAAATTTGCTCCATTTTTTAAAAAATGAGTTGCAAAAGTATGGCGTAATTTATGCGGAGTTATATCTTTTCCTATATTGGAATATGATATTATTTTTTTTAATGCAATTTGGATATATCTTGCTGATAATCTTTTTCCCTTGTGAGATACAAACAATGCATCATTGTCAGTATCCATAGCATATCTGTATTCAAGATATTTTTCTATAAGATTATCATTATCATGCAATTCTTTTGCTAATTCCTCTATATTTATAGGTACTATTCTCTCTTTATTTCCTTTTCCTATAATTGATAAAAAATCAGTTTTTTTAGTTTTTTCCATATCGTTTATATCCAGAGATATAAGTTCTGAAATTCTAAGACCTGTATGAAGAAAAAGGTTTATTATAAAAAAATCTCTCGATTTAGTAAATTTATCTTTATAATACTCCATTATACTTTTATTTATCTTTTGTATCTCATCTATTTCAAGATATGTAGGAAGTTTGATTTTTACTTTTGATTTAGATTTTATTATACTTTCTTTAGGAATAGGAGATTTTGCTAAAACTTCTATTTCTATCAAATACTCAAAAAATAATTTTAATACATATTTCTTTCTATTTATAGAAACAGTAGAGTTACCTTTTTCGGAAACTAAATAAGAATAATAAATATTTATGTTTATTGGTTTTAAATTATTAATAGTTATCTTTTTTAACAATTCATTATTATTTTTAAAATCAAAAAAAACTTTTAGATCTCTAAAATATGAGTATATGGTATTTTTACTTTTGCCTGCAGTATTAAGAGCATTTAAAAAGGAAGTTATATAGTAAAAATCATCTTCCGAATAGTTATTATCCAATTTAAAAATAAGTTCATTTATATTCATATAAGTTCCTTTGCTAAACAATATGTATTATATATATTTCAATTTGATTTTTCACTTCGCATAATATGTATTATGCGAAGTGAATCGGCTGTAATATTAAAGTATAGCCCGGTTTTATTGCCGGGCTATACTTCTTTAATTATACATGTACTTCATTTTCAACTTCAGCAGCTTTTATTTTAGCTTCCTCATAAGCTTTCAATATAGCTTCTTGAAGTTCATTTCTTGATTCTGAATTTATAGGATGCGCAATATCCCTAAATTCATTATCATTAACTTTTCTGCTTGGCATAGCAATGAAAAGTCCGTTTTGTCCTTCTATTATTTTAATGTCGTGAACAACAAATGTGTCATCAAAAGTTACAGAAACAATACCTCTCATTTTGCCTTCTTCTGATAATTTTCTTACTCTTACGTCTGTGATTTTCATTTCAATACTCCTATCTTTGCTTTGCTACTAATGATACTTTAAATATATATTATGAACAAAAAACTAGCACCATTAATAAAAAATATTAAGGTATATAAAATAGCTGAGTTTTTTAAAAACTCAAACTGTTTTAACTGAATTAAGACTCAAGTTGAGAAATTATTTTGCTTGACGGCTTGAGGATGTTTTTTCCATCTTGTTCTTCAAGTGAAATAAGATATTCATAATTATGGATTTTTTTAATTTCAGGTTCTTGGGTTGCTATTATAACTATACTTGTTATAACTTCAACAGAAAATTCTTTCATCAAGTCATGCATGCCTTTTATAGTACCGCCACCACGCATAAAATCATCTAAAATTATAACTTTAGAAGCTTTTTTAATGCTTTTTATAGGTAGCGACATAGTCTGTATCTTAGAATTATTTTTACCGGTTACATAGGTAATGTTTATAGATGGACCTTCTGATATCTTGGTATTCTTTCTTATTATAAGTAACGGTAAATTCATAATTTTGGCTGTCATTATCGCCATAGGTATTCCCTTTGTCTCAATAGTGACTAAATAATCAGCTTCAGAATAGTTAACTATAGAAGCGAATATTTTTCCTATTTTTTCCACCACAAAAGGGTCATATATCAGGTCGATTAAATACAAAAATCTCCCCGGCAAAATTCTTTCTTTAGATGATAATCTTTCACAAAGCGAATTTAAAAATGTAATACACTCATCTTTATATATAGTCGGTATGTATTTTACACCACCGGCAGCTCCCGGTATAGTTACGACTCTGCCTAATTTCTGCTCATCAAATATAGCTTTTATAGATGATATATCTGAACTTATAGTTGATTTTGCGGAAAAGAAACGTTCGGCAAAATAATTAAATGTCAAAATTTTATTAGGATTATCAGATAAAATTTTAGCTATCGCTGCTAATCTATGAGCTTTTTTTAGTTTCATAAACTGAGCCTTTCTTTAAATATCATCAAAAGAATATATATTCTCAATATTTCATTTTTTCTAAAACGAGTATAATTACAAACGTTCTATGATTTAATTAT
>NZ_JH414555.1 GCF_000238115.1 Peptoanaerobacter stomatis | reverse complement strand
GTAAAGAAAGAAAGTAACAGAATAAAAACAAGGAAAAGATTAAGGATTATACTTGAACTGAACGAAGCCTTAAAAGATGTAATATACAAGCAAAAAGAGGATTTTTCAGATGATGAAGTAAAGAAAGCTCAGGAGAAGTTAAATGAAGTCTATGACAGTTTTTCTAAAAAACATGGGTATGTCAATAATCTTTCTAATACCAGAGCCTTAAAAGAAGATAGCAACTTTCCGCTTGTTTCCTCAATAGAAATTCTTGATGAAGAAGAAAACTTTAAGGCTAAGGGAGATATTTTTTCAAAAAGAACAATAACAAAGGCAAAGACAATCGACCATGTAGATACTTCCCTTGAAGCTCTTGTGTTATCTATGTCTGAAAAAGGTTATGTGGACTTTGAGTATATGGGAAGTCTTACAGGAAAAGACAGACCGACTTTGATAGAAGAATTAAGGGGAGAAATCTACCTAAACATCAGGGAAGAACAGAACTTTTATAGACCATTATCCTTTAACATCGAAGATGGATATTTACCTTTTGCCTGTGCAAATGGCAGTAATTCATATAAATATGACTATGTAACAAAAGATGAATATTTATCGGGAAATATCAGGGATAAAATCGCCATTGTTGACAGCTATCTTTCAAAGCTAAGACATACCGAAAGAGAACTACCCTACCTTGGATATGCGGAAGATGGCAAAGAAAAAGAGCTGATAAGCTATGAGGTGAACCGATTGGAATATCAAAAAGCAGAACTTACCAAAGTATTACCGAAAGAATTGGAAGCAAGTGAGATTAGCGTTCGTCTTGGAGCAACTTGGATACCGATTAAGGATATAGAAAAGTTTATCTTTGAAACACTTAAAACACCGGGCTGGGCAAGATGGGATATTAAGGTTAAATTTTCAAATCTTACAAGCGAATGGAATATTGAAGGGAAAAGCAAAGATAGAGGAAATGACCTTGCTGAGATGACCTACGGTACAAGTAGGGTAAGTGCCTATAAGCTGATTGAGGATGCCTTAAATCTTAAAGAAACAAAGGTCTTTGACCAGATTGAAAATCCGGACGGCTCAAAAAGTTCTGTACTAAATAAAAAGGAAACTCTCCTTGCAGGACAGAAGCAGGAACTTCTAAAAGAAGAATTTAAAAACTGGATATTTAATGATCAGGAAAGAAGAAACAGACTTGTAAAACTGTATAATGAGCGTTTTAATTCAATACGGAATCGAGAGTATGACGGAAGAAACCTCTCCTTTGAGGGAATGAATACTAAAATAGAGCTTAGACCTCATCAGAAAAATGCTATTGCAAGAAGTTTGTATGGTGGAAATACCTTACTTGCTCATGTGGTAGGTAGTGGAAAGACCTTTGAAATGGTAGCTTCCGCAATGGAAAGTAAAAGGCTTGGAATGTGTAGTAAATCACTCTTTGTTGTGCCGAACCATCTTACAGGACAAATCGGCAGAGAGTTTATGCAGCTTTATCCATCGGCAAATATTATGGTGGCAGATAAAAAAGACTTTGATCCAAAAAATCGTAAGCGTTTTATCGGAAGAATTGCCACATGAGAGTATGATGCCGTTGTAATCGGGCATACGCAATTTGAAAAAATTCCGATGTCAAAGGAATATCAGGAAAAGCATATTCAAGATCAGATTGATGAAATCATAAATTATGTTGAGGAATACAAGCATGATAGAAATCAAAACTTTACGGTAAAACAGCTTGAAAAGACAAAGAAGAAACTTGAAACAAGGATTGAAAAACTAAACGATGATTTTAAGAAAGACGATGTTATTACTTTCGAGGAACTTGGTGTAGATAAGCTCTTTATTGACGAAGCACACAACTACAAAAACCTCTATCTCTACACAAAAATGAGAAATGTAGCAGGTATTGGTCAAAGCGAAGCCTTTAAGTCATCCGATATGTTTATGAAGTGCAGATATATGGATGAAATGACAGGTGCAAAAGGCATTGTTTTTGCCACAGGAACTCCTGTATCAAATTCCATGACGGAGCTTTATACTATGCAGCGTTATCTTCAGTATGAAAGCCTAAAGAAAAACCACTTGGAACGTTTCGACTCATGGGCTTCTACATTTGGGGAAACGCAGTCAGCCTTTGAATTATCTCCAGAGGGAACAGGGTACAGAGTTAAAACAAGATTTTCAAAGTTCTATAATCTACCCGAGTTAATGTCTATGTTTAAGGAAGTTGCAGATATTCAGACAGCGGATATACTGAATCTTCCAACACCTGAAGCACACTATGAGGTTATTAAGACTTTGCCAAGTGAGGAGCAAAAGGAAATCCTAAAGAGCTTATCCGAAAGAGCTGACGATGTCAGAAACAGAGTGGTAGAGCCTGATGAGGATAATATGCTGAAAATCACCAATGACGGTAAGAAACTTGCCTTAGACCAGCGTTTAATCAATCCTCTACTACCCGATAATCCTGACAGCAAGGTCAATGTCTGCGTGAAAAATGTGTTTGCCATTTGGGATAAGACAAAAGAAGATAGGTCAACACAGCTTCTATTTTCCGATATGTCTACACCAAAGGGGGATAGTAGTTTTAACATTTATGATGATATTAGAGATAAACTTGTAGATTTAGGGATACCAAAGGAAGAAATTGCCTTTATCCATGAAGCAAACTCCGACAAACAAAAAGATGAACTCTTTGCAAAGGTAAGAAAAGGAGATGTGAGGATATTGCTCGGCTCTACTCAGAAGATGGGAGCAGGTACGAATGTCCAAAACAAGTTGATTGCACTTCATGACCTCGATGTCCCTTGGCGTCCTGCTGATGTTGAACAGTCTAAAGCGGTAAGGTTAAAAGCATTGCAAATAGGACTATCTCAAAAATTACTAACGTAAACGCAAGTATTGAATTGTTATAGATGACTTTTATAGTGATTTATGATATACTATAAAAAGATGTTTAATAAGACAAGGAGATAATGAAAATGGCTATTAGTTATAAACCTTTATGGCACTTATTAGTTGAAAAAGAAATGAATAAAGAAGACTTAAAAAAGGCTGCAAATATAACAAGTAATATAGTATCAAGAATGAGCAAAAATGCTTATGTAAACCTTGACTCAATTGAAAAAATCTGTTTAGCAATGGATTGTAAAATTGAAGATGTAGTTGAAATAATAAAGGATGAGGAGAATGTATAGAATTATGAAATGTAAATTAAGTATTGAAGCTTTAAAAATGGAAGCCAAAAATTTTTGCGAAAAACAATCGAAAATAAATCATAAATTGTTAATAGGTATTACTGATGGGAAAGCAGTTGGAACATATGTAGAGCATTTATTTCAAGAAGAATTGAGCAGAAAGTATGATTTACAGATAGGTAATAGTGCAAAAGGGATTGATTTACCGGGAGAAAGCATAAATACAGACATAAAGGTAACATCAGTAAGGCAACCTCAAAGTTCTTGCCCATTTAGAAGCGCAAGACAAAAAATATTTGGGTTGGGCTACAATTTATTGGTTTTTGTTTATGAAAAAATTGATACTGAAGATACTTGTACATTGAACTTTTTATTTTGTACATTTATTGAGAAGCAAAAAACTGCTGATTACACGATTACTAAACGATTAATAGAAATGAAAAAAGATGGAGCTAATAAAGAAGATATTATAGGATATCTAAATGACAAAAATGTTCCGGGGGATGAAATCATATATAATGACTTGGCAACGGAGATATTATCATCTTGTGTAGAACAGGGATACTTAACTATTTCTAATGCTTTACAATGGAGACTTCAATATGGGCGAGTTATACAATTAGATAATAAGATTGAAGGGATTACTAATTATGTATGGAAGTATTAAAAAAGAATTGGGGGATTATCAGACTCCTATAGAATTTGCGGGAGTAATAACTAATTTCGTGAAAAATAATATTTCATTTTCTCCTAGTAAGATTTTAGAGCCAACTTGTGGAGTTGGAAATTTTTTAGTAACTTCTAGTAAAGAATTTAAAAATGCAGATATCATAGGTATTGATATAAATAGTGACTATTTAAAAGTGGCAAAAGAAGCATTAGATGAATTTGGAAAATTAAATTATAAACTGATTAATCGTAATATATTTGATTACGAATATGAAGATATACATTCTAAAGAGAAAGTTCTTATTATTGGAAATCCACCGTGGGCAACAAACTCAGATTTAACAAATGGCAAGCTTAAAAATCTACCAAACAAAACAAATTTTAAAGATCATAGTGGTTTTGAAGCTATGACAGGTTCATCTAATTTTGACATATGTGAATACATCATATTAGATGTTATTAGAAAGGTAAAGGTAAATAATCTTTGTTTGGCTATGTTATGTAAAACAAATGTTGCAACAAATGTAATTAAAGAATTAAGACGACAGAATGTTTCAATAAAAAAAGCTTTAATTTTAAAATTCAATGCCAAAGAAGTCTTTGATGTTTCAACCGATGCTTGCTTGGTATATATTGAGAAATGTGGAAATAGCAATGATAATGCAGATAGATTTAAAGTATATAATTTGGAACAGGATAACATTAAATATGAAACACAGATGGGGTTTATAAATGGAGAATTTGTGGTAGATTGCGAATTTTACATCAGTGAATTAGATGGGAAATCACCATTTGAATGGAGACAAGGAGTTAAGCACGACTCAAGCAAGGTAATGGAGTTGATGTTAAATGAGAGTAGGGAATATGTTAACGGATTTAATCAAGTTGTTGATATAGAAGACACTTTGGTTTACCCTTTGTTAAAAAGCAGTGATATAAAAAAACATAAAAATGGTAATGAAACAAGGAAATATGTAATAATTACACAAGCTAAGGTAGGGGAAAATACAGAGTACATCCAAACTGAAAGTCCAAAGTTGTGGAATTATTTAAATAGTTATGAAGAAACCTTATCATCAAGAAAGAGCAGTATATATAAAAATGCTCCTAAATTCTCAATATTTGGAATAGGGGACTATTCGTTTAGCAAATATAAGGTCGCAATATCTGGTTTTTATAAAGAGGCAATTTTTGTAATGTTAAAAGCAAATAAACCTATAATGCTAGACGATACTTGTTATTTTTTGAGTTTTAATGATGAAAAAACAGCGATGATAACAACTATTTTACTGAACAGTGATGTTGTAAAAAGATTTTTGTTATCTATAACTAATATAAACTCAAAAAGACCATATACAAAAAAAATATTGTCAAGAATTAATTTAGAAGAAGTTTCAAAAATATTGGATTTTAACTATATATCAAATATGGAGAGATATATATTTCAAACAGAAAATATCACTGTAGATGATTATAAAAATTTTGTTAATAGCTTTTAGTTAATAGATTTAATCATAGGTTAGAGATTGAGAGATAGCAGAAATGTTATCTCTTTTTCTTTGCAAAAAAATTTAAATGGAGGAAATCAAAATGAAAGAATTAGAAAATGTAATGAGCCAGTTGGAAAAAGAAACTAAGAAAAAAGAACAGGCGGAAAACAAAATCAAGCAACTAAGACAAAAGAAATCACAGCTAAAAAGAAAGGCGGACACGAAACGAAAAGTAGAAAAAGGAGGCGTGTTTGAGAAATTTGAAAAACAGATAACCGGAGTAGAAGAAAATACAGATAATGATTTAATCTATGCCTTTTTAGATTATGTACTTTCCGATAATCGAAATAGAGAAAAGCTAAAAGAACTTACAGAAATTCATTTAAAAGAAAAAGAAATCTCCTTAGAAGAAAATTCAAATCTTGGAGAAGAAAACGCAAATGATGATTTTGAAGAACTGACAGAGGAAGAATAAGAAAAACAGAAAATGTATTAGAAACTGAGATGGAGCAAAGTGAGAAACATTTTAACACTTTGCTTTTTTTGTAGATTTGAAAAATCTACAAAAAACAAAGTTCACAGGGGTCTAAGGGGGAGTAGCCCCCTTGAACAAATAAAAATGCTTTAGCGTTTTTATTTCCTTAGCGGAGCTATAAGCTTTCCGCAGGAACGCAAAGCACCGAATGTAGTCGGTGTATCTTTGCGCCCTTTGAAAAAGGGAGTAAAGATACCTTTCAACATCAGGATATTAAAATATGAAAATTAAATAATGGATAAAGATAAGCAGATGGAAAATTATTAAAGAAAATCTATCTGCTTTTCTTATGCCCGAAAATACAAAAATCATAAATCAAAAGGAGCGAAAAAGAATGGAAACCAAAAGTTTGCACACCCATGTAGATATAGTTTCAAGGTCAAAAGGGCATAGCGTGATTGCAAAAGCTGCATATAATGCAAGAGATAAATTACAAGATGAATACTATGGAAAAACACATGACTACTCTAAAAAAACTGACCTTGTATTTTCAAAAATATTTCTACCGGAGCATATACCAAAAGAGTTTTCAAACAGAGAATACCTATGGAATGAAGTTGAGAAAATCGAAAAAAGTAAAAATTCACAACTTGCAAGAAATCTACTCTTTGAATTGCCAAGAGAATTAAATGAACAGAACAGAATAAAGTTAATCAGCGAATTTATAGAAGAAAACTTTACTTCTAAAGGTATGATAGCAGACTGTAGTATTCATAATCCTATGGCAAGCGATCATGAAGAACAACCACACGCCCATATCTTGCTTACTCTAAGAGAAATGGATAGTGAGGGAAAATGGAAACCTAAGAGCAGAAAAGAATATATTCTTGATGAAAACGGAGAAAAGATAACACTGAAAAGCGGAAACTATAAATCAAGAAAAGTAAATCTGAACGATTGGAACGAACCGGACAAAGCAAAAGAGTGGAGAGAAAACTTTTCAAAGAAAGCAAACGAATACTTGGCAAGGAACAATATCCAAAAGAGAATTGATCCACGCACCTTTGAAGAACAAGGCAGAGAAGAACTCCCACAAATCCATTTAGGAACAAGCAGTTACCAAATGGAGAAAAAAGGCATACAGACAGAAAGAGGAAACCAAAACAGAAAAATCATTGCCTTGAATTTAGAATTTAAGAAATTAAAAGAGGAGCTATCAAAACTTACATCTTGGATAGGCTCGTTACTTGGGAGTCTGCAAGTAAAATATGATGAATATAAACAGGAGAAAAAAGAGGAATATGAGAACAAAGCGGAACTCTTTAATCTCTATGAGTACATTTCCATCTATTACGATATACAGGGAGAAAAAGCAAGAAAGTTAAACCCCTATGCAAGCAACAAAAAGATAGGAGCAGACCTAAGACGATTTTCAAAAGCAAGGATATATCTAAAGGACAATAACCTTAAAACCATAGCCGACTTGCAAGAAAAGATAAGCACATTACAATCCAAAAATAAAAAGATTAGTCAAGATATTAAGGCGAAAACCACAAGGATAGAAAGCTTAAATAAATGCTTTGCTTATGCGGACATCATCAAGAATAACAAACAAGTCTTTGAGGAATGGAACAGTAAATCTCTATTCAAAGATAGCTTTTACAATTCTCATAAAGATGAGATAGATAAATATAAAAGAGCAAGGGTAATTCTTGAAAAGATAACAGGCTCATCGGCGATTAAGTCTAAAGATTGGAAGAAAGAAATCCAAAACCTTGAAAGTGAAATATCAAAACTCAATATACAATCTCAAAAAGTCAAAGAAGAATACGAAAGTATCAATCATATCAAGTATGCCGTAAAAACAGTCAATGAAGATTATGGCATAGACTTATCTATTGAGATTGACAAGGCAATCAAGAGAGGAGAAAAACCAAGTGTCATTGCACAGATTAAGAAGTATCAAGAGCAACAAGAAAAGTATGAGCAGAGAAAAGAGAAGGTAAAGAACTATTACAGGAATGAGGAAAGATGAAGTCCCAAAATGGGATAACATCATAAATAAGATAAGCAGACGCACTGTTTCGGTGCATAAGAGGAACGAAAGGAGAGAAAAATGGCAGATAAAAGAATGTTTTCACTAAAGATAGTAGATAGCGATTTATTTTTAGATATGCCACTAAGTAGCCAATGCCTGTATTTCCATCTATCAATGCGAGCAGATGACGACGGCTTTGTAAATAACCCCAAGAAAATCATCAAAATTATCGGAGCGAATGAAGATGACCTGAAAATACTTATTGCCAAAGGCTTTGTGATTGTCTTTGAACAAGGAATTATCGTCATTACACATTGGAAAATCAACAACTTTATCCGTAAAGACAGATATAAACCGACCCTTTATGAAAATGAGGTGCAAAGCCTATCCCAAACTAAAAACGGAATGTATATCAAAGAGGTTGGTTGTCATTTGGTTGACCAAAGGTTGACAAGTGGTCAACCCAGTATAGATAAGGGTAGATTAGATAAGGTTAGTATAGAAAAGGGGAGAGTAGAACAGGATACCCCCTTTTCTTTTTATGGAGAATATAAAAATATCCGATTAACCGAAGAAGAATACCGAAAGCTGAAAGAAAAGCTGCAAGGTCATACCGATATGATGATTGAAAAGCTGTCAAGATATATAAAGAGTACCGGAAAGACCTATCAAGACCACTATGTAACTATCCTTAATTGGTATGAACAGGATAAAGAAAAACTATCACAGAAAAAGACCGGAAAGATTCCGACTATTGAAGATTATGACAAGGGCGAACATTTATAGCTATCCTATAAGGCGGTGTAAAGGCATTTTTAGAGCGTTAAGACTAAAAGAGGTATCAAAGTATACCTAAGATAAAAATAAGCTTTAAAACTCGATCTATCCCTTAATCAAATAAAAATATTTTGAGCGATTAGAAAAGTTAAAAAATCTAATCGCTTTTTTTATTGCAAGGAAAGGAGCAATGCAGATGAAAACAGATGAGAAAAAGAAAAATAGAAAGATAAATTTTGAAGTTAAGCGAGTTTATGTAGGCAAAAAGCCTATTGGAGAAGTTTTTGAAGAAGTGATTGAACACATTGTAGAAAGAAATTTAGAAAATACAAAAGAAGAAAAACAAACGCAAGCGTAAGTAATAGTTGAATATACAGGAGTATTTTGGTATAATAAACATATTGAGATAGTCCTGTTTGAAGAAAGGAGTGTAAAAAGTGAACAGGACTAAAAAATATATGGCTGCCTTGTATTGTAGATTATCGAGAGATGATGGAAATACAGGCGAAAGTATGAGTATATGGTCGCAAAAAGCAATGCTAAAACAATATGCAGAGCAAAATAACATAGCCATATATGATTACTATATTGATGACGGATATTCAGGTACAAACTTTGAAAGACCGTCATTCAAGAAGATGATAACAGACATTGAAAATGGAAGAATTAACTGTGTTATTACAAAAGATTTATCAAGACTTGGAAGAAATTATCTACAAAGTGGAGCATATATCGAAATGTATTTTCCGCAAAAAAATGTGAGATATATTGCAATTACTGATGGGATAGATACATCAAAGTCTGGTGAAACGGATATTATGCCATTTAAGAATATCCTCAATGAAATGTATGCAAAAGATACCTCGAAAAAAGTGAAAAGTGCAATACAAAGCCGAATGAAAGAGGGAACATATATAGGCTCAAATGCTCCATTTGGTTTTAAGAAAGACCCAACAGACAAGCATAAGCTAATTATAGATGAGGAAGTAAGATATATTATAGAACTCATCTACAAGCTATGCTTAGAGGGAAAAGGGACACAACTTATAAGCCAAGAAATGATGGAAAGGAAGATACCAAGACCAAGTGCCTTTGTAGAAAATGCAGATAAACTGTATAAGCTAACAGAAAAAAATAAGTATGTATGGACGCATAGAATGGTTTTAAGCATTTTACGAGATCCGGTCTATTGTGGGAATATGGCAAGAAATAAAAGACCTACTCTTTCATTCAAAAATTCAAAAAGGCTATATGTTCCAAAGGCGGATTATATCTTTGTCAAAGATACTCACGAGGGAATTATAAGTGAGGAGGTATGGAAACAAGTACAAGATATGATTGACAAGAGAAAAAACACAAATAAAAGCGGTATGAGGTATGACAATATTTTTCAAGGCTTGGTAAGGTGTCCTAAATGCAACTATGCTTTGACACCTAAAATGGATGCAAGGCTTAAAAAGAATGAAATTGTAGACTTTGTCCATTTCTCTTGCTCCATGTATAAAAAACATGGAACAAAGGCTTGTTCGTCACATAGGATTGAAGCAAGAGATTTATATAACATCGTACTTGAGGACATACAGTATCATGGACAAATGGCACTATCAAGTAAAGAGGACTTAGTAGAAAAGATAGCTGAAAGAATAGATAAGGACAAATTTAAAGAAAGAAAAAATGCTATCCAAAAATTAAAGGATAGCAAAGATAAATTAAGCGAACTTGATAAGTCCTTTGAAAAGCTATATGAGGATAGGCTAAGTGAAAGCATTACAGAGCGAAATTTTAATATGATGAATGCTAAACTGTCTAAAAAGCAAGATGAAATACTTGATGAGATACATTCACTTGAGGAACAAATAAAGATGGTAACACAGAAACAGGAAAACTGCGAAAAGTTTATAGAAAATCTTAGCAAATATGCCAAGATAAAAGAACTTAACAGATATATTCTTAATCAAGTTATAGATAAAATATATGTTTACGACCAAGAAGAAGTAGACGGAGAATTGAAACAGGAAGTAGAAATACATTACAAATTTATAGGAAAAATAAATTGACCACTTGGAACTGTTCAACTGATTTAGAGCAGAGAGCAGGAAGAATTGTTCGTCAGGGAAATGAAAATAAAGAGATTAATATCTATAGTTATGTAACGGAGAATACCTTTGATGCGTACCTTTGGCAGACCATAGAGAATAAGCAGAAATTCATTTCTCAGATAATGACCAGTAAAACACCTGTCAGAGTGGCGGAAGATGTGGACGAAAGCTCACTTAACTATGCAGAGATAAAAGCTCTTGCAACAGGGGATCCGAAAATCAAAGAAAAAATGGATTTGGACAATGAGGTTACAAAACTTAAAATGCTGGAAGCAAACTACAAGTCCAATCGTTATAGGTTAGAGGATAAGGTCGCTAAAAATTATCCGGAAGAAATTGCAAGGACGGAAAAACTCATAGAAGCTGTTAAAAAGGATATATCAAACATAGAACCGCAAGGAGATGGTGAAAATAAATTTACTTCGATAACCATAAAAGGCGAGAAAATATTTGATAAAAAGATTGCAGGAGAAAAGCTACTTGAAGCTATCAAGACCGTAAAAATCAATGAAAGTAAGATGATAGGAAAATATAGAAATATGGACTTAGAGGTAAGTTATAACTTCTTTACCAATGCCCATGACTTTAGCTTAAACGGTGCTGCAAAGTATTCAGGAGAGCTTGGAACGAGTGCTGACGGTAATATCATAAGACTGGATAATGCTCTTGAGAAAATGCCTGAGAAATTAAAGAGGCTTGAAGAAAAGCTCGTCAGCACCAAAGAACAGCTTGAAAATGCCAAAGAAGAACTTAAAAAGCCGTTTGAAAAGGCAGATGAACTAAAAAATAAGGTGTTAAGGCTTGCTGAGTTAAATAACCTCCTTGATATGGGAGAAGTGGAAGAAAAGAGAAATGACAATCCTCTTGTGGAAGATGTAAAAAGAGCTATCATAGACTTCTGTAACAGAGAGTACGAAGAAAATTATAGCTATGATGAGTTTAGCACCTTGTATCCTGATATGAAGCACATAGGCATTGCGTATACGAATACACCGGATGAAAGACATGGAATACAGTTTGAGTTAGATCTTGAGGATTATACAGCAACTCAATATGTAAATGATGTTATAGTAAGTCATTATGATTATGTCAAAGAAAATGGTAGCGTTGAAAAAGCTCTTGATGTTATGAAGTTTGAAATGGAAAACGGAGATTTTAGTACTTTCGTTGCAGTTGATGAAGATGAGCTAAGAAAAGCTACTGGAATGGAGATTGATGATGAAGGAAACTTCTCAAAGAACGGAAGATAAACCGTCTATTTTAGGTCAGATAAGAGCCTATCAAAATGAAAGCAAAACAGAAGAAAAACAAACAACAAAAGAACAGGAGTATGTACGATAAGGGAGCGAAAAGCTCCCTTTTACCATGAAAGGAGATAAAAACATGGATTACAAAACAATGAGAGATAGAATCGAAGATATGATAAATGATAACCATAAAGACTTTGTAAAAGCGGTTATCAGTATGGAAAAAGGCATTAACGATGAAAGTGCATTAGACAAACTATATGATGCATATATGGACAATGACACCATCAATTTACTACATGAGGAATTTGACTATATGATTGAAGATTTAAAAGAACAGGGACAGATAAAAGACCTGCCTTATGTTCAGGAGGAGAAAGACAACCTTATAAATATTGTGGGTAATATTGTAGGCAATGTCGATGTAGTTGAAAGAGAGAATAAGAATGGAGAAGCCTTTAAGGTGGCAAATTTCTCCGTAGTTTCCAAAGATGATGATGGTAATAAGGTGTATCATAATTGCTCCGCCTATGGAGAAAAGAGTGATATTCCAAAGGACTTTAAGCAAGGTGATTTCGTAAAGCTATTCGGACAGCTTAGAACCTCTATTGATGATAACGGCAAGGAGCATAGCAATGTAAGGATATTATCCTCAAAGCTCTTAAAGGCGAAAGAACAGATGAAAGGACAGGATAAGAGTCAGGAGATTGCTAAACTGAAAAGCGAGATAGAAGAAAGAGAAAAAGACTTATTTTATGCAGATTCTTGAGAGCAATCAGGACAGATTAGAGCAGATATTGAAAAAATGAAAGCTAAGTTAAATACCTTGCTCAATTCTGAAAAAGGGAAAGAAAACGATAAAAAATCCATACTTGGTGCTATCAAAGAATATCAGGCGGGAGATAAGCAAAAGCCGAAAGAGAGTAAAGAAAAACCAAAAGAAACGGAGAGATAAATGTTTGTCGGTGTGGTCTTTAGGGGCTGCACCGGCTCTTTTTTTATTTGCGTGAGTTCGATTAAAGAGAACATATTTATGAAAAAAGTGTATTTTATGGTATAATATATTAAATATAGGTTCCTTGAACGGAGGATAAGAATGAGGGTTTTTAGTTATAAAAGATTGTTCAAAAAACTAATTGATTTAGATATGACAAATAATGAATTGATGGAAAAGGCAAAAGTGGGTAAAAGTACATTTTACAAAATGAAGAATGGGCAAAATGTAACTACGGATGTCTTGCTTAGAATTTGTAATGCTTTAGACTGTAATATTGAAGAAATAGTAGAGTGTATTAAGAAAGAAAATTAATATCTTGAATGGTTAAATGAATAAATGAGTTATATGTGATTTGTTAAATAGGGGTGGCAATGTGTTGCGTATCAGTCAATACATTAAACATGATTTTGATGACTTCACTTTACATGGTGCGGGGATACCACTATGCTCACATATAATTTATCAAAAGGGAAATCTTTGAACGAATTCATAAATAAAGGGAACAATGATAAGATAATAATATGCTTATTTATTATGTTATATACGCAAGATTAAAGGGGGTATTGAAAGATGAGAGATGGTACCATTGAATATAAAGTAAAAGTATTTATTAGCTCAAAATGTGGTGGAAGATATACTTTGGTAAGGAAGGCGTTAAAATCTTTATTATCAGAAACAAATATAGTTCAAGTATTTATATTTGAAGAGCAAGGGCCATCAAGCCAACATGTAATAGATAGTTATATCACAAAACTAGATGACTCGGATTTATGCGTGTTCTTGATAGATAATAAGGATGATGTGTCGGATGCTGTCTTGAAAGAACAAAAACGGGCTAGAGAATTAAAAAAGAGGGCATTATATATTTTCTGTGATGAAGATAAAAAGGAACCTACACAACTACAATTAGAAATACGAGATAGCTTTAGAGAAAAATATGACGTAGTTCACGAGTTTTCTGACTTTATTGAAAAAGTATATACTGGAATAATGAGAGATGTTGTTGATATTTATAGAAACTATTGTAGAGAACAATTCGTTGATTTTGCTATTAATGAAGATACAGAAGAGATAAACGTTATAAGTAACAACTATATTATTGATAAAGAACTTTTTCAAGGATTTACTATGACGAGAAATGTAGCTAAAGAGATAATATTTAATACAAAAAAAGAAGAAAGTTCAAGATTAAATTTTAAATTAGATAAATCGCTTAGTATAATGTTTTCAAATCTATTAGGTCACAATACAAATATACCGATTAATTATTCTAGTTTAGTAAATGAGTTATGTAATAGACATGAATCTTACTTGAAGTCTTTTATTACATATAGAGTTAGAGCTATAGAAGCATATTTTTCAAATGAATTAGATGAATGTGCCAATGAATTAGAAAATGCATACAATGAATCGATTAATAATGATAAAATACCAAACTGGCTTTCCAATGATGTTTTAATTGATTGGAGAAATATTATTGTCTTGCAAGATGAGATAAATAATCAATATTCGTTAGAAATGAAACCACAAACTTTATTGGAAGAAAATCAGGAAAATGTATATTATCCATTACTTGATAGATGTACAGGTAGTTTATCACAAAAGCTGCTTAAAAGGTTAATGGCTCAGAAGGTAGATTCTCCATATACAACACATTTTGAAGGAGTGGATGATATTCTTGATGATGTGTCTAATTCATTTATATTATCAATGACTTATGGTTCTCTAACACATCTGTTGTTAATTAGAGATAGAATGATTAGTATACTTTCAAGCTTAAATTTTTTATATTATGATCATAATATGTACATTTTTCTTATTAAATTATTATTAATGGAACAAAAAGATAAAGAATTAGAAAAAATTATAAGAGCTTATAATCAAAGTACAGATACGATAAATGCAACAGATATTGTGAATATGATTTCAGGAATAAATTTAATCCCAGTTCCACATAAGAGGTTTATTTCAAAATTATTGATCTTAAAACATTATGGTTACTACTTCGGTGATGATTTATTCACTTCATATGTATATGAAGTATTTAAAGAGGTTGATATATGGATTACAGATGAAAATAGAATTCTAAGTATAGCAAGCTATATCTTTGAATTTTTAATATATAATATATCTAGAATAGATAATAATAAAATTATAGAAGTATGCATAACTCTTATAGAAAAAAACTTCAGGATATATTTCGATAATATATTAAAAGTATTAAGTAGAATTAATTATTCAAAAATATCTACTATCAATCAGGAGAAAGTACTTAAATTGATAATTGATATGATAATGAATGAAGAAATAAGAAAAGGTTGCAATGTACTTTCAAGTTACTTGATAGTATTAAGGAAAAATATAACGATAGATGTTGAATTATTAGATACTACTATTGAAGAATGTATGAACAGCTTTTACTTATCTGAATATTTACTAGAGATAGAGCATAACAGAGGTGATGAAACATACAAGCATATTAATAGGTATGTTGAAAGAATTAATCAACGTAATAAAGAGCAAGGAAAGAATGGAACTATAATTGGATATGCTGATGACCCCTATAAAACAATTAGAAATATTATAGAGTTCGATAAACTAAAGCTAGATACAAAACATATAAAATCAATATTATCTTCTATTGTTAGAACATTGCGAGAAGAAAAACAGACTATTGGAGACAAGATTAGAGCAATTGAACTATTCATTTACCTGAAGAACAAATATCCTTATGAAAAAGAATTGGATTTAACATTTTACTCAATAATAGAAGATAAAGAATTAGTATTGTGCGGACGCGAGGACATGTTTTTTGAAAAGGCATCTCTAAGTACTTTAGAATTTAGCTTTATGATGTTACAATTATGCTTCAATAAATATGATTTTTCGGATGTTCTTTCTAAAATGGCAATATTTTCTCAAAAATCAGAAACAGAAATTATAAAATCATTTGAAACTTTAAAATCATTTTTGTATAATGTAGACTTTGACAAATTAGAGGATAGTGTTTTATCTACAATTATTCAGTATTCAATAGGCTTGAGTTCTCATAATGAAAAAGATATAAGAGTGCAAGCTACAAGAACAATAATATTGTTATGTAAGTCTAAATATAAAGAGTTAGCATTAAATCAATTATCTAAAATGATGGATAATGAGATATATCAGATTAAAATTGAAATAATATATGGTGTCTATGAATTAGATTTTAAAGATAATACAAAAAAGAACTATATTATAAAGAAGGGATTAGTAGATAATCATTATTTGATACGAAAGGCTGCAAATGAAACCAAAGAGAAAATAAGCATAAATAATGATACAATCTAGAATAAATTTATTACTATTTATAGCTTCTTACTAAAGTTGGATGGACTAGGGGTCAAAAAACATTATCAAGATATGGATTTTATGACTATAGTATAGATTTTATGATATATAAACAAATGGTTTAAAAAGGCTTAAGGATAATCTTAAAAAAGTTTATAAAATAAATTGGGAAATACGAATTAGACTTATTATTTTGCGAAAGAATCCAATGGTATTTGAATATGCATAAATTAAATGTTGAGGGTTTTCTAGAAATTATATTTAAGATGTATATCATTAAAAAAATAGTTGATAGAGATGAAGTAAGTCTATCTCTCCATCTCCTTATCCATATAAATTCCATAGTTCTTTCGTATTTGATAAAGCTCATCCATAGTAGATTTGGTAGAAGAATACTCTTGTATAAGGGTATTCTTTTTTTCTTGTAATTTATCAAGCTCAGCTAAAATATCTTTTGAATTTGGGAGCTTGGAATAGGATTTTTTAAGCTCTGAAAGAGCATTTTCATATAGGGTAATCTGAGCTTTGTACTCTTCAAAAAATGCCTTGTCAGATGGATTAGCCTTATATTCCTTGTAGCATGTCCTGTATTTTTTAACTGTATGAACTTTCTCCATAGTGGTAGAAAGCATCTGCATTTCCTTATCAATAGCCTTGATTTTCTCTTGTATATTTTGCCTTTCATCCGCTGCTTTTTGAATATACTCGTCAAGCTGCTTAACGGATTTAATGCCATGTTCTCTGATATAAATAACAGACTCAGCCATTGTATGAAGGTTATATTTGGTTGCTCAATATTCGTAGCCTTTACTTTCCTTTACCTTTATATTGGTATTTATATTGATGACATTTCCGATTCGTTTTTTGACAGATGGAGTTTTGATAGTTTGATTTTCTGTAATACGCTCTCTTAATCTTTCCTCCGTATAATCCTCACCAATCGTCTTAGCCCTTGTAAATCTCTGCTTATCTTTTGGCTTAAAGGCTATATGTTTTCCGTGCTTTATTTCATAGCCAAGTTCAGTCATTTTCTTTAGAAATTCATCCCAATTCTTAGACTGTTTTATTAGACAATCAATGTCAAATTGAAGTCTGCTTTTTCAAGAAGTACCTTTCTTAGATTGCTCATTTTCATACCATGACTTACCATTTGTTTTGTACTTTCTCTTATAGCTCTCGTAGAACTCATCAATCACAGATAGGTTGTTTTCTTTGCATAGATTATCGCTTTGATACCTGATTTGATGGTAGCTTTTCTTGTTGGATTGGTAGCATTTACCCGTTACCATATTTACATTATTGAAGATGATATGGTTATGGATATGACCTTTATCGATGTGGGTAGATAAGACATATTCGTATTTATCCTTTAATATCTTTTTGCACAGTTCAAGACCGATTTGATGTGCCATTTCCGGACTTGTTTCTCCCGGTAAAAAGGATTTAATAAGATGTCTTGCAAGGACAGTTCCGTTTGTTCCTGCATCATTTTGTGTTCTTAAAAATTGGGTATGAGCAGTTTCTTGATGGCATTTATGAGTGCTTACTAAGATTTGCTCATCTGTTTTTTCTCCATTAACAATATATGAAATGGCAAGATTAAGTGTTGATTTTATAGGATGTATTTTTGTAATAGCCATAAAATTTAATCACCTCCGGAAGTTCTGTTAAGAAGCAGAGAATGTATTTGCCACAACTCTTTTGAGAAATATTCAATCTGTTTTTTCATATCGTTTATATCGTCCTTATAGATTATGCCGGTGGAATTTACACGCTTTGCAATCTGATTGATGTTGCTTGTAGCGTTGGAAAGTAAACCCTGTAAATCTCTAAACGGTTCTAAATCCACTTGATATATTTCCTTTTCTAAAACGCACTTGCGAATGAAATGGCTCATATTTCTGCATTTTGCAAGTTTTCTTTTCTCCTCAAAAATAAACTTTTCTTCTTTGGTTAATTTAATTTCAAGTCTTTCATTTCGTATTCTATTTGCCATAGGTAAATCCTCCTTTGAATGTATTTCGGGGTCTTAGGGTACATCCTAACAAGTTAAAAATTGATAAAAAAAGAAGCAGATCCCAGAGGGCTGCTTCATCAATTTTTTTCGTAAGTGTCCGTACACTTACTGTGCTTGCTACAAAAACTACAAAAGAATGATTAGAGTAGCAAACATTAAGCACATTCTAAATTTGTGATTTATATTGTATCATATAAAAGTGAAAGATTACAACTTTTGTGCTTGAATTTTGGCATAGTAAGTATTATAATATAACTAAGTTATATTTGGAGAGAAAGGAGGAATTAAAAAGTGGCAAATGGTGATTATGAAAAAACACATAAGAAGATATTAGATTGCGGTAAGAAAATTTTTAAAGATCAAGGCTTTGAAAAAGCTAATTTAAGAGCAATATGCAAATCTGCGGGTGTTACCACCGGTGCTTTTTATGGTCATTTTGAAGATAAGGAAGCTCTTTTCTCTGAATTAGTAGAACCAATCGTGAAACAGATACAAAGTTCTTATGCTATGTATGAAGATAAGAGTTTTGATGTTTATAAAAGAGAAAGTCATATAAAGAAAGAAACTATTTCCAAGATTTTGGAATCAAAAGCACAAGGTGCTATTGAAATGGTTATATATTTCTTTGAGCATAAAGATGCATTTGAGTTGCTGGTATTTGGCTCTTATGGAACAAAGTTTAACAACTTTTTAGATGAGATTATTGAGAAAGAAGATAAAAATCACTTTGAAATTTTAAGCATGATATACGGAGCAGATCACGTCAATGACGTAATAACTAATAGAGGAATTCATCTAATCAACCATGCGTATTTTTATGCTTTATCGGAAATAGCAGTTCATGCTAAAAGTAAAGAAGAAGTGAAATTGAATGCAACTTTGATTTCAGAGTTCTTTAATGAGGGATGGAAAAAGATTCGAGGAATATAAACCAAAATTTTTTGCTCGAAATATAACTTAGTTATATTTCGGAATGTAGAAGAATAAAAATAAAACTGGATATTGTTTCTGTATGAAAATAGAAATATATCATATTGAAAAATCAAGGAGGACAAAATTATGAATTTAAAAGGTATTGTAAAAATAGCAGTATTTTCTGTTATTGGTTTTGTATTAACAATGGGATTAGGGTTTTTGACGGGATCGTTTGGAATGCTTCCAAGTTTATATTTATCATCAGCCCTGCCAACAATTATTGTAGCACCGGTCTTTGTTATTATGTGTAAGCAGGTCGGGCAAAGAGGTACAGCATTTTTATACTTCCTATTGATGGGTGTTTTCTATGTTCTCATGGGAATGTGGCCAGTAATTGCTGTTTGTGCTATTGCAGGACTTTTAGCAGAACTTGTAATTGGTAAAAAGGAAAATTATGAGAATAAGAATATGAAGATTGGGGCTGCGTTTGGAGCAGGTATGTTCATATATTCCTTACATGCTATGTATTTTACGTTTGTATTTGGTGTAGAAGGACTTACAAAGCAATTTCCAAAAATGTTTACAAAAGATTATGCAACATTCCTTTATGATTTTTACACTCCTACAAACATATTAATTTGTCTATTGATCGCAGCTGTCGCATCAGTCATAGGTGCTTATTTTGGAACATATATTTACAATAAATTTTTTAGCGATAGGAAGAAGAAAAGTGTTTTGTAGAGATGAAAAAAATAATATAAACAAGTACCAACTATCAGACAAAATCAACCCGCTTACTATAGTTGGGTTGATTTTACTATTTTCAGTTATTTTAACAGTAGGAGAACAATCGCAATACTTATTTTCACTTATTTTTGTTTTAGGACTGTTATCCTTATTTTCAATTAAAAAAGCATTTAGAACAATATTTTCATTGCTTATAGTATGGGGACTTATTTATTTACTAAAACCCCATTTAGGAAATGTTTTGATTGGTTCTATATATACAATGCTACTTATAGTGTTGAAATTTGCTCCACTTTTCATTTTGGGAAGAGTTCTGTCTTCATATAGTTCCTCACATCTAATTGCCGCATTTAGAAAAATTGGAATTGATGGTGGAATAGGTATAGGAATTACAGTATTTTTTCGTTTTATTCCGGAAATCTCTATTAGGATGAAGGAAATAAATAATGGCATGAAAATTAGAGGATTTAAAGCAAGCATTTTCAAACCAATTAAAACCTTTGAGTTGTATTTTGTTCCTCTTATGTATAAGTGCATAGATATAAGCGATACCTTAACTTGTTCGGTAATATCAAAAGGGATTGAATATGATGGAAAAAAAACAAGTTTTCATGAGGTGAAAATTACATTTGTTGATATCGCAATGATGGTCGGAGGGATGATTTTGTTGGGAGCGAGTTTATGGAAAATATTTTAGAGGCAGAAATAAGATCCTTTCATTATGGAGAGGATTTGATATTAAAAGATTTAAAAATGTCTGTAAAAAAAGGCGAAATTGTAGTCTTAACAGGTCTTTCCGGATGCGGAAAAACGACACTTTTAAGACTGCTAAACGGACTTATTCCATCCTTTTATGACGGTGATTTGGACGGGGAAATTAAGATTTTAGGGAAGGATATAACGGCATATAAAAAGGGAGAGTTAGCTAAATATATTGGCAATGTATTTCAAAATCCTAAAGATCAATTTTTTTGTGATGTAGTAGAAGATGAAATTGCTTTAGTGGGTGAAAATTTAGGATTGGACAGGGATACGCTAAAAGAAAAAGTTGAAAAAGCAATGGATTTATTAGGAATAAGCCATATTAGCAAAAAATCCATTTTTGAATTATCAGGAGGAGAAAGGCAAAAAGTAGCTATAGCTGGAACTCTTATCTATGATACGGATATTATTTTTTTTGATGAGCCATCAAGTAGTCTTGATTACGATAGTATAAGATATTTCAGTGAAATACTTCTCAGATTGAAGGCGATGGGTAAGACAATAATTATAGCGGAACATAGGCTCTATTATTTAAAAGAGATTTTTAGCAGATTGGTTTATATAAAAGACGGTACAATATGTGAAAATTTTCCGAATGGTAGTCTTAGTAATGATAAATGTAAGGAGCTTGAGTTAAGAACACTTAATGAAAGAGAATTGATATCAGAAAAAGAACCTATTGTTGCTAAAGGATATATCAAAGTAAATAAAGCCTCCATTCATCAAGGTAAAAGAACTTTGATAGAAGAATTAACATTTGAGCTTGGAGAGAGCGAAATAATGGGAGTGATTGGTTCTAATGGTATTGGAAAAAGTACCTTGGCAAAAACATTATGCGGATTATCTGAAAAATATTTAGATGTCAGCTATGGACAGAAACAAAGAGAACGGCTTAGAAATTCATATTGCGTGTTACAAGATGTAGATGCTCAGATTTTTTTTGATACCGTAGAAAATGAGTTGATATTTTGTAAAGATCAAAACTCGGAAAGTGATTTAGAAAAAATACGAGAATATCTAAAAGATACAAATCTATGGCATAAAAAAACTAATCATCCGCAGAAACTATCCGGCGGACAGAAACAACGATTGGCGATTATTACTTCGTTTTTATCCGGTCGTAAGCTGATAATTCTGGATGAACCAACATCAGGTCTTGATTATAAGAGTATGAGAATTATGTCTGATTTAATAACAGAAAAAGCAAAGGAGATTCCAATTATTATAATTACTCATGATTTAGAGCTGTTATTTAAAATCTGTCATTCAGTCTTAATGCTTGGTGATAAGGATTATAAAAAAATATCTGTAAAGGGAAATGAAGCGTCAATTATGGATTTTATGGATAAAAAAGGAAATTTATTGAAGGAGAAAAACTATGTTAAATAAGGTTTTTGAATATGCAGGTTCGCATAAAAAATCAATTCACTTAGCAAGTTTTATTATGCTTATTAGTGTAATTATGGGTGTGCTACCCTTTCTATTTGCATATCAGATTATCAATCCACTTATTTTAGGTGAGCAATTAGAATTTGAAAGACTTGCTATTTTATTGATCAGTATTTTAGTTTGTTTAGTGTTGCAAGCTGTCTTAGGAGGTTTAGGTCTTAATGTATCTCATAAAGCAGCATACAACACGCTACTTGGACTTCGAACATCCTTACAGAAAAAAATGGAAGATCTGCCATTGGGTGTTGTTGAAGAAAAAGGGACTGGTACAATCAAAAAAATGTTCGTGGATGATATTGGCAGTTTAGAAGTGCTTTTAGCTCATTCACTTCCTGAAGGAATAGCGAACCTAATTGTACCTATTATGGTTTATATTTCAATGTTTTTTATTGACTGGAGATTAGCGTTAATGTCATTAGCTTCTATTCCGATTAGCATTCTTGCAATGATGATTATGTACTCTGTAGGTATGAAGCAAATGGGACCATATTATATGGCAAGTGGAAAAATGAACAATACCATTATTGAGTATGTAAACGGTATGGAAGTTGTAAAAGTATTTAATAAGCAAACAGAGTCTTATGAACGCCTTTCTAAAGATATAAGTAATTACAGAGATTATGCACTCGCTTGGTATAAGACGGCATGGCCATGGATGGCGTTATATAGTGCCTTACTTCCATGCACGATTATTTTAACATTGCCTCTTGGTGGTTACTTTGTGTATATGGGCTATGCAAGTCTTTCTAACTTAATATTAGTGTTATGTCTTTCTTTAAGTATAGGATTGCCACTCTTGAAAGCTCTTGGATTTTTACCAACTATGCCACAATTAAATTATAAGATTTCTGCTTTAGAACAAGCCTTAAATATGGCTCCTTTAAAGCAGGGAGAAAATGATTTTAAGGGAACAGGACAGACTATTTTATATGATAATGTTACCTTTGGCTATCAGTTAAACAAGATGGGAGAAAATGGACAGCCCGAAACCTATATTAAGAATGTTATTCATAATGTAAGTTTTACGGCAAGAGCTGGTGAAAAGACAGCGATTGTCGGTGAATCAGGTTCAGGAAAAAGTACTTTAGCTAAACTTTTAATTCACTACTATGATGTTTTAGATGGAAGCATAAGTATTGGGGGACAAGACTTACGAGATATAAGATTGGAATCTCTCAATAAGCAAATTTCTTATGTAGCACAAGACCAATATTTATTTAATACTTCGCTTTTAGAGAATATTCGTATTGGTAATTTAGCTGCAAGTGATGATGAGGTTATGGAAGCAGCTAAAAAAGCTCAGTGTATGGAATTCTTAAATAGACTTCCGGATGGTATTTGTTCTTTAGCAGGGAAAGCAGGAAAAATGCTTTCAGGTGGAGAAAGACAAAGAATATCGTTAGCGAGAGCTATTTTGAAGAATGCTCCGATTGTTGTACTTGATGAGGCAACAGCCTATGCAGATCCTGAAAATGAAGAAAAAATGGAAGCAGCTATTCGTGAACTTGTAAAAGGGAAAACCTTAATTGTTATTGCACACAAGTTACCATCTATTGTAGATGCAGATCAGATATTAGTTATGGATCATGGTCATTTAGTTGCAAATGGAAAGCATAAAGACTTATTAGAATCTTCAGCAGAATATCTCAAATTATGGGATGCGACACTATTTAGTAAAGATTGGAAAATCAGCAGAAAGGAAGGTGAAATGAATGTTTAGACTAATTTCAAGAATTTTAAATTTATCAGGTAAATACAAAAACAGAATAAAGTCCGCATTTATATTTGCCTTTGTTGAATCTATATTAAGTAAAATGCCGATATTTATTGCATTTACCGTTTTGATTAGATTTTATGAAAAAAGGAATACGCCCCAAACTTTTCTATATGTAGGAATAGGACTTGTTTTAGTGGTTTTATTACAAGCTGTGGTTCACTTCTTAAGCGATAAATTACAAAGTGCAGCCGGCTTTATGATTTTTGCTGATAAAAGAATGGAGCTTGGGAATCATCTTAGAAAGCTTCCGATGGGATATTTTACAGCAGGTAATTTAGGAAAAATAAATTCTGTTTTAAGTTCGGACATGGCTTTTATTGAAGAAGTTTCCATGAGTACGATTGCCAATATGATGAGCTATGTATTATCAACACTTGTACTAACAGTATTCATGTTTGTTTTAGATTACAGAATTGGACTGATTGCGGTGTGTGTAACACTGGTTGCAACATTGCTTGCAAATAGCATGAATAAAATGTCTTTATCTGAAGCGGTTATTAGACAAGAACAAAGTGAAAAACTCACCGATGCAGTTTTGTCATTTGCTGAGGGGATCAGTGTTATTAAAAGTTACAACCTTTTAGGCGAAAATTCTAAATCTCTTACAGATAATTTTATATCCTCAAAGGACACATCTATAAAATTTGAAAATAAAATAACACCATGGACAACCGGTCTAAATATTATTTATGGAATTGGTATTACATTTATTTTAGCAGTGGCTCTATATCTTAATTATCAAGGAGCTTTGGGACTTCCGTATATGTTGGGGCTTATTTTGTTTGTGTTTGACTTATTTAGTCCTTTAAAGACACTTTATGGAGAAGCTACAAGGCTTACTGTAATGAACGCTGCGTTAGATCGCATTGAAGAAGTGTTAAATGAAGCTTAATTGCAAGATGTAGGCAAAAAACATATTTCAAAATATGATTCTCTAGAACCTGAAATTTGTTTTAATCATGTTAAATTCTCTTATGGTGAAAAAGAGGTCTTACATGATATGAGTTTTGAAATGAATAAGAATACAATGACGGCTTTAGTTGGACAGTCCGGAGGAGGTAAATCCACAGTAGCAAATCTTTTGGCAAGATTTTGGGATGTAGATTCCGGTGAAATTTTGATTAGAGGAGTGAATATAAAGGATGTTTCACTATCTGAATTGATGTCGGAAATCAGTATGGTTTTCCAGAGAGTGTATTTATTTCAAGATACGATTTTTAACAATATTGCCATGGGGAAAGAAAATGTAACCAAAGAAGAATTTATAGAAGCTGCAAAAAAAGCAAGATGCTATGATTTTATTATGGCACTTTCTGATGGATTTGACACAATGATTGGAGAGGGAGGAGCAACTTTATCCGGTGGAGAAAAACAGAGAATCTCTATCGCTCGTTGCATATTAAAAGATGCTCCAATTGTAATTCTTGACGAGGCAACAGCAAGTGTTGATGTGGATAATGAAAGCTATATACAGGAAGCAATAAGTGAGTTGGTAAAGAATAAAACATTGTTAGTTATTGCCCACAGATTAAATACCATTAGAGATGCCGACAATATTATTGTAATCAAGGAAGGGAATATTGCAGAACAGGGTAATCACGATAAACTAATGTCTTTAGATGGCATTTATAAAGGGATGGTAGAATTGCAAAATAAAAATGAAGGGGTAAAAATTTTGTAATGAGATACTGAAGAAGGAGCAAAAATTATGAGTATAAGATTGTGTTATTTAATAATTTCAAGGAAAAGCGAAGCTCCTTTTTTCTATATGTATCTTTTTAATTAACGGTTATGACTATTTAAGTATAAATTTAATCTTCCATTTTCGAGGACTTCTTATGCCTATGTGCAGAAGTCCTCCTTTTTTGCCTAAAAACAAGCAGACAAAAAAGAAATGGAGGAAATAAAATGCCAAAAGAATATTACCTTTATGTCCGAGGACAAAAGGTAGAAGTCAGTGAAGAGATATATAAAGTCTACTGGCGAGAAAAAGAACACGAGAAGTATTTAGAGCAGGTGGACAGAAAAAACCACTTGCTTTTTTTTTTCGTCATTAGATTATGATGGACATTATACTGATAACATCATATGTAGTGTTGGGAGAGTTAAAGACAAAATCAGGTAAAAATCTTTTCAGAAAATTAAATGAGCATTCAAAAGAATTACAGGCTAAACAAGAGGAGATTGCAAAGAAATATAATTTATTATCAGCACAATATGAGGAGTTGGAACATCTGAAAGTTAATATGAATGAGTATCTTGGTAGGGATAAAACAGTGGATAAACAATCAATTATAGAAAAAATTAGGAAACATAAGGAACAAGATAAGGGAATTTCTAAAGAGAAAAAAGAAAAGCTGAAAGAAGTAGAAAGATGAATTTATATTCGGTAGATTATGTTTATATGGGAACAAAGCATCTTGACAAATATTGAATTTTAATTTATTATTAAATATAGATTCAGTATTAGTATAGAAAGAGGTGTGCTATGGCACAAGTATTAAAAGAAGAAGTTAGAAATAGAATACTCGAAGCAGCAGAAAAAGTATTTTATAAAAAGGATTATAGAGGTGCCAAATTAACAGAAATTGCAAAAGAAGCAGACATTCCTGTGGCACTAATTTATACCTATTTCAAAAATAAGGAAGTTTTGTTTGATGCAGTAGTAAGTTCTGTTTATATAAATTTCGAGTCAGCCTTTGATGAGGAAGAGTCTTTGGAAAAAGGTTCTGCTTCTGAAAGGTTTGATGAAGTTGGAGAAAACTATATTCATGAACTTTTAAAAGAGCGTAAGAAGTTAATTATTTTGATGGATAAAAGCTCAGGAACGAAACATACAGAAGCAAAACAAAAACTCATATCGCAAATGCAGGTTCATATTGAAGTAAGTTTAAAAAGACAATCGAAACAGGAATATGATCCAATGCTTGCCCATATTTTAGCCAGTAACTTTACAGAGGGGCTTCTTGAAATAGCAAGGCACTATCAAAGTGAAAAGTGGGCAAAAGATATGCTAAAACTCATTGCAAGGTGTTATTACAAGGGAGTGGAATCCTTATAATTAGCACTAAAAAATAGACTTTGTGTAATCAGCAAAGTCTTACTTTAAACCTTAATATTGAATTATAATTCAATATTATTCAATTTTGAAAGGAGAGTTGTTCATGCCGGAAAAAGAATTAAGAAAAAAAGTGATTGGGAAAAACGGCTTATCCAATTCACTTCTTGCTTTAAAAATAGTATTTGATTTGATACCACAAATCTTACTTGTATATTTGATTAGTTCCTTAATTGCAAACAATATTAGCGAAGATAATTTGAAGCATATTTTCTTAGGAATCTTTATATCGTTTGCATTAAAAGGCGTGTTTTACTATTTTGCGACAAAGGTTGCTCATGAGAAAGCATACGAAAAATTGACAGAACTTAGGTTAGATATTATCGGTCATCTAAAAAAACTAAGTTTAGGATTTTTCAAAGAACATAATACTGGAGAGCTTACCAATATCGTTCAACATGATGTAGAGCAAGTGGAAGTATACCTTGCCCATGGTCTTCCTGAAATAATGTCAGTTACACTTCTACCTACCATTATTTTTGTAGCTATGATTTTTGTGGATTGGCGTCTTGCTCTTGGAATGATTGCCGGAGTTCCACTCATGTATTTGGTAAAAGTTCTTTCACAGAAAACAATGGATAAAAACTTTTCGATTTACTTTAATCATGAAAATAAGATGAGAGAAGAGTTGATGGAATATGTAAAAAACATTTCTGTGATTAAGGCTTTTGCTAAAGAAGAGGAGATTAGTGAAAGAACATTAAAAACGGCAAGAGAATATATTTACTGGGTTAAAAAGAGTATGGGAGCAATTACAATTCCAATGGGACTTATTGACATATTTATGGAAATTGGAGTGGTAATTGTCATGATTTTAGGAAGCATATTTCTTTACTATAGAAATATTACAACACCTAATTTTATTCTTGCAATAATTTTATCATCTGCTTTTACTGCATCTATAAGTAAGACAGCTACATTGCAACATTTTTCTATTGTGTTTAGGGAGGCATTAAAGGCGATTGGAAAAGTTTTAACAGTTCCACTTCCAAACAAAAAAACAGAACAAGGTTTAGAATTTGGAAACATAGAATTTAAAAATGTGAATTTTGCATACGGAAAAGATGGTTTTGAGCTTAAAGATATCAATTTGACTTTTAAGAAAAATAGCTTGAATGCCTTTGTAGGGGCAAGCGGTTGTGGGAAAAGTACCGTATCTAATTTGCTTATGGGATTTTGGGATGCAGACGAAGGACAAATACTGATAAATGGAAAAGACATAAAAGAATATAGTCAAGAAAATATCTCAATGTTGATTAGTAGTGTGCAACAAGAAGTTATCCTTTTTGATTTAAGTATTTTTGAAAATATAGCAATCGGAAAACTAAATGCAACAAAAGAAGAAGTCATAGAAGCTGCTAAAAAAGCAAGATGCCATGATTTTATTTCTGCTTTACCAAATGGATATGAAACACGAATAGGTGAAATGGGAGTTAAGTTATCCGGTGGAGAAAAACAAAGAATCTCCATAGCAAGAATGATACTTAAAAATGCACCGATTTTAATATTAGATGAGGCAATGGCAGCTGTTGATAGTGAAAATGAAAGACTAATCGGTGAAGAGATTGATGATTTAAGTAAGGATAAAACCATCATTACAATTGCTCATCATCTAAATACGATTAGAGATTCAGACCAAATTATAGTTATGGATAAGGGTGTTGTTCTTGATGCAGGAAGCCATGAAGAGCTGATGAAAAGATGTGATTTTTATAAGGATATGGTTGAAGCACAGAACAAGGTAGATAGATGGAATTTGAAAGAGGTGGTAACAGAAAATGTTTAGAGAAATGTTAAAACTACTTACAAAAACCGGGAAGAGAGATTTGATTATATCAAGTGTATTCTTTGCCCTTTATGGACTAAGCTCCATAGCTATGATTGTTATCGTATTTTCTATACTGTTTCAGATATTTGATGGGACGAGTTTAGGTATGCTTTATAAATATTTTATTGCGATTGGATTACTTGTAGTCTTCAAAGGTATTTGTAACATGGTTGCGGATATGAAAAAGCATAGTGCAGGTTTTGATATTGTTCAGCAAATAAGAGAACGCATGATTATCAAATTAAAGAAATTCAGTTTGGGATTTTATACCAATGAACGACTTGGGGAAATAAATACAATTTTACACAAAGATGTTGATAATATGTCCCTTGTTGTAGGACATATGTGGTCAAGAATGTTTGGTGATTTTTTGATAGGTGCAGTCGTATTTGTTGGTCTTGCAAATATTGATATAAAGTTGGCACTGATAATGGCAGTATCCGTTCCGATTGCACTTGCCTTTCTATATATGACAATTAAGCAATCTGAAAAAATAGAAAATCAGAACAACTCAGCACTTCTTGATATGGTTAGCCTATTTGTTGAATATGTGAGAGGAATACCTGTATTAAAGAGTTTTTCAAACAATAAGAGCTTGGATAATGAGCTTATGAATAAAACAAAGAAGTTTGGAGAAACAAGTAAAGCAGCTTCAAGATTTAAGGCAAAACAATTATCTATATTTGGGTTTTTACTGGATATTGGATATTTGGTTCTTTTAATTGCAGGAACAATATTTGTTGTAAAGGGAAATCTTGATGTATTTAATTTTATTATCTTTGCGGTAATTTCAAAAGAGTTTTATAAGCCGTTCGCTTCTATGGAACAACACTATATGTACTATGTTTCGGCGGTGGACAGTTATGAAAGACTTTCAAGAATTTTATATGCAGATGTAATATCGGATAAAGTGGATGGGATTGTTCCGAAAGATAATGATATAGCTTTTGAGAACATTGGTTTTTCCTATGAAAAAGATGAATTTAAAATGGAAAAATTGAGCTTTTCTATTGCTGAAAAAACAATGACAGCCTTAGTTGGAGAATCAGGTAGTGGAAAGACTACTATAACCAACTTGCTTTTAAGATTTTATGATGTGCATAAAGGAAAAATTACACTTGGCGGTGTGGATATTAGAGATATTCCTTATGATGAACTTTTGGATCGTATCAGCATTGTTATGCAGAATGTTCAACTGTTTGATAATACGATTGAGGAAAATATCAGAGTAGGAAAAAAAGGGGCAACAAAAGAAGAAATCATCAAAGCTGCAAAGAAAGCAAGAATCCATGATTTTATTATGAGTTTGCCTGAAGGTTATGAAATGGATATTGGCGAAAACGGCGGAATATTGTCAGGCGGACAAAGACAGAGAATATCCATTGCAAGAGCGTTTCTGAAAGATGCACCGATTTTAATTCTTGATGAGATGACAAGTAATGTTGACCCTGTCAATGAGTCGTTGATACAAGATGCCATTACAGAGCTTGCAAAGGACAGAACTGTTCTTGTGATTGCTCATCATTTAAAAACCATTCAAAAAGCTGACCAAATTCTCGTATTTCAAAAAGGCAATTTACTTGAAAAAGGAAAGCATGAGGAACTTCTTGATAAAAATGGTTACTACACAAAATTATGGAAAGCTCAGTACGAGGTATAATCATGATTTTGTTAAAAGATGTTTCTTATGAATGGGAAGATGGACGAACTGCTTTAAAAAATATCAATCTTGAAATTAAAAAAGGTGAATTTATTTTAATTTCAGGGAAAAGTGGAAGTGGTAAAAGCACTCTTGGAAGTGTAATGAATGGTCTTATTCCGCATTATTATAAAGGCAAAATGCAAGGGGAAGCCTTTGTGTCAGGAAAAGATATAAGCAAATTATTACTTCATGAAATAGGGCATATTGTAGGAACTGTATTTCAAGATCCAAGAAGTCAGTTTTTTACGACAACGACAGATGAAGAAATAGCTTTTGGTCTTCAAACTATCTGCAAATCAAGAGATGAAATCAAACAGAGAGTAGAAGAAGTATATGCAGAGCTGGATATTGAGGAACTGAAAGGAAAATCTGTTTTTGAATTATCAAGCGGACAGAAACAAAAGATAGCTATTGCAAGCATCTATGCGATGAATCCGAAAGTTTTAATTTTAGATGAACCTTCAGCAAATTTGGATATGAAAGCAACATTTGACCTGTTTTTAATTTTGGAGAAATTAAAGAAAAAAGGAACAACGGTTGTTCTAATTGAACATCGTTTGTACTATGTAAAGTCTTTATTTGACCGTTTTCTTTTGATGAAAGATGGAGAAATTGCACAGGATTTGAGTCGGGAAGAAGTTATCCATCTTGAAGGGGAGTTTTGGGATGAAAATGGACTAAGAACTCTTGAATTAGAAGAATACAGGATAAGTGAGAAGAAAGATTCATATCAATTAAATGATGAAAGTATTAGTGGAAAAGGCTTGAAATTTTGTTACCCAAGTACAACTAAGGTTGGAAATAAGCAAAAACAGTACATCTTAAATCATTTTGATTTCAATATGGAGTGCGGAAAAGCCATTGGTCTTATCGGCTTAAATGGTACCGGAAAAACTACCTTTGCAAGAGTGATTTCAGGACTTGAGAAGATAAAAGAGGGAACAATATGGGCGGGAAAAGATAAGTCGCTTAATCATAAAGATTTAATGGATATGTCATATTTTGTCTTTCAAGATTCAGACTATCAGTTGTTTTCGGAAAATGTACTTGATGAAATGCTACTTGGTATTTCAAGTAAAGATAAAAAAGAAAATACTCAAAAGGCAAAGTCTATTTTGAATGTACTTGGCTTAGATAAATACATTGATAAGCATCCGTTTGCTTTATCAAGAGGAGAAAAACAAAGACTGACAATAGCTTGTGGAATGATGAAACAGGCAAAGATTTTCATCTATGATGAACCAACATCAGGTTGTGATAAAGACTCAATGCTTTCCGTCGCAAAACTGATTGAAGAACAATTGAAAAATGGGACAACAGTTTTGGTAATAAGTCATGATTTTGAGTTTTTAGCAAACACAGTGAGCAAGCTGTGGGTAATGGGAGATGGAAAAATAGAAAATGTTTTAAATATGAGTGAAAGTAATAAATTTCTCATATTAGACAAGATGAGAGGAGGTAGAGAGCTTGTCAGATAGAAAAACTATAGATTCGAGAATAAAACTTACTCTACTTCCAATTGTTGGATTTACGAGCTTTTTTATAAGCGATACAATTCTATTTTTTGTACTAATTGTTTTTGCCTTTTTTCTATATTTATATAGCGAGATGTGGAAAAGAGCGTTACGCTTTATCTTGTTTTTTGTGCTTTTATACTGCATAGAGTTAGGGCTTGGAAAGTTTTGTGAAGCAAATATTGTATTTGCAATATATATGTTTATTTACTTTGCATCAAGAATGACCTTAATCGCTATGTTTGGTGGATATATAACAAAGACTACAAGTGTAAGTGAAATGCTGGAAGCGTTAAATAGAATGAAAGTACCAAGAAGCATTGGCATACCTTTTAGTGTTTTGCTTAGGTTTGTACCAACTATAAAAATAGAACTCAAGGCATTAAAAGAGAATATGAAGATTCGAGGAATCGTAACAAGCAGATTTTTTTCGTTGCTACATCCAATTAAATACATTGAATATACGCTTGTTCCACTTTTAATGAGAATGATTAAAATTTCAGACGAATTGTCAGCTTCGGCACTCATTAGAGGACTTGATAGTGATGAGAAAAGGGTAACATTAACAGAATTGCGGTTTAGCTGGGCAGACTTAATGATTGGACTATTAGGAGCTTTGATGATTGCTCTTGTGATAGTAATACAGAAAATTTATTAGGAGGACTTTTATGAAAAACAAATTAAATGGTCGTGATTTTATTACAATCGGAATTTTTAATGCAATTGGAATTGTCATATACATGGCAGCCAGCTTTGCTATGGCAACAACAGTTATTGGAGGATTTATTGCTTCAGGAGTTAGCTTTATGATAGCTGCTACCGTTTATATTCTTATGGCTGTAAAAGTTAAAAAGAAGGGTGTATTTACAATATCAGGAACGCTTCTTGGTTTAATTGCGTTGTCAGGAGGACATTTACCTCATGCAGTCTTTGCTGTAATCGGTGGAATTATATGTGATTTGATTATAGGAAATTATGAGAGCAAGGGACGAATGATTATTGGGTATGGGACATTTGCATTAGCAGATTTTTTAGGAACAGTAATTCCTGTAATTTTATTCGGGACAGCTTCTTTTGTGGAAAGAGCATCAAAATGGAAAATGAGCGAAGCACAAATAAATGAAGCATTATCTTATTTCAAAGTTTCGTGGGCAGTAGGATTTGGCTTGATAACTTTTGTTCTTGCCTGCATAGGAGCATTCGCTGCAACAAAGATGCTCAAAAAGCATTTTGAAAAAGCAGGAGTGATTTAATAATAAATTTACTTAGGAGGAAAAGTAATGGAGGGATAATCATGTCAAAACTTATAGTTTCGGTTTTCACAGAACGATATAATTGTCCTTTTTTATGCTTGGACTTGCTTTTGTATAGCAATATGTCGCCATTACAAACATCCAAATAGTCAATATAACAAATCAGTAGTTTTCAAGTTAAGAGGACTTTTTACGCCAAAGTGTAGAAGTCCTCCTTTTTTATTCTCAAAAAGCAAAACAGAGAACAGGAAAAGGAGGATAACTAAGTGGCAAAGAAAGAATATTACCTTTATGTGAAAGGGAAAGCCGTACCTGTAAGCGAAGAAGTCTACAAAGCCTACTGGAAGATAACAGAACATGAAAAGTATCTTCAAAGAAAAGACTGGAAACATAATGTTCTGTCATTTTCAGCACTGGATCACGACGGACACTTTGTAGATAACATCATAGATGAAAAAATAGACTTAGAAAAAATTGTAGAAGTAAAAATGCAAATTGAAGAGCTTCATAGAGCATTAAATACGCTAACAAGAGAAGAAAGAGAGTTAATGGAAGCCATCTTCTACAGAGAAGAAAGTCTAAGGTCAATCAGTAGAAAAGAAAAAGTAAGCTATCAAGCAATCGGAAAAAGTAAGAATGTTGTAGCGGAAATTATTTTGCATCCATCTACAAAAGGATGATAAAGCAAAGAAGGTTTGCTGCTTTTTCTTCTATTGACGGATAAGCCTCTTCTCCAAAAGCACTTTGATAGATGGAGTCGATGATTCCCTTTAATAGACCTTTTCCTTTTTCTTTTCCAAATATATCAGATGTTTCCGAATAGGACATTTTAGAGATTAGATTTCTGCATTCTTCATAAGTGAGTTTATACACTTCACTGGAACTTAAATTCGGTTTGGTGATAGTTTGGTGCTCATAGTCATTCAAGCATCTCTAATGCGAGTAAATATCTCTTCACGACTTCAAGAACCTTTTCGGCATCAAGATTAAGTACACCCGCTATGATATTTGACTGTATTTCCACTACTCTGTTGAGAGCAGCTAATCTTCTCTCATTTACTGCATACCCTTGTACAATATAATCTTTTAAAATTTTATTAGCCCAACGCCTAAATTCAACTCCTCGTGCTTATTTTACTCTATATCCGACTGAGATGATAATCATGTCGAGATTGTAGTATTCGACAGATCTTTTTACTTCTCTGGCACCTTCCTTTTGAACTGTCCAATTCTTCTTTAAGTGCATTATTGATAGTTTACCTATAGTCTTTATATCTCGTTCGAATAAAATTGCCAGTTGGTTTCGATTTAGCCAGACGGTTTCTTTATCCGGCGTTACTTCTACAGGAAGTTCTAATTCACCATTTTTATATATTTTAGGTTTACAATATAAGTGCAACACTTAATAAAAAAATAATGACTCAGAAAACAAAAACTTGTATAATAGAGTTTACCACAACAAATAATACAAGGAGTTGATATTTCATGAGTCATTACACTCATCTTAGCATAGAAGAAAGAGAAAAGTCAAGAGTTATGTTGGAGCAAGGTATAAGTATACGTGCTATAGCACGTATACTTAGTCGCTCACCTTCTACCATATCTCGTGAATTCTCTCATAATTGCTATGCTAACAGCTCTTATGCCGCTCATCATGCTCAAAAAAAGTATCTTAAAAGAAAATCTAATTGCGGTAAGAAACCTATCTTACAATTAAACGAGCAAGTTAAAAACTATGTTATTGATAGACTTAACTTAATGTGGACTCCTGAGCAAATATCAGGTAGAGCAAAGTTAGAAAAACAAACTTTTAGTATTTCATATAACACTATTTATAGAGCTGTCCATTCAGGTATTTTACCTATAGATATAAAGAAGAGAGTGAGGAGGTGGAGTTTTGGACAGTTGAAGAATTTAGTAGGTTCGTAGTAGCTGTTGAAGACAAACCGCATTCAAGCTTGGCATTTAGAATTCTCTTTTGAGGAGGACTCAGATTAGTAGAAATGTTGGTGTTGACAGTAAAAAGACTTCAACTTTGATGATAATACGATCAATATCAACAAGTCTTATCAGAGGATTGACCAAAAAGATATTATCACAACGCCTAAGACGCCAAAAACGGTAAGAGTAGTTTCAATGCCCAAGACTGTTATGGAAGAGGCTCAAAACTTAATCGCTTGCACTTATGGAGTTGGAAAAGAAGATAGGGTATTTACTTTCAGCAAATCATTTTTACATCACGAGATGAAAAGAGGATGCAAAGCTACAGGAGTGAAAAAGATAAAGGTTCATGCGTTAAGGCATTCTGCAATATCACTGTTGATAGAAAAAGGATTCAGTGTTGTGGATATTGGTAACAGGGTCGGGCACGAATCATCAGAAATTACTTTCAGATATGCTCATATGTTTCCTAATAAACAGCAAGAAATGAGAGAAATGTTGGATGAGGTTATAGAAGATGTTTAGAAGCAAGTCATCAAGAGAGACAATGCGACAAATGGCTAAAAGAACGGAAAAAGAAGGAAGCTTATTCAGAAGTAGAGATTTTTATAAAACAGTTTTCACATCTGAAGAAAGAGATATTGGAAGGCTTAAAACGAGGTGATGGAAAGTCGATCTTTAAAAATCTAAATAAGCATTCTAAGAGTTTACACGACATACAGAAAGAACTTGCAGGAGAACACAATAAGTTACAGTAGAAGCGTAGCGAATTTGATAGGCTTAAAGCAAACATAGATCAGTATCTTGGACGAAACGAGAAACCTAAAAAAAGCATTATTCAGCAGATAAAAAGAGAATCTGACAAAACTCCGGAAGTAAAACTAAAATCTCGAACAAAAGATATGGAACGATAGAGGTGATGCACATGGTGAATGAAAATTTGTCGTGTGCACTCTTTTTTTGAGGATTTTGTCTCAATCTTTTGGGGATAAATAGAGTTATAACTATATTTTAACTTGACTTTATGTTATAATTGTAAAAGGTTTTTATATATTCGTGGAAGGTAGGTTCATTATGAAAGCTAATTATAAAAAACTGTGGCATATTCTGCTGGACAGGAATATGAAGAAGAAAGAATTGGCAGAACTTGCGGATGTCAGTACATACACGATAAATAAGCTTAATAAAAATGAGAATGTTACTGTGGAAGTTCTTGGGAAGATCTGTAAAGCATTGGATTGTAGCTTGGATGATATTATGGAATTTGAGGAGGATGATGAATAAATAATGGCTGTCAAAAACAATACAAATATAGGTTTTGAAAAGCAAATTTGGGATGCAGCTTGCGTTCTTTGGGGGCATATTCCTGCGGCAGAATACAGAAAGGTTATCATAGGTCTTATTTTTCTTCGTTACATATCCAGTGCCTTTGAAAAACGCTATGAAGAACTTTTAAAAGAAGGCGATGGTTTTGAAAATGATAGAGATGCATATGCAGAAGAAAATATTTTCTTTGTGCCGGAAGAAGCACGTTGGAGTAAGATTTCTTCCGCTGCACACACACCTGAAATTGGCACAGTAATTGATGACGCCATGAGAGCGATTGAAAAGGAAAATGTAAGTTTAAAAAATGTTTTACCCAAGAATTATGCCAGCCCTGATTTGGATAAGAGAGTATTGGGAGAAGTCGTTGACTTATTTACTAACGAAGTAAAAATGGATGGGACAGATGCCAGTAAAGATTTACTTGGTAGGACATATGAATATTGTATTGCTCAGTTTGCTGCCTATGAAGGAACAAAGGGTGGTGAATTTTATACACCTTCAAGTATTGTGAAGACGATTGTTGCCATACTCAAACCATTTAATAATTGTCGTGTGTATGATCCGTGTATGGGTAGTGGAGGTATGTTTGTACAAAGTGAAAAATTTGTACAGGCTCATAGCGACAATCGAGGAAATATTTCTGTTTATGGACAGGAATCTAATGCAGACACGTGGAAGATGGCGAAAATGAATATGGCAATAAGAGGAATTGATGCCAATTTCGGTTCTTATCATGCCGATACATTTTTTAATGACATCCATAAAACCTTAAAATCGGATTTCATTATGGCAAATCCACCATTTAATCTTTCTAACTGGGGTGCAGATAAATTAAAAGATGATGTTAGGTGGAAATATGGAACTCCGCCATCGGGAAATGCAAACTATGCGTGGATACAACACATGATTCACCACTTAGCACCTAATGGGAAAATAGGCTTAGTACTCGCTAATGGGGCATTATCATCCCAATCTTCCGGAGAAGGGGAAATAAGAAAAAAGATTATAGAAGATGATCTCGTTGAAGGGATTGTTGCTTTGCCAACGCAATTATTTTATAGTGTAACCATCCCTGTGACCTTATGGTTCATTACTAAAAATAAAAACAAAAAGGAAAAACTCTATTTATTGATGCCAGAAAAATGGGATATATGGTTGATAGAAAACATAGAGACTTTACGGAAGGTATACAAGAAGATGGAAGCCTTGGAGATATTGACTTATTAGCGAAAACCTTTGAAGATTTTCAAAATGGAGAATTAGAGGAGAAAAAGGGATTTTCTGCCATAGCTACAATAGGAGATATAGCAAAACAAGATTATATCTTAACTCCCGGTCGATATGTAGGCATTGAAGAGCAAGAAGATGACGGAGAGCCTTTTGAAGAAAAGATGACAAGACTGACCTCAGAGCTTTCTGTTATGTTTAAAAAGTCTCATGAACTGGAAGAGGAAATCAGAAGGAAACTGGGGGCGATTGGGTATGAAATATAATTGGAGCAATAAAAAAACTATCCGAAATTGCTCATATCAATCCTAAAGAAAGTATTGGTAAAGGTATTATGGCTAAAAAAGTACCAATGGATAAATTGCAACCGTTTTGTAGGGATATTTCGGAATTCATTTTGGAAGAGTATAAAGGTGGAGCCAAATTTAGAAATGATGACACGATAATGGCAAGAATAACACCTTGTTTAGAGAATGGGAAAATTTCAAAGGTTTCTGTTTTGGATGATGATGAAGTTGGTTTTGGCTCAACTGAATATATTGTTTTTCGTGCCATTGAAGGTATTAGTGATGCTGACTTTCTGTATTATTTGATTTGTAGCCCATTGGTTCGTAATCCAGCAATTAAATCTATGGTGGGGTCATCGGGTCGCCAAAGAGTACAAACCGATGTAGTTGCTGATTTGGATATAGAGTTGCCTCATATCGAAGAGCAAAGAAAAATTGGAAGTATATTAAGGTCTCTTGATGACAAAATAGCGTTGAATAATGCGATAAACAATAATTTAGAACAGCAAGCAATGGCACTTTTCAAATCTTGGTTCATTGATTATGAACCTTACAATAGAACAGTTCCCAATAATTGGGTTGAATACAAGTTGAGTGATTTCTTGCCTGTAATTACTGGCAAGAAAAATGCAAATGTATCTTCATCCATTGGAACATATCCGTTTTTCAGCTGTTCTCAAGATATTACTTGGACAGACGAATACTCTTTTGAAGGCAATGCCATTCTTGTAGCTGGAAACGGAGATTTCAATGTCAAGTTCTACAATGGAAAATTTGAAGCATACCAGCGCACATATGTTTTGATTCCACACAACCCAAGATTTTCTGCTTGGTTGTTCTATGCAGTAAAATATAATCTTAATAAAATCACAGCGGCTGCTCGTGGCTCAGTTATAAAATTTATAACAAAAGGTAATCTTGAAGGCTTTTCATTTTATGCTCCATTAAATCTTGATGATTTCGATGTAATAGATCAATTCACTGCAATAAATAATATAATTGCTTCAAATCGTGAAGAAAGCACCTGTTTATCTGACCTAAGAGACACCCTTTTACCTAAATTGATGTCCGGCGAGTTGGATGTCTCAAACATTGACCTCTAAGCTACTAAATTATTGTTTATCTTACAGAAGGAGTCGTAAATATGAAAGAAATAATATTTAATAAAGATGAAATAGAAAATTATGGAAAAGAGATAACTTCTGTAAGTTCATTTATTAAAAAAGTAAATGAAATAAAAAATGATTTGTATGGGAGCAATGAGGAATTGTTTTTTAGGGGGCAAAAAACTGATTTCTGGGATGTTATTCCAAGCATTTTTAGAGGTAATTTTTTAAGTGTAGAACATACTTTGATGCAAGTATCTCTATTAAAAGCACCGTATGAATTTATTTCTATAAATAATGATTTTGAAATCATGACGAAATACCAACATTATGGAATGTGCACAAGATTGTTGGATTTAACTACGAATCCGCTAGTGGCTCTATACTTTGCTTGTGAAGAATATGGTGATGTATGTTATAAAGGAATTGAAGATGAAGAGGATACTAAAACACAAGAAGCGAACGGTGTAATATTTTTTAATAAGAAATATGCCGTATCTACAAATGAAATAAATATAAAAGTCATATCCTCTTTATCTCAGATAGATTTGTCAAATGATAATACTCTTAGTCCATATTGAGAAAACTTACAGAACGGCAAGCTATATCAAAAGAGTTAGAAGAAAGATGGAAATTAAAAGAACATTACGAAGAATTTATAAATATTATTCAGAATAATTATATTGTTACTCCACCATACAACAATGAAAGATTATCAAGACAATGCGGAATGTTTTTATTGGCAGGATGCTTTAATTTTGTTTATACAGAGTCTATTAGTAAGTCCAGTATAGAAAAAGGATATAAAGATTTACGAGATGAATTTGATAGAAAATTTTTCTATATTTCTGGGGAGAATAAGAAGGCAATATTAGAGGAATTAGATACTTATAATATAAATGAGGCAACTTTATTTCCTGAATTAGAGCATCAATTGAGTTATATAAAAAATAAAAAGAATGCTAAAACAAAGGCTTCATCAGAATTTATAAAATTTGATCCTAATGATATAAAACAACAAGTAATAAAAACAGATATTGAAATAAACGGCAACATAATAAAAGATGAGAGTTTCAAAGATGCTGTCATTAAAGATTTAAGCGAAAAATATCATTTCGATCTGCAAAAAATATGGGAATTGGTGGAAGAATGGGTTTCAATAATTGATTGGAATAGACAAGAGTCTGTAATAAGTAGATTTAGGGTGAGCGTTCAAAAAGTATTACTGAAAAATGGATTCGATAAAGAACATGCAAAGAATGAATCTGAGTACATCAGTGATAAAATTATAAAGATAGCAAGTGAATTATCGGAGAGGAGTGAAAAATAGTGTCGAAATTTTTCGTAGAAGCAGATTATGAAAATTCAATAATAGAATTATTCCAAAATAATTTGGGATATGAGTATGTATATGGACCTGATATTGAAAGGGATTTTTACAGTCCATTATATGAAGATGTTCTGGTTGAATCTCTATATCGTTTGAATATAGGAGTACCAGATGATGCCATTCAGGAAGCATTATATAAACTTAAAAACTTTGAAAACGGTGAGCTTGTACAGAAAAACTATATATTTATGGATTATCTTCAAAATGGGATTCCTGTAAGATTTTTTGTAGGTGGCGAGGAGCATTCTGCTATTGTCTACCTTGTCGATTATAAAAATCCTAACAACAACTCGTTTATAGTTGCTAATCAGTGGACATTCATTGAGAACAGTAACAAACGTCCGGATGTAATTCTATTTTTGAACGGATTGCCAGTAGTTTTAGTTGAGCTCAAATCTCCTTCTCGTGAAGAAACGGATGCATCAGAAGCGTATAGACAGCTTCGTAATTATATGCAGGAAATTCCGTCTATGTTCATATATAACGTTATCTGTGTTATGAGCGATCAGCTGACATCTAAAGCGGGGACTATTACTTCCGGTGAAGACCGCTTTATGGAGTGGAAGACAAAAGACGGTAATTATGAAAATACACAGTATGCTCAGTTTGACACTTTCTTTGAGGGAATGTTTCAAAAAGAAAGACTGCTTGATATTATCAAGAACTTTATTTGCTTTTCAAATGAGGGGGTTAACACATTTAAAATTCTTTCCGGATATCACCAATATTTTGCGGTAAGAAAAGCGATTGAATCTACAAAGCATGCTACAATTACCGACGGTAAAGGCGGCGTTTTCTGGCATACTCAGGGAAGCGGTAAATCACTTTCTATGGTGTTCTATGCTCATTTATTGCAGGAAGCATTAGATAGTCCTACTATTGTTGTGCTTACTGACCGAAATGACCTTGATGACCAGCTTTATGGACAGTTTGCAAAGTGTAAGGACTTTTTAAGACAAGAACCGTTACAGGCAGAAAGTAGAGAAAATCTCAAAACTCTGCTTGCCGGCAGACAGGCAAACGGTATAATCTTTACTACTATGCAAAAATTCGAGGAATCTAACGAGCCTTTGTCTGAACGCCATAATATTATAGTTATGGCTGATGAAGCACATAGAGGTCAATATGGACTTGCGGAAAAGATTAAGATTACAAAGAATGAAGATGGTGACGAAGTGGCAAAGCGTGTTATTGGCACAGCAAGAATTATTCGTAATACGCTTCCAAATGCTACATATATTGGATTTACCGGCACACCTATTTCATCAAAGGATCGTAGTACCCGTGAAGTCTTTGGTGATTATATTGACATATATGATATGACACAAGCAGTTGAAGATGGAGCAACACGTCCGGTTTATTATGAGAGCCGTGTAATTAAGCTCAATCTTGATGAAACTACCTTGGAATTAATTGATGCTGAATATGATTTGATGGCTCTTAATGCTGATGAGGAAGTTATTGAAAAGAGCAAGAGAGAGCTTGGTCAGATGGAAGCAGTTCTTGGAAATGATAACACTATTAATTCTTTGGTTTGTGATATTCTTGAGCACTATGAGAATAATAGAGAGAATTTGCTTACAGGTAAGGCGATGATTGTTGCATATTCTCGTCCTATTGCCATGAAGATTTACAAGCGAATATTAGAACTTCGTCCGGATTGGACTGAGAAAGTAGGTGTTGTTATGACCTCCGGTAACAATGACCCGGAAGACTGGAGACAGATTATTGGTAATAAACATCATAAGAATGAGCTTGCAAAGAAATTCAAAGATAACGACAGTCCTATGAAGATTGCGATTGTTGTTGATATGTGGTTGACCGGATTTGATGTTCCGTCTCTTGCTACGATGTATGTTTACAAGCCTATGTCTGGACACAATCTTATGCAGGCAATCGCCCGTGTAAATCGTGTATTCAGAGATAAGGAAGGTGGGCTTGTTGTTGACTATGTAGGAATAGCTACTGCTCTGAAGCAAGCAATGAATGATTATACCTCCCGTGATAAGAAGAACTACGGCGATACAGATGTTGCTAAGGTTGCTTATCCGAAGTTCTTGGAAAAACTGTCTGTTTGCCGTGACAAATTCCACGGATATGATTATTCCAAGTTCCAAAACGGCACAGACCTTGAAAGAGCAAAGACTATCAGCGGTGCTGTCAACTTCATTATGGGCAGAGAAAAAGTTGATGATAAGGATTCCTTCGTAAAAGAAGCCCTTATGCTTCATCAGGCTCTTTCCCTTTGTTCTTCATTAGTTGATGAAGATAGTAGATTTGAGGCAGCATTCTTTGAGGCTGTTAGAGTTCTTGTTCTAAGACTTGCCAATACTGGTGTTGGCAAAAAGATTTCCTTGCCGGAAATGAATGCAAGAATAAATGAACTTTTGAAACAGAGTATTAAAAGTGATGGGGTAATAAATTTGTTCTCAGATATCAAAGAGGAGTTTTCTTTGTTTGACCCAAAATTTCTTCAGGAAGTCGCAAATATGAAAGAGAAGAATCTTGCGGTTGAACTATTGAAAAAGTTGATTGCAGAACAGGTTTCTGTTTATCGCAGAACAAATATTGTAAAATCTGAAAAGTTCAGCGAGATTATGCAGCGTTCTCTTAATTCTTATCTTAACGGTATGCTTACTAATGAGGAAGTCATAGAAGAAATGTTAAAGTTAGCAAAACAGATTGCAGCAGCACATCAAGAGGGAGATAAATTAGGACTAACTTCTGATGAACTTGCTTTCTACGATGCCTTAACAAAACCACAGGCAATCAAGGACTTTTATGAAAATGAAGAGCTGATTGCAATAACAAAAGAATTAGCAGATACTCTACGTAAGAATAAGACTATTGATTGGCAGAAGCGTGAATCAGCGAGAGCTAAAATGCGTATGCTAATCAAAAAACTTTTGAAAAAACATAAATATCCGCCTGAAGGAATGGATGATGCCGTTCAGGTTGTTATGACGCAGTGCGAACTTTGGACTGATAATTATAACTTTGAGGAAAAAGGCAATGTTTATTCGTATAATAATCATGCCGATAGAACATTGTTATTAGTAGCAGAAGATAGAGAGAGGAATATAATTGATTAGTTTTAATCTTTGTAAACGTGTATGGTGAAAGAGGATAAATGATGGCAAAAGGAATAATATATTTAATGACTACAGTCGTTTCCGGTCTTATCAAGATTGGTAAGACTGGAAATAACCAATTTGAAAATAGAATGAGATTTTTAGAGAGCAATGGATATGCCAATATCACAGGATTAAAAAGGGAGTTTGCTATAGAAGTAGATGGATATGATGAGAAAGAAAAACTTATTCATGACATCTTTAGTAAAAGTAGAATTGTAGGTACTGAACTATTTGCGTTAGATATAGAAATCGCAAAGTCTTTATTATCATCTTTAGACGGTAAACAAATTTATCCTAAAGATAAAAGTAAAAAAGAAGTGTTCAAAGAATCTACAGAAGAGATAAAACTTAAAACAGAGAGTGGATTTGTTCCGGATGGGGAGTATGTATTAAATCGTAATATAAAAGGTTTCGGAAAAGTAAATGGAAAAGCTATAGTTAAAGATGGAGTATTCACAGTATTAAAAGGAAGTTTTTGTGGTAATACCGGCAAAGGATATATACCATATATCAGAAGAAATGCAAAAATAAAAGATAATATTTTACAAGAAGATATTGTATGTATGAATCCGTCAAGTGCCGGTTGGATAGTTATTGGTAAATCTAATAATGGATGGGTAGAATGGAAAGACTTACAAGGTAATCTTATTGAAAAATATAGAGATAAAGAAAAGTAGTTGATAAAGATATGCTTGCTATTTGATCGTGTAAAACAGCGATCTGATAAAAGAAATTATTGCACTTGGACAAACATATCGTCAAGAAATAGCAGATCATTTTAATCAGCTTGATGAAGATAGAAGAAGACTTGTTGTTTGTGGAGATATTAAACGATGGAATCAGCTTTTGGTGGAAACAGCACATGATTTAGGAGTTATCACAAACGGAGAATTTGCTATATTTCAGAATGCAGGATATATGGGTTTGTATCGTTGATTAGATGTTGAAGATATACATGATAAAATTGGAATAGAAGTAACAAATATGTTTTCACAAATAAACTTTTGAAAATACAATGTTTTATTGATTTATAAAAACGAAAAAAACTCCGTGATACTATTTTGATATTAATACTAATATTACCCCAAATAGATACCATGTTCAAATCTCTTAAAGTTATACTTTTGAGTATATCTTGTTTGAAAGGTATTATATCTTATTTTTCTATTTTGCAGCGTCATTTTATAGAAGTTTAGTACAAAAAACCAGAAAGTATATTTCAAAGGGAGTTTGTTACATTGAGCAAGTTTATGAGCGATACTTATTTATCTAAGAGCAATAAGGTGATAAATTATTTAGAAAGCCTTCCATCATTTTGGTGGAAGGCTTTTGTGCAAATAATGATAGGTAAATTTATAATATTTATAAGGAGGAAGATTATAAATGAGTTACACAATCTCTTTGTTTTCTGTTAGTACAAAACAGAAAGAACAGCAGTCAGCACAACCTGATTTCTTTGAAAAGGAGGAGAATTTGGGAAAATTCACACCGGAACAACGATCAGAACTGGAAAACCGTTTATTGAAATATCAGTATAAACAGGTAGGGAATACCAACGATGGGAAAAGATTTGAACATGATGATTTTGGAGAAGCATTCCTGACAGACAGGGGGTTGTATTTTTTAACTTCAAACGACTTTGATTGTATTTTTGAAGTAGGAATGACAGCATCTGAATTTACGGATACCGGTGAGTTTGCTAAATATGATGTGCAGACAGGAGGATGGGAAGAGATATAGCGCTGCTAAATGTTGAGAGAGTGGAGGTATGTTTGCTCAGCTTACTAAAAAAATTATAGATAAATCCAGGTTTTTAGATATAATAGTACTTTAATATTAAAGATAAAATGAGTGAAATAAATAAATCAATAGTAGGAGAGAGTATTTCAATGAGTGAAAATATAGTAATTGATTTGAAACAATACTTGATTGAACTAATTGAACATCTACGTAATGAAAATATTATTGCTCATATGAGAGTAGATGATTTAGATAGTCAAACCTTTAATAGCCTTGTTATTTTATTAAGGAATTCGCTCAAAGAAGAATATCCAAAAACAAAGCTAAAACGAACTATGAAAAGCATTCATTACGCAAACGGTTTTAGTGACTTGTCGTTAAAACAAAGTGCTTTTTTACTTGATGAGGTTGAACAGTATCTAAGTATCAATAAATTTCTTGATCACGATAAGTCGGTTGAATACTTTAATAAGCGGATTATATCTGATGGATTTGAAATAAAACAGGAAAGTTTAGTTTGGGTTATGTTAGAGAGCTTACTTTGTTGTAAGAAGAAATCTAAATAATTATGTATAAATTCAAGTTTGTTAGGAGCGAAAAATTATGGATCTATTAGAATATATCAAAGGAAATAAAAAACTAAACATGTTACTTATGCATGAGTGTGATATTTATTTTTATAAGCAAAGTCAAAAAACTCATTTTTTGAGTAATCATGAAATATATTCCATACCATGCGAGGCATTTGCGCAGGATGGTAGCGGCGGAGAGTTTGTTTTTTTGAATGATAGCAGTATAGGATTTATCAGTAGCGAAGGAGAGGTCGGGAGAATTGCAGATAACTTAGAAGGACTTCTAACTTTTTTGCTACATGCCGGAAATATTTTTGATTTTAACTGTAAACTCCTTTATCAAAATCAAAACTTACTAAAAAAATATTGTGACGGATATATATCAAAAATAAGAAAAAGCTATACGGCTGAGAACAAAGATTGGGACATGATTCGCTCTGACATTGCCAAAGAGTTAAATCTTCCTTTTAATCCTAACAAATTAGCAGATTTAGCAATGAATTTTTATCAAGCAGCTACAAGAAATCCATATTTTTCTTGTAAATATACTGATGGTGAAAATGAGTATATTTGTGATTCTGTGCTTTCAGATATTGTAGGCTTATGGGTAACAGAACTTACAGGCATGACTAAAGAAGAAATTGAGATTAGTAGTAACAATCCAAACTTTAGGAATTAGCAGATTTGAATCTATAGAGGTACACTAAAATGAAAAATGTTGTTATATATGTTCATGTTAAAGGTGGTTACTGCAGAAGAATAAAATCGCTATAGGGAATTTTTGGATGACAGTTTTGAAGTAATTGGATTTGATTATAAATCAGAAAAACTTTGGGATACAATAATAGAGTTTAGTAATTATTTTAATTCCAATCATTTCTAAATATAATAAAGTTTATTTAATTGCTAATAGCATTGGAGAATATTTTTCGTTGATATCTTTATCAGATTCTCTTTAAATTCACGGAATTTCTTTATCAATTTATTGAGAAAGGTAAATAATTTTATTGAAAAAATGTGGAATTTATTGTAATAAAGGAAATTATGTAGTATTATGTAGTATAATATAATATATTTTTATTAAAAGTGTAGGTTTCATCTCTATAAAATTTATAATATTTATGCGATATGACAATATGAGTTGTTCAAACTGAGAAATTGTAAATAGCGATTATTTCAATTGTTAAAACTTGGTTTTATCTTTTAATAATGTTTATAAATGAAAGGAGTGATCTTTATGTTGCGAGGTATTATTGAACAAAAAGAAATTTCTAAGGAAAGATTTGAAGCAAAACAAGATCAAATTCAGAAGCAGGCTTTGAAGCGTTTTATTGAAAACGATTCTAAAAGGAGTTCTAATCTTGAAAAAATTGATATTAAAGATAATACTCTGAAATCAAGAAGAAAGTTGCTTAATGATTATGATTCGATTGCCATGGAGCGTATCATGGGGAAAAGTGATCTCTTCCCGATTTCATACTTACAGATGGGAACCAATTCAGGAAATTCTATTTGTCGCATTCAGATTCGTGATGATAAGGGAAGTTTTATTGGCTCCGGAACAGGATTTTTGGTTTCGGAAAATGTACTGATGACAAATAATCATGTTATTGATAGTATGAGGACTGCTCTAAATTCTATTGCCGAGTTTAATTATCAAGATGATGTAAACTTCATGCCTTGTCCTACATATACTTTTCGTCTAAATCCTGAACAGTTTTTTGTTACGGACGAGGAACTTGATTTTACTCTGGTTGCACTTAAAGACAATCCTTCAAGTGATAAACAGCCTAAAGATTTTGGGCATCTTCATCTAATTGCTGAAGAGGGAAAAATTCTCGAAGGAGAATATGTTTCTATCATTCAACATCCAAACGGAGGACCAAAGGCAGTTACTATTAGGGAAAATAAGGTAAGCTCTATTTTAGATGACTTCATACACTACCTAACAGATACTGAGCCTGGCTCTTCAGGTTCACCGGTATTCAATGATCAATGGATTGTTGTAGCTCTTCATCACTCAGGAGTGCCAGATCCTAATAAAAAGAATACATGGATTGCAAATGAGGGAATTCGCATCAGTTCCATTTCAAATTATTTTGCAAAGAAATTCAATAATTTTAATGCGGGAGAAAAAATGTTCATTCGGGAAATTTTTCCAAACTTGGATATTTGTGGTGAGCCTAATCCTTCTGATCCCATTCCTTCCAAAATAGATGTGGGATACGACAGTACTTTTCTTGGTTTAGATTACAAAGTTGAACTTCCAGGGCTTTCTGAGGAGATGAAGAAAGATGTCTCTTATATGGATAATGGAAGTTATGTTTTGGATTATACGCATTTTTCAATCGTGATGTGTCGTTCACGTTGTCTTGCTTATTTCACAGCTGTAAATATAGATGGAAATCAAGCTAAAAATATAAAAAGGAGTGGAGATAGTTGGAACTTTGATCCAAGGATTCCTAAAGATGCCCAGTATGGAGATGAGCTATATGTCAAAAATGATTTAGATCGTGGTCACTTGGTAAGAAGATTGGATCCTGTTTGGGGAGATAAGGCTATTCAGGCAAATAATGATACTTTTCATTTTACAAACAGCTCACCTCAGCACAAAAACTTAAATCAAAAGATTTGGCTCGATTTAGAAAATTATATTTTAAAAAATGCACAAAATCACAATCTGAAGGTTTCTGTTTTCACCGGTCCTGTATTTAGAAGTGACGACATGATTTATCGTGAAAAATTTAAGATACCGGCAGAATTTTGGAAAGTTGCAGTCATGATTAAGGACGATGGAAAAATGTCTGCTACTGCTTACCTTCAAACTCAGAAAAATATGATTGAAAACCTTGAATTTGCATATGGAGAATACAAAACATATCAAGTTCCGGTTGCTCGCATAGAAGAAATTACAGGCTTGGACTTTGGTGAACTATCACAATATGATCCGATTGCAAACATTGAATCAGCAGGTATGGTAATTGGAGCACCAGAACATATCAAGTTGTAAAAAGGAGGATATCATATGATTAAGGTATTTTATAGACAAAGAAGGTTTATGAAGGGAGATAAAGCTGGCGAACCGCTTACAACGGGCTGGTTACCTCCTCTTCCTGATATGAGAGACTATTCAAATGAACACCCTGTTATCTCTGAGATTTCTATGAAACTTGGCATAAAGGGATCAGACAAAACAAAAACTGAAAAAAAACTTTCAAGTCGTGTAGATCTTAGAAAATGGTGTTCACCTGTGGAAGACCAGCTTAGTTTGGGTTCTTGTACAGCAAATGCTGTTGTTGGAATGGTGGAATACTTTCAAAAAAGAGCATACGGAAGACATATTGAAGGTTCAAGATTATTTGTGTATAAAGCAACGAGAAAGCTAATGCTCTCAACTGGAGACTCAGGAGCTTGGCTTCGTTCGGCGATGGGTGCTCTCGTATTGTTTGGAGTACCTGATGAAAAATATTTTCCGTACACATTTGATGGAGAAAATGTAAATCCGGATTGGGACATTGAACCAGATGCTTTCCTTTATTCTCTTGCAAATCACTACTCTGCTATTAACTATTTCTGTCATGATCCGTTGGGTAAAAAAACATCGAAAAAAGATGTTTTAAGAAACGTAAAGACATATTTAGCAGCAGGAATTCCGTCTGCATTTGGTTTTTTTGGATTCCCATCTTTTGAAAATTCCGATGCCCCCGGTTCGATTCCTTATCCTTGTAAAAATGAACAGGCGGAATGGGGACATGCCGTTATGGCAGTGGGCTATGATGACAATAAAGTTATTATTAATACAAGCAGTAATGAGAAAACAAAAGGAGCCATCATGATACGAAATTCATGGGGAAGCACTTGGGGGCAAGATGGTTATGGATGGATTCCATATGACTATGTATTGGATGGTCTTGCAGAAGATTTTTGGTCTATTCTTTCGATGGAATGGATAGATACAGAACAATTTGGATTATTACGTTAATTAAAGGAAACTATTTTTATAGCTTTATCGGTATATTGTCTTAATCAGATATTATAAAGTTAAGTAAAATTATATCTGCTGGCTTATATGTAGTCAGCAGATTTTTGTATATTATATTGGTTGAATTTTTTAAGGTGTTGTGTCATAATAATAAAAGTTAAAATACAAAGAACAGTGAGTCGTAAATAATTAATATACATATTAATAATTACAGTGATGATTCTATATTGCTATTAAAATTAAATATTTAGTAAAAAAAGCTTGATAGCTTGAAATTATGACCGTTAAACCTTGATATTTCTAAGAGAACAATAGTTTTCTATAGTGGACAAATGGAGCAGGTAAAAGTGTAATAATAAAATTACTATTAGATAAATTTTAAAGTATAGTTATATTTACTATATAGAAAAAAATTTGGAGGGAATTTAATGAAAACTGTATTTGATGACCGCAAGATAACATTTGAAGACAAGAAACATACTTTGATAGTGGAGAAAGAGGGATTTGCCTTAATAAGTTCAGATGGAAAAACATCGATAAACTTAAAATTTTCTGATATTGGCTCAATACTGCCGATAGGATATTGCAATTCAAATAAGAGTTATAATTTGATTTTTAGAAATTTTGATGGACAAAACATATGTGAAATAACAACGGATGAAACAGGAGGAAATACAGGACACAATATTGCTGAAACAAAAACAATTCTTGTTGCTTTTGCGGCAAGTAAGCTGACTAAAGATTTTCCAAATAACTTGTATAATCTTGATACACTTATAGCACATAGTCTGAAAGAAAAAGAGATTCGTATTTCACAGGGAAAAATCTTAGGTAAAAAACATACAATTGATATTAATTCAATACGTAGAGTGAAATGCGTGACAAATGGGACAATCAGTAATCTGGCTATTTATATAAAAGATAAGGGTGTTTTTTTTGATATGCCGGATATGACGATACCCGTAAATGAAGTTACTCTGCCACTACTCGAGGCTATTGCAACAAAAAATACCGGAAGAGGAATTGATTTTAGTCGTGGAGATGGATTTCAACAGAAAACATCAGAGTTCATGATAATACGATATATGGATCCTGGTTTTTTCGTTGGAGAAGATGGTCTTATAAAGGAGGAATGGCAGCAAACTGCTTATGAGAGGGTACACAAATATGGATACTTTGTAGATACTTTTACAGAACTTTAAGAATAAGTGTTAACAGGCAGTTTCGTAATTATTCATGCCAATAAAGCTTATTGCCTTTAGCAAATAAGTTGATTACACAATCCTATAAACATGATTGATTTCACATTAATAATGACACTATCAATTATTTTAAAACGCTTCAACTGAATTGCTTATAGAAAAATAGGTTAATAGCATATATGGTTTTTAATTGATTGAACTTATTAAACAACATCCATATTTATTTTGCGAATAGAATTTTTCGCAATGTTATAATACAATCATATTATCTCAAATCACTATATTTACATAATTTTGGACATAATTTTTATACTATTATTCAATTAAATATCAGTAGTTAAAAAACATTTAAAAAACTATATTATTTTAATTGAATAATAGTACTTGGAGTTTTGTTATTAATTCTTACCTGTTGAACCGAAACCGCCACGATTTTTATTTCCTAAATGTTCAACTATTTCGATTTCTATATCTTTCATTTTTTCCATTATTCTAAACTGGCATATTCTGTCGCCTTTATTTATCTTAGTATCCCTTATTGCAAGAACAGGCAATCTCCAATAATCTTCATCGCCACAGTATGAGTTGTCTATTATGCCCATGGAATTGGTTTGTATTATGCCGAAGTTTTTAAATGTAGAGCTTCTTGGAAGTACATATGCTTCATATCCGATTGGAAGTTCTAATGCAAAACCTAAATTTATAAGTTTGTGTTCAAAGGCTTTTAGTTCAACATCTTCTGCTGATTTTAAATCTATCCAATCTGATTTTCCATCTACAAATTCAAAATCTTGACAAATTTCTTTTTCAAATTTAACTTTTAATTTCATGATAACTCCTATTTTTTATCCTGATACTATCATATGATTAAATACTTTTTAATATTAAACATCAATTAAAAGTACATCATAATCATATATTTAAAAATTCATATTTTGTAAAACAACAATTTATATAAAGTTTAGAGATTTTATAATATATAATCTATAATGGTGTTAGTAATCTTGTTTACAAAACAATTTTAAAATATTTTAATTAAACTGAGTTTAGTATTATAATTATCCAATACTACTATCTATTAATTTAAGTAATAGATTTGTTTGATAAGCTTACAAAAATAAATTAAAATTCTTGTGTTATAAAATTTTTATATCTTCCATATTCTTCTTCTTCTAAGCTGACTTTTAATCTCGTTCCATTTTCTTCGTAAATTTCTTCAAAATTATATTTATCATGAAGTTTGTTTATTATGTCTGAGTTTGAATATGGTATGAGCAGTTCTACTTTTTTCTTAGATTTTGACAGCATATGTTCTATCATTTCGTAAAACTTTTCTATATTATATCTTTTTGTTGCCGATATCATAATAAAAGGCTCATTTACGCTGATATTTGCTTCATAATTTACTTTGTCGGCTTTGTTGAATACATATAAAACTTTTTTGTTGTCAACTCCTATTTCTGATAGAACTTTGTTTGTTGTATCCATTTGTAATTTATATTTGTCGTTTGACAAATCTACTACGTGTAGGAGCAAATCAGCATACTTTACTTCTTCCAATGTAGCTTTAAACGCTTCTATCAAATCGTGAGGTATTTGTGAGACAAAACCTACAGTATCTGTTATGAGATAGTCTGAATTTGAAGGTAGAGTTGCTTTTCTAAGCTGAACATCAAGTGTGGCAAACAACATATCTTGAACATAGACTTCTTTTTCTTTATCATAATCTTTATGTGTTTTTATTATTTCATTTAAAATTGTAGATTTTCCTGAATTTGTATAACCTACCAAAGCTACAAGAGGTAAATTTGATTTTGCTCTGCTACTTCTTTGTGTTTGTCTATTTTTTGATATTTCTTTTAATTCTTTTTGTATATCTATTATTCTTTGTTTTATGTGACGCTTATCTATTTCTAATTTTTTTTCCCCAGGACCTCTTGTACCTATACCTCCACCAAGTCTTGAAAGTTGTGAGCCTAATCCGATAAGTCTTGCTGAACGATATTTTTGTTGAGCAAGCTCGACTTGTAATTTACCTTCTTTTGATAAAGCTCTTGATGCAAATATATCAAGTATTAATGTTGTTCTGTCTATTACTTTTGTTTTTGTTATTTCCTCAAGATTTTTGATTTGTACTCCTGACAGTTCTTCATTAAATATTATTGTATCCGCTTCCATATTTTCGGCAAGCTCAGCAAGCTCTTCTGCTTTGCCTTTACCTATATAGTATGCGGCATCATAAGTCTCTTTGTTTTGTACGGTAGTTCCCAGTATTTTTGTACCGGCTGCCTGAGCAAGTTCTTCCAATTCCTTCATAGAATCGTATATATCTATATCAGTTTGTTTTTTTATATCAGTAGTTATATTGAGTCCTACCAATATCACATTTTCAATATTTTTTGTATCAGACATAATGATACCTCCAACTATTTATTGCATTTGATTGATATTAGATATTATATCATATTTTTTTAAAGATTAGATAATATTTTTAGATCATAACTTAATTTATCTAAAATCTATTAAAAAATGTAAAGAATGCGTTTTAATACTATTTTCTAATAAAATTATGGATAACTTGTATAATTATATAAAATTAATATACATAGTCTACCAGAAAAATTAATTGTTATGATTTTCCATTATTCTATAAGATTTTAGTATAATGTGTTTGATTAAGGAGATTGTGAGTTTTATTGTACCGAAAGTGACACTAATAAAATACATTCAATTTAACATTTTTATCACATATCTGTTTAATTAGGCATTAGTATTTATGTTTAGTATAAGAATATTGTAATTAACTATAAAAATTTATGCACTAAAAAATTATTTTATGATATAATACTTAGAGTAAAGTAAAATAAAAGGAGAGAAGATATGTTTGATTTTAACAAGATTACTATTGATCAGCTATCTAAGACAGATTTGTTGGCTATATTACAAGCGCTTGATTACACATATGAACATACTAAAATAGAGCAATTCCTGTCACTTAAGGATTCTATAGTAACAGATATGTGCAAGATTGCAGATATAAAATCACAAGAAGATTTGATTGAAGTGCTTATGAAGTAGACATATAAATGACGATAAAATACTGGCATAAATATGACTCTATAAATACTTACAAAAGAGAAACAGTACAATACCGATATTATAATGAATTAATTTATTATAATATCGGTATTTTTGAAATAAAAACACATAATTAAAAAATGCAGGCGGATAAATTAAACGTAACCACTTTAAATGTTCACCTTTAATTTATCAAATTATTTATTATATAGAATCGGAAAAATCTCCTATTTCGTCTATATCTTCATCATCTTCATCAAAAAAACTGTCTTTTTTAGACTTATTTTTATTGACCAAATCTTTTCCTGATGTCACTAATTGTTCTCTTAATTCATTTCCACTTTTCGGTGCAAACATCAAGCCGAATGCCACACCTATTATTGCTCCTATTGCAGTAGCACCTACAATGGCAAATAAGTTTGTTTCACAATTTGTTCTTCTCATCTTAAATCCCCCTATAAGTTATCATATTTCGTATTAATTAAAAAATTAATTTTAAAATAATAGATTATATAAATTTCACTCTAAAATATATAAAAATAAATTTTATATGATGATTTTTTGTATAATGTATTATCTACTTAAAGCTATTTAATTAAAATTTTAAAAAGGAAATTATCCATATTAAAAATAAGATTATTATTAAATATACGCTATGATAGACAATAATTAAATACTCTATAATTAATAAAATAAATTTAAAATATACATTTTTAGAACAAATTTATAAACTGCTATATGAAAACATTTATTTTAAACATTATAACATTATTTTTTTATTCAATCAAATCTTTTTTATCGGGACTTCTTTTGTCTATAAATTCTTCACAGAGCAAGAATAAACTTTTAAATAACGGAACTGCAAGCAACATTCCAAGAGCACCTGCAAAACCTCCGCCGACCAAGATGGAAAATATTATGAAAAGCGGAGATGCACCTACAGTGTTGCCGAGTATTTTCGGTCCTAAATACCAACCGTCAAATTGTTGTAAAGCCAATATAAATAATGCAACCCATAACGCTTGAACAGGGCTGTATATAAGAGTCAACAATATTGAAGGTATTGCCCCCATGAAAGGTCCGAAATACGGAATCATATTAAATATGCCTACAATTATACTAAGCAGTAAAGCATATTTTATTTTAAGCAGTGAAAGTCCTATATAGCAAAGTATACCTATAATTGTAGAGTCTATTAGTTTTCCAATTAAAAAATTATAAAAATAAAAATTCACTTTTGAAAAATAAGTTAATATGGATAAAGCTGTATCTTTAGGGAATAATGCACGTATAACTTTTTTGTTATAATATATGAGATGTTCCTTGTCATATAACAGATATATGGAAACAAAAATTCCAAGTACAAAATTGAATAAACCGGATGTTATGTTAAAAGCTTGCGTCAATATTGAATTAAATGTTAAATTTGACAGTTGAAACAGCCATTGCAAAATGCTTGAACTGTTGTTTTCGATTAAGTTCATTATCCCGAGATTTTTCAATAAATATTCACTATTAGGCAACTTTTCTATATATGAATACAAAATGCTTGGATAATATGAGGATTTGCTGTACAATTCCTTTATATTTTCGGCTATAACAGGTATGATAAATATTGCAAAAAGAACAATTATTCCAAAAAATATAAGATATACAAGCACAAGAGTAAAAACTCTCTTAGGGATTTTAAGCTTACTTTCAAACAAACACATAAGAGGATTAAGTATATATGCAAAAGCAATTCCCCAGAAAAAAGGTGATAATATAGACAAAAATCTTCCGATTTCCGAAAAGAAAAAAACATAATTATCAACAATTTTATATGCAATTAAACAAAATATAACAAATAAAATTTTTTTGAACAGATTATTTTTGAACAAATCATACCCTCCTAATAAAAAACTGAATATTAAGGATTATTTCCCGATATAAACATTTATAAACACCAAGAAATTATTATTTTTTATATTTGATATTACATATGTTGTGAAATAAATTATATAATCCTTATATTAATTTTTTATTAAATTTGAATTTAAAAATCGCAACTTCTTATTTTTTATTTTATTAATGCTTAATTTTTGATATAATTATTAAATATACTACAGAAATTAAATGCAAAATATAATGATATGGAGATTAATTTATGCAAAAAAAAGTAATGATACTTACTGCCTCAACAGGAGGAGGACACAATAAAGCTTCAAATGCAATAAAAAAACAACTTGATATATTGAATATAGAAAGCGAGATTGTAGACTCTCTTAAAGATATAGGCAAAGTAGGGAGATTGTTAAACATTATGATATCAGGAGGATATGAAAAATCAGCTCAATATATACCCAAAGTCTACGGTACAGCATATAACGCATCTGATGGTAAATTTATCAGAAAAACATTTGACTGGAATTTTATAATATCTTATATGGAAAGGAATATATTAAAAAAGATTGAAGAGGAGAATATAACACATATAATAACTACCCATGCTTTTCCGGGAATAGCTGTATCAAATTTGAAGGAAAAGGAAAAAATAAATATCCCGTTATACTCTCTTATTACCGATTATACAGTTCATGTAGCTCATGTTGCCAAAGATATAGATAAATATATAGTAGCTCATGAAGATACAGGAGTACTTTTAAAATCTTTTAAAGTAGAACAGGAAAAGATATATCCTTTGGGAATACCTATAGATATGAAAGATTACGATATATCAGATACAAAAAGATGGAAAGCAGAAAAAGATATAGATGATAAGTTTACTGTACTCATTATGGGAGGCAGTTTTGGTGCAGGCGACATAATATCGGTTTATAAACAGATTGAAAATTTGCACGAAGATATAAATATAATAGTAATATGCGGAAGAAATGAACATCTTAAAGAAAGATTGGAAAGAAGAATATATAGAAAAAAACCTAAAAATAAAACTGTAGTTGTAGGATTTACTGACGAAATAGAAAGATATTATCAAATATCAGATGTGATTATAACAAAACCGGGAGGTCTTACCATTACAGAATGTATTCACGAAGAATTGCCTATGATAATACCTTTTTTCATACCAGGTCAAGAAGAAGGCAACAGAGATTTTTTGGTAAATAATCAAATGGCACTTTATACAAGCAGATATTTTTCATTGGATATGCTTATAAAATGTGTGATAGAAAATCCTGAAAAATTGGAAATAATAAAAAGCTCTATGAGGAGAAATAAAAAAATAGATACTGCAAAAAAAATAGCAGAGTTGTTTTTGTAATCAATGTAGAGCATTATAAAATATAGTTGTTTTATAATAAAGTTCAACAGAACTATGAAAAATAGTATTTTGTAAATTTAATAAAAATGTAATGCTATTTATAGACTTCTTAATATATTAAAAAGCCTATTATAATGATAAAATTATGTATAATATTACTATCTAACTAAACGTAGAAATGCTCAAATATATTTTGCTTGGGAAACTTTTTTATAAATATATGTGTATATTTATAAAATCATAGGTAAATCAAATAGCAAAACAATTTGAGCATATTTTAATTTAAATAGGTTTATTGTAATTTGTTTTATTTAACAAGGGGGATTAAATCTTTATATCCCTCTCTTTCCATATCTTCAAGAGGTATAAATTTTAAAGAGGCACTGTTTATACAATATCTTGCTCCTCCAGATTCTTTCGGACCGTCATCGAATACATGTCCCAAATGAGCGTCACCTGACTTACTTCTAACTTCTGTTCTGTTCATACCATGGCTTGTGTCGTTTTTGTACTCTATTAAATCTTTGCTGATAGGTTTTGAAAAACTTGGCCAGCCACAGCCTGATTCAAACTTATCTGTTGAAGAAAATAACGGCTCTCCCGTCGTTATATCTACATATATACCCTTTTTTGTATTATCCCAATATTCGTTGGAAAAAGGCCTTTCTGTTGCATTTTCCTGAGTAACTTTGTATTGAATATCTGTTAAACTTTTTTTCAAATCATTTTTTGATGGTTTTTTATATGTTTTTTCACTTTCAGAAAGAGGTTTTTCAACATCAAAGAGATTTATATGGCAGTATCCTGTAGGATTTTTTTCCAAATAATCTTGATGGTAGTCTTCAGCTTTTATAAAATGTTTTAGAGGTAATACTTCTATAACAATTTTATTTTTATATTTTTTCTGTTCTTCTTTTAATACTTCTTCTATGATTTTTTTATCATCTTCATCTGTGTAATATATTCCAGTTCTATATTGAGTGCCTATATCATTTCCCTGTTTGTTAAGACTTGTAGGATCAACCACTCGTAGATAATATTGTAATATGTCGTTTAGTGATACTATTGAAGAATCATATGAAACTTCAACTGTTTCAGCGTGTCCTGTAGATTTTAAGTTTTCATAAACGGCATCTTCAGTTTTACCGTTAGCATAACCGCTTATCGTATCCGCTACGCCGTAAACTCTTGCCATATAAGCATCCAATCCCCAAAAGCAACCGCCTGCTAAATATATTTTTTTTAGATCGACCTTAGAATAGTCAACATTTACATTTGGATTATTAGGTAGATTTGAACTGCTTGATATAGATTTAGTTTGCATATTATACACCTCATTTTTATTATATGAAAAGAAAAACATACAGATTGTCGCTAATAATAATGTAATTAAAAAATATTTCATTTTATCATCTCCATACTTAAGAATTTATACTAATAACCAATTTAATAGTAGAGATAATTCATTCTCTATGAATAACACTTTTTACAGTATCTTTTGTTAATAAATTTATGGTGTCATATAATCTATCTACTAAATAATTCAATGTTTTTATTGGTTTTAGTATTAGTTTATTTTACAAAATTATACTATAAAAGTATATTTTTGTAAAGCTTTGATAAAAAAATATCATAAAATAAAAAAATAAATTTTAAATTGTATATTTTATTAAATTTAAAATTTATTTTATGTTTTATGATAGATTGTATTATTGAAATTTATTTTGTTAAGTGGTGCATTTATATTGTAAACTTAAAAATAAGTTTTTTGAGTGATTTAAAAAAGTGTTGTATTTAACTATCATTAATAAAGTTTTTTAAATATCTTCTATTTGTTTTATAAGGTTTTCTGATGATTTTGATTGTAAAAGTTTTATAAGTTTTTCCAAATAATATACATTTGTGTGATTTTCTAAGTTTTTTCTAATATTTGCCGCCAGCTGCATCTCTTTTTCAGATTGAAGTAATTCGTCTTTTCTTGTTCCGGATTTTTCTATATCTATAGCCGGGAATATTCTTTTTTGTGAAATTTTTCGATCAAGTGTGAGTTCCATATTTCCTGTGCCTTTAAATTCCTCAAAAATTACATCATCCATTCGTGAACCTGTATCTATTAGTGCTGTTGATAATATTGTCAGTGAACCGCCTTCTTTCAGATTTCTTGCTGCACCGAAAAATTGTTTAGGTCCGTATAGTGAGCTTGGATCCAAACCGCCTGATAAAGTTTTTCCGCTCGATTGTATGGTTATGTTATATGCTCTTGCGAGCCTTGTTATACTGTCTAATAATATTACGACATCTTTTTTAAATTCTACGAGTCCTTTTGCTCTGTTAAGCACCATTTCTGCAACTTTTATATGATGCGCCGGAAGTTCATCAAATGTTGAATATATAACATCGGCATCTTTTACGGACTCTTTTATGTCTGTGACTTCTTCAGGACGCTCATCTATTAGTAATATTATCAGCTCAACTTCTGGGTTATGGGTTTTTATAGAGTTGGCAAGAGCTTTTATGAGCATAGTTTTTCCGGCTTTTGGAGGTGCAACTATAAGACCTCTTTGTCCTTTTCCAATAGGTGCTATTATATCTACTATTCTTGATGATACATCATCGCTGTTGTTAAGATTGAACTTTTCTCTTGGGTATATTGGTGTTAAATTGTCAAAAGACATACGTTTTATAGATTTTTCAGGATGTTCGCCATTTATCTTATGTACAAATAATAAAGCGCTGAATTTTTCTCCTGTCTTTGGAGGTCTTACTACACCTTCTATGTAATCACCTGTTTTCATTCTGAAACGTCTTATTTGTGTAGGAGACATATATACGTCATTTTCTGTGGATAAATAATTATCTCCACGCAAAAATCCGTATCCATCAGGCAATATTTCCAAAACACCACTTGCTATAGAATTGTTTTCAGCTATGAAAAGCTCTCCTACTTTCTTTTCATTTGAATTAGGTTCATAATCTATATCTTTTATACAGACATTTTCTTGTATATCTATTTGTTTTATATCATCGTTGCTAATAGATGACAATGCCAGTATCAATTCATTTTTTTTCATTTTTGAATAATTTGATACGTTTTTTTCTTTTGCTAATTCTTTTAACTCCGTAATTTTTAGATGGTCATAATCAATCATAAATTGCCTCCGAATACTTGAAATTTAAATATATAACATAAATCAGAAATATCATTCATATAATATATAAAATGGGTAATTAACAGGTTAATTATAAAATAGATTTATTTATATGAAAAAATATAATCGTTATTATGGTGAAATTTTTCTATTGATTTGAGAGTATAATGCTTTTGAATTTACAAGTTAAGTTTTAATTAAAAATGCCTATTTTAATGAAAGAGTTTGTAAAATATAAATAGTCGAATCTTATTTAAATTTATTTTAAAAAATATCACTTTTTATTTTATAACATTTTTGAAATAATTTCAATAAGAAATATTATATATATTTATTTGATATATAATTCTAAATATATATAAATTTATAAAAAAATGAAATAAAAAATATTCAGTTTATAAATTTGTGAAAAATATGTATTCTATAATAATATTAAGGTAAATTTTTGAGTTTATAAAATGAATATTAAATTATTTTTTTTTGTATTTTTCAGATAAAAAGGATATAATATAAACATAAATAATTTTAATTCATATTATTATATTTAGTATTAAAAGAGTATATAAATAATGTAAGTTTTTATAACAAATTTATAAAAAATAAGGAGTATGTTATGAGCAGAATGATAGGTACTGTTGTTAGAGGGCTTAGAGCTCCAATTATCAAACAAAATGATGATATGGTAAAGATAGTATGTGATACCGTTATTGAAGCATCAAAAGAAGGTGGATATACTATAAATGATAGAGATATTGTAACTATTACAGAATCTGTGGTTGCAAGAGCGCAAGGTAACTATGCGAATGTAAATAATATAGCATATGATGTAAAAGACAAGCTAAATTCAGATACTGTAGGAATAATTTTTCCAATACTAAGCAGAAACAGATTTTCACTTATACTTAAAGGCATAGCACTTGGTGTAAAAAAAGTTATAATAATGTTGAGCTATCCGTCAGACGAAGTAGGGAATCATTTCATAACTTATGATGAGCTTGATAAAAATAATATAAATCCTTGGAAAGATGAATTTGATGAAAAAAAATTCAGAGAATTGTTCGAAAATCCTGTACATGAGTTTACAGGCGTGGATTATATAAAATTTTACAAAGATATAGTAAAAGAAGCCGGTGCAGATTGCGAGATAGTATTTGCGAATGATCCGAAATCCATATTAAAATACACTAAAAATGTTATAAATTGTGATATACACACAAGAAAAAGAACAAAGAGAATACTTTTAGAAAATGGTGGAGAAAAAGTATTTTCTCTTGATGATATATTGACATCATCTGTTGATGGAAGCGGATATAGTGAATATGGTCTTCTTGGTTCAAATAAAGCTACTGAAGATACATTGAAGTTATTTCCAAGAAATAGTCAGGATTTGGTAGAAAAAATTCAAGCTAAGTTGAAGGAATTAACAGGAAAAAATCTTGAAGTAATGGTTTATGGAGACGGAGCGTTTAAAGATCCTGTAGGTAAGATATGGGAGCTTGCAGATCCTGTAGTATCACCGGGATATACAAGTGGATTAAAAGGAACTCCTTCAGAAATTAAGCTCAAATATATAGCAGACAATGACTTCGCAGATTTAACAGGAGATGAACTTAAAAATGCAGTTGTGGATTATATAAAAAATAAAGAATCTGATTTGGTAGGTAAAATGGCATCAGAAGGAACTACCCCAAGACAACTTACAGATTTATTGGGTTCATTATCAGATTTGACATCAGGAAGTGGAGATAAAGGAACACCGATAATTTACATTCAAGGATATTTTGATAATTATACGAATTAATAAAAGAAACAGTATCTATGAATAAAAAACGTAGATACTGTTTTTTTGTAAAAGTTAATGTTATATAGTCAAAAATAGACTTTAATTAATACTATTTTCTAATAAAATTATAGATAATTTGTATAATTATGTAATATTAATATAAATAGTTTACCGAAAAATTAATTATTATGTTTTTCTATTATTCTGTAAGATTTTAGTATAAAAGTATTTTTGATTATACTTTTATACTAAAATTATAATTTTTTTATATGTTCTTAATTATATGGTTTAATTTTAATAGAGTTTGCTATAAAATATCAATCAAATTGTTCCAATGTAGTTGTTCTGAACTCTGAAGGAGTTAGAGAAATCAACTTAGTGAAATTTCTTGTAAAACTCTTTGTAGAGTTGAAGCCAACCATAAAAGCTATATCAGTTATACTGTAATTCGTATTTAGCAGTAGGGAGCATGCCTTGTTTATGCGAACTGTGTTCAAAAAATTGCTGAAATTTTGTTCAACATAATATGTCAGTATCTGATTTAATATTTTGGGCTGTATGTTAAACAGTTTTGAAATATCAGTTATATCAATATCTTCGTCATAGTGTTCATATATATACTCTATGATTTTGGCATTTCTTTTATCTAAACGTATGTCGGCGAGTGCCTCAGCATTTTTATAAGCATCTCTGAATTTTTTTGTACCTATACCGTAATTTGAAGAAAATATTTTACTTAGCTGAGATGAATCCGAAAACTTGAGCAATGCGGATATATCTTCAAGTGTCAGGTTAGTGTACAATAATAAAAATTGAGCCTTGGAGAGTTTCATCTCATTTATAAGATCATAAAATCCCAATCCTGTCATATTTTTTATATATTTTGATATGGAGCTTTCGCTCATGTAAAATATATTTGACAACTGTGTAAGGCTTAAATCATTGGACAGATTTAAATACATATATTTGAAAATTTCTTCGCTTATCATAGGAGAACTGTCTTCGTCTATATCGGTGTTTATAAATCTCATATAATATACAAGTAGCTCTGAAAGTCTTGAAATTAAATATATTCCTGAAAATTTTTGTGGTGACAGATCTATTTGTATGGAGCGTATACCGATTTCATCTCTTATGTCTTCAAAAAGCCTTAATATTTTATCTCTATGAGATGTTGGTATAATTATTGAATTGTGAGAATACAACATTTCAATCATATTAAAATGCTCATTATTTATGTTCAAATGTTGTTTTATTATATTATTTATAAAATCGAACTTATATATGAGAAGATAATATGATACCGGCTCTGTAACTTCTATTATTTCCGATACTTGCCAAGGTAATAATGTAATTAGAATACCTTTTTTCATTTCATGTACTTTACCTTGTATTTTTATTTTTGCCATACCGGAAATTATGTACAAAAAACGACTTTCTTTATGAAGAAGTGCTTTTGTAGGAGCAAAGTCGGTTTGGACATCAAATATGGCTATATCACTATAATTTAGAATATCTTTAGCTGAATGCTGTATAGTAAGTTTGTTGGCGCTATTCATCTGAAAATAACCTCATACTTATAATTATATAATGTGAATTTTAATACTGTTATTTAAATTAAATATAGATGTTTTTTAATATATTTGAGAATATTTTAATTTAAACGATATTTATCATAAAATACATTTATATCAGTATTTGTATATTATTTACAAAAAAATTATACTTTTATAATATATTATATCATATAAATTAAGTTGTAAATAAAAATATTTTTTATAAAAAATTATGTAAATGGGATAATAATATTAGTATTTGCAATAATTATATGAAATTTACAAATTATTGTAAAAATTTTAGAATGAAAAAAATTATAAACTAAATACAAAAATATTCTCTAAATTTGTCCTACATAAAATTTTCTCTTATGATATTATAAAAATCAGAAAACGTTAGTAAAGCAAAAAACGTTATCTATAATTTTAATGTATTTAAAAAGGAGAGGTAATTATGGCAAAAAATTTTAGAGGTAAAAATTTCTTAAAATTAATTGATTTTTCATCACAGGATATAAGATATTTAATTGAACTTTCAAAGAATTTTAAATCTATGAAAAGAGCGGGAGTTCCTCATAGATATTTGGAAGGAAAAAATATAGTTTTATTATTTGAAAAAACTTCAACAAGAACAAGATGCTCATTTGAAGTTGCAGGTCATGACTTAGGAATGGGAGTTACATATCTTGATCCAGCCGGTTCACAAATGGGACATAAGGAGTCAATAGCAGATACTGCAAGAGTTCTTGGAAGAATGTACGATGGAATAGAATACAGAGGATTTTCACAAGAAATAGTTGAAGAACTTGCTAAATATGCAGGTGTACCTGTATGGAACGGACTTACTGATGAATGGCATCCTACTCAAATGCTTGCAGATATGCTTACAATAGAAGAACATTTCGGACATCTTAAAGGATTAAAATTTGTTTATATGGGAGATGCAAGAAACAATGTAGCAAACTCTTTAATGATAGCTTGCGCTAAACTTGGACTTGATTATGTTGCTTGCGCACCTAAAGAATTATTCCCTGATCCTAAATTGGTTGAAATGGCAAAAGAAATAGCAAAAGATAATTTCTGCACAGTTACACTTACTGACAATGTAGAAGAAGGAACAAAAAATGCAGATGTTTTATATACAGATATATGGGTATCTATGGGCGAACCTGCTGAAATATGGGAAAAGAGAATATCTTTATTAAAAGATTATCAAATAAATGCAAAGGCTATGGCTAATGCAAATAAAGAAGCCATATTCCTACATTGCTTACCTTCATTCCATGATACAAAGACAAAAGTAGGAAAAGAGATAGCAGAAAAATTCGGCATAACTGAAATGGAAGTAACTGATGAAGTATTTGAATCAAAACAATCTTATGTATTTGATCAAGCTGAAAACAGAATGCATACAATAAAAGCTGTTGTATATGCTACACTTTGCTAATGTTTAAAAGCTGTTAAGTTTAAAGATTAATGCTGAAATTTGTTTTAAAGTTCGTGTAAAAATAACAGTTGTCTATAAAGACAATACATTTCAAAAAATTAATATGTCTTTTCTATTTAGATATATTAATTTTTTGAAAAGGCAGTATGGAAATATGAGCAGTGAATTACACTGCTCTAAAAGCTTATAAATTGTAAAATTAATGAGTGTATGCATATTTTGTATTATGTTTAGAGATTATTATGTTAAAATAATTTGAAACGGCTTTGCTTTGTAATAATTATAAATTTTTAAAATTTGAAATTATGATATAAAATGGAATTATAATCGGAATTAATTTACATATAATAATTTAATACATTATTTTAATTAAAAATAATTGTATAATCTATCTTTGTTAATATTTTAACTTACATATATATGTAAAAAGCTCTTTTTAATTGACAGTATGATAATTTTGAGTTTTGCAGTTTATATATAAAAGTATAGATTTTTAATCATTTTAAATTTTTAAACTTAATATTTGCATCTATTTTGCACAAAATATATTTATATCTCAGATTAATATACAGATTTTGTTATTTTTAAGTTAATATTTATAACTAAGGGGGAAATAAAATGCAAGCAATATTAGACATAATAGATAAAATAACCGGATTTATGTGGGGTTGGCCTATATTGATAGCATTATTAGGCGGAGGAATTATTATAACAATAAGAACAGGATTTGTTCAGATAAGATACTTACCTTTTATATTAAAACAAACTTTCGGAAAGATGTTCGCGTCAAATGTCGGCGGTGAAGGTTCAGTAAGTCCGTTTCAAGCTGCCTCAGCCGCACTTGCCTCTTCAATAGGTGCAGCTAATATAGTTGTTGCACCGGCTATAATATTTACAGCAGGACCCGGAGCTGTTTTTTGGATGTGGATGGCGGGACTTATCGGTCAAGCTACAAAATTTGCTGAAATAATACTCGGTATAAAATATCGTGAAAAAAACTCTGACGGAGAATTTGTCGGCGGTCCTTCATACACATTTAAGAAAGGTATAGGAGGAACAGCAGGTAAAATAATGGGATTCTTGGTATCATTCTTCTTTATGATAGAGATACTTCCATCTATAACATTGCAAACAATATCAGCAGCAGGACCTCTTGAAAATCTCGGTCTTTCAAGAAAAATATCAGCAGTGATAATAACAGTGCTTGTTGTACTCGTTGCTTATGGCGGAATAAAAAGAATAGGTCAAGTTACTGAAAAATTGGTTCCTTTTATGGCAGCTTTGTATTTATTGTTCGGTTTAGTAATAATAATTATGCATATAGACAGATTACCGGGAGCATTTGCAATGATATTCCAAAGTGCATTCAATCCACAAGCGGTTGTAGGCGGAGCGGCAGGAACATCTCTTGCGGCAATGATAAAAGCCGGAGCTGCGAGAGGTTGCTATTCAAATGAAGCCGGTATGGGTTCAGCTCCTTATGCGCATGCTACAGCTATAACTGACCACCCTGTACGTCAAGGAATGTGGGGAATATTTGAAGTAATTGCTGATACAATACTTGTTTGCAGTATGTCAGCATTGGTAGTTTTAGTTACAGGTAATTATACTGATCCTGAGCTTAAAGGCGTTGCAGTTGAAAGAGCGTTTAATTCAGCTTTCGGACAATTGGGAACAGCTATAATAGCAATAAGTTTGTTCTTGTTCGTGCTTTCTACAATTATAGTTATAGTATTCTATTGTGAAAAACAAGGTGAGTATTTGTTCGGTACAGCAATAGGTAAAGTTATGAGATTTGCAGCTTGCGGAATGGTATTGCTTGGAGGTTTCGTATCATTCGACAATGCCGGAACATTCTTGGACTTTACATTAGGACTTGTAGTGTTTACCAATATGATAGGTATGATAATAATGAGTGGAGAGTTGAAAGAAATGACGGAAGATTTCTTCAAAAATCCTAAATTCTATCCGGGAGATAAGTAAAAATCGAATAATAAATAAAATTGTTTCAGTTTTATAAATTAATTAAAATATAATATTTAATACTAATCTTAAATTAAATTTGCTCAATGTTGATTATTAAACGTATTTAAAATGTTCAAATATTTTTATAACAATAATCGCTTGTTTTAAGTTGAGATTAGTATTAATTTTGTGACAAAAATATAAATACAATATAATCCGGAATAAAAATTTCGTATATAATTTTAAATTGGAAAGGGTTAAAATAATTATGGAAAGGGTTAATGAACAAGTAGAAAGTGAAAGCACTAAAATTGCCCTGAAAAAAGAGATAGGAATAGAATCTATAATTTTTATGATATGTTTTTTCGCCTTTTTTATTTGGGTAGGCAGTATAATGGGCGGAACCAATATGATAAAAACTATGATGGCAACTGCATTTGATCTATTGATAAATGTTTGCTTATATCTTATGGCGGTTGCAGTAATAGCAGGAGGTATTTCAGGAGTTTTTTCAGAATTCGGAGTTGTGGCGCTTATAAATAAAGTGCTTTCTTTTATAATGAAACCGCTATATGATTTACCGGGAGCAAGCTCTCTTGGAATGTTAAATTGTTTTATGTCTGACAATCCGGCTATATTAACACTTGCTCATGATGATAATTTCAGACAATATTTCAAAAAATATCAATTGCCTGCACTTACAAATTTGGGAACAGCGTTCGGTATGGGACTTATAATTAGTACAACTATGATGAGCTTTCCTGTTGAGGGTGCTATAAAAGCTGCTTTTATTGGAGTTTTAGGAGCAACTGTAGGTAGCGTTATATCTGTAAGACTTATGATAAGAAAGACAAAAAAATATTATGGCACTACTGAAATGGTAAAAACCAATCATGTAGACAAAATACCTAAAGGAATGAGAAGAGTAAGAGAAGGCTCAGCAGGCTCAAGATTTATATTGGCACTTTTGGATGGTGGTAAAATAGGAGTAGATATGGGAATGTCAATAATTCCAGGTGTTTTGCTTATATGTACAATGGTTATAATTCTTACAAACGGAACAGGGGCTTCAGGAGTATATGACGGTACAGCTAATCAAGGAATAGGGGTATTGCCGCTATTAGGTGAAAAACTACAATTTATACTGACGCCACTTTTCGGCTTTAAATCTCCTGATGCAATAGCAGTACCTATAACAGCACTTGGCAGTAGCGGTGCAGCAATAGGAATGATAGCAAAAATGGTGCAAAGCAATAAAGTTTCTGGAAATGATATAGCTGTATTTACTGCAATTTGTATGTGCTGGAGCGGATATTTATCCACTCATATAGCTATGATGGATGCACTGGAAACTAAAGAAATGACAGGAAATGCAATTTTATCTCATACAATTGGCGGTTTAGGTGCAGGAATTGCAGCCCATCTGATATGGATGATAGTGGGATAATATAGGAGATGATATTTTCTCAATAATACATCCGAAAAAAATTTGATATGAATGATAATAAAATAAGGAGTTTTTAGATATGGATTTATCCAAATATTCTCAAGCAGTTATTGATACTATAAAAGAGGCACATAAAATTGCAATAAAAAATGAAAATTTAGAAGTGACTGAATTACATATCATGTACTGTATTTTGAAAAATTCAGATAATGAAGTGATAAGAGCTATAACAAATATGGGAATAGTAGTAAAATCGCTTACAGATGATATCAAAAACGCCATATCTAAATTAAAATCACCTAAAGGTGTAACAAACCTATATGTGAGTCGCGCATATCAAAAAGTTTTGATAGTATCACAAGAAATAGCAAGAGGTATGTATGACAGCTTAGTAAGTCAAAAACATATATTTCTTGCTATATTAAAAGAAGATTATACACAAGGTGCACAAATTGCACAAAGATATAATTTGAATTATGAGATTTTGGAAAAAGAATTTAACAAAATAAACAGCGAAAATATTGCAAGAGGAATAACGGACGAAACTTTAAAAGAATTGTCAAAATACGGAAGAAATCTTACAAAAGAGGCTATAGACGGAAAGCTTGATCCTATAATAGGTAGAGATGAAGAGACAAAAGGCGTGATAAGAATATTATCTCGCAGAATAAAGAATAATCCTGTACTTATAGGAGAAGCTGGAGTAGGTAAGACAGCGATAGTTGAGGGACTTGTTCAACGTATAGTAAAACAAGATGTTCCCGACATATTAAAAGATAAGATAGTATTTGCGCTGGATATGACATCGCTTATAGCAGGTGCAAAATATAGAGGAGATTTTGAAGACAGGTTGAAAAAACTGTTGGAGATAATAAAAGACTCAAACGGCAAGATAATTATGTTCATAGATGAACTGCATAACATAATAGGTGCAGGAAATACATCAGGTACAATGGATACATCAAACATATTGAAACCTATGCTTGCGAGAGGGGAGATACTTGTAGTCGGAGCTACAACTTTGGATGAATATAAAAAATATATCGAAAAAGATGGAGCACTTGAGAGAAGATTCCAAAAAATTTTGGTAGAAGAACCAACTCAAGAAGATACTATATCAATACTTAGGGGTATAAAGTCAAAATATGAAAGACACCATAAAGTGCAAATAACAGATCTTGCTATAATAGATGCAGTCAAACTTTCAAAAAGATATCTCAGCAGTAGAAAATTGCCGGATATAGCCATAGATATAATAGATGAAGCATCATCACTTGTCAGAATGTATACAGATGAAAGACCGCTTGAATTGGAAGATTTAAACAGAAAAATCTTGCAGTTGGAGACAGAGAAGGTATTGCTGAAAAGAGAAGTGGATGAAGTATCAAAACATAGACTTGCAGAGCTTGAAAAGACAATAGAACAAGAAAAAAATATACTTCTTGAAAAAGAAGATGCCTATATAAAAGAAAGGCAGAGACAGGAAGAAATATCCAACCTACAAACTGATTTAGAATTGCTCACTTTGCAAATAGAAGATGCAAAAGAAAAACATTCATTTGACAAATTGGGCGACCTGATGAAACTTAAAGAGGAAACGGATAATAATTTAAAGGAAGTAAAATCTATAACACCATATTATCCGTTAAGAATACAAGTAACTCAAAAAGAAGTCAAAGAAATTGTTGCAAAATTGGCAGGAATGCCTAAAAAAAATCTCGAAACGGATGAACTTGCACTTATATCAAATCTTAAAGAAAATTTAAAATATGAATTTATAGGCTCTGAAAATATGATTGACAGAATTGTAGATGCATACATACGTTCAAGAGGCGATTTGGTAGAAAAAAACAGACCTATAGGAGCATATTTGCTTGCAGGAAGTAGTGGAGTAGGTAAGAGCTATATAGCTAAATTGCTTGCAAATTATATATATGACGGAGAAAAAAGTCTTGTAGCTTTAGATATGAGTGAATTTACGGATAAATCATCTATAACCAAGCTGATAGGTGCACCTCCGGGATATATAGGTTTTGAAACAGGAGGGGCGTTTACAGAAACAATAAGAACAAGACCGTACAGCGTTATACTTTTTGATAATATAGATATGGCACAATTGGAAGTGACAGCTATAATATCTCAAATAATAAAAAATGGTAAAATAAATGACAGTAAAGGCAGGAATATAGATTTTAAAAATACAGTAATAATATGCACAGTTAATATAAACTCTGATAAAAACAAATATTTAGATTTATTAAAAACAAAATTACAATTCAGTTTCTTATCATCATTTGATGAAATATTTTTTATAGACAAATTTGATAAAAAAAGTATTAAAAAAGTTGCAAAATTGAGTTTACAAAAATTATCACAAGAGCTGAGTACAAACCAAATAAATCTTGTTTGGAATGAAGAAGTTGAAGATGAACTCATAACTTATTTTGATTATGAAAATATGGGAGCAATAGCAATAAGCAATGCTATAGAGCAGTACATACTTACTCCCATATCTATGAAAAATCTTCAAGGAAAACTGAAAAAATTTTCTACAGTAAGACTTGTGCTGGATGAAGAGAATAATATAATTTTACAGGATTAATATTTTATTTCTATAGATATTGACTTATGCTTGAGTAAAATTTAATTTTTTATAAAATTATTTTAGCAAAACAGTATTGACAAAATAATAATATATAATATGATATATTTTTCAAGTTAAATAGATTTAATTTCAAAATATAATAATTAATTTAAAGGAGAAGAGATATGGAATTCAAATTACCGGAATTTAAATTTCCTGATTTTTCTGACGCACAATATGCCAATTTACCTGAAATTAGCATAGGAGAAGTAGAAAAAGACGGAGTTGCACCAGATGATTTTTACCTTACATCACATATGCCTACATTTTACAAATATAATGGAAAGTGGATATTGCCTGAGCATAATTCACTAAATTGTGTAGCAGTATTAGACGGTGATAAAATTGTAATAACAGAACTTAGAGAGTTGAAAAAAGGTGATAAGGTAGTATTAGGAGATAAAATAGACGGCACACAAGGAATACTTGTATATAAAGACGGTTTTCCTCAGTCAATATATTGTCCAAGAGGAAAAGCTGTTGAAACATCTTTTTCACAAGATTATGACAGATTATTCGAACTTATGCAATATGAAAAAGAAAATGGCGGACATATAGTTTGGGTATTAGGACCAAGCGTTGTATTTGACTATGATACAAGAAATTCATTGAATAAATTGGCTGAAAACGGATATATAAATTGCCTTTTAGGTGGAAATGCAATGTGTACACATGACCTTGAAGGAGGATTTTTGCAAACTGCACTTGGACAAAACATATATACACAAGAAAATGTTCCTATGGGGCACTACAACCATTTGGATTTGTTAAACGAAGTCAGAACAATAGGTTCAATCAAAGAGTTTATAAAAGCCGGTAATGTAAAAGACGGAATAATAAAAACACTTAATGATTTGGATGTTCCTTTCGTATTATCAGGTTCAATAAGAGACGATGGTCCTCTTCCGGAAGTAATAGGAGATACAGATAGAGCACTTACAGAAACAAAAAAACAACTTGATAAAGCAACACTTATAATCGGTATAGCCACAATGCTTCACTCACTTTCTGTTGCAAATATGGCATCAAGCTATAGAATAACACAAGACGGAAAAGTAAGACCTGTCTATATGTATACAGTTGATATAACAGAAAATGTTGTAAATAAAGTTGCTGCAGCAAGAGAATTTATGGCATTTACACCAATGATTACAAATGTTCAGGATTTTGTTGTAAACTGCGAAAGAGCACTTGTAAAACCTGCGGATAAATCTCTTATGGGTGATATGGAAATAAAACAAACAGAAGCGGTAGGAATAAATAAAAAAGAAGATGAAATAAAAGGAGTGAGATTATAATGAAATTTGAAATGCCTAAATATCATCATCCTAATTTTGACCAGGATTTTTTGGTAAATGCACCTAATGTTACACTTGAAGAAGTACAAGTAGACGGTATAAGCCCAAGAAATTATCATGCATTATCAGTTTTTCCAGAATACTTTAAAATAAATGGCAAATGGGTATTGGCTACTCAATCAAGAATGGATACAGTTTGCGTTGCTATAGATAAAGAAGGAGAAGAAAGCGTAAATATAGTAGAGTTTAGAAATCTGAAAAAAGGCGATAAAGTTGTAATAGGAAGAACAGAAGACGCATCAGAAGGAATATATGTTTGGACACAAGGATTTTTAGAGGATTCTGCAGATTCAGATACATTCGCATTCAGATCAGGTCGTTCAAGAGAAACGGCGTTCTCAGTAGATTATGATACATTATATGATGTGCTTAGATATGAAAAAGCAAACAACGGATATGTTACTCTTATAGTAGGTTCAGCTATATCATTGGATAGAGATTCAAGAAATGCACTTGAAAGACTTATAAGACAAGGTTATGTTCAAGCAATATTCTGCGGAACTGAAACAGCGGCTTTTGATTTGGAAAAAGGTATTTATGATACCACTTGGGGACAAAAAACTTTTGAAAAAGAGCAAAATACAACAAAAAACTTATTTGCAACAATAAACCTTGCAAGAAAATACGGCTCAACAAAAGCATTGGTTGAATCAGGTATGGTAAAAGACGGATTTATGAAAGCATGCGTAGAAATGAATGTACCTGTAGTAATAGCAGGAACAATTCGTGACAGATTTGCATTACCTGAAACTATAAACAATGTATATGAAGCACAAAATGCGATGAGAAGTCACGCAAGAAAAACATCTACAATAATAATGATGAGTGCGATATTATACACAATAGCAACAGGTAATATGACACCTTCATACAACGAATTTGACGGAAAAGTTAGACCTGTTTATATGTATACTATAGATATACAAGAATTTGCAGTAAACAAATTGGCGGACAGAGGTACTTTAACAGCAGTGTCAATAGTTACAAATGCGCAAGATTTTATAAGAAATGTGGATAGAGCATTAAACAGCTAAAAAAGTATATATTTTAGTTGAAAAAACTTAAATAAAATAATATAATATAAATCTGTCTTTTCTATAATGCTGCATAGAAATATAGTAATACTAAAAATCTTTTAAAAAGCCATATATAATATGAAATAATGCAATAAATATTCACATAAAAGTATATTATGTAGAAATCGAAATTGTATGGCATTTCAAATGGAGAATAGTATAAAATTACAGTAAAGTATAGAAAAAGATAAATATATCTGTCAATAAAAGATTATTGACAAATAAATTCGAATAATGGGGGAGAATTATATTGAAAAAAATAGTTTTAGCATTGGGCGGAAACGCACTTGGAAACACACCTGAAGAACAAAAAGAAGCAGTTAAAAATACTGCAAAATCAATAGTAGACCTTGTAGAGCAAGGAAATAAAGTAATAATATCACATGGTAACGGACCACAAGTAGGTATGATAAATTTAGCAATGGACGCTGCATCAAAATCAGATGCAAAAACTCCACAAATGCCGTTTCCTGAATGTGGAGCCATGAGCCAAGGATATATAGGATATCACCTTCAAAATTCTATAGAAAACGAACTAAAAAGAAGAAATATGGATGTTATGACAGCAACCATAGTGACACAAGTGTTAGTTGACAAAGAAGATAAAGCATTTGACAATCCTACTAAGCCTGTAGGAGCATTCTATACAAAAGAGCAAGCAGAAGAAATGGAGAAAAAAGGTTTCAAATTCAAAGAAGATGCAGGTAGAGGATATAGAAGAGTAGTACCTTCTCCAAAGCCGATAGATATAGTAGAAAAACAAGCAGTAGAAACATTATATAATGCTAATTGCATAGTTATAGCTGCAGGTGGTGGCGGAATACCTGTAATAAAAGAAAATGACGAGCTTGTGGGTGTACCGGCAGTTATAGATAAAGACTTTACAACTGCAAAATTGGCAGAGTTGGTAGATGCAGATACACTTATAATATTAACAGCAGTAGAAAAAGTAGCTATAAGATTTGGAAAACCTGATGAGCAATGGTTGGATAAGCTAACAGTTGAAGAAGCACTTACTCATATAGAAAACAAAGAATTTGCAGAAGGCTCTATGAAACCTAAAGTGGAGGCTGCAATAAACTTTGCGAAATCTAAAGCGGGAAGAACAACTTTAATCACATCATTGGAAAAAGCTGCAGAAGGTTTGGAAGGAAAAACAGGTACATTAATAAGTTTATAATAAAAGATAAATTTACTATACAAAAAAANAANANANANATATATATATATATATATATATATATATATATATATATATATATATATATATATATATATATATATATATATATATATATATATATATATATATATATATATATATATATATATATATATATATATATATATATATA
>NZ_JH414554.1 GCF_000238115.1 Peptoanaerobacter stomatis | reverse complement strand
GTATCAGATTTGACAGCAAAGACAGGACAAGCAGTAGAGACAATGGAGAAAGTAGGAAAGATAGTAGAGCAGCAATCAGTAAAAGTAGAAGACACAAGAGAGCAATTCAACATAATATCAAAAGAATTAGACAACAACAATAAAGCAGTAGAAAAATTAAATAAGTCAGGGAAAGAATTAGAAAAGACAAAAGAAAGTCTGATGGGAATAATAGAAAGTCTATCAGCGCTATCAGAGCAAAATGCAGCATCAGTACAAGAGACATCAGAGACAGTAGAAGAACAGACAGCATCATCTGAAGAGATAGCAGCATCAAGCGCACACTTAGCAGATATGGCGCAAGAGATGAGCGAGATGGTAGCTAAATTCAATATATAAAAAAATTTAACAAATAAATTATTGAATTAACACATAAAAAAATAAATATAATTCATACTATAAGGAAGTATGAATGAATTAATATTCAAATAAAAATGGCTATTTTCAATTAAACTTGATAATAGCCATTTTTATTTTTACACCTAAATATATATATTTTTAGTATTTTTTAAAAATGCTGTAATTTTACTTTAAGATTATATTAAACATTGTAAAATTTCATAAAATAGTTTAATATTTATATAGTTGTTCAATTTATTTTTAAGAGGTGTCAAATGGGAGAGTTAAGAAAAAAAATAGGAATGAGTTTTTTGCATAAGCTTAATTTTATTTTGATTATTGCACTGTCATTGGGTTTAGCTGCGGTTGTGCAATATAGATTATTGGAAAAATCCGTAAAAACAGACGTAGATACTTATGTCCAATATTTTGCATATTTCTTATTCATATTTGCGTTTATTATTTTTATAATTTTCTATATAAAAATAAGAGCTGTATTGCCTATGAATGTTTATCAAAATGGCATAGTTTTAAAAAGAAGACATGAGACAATTATGTATCAGGATATACCTACGTTTTATTTCATACCGTATTCAGACAGGAGAATAAAATATCTTATTGTAGAAAAAGGCAATGGAAGTAGGGTGATATTCAATACAAATCATACAGGAGATGATTTTGTAGATTATTTTCAAAAGGATTATATGGCTATAAATACAGATAAATTTTTGGAAAAGATTAGAAATGGCTCGGATATGATGTTTGGAGTATTGAGTAAAAAACAAACTTTGGTTTTGAAGGTCTTTAAAACTAAAAATATGGTAAGAAAGCTGGAATTTGAAGATAAATTTTATATAAGTAAAGATACGTTTCAATATAAGGATGTTAAATATAACTGGAATATAATAGATATAGATTATGATATACAAACAGGAAATATAGAAATAAAAGACAGAGATAATAACATAATAATGTCGACATATTTTCCGTATGTTGAAAAGGGAGAGTTTGCGTTTAATATAATGGATCATTTAATAGAAGAGTCCGTAAAAAACGAAGATAAAATGGAGATTGAATATATAGAAAATAATAATGAACATATTGCTATAACAGATAATGAAGTTGATGACAGCAAAGATATGGATGAAAATATCTTTATAGAGGATAAAAAAGAAAATCATTAGTTATACGAATTTGTTTTAAATTTATAACTGTTTATACTATTATCCAATTAAAGATAGACTTTAATTAAAATTGTCTTTAATAATATTTTTATGAATAAATTTATAGTTTTTCTATATAATTTTAAGTATTTATTTTAATTTGAATGGATTTTAGCATTGAAAGTTGTGATAGAAATATTAAAATAATAATTATATTTTACTAAATCCTATTTAAACTAAGATATGCTCAAATATATAAAAAAATATCCATAGTCAATTAGATAATATCATTAAATAATTGTTTAGTATTAGAAGGGGAAAATACCTATGCTAATGAGAGAAGAGAGGATACAGCTCATAGAATTCGGGAAAAAATTGGTTGACTCAAGACTTACGAAAGGCACCGGCGGTAATTTGAGCATTTATGATCGCAAAAACAGTCATATAGCTATAACACCGTCAGGAATAGATTTTTTCGAGATAAGATTGGAAGATATAGTTATATTGGATATAGATGCAAATATAATAGAAGGAGATAAAAAACCATCATCAGAATTGGAAATGCATTTGATTTTATACAGAACAAGACAAGATATAAATGCGGTTATACATGCTCACACAATATATTCAACTGTTCTTGGATGTTTGAATTTAGATTTGCCGGCAACCCATTATCTTACGGCTGTAGCCGGTACAAATGTCAGATGTGCAAAATATGCGACTTATGGCACAAAACAACTTGCAATAAATGCTTGTGAAGCTATGGAAGATAGAAAAGCTGTGATATTGGCAAATCATGGAATATTGACAGGTGGAAGAGATTTACAAAATGCATTTTCGATAGCAGAGGATATAGAATATTGCTCAGAAATATACTGTAAAGCGAGAAGTATAGGAGAACCTGTTATATTATCAAATGAAGAAATGAAAATTATAGCTGAAAAATTTAAGAAACATGGTCAAAATAAAGATAAATTATAATTTCAGTTTTAAAATATAAGTGTAATATTTAAAGAAATACAAGATTTTAACCATATTTAATATGCTTTTAATTTATTTTTTGATATAATGTATATTTAATATAGGATATTTGTGTTATAATGTATGAGATTTATCTTTGTCAATTAATACTGTTCTAATAAAGGATGTTGTAAAAATTTATTAAAAATAGATAATTTTACTTAAAAAATTATAGTATAAAAAATAATTATTGAACAGTTCAATTATATAATTAAGAAGTTTTATGAGGATTTAGATGCAAAGTGTTGTAAAAAATGATATAAAAAAAACTAAAAGAGAACCCGCAAAAAGAATAGATTATATAATACTCAGTAGTGTAATTTTGCTTGTAATAATTGGAGTGCTTATGATTTTTTCGGCAAGTTCCGTTCAAGCAAGCTATGAATATAACGACTCTACGAAGTTTTTGCGTTCACAGTTGCAATTTGCTGCAATAGGTTTTGTTCTTATGTATATTGCAAGCAAATTGAATTATAAAATATATAAAAAATATGCTTTTATAATATATGTTTTCAATATTTTTTTATTGGCGCTGACTTTATCTCCGCTCGGTGTGAATGTAGGTGGAGCAAAAAGATGGCTTAATTTGATTTTTTTGAGATTTCAAACTTCTGAATTTTCCAAATTTGCGTGCATAGTTATGACTGCATATTTCATAGATCTTAATAAGTATACAATGCACAAATTAAAAAGTGTGATAATACCGATTGGTTTTTTGATTTTAAACTGTGCTCTTATTTATGTACAACCGTCTTTTTCTGCCATGTCAATAATATTAATGGTGGGTCTTATAATGATATTCATAGGCGGTATGAGTGTAAAGTTTATGTTGATATCTGCAGTACCGTTTGCTGTTGCCATCATAACTTTAATGATGAAACAGCAATATCGTATGGCGAGATTAATGTCATTCCTTGATCCGTTTAAAGATACTGCCGGAAGAGATTGGCAAATATCAAATTCTATATACGCTATGGCATCCGGAGGATTATTCGGTGTGGGTTTCGGCAAGAGCACACAAAAGTATTTTTATATATCACAACCGCAGAATGACTTTATATTTGCCGTTATAGCAGAAGAATTTGGGTTTTTAATGAGTGTTGCACTTATATTTATATATGTATTTTTGATTTTCAGAATTTTTAGATTGTTCGTAGATACTAAAGATACATTCGGTAAGATGCTTGTATGCGGAATAGGTCTGCAACTTGGACTTCAAACCGTTATGAATATAGGGGTTGCAACAAGTACTTTACCTAATACCGGTATAGGACTACCTTTTATAAGTTATGGAGGTACATCCATAATTATATTTTTGTCCATGACGGGAGTTCTTTTAAATATTTCAAAATATAGAGTCTCAAAAAGAAAAAAAGAGGTTGTTAAATGAAACTTATAGTTTGTGGTGGTGGTACAGGAGGACATATATATCCTGCTGTTGCAATTGCCGAATATTTTAAAAATCAAGACAGCTCTACAGAAATATTGTATATCGGCGGAAAATACGGTATAGAAAATAAAATACTGAAAAATTATGATTATAGATTTGAAACTATAGATATTAAAGGATTTCAAAGAAAACTGAGTATAGAAAATATAAAACGTGTTTTCAAAACAACTTCAAGTATGCTTAAAATGAGGAAAATTTTATCAAGAGAAAATCCGGATTTAGTAATAGGTACAGGAGGATATGTATGCGGTCCGGTTGTGTATATGGCGGCACTTATGAAAATCAAGACGGCTATACTCGAACAAAATGTATTTATGGGAGTTACCAACAAAATTTTGTCTAAAAAAGTTGATTATATTTTTTACGGTTTTGATGAGGCTTTGAAGAGATATCCTTTTGATAATGCGATTGTATCAGGCAATCCGATAAGAACGTTGGAATTTAATTATGATAAGAAAACTGCAAGGAAAGAACTTAATTTTTCAAGCGATGAAAAAATTATATTGTCTATAGGAGGCTCAGGAGGTTCTCAGAGCTTAAATGACGCTATAAAGCTGTTTGCAAACTATGCTGAAAAAAACAATATAAGACTTATACATTCTTGTGGAGAAGCATATTATGATGAGTTGAAAGAAGAATTTATATATATAAATTATGATAAGTTTGAATTATATCCATATATAAAAAATATAGGGAAATATATGCAGTCAGCCGATATTATTATATGTTCAGCAGGCGCGAGTACATTATCAGAAGTATCATACTTCGGAAAACCTATTATAGCTGTTCCTAAAGCATATACAGCGGAAAATCATCAAGAATATAATGCGAAGATGATAGAGGATTGCGGGGCAGGATATTGTATAAAAGAAGATATGTTAAACGCTGATATTCTCGAAAACAGAGTACAAAATATATTGTTCAATCAAGATGTTTTTAAGAAAATGTCAGATAACAGCAGTAAGTTGTATAAGGGTGATGCTTGCAAAATAATATATGATACACTTATAAAGGGTAGATAGATGAAGAAAAAAATCACTATATCATTTTTTGGAATTTTAATAATATTTATTATTTCTGTTTTATTTTATCTTTTTTCAGGCAGGTACTCAGTAAATAAAATAACTGTGCTCGGACAGACCAATTTGACAAAAGATAAGATATTGGAACTTGCTAAAATAGATATGAATAAGAATATATATATTATGAATATCAAAACTATAGAAAAAAATCTTGTTGTAAATAATTATATACAAAGTGCGACAGTAAGAAGAAAGTTTCCGCAAGAGATAACAATATCAATAGTTGAACGTATTCCTGTTGCAAGCATACCTGTAACAAGCGGATATGTGATAATAGATGAAAATGCAACTGCAATAAGCATAGTTCAAGATGAAAAATCTGTTAAAAAACCTATAATAAGCGGTATATCAATAAGTAATATAAAACTTAAGGACACTATACCTGTAAAAGATAAAGATACACTTGAAAATATACTTAAGATAGTACACTTAATATCTTCACTTGATTTGCTCAACAATATATCCTATATAGATTTGAAAAACTATGATGACATATCTATGACTACAAATACAGGTATATTGGTAAGATTCGGAAACACGAATGATATGCAATATAAAGTCAAGGTTTTGAATAAAATACTTATAAATCTATCAACTAAAGGTAAAACATCAGGCACAATAGATATGAGATTTGATACGGATCCGATATACTATGAATAATATTCGTTATAGGATATTTAACGGATATATTAAAAATATATTCATAAATTTTTAAATTTTTATAGACGAAATGACTTTTTATTGATATTATAATAAGATAGAATATTTTTTAGATGATTATTTTCAAAATTTTTTGTTATAAATAATTTTTAAACAGCAAAAAAATTTATTATAGATTTTTAATAGAGATAAGTATATATTTTTTGGAGGATAACAATGTTTCTTGAAACAGCAATGAACAATGAAGATATAAAAATATTGATAGTAGGTGTAGGCGGCGGTGGCGGAAATGCCGTAAACAGAATGATAGAAGAACAGATAAAAGGTGTTGATTATATTGTAGCCAATACAGACTATCAAGCTCTTCAACATTCACTTTCTGAAAGCAGAATACAATTAGGTGAAAAACTTACAAAAGGTCTCGGTGCAGGAGCAAAACCTGAAATAGGTAAGAAGGCGGCCGAAGAAAGTTATGAAAAAATAAAAGAGGAACTTTCAGGAGCACAGATGGTATTTGTTGCTGCAGGTATGGGAGGCGGTACAGGTACAGGTGCATCTCCTATAATAGCTAAAGTTGCAAAAGAAATAGGTGCACTTACAGTGGGTATTGTTACAATGCCGTTCAAGTTTGAAGGAACAAGAAAGAAAAAAATGGCGGAAGACGGACTTGAAGAACTTAAAAAGAATGTTGATTCAATAATAGTAATACCGAATGATAAAATTCTTGAAATATCTCCAAAAGGTATAACATTTGAAGAGGCCTTAAAAAAAGGTAATGAAATTTTGAAAAACAGTGTAAAAGGTATAACAGATATAATAAAATTAAACGGTATAATAAATACTGACTTTGCAGATGTTAAAACTGTTATGGAAAATAAGAGTTTATGTCATATGGGATTCGGTAGAGCAAAAGGAGATAATAAAGCTCTTGAGGCCACTAAACTTGCAACTGTATCTCATCTTTCAGAGACATCTATTTGGCATGCAAAAGATTTACTTGTTAATGTCACATCATCAGAAAGTATAACAATGGACGATATATATGCAATAGGTGATTATGTAAGAGAAGCTATAGGTGAAGATGAAGATTTTGCATCGGATAATGTGATAGTTGGAAGTGTATTTTCAGATGAAATAGGTGATGAAGTATCGGTTGTGATAATAGCAACAGGAATAGAAGAAAACAGACAACAGTTAAATACAAACAGCTCACAAAACTCAGCAAAAAAAGTTAATAAACAGACAAAAGTGGAAAAAAGCTACTTTCAAAGCAATACGGATGATCTTGATATAGACAATGATTTAGATATAGAGCCTGACAACATACAAAATATAAGAGAAATAACCACTGAGAAAAAAACGACGGAGCTTAATATCCCGCCATTTTTCAGAAGTACAGGTAGGAAATAAATATGAATTGTCCATATTGTGGAAGTAGTGATCTTAGAGTTATAGATTCAAGGCATATAGAGGAAGATAATACTATTAAGAGAAGAAGAGAATGTGAATCATGCAAGAAGAGATTCAGTACATTTGAAATGATACAGGAAGCGAGTATTATTGTAGTAAAAAAAGACGGTTCTCGAGAATTTTTTGACAAAAATAAAATATTAAGGGGTATAGTGCGCTCATGTCAAAAAAGACCTGTTACAATTAAACAAATGGAAGAGATAGTAAGTGATGTGGAAAAACATATACTCAATTCTTCCGATAAAGAAGTATCGAGCAGTCAAATAGGAGAACTTGTTATATCAAGATTGAAAAAACTTGATGTAGTAAGCTATGTAAGATTTGCATCTGTCTATAGAGAATTTAAGGATGTTAACAGCTTTTTTGATGAACTCAATTCAATAGTAGAGTCAGAAAAGGAATTATAATAATTTGTTTTTTAAAACCTATGATATTAATATATCTTAGGTTTTTTTATGAAAGATGATATTATGGAATTAAGTAAAAAAGATTTTTCCAATATAATAACCAAAGTAACGGAAGGTTCTATTGCAGATGAATTAGAGATAGAAAAAGGTGATATATTACTGTCAATAAATTCTCAAAGCGTTGAAGACATAATAGAATATCAATATCTTATAGCTGATGAATATATAGAGCTTGAAATCCAGACAAAAGATGGAGAAGTAGTAATATATGAGATAGAAAAAGACATTGATGAAGACTTAGGCATAGAATTTGAAAATCCAATAACAAATTCGGTTCAAACTTGCAGGAACAAATGTATGTTCTGTTTTATAGATCAATTACCAAAAGGACTTAGAAAAACTCTTTATATAAAAGATGATGATTCAAGACTTTCTTTTTTACAAGGTAATTTTATAACCATGACTAATATGGGCAAAAAAGAAATTGATAAAATGATAAAATATCATATATCTCCTGTAAATATATCAGTGCATACTACAGATAGCGAGCTTAGAATAAAAATGCTGTCAAATAAAACTGCCGGCGATATATTGGAAAAGATGAAAAAATTAAAAAAAGCCAATATAGTTATGAATGCTCAAATAGTTCTTATTCCAAATGTTAATGACAAAAAAAATTTGGAGAAGACTTTATACGATTTGGAAAAACTACATCCACAATTACAGAGCATAGCTATAGTGCCAATAGGCATTACAAAATATAGACAAAAACTTGCTAAAGTAGATATATTCAATACTGATACTGCAAGAGATTTAATATTGCAAGTTCAAGAGTTTCAACAGAAATTTTTGAAAAACTTAGGCACAAGATTTGTATTTTTGTCTGATGAATTCTATGTTATGTCAGGCGTTAAAAGACCTTCGTATAAAGAATATGAGGGGTTTAAACAGCTTGAAAATGGCGTTGGACTTATGACTAAACAAGAATATGAATATAACAAGGAATTAAAAAAATAAACACCTACAATAGAAAAAGAAATGTGTCGATTGCGACAGGAGAGTCAGCCTTTGAATATATAAAACACTTATCTGACAATATGATGAGAAAATATGATTCGTTAAATGTTAATGTATATAAGATAGAAAATGATTTTTTTGGTAGAACTATAACGGTTGCAGGACTTATAACAGCAACAGATATGATTAAACAGCTTAAGGGTAAAGATTTAGGAGAAGAGTTAATAATTCCGAAAACCATGTTAAAATCTGACGAAGATATATTTTTGGATTCAATAACACTTGATGAATTTGCCCAAACTATGAACATAAAAGTAAAACCGTCTGAAATTGACGGACACAGCTTTGTAAAAAATATACTTGGAATATAATTTTTTTATTTTAATCAACAGGGTATACTAATTTCTAATAGAATAATATATAGTTTGTATGATGAATCCATAAACATTTATTAAATTTATACAATAGTATTTTTCCATAGCTTTATTGAGTTTTAGTATTAAATTATATTTTATGTGAATACTATTTTGATTTTATTATAGTTCTTAAAATAAATTCAGCAAATTATATTTTTTATTAAAAAATAAGTTATGATAAATATGTGAAAGGGAATATTATTATGAAAAAGACGGTTGCAATAGTAGGCAGACCGAATGTCGGAAAATCTACTCTTTTTAACAGGCTTGTCGGAGAAAGAATATCTATTGTGGAAGATACTCCGGGAGTTACAAGAGACAGAATATTTGCTGATGTAAGCTGGCTTAATTACAGCTTTACTCTTATAGATACCGGCGGAATAGAAACGGATACAGATAATCTCATACCGGAAATGATGAGAAAACAGGCACAAATTGCAATAGATATGGCTGATGTAATAATGTTTGTTGTAGATGGAAAAGCCGGTTTAGTTCCACAAGATTTTGAGGTTGCAGATCTTCTTAGAAAATCAAAAAAACCTGTTATTGTTATAGTTAATAAAGTGGATAATTCAAGATTACCTGATGATTATTACGACTTTTATCAATTAGGTTTTGAGAATATGTATGCCATATCATCAACACAAGGATTAGGACTTGGAGATATGTTAGATGAAATAGTTGCATTGTTCCCAAAAGAAGAATTGTTGGAAGTAGAAGATAATTCTATAAAAGTTGCAATAATAGGGAAACCTAATGCAGGAAAATCATCAATATTAAATGCACTCATAGGTGAAGAAAGGACAATAGTTTCGCCAATAGCAGGGACAACAAGAGATGCAATAGATGAGAAATGTAATATAAATGGTATAGATTATACATTTATAGACACTGCAGGAATAAGAAAGAAAAATAAAATTTACGATAATATTGAAAAATATTCAGTATTAAGGGCATATAGTGCAATAGAAAAAGCAGATGTTGTATTAGTTGTTATAGATGCGACAACTATGGTAACGGAGCAGGATACAAAGATAGCAGGCTTGGCGCATGAAGCCGGTAAATGTGTAATAGTAGTTGTAAATAAATGGGATTTGATACAAAAAGAAACCAACACTATGAGAGATTATACGGCAGATGTGCGAAATTCATTGGCATATATGCAATATGCACCTGTAGAATTCATATCTGCTAAGACAGGTAAAAGACTAAACAATATAGTGGAACTCATAAATAAAGTATATGAATCCGGTAGAAAGAGACTGTCAACAGGGGTATTAAACGATGTTATAGGGGATGCAGTTATGCTGAATCAACCTCCGTCTGACAAAGGAAAAAGACTTAAAATATATTATGCTACACAGACAGGCGTATTGCCTCCTACATTTGTAATTTTTATAAACGATAAAGAGCTGTTCCATTTTTCATATCAAAGATATTTGGAAAACAAGATAAGAGAGAGTTTCGGTTTTGACGGTACTGTTATAAAGATAATTCCAAGAGAAAAAGGCGATAAAAACAAATAGGAGTTATTATGTATGAGATAGTAAAAATAACCAAAAAAAGAAATTCAAACTATAATTTATATATAAAAGATTATAAAGAAGAAAAAATAGAAATACATCTTGATATATTATATTCGTATTCATTATACACTATAAGAGAAGTAGATGAAGAAACATTTGAAGAGATGTTGCTTGAAAATCAAAAAAAACTTGCTAAACAGCAAGCATTAAGGATATTGTCGTCATCAAGTAAGACAAGAAAGGAATTGATAAATAGGTTAAGACAAAAAAAATTTACACAAGATGCCGTAGATTATGCAATGAATTTTGTAGATAAGTATGAATTTATAAATGAAGAAGATATGGCGGAAAAATTGGTAAGCGGAGCGTATAAACATAAAAAATACTCAAAAAGAAAGATACAAAACGAATTAAGGCAAAAGGGTATAGATTCTGAAGTTATAAATGAGTTGACGTCAGATATAGATGATGATGAAGAATATGAAAACGCAATGCACTTTGCACAAAAGAAATATAAGAGCATATCCGCTAAAGATAATGAAACTATAAAAAGACGGCTTATATCAGCTCTGAGTTATAGAGGTTTTAACTATGATATAATACGAAAAGTTATTGATAAAATAATATATGATGATTAAATTTTTTATATGAAAATTGGGAGATTTATATGAAAATAGGTTTTGATGAAGAAAAATATCTTGAAGAACAGTCAAAATATATACTCGAAAGAGTTGAAAAATTTGAAAAATTATATCTGGAATTTGGAGGTAAATTGCTACATGATACTCATGCGGCGAGAGTTTTGCCAGGATATAATGAGAATACAAAAATTAAATTATTACAACAATTAAAAGATGATTTGGAAGTAATAATATGTGTATACAGCGGTCATATAGAAAACAACAAGATGATAGGGGATTCAAATATAAGTTATGAAATGGCCGTATTCAGACTTATAGATGATTTAAGAGCATATAAATTACATGTAAATTCAGTAGTAATAACAAGATATGAAGAAAAACCTCTAACAGATATATTTATCAGAAAGTTGAAGAGAAGAAATATAAAGACATTTAAGCATAAAGCAACGCAAGGTTATCCTACAAATGTAGATGTGGTAGTAAGTGAAGACGGGTACGGAAAAAATCCTTACATACCTACAAGCAAACGTATAGTTGTAGTTACAGCACCCGGTCCTGGAAGTGGGAAATTAGGTACATGTCTTTCACAACTATATCACGAATTTGCACAGAATAAAAAAGCCGGATATTCAAAATTTGAAACATTCCCTGTTTGGAATATGCCGCTTAAACATCCGCTCAATGTAGCTTATGAGGCTGCAACAGCAGATTTGAAAGATATAAATATGATAGATTCTTTTCATATGGATGCGTATAATCAAATTGCAGTAAATTATAACAGAGATATAGAGAGCTTTCCTCTACTTAAAAAAATGCTTGAAAAAATAACCGGACAAGACTCAATATATAAATCACCTACTGATATGGGAGTAAATAAAGTTGCGTTTGGAATAACAGATGATGAAATTGTAAAAGAAGCATCAAAGCAAGAAGTAATAAGAAGATATTTAATCGCAAAATCCGATTATGTGAAAGGCAACTGTGAAATAGATGTAGTCGAAAGATTGCAGATAATGATGGAAAGTTTGGGAATAAAAGAAGAAGATAGAAAAGTAATATTGCCTGCAAGACAAAAAGCGGAAAAAATGAAAAAAGAAATGAAAAATGACGAAGTAGCAAGTGCAATAGCTGTTGAATTATCTGATGGTATGATATTGACAGGAAAGTCAACCAAATTTATGGATGCGTCTGCGGCTGTGATATTAAATGCACTTAAATACTATGCTGACATATCAGATGATATGCTACTTTTAGCACCGCTTGTATTGGAGCCTATACAAAAATTGAAAAATAAAATATCAATATCTCAAGCAGTTGCCCTAAATGTAGAAGAAGTGCTCATAGCTTTAAGCATATGTGCCGCAACAAATACTATGGCGGAAAAAGCACTTTCTAAGATAGATATGCTGAAAAATTGTAAAGCACACTCAACTACAATAATGAACAGCACAGATGAGCAAATGTTTTGTCGTTTGGGAATAGAAATAACAACTGACGCTGTATTTTCTAATAACAATCTGTATTATGTTTAACAATGTTTTTTTATCAGATTAACGCATATTAATACTGTTATATTAAAAAATATCTATGTTTTATATAAAAACAGATTAAAATTGTATTGTTATATATTTAAAACTTTATATTTTTTAAATCATAAATTATATAAAGTTTATAATTTTTAATAGTGTTATACTAAAATCTTATAGAATAATGGAAATTTATAATAATTGATTTTTAAAATAAAGCATTTATATTACTATTATATTATTTATCTATAATTTTATTAGATATTATTAGTATAGAGGATATAAAAAAGAGTATATGAAGTTTTTTCTATACTCTTTTTTGCATTATTCTTTTATTCTTAATCTTTCAACCAATTCTTCATCAGGTGTTACGTAAACTGTAGAATTTGTTTCATAGATTACCATTCCGGGTTTTGCACCGTTCGGTTTTTTTACATTTTTCTTCAATGTATAATCTATCGGAATACTTTGTGAAAACTTGGCTTTGCTGTAAAATGCACATATTATTGCAGCTTGTTTTATAGAATTTTCTGATATTTGTCCATTTTTTGATTTTATTATACCATGTGAACCTGCTATATTTTTTGTATGCAACCACATATCATCGGATTTTGCAAATTTCAGTGTCAAATAGTCATTTTGATTATTATTTCTGCCTACGTATATTTCAAATTCATCATCTGATATAAATTTCATAGGATTGAATTCACTTTTATGTTTTTTCTTTTTTGTATCGGATTTATTTTTCCTAACTATTCCTTGTGCTTGCATTTCGATTATTATGTCTTCTAAATCACTTATATTCGATATATTTTCTATGGATAATTCTAAATTATAAAGGTAGTCTAATTCTTCTTTAGCTTGTGATATTTGTGTGGATAATTCTTTTTTACGAGATTTCATTTTATTGTATTTTTTATATAGTTTTTGTATATTTTCTGACGGTGTTAGATTTTCATCTAAGCTTATTGTAGTTTTAGGTGTATTTTCATCGTAAAAATCATCTACTTCTATATTCTTCATGCCTTTTTGTATCATGTAGATGTAGGCTGTGAGTAGGTCTGCATCTTTTTTATAGTCTTCAAGACATATGGTTTCATTTATTTCTTGCGATTGTTTTTGTATTTTGTTTTCTAATGTAGATATTTTTGATTTTAATATTTTTCTTATATCATGGCTTTTTTGATTAAGTCTGTCTTTTGAATCTCTTGTGTTGTAGTATTGCTCGCATATGAATGATATGCTGTCTTCTTTTTTTATCTCAAAGCCGTCATACATTGACAGATATATACATGAAAAATCCACTGTAAAGCCTAATTTATCAAATACTATGCAAGGCTCAAAGTCGCCGCTTTTTATAGTGCTCATAATTCTTGAAAAAGAATTGTGCAATCTTTCTACTTCTATTGGCGACAATTCTGTAGCTGAACTTGATATATCTATGTTACTGCGATAGCAAATTTCTTTAGCTATTAGAGGACTAAGCCCGGAAAATTTGGAGTATAACACTTTGTATATAGGCATTTTTTGGTAAGTAAGCTTGATGAAATCTTCAAGATTTATATTATCTGTAGGATTTGATTTTTCTTGTTCAGGAGGCGATTTGTATGTTATTGCAGGTAATACTTCTCTAAATGAACTTACAGATATAGGTATTCTTTTTGCGGCATCTAAAATTTTATTGCTTTGCTTATCTATAAGTATTATATTGCTGTGTCTACCCATTATTTCTATTATAAGTCTTCGCACTTTTTGTTCTTTAAGCTCATCAAATGTATCAATGTCAATATATATAACTCTGTCAAAACTGTCTTGAGATACTGATAATATTCTTCCGCCTTGAATATATTTTCTAAGTATCATAAGGAAGTTAGGTGCTTTTAGCGGATTTTCTTTTTTATAGCTTGGTGCGAGATATATTCTTGGAAAAGAGGGGCTTGCACTTATAAGTAATTTATAAGTTTTTGAGTTGCCTCTTAAGGATAGAAGAATCTCATCTTTTTCAGCTTGTGATATTTTATCTATTTTGAGTGAAGTGATTTTTTGTTGTAATTCTTGTACTATTGAGTTTATGGTAAGCCCGTCAAAAGCCATATTTACCTCCGTTGTATATAAGTAAAATAATCAGATGATTAATTTTACACTTAAAGTTTATTTAATTAGGTATAAGTATAAATTAATGAAGATTATATTAAAAAATATCTGTTTTTAATCTGATAACAGCATAATTTATAAAATTCACAGAAATTGTATTTATATTATTTTTTAAAATTAATCTATTGTAAAAATAAATATTATAGCATATTTAACTGACTAAAAGTTTTCATTGTATTATATGAAAATATTGCATTTTCTATTATTTGTGAGTACAGTACAGCTCCGTATCCTTCGCCAAGACACAAATCTAAATTGAGCGGGGGAGTGAGATTTAAATATTCTAATGCAAAATTTCCGGCTTTTTCCCTTGTTTTATGTGAGCATATGAGATAATCTGTTGTTATAGGAGTAATAAGTTTTGCAAGCATTGCTGCGGAATATGTTATAAGACCGTCCAATATCACAGGAGTATTCCTTGCACAGCAGGCAAGTATTACGCCGAGCATACCGCCTGTTTCAAATCCGCCTATTTTTGTGAGTATGTCGATATAATCATTTTTGTTTGGTTTATTTATTTCAAGAGACTTTTTTATGGCATTAATCTTATTTTTTAAAATATCATCATTTATACCTGAGCCTCTGCCTGTTATTTCATCAGGAGATTTATCCGTTATACAAGATACTATTGCTGTTGCTATAGTAGTGTTGGCTATACCCATTTCTCCTAAAGAAATCAAATTGTATCCTTCATCAATAAGTTTGTTTGCATAGTTTATTCCTGTTTTTATGGATTTTATTGCCTGCTCTTTACTCATACTGTGAGTTTTGGTCATATTTTTTGTAGATTTGTAAATTTTTTCGTCAATTATTTTATCGCTTAATTTTTTATCAGAGTTTATTCCTATATCAATAGCCAGCATCTTGGTATGTGTATATTCGCATATAGAGCCTATAGCAGAATAGTTTTGCACAAAATTTGGAAAATGAATTGCTGTTAATGATTGATTGTCTTTTGATACGTTTTCTTCATAAACTCCGTTGTCTGATCCGAAAGTAATTATAGCTTTTTTAGGCATAGTCAAATTTGAAGTTTTATATATGCCGGCTAATTGTACAGTAATATTTTCCAATATTCCTAATGCTTTTTGCGGTTTTATAATATTGCTTTGTCTTTCTTCGGCTTTTTTCATAGACTCTTTGTCTAAGGGTTTAATATTATTTATTAAATCATTTATTATGTTCATTATAATTCCTTTTAAAATATTAAAAATTAACCTAAAAATTTATTCAATGCGAATGCCATTCCACCATCATCATTGGTTTTAGTAACAAAATCTGCCATATCTTTTAATGGTTGAACAGCGTTTCCCATTGCAACTAAAGTTCCTGAAGTGTTTCTCATTGAAATATCGTTAAAATTATCTCCTAAAGCAAGTATTTCAGATTTTTTTATATTTAATTTTTTTGCCAAGTTCTCTATACCGAAACCTTTATTTACACCTTTTGCATTTATCTCCAATTCATTCATACTTTGGCTTACTATTTCGTATGGAAGGTTTTTTATTTCTTCAAATGTCATATCTCTTGCAGTTGTACTTCCAAAAAATGAGTGTAATTTTATTGCACCTTTTTTCATATTTTTTATGAAATATTCCATATCGTCTACAAGTTCTCTTGACGCATTGATAAGGTCGTGGAATTGAACCGGGATATAGTTATATCTCTCTTGTTTCAATTTCTTGTCACAGTATATTTTACCATCTTGATAAAGTTCAAAAAGTGCATCTTTTTCTTTTAAAGCAGAAAATATTATGTGGCAATCTTTCGGTTCGATACAGATTTTGTACATATCCTGTTTTGTCCAAGCATTAAAAGCATAGGCTCCGTTTGCAGTTATGGCATATTCCATGTATGGAAGTCTTTGTATAACTTCGTCCATTTCCATAAAACCTCTGCCTGTACAAAATGCAAAATGAACTCCTTTTTTTGAATATTTTTGTATGGCTTCTTTTGCACTTTGCGGTATTTGACCTTTGCTGTCAAACATAGTGCCGTCTAAGTCTGTTGCTACTAATTTTATCATTGTTCACCTGTTTAATACTATTTTTAATTTATTAAAATTTATCCTAAAACAGTGTATTTACTTCATTAAATTTCATATATCTTTCATTTGTGTAACTTCAGTACGCTCATTCAAGATATATTCCTTTATGTAGTTCTACAAATTTTACAGAACAAATTTTATTTTTTAATATAGCTTTTTCGAGATTTTTAATACCGAAAAAAATTAATGATTATATTTATAAACTTATATATTTACTATATGATTATAATATAGTTTTATTTATATATACATTTTAATGCGGTTTTTTCTCTTTTGAAGAAAAACTTTCCATATCTATTTTTATTATTTGTGTAACTCTTAAACTTTTTTGTATAGCGCTTTCAAAATATTGCATATCATTAGGAAGATATTTTTCGCATAATATTTTAAGTGCAAATATTTTTTCTTCTTCATCTTCTACAAATACGGCATTGCCATAGAATATTGCTGATTGAAAATATGTGGTATAAGAGCCGTCATATATAGGCTCTGATTTTGAAACTGCACTTATACATACTCTTGGATATTTTTTTAATATATCTATTTTTCTGCCTACTTTTGCACAGTGAAAATATATTGTATTTTCATTTCTTACATGTGATATAGGTATGGCATACGGTTCATTGCCGTCATACATTGAGATTGTTGCATAACCTGCGTTGTCCAATACTTGAAGTGCAAAATCCTCGTCCATTGCTCTGTCTTTTCTGCGCATTTGCATATTTTTCATAATCAATTTCTCCTTTTGTGATAATTTAATTTTAAAATAATAAATAGATTTAATTCTATATGGTTAAATCATAAGGTATGCTTATTGGAACTACATCAACTTTGCCTGAATATTGGCTTTCATTTACCAAGGCATTTTTCGTTTTATAAAATGTTATTGTTCTATTAGCTTTTATGCATGTACCCATAACAATTCCGTTATCACATTCAAGTCCTGAAGGTATATCTAAGGATACTGTATATTTTGAATATTCGTTGATTATGTTTATAGTATCTGCGAATATGCCTTCTACATCTCTTGTAAGTCCTATTCCGAATATAGCATCTATTACAGCATCGCTTCGCTCGATTTGTGCTTTTAATATTTCTAAATCGACTTCTTTATTTTTTATAAGTCTGTAAGAAAGTCCTATTTTTTTTATTATTTCAAGATTTGTTTTAAACTCATCAGTTTGTCTATCCATATCACCTACGATATTCAGATACACGAATTTTCCTGCTACGAATAATTGTCTTGCAAGTACAAGACCGTCACCACCGTTGTTTCCTGTAGAGCATACTATTACATATGATTTGTAAGGTTCATCTTTCAACAGATAATAACTGCCTACACCTGCATTTTCCATAAGTATTATACTTGGTATGCCAAGATTTTCAGTAGCATAAGCATCTATTTTTTTCATATGTCTACTACTTATTATTCCATCCAAAAAAAACACCCCTTTATTTATTATATAATCTATTGATTTGTAAATTTAGTATTTTTATTATATGTCAATTTAATTAGACATTAGTGTAATGCTGATTTTTAATAGAATAATAGATGATTTATATTAATAATTCTATAAATAATGTTGTATTTTATTAAATTGACAAAATACTATTTTTCTATAGCTATATTCATTTTTAATATAAGTATACTATAAAAATAATTATCCATTGTTTAATTATAACTATATATAATTTAATATAGTTGATTTTATATCCAAATAGAATATGAAATACTCAATATATAGAAAAAAAGTAAAAAACAGTACAACGAATGCACAGTTTTTTGTATAAAAAAAGCCAACGATATTAATTTACCATCAGCTTTTGAGTTAGATTTTTATATGTTCAGTTCTTTATGAAAATATTGTAAGCAAGACATTTTACAAAATATTTCATCTCTTTGATTATGTTTATTATTTACTATTTTTTTATATTTTTTTATATATGTTATTAGTTTTTGTTTTATAAAATATTTCTTTCGTGAAAGCTGTTTATATTCTTCGTCAGATATATATGCTGTTTTCGTTCTGTCTATATATCTATCTACATCATTTATTACTACAGCTTTACTTAAATCTAATCCTTGTGTTTTTTCTTTATTTGTAAATACCGCATAAGAATGTGATATTTTATGTCTTATTGGTATTGCAAAATATATATTATCCAATTCTATTAAGCATATATTTGCATAAGGTCTATTATTCTTCTTTTCCATTTCGGTGCAATCTTTGTAATCATTAAAAAATTCATCTGTCAAAAATCTAAATTCCATATATTCTCCTGCAGAAAAGTCCCGTCTAAATGACAGGACTTCTTCTTAAGATAGTATTTTTTTTGATTACCTTGCTTGCTACTATACAAGCAAATCTTCTCGTGTATAAATTTTTTTATATAGTCGCTTTACTACGACTTTTCCTGATTAAATAATACATCAAATATTTATTTTTGTCAAGTTTTGTAATATGTTTTGTAATATATTATAAAATACATCAAATCTTTAAATCTTTTTATGTTGCTATTATTACTTCATTTACAAGCAAAAACAAAAAATTTTATGATTAAAGATTATTTTATCAATGCTTGTACTTTTTTAAAATCAGGATCTGCAGAAGTGTGTAAGACATCAAATAAAACAGTCTCCGTATTAGATATGACGGCACCCATTTTTTGCATCATATCTATACCGTTCAGATAATTTTTTTCAGTTCTTGAACCTACGCAATCGCTTATAAGTGTAACCTCATATCCGTTTGAAATCAAATCACGAGCAGTTTGATATACGCATACATGAGTTTCCACTCCAAGCATAATTATATGTGTTCTTTTGTATTTTTTAAGCAACTCTTTAAGCTCAGGAAGAAAAGCTGAAAATTGAACTTTTGAAATTAAATCATGATTCTTTGATGCAGACAATACATCTTCACTTGTAGGACCGAGAGCTTTCGGATTTTGCTCTGTAAATATAACAGGAATTGAAAATATATCTGCAAATTCAACCAATCTCTTTCCGTTAAGCTTTAAATCTTCTTCATTGAACATAGCTTTGAGAAGTTTGCCCTGCAAATCAATCACAAGCACTAAGCAATTATCTCTTGTAAGTCTATATTTTTCAGTGATATCTTTATCGTACATAAGACCTCCTATAATTAATAGAAAAATAAAATATATACAATTTAATAATAGCATAAAAATTGAATTTTGCATATATAGTATTGATAAATAAAAATAATAAGAATTAACTTCAATTAATTTATAAAATTTATAGTTTTTGTAACAGTGAATAAAAAATATTTCAAATCTAAAAAATACAACAATTTTTAAAATAATTTCAGATTTAATTTATAAAAAGTGGAGAAATTTTAAAATTTTTTAATATCTTTCAGGAAAAATAAAAAAAATTTTTTTAAATGACAAAATCTGTCCAATTTAAAAGGTATAATAAAAATATAAGCGATATTGAACAACATTACAAAATATAAATGCTTTTATAATAGATTGTAAATTGATTTTTGATATTGCAGTAATATTATAAAAATAATAGAGAGGTGCTCAAAATGTTCAACATAACATCAGATATACACATAGATATGTATTATCATACAAATATTCCAAAATTTAAACAATATGATTATATCATGGGCAATACGGACGCATTGTCTGAAAAATTGAAAGATACAGTACGAATGAATGTAGATAATTATATTTACAGTATGATAAAAAACACAGATGAGATTGAAGACACTCTAATAATATCAGGAGATATAGCAAACAACAACACATATTCAAAAGAATTTTTAATAAAAGCGTCAAGCATATGGAAAAATGTTTGGTATACAGACGGAAATCACGAATATTATTTTCAAGATAAAGATTCAGGTGACAACAGACTGTACAAATTAATAGAAGACTTAAAAGATTATCCTAATATAAAGTATGTGGCAAATACCGTGCAAGAGATAAAAAATAAAGAAAAAACGCTTAAAATAGGTTTTTTACCTTTAATGTACAATATGAACAATCCCAAAGTAAGATATGCTTTCAATCATTTCATGAACGATGAACATTTTATAACAGAAGACTATCTATATGAATCGTATAGAAAAGGATATTCATTTTACACAAAAGAAATCTACGGCAAATGTGATATATGCGTAAGCCATGTACCTGTTTTAAAATTAGAAGGAACAAGAGGAAAGGAAACAACATATTTTACAAAATTAAAACTTGACCCCAATATAATATATTTTTTCGGACACACACATGAAAATGAAGAAGTTACGAATTATATAACACAAGAAGACGGAACGAAAGCAAGTGTAAAAGGATATAATATAGGTGTAGGCTATCCGCCTGATTATGGCAGAGGAGTAGGTATTCCGCATCTAAGAACATTTAAATGGCTTGAAAAAGAAAATAAACTTACAGAAATAAGCTGCAATATAGAACAAAATAAAACAGATTTAGAACGAGAGAACAATGAACTTATGAAAAAGTATGCAAGAAAATTTATACGCCTTTATAATTTGGAATACGACGGAGATGTAAATTATTCTCATGTCTATCGTAATAAAACAGATTTAGAACGAGAGATTAAAGAACTTGTGAAAAAGTATGTAGGAAAAATTAAGGCTTTTGACATTTTAAACAAAAGAAAATAAAAATACTATAAAAACTGTAAATTATAGAAATATCTAATTAAATTAGTCATATAAATAAAAAGCACTAAATTAAATGTATTTTGATTAGGATTACTTTTAACTACGATATCGTTAGCAATCGCCTTAATCAAACAACATTAAAATACTTTTTTGTATTTTAGTGCTGTATCTTATTTTAAATAGCTTACGGTATGAATTTACATTTTACTTAATGATATGATTTATCTATAGAAAATAATAAAATTATTAATAAGTGTTGATTTCTATAGGGGGGGGGGTGATATAATAGACCTACTATATGAGTGACATCGCTTCGCCCTAACTAAAAAAATCAGCACTTACATTTTCTTTAGATTGTATGATTTTTTATATTATTTATTTTTACAATCAACAGAAATTTAAGGCATTAAGTGTTTTTCAAGAATATAAAAACAGCAAATATTTGAAAATTATTGGGTTATTTATCAATGCGATGTAAATCAAATTATGGGAAAATGACATTTTTTTGAAATTATATTTTACTTGTTGGAATATGATTAAGGCTAAATTTGACAGTATTTTTAACATAGAATTTTGAATTTTTAATTAAGAGAAGTATGGTGTAAAAGCCTTTATCATAGAAACAATCAGTTTTATTGAAATTAGGCTAATTTTAAGTATATTTATTTAATACTGCCGTATTTTTAATGGAGGTTATTGATATGATTAACTATTATAAAAAAATAAATGAAGAAAAAAGTAAAGAAGCAAGGGGTATTATGTCTGAATATGAATTTGATAAGTGCAGAGAAATTATACATGATGCAAGTATTTTGGCAGGAGTTGCCGGGGCAATTCCTATACCGATTGCAGATGCTATACCGATATCGGCAGCACAAATTACGATGGTTATATCTCTTGGGAATGTATTTGGAGAAAAAATTGAAGAATCGGTTGCAAAATCTATGGTTACAGTAGTAGCAACTACATTTATCGGCAGACAAATAGTAAAATTTATTCCCATAATAGGATGGGGATTTTCCGGTATTGTTGCAGCAGGTATAACTGAAGCTGTAGGCTGGATTATTGCTATGGATTTAGTAAAATCGAAAAAAATGAAATACGATAAAGAAATAAATGAAATTAAAAAAGGAGTATATTTAAATAATAAACATGAAGATATAGAAGAATCGCTTAAAGAATGCCTAAATAGACCTATGTACATTCGAAAAGAAATAAGAAATATAGAAGAAAATGTGTTAGATTTAAGCGAACAGGATTTATTGGATGGAGAAGTTTGTGCACATGTATTCGAGATTGGCTGTTACAAAATTCGTAGTGCACGAAGATTGTATTTAAGAGGTGTAGACGGAAGGGTACCGGCTGGTGAAGAATTAGTTAAAAATTATAAAGAAAAAAATTTTAGATATAACTTACTTGGCAACGAAGTATTTGAAGGATTTGGATATATAAGTGATGAAGTTTTTAGTGTTAATGAAATATCAGCTAAACCTATTAATAATACCACTGACGAATGGAAAACAGTTTGTTCAGTCGAGAGTGGAGGAGGCTGGGTAGAAACACTTAAAATTATAGCTACTGTAAGTGAAAACTCGTCTACTGATGAATCAGATGACAGTCTTGTTATATTAAAAGAATGGGTTGGAATTACTTATACATCTTATTATTGGCATATTTTAAAATCAGACGGAACTTTTAAAGTATATAGTAAAGGTGCTTTTGATGACACTTTTAAAGAGTGTGATGGAATTATACATAGTGTTCATTTTTAAATTTCCAAATTAAAAAAACTTATGTATTTATATAATTACTATAAATTATTTTTCTACATGAAAAGAATATTTAAAACATTGATATTTTAGTATAGTTGATAGATATAATATCATACTTGATATAGTTTTTTTGTTATCTTAATTTTTTTATAAAGATAGATTGTCAAGTTAAGTGCAACACTTTTATAAAATTACTTATAAATTATCTATTATTCTATGTTGAATCAATATAAAAAATATAGTAAATAAATGGAGATGATGAATTGGAAAAAAGTACAGCCAAAGTTTTGAGAGTATTGGAAATATATACCAAACTTATGGACGGAAAAATTGTGAACAAGAGTGAAGAAGCACAAAATCATAACGTAAACGAGCGAAGCATAGACAGAGATATAGGAGATATAAGATATTTTTTTGACAGAGATACCTCATCATCTGCATATGCAAACACAATAGTGTACGATAGAGAGAAAAAAGGTTATAAATTAGAACAAATATATAATATAAAACTTACAAATCCTGAAGTTTTGTCAATATGCAAAATATTATTGGAAAGCAGAGCCTTTATCAAAGAAGAAATGCAACAAATTTTGGACAAGCTCATATCATGCTGTGTACCAAAAGAAGATAGGATGATGATTAAAGAGCTTATACAAAATGAAGAATTTCACTACATAGAGCTGAAACATAAAACATCATTTATGGATAATTTATGGACTATAGCACAAGCCATAAAAAAAGGAAAAATTATAAACATAGACTACTTTCGTCTCAAAGACAAATCAGTAGTTACAAGAAAAATAAAACCGTTGGCAATAATGTTTTCAGAGTATTATTTTTATATTACGGCATTTATTGATGACGAAAAATTAAGAGAAAAATTTGACATAATAAACGATTCATTTCCTACAATATATAGGATAGATCGCATCAAAAAAATAGAAATATTGGATGAAGATATGTACATACCTTATGCAAACAGATTTCAAGAAGGTGAATTCAGGAAAAGAGTGCAATTTATGTATGGAGGCAAGCTCCAAAAAATCAAGTTTAAGTATAACGGAGCAGATATAGATGCAATACTCGACCGCTTACCCACAGCACAAATACTGTCGGAAGAAGACGGAGTATATACAGTGCAAGCCGAGGTATTCGGAAAAGGCATAGATATGTGGATAAGAAGCCAAGGAGATATGATAGAGATGATAAGTTGAGTAAAAATGTATTTTTATAAAAAATTAATAGAAATTATTCTTTATGTTAATTATTCATTTAATTGTACTAAACAGCAATTAAAATTTAATATATGGCTAAAAAATTATATTTCTTAAAGTAGTAAGTATATAAAAGTTTTATATTTTGTAATAGCGTTTAGTATAGGCCTATATATTGACCAATAATTTTAAAATTAAAGAAAATTGAAAGGAGAATTTTGAAATGTTAAATGAATTTAATGAAAAACAAAAAGAAATGGAACTATCAGAAATGAACAAAAAAGCTGAAGATGTTGTTGAAGCAGCTGTTAAACGGACTAAAATTAATAGAGCTCTTCTTATTTGTCCCAATATGTCATTGATTAATGAACAAATAGATTTGATGATTTCAATTTGCGGAATATATGGAATAGATATAGAAAAAAATAAATTGGAAATACTTATAAATAAAGCGCTTAGTGAATGTAATTCTGAAATTATTTATAAAATTTATGGTATTCCGATGTTGATTAATAGTATTTATGTAGAGACTTCTGGAATTATAACATTATCTATGGGAAAGGCATTTATTGAGGTTTGCAAGAAAGTAAAGCTTTTTATTGAGGTTTGTGAGAAAGTAAACTTTGGAGATATAAGAGAATCAGATATTATCTCTTCAGTAGGTGAGAAAATAATGAAAGAACGGTTTAAAGAAGAAATGAAAAGAAATAATATGGACTGTTATATAAAATAAAAATATTTTTGTAATATTAACATAACAAATGTTGACATAAGAAGACTGAGTATTCGGAAAAGTATCAATGTGTGAATAAAAAGTAAAGCAGATATTACAGAGATGATAAGTTGAGTAAAAATTGATTTTAAAAGTAATTTTATAAAAAATGGAGAGATTTTTGAAATATAAATATTATAAATGAATAAAAAAATTCAAAATGCTATTGAAGTAACCGTGACATATATTATTGAAAAAGGAGTATTATTTTTTATTTAGTGTTGTACTTATATTGTAAACCTAAAATTTGAGCTATTTACAGTTATTAGTAGGTAATAGAATAGATATAATACAAAAAAGTTGTATAAAAAAATTATTTTTTCTTATACTAATTTCTAATAAAACAGTAGATAATTCATAAAATCAATAAATCTTTAAATGGTCTTTTATTTTATTGGATTTATGTAAAGTTATTTTCTATTATTATATTAGATTTTAGTATTATTTTGAACACCTTTATAGTTAAAAATATTTTAAGGAGGAAGTATTATGTTTAATAATAATTTGAAGAATGAAGCTTTAAAAATTCATGAGGATATTGTAAAAAAGTATAATGATTCATATTCTAATATGTTGGAAAATAGTGAAAAATTATATGTCATAAGAAAAAAATCGATAGAATTGATCAATTTAGTTGAGATGGTTATTAATAGTATAGCACATACACCTAAAGAGTTTGATACAAACATAGGGAAAATAGTAAAGGATATTTCACAATTCAGGGAAACAGAAGAATATGTACAAGAGGCGTATAAAAAAACAGTTAAAGTAGCTGAAAATATTGGAAAAAATACAGCATTTGCATTAGGAATAGCATCCATGGCGCCAAATGCATTTATGGCTATGGCGACTACTTTTGGTACAGCATCTACAGGAACAGCTATAAGCGCTCTTAGTGGGGCAGCTGCACAAAAAGCTGCAATAGCGTGGATAGGCAGAACATTTGCAGGTTTTTTGGTAAAAGAAGGAGCAGGAATGCTTGTAGGTAATATGTTTTTAGGCTTGATAGGTCCTATTGGTTGGGGAATTGGTGTTATAGGGATTAGTAGATCAATTTTTTCATTATCAGAAGATAATAAGAAAATAGCAGATGAAGCTGTTAAAGAAGCAAAAGAAATCTTAAAATTAAAAGAATCTCTTGATGAAACTAATGAAACAATCAGAGATTTTATTACAAAAACAAATGATTTATATAACAATTTGAGTTCACAAAAAAATATGATTTTAAGTTTTATGAATTTAGACTATAACATTATAGACGATAATGAAAAACTATTTTTAGGAACACTAGTTAACAACACTCTTAGTCTGTCAGCATTATTGAATAAAAATATAGGCAATTAAGGAGTTTATTAATGCTAAAAGATACTAAAAGAACATTAAAAAGTAGTCAAGAACAAGCAGTTGCTGCTTGGATTACACATATAAATCAGCTTAGACTAAATGAACTTATTGATAAATTAAATAGACAAGATATTAATTTAGAAGATGCATTGAAAGAACTAGCGGAAATTAAGCAATTTATAGCTGTTCCTAAGAATATTTTAGGAAGTTTAAAAACAAAACATGGCGAAATAGCAGAACATATGCAAGTTAACTTTTCCAATGCTAGAAGATTAATTAATGGATTAGATAAAAATCATACTTTTGAAGGTGTTGGAAGAACAGCGCCTGAAGATTATCTAAGAAATGGTAATCAAGTTCAATCTAAGTTTTATAATGGTCTCAAAAATACATTTTTTGGAAAAGATGCTCTGCAAGAACATATGAAAAAATATCCAAATTTTTTGAAAAATGGTGGTTCCTATGATATTCCTAAAGATCAATATAATAAAATGATTGATATTCTGGATAAATATAAGAATAATCCATCGCAGTTAAGTACTGAAGATTATAATTTAGCTAAGAAAATAGATGAATTTTTAACTAGCAAAGGTTTAGAGTTAGGAAAGGATATTAATTCGTCTATTGTAGATTATTCAGAAGTTCAGCAAGGAGTAGCAGAGGAAACTGTTAATAATGAGGAAAAGAATATAAGAAAGGAGGATAAAGAACAAAGAAAGAAAGCTTACGAGCAAGCTAAACCTAGCTTAAAAGAAGGGTTAAAAGTAGCCGGATTTAGTGCTGCTATTGAAGGTGGATTAGCATTTTGTATGTCTGTTGTAAACAAGAGAAAAGAAAAAAATTTTTCCCAATTTACTTCACAAGATTGGAAAGATATAGGCATTGATACTGGAAAATCTGCGCTGAAAGGAGGAGTAAGAGGTGGTTCCATATATATTATGACAAACTTTACAGCCACTCCTGCAAATGTAGCATCAGCATATGTAACAGCAGCTTTTGGAATAGCATTACAAGCGAAAGCACTTGAAGAAGGAAAAATAACTAAGGAAGATTTTGTGATTAATTGCGAAACTTTATGTTTAGATGTTACAGTAAGTACTATAGCATCATTAACAGGACAAGTATTAATTCCAATACCGGTACTTGGTGCTATTATTGGCAATGTAGCAGGAGAATTTGTATATAGCTTATGCAAGAAATATGGCAGTGAAAAAACTCAAGAAATAGTTACAAGATATTATGATGAAGTACGAGAATTAAATCAACAATTAGATATAAAATTCCAAAAGTTTCTCACTGAACTAAATAAAGCCTTAAAGAAATTTAAGAATCTTAAAGAATTAGCATTTGATAAAGATGTTAATATAGCGTTTACCGGATCAATAAAATTAGCTGTAGAGCTTGGAGTTTCAGCAGATAGTATATTAATATCTACAAAAAATATAGATGATTTTTTTATAAAATAATTTAGGAGGAGTTTATAATATGGAAAGAGAATTTAATGACGAATTTAAAAAAATACCGTTAGCAGAATTAAATGATAAAGCTGAAAACGCAGTAGCAGTAGCAGTAGCAGCAGCAGGAGCTACTGCATTTATCCCAATTCCATTTGCTGATGCACCAGCACTTATAGCAGAACAAGTAGTTTTGATGGGTTCAATCTGTTCAATATATGAAATAGATCTAGGAAAAGATGGTTTAAAGATGCTAGTTACTACAGCACTAATGGCAGGTGGTGCAACTATAGTAGGAAAAACGATATTTGGTAATTTATTAAAAATAATACCAGTAATAGGAACGATATCTGGCAGTTTGCTTTCAGGTGCAACTGCTGGAACTGTAACATATGCTATGGGGATGGCATTTATAGAACTGTGCAAGATGGTAAAGCTAGGAAAGTTAAGTGAATATGATATGGTATCTAACAAGGGGAAAAATGTAATGAATGAGCAATTTAAAGCTTGGATGAACAGTAGTAAGAAATAGTGTAGTGTATATATTCTAAAAAAATTAAATGTGTAGAACATAGATTGTTGCCTTTATATAATAAATTGTAATTTGAAAATTAATTATTATATATTTCAGGTATTATAATATTTTGGTGGGCAAGTAAAAAATATGGAGAATTCAATTAAAAAAATGTATAATAATTTTGGACAAAAAAATACAATTAAAAGAGATTCTCCATATGAGTAGTTATAACACAAATAAAAGATATTTTGAAACAGTTTTATCAAAAAAAGAAAATATATGTAAAATGGAAATAACACTAGATATAGCTAATATCATTAGAATACAGTGTTATCATGATATTAGCTATATAGGATATGAAGGAAAATCCACAACAAAAAGCACAATATGTAAACACTGCTTAAAAGAAATAACAAGATTTAAACAATATAAAACAACATACACAATATACGCAAAATACAACAGCAAAATAATACTACTGAAACTATCAAGTAAACCATACAAGACAGTATATAAGGAATTAATATTATGAAATTCATTAAAAAACTATCTCTTATAATTATATTTGTATTTTCATTAATTTTATTGTGTTCCTGTTCTAATAAAGATATAGGCAGTCATATGGAAAACAATATTAAAGCGGACACTCAAGTCAGTAAAACTGAAATTAAAGATTTCTTTAATGAAAATTTTTCAAAAAACGGAAAATTGGATGAAAATCAGTTAGAAATTTTTAAAGCTGAAATAAAAAATGCTGAATATGAAAAATCGTTAGAAAGAGAATTACTTGATTATATAAAACAAATACAATTGTGTAATATTGAAAATTACGCTATACAACAAAAATATGATTTTGATATATTATCAAAACCGATATTAAGTAAAACTTTTTATGTAACTCAAAAATTTAAATATGATAATATGATAGGTGAAGCGGTTAATTTTTTATCTGAAGAAATTGAAGACAGCAAAGGAAATACAAAGATAGACTGGGTAGCTTATGATGCAGTTTATGATAATTATTTAGGAATGTATCCAAATATCAAGGGTCAAGCATATATATTAAGAACAAGCAAAAAATTTGCAAATGTCGGAGCATATAGTTTAGACTATATAGATAATGGAGATAAGATTATGACTACAGATGCAAACGGTTTTGAAAAAGAATTGCCGGTATATGAGATATTGGGAGATTTGGGGAGATATACGTTTGAAGAATTAGATTATGATAGAAGTGTTTTAATGTATAATGACAGTATGAAATTCCAGATATATGAAAATATATCATTGATGTTGGAAAATGAAAAAACTATAGAATCAATGGAGAAATTAAGAGATAGAAATTATATTTTACCCACGAATACACTATATGTAAGTAAAAAAGAAATTGTAGAGCTTGCAGACTTAAAAGGGAAAGATATAATCAGATATGCTATAAATGAAATATATGCAAGATATGGGTATTCATTCAAAATGGAAGAATTCAAAAATTATTTCGAGTCAAAGCCATGGTATAAAAAATCGGACAACTTGACGCAAGAATATATACAAAATAATCTTATGAATGAATATGAAAAGAAAAACTTGGAAACACTGTTATTCTTAGAAGATGCTTTAAAAGATTTTTAAAAAAACTTGTTGGGATATATAAATAATGTAAATGTAACACAATACGCCAATTATAAACACATAAAAATAAATAATAACGATAGGATTTAAAAATGAAATTTATAAAATATTAAAAGGTTAATAAAAGTCGTATATTTTTTATCATATGTGCTAAGCATAATCTTTTAATAGGTGATTAATTAATACTAAATACCGGAACGTATCTGAAAAGTCAAAATTAAATTTATTTAAAAGATATATATAATAGTAGCTGTAGGTTAATTCGTTTCTTACTTTAATACAAGTGTAATTATTTAAGTCAATAGAAAATTTCTATACTTTTCAAATACGCCTTAATTACAAAATATAAAATTCTGATTTTTATATATTTACTACTTAATAATATAATTTTGCAGCTATATAATTATAATACAGTATTAATTAGTGTTTAGTATTAAAATATTCACTCAAAATATCAAACAACATATCATTAGTATGTTGTTCTTTTATTGCTATGCGTATTGAGTTTTTTGATATGTTTTTGTAATTGTTAAGTGTTCTTATCAATATGTTTTTTTCAAGCAATAATTTTTTTTGCAATTCTTGTGAGTTTTTATCGTGGATTGATATTGTGAAAAAAGGTGCTGATGAGTTTGTTATAGATATATTTTTTATACTTGAATATTTGTCATATAATCTTTTGCTTTCATTTGTGAAATAATTTTTAGTTTTTTCATAAAAATAGGGGTCTATATTGAGAATTTGTTTGACAACTTCTTCTGCCAATATGTTTATGCTCCAAGGTTTTTTTATTTTTTCTAAAGATTTATTTATATCTTTATTTGAGCAAAATGTATATCCGAGTCTTGCGCCTGTCATTGCAAAAAATTTTGTAATGGCATTTAATATTATTAAATTATCATACTGTTCTATCTTTGTAATAAGCGAAAAATTTTTATTATACATAAAGTCTATGAAGGTTTCATCTACAAGTAAAAATATATTATTTTTTTTACAGAATTTTATGAGATTTTGCAGATTTTTTATTATTCCGGTAGGATTGTTTGGGTTGCATAATATAAGTATGTCGGGAATATTAATATTTTCTTGCAGATATAAGTTTTTAAAGTCTTTTATATTTGTATTTTCGTCTATTTGATCAATTTTATTTATGTCTAAATCTATAACATTTTTTTTATTTATCAGGCTTGCTCTTTCATATTCACTAAAAGTAGGATTAAAAATGCCTATATTTTTGAATTCATCTAAAATAAGCAGATCATATATGAGTTCTGTTGCACCGTTTCCGATGTGTATATATTTTTTGTCTATTTTATATATATATGATATATTTTCTTTCAGTTCGCTGTAATCTATATCCGGATATCTGTTTATTGAAAAACTTATATTTTTAGCTAATAATTCATAGTTTATATGAGGTTTAAATATATTTATATTTGAGCTGAAGTCTGTTATCTTATCTTCGTTTAGATTATATTTAATACATAGTTGTTTTACATTTGCACCGTGTGTTGAGAGCATAGTTTTCCTTTTTTAGATTTTTTTCTTTGGAGCTAAATATTGATAAAAATGTGTTTTTATTCTTCCGTTGTATATTTTACGGTTTTTTTGGAACGGTATGCCTATCTTATCGCCGATTTCTTCATCGGATGTGATTATATAATATGAGAAATTATCCAAAGTTTTAAACAGTTTTTTCATATATGAATATAACTGCTGTATTTCTTTTTCTTCGCCTATTCTAACTCCGTAAGGCGGATTTGATATTATAAATCCGTTTGACTCTTTTATGTTTAATTCTTTTACGTCTTTAACTTCAAAGTTTATATGATTTTCAACGCCTGCTATTTTGGCGTTATTTTTGGCTATTTCTATTGCATTTTTGTCTTTATCGTATGCATTTATGATAAAATCTTCGTCTTTTTCTTGTGATATATAATGTGAACGAATAGTGTTCCAAATTTTTTTGCCTATGAAGGGCAATCTTTCACCTAAAAATTCTCTGTTTATACCTGCTTGTATGTTCAGTCCGATAAGTGCGGCTTCTATCGGTATTGTTCCTGAACCGCAAGTTATATCGTAAAACGGTCTTGATATATTCCAAGGGGTTGCTTCTACCATAAATGCAGCTATTGTTTCTCTTATAGGTGCTTCAACTGTTAATTCTCTGTATCCTCTTTTATGCAGTGATGCTCCTGATGTATCTATATATAAATTAGCTATGTCGTTTTGCAACAAAATATTAAACGGTATTTCTATGTTGGAAGTTTCCGGTAATATGTCTGTGTCAAACAATAATTTAAGTCTTTCCGCCATTGCTTTTTTTGCTATTGATTGTATTGTAGGTATTGATGTCAATTTTGATTTTACGCTTTTGGCTTTTGCTATTGTAAATTTGTAGTCTTTTTTTATATATTTTGAATAATTTATTGATTTTATGCCTTGAAACAATTCTTCAAATGTGGATGCTTTAAATTGTCCTAATTGTATCAGCACTCTTTGTGCTGTTCTAAGGCATATATTGGATTTTACAATCATGATATCATCGCCTTTGAAGTGGACTCTTCCGTCTGTTATTTTTATGTCTTCCGCTCCGATTTTCTTTAATTCGTAGGCGACTGTTTTTTCTAATCCGAAAAGGCAGGGTGCTACCAAATCATACATCTTTTTCTTCCTCAATTTCTTCAGTTTCTATATAGAGTATCTTGCCACAATGTGGACATTCTATTATTTCGTCTTGAGCAATTTTTTGAATAATATCTTCGTCCAATTCCAAACCGCAGGATTTGCATTTGTTTTGGTCTATTTTGGACATTACTAATATGCTTTTTTGTCTTTTTTTATCGTATATGCTTAATGCTACTGAATCTATTCCTTTTCTTATTTTTCTTATCTTTTTTTCTATAAAGGTTATTTTATCTTCATATTTTACTATTTTTGCATTTTGTAAAGACAGTTTTTTCAAAAAATTTTTTTCCATTTCATTGTAATTTATCTTGTAGTCATTCATCTCTTCTTTCAAAGCATCCACTTTTAGGAAAAATTCCGAAATTTCTTTTTTTAAGATATTTCTCTCTTCTTCTATTTCTTTTTGCCTTTTCTTTTTGTCTTTTATATCTTTTGTTTCTTTTTTTGAGTTGGAGTACAAATATTTTATTATTTGATTTAATTCATTTTCTTTTTTTAAGAGTTTTTCTTCGTTTTCAAAAATTTTATTTTTTAATTGATTAGTGTTTTCGGTTATTTCATCTTCTGTTGTTTTCATATCTTGGAGTTTTTTTCTCTCGTCTTGGATATCTTTGTTTTCTGAAAGCACTCTTATTTTGTTTTTTGCTTTTTCTATCAACAAGTAACCTTTTTGTATTCTTATTAATTCTTTATTCATTACAAAAGCCCTCGCTCACTTGCTTAAAAGGATTATCAAGTGATGTTGAAATATAAATTTCAATATTTTCAGACAAATTTTTATTTAAAAAAATTCGCATTGCATCACCGAAATGTTTTTCTGTACCATAATGTCCGGCATCTATCACAGACAGACCTGATTGATATAAATCTTGTGATTCATGATATTTTAGATCGCCTGTTATATATAAATCCGCTTTTTTTGTGGCTATATCTATAAATTCTGAACCTGAACCTGTAACTAATGCTATTTTTGTTATTAATTTATTGTTTTTTGATATAAGTCTTGCATCGTTTATCTTAAGTTTTTCTTGTAAATATTTTAACAAATCTAATGCATACATAGGCTTGTTAAGTGTTGCGATACGTCCGAATTCGCTGTAATAATCTTCAAAGTTTTCGCCAAGTGGAAGTATGTCTTTAACATCTAATAAAGAAATCACATGGTCATTAAGTCCGCCTCGTATCAAATCGAAGTTGGTATGTGCTGTATACAAAGCTATATTATTTTTTATAAGTTTTATTATCCATTTTTGTTTTAATTCGCCGGATATAACTGTTTTTATAGGAGAAAATATCAACGGGTGATGTGTTATTATAAGATTTGAACCATTTTTTATTGCATCGTCTATGACATTATCGCACAGTTCTAATGATAATGTGATTTTTGTAACTTCGCTATCAAGTTCTCCTATTAATAAACCTACATTGTCCCAGTTGCAAGCTATATCTTTTCTTAAAATAATATCAAGCTTTTGGGCAAGCTCCCCAAGTTTCATAATATATATCCTCCATATTTTTAAGTCTGTCTTTAAGCAAGTCTATATGCTGTTGTTCGACTGATTTTTTACTTAGTTCGTTTATCAAAAGTTTTATTTTTTCGATATTGTTTTTTACAATTTTTGATAATAACTCAGATTTTTTTTCTATATTTATAAGTCCGAATTCCATATATATATCTTTATTTTTAGTGATTTTATTGTATTTGTCATCTGTTTTATGATGTTTTTCAGCTATTATTATATGGTATATTTTATTGTTTTCTTGCATTACATATTCATCTGTTATTTTAAAATTATTTTCATATAGATAATATCTTAACTCTTTTGCTTGTTGTACAGGTTGTAAAATCAAAACAGGTTTTTTATTTATAAATTTATTTGAGTAGGAGGTTTCAAGTATTTTGGATATAAGTATTCCTCCCATGCCGGCTATTATAATGCCGTCTGTTTCATCTATATCAAGAATGTCTATACCGTTTCCTAATCTTGTATCTATTAAATTTTCAAAATGGTTTTTAATAATTATGTCTTTAGCTTTTTGCAAAGATTGTTTGGAGATGTCGCTTGCTATTATTTTTTTTGCTTTTGATTTTTTTATTAAATTAACAGGTATGTAACCATGGTCAGTACCTATGTCTGCTATTGTGTCCAAAATAGGTACAACATCTATTATATATTGTAATCTTTCGCTTATCATATGAAATCCTCGAAATCTCGAAATATAGATTAATATTTCAGTAAACTGAGTTTATGAGTAAAATTGTTTATAATTTATGAAGTGTTATAAAATTTGGTAAGTAAATATAAATTACTATAGTTAATATAAAATTATTATTTTGAAAATTTAATTTTTTAATAATTTTATTTACAAAAATATTAATATCAATTATACCACTAAATAATCTTTTTTTCAATTTATAAAATATTGATATTGCATAATATATGGGCTTTAGATTGTTATTTTATCAAATAAGTTATATGTTCTCATTAAAAAGCCTATTAAAAAAAGAGAATATTTTATGAAATAATTATATATATTTTTATTAATGTGATTTTAAATTAATAATTTGGATAAAAGATAAAAAGTAAAGTATAGTAATATTATATTTTTTCTGTAAAAAAAATAAAAAACTGTTAAATTTTCTTTAAATTAATATTAAATTATGATATAATTCAAATGTATAACCTTGTGCAAGTTTTTGTAATATTTGCACAATTTTATAGACAGCTCTTTGAATTTAGCCATAAAATTCTTTGAGCTTTGATTTTGCTCAATTTTGGGGCAATAATTATATTTTTTATGTTAAGGGGGAGGAGTTTGTATTGGAAAATGCTATTATCAAAGCTGTCACACAAGCTGAAGATGAATGCAGCAAGCTTCAAGAAGATGCACTTGTAGAAAAAGAACGCATTATACATGAAGCTAAAGAAAAGACAAAAAGCATGGAAGCAGATTTTGAAAATTTCAAGAAAGACAAACGAAGACAGTTAAATGACGACTCTAAATTAAAAAATGACGAAGAGATGAAAAAAGCAGTTGAAGATGCAAAAAAAGAGATTGAAGAGCTTAGAAATATTGTAAAGGAAAAAGAGCAAGGAGCAATTTCCTTAGTAATATCTTGCGTAGCTTAATTCTAACTCAAAACAAGAAAGTTTGGGAGGTGTTATTTTATGGCTAAGCTGCAAATGCAGCGTGTATATTTATGTGCATTGAAAAAAGATAAAAAAGATATTTTAGAAACTCTTCAAAGATTGGAAATGGTTGAAGTAAGACATTTTTCTCAAGAGTATGTTGAAAATAATGCAGATGATGAAGATGTTTTATCTACAAAAGAGCAAGTGAGAAAAAATATAGATAATGCGAAAGATGCTATGGAGATTTTAAAAACATTTGCTAAAAACAGCATATCTGAGCCATTTTTTCTAAATGGAAGAAAAGAAATGTCTGAAGAGGAATATAGCAATTATTTTTTAACGGAATATGAAAATGATGCAAAATTGGCAAGAAATATTGTTAGTTCCAACAAGACAATAAAAGAGAAAAAGAGTGAGATATCTCAATTAAATGCTAAACTTGAGTCTTTAAAGCCATGGGAAAATTTGAATGTACCTTTGGATTTTGAAGGGACAAAGACAACAAAATTTTTTATAGGAACACTTCCTAATAATTTATCTAAAATTCATATAGAAGAGATGATTATAGATAAATTGTCCGGTTCTCAAAAAAAGGTGGATGATATACCTTTTGAACTTGAAGTGGTATCGTCTATAGATGTGCTTACGTATTTCACGCTAATATGTTTAAAAAGAGATGAAAATTCAGTATATGAAGCACTTAGAATGTCAGGATTTATACCACCTGTGGTAGATGGCGATAAGACCGTATCTGAAATGAAAAAAGATATTTTAGAAAAAATTGAGCATTGTCAAAATGAAGTATCTTCTTTGGAAAAGGAGATTATTTCAAAAGTAGATAAAGTGGACAATATCAGATTTTTGATGGATTATGAAAGTTTGAGAGCTGACAGCTTGGATACATTTTCTAAGTTACATCAGTTAAATAAAACTTTTGTATTAAAGGGATATATACCTAAAAAATATATTGATGATTTAAAACATGCACTTACTTCAAAGTATATGGTAGATTTGCAATTTGAAGATGTATCTCAGGATGACGAAGATGCTCCTGTACTCCTTCAAAATTCAGTTTTAGCTTCTCCGGTAGAGGGTGTACTTGAGTCTTATTCTTTACCATCAGCTAAAGATATAGATCCTACTTCTGCTGTGGCTATATTTTACTATTTCATGTTCGGACTTATGCTTTCAGATGCAGGATATGGATTGGTAATATTTATTGCGTCTGTTCTTGGACTTGTAAAATTCAAGGATACGCTCGAAGAGGGATGGAGAAAAACGCTTAGAATGTATGCTTTGGCAGGTGCATTTACAATATTCTGGGGAGTTCTGTTTGGAAGTTACTTTGGAGATTTATTTGATGTAATAGCTATAAAATTCTTTAATATGGATTTAGGTGGAAGGCATATATTGGCTCCTACTTGGTTTGAACCTGTTAAAGAGCCTATGAGATTGCTTACATTCTCTCTTATAGTAGGTATAATACATCTTTTTGCAGGTATGTTCTTAAAAGCTGTACAATATGCGAAACAAAAAAATTATATGGGAATAATATCAGATGTAGTACTTTGGTATGTTCTGCTTGTAGGCTGTATAGCGTTGTTGGTAAGAACAGATATGTTGGGCAATATATTTGGTTATAATTACGAATCTATACCTGTTGTAGTGGGTATTGTAGGGAAATATCTTGCTATAATAGGAGCTATAGGAATAGTAGTAACAAATGGAGACTCAAAAAATATAGGAGCAAGATTAGGTCAAGGTTTATATGCTTTATATGGTATATCAAGCTATTTAAGCGATGTGCTTTCATATTCAAGACTTCTTGCCTTAGGACTTGCAACAGGTGTAATAGCATCTGTAATAAATATGATGGCCGGTATGGTAGTGGATGCATCAGGAAAAGTAGTAGGCGGAGTATTATTTGCTATAATAATATTGGGCGGACATATATTTAACTTAGGAATAAATGCACTTGGTGCATATGTTCATACAAACAGATTACAATATGTAGAATTTTTTGGCAAATTCTATGAAGGTGGAGGTTCAAAATTTAATCCACTAAGAATGAATACAAAATATTTTAAATTTAAGGAGAGTAGAAAAAATGTCTAATTTACAAAATATGGGAGTAGTTTATGCATTATTAGGAGCAGCACTTGCAACATTGTTGGCAGGTATAGGTTCAGCTATAGGGGTAAGAAAAGCAGGACAAGCGGCAGCAGGAGTAGTATCTGAAGATCCTTCACAATTCAGTAAAGTTTTGGTATTGCAACTTTTACCCGGTACACAAGGTATATATGGTCTACTTATAGCGTTTATAACACTTACACAAATAGGTATATTAGGTGGAAGTGCAGAAATGTCAACTGCAAAAGGTCTTTTATATTTGGCAGCTTGTTTACCTATAGCTATAGTTGGTCTTATGTCAGGTAAATACCAAGGTGAAGTGTCAGTAGCAAGTATAATGCTTGTGGCTAAAAAACCGGATCAATTCGGTAAAGCGATGATATTCCCGGCAATGGTTGAAACATATGCGGTTCTTGCACTTCTTGTATCAATACTTGCAGTAAACGGAGTTGGAGCATTAACTATATAATAATAGTTAATCACAATTTAGATAAAAAAATTGTTGGGAGGATATAAGATGACTGGATTGGAAAAAATCCTCGATGAAATAAAAGCGCAAAGCAGACAAACTGTTGAACAGATAGAGTCTGAGGGAAGAAAAATTGCTGATGATATGATAAAAGAGCAGGAAGAAAAGATTAATTCAAAAAAAAGCTGTTTTTGAAAAAGAGCTCGAACAAATTTCCAAGCTTGATTTGGAAAAAGGTATATCATCCGCTATATCTCAAAAGAAAAAAATGATACTTGAAGAGAAACAAAATATTATATCCGATATAATAGAAAAATCTAAAAATTATATAAAGAATCTTTCAAAAGATGAGTATATAACATTCCTTGAAAAAATAGCATTAAAATACGCTCATAAAGAAGAAGGAAAAATTAGATTGACAGCATCTGATAAGAATAGTATCGGTCAAGAATTAGTTTCAAGATTAAATTCAAAGTTATCTGAAAATTCAAAAGGAACTCTTGTATTAGATGATCAAGTTTCTAATGAAAAATCAGGATTTGTGATAATATATAAAGATGTAGAAGAAAATTGTTCACTTGAAGCCATTTTTTCTGAGAAAAGAGAGTTACTTGAAGATAAGATAAATTCATTTTTATTTAATTAAGAAGGAGGCTATAAATGTCTAATAATGAGCATATATATGCCGTTGCAAGAATAAGGGCAAAAGAAGTGAACCTTCTTGATTCATCAGTAATAGAACAATTAATATCATCTAATTCCGTTGAATCTATGAACAGAATACTTGTGGATAAGGGATGGGGAGACGGAAGCGAGAAATTGGATAATATACTTTCCGTTGAAAGTGACAAGATATGGTCATTGATGAGAGAAATGTTTGAGGATATGAGTATATTTGATACTCTTAGAGTTGAAAAAGATTTTCATAATTTAAAAGCCGCTATAAAATCTGAATATACTAAAGTAAATGATAGTTCTATATATTTGAAAAACGGTTCAATATCTGTAGACGAAATAATAGATGCGGTAAAAAATAAAAATTTTGCCAATTTACCGGAACAAATAGCAAATTATGCACTTGAAGCTTATGAAATTATGTTTAAAACAGGTGACGGTCAACTTTGTGATATGATTTTGGATAAAGGCTGTTTGGAGTATATAATAGAATTATCTAAGGAAAGTAAAAACTTATTGTTAACAGAATATGCTCAAATGAAGGTGGTAATAGCAGATATCAAGATAGCTATAAGAGGAGCAAAAACAGGAAAAGACAGGAAGTTTTTCGATATGGCATTGGTGTCTTGTGATAAAATAGATATCAACGTGCTTGCCGATATGGCAGTGCAAGGTGTGGAAAATATATATTCATATTTAGAAACTACTGATTTTAAGGAAGCTGTAGACGCTATAAAAACTGATTTTGCAGTCTTTGAATGTTGGTGCGACAATCAGATAATAAGTGCTATAAGAAAAGAAAAATATACACCTATGACAATTTCTCCTATAATAGCATATATTTTAGCAAGAGAAAATGAAATAAAGACGGTAAGGATACTTACAGTAGCTAAAAGAAATGATTTAAAGCAAGAAGAAGTTAAAAAGAGAATGAGGGATATGTATGTATAAAATAGCAGTTATGGGCGATATAGAAAGTGTTCAAGGTTTTGCGACACTTGGTCTTGATACCTATGCGGTAGAAAGTGATGAACAGGCTGTTGAAATATTTAAGAAACTTACCGGAGATAACTATGGAGTAATATATTTGACAGAAGCACTTCAGGAAAAACTTGAAAAATATATAGACAATTATGCCAATGTGTATCTTCCGGCTATAATACCTATTCCGGGAATAACAGGAAATACAGGCAGAGGTATTCTTAATGTCAAAAAATCTGTTGAAAGAGCAGTCGGATCGGATATTATTTTTGGCAATGATTAAAAATATAAGAAGGTGATTTGATAAAATGAGCAAAGGAATCATAAAAAAAGTAGCCGGACCGCTTGTTATAGCATCCGGAATGAGAGATGCCAACATGTATGACGTTGTCCGTGTAAGTAATGAAAGACTTATAGGTGAAATAATAGAAATACATGGTGATGAAGCGTCTGTGCAAGTATATGAAGAAACTTCAGGACTGAAACCGGGAGAGCCGGTAGAGTCTACAGGAGTTCCACTTAGCGTTGAGCTTGCTCCGGGACTTATCGGAGGGATGTTTGACGGTATACAAAGACCACTTGAAGGAATAATGAAAAAGGCCGGAACAAATTTGGCAAGAGGTGTAGAAGTACCGTCACTTGATAGAGAAAAGAAATGGAATTTCAAAGCATCAGTATCAGTAGGAGATTACGTAGAACAAGGTGACATAATAGGTACAGTTCAAGAAACTGAAGTAGTTGAACAAAGAATAATGGTACCTTATAAAATAAAGGGAAAAGTAAAGTCCATAAATTCAGGAAGTTATACAATCGAAGATACTATAGCTGTTTTGGAAGATGAAGATGGAAAAGAAATAAATATAACTATGTTGCAAAAATGGCCTGTTAGAAATGAAAGACCATATAGCAAAAAATTGCCACCACAAATGCCACTTATGACAGGACAAAGAGTAATAGATACATTGTTTCCTGTTGCAAAAGGTGGAGTTGCAGCAGTTCCTGGACCTTTTGGAAGCGGTAAGACTGTTGTTCAGCATCAGCTTGCAAAATGGGCGGACGCAGATATAGTTGTATATATAGGTTGTGGAGAACGTGGAAACGAAATGACAGACGTTCTTAACGAGTTTCCTGAGTTGGTTGACCCTAAAACAGGAAAATCACTTATGGAAAGAACTGTGCTTATAGCAAATACCTCAGATATGCCGGTTGCAGCTCGTGAAGCATCAATATATGTCGGAATAACTATTGCGGAATATTTTAGAGATATGGGATATTCAGTAGCACTTATGGCTGACTCTACATCAAGATGGGCGGAAGCTCTCAGAGAAATGTCAGGTAGACTTGAAGAAATGCCGGGTGAAGAAGGTTACCCTGCATACCTTGGAAGTAGGTTGGCACAATTCTATGAAAGAGCAGGACTTATATATTCACTTGGTCAAAATCCAAGACAAGGTGCATTATCTGCCATAGGGGCTGTTTCACCTCCTGGAGGAGATATATCTGAACCTGTATCACAGGCAACACTTAGAATAGTAAAAGTTTTCTGGGGATTGGATTCAAACTTGGCATATAGAAGACATTTCCCTGCTATAAACTGGCTGACAAGTTATTCATTATATACTGACAGTTTAGGAGAATGGTTTAATACTGAAGTTGATGAAAAATGGATGGAGTTAAGAGCAAGATTTGTTCTTATGCTACATGAAGAGTCAGAATTGGAAGAAATAGTTAAACTTGTCGGTATGGACGCATTGTCATCAATAGATAGATTAAAATTGGAGGCGGCACGTTCAATAAGAGAAGACTATTTGCACCAAGTAGCTTTCCATGAAGTAGACACATATACATCAGCTAAGAAACAGTTTAAAATGATGAAATTGATATTGGAATTCTATGATGAAGCCGTAGAAGCGCTTAACAATAATGTCAAGATAGATAAAATAGTAAAAATGCCTATAAGAGAAAAAATAGGTAGATTTAAATACACTCCTGAATCAGAAGTTGATACAGTATTTGAAAACATATCAAAAGAGCTTAAAGAAGATATCAAAAATCTTATTAGCAATAAGGAGGAAGAATAATGGCAAAAGAATATAGAACGATACAAGAAGTTGCCGGCCCTCTTATGCTGGTAAAAGATGTAGAAAATGTTGCGTATGACGAATTAGGAGAAATAGAGCTTGCTAACGGAGAAAAAAGGCGTTGTAAGGTTTTGGAAATAGACGAAGGAAATGCCTTAGTTCAGTTATTTGAAAGCTCTACAGGAATAAACCTTTCAAACAGTAAAGTTAGATTTTTAGGTAGAAGTATGGAGCTTGCAGTATCTCCTGATATGTTGGGACGTGTTTTTGACGGCTTGGGAAGACCTATAGATGGAGGTCCTGAAATATTGCCTGACAAAAGATTGGATATAAACGGCTTGCCTATAAATCCTGCGGCAAGAGATTATCCGCAAGAATTTATACAAACAGGAGTATCAGCAATAGACGGTCTTAATACGCTTGTTAGAGGACAAAAATTGCCTATATTTTCTGCCAGTGGTCTTCCACACTCAAAATTGGCTGCACAGATAGCAAGACAGGCACAAGTTAGAGGTACTACAGAACCTTTTGCCGTTGTATTTGCTGCCATGGGTATAACATTTGAAGAATCAAACTTCTTCACAGAAAGCTTTAGACAAACAGGTGCGTTGGATAGAACAGTAATGTTTGTGAATCTTGCGAATGACCCGGCTGTTGAGAGAATATCAACACCGAGAATGGCTCTTACAGCAGCAGAATATTTGGCATTTGAGCAAAATATGCACGTTCTTGTAATATTGACAGATATAACTAACTATGCCGATTCACTTCGTGAGGTATCGGCAGCACGTAAAGAAGTACCGGGACGTAGAGGATATCCAGGATATATGTATACAGACCTTGCCACTATGTATGAAAGAGCAGGAAGAAAGAAAGGTTCAAAGGGAAGTATAACAATGATACCTATACTTACAATGCCTGAGGATGACAAAACTCACCCAATTCCTGACCTTACAGGTTATATAACAGAAGGACAAATAATATTAACTCGTGACCTGTATAGACAAAACTTGACGCCTCCTGTAGACGTATTGCCATCATTGTCACGTTTGAAAGATAAAGGTATAGGAGAAGGAAAAACAAGAAAAGATCATGCAGACACTATGAACCAGTTATTTGCCGCATATGCCAGAGGTAAAGAGGCAAAAGAACTGATGGTCGTACTTGGAGAGGCTGCGCTTACAGATATAGACTTGTTATATGCAAAATTTTCAGATGCTTTTGAAAAAGAATATGTATCACAAGGCTATGAAACAAACAGAACAATAGAAGAAACACTTAATTTAGGTTGGAAACTCCTTTCAATACTACCAAGAGCAGAATTAAAAAGAATAAAAGATGAATATCTTGATGAATTCTACGGAAAATAAAACTAATAATATTTAAATTGGTAAAAAGGAGGCGAGATTTTGGCAAGCAAGACCGTAAACCCTACCAGAATGGAACTTACAAGACTCAAAAAAAAGCTGAAAACTGCTACAAGAGGTCATAAGCTTTTAAAAGACAAAAGAGATGAACTTATGAAACAATTTCTTGATTTAGTTAGAGTAAACAAAGTTCTTAGGGAAAATGTTGAAGAAAAAATAAAAAAAGCCAATAAGCAATTCGCACTTGCCTCAGCAAGTATGTCAGAAGAAATATTGAAAGTTGCTATAATGGCTCCAAAACAAGAAGTATATCTTGATGTTAAGAGCAGAAATGCTATGAGCGTCACAATACCTGTATTTGAAACGAAAACTAAAACTGCGGATTCAAATGACGTGTACTCATACGGTTATGCTTTTACATCAGCGGAATTGGATGATTCTGTAAAAGAATTATCAGATATTTTACCGGATTTGCTCAAATTGGCTGAATGTGAAAAATCTTGTCAGCTGATGGCAAGCGAGATAGAAAAAACAAGAAGAAGAGTAAATGCATTAGAGCATGTTATGATACCGGAAATGCAAAGAAATATCAAGTATATAGTTATGAAACTTGATGAAAACGAGAGAAGTACACAGATAAGACTTATGAAAGTCAAAGATATGGTGCTTGAGGATAAACACCATTATAAAGATAAATAAAAAAACTGTATTTTTGTACAATGTTATTAAGTCGGCAAAATCAAAAAGATCTTTACACAAAATAGAAGTGTAAGGATCTTTTTTGTAATTTTTTTTACAGATCAGAAAAATTTTATAATAATTTCTATTGTAATTTATTGTGATTTAGTGTATTATAAGAAACAGTATTTAATTTATTAATAAAAATAATACAATATATTTAAAAAAAATAGTATAAATGATTTATGTATTTATTTTGATTTAAGGTGAAAGATATAGATGAAATCTGAAAAATTTATAAAAATTAAAGATTTTTTGTTGCTTAAAACAATGTATTCTAAAATAATTTTAACATATATGGTATTTTCATTAGTTTTATTCTTATTTATGAATTTGGCGATTACTTCTGCAATAACAAGATTAGAAGAAAACTTGATGTCTCAGAGATTGCAGTCCGATATAAATTATATAGAAGATTTGATCAGTAATAATAGTAAATTTGAATGGCAAATAAAAGGCGATAAAATATATTTCGGAGATGTTTTAATAGGAGACGGAACTGAAGAAAAAGCTAATCTTGAACCTTTTTTGGAACATGAAAGGAAAACAGGAACTTTTGCCTATGTTTTTATGCTGGATAAAAATGCCGAGCTTGGGTATGTTGAAGAAACTGAGACATCAGCAGGATATGAAGAAGGACATTATTTAAGAGTTGCAGGAAGTACGAAAAGTCCTGAGGGTAAATCAATAGTAGGGACTTATATAACGAAAAATGTGGCTGATTCATTAGATAATATAGGCACTTATTCAGGAGAGGCAAATGTTGCAGGAGGTATGATATATTGTCTTTACAACAGATTGTCAGATAAAAACGGAAATACTGTCGGGGCTATAGTTGTAGGAAGAAATATAACGGAGCTTAAATCACAAATATCATATTCTGTGCAAAATATATCTATTATTATGATTCTTACTATATTAATATGTGGTATAATCATAGTGTTTTTAACTTCTAAATGGACATCTGCCATAAAAATTACAACAGATTATTTAAAGCAGATTGAAGATGGAATTATACCGGAAAGACCGTTAAATCTGAAAACAAGAGATGAGATGAGCCTGATTTCCGAGAGTGTAAATAAAATGGTAATTTCTTTGAAAGAAAATACAAATCTGCGTAAAAAATCTGAAACGGATGCACTTACAAATATACCTAACAGATTTGCATATGAAGATTATTCTAAAAATATATACAATCAGCTGCTTAAAAATCATCAAACGTTGAGCATAGAGATAGTTGATATAGATTTTTTCAAAGAATATAATGATAACTACGGCCATACGGCAGGAGACAGATGTATAAAGACGATAGCAAAAGAAATTCAATCATTGGTAAATATAAAAGAAAATATGTTTGCATTCAGATACGGCGGAGATGAATTTGTAATAATATATAACGGATATTTAAAAGATGAAGTTGAAGAGATAGTTAATACTCTTAAAGAAAAAATTATAAACTGTAATATAGAGCATAAATATTCCAAAATTTCCGACAAAGTGACAATAACACAAGGGGTATGTTTCGGCTTTTTTGACAATCGACACAGTATAGAAGACTTTTTTGATATGGCTGATAAGGCATTATATGATGTAAAAAATATTACGAGAAATGATTATAATATAGTAGATATATAATAAATATCCACCAGCATAGCTGGTGGTTTTTCATATACGCCTATAAGGCTCTATTTCCAGCAACGCCCTAACAGGCGTACATACTTTCTGACATTTGCATTATACTTCTTTACTTGCTACCCATAAATGGGTCTTCTTTATAATTTATTTTCATCTGTTCTCCTATTTTATCTTCTTCTAATTGATTCTTTATATATTCTGCTATCTTTTTTGCATTCTTTCCTACTGTATCTACATAATATCCTCTGCACCAAAATTCTCTATTTCTATATTTGAATTTCAAGCTCCCAAATTTTTCATATATCATCAAACTACTTTTGCCTTTCAAATAACCCATTATACTTGATACGCTATATTTAGGTGGTATTTCTACAAACATATGAATGTGGTCCGGACAACACTCTGCTTCTATTATTGTTATTCCTTTATACTCACATAATTTCCTCAATATTATTCCTATCTCTCTTCTTTTTTCTCCATAGAATACTTTTCTTCTATATTTTGGTGCAAATACTATGTGGTATTTGCAATTATACTTTGTATGTGATAAACTCTTATTGTCATTCATTTTTATGACCTCCCTTTGATTTTATTTTGTTATTGTCAGAAAGTAACTTTATTTTAATCAAAGGGAGTTTTTTTGTCCACTCATAGGCTTAGCCTTTTTTGAACTCCCCCGCATAGCGGGGGGTTTTCTTTACACAAAAAAGACTGTATATTAACACGATATTCTAATATACAGTCTTTTATGTCTTATATCAAAAATCTTTTAAAAAACCGTATAGATTAAGAAATAGTACATAAGTATTACGTAAAATATATACATATGGAAATTAAAATTATACGGTATTTTAAATGTGTAAATAGTATTATAAATTATATATTATTACTAATTTTCTGCTTGAATTTTTTCGTGTATTTTTTTTGCTACATGTACACCGCTGGCTGATGCTTGTGATAGTGAATGTGTTACTCCGGAACCGTCACCTACAACGTATAGATTTTTTATTTTTGTTTCTAAATTACTGTCTACTTCTACATTTGAATTATAGAATTTTACTTCAACTCCATATAATAATGTATCGTTGTTAGCTGTTCCCGGAGCAATTTTATCAAGTGCTTCTATCATTTCTATTATTGAGTCGAGTTGTCTTTTTGGTATTACAAGGCTTAAATCTCCAGGTGTGGCATTAAGTGTAGGTACTATAAAACTTTTTTCTATTGAGCGTTGTGTACTTCTCTTACCTCTTTTTAAATCACCGAATCTTTGTAAAAGAACACCACCACCTAACATATTTGAAAGGCGTGCTATGGATTCTCCATATTCGTTGCTGTTTTTGAACGGCTCGGTAAATGTATTGCTTACAAGTAATGCAAAATTTGTATTTTCTGTGTGAAGTGAAGGATCTGAATATGAATGTCCATTTACAGTTACAACTCCGTTAGTATTTTCGGCCACTACTTCTCCGTATGGATTCATACAAAATGTTCTTACAAGGTCATTGTATTTTCTTGTTTGATATACTATTTTGCTTTCATAAACTTCGTCAGTTATATGTTTGAATACTTCTGCAGGCAATTCCACTCTAACTCCGATATCAACTTTGTTTTTTGTAGTAGGTATTTTCATCTTGTCACATATGTTTCCTATCCATTTTGAACCGGAGCGACCTGCAGCAAGTATCACATATTTTGATGTAAATTCTTGTTTTTTGTCAGTTTGTATATAGAACTCATTATCTTTGTATTCTATGTTTTCAGCTGTTGTATTATAAAGCATATCAACCTTTTTGCTTATATATGCTGATATTTTTTCCAATATCTTTACATTTCTGTCTGTTCCGAAATGTCTTACTTTTGCTTCCAATAGATGTAAGTCATTTTTTATAGCCATAGTCTTTATATTGGTTTTTGATGTTGAATATAATTTTGACCCGTGACCGTCAATACTACATAGCACTTCATCTACATATTCCATATAATCAAGTGCTTCTTTTTTTCCTATATATTTATATAAATCTCCCCCAAAATTGTTAGTTATATTATATTTGCCGTCTGATAAACTGCCTGCACCACCAAAGCCTTTCATTATGTTACAAGGCGTACACTTAATACAGTTTTTAACCTTTCCTTCAGAGATAGGACAGGTTCTTTTTTCTATAGGATTACCTGAATCAATCATAAGAATTTTTGCATTCGTATCCATTTTTGTAAATTCATATGATGCAAACACACCGCTTGCACCTGCACCTATTATAACAATATCATAACGTTCCAAGTGAAACCTCCAAATAATATTTATAGTTTAATATTTTTTAAATGTAATACTAATACCTGATCAGATAATGGATACTTTCAATTTATAATCATTAAAAAACTAATTATTATTTTTTATAATGTCCATTAATCAAATAGGTATTAGTATAATGCTATTATGCAAAAAATATACACTTATATTTAAAATACATTGTTTCTAAATATAAGTGTATATCAAAAAACTGATTTGTTCAAGTTTTTACAGGAAAAACAAGAATTATTTTTTAAAATTTTTATGAAAAAGTTCATTATTTTTTAATTGTTTTGAATTGAATCATTCATAAGAATGCTTGCAAGCTTGAAATCAAATATATCATCTATATCTATGGAATGCATCTTTGGCATTATATGTGCGTAGCTTTTATCTGAGTATATGTCAGATACGCTGAAAAGATGAGAAATTTTTATTATATATAATGCACCGTTTATTCTGTAATAAGTAGGTATTTCCTGTCTTGGAATTTTGACAACAGAAGGATTGATAAAATTTTCCATAGAGTTATCATGGGGTAATGTATTTGACCATAATGGACTGTGGTCCATTTCGCATACACCTGTTACTAAATTTGCATTTTTTTCTTGCATTATTTTATAGCCGTTTTTTATATCTTCTGCTGTTCTAAGAGGGGATGTTGGTTGAAGTAATGTTGCTGTATCAAAAGTTTTTCCCATTTTCTTATAATGCAAAATCACATCTTTTACTACGTCCCAAGATGAAGCATTGTCGTTTGAAAGTAAATCATTTCGTAGAAAGGGTACGCTTGCACCGAATGACATTGCGATATCGGCATATTTTTGAGAATCTGTGCTAACCATTATTTCATCGAACATTTTTGATTTTATGGCTACATTTATTGAATAATATAATAGGGGTTTTCCGTTTAAAAGCTTTATATTTTTATCTTTAAGACCTTTTGAACCGGATCTTGCCGGTATGATAGCTATATTTTTCACTCATTTACCTCACAATCATAAAAACTTTTTTTAAGGTCTATATTTTCTTTTAGCAGATATTTTTTTAGAATTTTTATTATTTTATCTGATGAATTTCCATCTCCGTATGGATTTACTGTATTTTTGGAAATATCAATAAATTCATTTTCTGTTGCTTTATCTATTGCTTTTTGTATGGATGATTTATCGGGTAAACAATCTATAACGCTACTTGCTTTTTGCCTACCTTTTTGCCTGTCTCCTATATTTATTGTGGGTATTTTGAATGTAGGTGCTTCTAAAAGTCCGCTCGATGAATTTCCTATTACAAATGAGCAATATTTTAAAGCGCTTAAATATCTGAGCATACCAAGTGATGTGAATACATATATGTTATCTACTTTTTTTTCGTATTCGTCTAATATTTTGTTTATCATTCTTCCGTTTGCGTCAGCATTTGATTTTGTGAAGATGAAATTTATATTTTCGTATTCACTGCACACATCAAGTAAATTTGTAATCTGTGCTTTTGCAGTTTTATCTTCGAGTGTTACAGGATGAAAAGTGGCTATTGCATATTTTTTATCCAAGCTTATATTTAATGAAGCTTCCAATTCTTTTTTTGTGAGGAGTTTTTCGTTGAGTATGTTTTCTATGCCGAGTGCACCTACATTAAATACTCTGTTTGGATGTTCACCGAGTTGTATAACTCTTTTTCTATATTCATCTGTGCTTGTAAAATGAAGGTAGCTAAGTTTAGTTATTGAATGGCGTATTACGTCGTCTATTGCTCCTTCGGTTTTTTCTCCTCCATAAAGATGTGCGATTGGAATTTTTTCATTCATTGCTACAAGTGATACAGCTAAAGTTTCATATCTGTCACCTAAGACTATCAACAAATTTGGTTTAAGAGATGAAAAATAATCTGCAAAGCTAATCATGGCAAGCCCCATAGATTTTGAAACGGACGAAGATGTGTCAGAGCTTAGAAGTATTTCTATTTTTTTGTCTATGATAAATCCGTCTTGCTCTATCTCTTTGTAAGTTAGTCCGAATTCTTGTGATAAGTGCATACCTGTAGCGACTATTCTTATATCAAATTCTTCTATTTTACTGAGTTTTTTTATAAGGGGTTTTAAAAGTCCGTATTCTGCTCTTGTTGCAGTAAGTACACTTATTATTTTTTTCATATTTCTATCAACTCATCTTCTTTAAAATCTTTTATGGCTTCTTGACCTAATATTTCAAACCATTTCATAGGACTTATACCGTTTCCAGGTCGTTTAACGGTCAAATTTTCTTGTGTAAATATTTCGCCTTTTTTTATATCTTTTTTTGCAATAATACTTTTTCTTGCAATTGATATATTTTTTTTCTCGCTTTCAGCTAATCTTTTTATACCGTCACCTAATGCAGACTCTACATTTCTTATGGATTCAACCATTTTTTTCAGTTCATAAGGCTCTAAGCTGGCTTTATGGTCAGGTCCTTGCATATTTTTATCAAGGGTGAAGTGTTTTTCTATTACGGTAGCACCTAATGCGACTGCGGATATCGGTATTTCTATGCCTTTTGTGTGATCTGAATAACCTATATTCACATTAAATTCATCTTTTATTGTCAGCATAGCTTTTAAGTTTACATCTGTGAATGGAGCAGGGTATTCTGTTGTGCAGTGCAAGACGGTTATATTGCCGGCTCCGTTTGTTTTTAAAACTGAAAGAGCATTTTGTATGTCTTCCATGGTGCTCATCCCTGTCGATAGAATTACATCTTTTTCTAAATTTGCTATTTTTATAAGATAAGGCAGGTTAGTTATCTCTCCGGATGGTATTTTCCATACATTCATATCGAGTGAGCTAAGAAAATCTATGCTGTCAAAATCAAAAGCTGTTGATAAAAATTGTATGTTTTTTGCTTTACAATAATTATTTAATTCTATAAAATCTGAAAAAGAAAGCTCGAGTTTTTTGAGCATATTATATTGGGATTCGCTTGCATTATTTGTATTTTGTTTTTGATATTCGGCTTTTACTGCTGTTTTTGAAACTATATTTTCTGCCATAAATGTCTGAAATTTTATACAATCTACACCTGCATTTTTTGCTTCATCTACTAATTTTTTTGCAAGCTTTAAACTTCCGTTGTGATTTACACCTGCTTCTGCAATTATAAATACGCCCATATTACCTCCGTTTTTTGCATTTATAGTAGTTAACTTTCAAATTTATTTATAAAACTGTATTAATCTAAATATTTTTTTTAAAATTGTATTAATTAGTTCTATATATTTTTTATTTCCTTACAGGGATTACCGTATGCCAACTTATTATCTTCCATGTTTTTTGTTATGACACTCGCTATTCCTATAATAGTATTTTTTCCTATTGTCAAATTGTTTCGTATCGTGGAGTTAGAACCTATATGTGTATTTTTATTAATAGTTACATTTCCGCCTAAAACCGTACCTGAAGCAATATGAACAAATTCTTTGATTACACAGTCATGCTCTATTATTGCGCCTGTGTTTATTATACATCCGTTTTCTATTATGCTTCCTGAGTTTATAACAGATTTTTTACCGACAAATATACCTTTTTGCAGTTTTGCATATCTGCTTATTACGGCGGATTTATCTATTATATTTGGAATTTCAAAACCTATTTTATCTATCATATCAAATAATTTTATTCTTATTTTAGGATTTCCGATACTTCCTAAAGATATAAAGGCATATTTATATCCTTGAGAGTATAGTCTTGCAATATCATCGTCTGAACCTATTATTTTTATGCCCATTATGGATTTTCCTATATTTTCTTTTTTATCTATTATGGAAATATCATAATCTTCATATTGTAATAAGCTGTCCAATATTACTTTACAGTGACCTCCGCCACCTATGAGAAGAATTTTTTTATTCATTGTCTTCTAACCTTTTTCTCATTTTTTCCATTTCATCGAATTGTCCCATATCCATCCAATTTTTTTCACCTATAGGGAATATTCCTATTTTTTCGCCTTGTTTTCTGTATTTATCTACAACATCGGGAAAACCTATGGATTTATTTTGCTCCAATTCTTCTATAACTCTCGGCTCCACGATATACATACCTGTATTTGTAAAAAATAATATTTCCGGTTTTTCTTTTATGTTGTCAATTTCGCCATTTTCATTTATTTCTACAACTCCATATGGTATTTTAATATTTTTCAATGAGCATACCATTGTTATGAGATTGTTTTTTTCTTTGTGATAATTATATATAGTTTCATAGTTTTCTTCTATGAGTATATCGCAGTTTGACAGTATAAAAGTAGAGTTTATTTTGCCTTTTAACAGGCTGAGACCTCCACCTGTACCGAGCGGAATATCCTCGTCTATATAGTTTACGTTATAATTTTTATTTATTTCATTAAAATATGCTTTGATCATATTTTTTTTGTGATTTACGATTAGATAGAAATTATTCATACCGTAGCTGTTAAATTTATTTATGATATGTTCGACTATTGGTATTTCACCTATTGGAATTAGTGGTTTTGGGAGTATTTTTGTATATGGATACAGTCTTGTACCTTTTCCACCTGCCATAATAACCACAGGTATATTTAACTTGTGTTCCAAGCCTATCTTTTCATCATTCCAAAATACTATGGATACTATGTTTTTGTTATCATCTACTATTGGAAGTGCATCAACTTTATATTTTTTGAGATATTTTCTTGAATCAACTTCATCTTTAATATAAATATATTTTGGATTATAGTTTGCTATGTCTTTTACTTTGGCTACCAAATTACCTTTTTTCAGTATCCATCTTCTTATGTCCCCATCTGTTATGACTGCGACAAATTTATTATCTCTTACCACAAACAGATTTTTTTTTGCAACTTCATCCAACTGTGCCATGGCTTCAAGCATAGTGGCATTTTCATCTATTAAAAATTCTTGAACATTCATTGCGATAACCTCTTATCTTATATTTGAGATTTTTTATTCTACTGTTTTTAGACATTCTATAACATATTCGATGTCTTGTTTATCAAGATTTGAACTGCATGGTATGTTTACAATGTGATTGATATATTTTTTTGCTGTTTCTATTTTGTATGATATGCTTTTCTTATATGGTAATTGCTCATTTATAAGTCCCCATATAGGTCTTGTTTGTATATTTTTGCTTAACAGGTATTTTATTACACCGTCTTTATCAAGTGGATAAGTGTCATCTACATAAAGTGAATAAAACCAGTAGTTAGGTCTTATATTTTGTTTGAAATCAAGTATTTTTAACCCTTTAATATTTTTTATGGAGTTTTTATAAAATTCATAGTTGTCTTTTTTTGTTTGAATAAATTTTTCAAGCTGTTCTAATTGTGCTAAACCAAGTGCTGCCTGTAAGTTAGTCATACGATAATTGTATCCTATTTCATCGTGAGTATAATACAATTCGTCACTTTTTGCCTGTGTTGTCAAATGTTTTGCTCTTTTCAACAAATCTTCATCATCAGATATAATCATACCTCCACCGCCTGTAGTCATTATCTTATTTCCGTTGAATGAGTATATTCCGATATTTCCTATAGTTCCTGCATATTTTCCTGCATATCTTCCTGATGTATAGTATGTGCCTATTGCCTCTGTTGCATCTTCAACAACTTTGAGGTTGTATTTGTTTGCAATATCCATTATTTTTTCCATATCTGCCATATTTCCGAATACATGCACAACTACCAATGCTTTTATAATTTTTTTTGTATTTTTATTTATGAGTGCGCCGTTTTCAAATACACATTCATTTTTACAAAAATTTTCCAATTTGTCAGGGTCTAATGTCAAAGAATCGTCGCAATCCATAAAAATAGGCTCTGCTCCTAAATATTTTACAGGGTTTACAGCTGCTATGAATGTAAGTGTAGGAACTATGACTTCATCGCCATTTTTTACATTACAAAGTTTAAGAGCTATGTGTATACCTGAAGTTCCGTTTTGACAAGATACTGCACCTTTACATTTTACATACTTTGCGATTTTTTCTTCAAAATCGTTAACAAAAGGTCCGCCTGTAGATACCCATTCTTCTTTTACTGCTTTTGTTACATAATCAAGCTCATTTCCCTTTAAATTGGGAACTGACAAAGGAATAAATTTATTACTCATAAAAAGCCTCCACTAAATATTATAAATATCTGTTTTATATTTATTCAAATTGTTTTTAAAAAATTCTATCGTTTCTGACAGTCCTTGTTCAAATGTATATTTAGGTGTCCAATCGGTGAGATTTTTAATTTTTTCATTTGAACCGAGTAATCTGTTTACTTCACTTTTTTGAGGTCTTAATCTTTGTTCATCACAAACTATTTTCACATTTGGATTGATTTGTCTGATTAACTCATTTGCCAAAGTACCTATAGATATTTCGTTTTGTGTTGCAATATTTATTTCTTCTCCAATTGTATTTTTAGCTTTTGAAATGGAAATAAAACCGTTAACAGTATCTTTTACATAATTAAAATCTCTTGTAGGCGTCAAAGAGCCTATTTCAAGTTGTTCTTTTCCGGATAATAATTGTGTTATTATAGTAGGTATTATTGCTCTTGCAGATTGTCGCGGACCATATGTGTTGAATGGGCGAACTATTGTTATGGGCATATCAAAACTTCTGTAAAAAGATTCTGCCAATCTGTCAGCACCTATTTTTGTAGCTGAATATGGAGATTGACCTTGATAAGGATGTTTTTCATCAATAGGTACATACATAGCCGTACCGTATACCTCAGATGTGGAAGTTACAAGTATTCTTGATGTGTCTAATGCCCTACCTGCTTGTAAAACATTAAGTGTACCTTTTATATTTGTATCAACATATGCGTCCGGAGAGTGATAGCTGAAAGGTATAGCTATCAGTGCAGCAAGATGAAATACTTCGTCAATTCCTTTCATAGATTCTCTTACGCCGTTAGGATCTCGTATGTCTCCAGTAAAAACATCTATTTCATTTAATATATCTTTGGGCAGGCTATCAAGCCATCCCCATGAATTGAACGAATTGTAATATGCGAAAGCTCTAACTTTATATCCTTGCTTTACCAATTCTTCTGTCAAATGACTTCCTATAAAACCGTCAGCTCCTGTAACTAACACATTTTTCATAAATATCACCTATATTCTATATTTTTAATGTATTAAATAAAATTTTGAAACATAATATTATTCGGTCTAATGTTAATTTTTAAATTTATAATTAATAATAAATTCATTTATAAAATTAAGTCGTATATTTTTTTAAAGATATAAATCAATTAAAATTAATTGAGAGGGTAATAAAATTTCACTATAACACTAAATCATTATTGAAATATTAATTTTAACAACAATATTAATAGCTGTTACTTTAGTATCTTTTATATATATTTTTAAAAAAGTATAAGTATAAAGATATACTCTATTTATAAGTCGGCAAATCGTAAGCTTTTATTTAATATATTGTAATTTTATTATATCATAAAATATTATATATTTTTTTAAAATGAAGAATTTTTAAAAGTAGGATTATATGTCATTATAAATACCCATTAGTATGATAAGTAAAGCGAGTTTTGAATATATTTAAAAGATAAACATCTATTAATCTATTTGCATCAGGAAAAAAGAGAGGATAAAAAACAATAAAGGTTTAAATTTATAACCAATAATCAAGATAAATAGAGCATCTGAGGACAAATAGACAATTAAACGGTAGAAGATATAACTTAAAAATGATATAATAATTATGTTTAAGATAGATAAATTCTAAGTTGATGATCAATTTTTAGTTTATGGAGGGATTAAATGGATGTTTCATTATTATCAGATAGATACATTGTTCAAATGATGGGAGAGTCTGATGTTGAGAGAATATATGAATTGTGTAGAAAAAATTCCTTGTACTATCAATATTGTCCTCCATTAGTATCTGAGGAGAGCATTATTTGCGATATGAATGCACTACCTCAGAACAAGGATATGCAGGACAAATACTATATTGGATATTATGATGGGGAAAGATTGATTGCAGTAATGGATTTAATCATGGATTTCCCTGATGAAACAACGGCTTTTATAGGGTTCTTTATGACAGATGTGGCTATACAAAACACAGGGATTGGTAGCGGAATAATAGAGGATTTATGTGTTTGTCTTGCTAAGATAGGAATTTCAAAAGTTCGTCTTGGATGGGTAAAAGATAACCCTCAGGCAGAGCACTTCTGGCATAAGAATAAGTTTGTAGAAGTAGGGGATTTTTATGATACGGATAAATATACAGTAATTGTTGCTCAAAGATATTTATAAAATCGGAATTTGAAGAGGTTATAGTAATTAAAATTCTTTGTATCTAAGCCCACTTTAACATATGGTAATGTAGGATATTCATGTATACCTTACCTAAATAAAAATTTAAAAGCTATTAATAAGGCCTTATACTAAAATCTTATAGAATAATGGAAAAACGTAATAATTAATTTTTTCAATAAACTATGTATATTAATCTTATGTAATTATATAAGTTATCCATAATTTTATTAGAAAACTGTATTAAATGGTGATACATTATATGGGATTTGTTTTAAGTTTGAATATTTTGAAAGAGGCGTCAATATGAGAAACAAAGATATAAGAAGAGAATGTGAAGAATTATGGGCAAAAAATAAATATTTTGTACTAAGCAAATCGCATAAAGCATATCTGGAGATAAGGGGATACTTGAAAGGAACAGAACTGGATGTTTTATGGCTAAATGAAAAAATACAGGAAACAAGAGATATGAAGGAGAGTAAAAAAGATTTTAGTAATTCCGTTTTTCACATATGGGGATATTTCAAAAAAGACGCAAGTACAATTGAAAAACAGGCATTATTTGATATATTAAATGAATATATGGAAGGGAAAAATAATCAGAAAGTTGTAATTGAATGCATTAACACTTTACTAAAGAAATATCCTAATGAATATTTAGAAAAATCAACCTTGTTAACAGGAGAAGAGTATGAGACTATGGCATGAAAAACTTATCCACTTATTGCCCAAAAATCAGCTTCTTGGACAACATAGGGAATGTTGTGCTCTGAGGGGCAATGGATGGAAAAAGAAACATAAAACTGTGGATTATGTGTTTACATATTCCCCATATCATCTTTTTATTTACCATGTATTGGTTATGGAGGAGATGGAAAAAAGGGGATATAATGTTTCTGCGGAATGGAAAGATAAAAATTATAGAGGAAGGACAGCAGAAAAGTACGATAATCTTAAAGAGGAAATTGTAGACAGTCCAATTTACAAAGAGCATAATATTGAATATCTGTATGATTGTATAGAAAATTTAAGAAATAAAGGTATACATTTAAAAGTATAGAAGTTGTGGAGGAGTAAATGGATATAAAAATAAAAGAAGTTGAAGATAAACTGGAAAAGGAAGCTGTATCTAGAGAAATATTATATGACCTTTCAGAATGGTTTGGAATACCGGAAAGCACAGAAGAGTATATTCGTGATTCACAGGAAAAGCCTTTTCTCGCTTGTTATATGAATGATGAGTCGGTTGGTTTTGTTGTATTAAACGCAACCAGCAAGGATTGTGCAGATATTTTTGTAATTGGCATAAAAAAGAAATTCCATCGAATGGGTATTGGATCAGTACTTAATGAAGCTTACGAAACTATGGCAAGGAAGCTGGGCTACACATACTCACAAGTAAAAACGATACAGATGGGTCACTACAAAGAATATGATATTACCAATAATTTTTATATAGCTATGGGATATAAAGAATTGGAATGTTTCCCAACTTTATGGGATGAATGGAACCCATGTCCAATATATATTAAATATCTTGGAGCGTAACAACTCCCAGTTTGACATTATAAAATTTAAAATACGGAAAATGGTGTAAAAGTACTCTGTGCAAAATTGGATAAAACTAAACTTATTAAAAGATATTGAGACAAAGAAAAAGTTACTACTTAATTTGTTATATAATCATAAAGATAGTTTAATATCCGTCAGCAATTTATCATCATATTATGAAAAAAATAAATATTGAGTTATGTGAGCTTAGAAATAAAACAAGGTGACATAGTAGCTATATATGTTCGCAATGGTAGTGGAAAATTAATTCTGATTAAAATTTTTATTAGGGTTAAATCATGACTATACGTTAGAAATAAAATTAGCTAATAATTTGAAAATAAAGTAGAATATCCAAATTTATTTTATGCCATATAAAATATCAAAAAATAGAGAAGAGTATTATATTATCAAGAAGATGGTATTGGACAGGAAGGTATACATATATGAAAGGTATATGGGATTTTTGGGCAAATTATTACAATAGACTCTGGGTGCAAAAGTATTCATTAAAACCAAGTAGAGATAGAGTAATAAGTATTATTAAAAAGACAGATATAGATAATGGGAGTTTGCTTGATATTGGGTGTGGAACAGGACAACTTTTAGAGCAGGTGCACTCAAAATTTGGCATGACTTTTTCTATTACTGGAGCAGATTATTCAAAAAATATGTTGAAGCATGCAGAAAGAACTTTTAAAATAGAGGGCATTAGAGCAAAACTTATAAATACAGATATAAGTGATATAAGAGAGAATATAAAAGACAAATTTGACATAATTACCTGTACACATTCCTTACCATATTATAAGAATCAGGCAAAAGCAATTACGGATATGGCGTATTTATTAAAAGAAAATGGATACATTATAGTTGTATGTGCTTCAGTAAATAACTTTTATGATGCCATTGTATGTAGCATATTAAAATTGACAACAGGCAAGGCACACTATCCTTCTATAACAGAACTTAAAAGTTTTGCAGGAGATAATCTTAACTTTATGGGTTTTAGTCGTATTAAAAAGGCATTTTTTATGCCGAATATAATAGCTGTAGTGTATAAAAGAAAGTGAGAAATTGTGAGTAAAAGACTAAGTATATTATTGGTTCGTCCAAAACCTCCAAAAGAAACCATAGGGTTGCAACATGTGATGATATGTGAACCATTAGAGCTTGAATATTTGGTAGGGAATATAGATAAAAATAAAGCAAGTGTAGAAATTATAGATATGATACTTGAAAAAAAGCCTATTGAGTTTTTTATAAAAAAATATAAACCTAATATTATAGGAATGACAGCGTATATTACTCACGTAGGAGTAGTAAAGGAAATGTCAAAAGTAATAAAATATGTATCAAAGGATATTATAACTGTTGTGGGAGGGGTTCATGCAGAAGTAGTACCTGAAGATTTTGTTTCAAATTACATAGATTACATAATATGTTCAAAGCCTATAGAGACCTTTCTTAAAATAATAGATAAAGTGATATCAGGAGAAGACACTAAAGACATAGAAGGAACTTACATAGAAGGTAAAAAATACATAAGAAGTTCTTCTTTTAATATTTTTCATCCTGACAGAGAGGCTGTTTCAAAATACAGAAAAAGATATTATTATATGTTTCATAATCCTTGTGCACTTATAAAAACGTCATTGGGTTGTCCTTACAAATGTAACTTTTGTTTTTGCAAGGAAATAACCGGAGGAAAGTACTATGCAAGACAGCTTGATGATGTTATGAAGGAGCTTGAGAGCATAAAGGAGAGGGAAGTATATATAGTAGATGATGATTTTTTGTTTGATGAAGACAGACTGAATGGCTTTTGTGATGGATTAAAAGAAAGGAATATAAATAAAAGATTTTTGGTCTACGGAAGGGCAGACTTTATAGCAAGCCATGAAAGAATTATAAAAAGACTGTCAAGGTACGGGCTGAGTGCAGTAATTGTGGGAATAGAGTCGGTAAGAGAGAAAGACCTTAAGGATTTTAATAAGAGAAGTTCTCTTGAAAATAATGAGAAAGCTATAAAGATTCTACAAAAATACGGAATAGAGTTGTATGCAACTATGATTTTAAAACCTGATTTTACTAAACAGGATTTTAAACAAATAGAGGATTACATAATAGGTTTGAAAGTAAGTTTTGTTAACTTACAACCTCTTACCCCATTACCGGGAACAGAGATTTATAATGATTATAAGGATAAAATATTGGTATCACGCCAAAACTATGCCATGTGGGATTTAGCACACATAGTGCTTAAGCCGGAATATATGAGTATAAGGCAGTATTATTATCAAATTATTAAAACATATGCAAGAATAGTTTTAAGAGGGGATAATATAATTAAGATGCTAAAAAAATATGGAATAAAAGAAGTGGTTAAGATGTGGTGGGGAAGTCAATTTGTTACTATGCAGTATATAAAAAAAATTATAAGAGGTAGATAGTATGCAAAAGAAGAAACTTGTATTGATACAATCCTCTCCTTATGACCATGAAAGAAAGCCTATAAAAAAATCAAAACTTTATTTTGTAGGACTTGCAATGCCACTACTTGCTGCAATGACACCGGATGAATTTGATGTTAAAATAATTTTAGAAACAATAGACGATATAGATTTCGATATGGAAGTAGATATAGTCGGCATAGGCAGTATGGGACATGCTGTTATAAGAAGTATAGATATTGCAAAAGAATTTAAAAAAAGAGGCAAGACAGTATTTATGGGCGGATATATGGTAAGTCTTATGCCTGAAGAAGCAAAAAAATACTGCGACAGTGTAATAGTAGGAGACGGAGAATTAGCGTATCCGGCATTGCTTAAAGACTATCTTAATGGTGAGCTTAAAAGTTTTTATAATATGCCCATAAATATTATAGAAACTCCTTTACCAAGGTTTGATTTGATTCTTAATAAAAAAATAGGAGATATGTTGCCTGTACAGGCGGGAAGGGGATGTCCGAAATCCTGTAGCTTTTGCTCCATATACTGTCTCTACAAGAATCGTTATATAAGAAGACCTATAGAAGATGTTGTCAGAGACATAAAACAGATAAAGGCTTTGGGGTTTAATAAATTTATGCTTTTGGATGACAATATTATGTCGAACAGGGAATATATGATGGAACTTTTGGATTATATTATTCCTATGAAAATGACATGGATAAGCCAATGTTCAATAGATATAGGAGATGATAGAGAATTACTTGAGAAGTTGGCAAAGAGTGGTTGTATGACACTCAGCTTTGGGCTTGAAAGTATAGTTCAGGAAAGTCTCGACAGTATGAATAAATCGTGGGCAAAGGTTTCAGAATATAAAAGGCTTATTAAAAATATACAATCTGTAGGTATAGATATTTCAACAGAAATGGTAGTAGGAGCAGATGCTGATACAATAGAGTCTATAAGAAAAACTGCTGATTTCATAAAGGAATGTAAGATAGTTGTACCAAGGTTTTATATACTTACACCTATTCCGGGTACAATGTATCATAAGAAGATGCTTGAAGAAAACAGGATTTATATAGAGGATATGTACAGTTATGACGGAAGTCAGGCTGTGCATATTCCTATTAATATGAGTCCGGAAGAACTTACAGAGGAATATTGGTCGTTGTATGAGAAGGTATTTAAAATTGGCAATATAATGCAGAGAACTATATTTAGAAAAGAGTTTTTTAAATTTCCGGGAAGATATTTATTTTATATGGCAATCAATCTTTATTACAGATATCACATAAAAAAAAGATTGACTCCTAATATTATTTGACATAACTTTTTTAAGAATAATTTATATAAATTTAAAAATAGAAAAGAGAAACTATGTATATAGTAAATGCTAAAAAGAAAGACTATAAGAAATTTATAGATTTTCAGAAAGATATTTATAAATATGATGAACAATTTAGGGATTTACAGTCTGTTTCACTACCTAATATATTGGAGCAAAAAGCACAGATTACAAAAGGTAGCTATATAGAACCATATTTAGTGTATTCTGATGAGTTTAAAATCGAAGCGACATTTATTTTAGCAGTAATTGATAGAATGCCTGATACCATGCAAATAGCATTTCTTGATTTTGTAGATAAAGAAGAAGTTTTTGGAGAAATTTATAAATTTGCTAAGCAAAAAGCTAAGGAAATGTCGACTTCCAAGATTTTGATTGGATTAAACCTACATGTAAATTATGGACTTGGTCTATTAGCAGATTCGTTTGGAAGTATTCCAAGCTTTGGAAGTGCATATAACAAAGAATACTATATAAAGCATATTGAAAAATATATGAAACCTACTGATATATTGTATAGCTATAAAATAAAAATTTCAGAGATAGATGTAAACTTATCAGATAGATTAAGAAAATATATATCAAAGAATTTTATCATAAGACAAGCAGATTTTAAAAACATTAAAGAAACAGCAGCCATATACACACAAATAAATAACAGAGCTTTTGTAAATCACAAATATTATTATACAGCAAGAGAAGAAGAGGATATAGAGTTGCTCTCTTCATTTAGATATCTAATAAAAGAAGAAAATCTGCTATTCGTTTACTATAATGAAAAACCTGTGGGCTTTATGTTGTGGTATCCTGATTTTAATCAGCTTTTGGGTATCGGTAAAAGACTTGGAATATTTTCAGTATTGAAATATAAACTGGGCTTAAAGAAAATAGATACTGTAAAAATAACAGAATTTGGAGTATTGCCGGAATATAAAAATAGTGGGGCTGTAATAGCTTTACTTGATTATTTTTATAAGCTTAGAGGAAATGATTATGTATATTTGGAGTCTGGTTGGATAATGAAAAGTAATAAAGCCTCTACGGCAATTACAAGTAGATTTATGAAAAATAAGTATAAAACTTTTAAGGTTTATGAGGAATTACTATGAATAGCAGCTTTACGGTTTATAACAGTGCAAAAAAACTTCCGTATATATGGGATAAGATAGCAGGAGATAATATATTTATAAAAAGGGATTTTCTGATATTTTTAGAAGAGGTGAATTACTGTAAGCAAGATTATCATATTAATGAAGAAGAAAATATTATTATGGTAACTTATAGGCTTAAACTTAATTTATTTACTTTCAGTAGTAAGTTAAAGCTTGAGTTTAATATAAGAGTATTAGGTATTCCTTTGTCAATAGCTTGTGCTGGTTTTGTATGTAGAGATAATAACCTTGAGTCTCTTTCTTTATATTTAAAGAGTTTTCGTTTGATGTTAATACTTAATACAGACGGAAAACTTCCATTACCAAAAGCTTATACTTTGGGAACCTATACTATGGAGCTCAAAGGAGACTTTGAATTATTTTTTACAAGCTTAAGAAGTAGGCATAGAAGAAGATTAAAACGGGCAATTGACAAGTCAAATGATTTGAACATTACAAAACTGTCAAAGCAAAATTTTCAAAAAGAGCATTATAGTTTATATGAACAAGTATATGAGCGTTCAGAGGGAAGGCTTGAAAAATTGAACATGGAATATTTTCAAAAAATGAATGCCGAAATTTATGAAGTTCGTGGAACTAATAATGAATTAGTAGCTTTTTTCCAAATAAAGCAGATTGAAAAAGAATTGATATTTTTATTTTGCGGAATAGATAAAGCAAGTAACAGAAAGTATGATACCTATTTGAATATGCTTTTATACATAGTAAAACTGGCTTATAGAAAGCAATGTTTAAGGCTTCATCTGGGACAAACTACAGGATATAGTAAATCCAGGCTCGGAGCAAAAAAGGATATAAGATATATGCATTTGACAAGCAGTTTCATACCAAGTGCTGTGTGTAAAATGCTTTTAGATATGCTGGGGTATAAGGAGGACTAATGAGAATATTGCTTGTAAGACCATGGGTGAATAAAAAGATAACTACAGTAAAAAATTTTCTTTTCGGAGAGCCACTTGGAGTTGAATGTGTAGCTACAATCTTAAAGGAGCAGGGGCATAAGGTGGTATTAGCTGATTTTATGGCAGAACCTAAAGGAAACTTGATGCACTATATGAAAAGGATTAAACCTCAGGTAATAGGAATAACTTCTCAATGTACTGATGTGGAAAATGTCTTAAAAATTGCTGAGATGGCAAAAAGATATGATAAGGATATAAAGGTTATAGTCGGGGGAGTACAGGCTATGGTATATCCGAATTCTTTTTTTAATTCTTATGTTGATCATGTATTTAAGTCAACAACAAGAGAAAATTACAAAGAATTAATGGAACTTATAGTCTCCGGAGAGAAACAGGAAAAAGAAATAGTTGGGATATTTTCTAAAGAACTCAGCTTTAAAAATTCGGTTGAAGGTTGTTATAATGAATATATAAAACCAGATAGAGATTGTAGCAAGCGCTATAGGCATTTGTATAGATATGTTGGATTTCAGCCTTGTGCTATAATTCAGACATCGTTCGGTTGCAGAAACAGATGCAGATTCTGTGTGCGTTGGAAATTGGAAGGACCTATACTAAGAGAGGTGGAGCTGGAAAAAATAATTGAGCAGTTGGAAGAGCTTGAAGAACCTTATATAATGATTTGCGATAATGATTTTTTGATAAATAGAAAAAGGCTTGAGAACTTTTGCAATCTTTTGGAAAAAAGAAAAATTAAAAAGAAGTACATATGCTATGGCTCCGTAAATTCAATACTTGAAAAAGAAGATTTATTTAAAAGACTTGCAAGAAATGGATTAATTGCCGTAATAGTAGGATATGAAAGCTTTGATAACAAGCAGCTTAAAGAGTATAATAAGGCGGCCAATACAGATGAGAATTTGAGAGCAACAAGAGTACTTCAAAAAAATAAAATTGCATGTTGGGGTTCATTTATCTTACATCCGGATTGGGATAAAGGAGATTTTAGAAAGCTTTTGCAGTATAAAAAACTTTTAAAACCAGAACTTGTCAGCTTTTCTCCACTTAATCCTCATCCGCTTACCCCTCTTTTTGAAGAATACAGAGACAGGCTTTTGTATGATGAAACTGATTATGAAAAGTGGAATTTTGGAGATGTACTTATTATGCCGTCTAAAATGAGTCTTAACGCATATTATTTAGAAGTGCTTAAATTTACATTTGCGGTAAATATGAACTTACATTCTGTGTTTTATACTCTCAGAGCTTTTCCTATCAGTAATACACTTAAGATGACATTTGGATTTAATACATTGATAAGTGTGTATATAAAGAACTTTTTTAAAGCTATTTTGATTAATAAAAGGAGAAGGGCATGAAAATTTTACTTGTAAGACCCGGTGCCCCAAATGTATTAAGCTTTACAAATATTTTGGATTCTGAACCTTTGGAACTTGAATATTTGCATACAGGATTAAAAGATGCAGGATATGATGATATGATCTATGATTATATTTGTCAAAAAAAACCTTTTAGGCAGGTATTAAAAGGATATGAGCCTGATATAGTGGCTATAACAGGTTATATAACACAGGAAAATATGATGAAGAAGTTTTGTCGGCAGGTAAAAAAATATAACTCACAGATAGCTACCATAGTCGGCGGTGTTCATGCACAGATTAATACCAAAGTTTTTTATACGGATTCTATAGACTATATAGCAAGGAGCGAGTCTGTGGATGCATTTGTTGAGATAGTTACTTATATAGGAATTGAAAAGGGAATTCTTGATAAAGCAGATATTATAAATACAAACTTGATTAAAAATCTTAGTGATATAAACGGACTTTGTTATAAAACATGTACAGGAGAGTGGAAAAATAATCCCATGATACCTATTGATATAAATGGTCTGCCGATACCGGACAGAAGTTTTTTTTATGAAAACAGAAAACATTTCAGGTATTTGGATCTTATTGAAACTGCTAATATAAAGACATCTTTAAGTTGTCCGTATGATTGCAAGTTTTGTTATTGCACTTTACTTAATCATGGAAAATATCGAGAAAGGGACTTAAATCTGGTTATAGAAGAGTTAAAAGGTATAGAGGTTCAGAATATAACCATATCTGATGATGATTTTTTGGTAAATGAAAAAAGATTAAGGGATTTTGTAAGACTTGTAAGAGAAAATAATATAAAAAAGACATATGTGTGTTATGGAAGAGCAGATTTTATTGCAAGTCATCCGGATATCATAAAAGAACTTGCAGATATAGGATTTAAGTATTTTCTTGTAGGTTTGGAAGCCATAAATGATGATGAACTTAATGATTACAATAAAGGAACAAAAGAAGAACATAATGCTAAGGCGATAGAGGTAATAAATGCTACATCAGCGCAGTGTATAGGTTTGATGATAATAGGGCTTTCTGCCACAAAAAAAGATTTTGATGACCTTTACAATTGGATAGTAAGACATGAACTTATACATGTAACTATTTCCATATTCACTCCTATACCAGGAACGCAATTGTACGAAGAATATAAGGATAAATTGATTACCAATAAAGTAGAGCATTGGGATTTTTTGCATTTGGTGGTGGAGCCGGATAATATAAGCAAGCATAAGTTTTATTTGTATTACAGAAAATTGATTTTGAAGCTTTACAAAAGGGCAAGAAAAGCAGGTATGTATGAATATCTGGATTTGGAATATTATAAGAAAATGATGTCTAAATTTTTATTGAGAAAGGCATATATGGATTGGTAAATACTGCATTGGATACTTTATAAGGATTGTAAAACAAGTATTATAAAAATACCGCCGGTTTAACTGGTGGTTTATTTTAGTTAAATCTACAAAATTAAACCCCCATTTTAAATGGGGGTTAGATAGTTTTATCCGAATAGTAAATCTGATATATTATTTGCAAATTTTATCGGATCTTGAACTTGTAAACCTTCTATTAAAAGTGCCTGATTGTATAATACTTCTGTAAGTTTTGTAAATTTATCTTTGTCTTGTTCATAGTATTTTTTCAAATTGTCGAATGATTTATTTTCAGGATTTATTTCTAACACTTTTTCTGCTTTTACATGTGTGTCTGTAGGCATTGCATTGAGTGTTTTTTCCATCTCAACGCTGACAGAACCTTTTGCAGATATGCAGACTGGATAGCTTTTTAGTCTGTTTGATATTACGACATCACTTATATTTGATTTTAGGATTTCTTTCATTTCATCCAACATAGATTTTGACTCTTTTGCTTTTTCTTCATTTTTTTCTTTTTCTGTGTTATCGATATTGATATCTGAGCTTGATACAGATTTGAATTCTTTTTCTTTATAAGTTCTAAGCACTTGTATTGCAAATTCGTCTACTTCATCAGTGAAATATAATATTTCAAACCCTTTATCCAATAAAAATTCTGTTTGAGGCATTTTTTCGATTTTTTCTACGCTTTCTCCGGTTGCGTAATATATTTCTTTTTGGTCATCTTTCATTCTTGAAACATATTCTTCAAGTGTTGTATATTTTTCTTTGTCTAAGGATGATTTAAACATAATTAAATCCTGTAATTCGTCTTTGTTCATTCCCCAGTTGTCATATATGCCGAATTTTAGGCTTCTTGAAAAAGTATCATAGAATTTGTCATAATCTTCTCTTTTATTTTTAAGCATATTTGAAAGTTCATTTTTGATTTTTTCGTTAAGTCTTTTTGCGATTAATTTGAGTTGTCTGTCATGTTGCAATGTTTCTCTTGATATATTAAGCGATAAATCTTCTGAATCAACCATACCTACTACAAATCCGAAGTAGTCGGGTAATAATTCACTACATTTATCCATTATAAGAACACCGTTTGAGTAAAGTTCCAAGCCTTTTTTGAATTCTTTGCTGTAATAGTTGAACGGTAACATTGACGGTATATACATTATGCTTGTGTAACGGATAACTCCGTCTGCGGATGTGTGTATATATTTAAGCGGTTTGTCAAAACCGTAGTGTTTTTCATTATAGAAGTTGATATAATCTTCTTCTTTAAGCTCATTTTTATTTTTTCTCCAGATAGGCACCATTGAGTTTAAAGTTTCTATTTCTATATAATCTTCATAGCTGTCTTTGTCATCTTCTTTTGGTCTTGATTTTGTAACTTCCATTTTAATCGGATATCTTATAAAATCTGAATATTTTTTTACAAGTGAGCGTAGTTTATATTCTTCCAGATATTCATCGTATTTTTCTTCATCTGTGTTGTCTTTCAGATAGATAGTTATTATTGTACCGTTTGATGATTTTTCGCTTTCTGATATTTCATATCCGTCTATTCCTTCGCTCTCCCATAGATAGGCTTTATCATCATCTATTGATTTTGACAATACTTTTACTTTTTTTGCAACCATAAAAGCTGAGTAAAATCCTACACCGAATTGACCTATTATATCAAAACCGTCTTTTATTTCATTGTCTTTTTTAAATTGTAAAGAACCGCTTTTTGCTATTATACCGAGATTATCTTCCATATCGGATTTGTTCATACCTATACCTGTATCTTCAACAGTTATTGTTCTGTTTGCTTTATCTACAGATATTTGTATATAATAATCTTCTTTGTTGAAGTTTTTATTTTCATCAGCCAAAGTTTTGTAATATACTTTGTCTATTGCATCGCTTGCGTTTGAAATCAATTCTCTTAAAAATATATCTCTATTAGTATAGATAGAATTTATCATAAGGTCCAATAATCTTTTGGATTCTGCTTTAAATTCCTGTTTTGCCATAAAAAACCTCCATTTATATTCATAAAAATTAAAATTTTACATATATTAGCACTCTTTAGTAATGAGTGCTAATATAAATTTATCACATTTTTTATATTTGTCAATATATAATTACAAATTATATAAAGTTTTTTTGTATTTTTATATAATATTAAGCTATCTATTTTACACCAATATCAGTATATAAAAAAGTATGTATATTGACCTCAAATATATTAGTATATATAATAATTAATATTTATTTAATTTTTTATACTAAAATCTGATTAGACGACCATATTTGTTAATTTTATAATCTATATTTTTTTGAAATTTACATGGTGATTTAAATAGGATTTAGTATTAGATTTGGTATATTATATTTTTTAGCATATCGGAGAAATGAGTATGATAAATATAGTAGGTATAGGACTTGGAGATAGAGAAAATATAACTTTAAAAGCTATTGATACGATAAAAAACTCTACGCTTATAATAGGTGCAAAAAGACAGATACAAGCAGTGAATTACTTGAATAAAAATGCCAAGTATATTGAGTATGTAAAACTTGAGGATATTATCAAAAATATTAAATATAATATAGATAAGGATATGTGTGTATTAGCGTCAGGTGAGCCGAATTTGTACGGGATAAGCAACTATATTATAGAAAATATGAAACCATATGAAGATATAAATATAATATCAGGCATAAGCAGCGTTGCATATTTGTTTGCCAAGATGAAGATAAATATGAATGATGTGTATATAACATCATTTCACGGCAGACAGATGAATGAAGAGATGATATTGATGTCGAAAAAAACTGCTTTTTTCACAGACAGCAAGACATCTGTTTATGATATAGCACAGATTTATTTGAAAAATAATAAAAATCCTAAGTTTATAATAGGAGAAAATCTGTCATATAATAACGAAAAGATAACTATAAAATATGCAAATGAGATAACAAAACAGGAAATATACAAAATGTATATACTTATTTCAATTTTAAACTAATGCTTTTATATAAAATTAATTTTTTAGTTTATTATAGTTTTTTTGTTTTCAAATATTTTTAAACTGAAAAAATAAAGCACCTTTCTATGTGCATAAAAATAAATTAAAAAAATTTTTAAACCTATTGACAAACAGAATTAAAAGTAGTAGTATAGTAAATGTAGTTAGCACTCTATTAATAAGAGTGCTAACAAAAAATAGTAAAAATATTTGAATATCAAGAAAAAGTTTAGATTTTTAAAATTTATGTTTGAATGTTTAGGAATAAGGGATAATTATGAACAGCAAATTAAGTGAAAGGAAACTGAAAATACTTCAATTTATAGTTGAAGAATATATAAATACTGCAGAACCTGTCGGTTCGAGGACAATTTCTAAAAACAAAGAGCTTTCGATAAGTGCTGCTACAATAAGAAATGAAATGTCAGATCTTGAAGAGATGGGATTTTTGTTGCAACCTCACGTTTCATCAGGTAGAGTGCCGTCACCGCTTGCTTATTCCTTATATGTTGATGAACTCATGAAAGGTGGTTCGCTTGATATAAGAGAGCGTGAACTCATTAAAACAGCACTTGATTCAAATATAAATCAAATACAGTCATTATTGGATGAAACGGTAAATCTGTTAAGCAGTCTTACTAATTATACTTCTATAGCAATTATGAAGAACGATGAGGATAAAAAAGAAAAGATAAGCCATTTTGAGCTTGTCAAACTTAACGAGCATCAAATAATTATGATAATTGTAATGGAAGATGGAAGAGTAAACAGCAAAAATATTTATATAGACAGATTTATAGAGTCTGATAAATTACAAATAATATCACAAACTATAAAAGAAGAGATAATTGGAAAAGACATAAAATCACTGGGAGATAAATTTGTAAATTATGTGAAATCAGAAATAATGCAATATGATGAGTTGCTTGATAATATGCTTGAAACTATAAACAGCAATTTATCTCAAGATGTGCCGTTCAGTATAATGCTCAAGGGTACAAAAAATATATTCAACTATCCTGAGTTCAATGATATAGATACGGTAAAATCATTTTTGACGTTGTTCGACAACAAAGATGAACTCGTAGAGCTTGTACAAAATCAAGGTGTGAAAAAAGATAATATAAACATTATAATAGGAGATAAGTCTATGGGAGACTTGCTTGACAACTGTTCCATTATTACTGCAAATTTTGAGTTAAAAGGCAATAATATTGGAAAATTCGGAATAATAGGACCAAAGAGAATGGATTATGGAAAGGCATATTCACTGATGAAATATATCACTAAATATATAAGTGAGGTATTTTGACTATAAAATAAAAAATAGATTAAGCAAACTTTAAGTGTAGTATTGTATAATTATTAGATGCTTGAAAGGAGAAAAAATGCCGGAAGATTTTAAAACGGAAGATACTATCAAAACAGAGATTGAAAATCAAGAAACATCTGACAATAAAGATGAACAATTAGAGGAAGATACAATAGTTAATGAAATAGATGACAATCTTGAAAAGATAAAACAACTTGAAAAGCAAGTTGATGAGATGAAAGACTTAGCACAAAGAACTCAAGCTGAATTTATGAACTATAAGAGAAGAGTTACAAAAGAGAAACAGGATTTGACAACATTTGCAAATGAAAAAATAGTAACCGAATTACTTGCAGTGCTTGATAATTTTCAAAGAGCCTTAGATAGTGAAAAAGAAAATACAACAGGTTTCTATCAAGGTGTGGATATGATAAAAAAGCAACTTGAAGATGTGCTCAATAAAAACGGTTTGGAAGAAATTGAATGCTTAAATGAACCGTTCGACCCTAATTATCATCATGCAGTAATGCAGGTAGAAGGAGATGAACCCGACAAAGTATTAGAGATATTGCAAAAAGGATATAAATTAAAAGAAAAAGTGATAAGACCGGCTATGGTAAAAGTATCAAAATAAATAAAAATTATTTTAAAAAATACTTGATTTAATTATAAATTTAAATATAACATTTACAAAATCGGAGGTAAATAATTATGGCAAAAACAATAGGAATAGATTTAGGTACAACAAACTCTTGCGTAGCAGTAATGGAAGGTGGAGAAGCAGTCGTAATAGCCAATACAGAAGGAATGAGAACAACACCTTCAGTAGTGGCATTTTCAAAAGATGGAGAAAGAATAGTAGGAGAACCTGCAAAAAGACAAGCAGTTACAAATCCTGACAGAACAATATCATCAATTAAAAGAGAAATGGGTAGAGACTATAAAGTAACAATAGACGATAAAAATTACTCACCACAAGAAATATCAGCAATCATATTACAAAAATTAAAAGCGGATGCGGAAAGTTATTTGGGAGAAAAGGTAACAGAAGCTGTAATAACAGTACCGGCATATTTTACAGATGCACAAAGACAGGCAACTAAAGATGCAGGTAAAATAGCAGGATTAGATGTAAAAAGAATAATAAACGAGCCTACAGCGGCAGCTCTTGCATACGGAGTTGACAAAGACGGAGTAGAAGAAAAAATATTGGTATTCGACCTTGGTGGAGGAACATTTGACGTAAGTATTCTTGAAATAGCAGACGGAACATTTGAAGTTCTTGCAACAAGCGGTAATAATAAATTGGGTGGAGATGACTTCGACAACGTTTTAGTTGATTATATAGCTAACGAATTTATTAAAACAGACGGAGTTGATTTGAGAAAAGATAAGATGTCAGCTCAAAGATTGAAAGACGCTGCTGAAAAAGCTAAAAAAGAATTATCATCAACACTTACAACAAATATCAATCTTCCTTTTATAACAGCAACAGCAGAAGGTCCAAAACACCTTAATATGGATATAACAAGAGCAAAATTCAACGAACTTACAGCACATCTTGTAGAGCAAACAATGGAGCCTACAAGAAAAGCACTTCAAGATTCAGGACTTTCAGTGAATGACTTGGCTAAAATATTATTGGTAGGCGGTTCTACAAGAATACCTGCAGTTCAAGAGGCAATCAAAAAATTCACAGGAAAAGATCCTTCAAAAGGAATAAATCCTGACGAATGTGTTGCACTTGGAGCAGCTATACAAGCCGGAGTACTTGCAGGAGATGTAAAAGATGTATTACTTCTTGACGTAACACCGTTATCACTTGGTATAGAAACATTAGGTGGAGTATTTACGAAGATAATCGAAAGAAATACAACAATACCTACAAAGAAATCACAAGTTTTCTCAACTGCAGAAGACAATCAAACAGCCGTTGACATTCATGTATTACAAGGTGAAAGAGAATTTGCAGACGCAAACGTGACATTAGGAAGATTCAGATTGGATGAAATACCTCCTGCAAGACGTGGTCTTCCACAAATAGAAGTAACATTTGATATAGACTCAAACGGTATAGTACACGTTACAGCAAAAGACTTGGGAACAGGAAAAGAAAATAAAATAACAATAACATCATCTACTAATCTTTCAGAAGATGAAATCAATAAAAAAGTACAAGAAGCAAAAATGCACGAAGAAGAAGATAAGAAGAGAAAAGAAAGAGTGGAAGCTGTAAATCACGCTGAAAATACTATATATCAAATGGAAAAATCATTAAAAGATTTGGGTGATAAAGTTACAGAGGGAGAAAAAACAGCAGTAGAAGGTGCAATAGAAGATGTTAAAAAAGTGAAAGATGATGTAAACTCAACAGCAGAGCAAATAAGAGCAGAAATAGAAAAACTAATGAAAGCATTCGAGCCTATATCTCAAAAATTATATGAACAAGCTCAACAAGCACAAGCAGGAAATGAACAGCAAGGAGCACCGGAACAACCGAAAGAAGATGACGGAGTAGTTGATGCCGACTTCACAGAAGTAAAAGATGACGAAAAATAATATAAGTTAAAACAATAGTTAGGTGTATTTGCATATCAATATATTGCTATTGCATCTAACTTTGTTTTGTGTAACGAGCAGTTTACTTTTAATAATAAAATTCAATAGAAATATATAAAAAATAGTTCTTTAGTAAATTTAATAAAATATGACATTATTATTATATTGTAAATTACTATAAAATAGGTTGAATAAGGTGGTGAGAGAAGAAATATGGCAGGAAAAAAAGATTTTTATGAATTGCTTGGTGTGAATAAGGATGCAACAGATCAAGAAATAAAAAAAGCGTATAGAAAATTGGCAATGAAGTATCATCCTGATAAAAATCAAGGAGATAAAGACGCAGAAGAAAAATTCAAAGAGATAAATGAGGCGTACGAAGTCCTCTCAGATAAAGAAAAAAGAGCAAATTATGACAGATTTGGACCTGATGCCTATAACTCTGCCGGCGGATTTGGAGGTGGAGGTTTTTCAAGTGCAAGTTTCGATTTTGACGATATATTTGATATGTTTTCCGGTTTCGGCGGTGGAGGCGGATTTGGAGGCTTCTCATCAAGAAGTAGCAGAAATACTGCAAAAATGCCTCGAAAAGGTCAAGATGTGCGAATAAAATTATCAATAACATTTGAAGAAGCCGCATTCGGAATAAAAAAAGAAGTAGAAATTCCTATAGAAGACAGTTGTCAGTTCTGTAAAGGAACAGGTGCAAAAAACGGAACAAGCAAAGAGAAATGTAAGACTTGTAACGGAGAAGGTGTAATTACAAAAACAGTCAGAACACCACTCGGCTCTATGATGAATCAAAGCGTATGTACAGATTGTAACGGAACAGGTGAAAGAATAATCGAAAAATGCGACCATTGTAGTGGTACAGGAAGAATTAAGGGCAAGAAAAAAATATCCATAGAAATACCAGGAGGAATAGACGATCAAAACATCTTAAGAGTATCCGGTCAAGGTCAAGCAGGATATAACGGCGGTCCGAGAGGGGATTTACAAGTAGTTGTTACAGTTAAACCACATCAAATATTTAAAAGAGACGGTTATGATGTGAGATTGGATATGCCTATAACATTTGTACAGGCGGCACTCGGTGATGAAGTGGAAGTGCCTACTTTGGACGGTAAGGTCAAATATAAAATACCGGAAGGAACTCAAAGCGGTACAACATTCAGACTGAAAGGCAAGGGTATAAATGTGCTTCATTCAAAATCAAGAGGAGATCAGCTTATAACAGTTATAGTAGAAGTTCCTAAATCATTGTCTGAAAAACAAAAAGAGGCACTTAGAGAATATGCGAAAATCACAGGCAATGAGGTGAATGAACAAAGCAAGAATTTTTTAGACAAGTTAAGAGATTTCTTTAAAGATTGATAAAATATTTAGAGTATTTATTTAGAGTGTGTTTGAAAAGTAAAATATTGAAAAAATAACAAAATTATAGTAGAATAAAATCTGTGATTAAAAACTACTTTATTTTTGTAGAAATTTTCTTTATTTTAATTTTTATACACACTCTATTTTTTTATAAAACTATGATATTATACTAATCTGATAGATAATTTATATTGAAGTGTAAATAAATATTTTTAATGGCAGGTGATATATTATGCCTGATGGGCATGTTATTGAAAAGATTTATAGGAGTTTACAAAAAAATACTTAGCGATTATGTTTGAAAGCGAATAGAGTTGTTATCCTCTTTTAGACATTTTGCTATTTGTATGAAAGGGGATTTCAATGCAATTTATTGTAGATTTGGTAAAAGAAGGCAGAGTCGTACAAGCCAGAAATGAGCTTTTAAATTACAATGTTGTTGATATAGCGGAGTTTTTTGACGAACTTGAAAAAATGGATTTAATGTTGTTGTTTAGAATTCTTCCTAAAAATCTTGCGGCAGAAGTATTTTCGTATATGAATATAGAAGGGCAGCAATACATAGTAGAGAGTATGAGCGATGAGGAAGTAGGAGCAATGCTGTCAAAATTGTATTTGGATGATACTGTTGATTTCATAGAAGAGTTGCCTGCAAATGTAGTAAAAAAGGTGCTTAAAAATACATCTCCGGACAGACGACAATTGATAAATCATTTGCTTTCTTATCCTGAATTTTCTGCCGGAAGTATTATGACCACAGAATTTGTGGATTTGAAAAAAGAACTTACCGTAAAACAGGCGATAGAGCGTATAAGAAAAATAGGTTTTGATCGTGAAACCATAAACACTATGTATGTTATTGACGATAACAGAATATTGGAAGGAATTATAGAAATAAGACAGTTGTTATTGACAAAAGAAGATGTGATTTTAGATAAGATTATGGATACAAATTATGTTTTTGTCAAAACAACAGATGACAGAGAAGAGGTTGCTGCACTTTTTAAAAAGTATGGATATCTGTCTATGCCGGTAGTTGATAAAGAACATAGACTTGTAGGGATTATTACAGTAGACGATATATTGGATGTAATTGAAGAAGAAAATGAAGAGGACTTTGCAAAGATGAACGCCTTAAGTCCATCTAATGAAGAATATTTGGAAACAGGAGTAGTTGAATTAGCTAAAAAGAGAATTTATTGGTTGTTGTTTTTGATGGTTTCAGCAACTTTTACAGGTATAATAATAAATAAATATGAAAATGTCTTAAGTTCTGTTGTTGTTTTAGCATCATTTATTCCAATGCTAATGGATACAGGAGGAAATGCCGGCTCACAATCCTCTACGCTAATTATTCGTGGACTTGCACTTGGTGAGTTGCAATTAAATGATATAGGAAAAATAATTTGGAAAGAGTTTCGTATAAGTTTATTGGTAGGTTTCATTTTAGCTGCTTTAAACTTTGTAAGACTATATTTTTTTCAACACACACCGCTTAATATATCTGTAACTGTATGTGGAAGTATACTGATGATTGTGGTTTTGGCAAAAATTATCGGCGGAACGTTACCTGTTTTAGCAAAAAAAATGAAGCTTGACCCTGCTATTATGGCAGGACCACTTATTACTACAATAGTTGATATATTTGCGCTTATGGTTTATTTCAAAATAGCCTCTGTTTTAGTTTTAAAATAGATTATTATATTTGCATTTTTAAATATTTTTAAAGAGTATGATATACATTATGAAGTGAGTTTGATATGAATAAGATTATAATAATTTGTGGACCTACAGCAGTTGGAAAAACAGCAACATCAATAAAACTTGCCCAAAAACTTAATACGGAAATAATATCTGCGGATTCAATGCAGATATATAAATCTATGGATATAGGGACTGCCAAAGTCACATCAGATGAAATGTCAGGTATAAAACATCATATGATAGATATAGCCAAACCAAATGAAAATTTTAGTGTTAGTGATTTCTATAATAGGAGTTCAAAGATAATAGACAGGTTATTTTCCGAGAAAAAAATACCTATAATAGCAGGTGGAACAGGGCTGTATATAAATTCGCTAATATATAAAATGGATTTTAACAAAACTTCATTTGATGAAAATATAAGGGATAAATATTGGAAAATGTATTATGAGTACGGCTCTGATTATTTATATGAGCTACTTTTAAATAAAGATAAAAATATGGCACAAAGTATAGAAAAAAACAATGTAAAACGGGTTATAAGAGCACTGGAAATATTTGAAAATAACGATGCTATGAGAGTGTTTTCAAAAGTTGATGAGTTTCAAGACTACAAAACTTATATGTACGTATTGAAATTGGATAGAAGCATATTGTACGAAAGAATAAACAAACGTGTAGATATGATGATTGAAAATGGCTTAATAGAAGAAGTAAAAACTTTGTTGAAAAATGGAACAGATAGTGATGCTCAATCTATGAAGGCAATAGGGTATAGGCAGATAATATCATATCTTCAAGGAGAAATAGATGAAAATACGGCAATAGAGCTTATAAAAAGAGATAGCAGACGCTATGCAAAAAGACAGTATACTTGGTTTAGGAGATATGATTTTGCAAAATGGATAGATGTTGAGCTAAAAAACATAGATGAGATAGCAGAATATATAATGGATGACATAAAAAAATAACACTACTACTATAGTAGTTATTTATTTATTATTATTATTATTATTA
>NZ_JH414553.1 GCF_000238115.1 Peptoanaerobacter stomatis | reverse complement strand
GCAATCACGCTATGCCCCTTTGACCTTGTAACGATATCTACATGGGTATGCAAACTTTTGATTTCCATTGTCTTTTTCTCCTTTATCTGTTTTTAGTTTTGGAATTTTACTATCCTAATGTTCAGGTGGTATCTTCGCTCCCTTTTTCAAAGGGCGCAAAGATACACCGTTTGACTACGGTGCTTTGCGTTCCTGCGGAAAGCTATTAGCTCCGCTAAGGAAACAAAAACGCTAAAGCATTTTTATTTGTTCAAGGGGGCTACTCCCCCTTAGACCCCTGTGAACTTTGCTTTTTGTAGATTTTTCAAATCTACAAAAAAAGCAAAGTGTTAAAATGTTTCTCACTTTGCTCCATCTCAGTTTCTAATACATTTTCTGTTTTTCTTATTCTTCCTCTGTCAGTTCTTCAAAATCATCATTTGCGTTTTCTTCTCCAAGATTTGAATTTTCTTCTAAGGAGATTTCTTTTTCTTTTAAATGAATTTCTGTAAGTTCTTTTAGCTTTTCTCTATTTCGATTATCGGAAAGTACATAATCTAAAAAGGCATAGATTAAATCGTTATTTGTATCTTCTTGCCTACCTGTAATTTCTCTTTCAAAGGCTTCAAATACTCCACCTTTTTGTACCTTTCTTTTTGTTTCAGCATTCCTTTTAAGTTTGTTTATCTTTTGATTGAGTAACTTCGCTCTGTTCTGTGCCTTTTCTATTCTGTCGTTTTCTTTTTTTAATTGATCAATCGCTTTTTCTAACTCTTTCATTTTTCATTCCTCCGTTTCAATATTGTTGCGTTCCAAATAAAGAAAGGCTAAGCACCTTTCTTTGATACTTAACCTTTCAGCATTTTTTAGAATTTATCTTCTAAAAGTTTTCTTAGTTTTTCTAAAATCTTATCCCTCCTTTTCCCAATTGCTTGATAGCTTACTTTTTCTTTTTTGCCAATCGACCTTAGACTTTCTTCTTTGTAGAAGATGGCTTCTATCAGTTCTTTTTCTTTTTTTGTGAGTGTAGCTAATGCCTTGTTTAATTCTTCAATTTGCATTTTGACTTCTACAATTTTTTCTAAGTCTATTCTTTCATCTATGATGTTGTCTACAAAGTGTCCGTCATAATCCAGTGCTGAAAACGGTATTACATTGTTTTTCCAATCTTTCTTGATAAGGTATTTTTCATGCTCGGTTATCTTCCAATAGGCTTTATATACTTCTTCACTGACCTTAACCTCTTTTCCTTTGACATAAATGAAATATTCTTTTTTGTCCACCCAGTAATCCTCCTTTTTCTGCTCTCTGTTTTTGCTTTTTGAGAATAAAAAAAGGAGGACTTCTACACTTTGGCGTAAAATGTCCTCCGAATTGAAAAGAGTTTACCTTTTCTTTAGATGTATTTAATTGTTTGAGAGAATAGACAACTATAAGGCAAATAGAAATTTTTGTTATCTATTTCTTTTGTATATAAAGATTTTTCCATTTTAATCACCCATCCCTTATAGTTAAACAATATTCATACATCAAACCTTTCTAATTTTTTATTTTGTCTTTTAAGCTACCTAAAACTGTTTGTAATTTGTTGTTTTCCCATCTTCCTAAGTCCATTAAGCATTAAAAACAGTCCTAACATAATCATACTAAAGTCTACGATAGGTTCTGTCCACCAAACTGCTGACGCTCCAAACACCTTTGGAAATAGTAATATTGCAGGAATAAATAAAACTAACTGTCTAAGCATTACAATCATGCCTGCTTTTTTTCCATCTCCTATGGATTGGAAAAATGTAAGTGTCATAATCATAATTCCATATAAGATGAATGTAGAATAAAACATCTTAAAATTTACAACACCAACTTCAATAATCTCCCTTCTCACACTGAATAATGATAGTAATTTTTCTGAACAAAACATTGATGGTATCCATGAAGCTGCTGCAAGAATTGTTGCACCATACATAAAAATCTTCATCGTATCTTTTACTCTTCCGTATTGTTTTGCTCCGAAATTAGCTCCAATAACAGGTTGTAAGCCTTGACTCATACCCCACAGTGGAATAAAGGAAAACATATATAATCGCATTGTAGCAGACATCAAAATTCCCCAATCATCTCCTCCATACGCAAAGGCTTGCTTAAACAAAAATGTTTGCTGTACTGCAAATAAAATTTGCATCATCATTGCCGAACTTCCTATACTAAACATTTCGCTATAAATTGCCTTGTATTTTTGAATTTTATGGATACCCACAAAAGCACTTTTCTTTGAAAAATAGTGGAATGTCAATATTGCTTGTACAATTTGAGATATAACAGTGGCAATAGCTGCACCTTCAATCGCATATTCACCCATCAACTTCATAAAAATAGGATCTAAAATAATGTTTAATATAGCTCCCGCTCCCATAATCATCATAGATTGCTTTAATGCACCTTCGCCACGCATTGTCATATTTCCCGCTTGAGCAAAATTCATAAATATAGAGCCAAAGAAAACTACTCTTAAATATCTCACACCGAGTTCTTTAATATTTCCTTTAGCACCTACCAAATCTAAAAAATGAGGTGCAAAAATCAAGCCAAATATTGTGATAATTACAGAGAAAAATATTACCCAGTAACAAAAATTCCCGAATATTTTATCTGTCGTTTCTTTATCGCCCTTTCCGATTGCTCTTGATAATATTGAGGCACTTCCAACGCCAATCAATGCCGATATTCCACCATTGATTATTGTTAAAGACATGGATACACTAATGGCTGACATAGCATAATCACCAATCAACCATCCTGCAAACACACCATCCATAAATGGATATAATCCTATGACAATCATCCCGATTATTCCGGGAATTGCCAACTTAAATAACAGTTCTTTAGGACTTTTTGTTAATAGTTGTGTTTTCATATCTTCTTTCATCGTATCATTCTCCTTTACCTATATTTATTTCACAAACTCATATACTTTTCCGTTACATCTATCTATAAATTCATAATCGTGTGTGATTATGATAATTATCTTTCCTTGTTCGGTCATTTTATTAAGAAATACAATCAAAATATCCATCTGCCTTTTACATAGTCCGCTTGTCGGTTCATCGAAAATTACGATGGGCTTCCTGCTCAGCATTGACATAGCAAGTAATAATCGTTGTTTTTCACCTCCTGATAATGAATTTGGGTGCATTTCTTTTTTATCAAATAAGTCTACCATCCTCAAAATTTCATTTTTTAATTCATCCTCTTTAGTAATAGTTGAAATTTCTTGCCATACAGATTCTGTAAAAAGTTGATAATTAACATCTTGCATAATCGCAAAAATATTTTCACATCGTTTTTTTACTTTTACTCCGTTATAAAACACCTCTCCTGTTCCTCTTGTCAGCCCCATCAGCAAATTGATAAAAGTGCTTTTCCCAACACTATTTTGACCAATGATGAAATTGATACCGGATTCAAAGGCAATACTGAAGTCAAAGATTTCCTTTCTTTCATATTTTTTTTGAAATTCAAACAAGACAATGCTTTACAATCAAGATCTGAAGAATTTTTCTTTAACACTTCTACTTGCTTATATTTCCTGCTTAAAAAATTGTTTTTAGAAATCGCATTAAAACTCCTTAGATTGTGTTTTTCAGAAACCTGTTCAAAGAAATCATCACAAAACTGCTCTTTTGTGTATTCTTTATAAGTTCCATTTTCTATCACACACAATTTATCAAGCATATCTTTCAGATAAAACAATCTATGCTCCACAATGATGATAATTTTCTTTCTTTTTTTCAGTTCCATAATGGCATTCTGTAAATGCTCTATTGCAACCTGATCTAAGGAAGATGAGGGTTCATCCAACAAGATAATTTCATTTTCAGAAATCCCGCAAGCTGTTACTGCAATCAACTGCTTTTCGCCTCCAGATAGTTCAAAGATATTCCTATCTAATAATTCCTTTGTACCTAAAACCGCTGAATAATACTGAATTTTATCTAAAATCAAATCTTTGTATATGTTTCTATTTTCCAACTGAAAAGCCAGTTCATCGGTTGAATTGATACAATAAAATTGTGTTTTAGGATTTTGAAACACTGTAGATACAAATTTAGATCGTTCCAATATTGTCAAGCCAAACAATGATTTTCCGTTAAATACAATATCTCCTTCTAATTCTGCATTATTGTATTCCGGAATGATTCCATTGATAACTTTTAGCAAGCTACTTTTTCCTGTTCCTGAATGTCCTGTAATGACGGTTACTTCACCGGGTTTGAAAATCATATTTATATTTTTCAATATGCTTTCACCGTCAAAACCCACTGTTAAATTTTGTAATTCAAGCATATTTTCCCCTTATATATAGATAGATTATCCATGCCATTATTAAGAAAAACATAAAGTCAACAAGTCCCATATATGTTTCACTAATACTTGTTCTCTTTTGATTTACAGCCAACCCTTTCGTCATAGCTGATACCGTCAAATCATCTGCTGCCTTTGATAAGCACATCAATAATGGCACTAATCTATATTCAAATAATAAAATTGGACTCTTTATTAACTTTTTAAGCGTCAATCCTCTCAAACGCATAGCTTTTTTTATATTACTATAATCAATCCTTGCAGCATAAAAGAAACGTACCATTACCGTCAAGGGAATGGCTATTTCATCAGGACATTTCATTTTTTTTAATGAGTAAATGCTTTCTCCAACATTTGATGTAAGTATGGTATATCTCCCCATCAAAAATGCGGGGAGAATTTTTTTAATAACCATCACTATTATCAATAAAATTGCAACCACAGGATTGTAATTAAGCCCTATCAGAAATTTATCAGCAGCATAAACAAACAAAAGAGTAGCCACTCCAATAATAGCTACTCTTATATATTTTGCGTTAATTAAAAGTATTATCGGAATTGTGGATATTAAAATGGCTTGCACGAAATACTTTGTTTGAATATTGCCTAATACCATCACATATGAAAGAACTATCGTCATAAAAAGTTTTGTACGAAAATCAAGTTTGATTATCATCCTAACTCTCCATGAAATCTTATTTTTCCATACCGGTTTTTTTGAAGTGTTTTTTTAGAAATGCCATTCCAATGCTACAACCTATATATGCACCGATAATTCCTACTATTGCCATTACAACAATAATCCAATTTGGCATAACACTAAGCATCTTATCAATGAACTCTTGATCGTATCCTTGTTCTAACATTTGCTTAATATATTCATTTCTTGATATAAAAATTGGAAGCCAATTTCCTAACGTGCAAAGAGGAGCAATTGAAAATGCCAATCTTGCTTTCTTTACATTGGTATATTCTCCTGATTTCAAAATTATTTCAGCAATAATACCGGCGATAACAGCCGTTAATAATGCCCAAGGTCCATGTCCCATAGCAACATATATCAATGCAATCAATAATGATTGAATAAAAATCATTCCTCTTTTTTTAATCTTGGTAGAATATAGCATATTTACAGGTCCTACCAAAACTCCCTGTGCAAATGGGACAACCGGCATTAAAACCGGAACCATTGCTAAAAATGATCCAATCATCATAAATATGAATCCTAATACGGAAAATAATCCTATATTGATTAAATCCTTTACCTCTAATCGTTTGCTCATTTGAAACCTCCTAATTGTTTTAATTTTTCTTTTCTACATCAACAATATAATTTATCATTGTTTCTTTTATATATCGTTTATGCTCGCTATAAGACTTTCTCGCACCTAAAATTTCTGAACTTAATATCAATCCATTGATATAATTCACTAAAAAACCGTCACCAAATATATCTGCTTTAATTCCAAGCTGCTTGGCGATTAAACTCAGCTCATTAGTCGTATTAAGTTTCAATTCTTGATACAACTTTTCCAAATCCTCATTATATTTTTTTGCCTGTAAAAGGAGCGTATATAATCTCATCAAATCTGTATCAGCCAGTGACTTATCAACCAAAATATCACCCATTTTCTGATATTTATCTTTGCCTCGATTATTTTCCAAATACTCATTTATCAAGCTATTTCTATAATCATTACCATCAAGCATTAAGTCTTTAAGCATTTCATTTGTACTTGCATAATGATGATAAACACCCCCTCTACTCATACCTATCTCTGTAATAACATCTTCCATCGTTGTGCTTTGAAAGCCTTTTGTTAAAAAACATTTTTTTTGCAGCTTCTCTAATTTTCTTTTTTTTGATTTGTCCTACTTTTTGTTTTTCTTCTTTCAAGCTAAAGACCTCTTTTCTACTCAACAAATAAAAACCGACAATGTCGTCGGTTTTTATTATATACTATATGATAGTTAATGTCAACTAACTATTGTATATCATTTTTGTTTTTTAAATATTTTTCTATACTCACTTACTGGTATCCCTGTTCTTTTCAAACTCTTTAGCTTTTCCTGTTTTTTCTCCTCTCGCCTTGCCTTATATCTATCCTCATACTCTTTTTGCTTGCCGTTTGCTTTACGCTTGAGGTAGTTTTGATGAAGCCTGTCTTTTCTTACTCGTTCTTTTTCTTCCTCCTCCCTTAATTTCTGCATTTCTTCTTCGGACAATTCTTCTTTTGGCGGTTCATAGTTCCCGATAAAGTTGAAGTAGATTTCGACTTTCTGATTGGCGGTTTGACTGCCTTTTCGATCTCGTTCGTGGACTAAGATTTTTTCTACAAACTCGTTAATGATGGTCGGTGTCAGTTCGTCAAAGTTATCATAGCGTTCAATCAACCGGATAAACTTTTTGGCTCTGTCGGTTTCTTTTTCGTATCGCTTGATGGCTTTTTCCAACTCATCGATTTCTTTACTAAGTTCCCTTTGCTCGGTTTCATACTGATTATTTAAGATTTCATATCGGTTATTCGGTATCTTCTCCAATATCATATCTTCGTATATTCGACACATTAAGCGTTCCAATTCCTGAAGTCTGTTTTTACTATCTATGAGCCTTGTCCTTTTCTTTTCCATTTCCATTTTTTCGCTTTCTTCCATTTCGTTTTGAATGGAATGGAGAAAGGCTTCGTTATCTTCATCAAGGCTTTTCTTAATGTCTTGTAAGGTGCTTTGAATGAGATTTAAGACTGCTTCTGCTTTTATCCTGTGAGCGGATGGACAAAGTGTTCCACAAGGTACTTTTGTGTAGGCACTGCAAGTATAATAAGGGATATTCTTGTAGTTACTTGTTCTATGCACATACATTTTACTTCCACAATCGGCACAATACATCAGTCCTGTAAGAGGATGGTATTCTCCCCAACCATCAGGATACCTTTTTACATTTCCTCTTATCCTTTGAACATTGTCAAATGTTTCTTGGTCTATAATTGGCTCGTGGGTATTTTCAAATATCAACCAGTTATCTTCAGATACGTATTTACTTTTCTTGTCTTTGAAATGTTTTCTTGTTTTGAAATTGACTGTATGCCCTAAGTATTCCTGTTTCTTTAAGATACTTGCAATCGTGGAGCTGCACCAACGATACGGATATTCAAACACTTTGCTTTGATGTAGTCCATATCCCAATTTCTGCTGATGATAGGCGGGTATATCTATCTTGTCGGCTTCTAATATTCTTGCGATGGCATAGGGTCCTTTTCCGTCCATCGTCAGATGGAATATTCTTCGGACAACTTCTGCTGCTTTCTCGTCGATAATCCACTGATTTTTATCGTCCTTGTCTTTGATATATCCATAGGGTGGACTGCTTCCTGTATGCTTTCCGCTTTCGCCTTTGGCTTTGAATGTGGACTTGATTTTCCTTGAGGTATCTCTTGCATACCACTCATTCATAATGTTTCGAAAAGGAGTAAAATCATCGTCTTTGTAAAAGCTGTCTACATTGTCGTTTATGGCAATGAGTCTTACTCCCTTTTGTCTTAATATCTCCATACACCCGCCAACTTTGAGGTAATCTCTGCCAAGTCTACTCATATCCTTTACGATGATACAACCGATATTTCCCTGATTGACTCCATTCATCATTGCCATAAAGCCCGGACGATCAAACTGCGTTCCGCTGATTCCGTCATCGGTAAAATGAACGATGTTCTCCAAATGATTTTTCTTTGCATATTCTTCCAAGATTTTCTTCTGATTGACAATCGAATTGCTCTCGCCTTGTAATTCATCATCTCGGCTTAACCTCTCATACAAAGCGGTTATTTTCTCGTAGTTTCTCACGATTACCTCCTTTCGCTCAAATTCTTCAATAAAAAAAGAATTAAGCAAAACATTTTTCACTCAAGTAGTGATTAAGTGTTCTTCTTAATTCTATAACTCCGGCTGCAAGTTTATATTTTCGGTATTGCTTGACTGCAAAGTGATTCGGCTTTTCTTTTTCCAGTGCATCAAATATATAATCTACTGCATTTTTAAAGTTTTCATCTTCTTCTCTCACTTCGCTGGCATCAATAAAGGCAAGTAGACTTTCAAAATTTTGTTCTTCCTCCGGTGCTTCATAATACAGGTAGCCTATTAAAGCTGTGTAATACAAGCGTTCCGCTTTACACCAAAAATCTTCCGTAGATTTTTCTCCTTCGCCCTTCGTATTTGCCATAATCGTCTGTACCAGTTTTAGTATATCTTTTTCACTCCTTAGATACGCAAAGGGATTGTAGTGCATAGATTTTTTGAAGTTTATGGTATTTAGCACTTTAATTTCATATCCATGTTTTTCTAACATCCTTCCGCACTCAATAAGAACAGTGCCTTTTGGGAAGATTTGTCAAGGACATAAACAAAATTTCTTTGAAAAATTTATATCTTTTCTGTTTCTCTCTTGATTAGCTTTAATATTTTATCCTTGTATGTTTCGCCTGTACCTTGCTTAAAATGTAGGTTTACAGTATATTTTGTCTTCCCAATATCCATAATTAACTGTTTATGTGGTGGTACTTGTATTTTTCTTTTTTCTTCTTCTATAAGTTCTCCTTTCCATTTTTAGACAATAAAAAACAGCAAACCATTTTTGATTTACTGTTACTGTGTTAGTTTTTATTAAATTGCTTGATTTTCAAAATTGAAATTTACCTAATGCGTTTCCCAATTTTCATTTTCTTACGCCATTCTGGTGCCAATCCATCATCAGACCAATATTCATCCATATCAACAATCAAATTATCTTCAAGATAGATAAAACTTACTACATGAAAAGACTCACTATTATCTGTTGGAAAAACCCGACAAGCTAAAATAATAGTATCTTCATTTTCTTCAATTCTCTCTATTTCTCCGTTCCAATTCCCCGGATATTCACAATTTGCCCTTATATACTCATCTAAGGTAAATAACTCATTTGTGCAATGCCATTTTATAACGGCATTTTCTTGAAAAAAATTCCTAAGTTCTTCTGCATTTTGTGATAAAACTGTTTTGAAAAATCTATCTATATCCATAGTAATCACCTTAAAACCAATTCACTTTTTCATCTCTAAACAATGGTGTTTCACTCTCTTTGTAAGGATTGTAGTTATTACAATTACAGCCAAACTCTTTCAATGCTTTTATCTTATTATCGGCTGTCCAAACAATCAAAGAAATACCGTCAAATTCTTCAACTTTCCCCTCATTCATTTTATTTTTGAAGTGCCATTCTACAATAGTTTGATTATCCTTATGAAAAAATTGCTTTATATCCCAAGCAAGCACTTTTCCTCTTGTATTCCATTCATTAAACCAGTGCTTTACTGTTTGACAATTTTCATACTTAGGACTCCAGCTCTCAATATAAATTACATCATCTAAAAAAATATCATCTATACCTAAGTCTTGTTGTGTGAGCCACATATCAAACCATAAACGAATGATTTTTTCTCTTTCATTCATAAATTTAAGCACCTCCAAAATCAAATAATTATATACAATTATACCATATTTTTAATTAGTTTTATAGGTCTAACTCATTCCGCTTTACCTGTGATAGTTGTTTTTCTTGTACCTGTAACTGCTCTATATAGTTCTTAACTTTTTCAGCTTGTTCAACTTCTTCTCGTATTTCTAATATTTGATTGTATAGGCTCTTTTTCTCTTTCTTCAAAGTGATAAGTTCTGATTTCCATTTACTGATGGCTAAGGTCTTGTTTTCTCCTAAATGCTCTTTCAGATATTTCTTAGCACTCTCAAACAAAATAAGCTCTGCGACATGTTCGTTGTAAAAATATTCCTGTTTGCTTTTCTTCAATTTTGTATAGGCTTTGTAGATGTCTTTATGCTTCAAATACTTCTCTGCTTGTTCGATAAGTTTGGTGTTATCATCCACTTTCTTTTCAACATCTTTTAAGACTCTTGTAGTCTTGTAGTTCTTATCTCTTAAAGCAAGTATATTTCCTTTTAACTCCGATAATGAAGTGATGTTTTTCTCTTTAAGTAGCTGATAACTCTCAATATATTTCTCTAAGTCTGCATTATAGTTATCTGCATTGTTACGGATAAGATTTTCAAAAACAGATAATAGGTTTTCTTTTGGTGGGAGGATAGATTTTATGTTTTCCGTTTCTGCTTTTTCTTCTTTTCCAATTCCCCTTATCCAATTTAATAAGGCTTTTATTCTTCTTGAGATTTCTCTTAATATTTTGTTCTGATATCTGATTTCCCGATTGATATTTCCTCTGTCTGTAACAATACCTTTCTTCTCCATTTGAGTTGCTGATACTCCTAAATGAATTGTCGGTATTTGCTCTATGCCCTGTCTTTGATAGGAACGATGGTCTACTTTTTCCTGTATGCTGTTTCCTTCAAGATATTTGTTTGTAATACCTGCCCATGCTTTCCTCCACTGCTCAGCCTTTTCTTGCTCGTTCCAGTCCGTTGTATTTATCTTTCTTGTTTTGTAATTGCCGTTTTTAAGTTTTACTTTTTCTCCGTTTTCATCAAGGATATATTCCTTTTTTGATTTTGCTCCCCATGTTGTATCTTCATTTAACGGTCGCATTGTTAGTAGGATATGTGCGTGTGGGTTTCCATCATTTTTATCGTGTAAGGCAATGTCGGCACACATACCAACATTTACAAAATTATCTTTTACATACTCCCTAACAAGTTCAATCTGTTTTTCTCGATTTAGTTCTTTAGGTAAAGCAATTTCGATTTCTCTTGCAAGCTGTGAGTTTTTACTCTTTTCTATTTTCTCTACGCTATTCCATAATGTTCCCCTGTCTAAAAATGCCTGTGGTGCATTTTGTGGCAATAGGATTTCTGTATGGGCTATTCCTCCTTTTCTTGTAAAGTCATGGACTATGCCGTCATACTCGTTTTTTATCTTTTCGCCACTTCGATAGGCGGAAGCTGCTACTGCACTTTTGCCTTTGCCTCTTGAGATAATCTTTATGCAAAGATGATATATCGCCATAGTCAAAAACCTCCTTTCCATTTTTCGATATGGTTATAGTGGCGATAGATAAGACTTTCTAAAAAAATCGGATAACTTTTTATCCGATTTCTTTTGGGAAGTACACAAGGGGTAGGAAATTTATTTCCGTAGGGGAGTGTAGCTCCCCTGTATCAGCTTTAGCTGATATGCTCTCTGCAAGAGCCTTCGGAGAACGCACACACCCTTTAGGGTGTATAAGTGCGCCCTTGTAAACAAGGGACTATTCCTCTGTGTTCATTTCTTCCTCTTGATTTTCTATGTTTTCTTCTTCCGTTTGTTCTCTTTTCTCTATGATTTTTCTGATTTTTTGATTGACTGCTTCTTTGATATTTGAAAATGTAATGAGCTGATAAAATTCATCTTTGGTTAAGTTCTTGCTTTCGGTAAAGATACTTTCAAATACTGCTCCTTTTTCATAAAGCCGTCTATCTCTCTTTTTTCTCTCTTCCTGTTTCTGCTGACTAATGAGCTTTTTTCTTTTGTTTTGTAACTGCTTGATTTCTTCTTCTGCCATTAAAATTTTTTCATCTATATTTTTCATTTTCTTTGTCCTTTCTTTTTAATTATGAGCAACAAAAAAGAGATAACATTTCTGCTATCTCAACAATAAACTTCTGTCTGTACTACATAAAAATATGCTTTTAGGTTTTATATGTTTTGTAAATTAAATATCCATTTAAGCCATGAATAAACTGAACTGGAACGTCTAACTATCTGCCCCTCATTACACACATTATTTTCTCTCATAATATTTTGAATTTCTTCTTTTGTAGGTAACTCTCCACTATTATAAACTTTTATAAATAGCCTATTAAATATTTCATGTTCTAAAATCAAACTGACCAATTTTAATTGGCGTTCTTTATATCTAAGTTTTACTGTATCTTTTCCTAATTTGGATAATGAAACTTTTTTTACTATCTTTTCTTCGTCTTCAACATCTTTCTTTTCAAACAATCCAAGATACTTACCAGCATTGTAATAATAATCTGACTGTCTTAAATCAAATTCCATAGTTTCAGCAATTTCTTCTGTGGTTTTATTTTCTTCAAATAAAATCTCCATTAGTGATATAATTCTTTCAAAAGAATTAGCCTGTATAAAAGGAATATTAGTATTATTTTGATTATCATCATAAATAACTTTTACATCCGAATACACATCATAAAGTTCATTTAAAGCAATGTCTGTATCTTGTAAAGAATAATTTTTAGATTTAACTAATCTTATTGATGAATAGTTGTCTTTATCTTCAAACACATATTCAAATAGTCTATATATCTGATTTGAATAAATAGAAAAAACGAGTCTAATAGGCTTGACAACTTTACTTGCCCACAATCTATACGGATAATAAAGCTGTCTGATGTGAAAATCCGGATGAACAACATTTTTTGCTTCTAAAATAACAACGGAATTATTATTTTCCATTCCTCCATCAATTTCACATTGTGCATTTTTTACGTCAACTTTAAAAGAACTCCCTCTATGTCTATCTACACGAAAACTGAAAATTCCTGTTCCCATTCTTCCATTAAATGTGGCAACATTATCATCTTCATCTAAAAAATCATCTAATATTTTTGAAAGCATTAAAACATTAATCGCATTCGCCTCCGATGATATATTACCAATATCAATAGTTTCATATTCTGGAATTTCAACTTTTTGCATTTCTGTTATATGTTCCCCTAATTCAGGAATTGGTTCATACAACTTAAAATCACTTAAAACATATCCGTTTCTACTAATTGGCAAAATATTAATATTGTGCTTTTTGAAAATACTGGGCAAATTTTCAGAACTGTCCCACTTCGCCATTAATCGTGGTTCCTTAAATTCTTTTATTTGATTGGCAGTAATGAAAAACGCACCCTCGCTCTGAATTTTATTGAGAATATCATATTTTTCAAAAAGTTTACTCCAAGCTTCATTCACATTCATTTTAATCATAATTCCTTACTAATACTTCATTTATTTCTCCACGTTTATTACCATTACTATTTATTGAACGCTTTGCTTTTACAGTAATAATTTCATAATCTTTATACAATTCTCTAATGAAAGGGTGATCTGAATTTGATAATAAAAATTTTACTCCTTTAGAGTTTAATTTATCGCACTCTTCTTTAAGTTCAATTTGTTGTTTCGTATCAAATCCATTTTCTGTATAACCTGTAAAAGAAGATGAGGATGAAATCGGCATGTATGGTGGATCAAAATATACAAATGCACCTTTCCTTAAATTTTTTAAGGAGTTTTTATAATCTCCATTCATTATCTTTATATTGTTTTCATTAAAATACTTCGACATAGCTAATACAACGGGCATATTAACTATATTAGGATTTTTGTATTTACCATAAGGAGAATTAAATTGACCTGCTTGATTTACTCTAAATAAACCATTGTAACACGTTTTGTTCAAATAAATAATTCTTGCAGCTTTCTCAATGTCATTTATTTCCCCATATTTTTCATTTCTGTCTAATGCCCTAACTTCATAAAAATATTCCTCTGAATTAAGTCGCTCATGATTTTCTAAAGCTAAAATTAATTCATTAGGTTTCTCTTTAATTACTTTATAAATATTTATAAGCTCACTATTAAAATCATTTATAATTGCCTTTTTAGGCTGAATATCAAATATGACCGCTCCTCCACCTACAAAAGGCTCAACATAAGTAGAAAATGTCTTTGGAATAAGCGGAACTATATCACTTAATAATTGTCTTTTGCCACCAACCCACTTTACTACAGGAGAAAGAACAATATTCTTTTTTCTTGAATTTTTAGTCATAGTCCTATCCTCCTTATCTTTTATCACTTGCACAGAACTGAAATACATCATTGGGGGTACATTCTAAAGCTTCGCATATACGGCTAATATTCGCCATTGAAACATATTTATTGTTACCCATATTAGCAACACAATTCTCTGAAATGTTTGCTATCTCAATCAAGTCTTTTTTCTTCATTTTTTTATCTTCTAAAATCTTCCAAAGCGGTTGATAAGATACATTCATTTTATACCTCCAAATATAATTTATTATAACAAAAAACTTGCAAAATCGCAAGTTTTAAGTATATCTCAAATGATTACTTCCATAAAAATTATATACATTATTCTTCATTCTGTGGTACTTGACAGTTGCCTATAAAGTTAAAGTAAACATCAACTTGTTGTTTTCTGTATTTGCCTTTTCTTCCTCCTGTAGATTCATGGACTACAACTTTTTCAATGTATTCATTTATCATAGGTACTGTAAGTTTTTCAATATTGGTATATTTTTCTATCATTTTTAGGAATTTATCGGTGTCAACTTTTCTTTGATGATAGCTTTCAATTTCTTGTTCAAAATACTGTATTTGTTTTTCTAAGTCTTGTTGCTCTGTATCATAGGTATTAAATAATCTATCAAAGTGTTTTACAGGAATTTTCCCAAGTGCGTGGTCTTCATATAGCTTTGTAATGAGGGTGGTTAGTTCTGCGTTTCTTGATGACAACTTTTCTAATTTCGTTGTATCTTCTTGATACTTTTCTTCTCTTTTTTCATCGGATAACTTGTTCATCACTTTTAGAAATTCTTGCTTTTCTTCTTTTGCAAAGTTGGTTATCTCTTTGATTGATTTTAGGAGAATCTCATTGACTGTTTTTACTTTGATATAGTGCATACTGCAAGTGCCTTTTCTGTGTCTGTAATGTTGGCATACAAAACAATAATCACAATCGTATTTCTTTTCTTTATGTTCTGCCGGCTCTCGATAGCTTAGCTTTCCTCCACAATCGGAACAGATTAAAAGCCCTGTAAATGGGTGTGAGGTTGTACCATACTTTGGACTTCTTCTTACTGTTTTTCTTAATCGTTGAGCATTGTTCCATGTTTCTTCGTCAATGATGGCTTCGTGGGTATTTTTGAAGATAATGAGTTCATCTTCTTTTGCCTTTCTGCGTTTCTTAGTTTTGTAATCAAGGCATATTGTTTTACCAAGTACAGTGTGTCCCATATATTCTTTTTTTTCTAAGATATAGCCTACTGTAGTCGGTGTCCAAAAATACGGGTCTTCTATTCCTCTTTTCTTGGAGCTATGGTTATTTTCGGGGTAATGTATTTGGGCATAGGCTGATGGGATAAGGACTTTATCTTTGGTTAGTATATCTGCTATCTGTGTTACTCCATATCCCTCTATTACAAGCCTGTAAATGCGTTTTACGACCTTTGCACTCTCTTTATCGACAAGTAGCTCCTGTTTGTTCTTTGGGTTTCTAAAATAGCCGTATGGAACGCTTGGCGATACTCTTTTGCCTTCTTCCATTCTTGCTCTGAATATAGATTGTATTTTTCTTGAGGTATCTCTTGCATACCATTCATTCATAATGTTTAGAAATGGGGTAAAGTCGCTTTCTGCTTGTTTTTCACTGTCTATTCCGTTATTGATGGCGATAAACCTTACTCCCTTTTCTTTGAAAAGTATTTCAGTGTAAAAACCTACTTTGAGGTAATCTCTGCCAAACCTGCTCATATCTTTTACTATCACAGTAGATACTTTGTTTTCTTCTACTGCTTTTATCATTTTTTGAAATCCCTCTCTATCAAAGGTTGTTCCACTTACTCCATCATCGGTATAGTGATAGATATTTACAAAACCGTTTCTTTTTGCATAACTTTCAAGTAGTTGCTTTTGATTGATGATAGAGTTACTTTCTCCTTGAAGCTCATCATCTCGACTTAAACGCTCATAAAGGGCTGTTTGTCCTGTTCTTTTCATATTTGACATGAGAATTACCTCCTTTCTAAGTTTTTATTATTTTCTCTGTCCCTAAAAGGTTAATCCTTTCGGATCGGTTACAACATAAGATGAGTGCATTTGCATTAAATTGGGCTTTAAAAAAAATCGGGTCTTTCCACTTCCGGATCCTCCTACTACAAGCACATTTTTATTACGGGCAAATTTAGGATTTTTCGGTCTTGAATTCATAGTCAATCGTTCCGTATTGGTCAGTAAGATATTATTATCAAACCTTTCATCCAAGTACGGTTCGATGTCTTTCGGACCTCCCAAGTAAGCGTTTTGTCAAGTACCTTTTTTGATTTATTGACGCTTTTCTTTTTAATTTTAAGCAAAGAAAAAGACGATAGATTTTTATTTTTCTATCGCCTCATAATCATAGATATTTAATTCCGTTAGTCAAACTTCATCAAAAAAACTAAGCTGCTTTGAGATGTCCTTTCCCTCAAATAGTCCCAAATAGTTAAATATTGCTTCATTATCATGAACGATACCGTTCCGCTCACAGAATTCGTGAAATACACCCATTAGTTTTTTATTGTTTACGCTGTTTGCTACATAATTGTTTCCGTATTCTCTGATGTATCGTTCTTTCAGCTTTGGAAACTTTTTATCTAACTGCGAATAAAAATACTCTCTATTTCCCTCTCTGAGTGTAACTCCCATACCAAAGCATATTATTCCAAACACTTTTGCTTCCTTGCAATAATTTAAAATACCAATAATGTTTCCCTCCGTATCGTTGATAAATGGCAGTATCGGAGTTAACCAAACTACTGTTGGTATTCCCTCATCACGCAATATTTTTAATGCTTCAACCCTTTCTTTTGTTGTTGAAACATTTGGCTCTATCTTTTTACAAAGTTCTTCATCATAAGTTGTTAGTGTCATTTGAATTACGCATTTTGCTTTTGAATTTATTTCTTTCAACAAGTCTAAATCCCTTAAAACATTAGCTGACTTTGTTATAAGAGTTACACCGAAGCCAAATTTATTTATTATCTCAAGTGCCTGTCTTGTATAATTTAGTCCAAGTTCCTCTTTAATGTATGGATCAGTCATAGGGCCTAAACCAATCATACATTTTTTTCGCTTTCGTTTTAGGCTCTCTTCCAAAAGACTGATTCCATTTTCCTTTACTTCTACATCTTCAAATTTATGGTTCATTTGATAACATTTACTTCTTGAGTCGCAATAAATGCAGCCATGAGTACAGCCTCTGAACAAATTCATTCCATTCTTTGAAGATAGTATTCCTTTTACTTTTGTAAAATGCACTTTACTATCCTATTCCGGCTATTTTGATTTACAATTTTTCTGATGAGCTTTTAACTTTTTCATAGCCCAATCATAATGACTTGATGTTGTACTTACAAAATAGGAACCAAGCGTACTACCTACTGTCCACTTATAGACACCTTTAGAAAACAATTCTTCACTTGTAAATTTTTCAGCTAATGCTAATACATCACTATGGGATTTATGAAACATATCCGTAGCGTCTTCAAGAGAAGTATTTTGATGTTTCTTCCAAAATTCTACATTCATATCTCCATAAGTTTTCCAGTTATATGGTTCAGGCAAAAATGGTTTTTCTTCTCCCTTTTGATTGGAATGTACCCAATTCAAAATAAGCTGATGCCATTCATAGAGATGGATTAAAACATCTCTTAAGTTTTTATCTCTTTTCCAATGAGCTTCTTTTTTCTTTTCATCTTTTGAAAAATCAAACGGTGTGTTTAACTCTTCCTCTGTCATCTTTGAAATAAGTAAATTTAACTTTTCATAGTTTTCCTTAGCAGCAGTCATCAAATCACTTTTTGTCGTTGGTCTTGGCATAACATTTTACTCCTTCCATCTTTTTAGAGTGGGGAAAAACTCCATCATCATTTTTCTTGCACTATCTTCATTCATATCTTTATTAGCTTCGACTACATGAGGAACACATATCTCAATCATTTCCTCCATTGTTCCTTTAAAAGTAAATTCGCCTTTCTCAAAGCAGTACTTACAATAATCTTCATTTACGCTTCCATCTGAATTTGTACCATAAAGCTCTGTTCCCTCTCCCATAGGCATAGCACAACACTGACAATACTTCATATCCATTGTTTATTCCTCCTTATCTTTATTTAAGATAATTATACCTCAATATACTTGACACCATTTGTCAAGTTATATATTTTTCTGCCATTTTATTTATCATTTCTTTAATCTGCATTCGTATCTCTTTTGGCTCTAATACTTCTGCTCCATCTCCGAAAGAAAAAATATAATTGTATAAGTTGTAATCATTTGGAACTTCTATTTCAGTATATAAATTTCCGTCACTATCTTCTATAATTTCTCCGTTTAACTCATCATATACCCTGAAGGCAACTTTACGATCAAACTTGACTTTTATATGCACTGTATTCTCGTATGGCATTTCTTTTTTGAGTATTGTATCTTCAAAGCTGTCATTAAATTTTTCAGTATGGATGTCTAAATTCTTTATCCGGGACAATTTGAAATATCTAAAATCATTTCTAAGTAAACAGAAAGCATATAGATACCAATCCTGACTCTTGAAAAGTAATCTCACAGGCTTAACACTTCTGCTTGTTTCTTTTTCATTGCTGCTAAAATATGTGAACGAAACAATGTTTTTACTTATAATTGCCGACTTAATATCATTGAATGTTTTTTCATACAGCTTATTGTTTTGCCAATTATTAAAGTCAACTTCTATCCAACTGGTATTTTTCATTTTAAAGAGTGCGGACAGTTTTGTTAAAAGCTCATTCTCATGCTGTATTGCGGTATTATCCAATCCTTGAAGGGCTGACATAATCTGTTGTTTCTCGTTTTCAGACAGTAGTGATTTACTAAGCACAAAATCTTCAGCAATTTCTATTCCACCACCCTTTCCTTGCAACGCATAGATGGGAATACCTGCACTGCTGATAGAGTCAATATCTCGATATATTGTCCTGACTGACACCTCAAATTTATCTGCAAGTTCACTTGCCGTAACTTTTCCCTTTTCTAAAATATAATATAGTATCCTAAATAGCCTATTATCTTTCATCGTTTTAACATCTCCTATAATTATTATACCACAATAACTTGACATATGTTGTCATATTATTAAATATTTTTCCAAATCATGGTAGTACTACTTATCTCTCTTATTCACTGTTATAAAAATAGTCAAAGTTCATTCTTCCGTCTCGCTAAAATTAAATTTATTTCACCCAATATTATTATTGTTAGATTTATATTTTACTAAGTTTTACAACCCTAACTCTTGCTTCTTTACCTGTGTTAATTCTCTCTTTTCTTGCAGTAATTTATCTATACAGCTTCTAACACTTTCAGCTTGTTCAACCTTTTTTCGTATATCTATCATTTGAGAATATAGAGTATCTTTTTCTTTCCTCAAAGTGCCTATTTCTGATTTCCATTTGGATATATTTAGGGTCTTGTTTTCTCCTAAATGCTCTTTCAGATATTTTTTGGCACTTTCAAATAAAATAATCTCTGCTGTATGTTCATTGTAGAAAGTATCTTGTTTGTTTTTCTTTAGCTTGGTATAGGCTGTATAGGTATCTTTATGCTTCAAATATTTTTTGGCATGGTCGATAAGTTGTACTCTATCATCTATTTTCTTTTCGGTATCTTTTATAGCTCTTGTGGTCTTATAGTTCTTATCTCTTAAAATAACTATACTTTCTTTCAGTTCAGATACGGAAGTGATATTTTTCTCTTTTAAGAATTGATAGCTTTCGATGTATTGTTCTAAATCTGTATTATGGTTATCTGCATTTTTACGGATAAGATTTTCAAAAACGGATAGCAAATTTTCTTTGGGTGGGAGAGGGGATGTGAGATTATCATTTTCTTTTTCTTCTTTGCCTATTCTCCTTACCCAATTTAACAAGGCTTTTATTCTTAACTTGATTTCCTGTAATATCCTATTCTGTTTTCTGATTTCTCGGTTGATATTTCCTCTGTCGGTGGCTATGCCTTTCTTTTCCATTTGGGTGGCTGATACGCCTAAATGAATGGTCGGTATTTGCTCTATACCTTGTCTTTGATAAGAGCGGTGATCCACTTTGTCCTGTATGCTGTTTTCTTCAAGACATTTGTTTATAATATCTGCCCATGCCTTTCGCCAATGCTCTGCTTTGTCTTGTTCATTCCAATCCACTGTATTGATTTTCCTTGTTTTGTAGTTGCCGTTTTTGAGTTTTACTTTCTCTCCGTTTTCATCAAGGATATATTCCTTTTTCGATTTTGCTCCCCATGTTTTATCTTCGTTTAACGGTCGCATAGTTAATAGAATATGTGCGTGTGGGTTTCCGTCATTTTTATCGTGTATAGCAATGTCGGCACACATACCGACATCTACAAAATTTTCTTTCACATAGTTCCTTACAAGTTCAATCTGTTTTTCCCTGTCTAATTCTTTAGGCAATGCAATTTCTATTTCTCTTGCAAGCTGTGAGTTTTTACTTTTTTCTATTTTCTCGACACTGTTCCATAAGACAGAACGGTTTGCAAATTCCTGTGGTGCATTTTGTGGTAATAGAATTTCAGTATGGGCTATTCCGCCTTTTCTTGTAAAGTCGTGGACTATGCCGTCATATTCGTTTTTTATCTTTTCGCCACTTCGATAAGCGGAAGCTGCTACTGCACTTTTGCCTTTACCTCTTGAGATAATCTTTATACTAAGATGATATATCGCCATAAGATAAGACCTCCTTTCGTTTTTCTGATACTTTTATGTGGCGATGGATAAGACTTCCTAAAAAAAATCGGATAGCTTTTTATCCGATTTCTTTTGGGAAGTACACAAGGGGTAGGAAATGTATTTCTGTAGGGGAGTGTAGCTCCCCTGTATCAGCTTTAGCTGATATGCTCTCTGCAAGAGCCTTCGGAGAACGCACACACCCTTTAGGGTGTATAAGTGCGCCCTTGTAAACAAGGGACTACTGCTCTGTTTCCGTTACTTTCTCTTGTTTTTCTATGTTTTCTTCTTCCGTTTTTTCTCTTTTCTCCATGACTTTTAGGATTTTTTCATTTATTGCTTCTTTGATATTTGAGAATGTAATTAGCTGATAAAATTCATCTTTGGTAAAATCCTTGCTTTCGTTAAAGATACTTTCAAAAACTGCTCCTTTTTCATAAAGCCTTTTATCTCTTTTCTTTCGTTCTTCCTGTTTCTGCTGACTGATGAGTTTTTTTCTTTTGTTTTGTAACTGCTTAATTTCCTCTTCTGCCATTAAGATTTTTTCATCTATATTTTTCATTTTCTGTTCTCCTTTCTGATTTTTAGTAAAGAAAAAACAGTAAACCGATTTGATTTACTGATCTCATTTTTTCTATTCTTTCCGTTCCGATTTCACTACCTTTAACAGCTTATCTTGAAATGTATCCTTACTGTTTGGGTCAAAATATATCTCTGTTACAAAAGTTTTTCCTCTAATCTTTTTTATCATGATATTGTTCGGCTTCTGGGGTATGGTCTGTTCTTTTACTGTCTGTATTTTATCGTTCTGTGCTTCTTGTTTTTCTGTCATTCAATCCTCCTTTTACTTGCATAAAAAAAGATTTCCTGTGATTTAGGAAACCTCTTTTCGTCTTGGTTGATATTTGGTTTTAGGTTGTGGCTTGTAGCTTCTTTCTTGCTCGGTATTCTCGTGCTTTTATCCGTTCATACTCTCTAAACTTTTCAATGTTTTTGGCTCTATATTCTTTGGAATATGCCCTATGATATGCTCTTGATTTTTCTTTCTTGGCTTCTTCTATTTCTTCTCTCATCTGTATCATTTCCTGTTCTGTCGGCTCTATATCTTTTGTGAGTTCATTTTCAAATTTTCCGATATAGTTGAAATACACTTCTATTCGCTGAACCGCATATTTTGCTCTTTTAACATCTCGCTCATGTACTACAATTTTACTGATAAATTCATTGATGGCGGTAGAGGTAAGTTCTTCAAAGTCTGAATAGCTTTCTGCCAGTCTTATAAAGTTCTTTGCTCTTTGGTTGGCATTTTCAAATTCAGATAAGTGTTCCTCTATTTTCTCTTGTTCTGCTTTCAAAGTATAATATTCTTCTGCATACTTCCTTGATAGTAATTCATAGCGTTCCCTTTCGATATTGCCCAGTGCATTGTCCTCATACAGCTTATTCATAACTCTTTCTATCTGTTCCATTCTGTCTGTGATTTGTGGTATACGCTTTTTCTGTTTTTTGATTTCTTCTGTCTGTTCTTTGGCAAGACTGCTTTTTACCAGTGCCTCAAATTCTTCTTTATTTGCCAATGAATACTGTGCTATCTTTCGCAAAACCTCTGTGAGATTTTCCATCACATCATCGACATCAATACGGTGGGGAGAATGGCATTTCGGGTGTTTGGATTTTCCTTTGGCATATTCGCTGCAATAGGTTACATGCTGTACCTTATTGTTCTTGTGTATGGTGCGTATGTGCATTTTTGTACCGCAATCTTTACAGTACATCAGTCCCGATAATGGGTGGATTTCTCCATCTCCGTTTGGTCTTTTTACCGGTGCATTTTTTAATATCCGTTGTACATTTTCATAGGTACTTCTATCTATGATTGGTTCGTGTACATCAGGGATTATTTGCCACTTGTCTTTATCTACATAATGGTTTCGCTTATCTTTATAATGCTTTTCAGTTTTGAAGTTGACTACATCGCCACAATACTCCTGCCTTTTCAGTATGCGTGTTAGGGTTGCTTTGTTCCAGTTATAGCGGTTTTCTTCATTCAGCTTTTTGTTTTTCGCTGTTCCTCTGTCTTGCTGTTTCATATAAAAGGTTGGGGGTTAGTATTTCTTTTTCTTTCAAGTAAACGGCTATATGATTGCGGTTTTTCCCCTCCATAAAGAGCGTAAAAATGAGTTTTACGACTTCGGCAGCTTCTTTATCGACGATCCAATAATCTTTGTTGTTTGGGTCTTTTATATAGCCGTATGGAGCTTCTGTTGCAACGGGCTTTCCGTTTGCTCCTTTGGTCTTAATGCCTGTTGTTACTTTCTTGCTGATGTCCCTTGCATACCACTCGGACATAATATTGATAAAGGGGGCAAATTCCAATGTGTTTTGGTCTTGGCTGTCGATACCGTTATTGATAGCAATAAAGCGTACATTGTTTCGTCTGAATATCTCCATAGCGTTTCCTACTTGAAGATAATCTCGTCCCCATCTTGTCATATCTTTCATAATGACAATGCCGATTTTATCGCTTTCTACATCGTTTATCATCTGTGTATAGGCACTTCTATCAAAGAACCTACCGCTTTCATCATCGTCGATATAGTGGCGAATATTCATCAGCTTATGCTGTCTTGCATATCGCTCTAAAAATGCCTTTTGATTTACGATACTGTTGCTTTCGCCACCGTCCCTGTCCTCATCACCAACTGAAAGGCGGGAGTATAGTGCTGTGATTTTATTTGTGTATTCTATCATGGCGTTATCCTCCTTTTTTGTGTCTATATATCACTCCTTTACAGTTAATATTATGCAACCCATCTTGCCGAGCCGTATTCTACTCCTTGGCGAAATTTCTTTGCATTTTTCTTTTTTTGATAAACAATAAGCCAAATAACTGCTGAAAAACAAATACCTGCAAATAAGTCATCTATATGAAATGATGGCAGATAAGACAGTGTTCCTATATCAGATAAAGCTACTATCATCTTATCTACATAATCACCACCTACATAACTGTTTATATGCCTTGAAAATATATTCGCCAGATAAAAGAAAAAGAGATAAGGTAAGTTTTTAATTACAAACTTTTTCTTATCTCTTATGTGAAATATATTTTTTATATCCTTTAGTATTTCTTTTACAATCTTCGTCTTTACCACTCCTTCCTACAAACTCTGTTCCTTATGCTTTTCTTTGATTTTATCTCTTTGGGGCGTGTTTTTCACTTTCTCTTTAAAGTGATTTAGCTTGTCTATTACAGATTCTCTTTTCTTATTCTTTCCTGCAAATTTTGCTACTGCTTCTTTAAATGCCTGTTCCATTACCTTTTCATCTTTTGCCTGAAAAAAGATAATATTGTTTCCTGTTGTCAAATCTTTTTTAATACTGAATTTCACGCCACTTTTATTTAGTTCTCTTTTTAAATTCTTTAAGTCCACATCATTTAACTCTAAGGTTTCAACTTTTCCCTTTTTTACTAAATCTTTTACCGTAGTTGGCTTTTGCTTGCCGATAAAGTCTTTTAAGCTGTTTTTTTCTTTTTCTGCCTTATTAAGTATCATTTTCATAAGTTTCACAACTTCTCTTACCGTTAGATGAAGTGCTTTTTTCTTTACTGCAATTACTTGCCTTGTAACTTCTTCATTGATCAATATATCACCTGCTTTCCATGAGTATTGTGTTTACCTTTCGTGCTTTTTCTTTCATCTTTGATATTCTTCTGTTTTCTCCTGTAAAAAGAATGGGTGTTGCCATTTCCAGTATCCTTGAATAAATTCTCTGTTCTTTAAGATTATTCGGATTTGTGAGCTGTTTTGCACTAAGATTCGTAGTCAAAATTATCGGTTTATTTGCTCTGTATCTGCTGTCAATGATATTAAAGATATGCTCTGTGGCAAAAGGGGTATCTCTTTCCATTCCGAAATCATCAATGATAAGAAGTCTATGTTTATTAAGCTTTTCAATATACTTATTTTTGTTGATGTCCAAATTCATCATATCGTTTAGAATGGTGGCAAAGTTGGTCATTTTAACGGAGATTTCTTTTTCAATTAGGGCATTTGCTATTGCCGATGCCAAATAGGTTTTTCCGGTTCCCACAGGTCCTGTAAGGAGTAAGCCTATATTTTCCTTTTCCATTTCTTCAAATTTTTTCACATAGTTTTCTCCGATTTTTCTATGCTCTAAGCTGCCATCTTCCGCTTCAAAGGTTTGATTTTGCAACAGCTTATCTTCAAATGCCTGTTTTCTTAAATCCGACAGGATACTTTGATGCTCCAGTTCTTTCCAATGCTGTCTTTCCTTCTCCAATTCTTTTTCTCTGCAAATACAGTTTTTAGGTATTTTCCTTAAACCTCCACCTATATTACTGATTTGCTGTTTGGGACTATGACATACTCCACAATAAACAAGTCCGTCATTCTCATTGACATAATCTCCGTTCTTTTCGTTTAAAATATCTTTTTGCAAACGTTCAAATACTCTCCCAAAGATATTCTCCGCATTATCCATATGATTCCTCCATAATCTCTACAATAATCTTTATAATTTCATTTGATTTCCCCAATTCTTAAACTTACTTTCCTTATCATTTACACCTGCTATGTGGTGTTGAAAAGCTCCTGCCATATTTCCATATCTTTGCTGTAATCAGTACCCTCTAACTTTGTATCTTCTGTCATTCCTAAAATATTGACCGGTGCATTATACAAAAGGGATAACAAATAGGCTCTTAGGTTTGTAATTGTCCTCTTATTTTCATCAAGAACAAATAGGACATAATTAATATGTTCTTTTTGTAGTGATAAAAACTGCTCTTTTACCGTTTCATAAGCAATCATTCTTCGGTTGATTCTTATATCCGTCTTGTTTTGAATTGCTTCTGCCATAAGGTTTAGGATAAGATCAATCTTTTCTTTATTTTTTGATTGTTCTTTCACAAGAAAAGAGTAATCTATATTCTCTTTTAGTATTTCTATAACCTCTTCTACCTCCGTATCCTGTTTCTGACTAAGTGAATTATCTTTTATGATTTTTTCTTTTGAGGGGGATATGGGGGAGGTATTATTATACTCAGTATCACTATATTCAGTTTTATTAAGATTAGTCTTATTACATTGTGATTTACACAATTCTTGTTTTGTGAAATTCACATTTCCTGAATTGTGATTTTCATCATTCTTGAGTTGTGATTTACATAATTCCTGATTTGTGATTTCTTCGATTTCTTCTTTTGATGAACTTTCTTTCTCCGACTCTTGTATGATAAAGTTTTTTACATATAAAATATTTGGCTTTCCAAGTCCGAGTCTCTTTTTTTCTACAAGTCCTATGCCTTTTTTATCATCTAATTCCTGAAGTATCTTTGTTGCTTTCTGTGTGGCACAGCACATGATTTCTGCGATTTCTTCAATGGTAAAGATAATATATACCTTGTTTTCTTCATCAAGCCAGCCGTTTTTCATAGATAAATTCATTCGATCCAGTAAAATCCCGTAAAGCACTTTGGCATCACTGCTAAGTTTACTAAATGTGGAATCTGTAAATAACAGTTTGGGAATACGAAAAAAAGAGAACTGCTCTGCTTCTTTTCCATAATAGTAGTTAAATTTTATGCTCATACTCTCTACCTCCTCCTATGTTTTAAGCATCAAAAAAGAGATAGCTGTTTTTCTTTGCTATCTCTTCACAAATGAATGCTCTAATATTTTATTTTTATCTATGTTTCATTATCTGTATCGTCTTTTTTATCTTGTTTTTTATTGAAAGGTTCTTTGACCACATCTTCAATCAGTCTTGATAGGTCAACTGCATTTTTTGAGGTAATGACCGGTTTGCCTGTTTTTTGTTCTATTTCTTTTCTTGCATTTCCTGCAACACTTCCTCCTTCTTTAGCAACTTTCTTGTTTTCTTCCAAGCCTTTCGGATTGGTCGTCTTAGTCAGTTCTGTTGTTGTAGCTTCTGCAAGCATATTCAAAACAATTTCAAGAGTAGTCATATTATCCCTTAGATTTTCTTTTTTCAAACCCTTCAGATTTTTATATCCTCTTGTTGTCATTCCTGACCATGCTTTGGTGATTTCATCAGTAAGAATTGCGTATTCTACACCTTTTTGTATTCCATGATCGTCCCAAGCATCGGTCAGTTCTTTTCTTACCTGAATGGCTTGAAGTCTTTGATTTATCCACTCACGTGTATACCCTTTCTTTAGGTAGGTTTCTAAGGCTCTGTCAATCGTAAGTTCAGGATCAATGATTTCATCGATTCGTTCTTTTCCTACTTCTGCAAGCCATAACTTAAAAGATTCTGCTTTAGGAGATGGTATGGACTGGATAATACGGAATATCCCTTGCATATCAGCTACATCAGTTAAACGCATTTTCCCATCCGTTGCTTTCATTTTCAACTGCTTACAAATTGTAAGCAGTTCATTTCCTTCTTCTTTTAATCTCTTTTTTAGTACAGCCCAATAAGTACTGGCGCCTCTTGCATTTTCTTGTCCTGTCAATACTCCAACTACATCAACTACTGAAAAATACCATTCTTCTTTTTCTTCATCCCAAACGGAGCGTATTTCTTTATTTTCATATAGTTTTATTTCATCCATTACATCTACCTCTTTTATATATTATCCTGTTAAATAAGCTCTTTTTTTACCTTTTTAGCACCTTATATTATACCTTAAATTTATAATTTTGTCTTTCTGCTAATGGAGATACTCTCTAAAGTAAATTTCCAGTGCTTTTTCTATAATTCCCTCTACTTCTTCCTTACTTTCTTCATATCGGAAAAATTTTTGATAAATACTCTGAGATAGCTTGATATTCTGATACTCTTTTACCTTCGGTTTTTTCAAGTTCAGCAAATATGTTGCAACCATTTCTTGATTCATCTCTTCTTGTCTGTTCATCAGATGAAGTGTTTTGGCATCGCTTGGTTTTAAGGACAGTTCCAATTCTTTACACTGTTGATACAGATATTCCTGTATCTCTTTTGTAAGATAGGATAGCTCCACTGCCATCGTCAAACCTATTTTATCTTCATCAACTTCTTGTTTCCAAGACTTAGATAATTCATTTAATCTAAGATACCTTGCAATGGATGCCCCCGAAAGATGATATTCTTTTCCGAGTGCTTTTCTGCTGTTTGTTTTATCTTCTGTTTTGCTTTCCTTTTCTATAATCCCCTGTTCTAAATTGTTTATCTCTTTTTGTAAATCATTTCTCTTTCCCTGACTTGCTATTTTTTCATATCTAATTTTAAGAACAAGGGCTTTTTCTGTCGGCAGTAAGTCGGAGAAAGAACGCTGCATCAAGTTGGTTTCTATCACATAGGTATAGGCTTGTTCTTCAGAGAGATTTTCTTTTACTATACAAGGAACAGTTTTTAGGTTCGCAAGTCTGGCTGCACCTGCTCTATTGTGTCCGGAAAGTATTTCATAAGCTCCATCTTCTTTTTGAGTATGATGATTGGATTAAGTATTCCATTTTCTTTAACACTTTCTACCATATCACTAAGTCTCTTTCCTGTGTATAGGGTAAACGGATGATCGTGATAATTTTCAAGCAGATTGAGTTCTATATTCTGTATATCTCCCTGTTCTAAAACACTTGTATCTTCAAGCAGAAAATCTACGGCATCAGTGATTTCTCTTTTTAGAAGTTTTTTACTCATAGCAGATCTCCTTTGCCAGATTGTCATAGGCAATATCTACACTGCTGCCTTTTGCATATTTTTTTATGCTTTGACCGCTGTATATGGCTTCCCCCACTTTGACTGTTTTCGGAATTTTCGTCTGAAAGACCTTAATTTTCTTTTGGAACATTTCTTCTACCTGCTCTGTCAGTGTTTTGGAGAGATTGGTTCTGTTCTCACACATGGTTAGCAAAATTCCTTGTACTTTCAGCTTAGGATTCACTCTCTTTTTTATTTTTTGAATTGTCTTTAAAAGTTCATTAATTCCAACGACTGCAAACAACTGTGTATCTGCTGCTATAAGGACACTGTCTGAGGCACAAAGGGCATTTATCGTTAAAATGTTAAGTGATGGAGATGTATCTATAAGGATATAGTCATAATGCTCTTTTGCCTGATTAACAATTTCCGATAATATCCGTTCACTTCCTGTTTCTATCCTCATTTGTGTTTCAACGGCGGATAAGTAAACACTTGAAGGGATAATATCTATCTCATCATAAGATTTGGTATAGTCCTCTACCAAGTAGCTTTCTTCTTCCTCCATTTCTGTTATTAACAAATGCCCTATGGTTTTTATATTTTCTGTATTTTCCACATCAAAACATCTTGTAAGATTGGCTTGTGGATCAAGGTCAATGACTAATACTTTTTTACCCAGTTCTTTTAGTGAATAGGCAAGGTTTAGAGTTGTAGTTGTTTTTCCAACTCCGCCTTTTCGATTGGCGATTGTTATAACGTCTGCCATAAAGTCCCTCCTTCTTCTCTATACAGAGATTTCATTTTATGCTATACTTTTAGATAATTTTAGATATAAAAAAAGATGATAGTCTTAATCCATCATCAAGTTTAAAAGTTTTGTGGAAGCCTTTAACCATTGATTTTACTTGGATTTATTGTACTATCATCATTATAGCATTATCCCCTACACCTTGAATTCCCGTAAGAACCATCAGCTCATCAAACTTGCATCCAGGATTAAAAACTCTTTTTACCATACCAACTAGCATATGCTCCATAATCCAGGCATTTAATTTTGTATCTTCTGCTCCAAGATATTTGGGAAGCAATTTAGATATATAACCCTCACCATCATACGCAAGCGATTTCATATACATAGCAGGAAGATTTATCGCCCTTTTATGAGCAATAAAAGTTATGGCATCATCCATTCTATTTTTAGAATACTTAATCCCAAATTCTCTTTCGATTTCCACCCCTAAAAGATTAGTTAAGTGATCGTTCCATTTTCTTATCTCATTTTCTTTCTGCTTTTCACCTTTCAAAGTTCCAAAAAACCTGACTGTCATGCTGCAAGTATCAAAGAAAATTGTTCCGTCTATCATCTGTTCTTCTTTGCAAAATAGTGGATTTACTAACACCGTGATGATATTGGTTGTGTTACTCTTTATTTGTCCCTTATCTGTGTATTCTAAATCTCTATTAAGATAATCCGACAGTTCATCGTCATTAAATTTCAACCAATCAGTCACGACTATCACCTACACTTTTTCTGTGATAGTTATAATCCCAATATCTTTGTTTCCCATACTGAATTGCTTTTTTAATACTATCCTCCAAATATCTGATATAAGCCGCTTCATTTTTTCTTTTACTCTTATCATCAATACGATTTAAGGCAGATTTTAGAAATATATCTTTCATCAACACCTCATTGCCATGTGTATAGCTATTTAATAATAGTAGTAATAGGAAATCATCTTTACTGGCATCACCACTTGAGATAGTTCCCTCAAACAATCCTTTAGCTTTTGTATTATGCTTGCACATCGTTTCTATGATTTTAGGTGCATCAGGCAGTAAATCATTATCTGATTGATATGCTTTTATTTGCTCTCTAATGCTCTTTTTAGGTGCAAAACATTCATAGTATTTATCAATTTCCTTTTGCTTATCTATGATGTTATTTAGCGTTCTATCAACACTGTTCCCAGTCATGGCAATACATCTGTTATTTTGATACATTTCCACTTTCTCAATTTGATTATTAAAATTATAAGCAATTTTCCCTTCTGCAAAAATATGAAGCCCTTTGCCGGATTGAGAAGTTTCAATGTAGGTATCATGAAAATCTCTGCAAAACATTTTTCTCATATCACGAGATACATTATCCAAGTCGATACAAAGAAATGGATCATCCTTGCTTAGTACAAAAGACAATCCATCACAACCACTACTCTCTATATTATTAACTGCTGTTTCAAAGTCTGCCCAGTTTTCTTTATTATTCCAATCACTTGATTTCAGGGTAATTGGACTTACAGGAATCTTAAGAGTTTTTTCTCTTCCTTTCAAATCCATTTTCCTAATCTTCTTAAACCATAACCACTGTTTATATTCTCTTAATTCCATTGGAATATTTTGTTTATACTTTTCTGTTTTTATCATTTTGTCCTCCAATCTTTATGTTGCTGACGGAAGTACAACCTGATAAAATAATCTTGTCAGGGATGAAATACCAAGTTGTACTTTCATCTTGCCTTTGGTCTTTTGGCTAAAGGCTTTTTTCTTGTTTAATTTCTTCATAAATCTCTAAAATATATAGCAAAAGATTTTGCTCTTCTTCATTTAATTTCCCGAACTTTTTAATCACTTTTGCTAATTGAAATATCTCTTTTGATATAGCATCTAATACTCTGTAGTCAGCTATAATTTTGATTTGATGTTCTCCAAGTAGCTGTATGAAATACTCTTGTTTTGATAGCCCACTTATTTCAATTTGCTTATTTATCAGATCATATTCTTCCTCTGAAACTCTGAAATTCAAAATACGATTACGCTTTCTGTTTTTCTCGTTCTTTTTCTTGTTATCTTTAATCTGCTTTGTTCTTCTTTGCAATGACTCCGGTCTAAACATCATCTTCATCCTCTTTCAATAAATCTTCCCAATCATTTTGAAAATTTGCCCTAACCTGTGTTAGTGAAACTGCCATTTCTTTTTGTTTACTTGGAAACAGATGTGCATATCTATAAGTTATATCAATTGATTCATGCCCTACTCTATCTGCAATAGCTGTAGCAGAAAATCCAAGTTCAATTAGAAGGGATACATGAGAATGTCTTAAATCATGCACTCTTATTCTTTTTATATTGGCTTTCTTGGAGCCTCTATCCATTTCATGGTGTAGAAAGCTCTTAGAAAAAGTAAATATTAAGTCTTTCGGCTTTAATTTATAAAAACCATCCAGATAAATTTTAATTTCCTCTGCCAAGAAATCCGGCATGACAACTTTTCTAATGCTCTTTTTTGTTTTAGGTGGAGTTATAAGATTCTTTCCATCAATTCTTTGTAGCGATTCATCAATTTTTATAGTGCCGGTCTTAAAGTTGAATTTTTCTTTAGTCAGTGCAAGAAGTTCTCCCATTCTAAGTCCACACCAATACAGAATTTCAAAAGCATAAAACGACTGTGGCTTGTCCTTAACCGCTTCAATAAATGCTTCATATTCTTCCTGTGTCCAGAACGACATTTCATCAGCTTCTTTTTCTCCCATAGTACCAACATCTCTTGCAACATTAGTTTTCAAGTTGTAGTATCTGCAAGCATGATTTAGGATACTGCTAAGTTGAGCATGTATTGTTCGAAGATAAGTCGGTGAATATGTTTGACCTCTATCATCTTTAATTTTCATCAATTCATTCTGCCACTGTATAATCGCTACATTGCTAATTTCATTCATTAACAAATCTCCCAAATATGGCATGATTTTAGTCATAACAATTGCTTCTTTCGTTCGCCATGTGTTCTCTCTAATGCGTGGCTTTTTATCTCTTTTATACAGTTCAAAGAATTCCCTAAATGTCATTTCAACCGTTCCAGCTTGTTGTGACAGAAACTCTTTTTCCCAATTCAAGGCTTCCTTCTTTGTTGAAAAGCCTCTTTTTTTCTTATATAGCTTTTCCCCTTTCCAATTCACATAGCTGAACTTGCAGTACCAAGTGCCGTTTTTATTTTCATCTCTATATGCACCCACTTTTACACCTCTTTTCTAACTTCATTTCCATAACAATACTTTTCCATGAAATACTGTCGATTCACTTTACCTCTTTGTACTCTATAGCCGAGCTTTGTAAGTTCTTGATTCATTTCGTTTATCAACTGATATGCAGTCGTTCTGCTGACTTCTAAAAAATCTTGAACTTCATTTGCTGTCATGAATACCTTTTGCATTTTTAGCCCTCCTTTCAATTCATAGTTTTTGCAAGGTTCTGCATCCATGTCTTGAGATAGGACGAGCGTCGATTTAAATATCTTGCGTTCTAACAGTTCGTATTTGAACTGTATGTCCATATTATAATAGTTCGTTTTCGTTCTGTCAAGCTTTATTATAAAATATTTTCTTCTATGATTGCTGATATTAAAGCGTTATTTAAAATATCAAACAGAACGCTTATGTTGTGTTTTGTGATTATTTATGATAAAATATAAAAGAAATTTTTAAGAGAGGAGTCCTAAAATGATTTCCGGTAAGAAATTAAAACAAATTCGTTTGTTTAGGAAACTAACACAGAAAGAACTTGCCATCATGTCCGGACTGACTGATGCTGCAATTCGTAATTATGAATTAGGAAATAGATCGCCAAACAAGGAACAATTAAGAAAAATAGCAGATGCACTTAACTGTGATATTTCAGCTTTAATCGACCATGAGCCGAATTCTATTTTTGAAATCATGCATATCATCTTTGACTACGAAAAGGAAATGAAATTCCGTCCCCTTGCAGGAAATGGCGAGCCTACTGCTCTTTTATCCCACAATCCTCATTTTGATGATTTTCTATTAGAATGGGACGAAATGAGAAAGAAACACTATAACGGAGAAATCTCCGATGAAGAATTTGAAGATTGGAAGTTGTCTTTTCCAAAGAAATCTCGCTTCCTGAAAAAGCATAAATAAACACAAAAAGACCGTAACAATTAAGCTACGGTCTAATTTTTTATTCATTTGTAAAGCCACTTTGAACTATTATCGGATTTATTCTTTTTGAAATTTTTACCCAATTTTGTCCCAGCCGCTCATTCTAACAGGCTGTAAACCTTGATTTTAAGCCATTTTTGAGAAAATCTACTCTATTCCCACTCGATTGTTGCTGGGGGTTTACTTGTTACATCATACACTACCCTATTTATTCCTTTTACTTCATTTACTATCCTTGATGATATTTTTTGCAATGCATCATATGGTATCGGGTAAAATTCAGCTGTCATTCCATCTGTTGATGTTACTGCTCTTAGACCAAGTGCATAGCTATATGTTCTTTCATCTCCCATTACTCCAACCGTTTTTATATCAGGAAGTATGGCAAATGCCTGCCAGATTTTTTTAGTAAGTCCGAAATTATCCAATTCTTCTCTATATATATGATCTGCTAATCTTAATATATCGCATTTTTCTTTTGTTGCTTCTCCTAATACTCTTATACCAAGTCCTGGACCAGGGAAAGGATGTCTAAATATCATTTTTTCCGGAATACCTAATTCCAAACCTACTCTTCTTACTTCGTCTTTAAATAATTCTCTTAGTGGCTCTATTAAAGTAAGTTTCATATCTTCTGGAAGCCCGCCGACATTATGGTGTGATTTTATTACACTTGCATCTTTTGTTCCACTTTCTATAACATCAGGATATATTGTGCCTTGTACTAAATAATCTATATTTCCTAATTTTCTTGCCTCTTCTTCAAATATTCTTATAAACTCTTCACCTATTATTTTTCTCTTTCTTTCAGGATCAGTTACTCCTTTTAATGCATCATAAAATTTTTGACTTGCATCTATTTTTATAAGATTTATATCAAATGTTTCTCTAAATACTTTTTCCACTTGTTCAGCTTCTTTATATCTAAGTAAGCCATGGTCTACAAATATGCAAGTAAGATTTGAACCTATCGCTTTGTTTACGAGTACTGCTGCAACTGATGAGTCAACTCCGCCACTTAACGCACATATTACTTTTTTATCTCCTACTAATTTTTTTATCTGTTCTACTTTATCATCTATGAATGATGTTGATGTAAAACTTGGAGATAGATGACATACTTCATATAAAAAGTTCTTTATTATTGTAAATCCGTCTACAGTATGCTCTACTTCCGGATGAAATTGCAGACAATAAACTTGCATATCATGGTTTTCCATAGAGGCTATTTTACAATTTTTTGTACTTGCTGATATGGAAAATCCTTTAGGCAAATCAACTATATGGTCTGTATGTGACATCCAACATATATTTGACTTGCTTATATTTTTAAACAGACTACTGTTTGCATAGTCTATCGTAGTTTTTCCATATTCTCTGTTTTCCGCTTTTTCTACTTTTCCACCTGTTTTTTTGGCTACCAATTGTGCTCCATAGCATATTGCAAGAATAGGTATGCCTAATTTGAATATTTCGTCGCTTATATCAGGACTGCCTTCTTCATTAACGCTTGCCGGTCCACCTGTGAATATTATTCCCTTAGGCTGAATAACTTTTATTCTGTCAAGAGCTTTATCATAAGGAACTATTTCACAATATACATTAGCTTCTCTCACTCTTCTTGCTATAAGTTGGTTGTATTGTCCACCAAAATCTACTATAATGGCTGTTTCGTTTTTCATGTATTCCTCCATTTTTATACTAATTTTTTATTTAAAACAAATAATACTAATATTAAATATACATACAACAAAAATGCTTAACAAATATGTATTTGATTATGGGTACTTTTTGCTGCAATAGTATTAACAATCTACTTAATCAAACACATTTAAAAGCATTTTTTATATTTTAATGTTATATGTTATTTTAAATAGGTTTTAGTATAATATGAAAACCTATTTTAAAAATTACGCAATAAAAATATTATAGCTGTTTGTAATCGCTTATTATTGTTTAAGTTGAATGTTATAAATCATATTTGATTTGGCGAAAATATCTTTTTTAGATATTACCCTATCTTTAATCAGCTTTAAAAAGACAGTAAATGTCCTAATTAACACAAGATAATATTGAAAAAATATAATTTATTAACATCAAATATTTATCTTAAACACTTCTTTTCCTGATTTTATCATATTAACTACAATCGGCTCTTCATCAAAAATTTTAAAAGCAATTATATCTGCAATATTGCCTTCTTTTATTTCGCCTCTGTCTTCTATTCCAAGTGCATCTGCAGGATTTTTTGTAGCAGTTTTCACTGCATCTTTCAGTCCTATTTTGTCTGCTATTTTATTTAGACATATCAGCAATTCACTCGGTTCTCTATCTGAGGAAATTATGACCTTTCCATCTGATAAGTACTCATCTGTACATTTTTCCAAGGCTTTTGATGTATTTATCAGCTTGAAATATATATCTCTTGATATGTTTTCTTTACAATTTTCGCTTGTAAGTGTTATTATGTCTGTAGTATCTTTAAACTCTTTATATATTTTATCTGCAGATTTGTACTCTGATGTGCACACTTTTACTCCTCTAAAATGGGCGTATTTGATTAGATATGCAAGCTCGTCTATATTCGATTCTCCTCTTAATTCTCTTATTCTTTCAATCACTTTGTCTGCTTTTTCTTCTGTTAGGTTCAACTCGTCTTGCAAAAAACTTTGCATGTACAAGTCTTTATAAAGGTTGTTATTCTTATAATTGGTCAACAAATCATAAGATACAAAATCAAGCAAATTTTCATCCAACATAAGTTTCACATCGTCCATAGTTTTCACAGAGTGTATTTGGAATTTTAAATGCGTCTTGTTGTCAATCAATGAAACAGGAGAATTATTGTAATCTTTTATAAATTGCATTATCTCCATAGTTTTCCCTTTTTCGTGCTCACTTTTTATGTTTTTCTCTGTGAGATTTATGCCGTGGTATAATGTGCTTACTCCTCCTGCTGCATAAGAATATTCTATAACTCTAAGTTTATTTGTAAATCTTGGTGTATCCATATCATATAAATCATTTTTATTCATATTATTGCTATTTATATTGATAATTCCTGCCATAATATTTGTTCCACTAAGATCTGTCAAATATTTTTCTTCTTCCTTTGTGATAGATTTATCTATTGATTGTATATAATTGTCCTGTATTTTTATATATCCCGAAAAAACTTTATCGGGCAATACTATCTTGTCTGAATAAATGACTAACATTGTTCCTCCAATCAATATTAATAATTTTATATGTGCAGATAAAAATTTATTGTAATACAGATTTATCTGAAAATCTTCTCCCCATTATGTCTATGATATCATCCTGAGAGGTTTCTATTTTTATGCTTATTCCATATTTGTCTTTAAAATAGTTATAGTTTTTCTTTTTGTTTCCAAGTATTTTGGAAATATATTTTTTATGTGATTTTATAACTACTGTCTTTTGAGCAAAATTTTCTTCTAACAATATCTGCTCAATTTTATCTCTATAAATCTTGTTTAAAACCAATTCTCCAAATGCACTGTGAAATGGACCTGCAACTACGTCTTTGTCAAAATTTATATTATCTGTAGCTTGTAATCCTATGCGTATTACATTTATGCCTGAATTTTCAAATTTTTTGTACATATATGCTGACAAATCTATCGCTTCATCAAGCTCCATTGCCTTATATATCCCCTGTCTGTACATATGTTCAAGCTGTGTGTCTTTTATGACCAGTACAGGATATATCCTTGCAATATCAGGTTTTATTGATATTACTTTTTCTATTGTATTATACAATTTTTCTTTTGTGTCATTTGGAAGACCTATCATTATCTGCAATCCCAAAGAAATATTTGCATGTTTTATAAGCTGAGATGCTTTAAACACCTGCTCGCTGTTATGTCCTCGATTGCTAAAAAAAAGAACTTCATCGTCTAAAGATTGTACTCCAAGTTCTACTGTGTCTACTTTATATTTTAATAATCTGTCTATAATTTTTTCGTCTATTGAATCCGGTCTTGTTGACAATTTTATTTTTATGTCTCTGTTTAACTTTTTCCTTAGGTTATTAGCAAGCGATAAGCATATTTCTTGCACTTCGCCTTCTATCGCTGTGAAACTCCCTCCGAAAAAAGCTATTTCTGCTGTATCTTTTTCATCAATAGTTGATATATCTCTAATTATATCTTTTTCTATAGCAACATAGTCAAGATTGGTTGTCTTGCCCGATATTTTGACTTGATTACAAAAAACACAATCATTTGGACAACCATAGTGAGGTATAAATACAGATGCTGTTTTTTTCAATCAAATCATTCCTTTTTTAATCATAAAAATTTATATAGCTTCGTCATAATTAATCTGTTGTCATCTTTAATAAAAATTGAAGGTTATACTGGATAAATTATAAAAACTAACTTAATGCTAAATAAATATTTAAAACTGTTCATATTAAATAACTATATAGGTTAAAGCATAATGTCAAATTTTTTTAACTTCATGCTTTAGCTTATAAATTATCATTTGGTTTGGAAAGTGCATCTTGAGCAGCATTTTGCTCAGCCTCTTTTTTGCTGTTTCCTTGTCCTTTTCCTATCAATTTGTTATCACAATAAACGCATATAGTAAATTTTCTGTCATGATCCGGACCTTCTACATCGACCACTTCATATTTCAAAACTCTACCTTTTACTTTTTGAATTTCCTCTTGCAGTTTGCTTTTATAATCGCTGTCTTTTTTGTGTTTAATAGCTGATACAATAGTATCTTCAAGCCATAATATCACATATTTAGAAACTGTTTCTAAATCAGAATCCAAATATATAGCTGCAATTATCGCCTCAGTTGCATCTGCCAATATAGAAGTTCTTTTTTTCCCTCCGGAGTTTTGCTCTCCCTTACCGAGCCTTATATAATCACCAATTTTAAGTTTATTAGCAACATTTATAAGTGATTTTTCACATACACAGCTTGCTCTTATTTTTGTGAGCTCACCCTCTTTTAAATTACTCTTGTAATTAAATATATAGTTGCTCACTACAAGACTTAATATAGAATCTCCCAAAAATTCAAGTCTTTCATTATCTCTTGAATTTTTATTTTCATTGACATACGAACTGTGTGTAAGTGCAGTTTTTATAAGCCCCTTATTTTCAAAGACATAACCTATATTTTTCTCTATTCCGCTAAAAAATGCTTTGTCCGATTTCACCGTCCACCTCCTTGATAAAATAAATTTTTAATACAAAAATTTATACAAAATCTCTTTATAATTATAGCATATTTTTTAAAAATAATGTATCAAAATGTTAATATTAAATTTTTTATGGTATAAATAAAAAATGTATTTTATATTAAAATTTATTTGAATATAAATAATAAAAACTATATTTTAAAATAAATTAAATAAATAGAAACTAATTTTTTGATTTATATTTATTCATAAACAATCGAATATTATTGAACATTTTTTTATCTATATAGATATATGTTTTTATTTTTAATATTAAAACTACAATCTTCATTTGATATATTTTACGTTTAATATGTACTCATATTGTTTATCAGTAAATTTTTTATATTATTATCATTTTATAGATAGGAGATTTATTTATGAAAAAAATAAGAATGTTCGTAGCATCATGGTGTCCACATTGCAACAACGCAAAAGCTTGGTTAAAAGAACTGCTAAATGAAAACGAAGAATACAAAAACTTGCCTATTGAGCAAATCGATATAGATTACGAAAAAGAAAAACTCGTAGACGTTGACTTTTACTATGTACCTACTTTTTATGTAGAAAATGAAAAAGTTTTTGAAGGAGTACCAAGCAAAGAAATAGTTAAGCGTGTACTTGATGAAGCTATGTAACAATTATTTTAACTCACCGCAATCTATTTCTTTTATAAAAAAATATAGAGTTATAATTATTTTTGCTTAAATTATTTACGATTACTAATTTAAACATATAAGAATATAAATGCTTTTTTTTACAATTAATATAGCAAATTCACTTATAAATCATCTTTTTAGGTTTACAATATAATTGCACACTAAAAAAATAATTACTTCAACTCATATTTTACAAATATTTTTATTACTTTATTAAGCAGATTTGCTGTTAAAATATAAAACAAAACTACACAAAAACAGTGTATTATAAAAAAGGAGATAATAACAATGGAAAAAAGAACAGTAACTATGGCTGGAAACCCTGTAACTTTATTAGGTAAAGAGGCAAAAGTAGGCGAAAAAGCTGAAAACTTTAATTTGACAAAACAAGATTTATCAAACTATAATTTTGATGAATCAAAAGGAAAAATAAGAATAATATCAGTTGTTCCATCTATTGATACAGGTGTATGTGAGTTACAAACTATCGACTTCAATCAAAGAGCATCTCAACTTAAAGATGTTGAAATCATAACTATAAGCCTTGATTTACCATTTGCACAAAGCAGATTTTGTGCAGCAAAAGGAATAGATAATATAGTAGTTGCATCAGATTATAAAGATAGAGAATTCGGACTTAAATACGGATTTTTAATAGATGAATTAAAACTACTTGCAAGAGGAATAGTAGTAGTTGACAGAGATGACACTATAAGATATGTTGAATATGTAAGCGAAGTTACAAACCATGTTGACTATGATAAAGCCATAGAAGAAGCTAAAAAACTTATATAATTAAAATCAAAATATTCAAATCTGTGTCTGAAAAGTATAATTTATCATTGATATTTTTATAAATATCCATACTTTTCAGGCATTTTTATACTAAATCTTATTTTTTATTTTAAAGAAATCTAATCAAAAAATCATTTTATTTCACTTTAAATAAAAAACAACTTTATCGAGGAAAATTAAAATGTCAAAAATATTATCCTTGCAAGATATAAAAAATTACATACCTATAAGAAAAGATGAATCACATAAAGGCAATTACGGGAAAATACTTATATTAGGCGGAAGCAGAAGATTTACAGGTGCACCTTGTATATGTGCATCAGCTTGTATGCGTTCAGGTAGTGGACTTGTTACGCTTGCTGTTGAAAATAATATATTTCCTATAATATCGCAAAAACTTAATGAAGTTATGGTGCTTGATATAGAAAATTATAAAGATGATTTTGAAACTATTGTAAAAACTGCTGATTGTATAGCAATAGGCTGTGGAATGGAAAAAAGAAAATACACACTTGACAAGCTTATATACTGTTTGAACAACTCCTCTTGTCCTATAGTTGTAGATGCTGACGGTATCAACGTCTTATCTGAAAATATGGATATATTTGAAAATTATAAAAATAAAATTATACTCACTCCTCATGAAGGTGAATTTTCAAGATTAAGCAAATTAGACATAAACTGCATACAAAAAGATAAAGCCAAAATTGCAACTGATTTTGCAAAAAAATACAATGCAATTTTGGTCTTAAAAGGAAAAGAGACTGTAATAACTGACGGAAATATCACATATATCAGCAATATAGGTGTGCCTGCAATGGCAACCGGCGGTATGGGCGATTGCCTTACAGGAATGATTGCATCTTTCATAGGTCAAAAAATATCCGTCTTAAATGCCGTTTCGTCAGCAGTTTATTTGCATTCATATATAGCAAGAAACCTTTCAAAAAATATGTATAGCGTTCTTGCAAGTGATATAATACAAAATATACCATATACTATAAATAATATAATATATTCTTAAAAACATATATATTTCTACTTAGATAATAAATCTATATTCCTATAAATATCCTTTATAATTTCAAAAGCTGCTTTTATAGGAATATTTTTATTTTTAGCCAATTTTTTTTGCACTTTCATATTCAGGATATATATATTCTTCATCTTCAAAATTTACTATTTTAAGATATAATTCCATATCTTCATAATAAACTTTTTCTGCTCTCCTACTCAATATATCCCTTTGCACTTCATATTTTCTCACACCTATTGTAGTAGTATTTCTAAATATTATTTTTTCTATCTCTTTCTCATACTCTTTATCGCATATTACTGATAATTTATATGCCGGACGATTTTTTTTCATAAATATAGGTGTAAAAAATATATCCAGAACTATATCATTTAACTGCTCCATAACATATCCAAGTACTTCCGCCGAAGTATCATCTACATTGGTTTCTATGACTTCTATTGTTTTTTTTTATCCGTTTCTATCTCTATAACTCTCAATATATTAGTTGTGTTTGCAAAATCTTTGTTTCCTGCACCTAAGCCTATTTTTTTGATTGTAAAGTCTTCAAGCTTATAACCTCTATTAAAATTAGCTACAATAGCTGCACCTGTAGGTGTGATATGCTCTCCCATATCATCTATTATATTTAATTTTAGATTATGAGCATTCACTATGTTGAGTACAGCAGGTACAGGTACCGGCATCATACCATGAGCACATTTTTGATAACCTTTCCCATCATATAAATCTGAAAAGTATATTTCTTCAACATTCAAGTCATCTAACAACACACTGACGCCTACTATATCTATTATGGAATCTATAGCACCTACTTCATGAAAATGTACTTCATTTTTATCTATATTATGTGCTTTAGATTCGCTATTTGCAATAATGTCGAATATTTTTTTAGCATTGTTTTTTATATTGTCATTAAAATCTCCTCTGTCAATTATTTCATATACATCTTTTAAATTTCTATGTTCATGTGAATGTTCATGATGATGATTATGGTCATGGTGATGCTCATGTTCATCGTGATGATGATAGTCATGGTGGTGCTCATGTTCATCGTGGTGATGATGGTGATGATGTTCTAAAAGTCCGCCATGATCATGTTCTTTGTGTAAATGTTCATGATGATGCTCATGCTCATCGTGGTGGTTATGTCCTTCTTCATCTGAATGATTATGTAATTCCACATCGAAGTTATAAGCATCTATCCCATTTTTCTTAGTTCTTGAAAAGCTTAGTTCATATCCTGATATATTTAACGATTTTATAGCATTTTCAAGTTTTTCTCTGCTTGCCCCCAAATCCAATAATGCGCCGATAGTCATATCGCCTGATATCCCTGAATACATTTCAAAATAAAGTTTCATTATTTTCTCCTTATTACAATAATTTTTTAATATCGATTTTTGTCTAAATAAATATTTTTAAAGTTTTATAGCAATATTTCATATAAAAATACTTTTTTAATATAGAGCTATAAATTTAAATCAATATTTTTAATATTTTTCAATCAATCTGTTTATTTGTACTGCGTTATAAGCTGCTCCGTAGCCGTTATCTATATTCACGATATTTATACCTTCACTGCATGAATTAATCATGGTCAAAAGTGGTGCCAAGCCGTTAAAATTTGCTCCATAACCTACAGATGTAGGTACTGCTATTATGGGTTTATCACACAAACCGGCTATTACTGTCGATAATGCACCCTCCATACCTGCAACTGCAATTATTACATTTGCTTTTTTTATTTCATCTATGGAGGACAATAATCTTTTAAGAGCCGATACGCCAATATCATAAAAAGTAGTTACATTTGCACCAAAAAATTCTGCCGTTATTCTTGCCTCCTCGCATACAGGTATATCGCTTGTTCCACCGCAACATATTGCTATATTGCCCTTTTTTTCTATTTCTTCAAATTCCAATCTTATAGTTCTTGACAATTCGTCATATATAAGATTGTCCATCTCTTTTGCCAAAAGCTCAAATTGTTCTTTTCTTGCTCTTGTTGCCAAAATATTTTCTTTTCTTTCAAAAAAAGACTTAAATATAGCTATCAAATGTTCATCAGACTTACTCTGTGCAAATATGACCTCAGGCAGATGTCTTCTTTTTTTTCTGTCAAAGTCAATTTTTGCAAAGCCTAAATCTTTGTAATTTGAATCTTTCATATATTCAAGACCATCTTCAATAGACATGGCTCCGTTTTTTATACCTTCCAAAAATTCTCTATCATTCATAATAAATCTCCAAAAATTATAAAATATTTTTTCTAATCTTTATCTATTACAATATCCATACTTCCGGATCTAAATCCCTCTATATCAAGATTTACATAGACAAATCCCGTTTCTTTAAATTTCTTGATAATCTCCAATCTTTTTTCAAAAAATAAAGGAAATTTATCTACATCAACCTCAATTCTTGTCACATCTCCGTACAATCTGACTCTATTATTATCAAAACCGAGTGATTTCAAATAATTTTCTACTTCATCTATCTTTGGAAATATACTTATATCCACTTTTTTATTATACGGAAATCTTGTCATAAGACATGGAGACGAAGGTCTGTTATGCACTTTTATTCCAAGTTTTTTAGCAAGTTGTCTGACTTCATTTTTACTCATTCCTGTTTTTTCAAGCGGACTTATAATACCAAGCTCTTTAAGTGCCTTTCTTCCAGGTCTGTACACATTTGCATCGTCAGCATTAGAACCGTCAAGCACATAGCCGAACCCTAATTTTTCTTTTAATTTTATAGCATTTTCAAAAAGATTTTTTTTACAATAATAACACCTCTGCTTGTCATTATATAATATCTTTTCATCCTCTATTTCATTTGTTTGTACAACTTCAAGTCTTACTCCAAAATCTTCAGCCAATTTTTTTGTAATATCTATATCATTTTTAGGACTGAGTACCGTATCAAAAGTTATAGCATATACATCCTTTGCGGATGACACATCAATTGCCGTTTTAAGAACAAGCGAGCTGTCTACCCCACCTGAAAAAGCTACTACAACTTTTTTATCGGTCAAAGATTTCATATATTCAAAAAATTGTTTTTCCTTGAAATTTAACTCCATAAAAACCTCTTATCTGTCAATTTATACTATTTCTTATTTGAAATGTAGTTTTTATTTCTATATTATATATTTTTATGTTATTGCATTATTTATATATATCACTTTTTCTTACTATTCTACTTTGATTCTAAAAAATTCCTGCGTTGATATTTCACCTATTTCGGCTTTTTCTCCTAAAAATGAAACATTTAAAACAGTATTGCAACCTTTTAATTCGATATCTTCCAAAGATACACCCTTAGCTCTCTCACGTAACTCTTCCATATAACTTTCTTCAGCTTTATCTTGAATAGATGAAATCTTACTATTTTCTTTTTTATTTTTCTTCATACTCCTAATCATAATTGCCATTTGATAACCTTCTGGATCTCTTTCTAAAATCATTTTTTCTTCTTCAGGAGTAAGTTTTTCGCCTTTTGCTAATTTCAATTTTAAAATCTTTTCTTCTTCTTTAACATACAACTCCCCTTTGAATCATAGTAATACTATTTTCTAATAAAATTATGGATAACTTATATAATTATATAACATCAATATAAATAATTTATTAAAAAAATTAATTATTATATTTTTCCATTGTTCTATTAGATTTTAGTATAAGACTGACTTTAATAATTTCATTATAACAAAGAACATAACAAAGCTATTTATAATTCATATTTTTGAAAGAGTGGAATCATTTATCAAGTTACATAGCCTAATCCGTATCATTTATGAGTTTTTTCACAAAGATTGATTCTCCATACTTGCTCAACAGTATTTATATCTTAAGAATATGCTTATATTGATTGCATTATGCATTGCGGATAGTAGGAATATTCTTTTTAAAATTTAAGTAGGAGTTTTGCCTTTTTGCACCAAGGTGAATTATCCATAAGTAAGATTTTATCATTATTATAAATTTCTTAAATTTTAATCTATACTTATATTATTGGATAATGCCTGACTTAGTACATTGAATGACCAATTTATATGATTCTCTAATGATTTTTTTGCTAATTCAAAGTTTCTGTTCATGATATTTTCTAAAATTTCTTTGTGTTGTATAGTACTATCTTTACCTGTATCAGTTAATATATACGCTTCGTATTGATATCTTATTATTTGACTTTTTATGTTATTGAATAGTTTTTTTATATAATTATTTCTTGAATTATTTAGAATTAGATTATGAACTTCATCATCTACATCAGCTATATATGAAGATTCTATAATTTCGTTATTATCATATTTAAATAAAATATCGTCTAATTTTTGCATCATTATTTCTATATCTTGACTTTTTATATTATTAATTGCTGTTTTTAATGCCAAGCTTTCTATAACTTTTCTTACCTCGTATAAATCTGAAAGATCCTGAATAGATATGCCTATAACAAAAGTACCTACACCATCTATTGATTTTACATAATTTTCTGTTTCAAGAAGTGTAATTGCTTTTTTTACAGGTGTTCTGCTCATACCTAAATAGGAAGCTATATTATGCTCTGTAATCATTTCATTTGCTTTTATTTCTCCATGTATTATTTTGTCTCTTAAAAAATAATAAGCTTTTTCAGATAAAATATTTTTTTTCTGTTTTACTATCAAAATTTCCCTCCTAACTTAGTATTTTTAACTTATATATTTAACATTTATATTGATTTTAACAATACATATTATGTCAAAATATTATACAACTATATATAAAATAATACAATATTATAAAACCACCTAACTTCTTAGGTGGCTTTATAAAAAATATAAGAACTTATAAGTTTTTTAGAACATCAATAAACCATATCTTTTGGTTTTTTCCCGTTAATCATATCTATTAAATTGTTTATGGCAAATTCTTTAAGTGCCCTGAAAGATTCTACAGATATATATGATATATGTGGCGTTACAAGTATATTTTCACATTCAAATATTGGATCTCCAACTTTTCCCGGTTCTTCTTTAATTACATCAAGTATGGCTCCGGCTATTAATTTTTCGTTGACTGCCCTTATAAGATCTTCTTCGTTTATAACTTTTCCTCTTGATGTATTTATTATATATGCCGTATTTTTCATAAGTTTAAGGGAATCGTATTTTATCTTATCTGCATTTTCATCACAACCTTTAAGATTTACACTCACATAATCAGCTTGTATTAAACCTTCTTCCCACGAAACTTTCTCGAAACCAAGTTTCTTTATAGATTCTTCATCTAAAAATTCATCATAAGCTATAACTTTCATACCCAAAAGTTTTGCTCTATTTGCAACTGCTAATCCAATTGTTCCAAGTCCTATTATTAGAAGTGTTTGATTGCTTATTCTATTTTGCAATCTATCTACTGAAGTTGCTCCCCATTTTCCAGATTGTATATCAGCTGATACATTTTTAGCATATTTTTCTATTTGCTTGTTAGCATAATAAATAGACGCTATCGTATAGTCTGCTAAATCTTCGGCACAGTAACCTTGAACATTAGTAACCATTATCTTATTTTCTTTTGCAGCCTCAATATCAACTCTATCATATCCTCCACCATAAACAGCGATGCCTTTACAGTTTTCAAGTCTATTTATAGTGTTTCTCGGGATATCAGCATAGACTTGACAAAGTATCCCATCTGCCTTATATCCAAAATTTTCTAAATCCTCTTTATAATCATATGTTGAACGTTTTATTTCTATGTTTGGAAAAGTTTTTGTTAAAATCTCTTTTTCTAAATCATAGTCAGACCATTCTTCATCTATAATCCATACAAGCATATATAATCCTCCTATTTTAAAAACATCATAGTTAAAGGGTTAAAAAATGTTACAAGCATAAGCACAATAATAAGCGATATAATCATTTTTATTATCTGCTTGGATAATTCTGTCATTTTCACATTTGATATAGCAGACGCAACAAACAAGTCTATACCATATGGTGGAGTACAAAAACCTATTGCCAAATTCATGGTAAGCATTATACCAAAAGTTATTGGACTCATTCCAAACTTGATAACAATCGGAAGAAGTATAGGTGTAAGTATTATTGTGGCAGGTATATTATCAATAAACATACCTACAAGTAATAAAAACATGTTTATTATAATGAGAACTATTACTCCATTATTACTTAAACTTGTAATAAAAGTGGCTATTTTTAATGGTATTTGTTCCATAGTTAAAAGAGCTGCAAATGCTGTAGATAATCCTATCATAAAAGTTGTTGATCCGTTCACTACTATAGCACTTTTAAAAGCATCATATGCCCCTTTTAAATCCAACTCCTTATACACAAATACGCCTACTATAAATGAATATACTACAGATACAACAGCTGCCTCAGTTGGAGTAAATTTTCCGGAGTATATACCTCCTAATATTATAACAGGAGATAAGATAGCCCAAAAAGCATCTTTAAAAGAAATCCATATTTCTTTCAAATTTTTTCTCTCATCACTTCCCTTATAACCATTTTTCTTAGAGACAATATAGCAAACTATCATTAGAGCAATTCCCATTAAAATTCCAGGTAAAAAACCTGCTGTAAAAAGCTCAGTTATAGATGAACCCGAAACTACTCCATATATAACAAATGGAATACTAGGCGGAATAATAACTCCTATCGTTCCTGCAGCTGCAGTTAAAGCAGCCGAAAAAGATTTATCATATCCATGATCAACCATCTGTGGAATCATAAATGCACCAACAGCAGATACAGTAGCAACAGCAGAACCTGATATCGCAGCAAAAAACATACATACAACTACTGTTACCATACCAAGACCACCTGTTATATGACCTATTATACTTTCAAAAAAATTTACAAGTCTTTTTGCTATCCCTCCACTACTCATTAAGTTACCCGCTAACATAAAAAACGGTATTGCAAGCAAAGGAAAAGAGTCAACTCCTGCTACTGCATTTTGTGCAATCATTATAGGGGATATTGTTGTAAAGTTTATCATGGTTATTATAGTCGCGATACCTATTGCATATCCTATCGGAACACTTAGAAACAAAAGTACGAAAAATATTCCAAATAACATAATTGATTCCATTACTAATTATCCTCCTTTTTACATGAAGATGAGGTCTTAGCATTAAATAAATCTATAAAACTAAGTATAATTCTTAAACTTAATACAAACGAACTTATAGGTAGTGAAGCATATATGTAAATAAGTGGTAGCCTCATACCTGATGAGAGTACATTTCTACCATTCATAGAATTTAATAATTCTATACCTTTTATTGTCAAGAATATATTAAATATAAGCCAAATTAAATCAACAATTAGTTTTATAATAAAATGTGCCTTTTCAGATTTAAATATATCATAAATAAGCTCCACTTTTATATGTGCATTGGAAGTATAAGCAATACTTGTACCTAACCATATTTGCCATATAAAAATATATCTTGATAATTCTTCTGACCAAGATAATGATAAATTAAATATAGAACGCATTATTATTTGAGTGAAAACTAATAATACATTGAATGCCAAACTTAATATTAATACTCTTTCTTCAAATAAGTTATATTTTTCCATAAATTTTTTCATAAACTCACCTTTTCTTTATAGCTAAGATAGTGTATATACACTATCTTAGCTTAGTGAAATTATCTGCTACTTATCATTTATAAAAATATATAAATTGAGTTATTTATTGTATTTATCACTCTTTTCAAATAATTCTTTACTGAATTTTTGAGAATATTCTTCATACATTGGTTTTAAAGCATCTTTGAATGCCTGTTTTTGTTCCTCACTTAATTCGTTTACTTGTAAGCCACCCTCTGTAGCTAATTTTTCTATTGCTTTTTTGTTATCTTCCAACTCTAAAGCTCTTTGCTTTTCTACATATGATTTTGCTTCTTCTGTTAAGATTTTTTGTTGTTCTTCTGTTAATGAATCAAATTTGTTTTTGTTCATTATGAATGCCAAGAAATTATGAACGTGTTCATCAACACTTAAATATTTTTGTACTTCATAGAACTTATTTGCTAAAATCAATGAAGGAGGATTTTCTTGTGCATCAACAGTACCTTGTTGTAAACCTGTATATAATTCTGTAAAGCTCATAGGTGTAGGATTTGCTCCCAGAGTTTTATAAAAATCTATAAAAATAGGACTTTCCATAACTCTCATTTTAATTCCTTTTAAATCTTCAGGTTTTTCAATAGCTTTTACATTTGTAGTTGTACTTCTTGGACCATTATATGAATAGCCTAAGTTATGTATTCCTTTTTCTTCCAATTTTGCATTGAAATATTCCCCTATTTCTCCATCCATAGCCTTAAAAGCTTTTTCAGGAGCAGTAAATAAATAAGGCATATCTAATACTCCGAAATCATCAGAATATGTTGTAAGTACAGAAGTAGAAGGTAAGGCCATATCTAAAGTACCCATTGCTACAGATTCAGTCAGTTGAACGTCTCCACCTAAAGCTCCATTAGGATGTATTTCAATAAGTATAGAATTTGATGTTCTTTCTTCAACATTCTTCTTAAATTCAAGTAAAGCTTGATGAGTGGATCTGTTTTCAGGTTCAACATGTCCAATGTTTAATGTTATACTTTCTGCATTTCCTGTATTATCATTCTTAGATGTTGGAGCTTCAGTTTTGTTAGAACAGCCTAATAGTACTCCTGATAGTACAAGACCAAGTAAAGCAAAATTAATAAAATTTTTTTTCATAATAATCCTCCTAAAATTATTAATGTATTTAAGTTTTAAAAGACTATAAAAAACGTTTTATCAAACAATAACTTGAAATATTGTTTATATTTTATTATAAACTAAAAATATATTTTTTTGTATTAACTTTTAAATAAAAGTATAAAATTGCATATCATTTTAATTATTTAGTAAGGTTAATTTATAGAATTGTAATTTCTTCTTTATCGGCATCTATTCTTATTAGATCACCTTCTTTTATTACATTAAAGAATTCTTCTTCAACCTTATCAACCATTGGAATTTCAAATAATATAGCACTAGTTACAAGTACAGTTTCTGGACGTTTAACAATCATGGCTGCAGGTTGATTTTTTTCTTTCATTAATTGAAATAATCCATCCGCTTGAACTACTGAACTTCCTTTTCCGCTTGGAAATATTAAAACTTTATTTGATACAGTTCTCCCATTCATATCATGAGCCTGTTCAAGAACTATTCCCGTTTTTGGATCTATAAGATAGAACATTATATCATCTTTTGATATAGTAACTTCAGCTTCAGCAACTCCTTCAGATATTTTATGACATTTAAAAACTTTTTTCATTATTTTACCTCCCCAGTTATTGCAGCATTTATACAAGTATCAAGATCTCTTATAACAAAGTTGATGCCCCTTCTTTGAGGATAGTATGCACATTTAGGAGATTCTGTAAGACCTACTTTACCTTTTAGAAAATGCCAACATGGTTGATCAGGACAAGTATCAGGAACTATATGACCACCCGCATTTTCAATAATCTCATCAAGACCCATTCTAATGGCTATACTTTTTACGTGACTTGATGTCAATATCCACATTTCTTTTTTAGTTTTTTTCCTTCTATAGCCATAGCTATATGTCTACATTCATTCAACGTGAAGTGAGGACATCCGAACATTACAAAATCTATTTCTCTATTTCCTTCAAGTGATATATTTTTTAAAACTTCTTCAAAATCTTCATTTGTTATAGTTACCTTTCTAAGTGGCTCTTTTTTATCAAAAGCTGTTTCTAAATCAGGAGCTTCAGGTGTAAAACCAAGTATATGATACATATCATAAGCACCTGATGTATTTAATTGAGCACCCAAATTTCTAAGAGCTTCAGGACTTATATATTTAGGGAGACCTGTAAAAACAGGTACACCATGACCTATTTTTTTGCCACACATACCAAGCATATGATAGCAGTAATCGTTTTTCATATCTGCCTGTACATCAACAAGAATATTTCCTTTTCTGTTTTCGTCTAAAAGAAGACCATACTCAGGAACGTAACCTGTAATAGATGCAAATAGTGCAGAATTGGCGCCCTCTCTATTAGTTCTTGCTCCCCAAACAGAATTGGCATAAGGAGTAGCACTGGATTCAGAAAAAGCAATTATTTCTCCAAAGTTAGGAACATTTGTATCTATATAAGGTGTACAGTTATAAGTTAACTGTGCTCCAAGTTTTTTATATGCGTTATGTGTCCTCTCCATCATGTCATAGTCTTCCTGAGAAACTAAGTTTTTAGCTTTAAAATATTCTCTACAAAAACCAGGATTTACAGTAGGAGCTATTCTACACTTAGCTCCTAAATTTACCATTTTTTCAGCAAGCCATAAATCTGCATCTTGGTTACTAAGTGCGACATGTGCTCTTGTTATTGGAACCATTCTTTCCGCTCCAAAGGATTCACCTATTGCTACTTGAACTTTCATAGCAAGTTTTGCACCTTCGCCAAAATCTCCATTTAAAAGTTTCTTTTGATCATCTGTTAAATTCATCATACCACTCCTTTTGCAAAAAACGTTTTCTCAAAATGTAAATGAAAGCATAAATAGAATATAAAGCATATTTTATAGCTTAATATTTGACAATTTATTTTAAAATATATGCTAATTATGTAAAAAATTTAAATACTATTTATAAATAAATATTATAATTTAAATAATTATATGAATAATTGAACGCATGCTTATATAAAAAATAAACTCCACAAATATTTTTATAAAATACGCAATTTAGATGTATACCAAAAGTATACATCTAAATTATACTTATGTCAACATACAAAATATAAAATTTTATATTATATACTACATATAAAAAAACATTTGAATTTTTTACACTCTTTTTAAAATGTAATATTTTATATATTGACATATGTTCTATGTTGTGATAGAATATCGAAGATTTAAGCAGAATTATTTTTATAAGTATATTTTTTTATGCCTTGCTCTGTTATAATCATAGCAAGAATACAATAATATTCCTGTATTTTGTATTAAAACATTTTTGACTTTTAAATACAAAACATTATTTTAATATGAATTTTATTACAAAATATTTTTATAAACTAATTTAATCTATTCTTCAAGAAAGGAGCTTATAAATGTCTACTTTATTAAAAAATGGTAATGTTTTTACTCCAAACGGCTTTAAAAAGACGAATATCTTAATTTCTAATTCCAAGGTGTCTTTAATTTCTACCTTAGATGATACTTCTTTTGATAATTCTATAGATTGCAACGGTTTATATATTGTGCCAGGTTTTGCGGATGTGCATGTACATTTTCGTGAGCCCGGCTTTTTTTATAAAGAAAGCATAGCCACAGGTTCACTTGCAGCTGCTCGTGGAGGATACACACAAGTTTGCACTATGCCTAATGTAAACCCTGCACCTGCAGATCTTAAATCATTAGATGTTCAACTCGAAATTATAAAAAATGACTCTGTTGTACACATAACTCCATACGCAACTATAACTTCTCGTGGAGATGGCAGGAGTACATTATCAAAAATGGCTGATATGGCAGATTATGTCGTAGGATATTCTGATGACGGTAAAGGTGTACAAACAGGAGAACTAATGGAAGAAGCAATGATAATGGCAAAATCACTCGATAAAATAATAGTTGCACATTGTGAGGATGAAAGCTTGTTAGACGGAGGATATATCCATAAAGGTATATATGCAGAAAATCATAACCACAAAGGCATATCTTCTGAGAGTGAATGGGTTCAAGTAGCAAGAGATGTGGAGCTCGCAAAAAAAACAGGTTGTAAATATCACGTATGCCATATATCCACAAAAGAAACAGTGGACATAATAAGGCGTGCAAAAGCGGAAAATGTAGACGTAACTTGTGAAACAGCTCCTCACTATCTTATATTGTGTGATGAAGATTTGAAGGAAGAAGGTCGTTTCAAGATGAATCCTCCTTTACGTTCAAAAGAAGATAGAGCAGAACTTATAAAAGGTATACAAGACGGTACAATAGATATGATTGCAACAGACCATGCACCTCATTCACAAGATGAAAAATCTCGCGGCTTACAAAAAAGTCCCTTTGGTATAGTAGGACTTGAAACAGCCTTCTCACTCTTATACACTCATCTTGTAAAAAAAGATATAATAAGCCTTGAAAAACTTATAGAGCTCATGTGCATAAATCCACGAAAGAGATTTCCATTAACAGGCTCTTTATATATAGAAAATGATACACCTGCAGATATAACTGTACTTGATCTTAGCAAAAAATATAAAATAGACTCTAAAAATTTCTTATCAAAAGGAAAAACCACTCCATTTGATGGAGAATATGTAATCGGAGATATATTATATACTTTTGTAGACGGAAATATGGTTTATGATTACAAAAATCTGCCAAATTACCAAAAATAATTTTCCAAAAATCTATTTATACTAAACTTCTGAAACAATATTTAATTTTAGGAGAATCAAATGAAATGTGAAAAATTTAAAATTTTAGAAAACAAAAAAATTGCAAAGGATGTATTTCTTCTTACGCTTAGAGGAAATACTGATGAAATAAAAAATCCTGGACAATTTGTAAATATATTGATATCATCGTTTTACTTGCGCAGACCTATATCCATATGCGACTTTGAAAAAGATATTCTCAAATTAATATATAAAGTTGTAGGTGAAGGCACACTTGCTCTTTCGCAAAAAAAACCTGAACACTATCTTGATATATTACTTCCTTTGGGCAACGGATTTGATATAGATAAAACCACAAAAAATACCGTATTAATAGGTGGAGGTGTAGGAGTTCCTCCACTTATAAACCTTGCAAAAAATATGATAAAGATTGAAAAAAAGCCTAAGGTAGTAATAGGTTTCAATACAAAAGACGAAATATTCGCCGTAGATATGTTTGAAAATCTTAGAATACATCCTATTGTTTCAACTGTTGATGGCTCTTATGGAGTTCACGGTTTCGTAACAGATGCCCTTAAAAGTATAGATTATGATTATCTATGTACCTGCGGACCTGAACCTATGTTAAAAGCTCTCAGCAATCTTGATGTAGACGGTCAATTCAGTTTTGAAGCGAGAATGGCATGTGGATTCGGAGGATGTATGGGATGTTCTCATGAAACAAAATCAGGTTATAAAAGAATATGTAAAGAGGGTCCTATACTTTTCAAGGAGGAGATAAAATGGTAGATACTTCAGTAAATCTAAGCGGTCTTGTCCTTGACAATCCAATAATTCCTGCCAGCGGTACGTTCGGATTCGGACAAGAGTATAAAGATTTTTATGATATAAATATATTAGGCTCAATTTCATTCAAAGGCACTACTGTTGATATGCGTTTTGGAAATATGCAACCGAGAATAGCAGAATGTACAGCAGGACTTATAAATTCCGTAGGTCTACAAAATCCCGGATTGGAAAAAGTAATATCAGAAGAATTGCCAAATCTTGCAAAAATATATCATAAAAAAGTAATTGCAAATATTAGTGGCTTTTCCATAGATGAATATGTAAAATGTGCAGAAGCTATGAACGAAGTAGATATGGTGGGAATAATAGAAGTCAATGTTAGCTGTCCCAATGTACATAACGGTGGAATGGCTTACGGAGTATGCCCAAAAAGCGTATCTGAAGTTACAAAAGCTGTAAAGAAAGTGACTTCAAAACCTGTATATATAAAATTAAGCCCTAATGTAACAGATATAGCCGAAATTGCAAAAGCGTGTGAACATTCCGGTGCAGACGGTATAAGCATGATAAATACTCTGCTCGGTATGAGAATAGATATACGAAAAAAAGCACCTGTAATTGCAAATAAAATGGGAGGTTTTTCAGGACCTGCAATTTTCCCTATAGCTCTCAGAATGGTATATCAAGTTGCAAATGCCGTAAAAATACCAATAATCGGTATGGGGGGAGTAAGCAGTACATCTGATGTTATAGAAATGATGATGGCAGGAGCAACTGCTGTACAAATTGGAGCCGCAAATCTTGTAAATCCATTTATATGTAAAGAGATTATAGACTCTCTCCCTTCTAAAATGCAAGAACTTAATATAGAAAAATTAAGCGATATAATCGGAATTGTAAAATAAAGTCTAAGAATCGAGGAATCAAATGAATGTTCAAAAAGATATAGAATTTATAATATTACTCGAAGAAATGAAAAAAATACAAAGACAAACCAAGGTACTGGGAAGCAATAGAAGAGAAAATGACGCAGAACATTCTTGGCACGTTGCAACTATGAGTATGTTTTTGCAAAATTATTCAAAATTTGAGACAGACATAAACAAGGTTATAAAAATGCTCTTAATACATGACCTTGTAGAAATATTTGCAGGTGATACCTTCGCTTATGATACAAGCGGATATGAAGATAAGATTTATAGAGAAACTCAGGCTATGAATAAACTAAAAGGTTTTTTGCCTCAAAATATGGCTGAGCTTTTAGAATCGCTTTGGCTCGAATTTGAAAACGGAGAAACAAATGAGTCTAAATATGCTAATGCAATGGACAGACTCCAACCTATGCTAAGTAATCTATTCAGTAATGACGGCGGTACTTGGGCTGAACATAAAATAAAAGTATCACAAGTTTTAAAAAGAATGGAACCTATAAAGGATTTTAGCGAAGAAATCTACAACTTTATTTATGAAAATATACAAGATAACGTAAAAAAAGGATATTTGATTGCCGATTGATATATTATTTTTCGATAATATCAAAAAACAAACAAAAATATTATAATTTAATTTTTTATACTTTCAACATTATTAACCCAAAAAAAATAATTTTATATAAGGAGTGTTGTTATGAAAAAAGATGTTATTATAGCACTGGACTTTCCAAATGGAAAAGAAACATTGGAATTTTTGGATAAATTTGAAGGCAAAAAACCTTTTGTAAAAATAGGCATGGAACTTTTTTACAGCGAAGGACCAAGCATAATAAATGAAATAAAAGCAAGAGGACACAAGATATTTTTAGACTTAAAACTTCACGACATTCCTAATACAGTTGAAAAAGCCATGATGTCCTTGGCTAAATTGGATGTGGATATGTGTAACGTTCATGCCGCAGGTACTATTGAGATGATGCAGGCTGCTTTAAGAGGTCTCACTTCTATAAAAGTAGAAAACAGACCTTTGCTCATAGCAGTAACTCAGCTCACTTCCACAAGTGAAGAAAGAATGCAAGAAGAACTGCTTATAAATCACAGTTTGGAAGATACAGTTACAAAATACGCTCAAAATACAAAATTTGCAGGTCTCGACGGAGTTGTATGCTCCCCAAGAGAATCTGCTCTTATTCACAACGCTTGTGGCTCAGATTTTCTTACTGTTACACCCGGAATAAGATTTGCAGAGGCAAAAAAAGATGACCAAGTACGTATAACTACACCTGAAGATGCAAAGAAATTAGGTTCAAACTTCATAGTAGTGGGCAGACCTATTACAAAAGCGGATGATCCTGTACTCGCATATGAAAGATGTTTAAAAGAGTTTTTATAAAAATTTTAACTCATATAAAATTTAATACTTTATAATATTATAAATACAATAATATTATAAAACTAATTAATAATTTTTTTGTATTATAACACACTTAATTTTAAAAAATTTACAACTATACATCTGTTAATTAAATTTTGCTTATTTACTTATTTTATGTCAAGTATTTTTATCAGGAGGTATATATGAAACATGATATTGCAAAAGCTCTGCTATCTATACAAGCTGTATTTCTAAGACCTGATGAGCCTTTTACATGGGCATCAGGAATAAAAAGCCCTATATATTGTGATAACAGACTTACACTCACTTCGCCACAAGTTCGTACACTAATCGAACAATCTTTGGCAAAAACTATAAAAACATATTTTCCTACTTGTGAAGTGGTTATGGGTACAAGTACTGCCGGTATTGCACATGCTGCAATAGTAGGACACCTTATGAACATCCCTATGGGATATGTCAGAGGCTCTGCAAAAGATCACGGCAGAACAAATCAAATAGAAGGAAGACTATTGCCTAAACAAAAAGTAGTTGTAATTGAAGACCTTATTTCTACGGCAGGTTCATCTATAGAAACTGTAAATGTACTTAGAGAACATGATGCTGATGTACTTGGAATCGCCAGCATATTCACATACAATATGAAAAAATCAAAAGACAAATTAAAAGAAAATAATGTTGTAAACATAAGCCTTTGTGATTTGGATACTTTGCTCGATGTAGCAATAGAAACAAGATATATAAAATCTGACGATAAAACAAAAATACTTAAATTTAGAGATAACCCACAAAATGAAAGTTGGATGAAAGGAGAAAAATAATGGATAGTGTAAGAAATTTAATCAATATAACAGATTTATCCGTGCAAGAAATAGATAAATTAATCGAAATAGCAGATGATATTGTCAAAAATCACAGCAAATATGAAAACATATGTGCCCATAAAAAACTTGCCACATTATTTTTTGAACCGAGTACAAGAACACGTCTAAGTTTTGAAGCAGCTATGTTAGAGCTTGGAGGAAATGTATTAGGTTTTTCATCCGCAAACTCAAGTTCAGCTGCTAAAGGTGAAAGTGTAAGCGATACAATAAGAACAGTAGGTTGTTATGCAGATATAATTGCTATGCGTCACCCAAAAGAAGGTGCTCCAATAGTAGGCGCACAACGAACTACAGTTCCTATAATAAATGCAGGTGACGGAGGACATTTTCATCCTACTCAGACACTTACAGATTTATTAACTATAAAGCGTAAAAAAGGCAGACTGTCCGATCTGACAATAGGTGTATGCGGAGACTTGAAATTTGGACGTACAGTCCATTCGCTTATAGAAGCTATGTTAAGATATGACAATATAAAATTTGTTTTAATCTCACCTGTAGAATTACAAGTACCAGATTATATAAAAGAATCCATGAACAAAGCCGGTGTATTATGGACAGAAGTCGAAAGTTTAGAAGAAGCTATGCCTATGCTTGACATACTATATATGACAAGAGTTCAAAGAGAAAGATTTTTCAACGAAGCCGACTATATCCGATTAAAAGACAGCTATATATTGGACTTAGAAAAACTGGAAACTGCAAAAAAAGACCTTACAATAATGCACCCTCTTCCAAGAGTAAATGAAATATCTGTAGAAGTAGATGATGATGAAAGAGCATGCTATTTCTTCCAAGCATTATGCGGAAAACATATAAGAATGGCATTGATATTATTACTTTTAAATATACAGGTATAAAAAAATCATATAAACTCTTACTTTGTATTGAAATTTACTTATACTAATATTTATTTGAAAAACGGATATAGTTATCGTCTAAAAAATAAATTTTTCAATAAAGATGTATGCAAAAACAATTATCCATTATTCTATATAAATAGTATTACAAATTAAAATTAGGAGGCAATTATGAATGTAGATGGTGTAAATAACGGTATTGTACTTGACCATATAAAAGCAGGTCTAAGTATGAAGATATATAAATTGCTCGGATTGGACAAATTGACTTGTACGGTAGCTATAATTCAGCATGTAAGCAGTACAAAATACGGAAAAAAAGATATAATAAAAATAGATGAAGATATAGAATTGGATTTTGATGTATTGGGTTATATAGACAGCAATATTACTGTAAACAAGGTAAAAGACGGTAAGTTGTCCAGTAAAGTACACCTATCTTTGCCTGAAACACTTAAAGACGTAGTAATTTGTAAAAATCCGCGTTGTATAACTTCTGTTGAACAAGAAATAGTCCATACTTTCAAATTGGTTGACAGAGATAAAAAAGTTTACAGATGCGCTTATTGTGATTCAGAACATATAGCAAGATAATATTTTAAATCCGTAAAAAAGTTCCTAAAAATAGTATTCACTATAATTTAGGAACTTTTTTATAAACTTATATTTTCAGATAATTCACTCTTATTAATTTTTTGTTATCATATCATTTAAGGTATGCCATGCAAGTACTGCACATTTTACTCTTGCCGGCATATTACTTATATTTCTGAGAGCCTCTGCATCTTCCAGTTTTTCAAGAGTTTCATCATCAGTTATCTCACGTCTTATCATACCTAAAAATATTTCACACAATTCTTTTGCTTCTTCAATGGTTTTTCCTCTTAAAAGGTCGCACATTATTGATGCGGATGCTTGAGATATTGCACATCCTACACCTGTAAAAGCAAGATCTTGTATATTTTTCTTATCATCACTCAATTTTACCTGCAATGTTATTTCATCACCACAGCTTGGGTTATGTCCCGGCTCGGACATATCATAACTTTCCAAATCATGTTTATTTTTTTTGCTCTTTGAGTGCTCCAATATTATTTGCTGATATATATCATTCAAGTCCATAACCGAGTGTCCTCCTTACATCTTCAAGGTGTGTCAAGAATTCGTCAATTTCTTGTTTTGTATTATAAAAAGATATTGATGCTCTACAGCTTGCATTTATTTTTAAATATTTGTGAAGAGGCATTGCACAGTGATGACCGCTTCTTACAGCTATATTAAAATTATCAAGTATAGATGCCACATCATGAGGATGTATTTCTTTTACATTAAACGCTATGGCACTGCCTACATTTTTTGCATTTTGCGGATAATATATGTCTATATACGGTATTTTATTAAGCTGTGATACTGCATACTCGCTCAACTGTCTTTCTCTTTCATATATGTTATCCATACCTATAGCTTCCATATACTCTATTGCTTTTGCAAGTCCTATAGCACCGCCTACATTCATAGTACCGGCTTCAAATCTTGTAGGAGAAAGTGTAAATGTAGAGTGGTCTTCATAAACATACTCTATCATCTCTCCTCCATACATAAATGGTTTCATATTGTCAAGTATATCTTTTTTTCCGTATAATATACCTATTCCCATAGGTGACAGCATTTTATGTCCTGAAATAGCAAAGAAATCACAATTTATTTTTTGCATATCAACTTTTTTATGTGGAGCGAGCTGTGCACCGTCAACAACTACTATAGCTCCATTTTTATGAGAGAGCTCTACTATTTTTTCGATATCAGGCATACAAGATGTAACATTTGATGCGCCTGTAACAGATACCAATTTTGTTTTTGAAGTAAGCTTATTTTCAAAATCTGTCATATCAACACTGAAATTGTCGTCAAGATATACTATTTTCAATTTAGCACCTGTTTTTTCAGCTACATAGTGCCAAGTTGTAAAGTTGCTGTGATGTTCCAGTATTGTTATCAATATTTCATCATCTTTTTTCAGATTTTCAAGCGCATAACTATATGCTATCAAATTCAAACTTTCTGTCGTATTTCTTGTGAATATTATTTCATCTGAAGATTTTGCATTTATAAACTTTGCTATTGAGCTTCTTGCATTTTCATACGCCTCTGTAGCCTTGACAGTCAAATAATGCGCCCCTCTATGAGGGTTTGCATTTTGATACTTATAATAATCGCTCAATGCATCTATTACACAGTTTGGCTTTTGTGAAGTAGCAGCATTATCTAAATATATTATCTTTCTTCCCAATTTTTGCTCATCCAAATAAGAAAAATCTTCTCTTATTTTAACAATCTTATCATCTAATAACATAGTATCCTACCTTCTTGTCATTTTTTCTTTAAGATTTTCAAGCAATGTATCTCTAAGCTTTGTATCCGGTAATTTATCAATTACTGGTACTAATCTCGCTTCTACTATAAGGCTTGTAGCCTCGTCTCTGGAAAATCCTCTACTCATTATATAAAACAACATATCCTCATCTATTTGGCCTGCACTTGCGGCATGATTTCCTGTGATGTTTTCTTCACTGCACAAAATTATAGGGAGTGATTTTGATCTTACCGTCTTATCTAAAAGTGTTACATATTCAGACTCAGAGCCTTTTGACGCTCTTGCTCCTCTTTTGAAATCCAATGTTCCTTTAAACACTTTCCTTGATTCATCTTTTTGAACACCGTTTACTGTTATTTGCGATTCACTTTGAGCGCCGAATAAATTTACGTTATAAAGCATATCAAAAGTCTGTTTTTTCTCCAAAAAATATGCTCCATCTATATTAAACACACTCTTATTTCCGTCTACATTGGCTTGACAAGAAAATAATTTATCTCCCATTCCAAGCTCTACCTGATACAAGTTTACATTTGCGTTTTCTTTTGTTATAACTCCTACGCTTTGATATATCTTAGCATTATCATTTTGTCTTGATACCAAAAATATATCTACATTTGCGTTTTCTTTTGCATATACATAAAGTACGGAATTTCTGAATGTCTTTTCATTTTCTTTATTGCTATAATCTATTATAAAACTGCTCTTTGTATTTTTTTCAGCCTGTATCTTTATATCATCAAGCAGTACATCGTTTTTGGCAGATAATTCATACTTTATAGTCTTGTCGGTATCCTTATCCACTTTTATTATATATCTTGCATTTGCTTTTTCATTATTCAGTTGAACCAGCTCTTTATTTACACCTATCTCTAAATTTTTAAACTCTTTATTTAATTCTTCAGCTTTTGAATTATCGTCTACATTTGCATATGGTTTGGGAGTTATATCTTCAAACTCTATATCCGCTTTATTGCCTTTCAGATATCTAAATGTAGGTGATGAGATTACATTTGCTAACATTTTTTCCTCCTAACCATTAGTTCCTTCCAACTCCATATTTATAAGATTATTCATTTCTACAGCATATTCTATCGGCAATTCCTTGGCAACAGGATTTGCAAATCCTCTTACTAACATCGCCCTTGCCTCTTGCTCACTTATACCTCTTGTCATAAGATAAAATATAGAGCTCTCATCTATCTTACCTATTCTCGCCTCATGTCCTATATCTATATCATCAGTATATAAATCTATAACAGGAATAGTATCAGATCTGCTCTCCTCGCTTAGCATTAATGACTCGCAATTTACAGTAGATTTACTTCCGTTTGCATTCTCTGAAGATTTTATAACTCCTCTGAAAACACATACTCCGTTACCTGATGATATACTTTTTGTATTCATCGAAGATTTTGTATTAGGCGCATAGTGGAAAACTTGAGCGCCATTGTCAAGATATTGTCCTTCTCCTGCAAAACTTATAGATGTAAGCTCACTGCTTGCACCTTCACCTATAAGTATAGAAGTTGGATAAAGCATAGATACTTTTGAGCCGAATGAACCTGAAACCCATTCAATTCTACCGTTTTCTTCAACAATGGCCCTCTTTGTATTCAAGTTATACATATTTCTTGACCAGTTTTCTATTGTAGAAAATCTCATAGTCGCATTTTTACCTACAAATATCTCAACACTTCCTGCATGAAGATTAGTAACATCATATTTAGGAGCTGAACACCCTTCTATAAAATGACAATTTGCACCTTCTTCAACTATTATCATAGTATGCTCGAACTGTCCTGCACCCGGAGCATTTAGTCTATAATATGATTGTAAAGGTATATCTACATTTACACCCTTCGGCACATATACAAAACTTCCTCCGGAAAATACAGCGCCATGTAATGCAGCATACTTATGAAGTGTAGGCGGTATTGCTTTTTGGAAATATTTTTTAACTATGTCAGGACATTCTCTTATAGCCGCATCAAAATCTGTATATATAACACCTTGATCAATAAGATATTGTTTAATACTATGATATACTTCTTCAGAGTCATATTGCGCCCCTACACCTGCAAGCGCCTCTTTTTCAGCCTCAGGTATTCCAAGCACATCAAAAGTGTTTCTTATATCGTCAGGAAGAGCATCCCAGTTTGTAGCAAGACCGGCTTTCGGTCTTATATATGTTGTTATTTCAGAAATATCAAATTCAGATAAATCCGGTCCCCATGTAGGGTTTTCAGTTTTATTAAATATTTCGAGAGATTTCAACCTTTTTTCAAGTACCCAATCAGGTTCTTTTTTATTCCTTGATATCTCCCTTACTATATCTTCATTAAGTCCTTTATCAGTTTTTTGTGAATAGGTAAATTCATTTTTTAAATCATAAATTCCCCTATTTATATCAGCTATATATGTCTTTTTCTTAGATTCCATATTTATTAAAATTCCTTTCACTTTTTAAGCTGTGAAACAAGTAATAAAAAGAGCTGTTCTTTATTACAGATTTGAAATATTTTCATATCCGTTTTCTTCTATCTTGTCAATCAATGTTGCATCAGAAGTCCTTATAAGCTCGCCGTCTTTAAGTACATGAACATAGTCGGCTTTAACATTTTTTAATATTTCCTTGTGGTGAGTTATTATTATGATGGCTTTAGTTTCATCAAAAAAATCCTTTATAGCCTCAGACACAATTTTTACAGCATCAACGTCCAAGCCTGAATCTGTTTCATCCAAAAGAGCAAGTTTAGGATTTAATATAGACATTTGCAACATCTCATTTTTTTTCTTCTCTCCACCGGAAAAACCTACATTCACATATCTTTGAGCATAAGAGTTGTCCATTTTTAATGAATCCATTTTTTTAACAAGCTCCTTATGAAATTTAAGCGAACTTCCATAATCTTTCCCTTGAGAATTCAGAGCCTCTTTCAAAAACTCCTCGACATCCACACCTTGTATTTCTTCAGGATTTTGGAAAGACATAAATATTCCTTTTTTTGCACGCTCATCAGTTCTGCTGTCAGTTATATCTTCTCCATCAAAAATTATCTGTCCTTCAGTTACCGTATATTTAGGATGTGCCATTATAACGTTCATAAGTGTTGATTTACCGGCACCGTTAGGTCCCATAAGCACATGTATCTCTCCTGCATTCACAGTCAGATTTATATTTTTTAAAATACTCTTATCTTCTACACTTGCAGATAAATTTTTTATTTCTAAAAGCTTTCCCATTGTCCACCTCATAAAATTGTATTAAATATGATAAATTTTATAAATCATATTCTATAATTAATTCTTGATATAAGATTTATATAAACACATTTTGTCAAACAGCCGAATAAATAACAAAAAATATATATTATTAAGTGTTACACTTATATTGTAAACCTAAAATAACAATATAAAAACATTTTACAAAAACAAAACTAATTATCAATTAATATTGTGCTTAAATTTATTTTTTTTCAAATTATATTTTTAAAAATTCTGTAATAATTGATTTTAAGCTATTTCTTTATATTATATTTTTCAGCTTGTATATTATAGCATATTACTCGGAATTTGTTAAGTGATAAAACACGATTTTTTTACTATGTTTTTAATATACCACTTTTTTAGTATATTATTCTGAATTTGAAATAAAAAATTAAAAATAAAAGCCACTCTATCATAAAATAATAAAGTGACTCTTTCATATTATTCAAAGAATAATTTTATATCGTCTTCTACTGTTCCTATACCTGCTATGCCAAAATTTTCTACAAGAACATTTGCAACTGCAGGTGATAAAAATCCTGGTAGCGTTGGACCTAAATGGATATTTTTAACACCTAAATACAACAATGCAAGTAATACTATTACGGCTTTTTGCTCATACCATGCTATATTGAATACTATAGGCAATTTATTTATATCGTCAAGCTCAAATACTTCTTTCAATTTTAATGCTATTACAGCTAATGAATATGAATCATTACATTGTCCTGCATCAAGTACTCTTGGTATTCCTCCTATGTCTCCAAGATTAAGTTTATTGTATCTGTATTTTGCACATCCTGCTGTCAATATTACCGCATCTTTTGGCAAAGCTTCTGCAAACTGCGTATAATAACTTCTACCTTTTTGTCTTCCGTCACATCCGCCCATAACTACAAATTTTTTGATTGCTCCTGTTTTGACAGCTTCAACAACTTTATCTGCAAGTGCAAATACTTGATTATGTGCAAACCCTCCTACTATATATCCTGTTTCTATTTCTTTAGGTGCAGGACATTTCTTTGCGTGTTCTATAAGCTCAGAAAAATCTTTATGCTCTCCCGGTTCTCCCTCTATATGTTTACATCCCGGATATCCAGCTGCGCCTGTTGTATACATTCTATCTTTATAACTGTCTTTTGGTGGTACGATACAATTTGTAGTCATAAGTATAACTCCGTTGAAATTTTCAAAATCATCTTTTTGAGCATACCATGCTCCACCATAGTTACCTACAAAGTTAGGATATTTTTTAAGCTCCGGATAATAATTTGCCGGTAACATTTCACTGTGAGTATAAACATCTACGCCTGTGCCTTGAGTTTGTTCAAGCAACATTTTCATATCAAATAAATCATGCCCTGAAATCAATATTCCCGGATTTTTTCCAACACCTATATTTACTTTTGTTATTTCAGGATGACCATATGTTGATGTGTTTGCACCGTCTAAAAGTGCCATACCTTTTACACCGAATTCTCCTGTTTTAAGTGTAAGTGCTACAAGCTCATCTAAAGTCTTATTTTCATCAAGCAATTGTTCAAGTGTATCTTGTATAAATGCATCCACTTCTTCATCGTCTTTTCTGAGGTTGTTGGCATGTTTTACATATGCAGCCATACCTTTCAATCCGTAAGTTATAAGTTCTTTTAAGCTTCTTATGTTTTCATCAGCTATTGATAATATACCTATTTTTGCAGCTTTTTCAAGAAGTTTAGCTGCATCTCTTTCATCGTAGAAAACAACTTCTTTTAAACCTTGTTTTTCTTCATCTGATAATTTAGATAAAAGCTCTTTTTTCATATCCATAGTCTTGTGTATTTCTCTAACTATGGCCTCATCGTCAAAATTGGCGTTTGTTATAGTAATAAACAGATTTTTAGTGACCATATGATTTACCTGTTTGGATATTTGCTCGCCTTTTGCTCTTAACTTATTAGCCAATATAGCCAATCCTTTTGTTTGCCAAACAAGCATATCTTGAAGATTTGCTACATCCGCTGTCTTTCCGCACACACCTTTTACTGTACAACCTTTATTTCCGGCTGTTTCCTGACATTGATAACAAAACATACTGCTCATAATTTACCTCCGCTTTTACTTTAATCTTAATTTTCTGTAATTTTCAATATTTAAATTTATATAATTTGTTTTTCTTTACTAATTATAAAAAAAATATATATAAATTCCGTATCATTTGTTACAAATTTATAGATTATTTTTAAAAAAATGTCGATAAATTATATCAGATGATTTTTGTAATCAAAAAACTCTTTATATAAGCACAAATCACTTAAATAAAGAGTTTACAATACGTTTGTTTAAAGAGCAAATATTTGTATTATTAACAGTTCAATCATCATATTATTTCTTGCAATTTTTGTATATCCAACACTGTAAATGTATTTTTGTCCAAGTCTATTATGCCTTGATCCTGCATAAGCAACATTTCTCTTGAAAGTGACGGTCTTGTAGTTCCTATAAAATCAGCCAATTCTTCACGTTTAAAAAGCAGATTTATCTTCTTATTTTCTTTACCGTCGCACTCTCTAAGCCTTTGCAACAGATAACTTGCTATTTTTTGCCTTAGCGTAAAACTGCTCAGTATCAACACCTTTTGATTTAGATATAGAGCTTTTCTCGATAAAATTTTAAGCATATTTTGAGTTATTTTATAGTTATAACTCTGAGTTAAACTATCTATGTTCATAAAAAATTCTCTCGGTATAGCAAAAACTTTGGTATTCTTGATAGCTATACAAGAATAATCATATAACTTATCGCTGAAATACACATAAACTTCAGCAAACATAACTCCTACTTCATCAAACCTGTTCATTATCATTCTTTTACCGTTTACATCGGTTTTTTCTATTTGTACCGCTCCGTCTATCAATATATATAGGTTTCTCGGCTCGTCTTCCTGATAAAACAGATATTCATCTTTTTTTAAACTAATTAATCTTGTTTTTGAAAATTCAATTATATCTTTTAATTCCTGCTCTGTAACGTTCTCAAAAAGTATAGATTTTTTCAAAATATTATTTATATTATCCATTTATTTTCTCCAAGATAAAGTTATAATAATACTAAATTAAATAGCACTTATAATAAATCAAAAATATAATTGCTTTATAATATTTTTTGAACAGACTGACACTAAAAAACTATTGAAAGCCATGTAATTGTATCACACCAAAATTATCTATACTCTCAAATTATAATTTCATCATATAAAATATTCGACATTATAAATGATTGTTAGTATAAGTATAAATCAATCCATATATTTATAAAAAAATGCTTTATCCATAAGCAAGGCACTTTCTTTAGGAAAATCTTTAATGATTCTGTTTACACATCTCTTGCAAAACTTGTAGTTTTCACTTTCATTTTGAGCCAATACATTTTTATATCCCCATATATGTGTAAAATTATCTTGATTCCCTATAGCCTTTGGAAATTCTATCAAATAATCTACATTTATATCTTTTTTCTTTGCACACATGGATAAAAGTCTTTGTTCCGCAAAAACCATATAACATAGTTTGTCATCGCTTTTAGCTGAATTTTTCATAAAATTTATAGCTTCATCACAATAATAATTCTTAAATTCCTCGTCCTGTATGTATAAAAAAGCTGTATTTGAAGGCAAAACGTCCCAGTCAAATTCATCATCAAATGTGTAGTCACGCCTCATATTAAAATAATATTTGTCTTTATAAGTATTGGACATTATAGGCTCACTATGTATAGCTGCTATTTTTTTATCAGACAGTTCATCTTCCATATTGTTCCATACTATCATATCCAAATCTATCATTGCTATAGGAGTGTTTTGAGATTTTAACGCAAAAATTTTAGCGCCTGCCCAAAACATCTCATAATCTATATCTTCTTCTTTTAATAATTCTATGTCATCCCATATATATTCTAAAAAATTGTCCTTTATATATTTTAAAGCACATTCATCTAATACAAGTTTTATATTACCACAATTTTTTCGCCATTGAAGCGCGGACAATATCATAGTCAATATTTGATAGTCTTGCATATAAAACTCCTGATTATAAAATGCAGGTTTACTGCATATACAATGAAAAGCATTCATGTCTACTCCTCCAATATCAATTCAGATAAAGAATTGTCTATATAAGCTCCAATCCGTATCCCATAACAAAAAAACTCTGTTTTATATCACAAGAAGTGTATTGATATTCATTTTTATATATAGTTCTTAGCCTATTTTTATACATTTCCAAATTTACAAAAAGGGATACATTGTTGTAAGTACAGGCGTAAAAGCTATTGTATAAACTGTACGCATTTGCAAATGAACCGTATGAACCATAAGAATTGTACGAATTATATGAATTGTAAGAGTTATATGAGCTGTATGAGTTATAACTGTTATATGAGTTATACGAATTATAACTCCCATACGAAAAATAACTGTTATAACTGCCGTTAATACTATATTCTTGTATATAGTCATCACTGTTTACAAAAATATCGCTTACATATCTATGTTTCATCTTATATATTCTATCTATGAGACTGCTGCTGTATCTCGGTTTATTTATATAATTATGTTTAAAATATATTTTATTGAAAACGGAATCTGTCATTTTTATATAACAATGCTTATTTTTGAAATCTGTATAGACTTTTTTTAAATGCTCTTTAAATTTACTGCTATGCACTGAAGTATACATAATTATTCACCTTTTTATAATTCGCATAATAATTTTTTTATACTTAAACTAAATCCAATTCAAACTAATACTAAACACCATTACAAAATATAAAATTTCCAATTTTTATATATTTGCCAATTTTAAAAAAATATGATTTTTTTAGATATATAATACAACTTTAATCAGCATTTAATATAAGATATGCTCAAACTGTTTTTCGATAGAGATTGCTAACGTTTTTATAAATATCCACTACAGATATTTATAAAAAAAGTGCTCAAAGTAAAATATATTTGAGCATCATATAAAAATATATTTAATTGAATAATAGTATAATTTCTCCGTATTACTCGGATAACGATGTAGATATATTATATACCCTGTTCTTATTTATATTATACTCTTTTGAAACAAATTTTACAGCATCTTTTGTAGATAAACCGGAATCTGTTTTTTCTTTTAAAATTGAGATTATTTCATCATCAGATAATACTTGCTCTTGCTTTATATCCTTATTACCTTCAATTATTAATATGAGCTCTCCTATAAGTTCTTTTTTTTCATAATTTAACATATAATCCAAAGTTTGTAAATCTGTTCTTATATATTCTTCAAATTTTTTACTTATTTCTCTTGCTATTACTGTTTTTCTGTTTAAAAATACCTCATAGAGTTGTTTGACTGTCTGTTTTATTCTGTGTGGCGACTCGTATATTATAAGGGTTTCTTCTTTTTTTAATAATTTTTCCAACTGTGCTTTTTTCTTACCGTTTTCTCTCTCTAAAAAACCTACAAATGTAAAACTTCTTGTATCTAAACCGGAGTTTACAAGTGCAACTACCATAGCGCTTGCACCGGGTAAAGTTGTAACTTGAACGCCGTTTTCTATACAAAGCTGTATTAATTTTGAGCCCGGATCCGATATTCCGGGCATTCCTGCGTCCGATACATATGCTATATTCTTACCTGATTTTATTTTTTCTATAACTTCATCACTCTTCATATTTTCATTATGCTCGTGTAATGAAAATAACGGTTTTTTAATCTCATAATGATTCAGCAATTTTATTGTATGTCTTGTGTCTTCACAATATATTTCATCTGCAAATCTTAATGTATTTAAAGTCCTTATTGTTATATCTTCAAGATTTCCTATAGGTGTAGGGCATATATACAGCATAATTTATTCCTTTTATCTAAAGTTTATATTCTGAAAGCATCTTGTCAAATTGACCTATTGCAGATTCAAAATTTCTTATTCCTAAAACAAGTTTATTCAATTCTCTTGAATAACTGTTTACATTATCTTTTGCAGACTGTGCCAAGTTTGCATTATCACCTGCCGTTTCTGATAACATATTCATATCCTCAAGTATATTTTTCAAATTTTGAGCCTGTTTTTCCAACTTATCGGCTGACAATGACATTTGCATTGATATTTTTCCTATTTGAGCGTTTGATATTTTTGTTATATCCATAGATTCTTTTATGGTTTGTGTACCTGATTGCAATATTTCATTTTGTTCATATATCTCGGATACCATAACTTCTATATCACTTAAAAAATTAAATATGTTATCTTTTATCTTTGTAGCAGCTTGCTCCGATTTTTGTGCCAATTCCCTTACTTCTTCCGCCACAACTGCAAATCCTTTACCCGCTTCACCTGCTCTTGCGGCTTCTATCGATGCATTTAACGCAAGCAAGTTTGTCTGATATGATATGCTTGATACGAAAGATGCTATGTCTTCTATTTCTTTACCGTTTGATTTTAATCTGTCACTGTTTTCTTTTAAACTTTCAAATTTATCAACTATAAATTGTAAATTTTTCGTAGTTTCATTTAACTTTTCAAATGATTTAGTAGTTGTCTGCACAGCTTTTTCAACTTCAGCTTTATTGTTCATCTCCGTTTTTGACAATTCTATTATATTTTCTACATTATCAGAAAGCATAGAAACATTTTTTTCAGTATAATTTGACTGTTCCAAAGACTTTTCATTTAACCTGTCAACAGATTTTGATATTTCCGCACTGGTTTCTTGCATTGCATTTGATATTTCAAGCAAATCCCCTGAAAATGATGCCATTTCTCCAGTCATACTTGATAAATCTATAAAACCTTCCGCAAATTTTTCCTTATGCTCTTTTATACTGTCAAATATCTCGTTATATTCATCATATGTGTTATATTTTTTGCGGGAAATATAATTTTTATCGGATAATTTATCAATTTCATTTTTCATGTCTTCAACAGGAGTCATAAGAACTTTACTTCCTATAAGGGCAAGCAAGGCTGATATAACTGATATTACAAAAGGATTTTTTATAAATATTGATAAAATTAATGCCGGTATTAAAGAAAATAAAAATATTTTTATAGGCTGATTTTTTATAAATCCTAATGACAAGATTTTCCCGAATAAATAATTTTTATGCTCCATAAGTTCATAATCAAAAGATAATTTTAAAACTAAAATACCGTTACCTCTTGATAATTCTTCAATTTTTACGTTTTCATTAAAATGCTTTTTAGTTCCTTCTAAAAGTCCGATAAGATAATCAAACATATTTCTGCCGGACTTATATGTCATAGTAGCCTCTTTTTTGCCCACTATCTCTATATCCAATATAGGAGGATTTGAGCCTGATATCCTTTTTCTGACAACTTGGTGTATATTATTTAATGAACACAAGAATAAAAACATATTCGCCTTGTTGAAAAATACAGGATACCATTTAAAAAACTCTTTTATATTATCCTCTCCAATCATTCTCCACAGATTTGATTCGGTGATATTATAATGCTGTGCTACTGCACCTGTCATCTTATATACAATACCATCTTCCACATTTTCAAGAGGAGATATGGCTCTTGCAGGATCCATACCTATACTTCTTATAATATCATTTATCTCATTCTCCCCATATATACCTTTGAGAGTGTTTATCCAGAGTTTTACAACAGTACCTTTCATAGCTCATTCTTTCCTTTCATTGTTAAAAAACGCAATATTATAAGTTATTTATATACATTTATACAAAAAATAAACATTTTACATACAAGTTATTTTTTATTAAACATTTTAGCATGTATTTGTATTTTACAAATTTCATTCTTTTTACAAAAATTCTTGTATTATTTCATATTTTTTTGTATTATAATTATGTTGTAAATTTAAAATATAGATTTATTTTTTTAATAAAGAGTAAATTGAAATTATGCTTATTTTCAGATACTAATTACTTTTTTAGTATAATTAATATCGAAAGTTAATAGAATAATGGATAGCATTATTTTTAAATATTCAAAAGTAAACTACAATCAAAATAAAAAATATCCATTAATTAAAAGGATATTAGTATAAATATTAAATTTGGAGGAAAAATAATGTGTGAAAAAAAGAAATTTTATATAACAACTCCCATATATTATCCAAGCGGCAGACTTCATATAGGACACACATATACTACTGTTGCAACAGATGCAATATCAAGATATAAAAGATTTACAGGTTATGATGTCAGATTTTTGACAGGTACTGATGAGCATGGCGAAAAAATACAAAAAAAAGCCGCTGAATTAGGACTTGAACCTAAAGTATATCTTGACGGTATGATAGCAGACATAAAAAAACTTTGGGAAACTATGGAAATATCCTATGACGATTTCATAAGAACAACTGAAGAAAGACACGAAAAAGCCGTACAAAAAATATTTCAAACTCTATATGATAAAGGAGATATATATTTAGGTGAATATGAAGGAAATTACTGTGTTCCTTGTGAGTCATTCTGGACAGATTCACAATTAGTAGACGGTAAGTGTCCCGACTGCCACAGAAAAGTACAAAAAAGAAAAGAGACTTCTTATTTTTTCAGATTGTCAAAATATGGCGAAAGATTGAAAAAACATTTTTTAGAAAATCCTGATTTCTGTTTCCCTGAAAGCCGTAAAAATGAAATGCTCAGCAATTTCATAGACAAAGGTCTTGAAGATTTGTCAGTATCCCGTTCGTCATTTGATTGGGGTATAAAAGTTCCTTTTGATGAAAAACACGTTATTTATGTGTGGGTGGATGCACTTTCCAATTATATAACAGCACTCGGATACGACAGTGATGATGACAGTTTATTTCAAAAATATTGGCCTGCCGATGTGCATTTAGTAGGAAAAGAGATCGTAAGATTTCACAGTATAATCTGGCCTGCACTCTTAATGGCTCTTGATGTACCTCTTCCTAAAAAAATATACGGTCACGGCTGGATATTATTTTCCGATGACAAGATGAGCAAGTCAAAAGGAAACATAGTATATCCCGAACCTATAATTGAAAGATACGGAATTGACAGTTTAAAATATTTCTTACTGAGGGAATTCACTTTCGGTCAGGACGGAAATTATACAAATTCAGCATTTTTAAACAGAATAAACTCCGATCTTGCAAATGATCTCGGCAATTTATTATCAAGAACAGTTTCTATGATAGAAAAATATAATGGTGGCATAATTTTAGAGAAAAAAGAAAATACTCCATATTTTGAAAGCTTATTGGAAGTAGTTAAGGCTATGCCTCAAAAAGTTGACAGCGCTATGAATGAATTGCAATTCAGCGAAGCGTTGGAAGAAATATGGAAAGTTATAAGACGTGCAAACAAATATGTTGACGAAACAATGCCTTGGAAATTAGCAAGAGATGAAAAATCAAAAGAACAATTAAACGCAGTATTGTATGATTTGGCAGAAACGCTCAGAATTGCAACAGTAATGATAAGCCCTATACTTCACTATACTGCAAGCAAAATTTTTGCACAGCTAAATACACCTGAAGATCTTAGAAATTACGAATCTGCACTTACTTACGGATTGACAAAAGGCGGTACGAAAGTACAAAAAGGTGAAATATTATTTCCAAGACTTGACATAGAAAAAGAACTGCAAGTAATGCACGATATGTTCGCACCAAAAGAAGATGTAAAAAAAGAAGAAACATTTAAGGAAAAATCCGAAATAACAATAGACGATTTTGATAAATTGGATTTGAGAGTAGGCAAAATAATAGATGCAAAAAAACATCCTGATGCTGATAAATTATTGGTTTTCCAAATAAAATCAGGAGAGCATACGAGACAAATAATATCAGGAATAGCAAAATTCTATAAACCTGAAGATTTAATCGGAAAAAATATAGTTTACGTTGCAAATCTGAAACCTCGAAAACTTAAAGGTTTAGTATCACATGGAATGATATTGTCGGCAGCAACAGCAGATGACAAAGATCTTATTGTATTAAATGCAGACGGCATAGACGACAGTGCAACCGTATCATAAATTTTTCTTTTACTGATATTGAGCAATGTTATACATTGCTCTTTTAAATTATATATTTTATACTGATGTCCAATAGAATAAGTATATGAATTCATATAAGAAATTTATAAACAGCATAATATTTTACTAAATTACACAATATTATTTTCTGCCGTTCTATTGATTTTCAGCATTAATTATTTAGGAGATTAAAATGATATTCGATACACACGCTCATCTCGATAGTGAGGATTTTGAAAAAGATTTAGATGCAGTTATCAAAAATCTGAAAGACAATGACATATCTCTTTTAGTAAATCCAGGTTGTGATTTAGACACATCAAAAAAATCCGTCGAGTTATCCAATAAATATAATTTTATATATAGCGCTGTAGGATTTCACCCACACGAAGCAAAATATATGAACGATGATAATTTTCAAAAAATAGAAAAAATGGCTGTAGAAGAAAATAAAGTTGTTGCAATAGGTGAAATAGGTCTTGATTATTACTATGACTTTTCTCCAAGAGATATACAGCACGAAGTGTTTATAAAACAAATAGAGCTTGCAAACAAACTTAATTTACCATTCATAATACATTCAAGAGATGCCTCAAATGACACATATGAAGTGTTGAAAAAACATAAAAAAAATGCAGATTGTGTCTTGCACTGCTATTCACAAAGTAAAGAAATGGCAAAATTATATCTCGATTTAGGTTGCTATCTATCATTTGCAGGTCCTGTAACTTTTAAAAAATCCACCAACCTTCAAGAAGTTGCAAAATATGCACCACTTGACAGAATATTTATAGAAACAGACTCTCCATATCTTTCTCCGGAGCCTAAAAGAGGTAAGAGAAACGAACCTGCCAACGTGAGATATGTAGGACAAAAAATAGCTGAGTTAAAAGGATTAGAAGAAACAGAAATATTCAATATAACGAAACAAAATGCAATAAAATTTTTCAAAATAGAAATATAAACAGGAGATAATTAATGATTATAAATATATTCTACGGTTTTTGTATGGCACTTGCCGACAGCGTGCCGGGAGTTTCAGGAGGAACAATAGCTTTTATACTCGGTTTTTATGAAAAGTTATTAGATTCAGTACATTATCTGTTTTCAAAAGAAGATCCAAAAAAAAGAAGTCAAGCTATATATTTTATAGCCAAACTTATAATCGGCTGGATTATAGGAATGGGTATGTCAGTTGCGGTACTTTCCAATTTATTTGAAAGTAAAATATATCTTCTAAGCTCAATATTTTTAGGACTTACATTGTCATCAATTCCATTTGTAATAATATCTGAAAAGAAAAATATACAAGGAAAATATGGAGAAATACTATTTTCCATACTCGGCATAGCTCTTGTAATAACAATATCTTCTCTACGTTCATCTGTACTGAATAATTCATCAATTCATTTTGAATCTCTCAGTGCATCGCAATTTATATATGTGTTCATATCAGGTATGATTGCCATAACTGCAATGGTCTTGCCGGGAATATCAGGCTCTACACTGCTTCTTATATTCGGTGTTTATGTTCCTACAATTACAGCTGTAAAAGAGTTTATTACATTTAATTTTTCAGTAATATGGGGGCTTATGGCATTAGGTCTCGGAATACTGTTTGGGCTTGCCATTTCTATTAAAACCATACGCTTGACACTTAAAAATCACAAAAGTAAGATGATTTATTTTATAACAGGTTTGATGATAGGCTCATTATATGCCATATCTATGGGCCCTACAACACTGAAAAATCCATTACCTCAATTAAGTTTTTCAACATTTAACATATTCGGATTTATACTTGGTATAGCAATATTATTAGCCTTGGAATTTATAAGAAGGTATTTGGAAAAAAAATCTTATAATCAGTAGTAACACTTATATATGTTTAATTAATTGGATATGTTTATATAAATTATTTTAACTATACTTAATTTTACTTATACTAAAAACTCATTAAATGACCATATAAATTATATTACAACAAAATTATTGATATTATAAACTCACCAAATATAAAATAATTGGTATTATAAACGGTTATTAGTATTGGCTAATAAATTCTTAAAAACAGAAGTATCCATTATTTTATTAATTTTTAGTATAACTATAAAAAATATTATAATATTTTTATAATTTTTCTTAATAAAAGAGAGTAGCCGCTTTTTTAGCAGATACCCTCTTTTTTTAATTTGAATTTAAACTTGTACTTTTATTATATAATCATAATTTAATAATTACACTTTAAATAATTTAGAAAGAAATACCTTTAACCAATGCTATTATACAAAGTATAAGTGCTAAAGGAACATATATAAATTTACCTATTAAATACCAAGACTCTGATACAGGTTTTTTTGCACCTTTGTTTATTTCATCGATCAAATCTTCTTTTTTCATAACCCAGAACCAAGATATCGCACCAAGTGTAGCACCTATCGGTATGATATATATTGATACTATATCCATCCAAGGTCCCCATTTATATATAGGCTCCATAAATACTCCTATACCCATGCATATTACAAACAATCCTGCAAGTATATAATTTCTTTTTATATTAGGTAAACGGAAATTTACTGATTCCAAAACAACTTCAAGCATATTTTGAAGTGATGATATTCCACCGAATACAACTGCAAGGTAAAGAACTATAGCAAATAATCTTCCTCCGGGCATATCTTGCAAAATAGTCGGTAGAGTAACAAACAATAATCCCGGTCCGCCTGCCGGATCTTGATTATATGCAAAGCATGCAGGTATCATAACAAGCGCTGCAACCATAGCGGCTATTGTATCAAATAATGCTGTACTTTTTGCTCCATCTATTACGTCTTCAGCATCTGACAAATATGCTCCATAAACTATCATACCGCTACCTGTAACTGAAAGTGAGAAAAATGCTTGTCCCATTGCCCATACCCAAACCATAGGGTCTGCAAGTTTACTCCAATCAGGAATAAATATGTATTTATAACCTTCGATTGCTCCCGGCAACATAGCTATTCTTATTGCCATAAACACGAATAATATGAAAAATAACGGCATCATTATCTTATTACTTTTTTCAATACTTTCTGCCCCGAATATAAGTGTAAGCAATGTTATTATAAGAATCGCCAAGTGTAGAGGTACAACTGAAAAATCCTTCATTGCAAATGATTCAAACCATTCACCGGGAACTACAGTCATTATACTGCCTGTTATAGATTGCAACAATCCTTTTAGTACATATGATATTATTACGGCATATCCTATGGCAATACACATTGAACCCGCAAGTGGCAACCAACCTACATTTTTACCTATTGCATTATCTTGTCCGCCTGATTTCCAAGCCATTGTATATGCTCCGACAGTACCTGTCTTAGCTCTTCTACCTACTGCATATTCAGTAGACAGTCCTACATAACTGAATATAACTATAAATATTAAATATGCTATTAAAAAGGCTGAGCCTCCCATACTTCCAAGCTTATATGGAAATCCCCAAACATTAGCCATACCGACTGCTGAACCTACACATGCAAGCACAAATCCCCATTTAGACTTAAATTGTTTGTCACTATTATTACCCATTACTAACCCTCCTTGCTTTTTGTAAAGATTATAAATAAAAAAATATTAAAATCGTTTGCCATATAAAAATATTTAATGCCTATATATTAATAAAACTCAATTCTCGCACTTATATTCAGTTAAGTCTTTTTAATTACTATAATAAATGAATTGTGCGAAAATTGAGTAAACTTATAATAAATAATAAACTAATTATATATAGCTTTTTATAAAGCTGTTGTTTTAATCAAGTTATATTATTCAGCTATATCAAATTTTGCTGTGAAGAAACGTAATTGTTTTGGTTCATAAACGAATTTCAACGGTTTTATATCTTCTTTATGTTTGAATAGTTTTATACAAGCTTCAGCAACTATATCCATATGAGCATATGTGTATACTCTTCTTGGTATAGTAAGTCTTACTGTTTCAAGTTTCGGTTTATGGTTTTCACCTGTTTTTGCATCTCTACCTGCAGAAACTATTCCTCTTTCCATTGAACGAACACCTGCTTCAACATATAATGCTGCTGCTAATGATTGTGCAGGGAATTGTTCTTGATTTAGATGTGGACAGAATCTTCTTGCATCAAGGAATACAGCGTGTCCTCCAACAGGTTCTACTATTGGTATTCCTGCTTCTTTTAATCTATCTCCTAAGTAACGAACTTGTTTAACTCTGTGTTCTATATATTCAAATTGCATAGCTTCTCTAAATCCTATAGCTATAGCTTGCATATCACGTCCTGACATACCGCCGTATGAAGGCATACCTTCAAATACAACAACTATTTCTTTAGCTTTTCCGAATAATTCGTCATCATTTATAGCTAAGAATCCACCTATGTTTACTATACCGTCTTTTTTACCTGAGCAAGTAGCTCCGTCAGAATAACTGAACATTTCGTGGCATATTTCTTTTATAGTTTTATCTTGATATCCTTCTTCTTGTTCTTTTATAAAGTATGCGTTTTCTACACAACGAGTAGCATCATAGAATACTTTAACTCCGTATTTGTCTGCAACTTTTCTTACTTCTTTCATATTTTTCATAGAAACAGGTTGTCCACCTGCTAAGTTTACTGTTACTGCCAAGCAAACATAAGCTATGTTTTCAGGTCCTTTTTCTTTTATTATACTTTCCATTTTTTCTACGTCTATATCACCTTTGAAAGGTATGTCTATAGTAGCATCATGTGCTTCTTGACGGATTATATCCATGAATATACCGCCATTTCTTTCTTGATGGTAACGAGTAGTTGTGAAATACATATTTCCAAGTACATATTGTCCCGGTTTTATAGCTATTGTAGAAAGTATATTTTCTGCTCCACGTCCTTGGTGAGTAGGAACAACATGCTTAAATCCAAATAATTCTTTTATAGTTGATTCTAAGAATACCCAGTTTTTAGATCCTGCATATGCTTCATCACCTATCATCATTCCTGCCCATTGAGAATCAGACATAGCGTTTGTTCCGCTGTCTGTCAATAAATCTATGTAGCAATCCTCAGATTTTAAGTTAAATGTATTATATCCAGCTTCTTTTATAGCAGCTATTCTTTCTTCTTTAGAAATCATTTTCACAGGTTCAACAACTTTAATCTTAAAAGGTTCTGCAGGGTATTTTGAAAAGTCCATAATTTTTTCCTCCTAAAAAATCAAAAAAATTTAAATTAAAAAGTTAATATGTATAATGCATTGTGCTTTATGCAAATATAATAACTCTTTCTTTCATTTTTGTCAAGTAGGAAAATATTTTTTTCAATAATTTTTTTATTTTTTTAATGATAAATTGTCAAGATAAGTGCAACACTTTTACGTATGTTTTTTCATAATAACATTAAAAAATAATTATGTATTCTATAAATTGAAGAATAAAAATTTGTTTTTCATCTATAACACAAAAAACTACTGT
>NZ_JH414552.1 GCF_000238115.1 Peptoanaerobacter stomatis | reverse complement strand
TGAAGAAATAGAGCTGCTTGATGATGAAATAACATCTATCCCTGCCACAGACGATGTCAAGAACTTCTCCTACACCCTTATTGACGATGAGGTGTATTACAGAGAAAACTCTCTATTTGTAAAGAAAGAAGTAACAGATAAAAACAAGGAAAAGATTAAGGATTATCTTGAACTGAACGAAGCCTTAAAAGATGTAATATACAAGCAAAAAGAGGATTTTTCAGATGATGAAGTAAAGAAAGCTCAGGAGAAGTTAAATGAAGTCTATGACAGTTTTTCTAAAAAACATGGGTATGTCAATAATCTTTCTAATACCAGAGCCTTAAAAGAAGATAGCAACTTTCCGCTTGTTTCCTCAATAGAAATTCTTGATGAAGAAGAAAACTTTAAGGCTAAGGGAGATATTTTTTCAAAAAGAACAATAACAAAGGCAAAGACAATCGACCATGTAGATACTTCCCTTGAAGCTCTTGTGTTATCTATGTCTGAAAAAGGTTATGTGGACTTTGACTATATGGAAAGCCTGACAGGAAAAGAGCGACCTACTTTGATTGAGGAGCTTAGAGGAGAGATTTATCTAAGTATCAGAGAAGAACAAAACTTTTACAAACCTCTATCCTTTAACTTGGAAGATGGAGATTTACCTTTCGCCTGTGCAAACGGCAGCAATTCATATAAATATGGCTATGTAACAAAGGACGAATACCTATCAGGAAATATCAGGGATAAAATCGCCATTGTTGACAGCTATCTTTCAAAGCTAAGACAGACTGAAAGAGAGTTACCTCATCTTGGCTATGCGGAAGATGGCAAAGAAAAAGAGCTGATAAGCTATGAGATGAACCGTTTGGAATATCAAAAAGCTGAACTTACCAAAGTATTACCAAAAGAGCTTGAAGCAAGTGAGATTAGTGTTCGTCTTGGTGCAACTTGGATACCGATTAAGGATATAGAGAAATTCATCTTTGAAACACTTAAAACTCCGGGTTATGCCAAATGGGATATTAAGGTTAAATTTTCAAATCTTACAAGTGAATGGAATATTGAAGGAAAGAGCAGAGATAAGGGTAACGATCTTGCAGAAATGACCTATGGAACATCAAGGGTAAACGGATATAAGCTGATTGAAGATGCCTTAAACCTTAAAGAAACGAAAGTATTTGACCAGATTGAAAATCCGGATGGCTCGAAAAGTTCTGTACTAAATAAAAAGGAAACTCTCCTTGCGGGACAAAAGCAGGAGCTTCTAAAAGAAGAATTTAAGAACTGGATATTTAGCGATCAGGAAAGAAGAAACAGGCTTGTAAAACTGTATAATGAGCGTTTTAACTCTATCAGGAATCGTGAATATGACGGAAGTAACCTCTCTTTTGAGGGAATGAATACGGAAATAGAGCTTAGACCTCACCAAAGAAATGCCATTGCACGAAGTTTGTATGGAGGAAATACCTTGCTTGCCCATGTGGTGGGAAGCGGAAAGACCTTTGAGATGGTCGCTTCCGCAATGGAAAGTAAAAGGCTTGGAATGTGCAGTAAATCTCTCTTTGTTGTGCCGAATCACTTAACAGGACAGATAGGCAGAGAATTTATGCAGCTTTATCCGTCAGCTAACATTATGGTGGCTGATAAAAAAGACTTTGAGCCAAGAAACAGAAAGAGGTTTATCGGTAAGATTGCTACCGGAGAATATGATGCGGTTGTAATCGGTCATACGCAGTTTGAAAAAATCCCAATGAGTAAGGAATATCAGGAGAAACATATTCAGGATCAGATTGATGAAATCTTGAATTATATTGAGGAATACAAGCACGACAGAAACCAAAATTTTACGGTTAAGCAACTTGAAAAGACCAAGAAAAAACTGGAAGCAAGGCTTGAGAAACTAAACGATGATTTTAAGAAAGACGATGTCATTACTTTCGAGGAACTGGGTGTAGATAAGCTTTTTGTGGACGAAGCACATGGATTTAAGAATTTGTATCTTCATACAAAAATGCGTAATGTTGCAGGGATTGGGCAGTCGGAAGCCTTTAAGTCCTCCGATATGTTTATGAAATGCAGATATATGGATGAGATGACAAACGGGAAAGGAATAGTCTTTGCAACAGGAACACCTGTAAGTAACTCTATGACCGAGCTTTATACCATGCAGCGTTATCTTCAGTATGAAAACCTAAAGAAGAATCACTTGGAGCATTTTGATGCTTGGGCAAGCACCTTTGGAGAAACACAATCCGCCTTTGAACTTGCTCCTGAAGGAACAGGATACAGAGTGAAAACAAGATTTTCAAAGTTTTACAATCTGCCTGAGCTTATGAGTATGTTTAAGGAAGTCGCTGACATTCAGACCGCAGATATGCTTAATCTTCCAACACCTGAAGCACACTATGAAGTGATTAAAACCTTGCCGAGTGAGGAACAAAAAGAAATCCTAAAAGGATTATCTGAAAGAGCGGATAAGGTTAGAAATAAAGCGGTTGAGCCTGATGAGGATAATATGTTAAAAATCACCAATGACGGCAAGAAACTTGCTCTTGACCAAAGGCTTATCAATCCTCTGCTCCCTGACAATCCTGACAGCAAGGTTAATATATGTGTGAAAAATGTATTTGCCATTTGGGATAAAACCAAAGAAAACAAATCTACACAACTCCTTTTCTCCGATATGTCCACACCGAAAGGTGATGGAGAGTTTAATATCTATGATGATATTCGGGAAAAACTTGTAAATTTAGGTGTTCCAAAAGAAGAAATTGCATTTATCCACGAAGCGAACTCCGATAAACAAAAGGACGAACTCTTTGCAAAGGTGCGTAAGGGAGAGGTGAGGATATTACTTGGTTCAACTCAGAAAATGGGAGCAGGCACGAATGTGCAGAATAAACTGATTGCACTGCATGATTTGGATGTGCCTTGGCGTCCTGCGGATTTAGAGCAGCGTGCGGGTAGAATTGTTCGTCAGGGAAATGAAAATAAAGAGGTAAATATCTATCGCTATGTTACGGAGAACACCTTTGATGCATATTTGTGGCAGACGATTGAAAATAAGCAGAAGTTCATTTCTCAGATAATGACCAGTAAAACACCTGTCAGAGTGGCGGAAGATGTGGACGAAAGTTCCCTTAATTATGCAGAAATTAAAGCGTTGGCTACTGGCGATCCGAAGATTAAAGAGAAGATGGACTTGGACAATGAGGTTACAAAACTTAAAATGCTGGAAGCAAACTACAAGTCCAACCGTTATAGATTAGAGGATAAGGTTGCTAAAAATTATCCGGAAGAAATCACAAGAACGGAAAAGCTGATTGAAGCTGTAAAGAAAGATATAGCTGATGTAGAGCCGCAAGGAGAAGGCGAAAATAAATTTACTTCCATTACCATTTTGGGAGAAAAGATTACTGATAAGAAATTAGCAGGAGAAAAACTTCTTGAAGCTATCAAGACTATAAAAATCAACGAAAGTAAGATAATAGGAAAGTATAGAAATATGGATTTAGAGGTCAGCTATAACTTCTTTACCAACGATCATAACTTCAGCTTAAACGGTGCTGCAAAGCATTCCGGAGAGCTTGGAACAAGTGCGGACGGAAATATCATAAGACTGGATAACGCTCTTGAGAAAATGCCCGAAAAACTGAAAAGATTAGAGGAAAAGCTCATCAGCACCAAAGATCAGCTTGAAAATGCCAAAGAAGAACTTAAAAAGCCGTTTGAAAAGGCAGATGAACTGAAAACTAAAGTATTAAGGCTTGCCGAACTGAATAAGCTGCTCGATATGGGAGAGGTAGAAGAAAAGAGAAATGACAATCCCCTTGTGGAAGATGTAAAACGAGCGATTATTGACTTCTGTAACAGAGAGTATGAAGAAAACCACAGCTATGATGAGTTTGACACACTATACCCTGACTTAAAGCACATAGGAATTGCTTATACTGATACACCGGATGAAAGGCATGGGATTCAGTACGAACTGAATTTAGAAGCCAAAACATGGACACAGTATATTGATGATACTCCTATCAAAACGGAGAGCTTTGATTACGAGAATAAAGGAGAAAATGAAGCTCTAAGGAATATGAAAAATGAGATAGAGCTATCCTCTTTTGAAGATTTGGTCTATGTTGATTCCGAAGATTTAAGAACAGCAACGGGACTTGAGATTGATGATGAAGGGAACTTCTATGATCCGCTTGCAAAGGACTTAGATAATGACGGTATCATCGACAGATATGACAATGATTTCAGGGACAGTGATTACTTTGAATCAACCTATGATGTGGAAGATAATCTTCATACAAAAGAGGAAGCTTCTCAAAGAACGGAAGATAAACCGTCTATTTTAGGACAGATCAGAGCTTATCAAAGTGAAAGCAAAACGGAAGAGAAACAAACTACAAAAGAACAGGAATATGCAAGATAAGGGAGCGAACAGCTCCCTTTTACCATGAAAGGAGATAAAAACATGGATTACAAAACAATAAGGGATAGAATTGAAGATATGGCAAAGGATAACCACAAAGATTTTGTGAAGGCGGTTATCAGCATGGAAAAAGGCATTAACGATGAAAGTGCATTAGATAAGCTATATGATGCCTATATGGCAAATGACACCATCAATCTGCTTCATGAAGATTTCGATTACATGATTGAAGATTTAAGAGAACAGGGACAGATAAAAGACCTGCCCTATGTTCAGCAGGAGAAAGATAATCTTATAAATATTGTCGGAAATGTTGTAAGCAAGGTCGAACTTATTGAAAGGGAAAACAAGAACGGAGAAGCCTTTAAGGTGGTAAATTTCTCCGTAGTTTCCAAAGATGATGAGGGTAATAAGGTATATCATAATTGCTCCGCATATGGAGAAAAGAGTGATATTCCAAAGGACTTTAAACAGGGAGATTTCGTAAAGTTATTCGGACAGCTTAGAACCTCTATTGATGATAATGGCAAGGAACACAGCGATGTAAGAATATTATCCTCAAAGCTCTTAAAGGCAAAAGAACAGATGAAAGGACAGGATAAGAGTCAAGAGATTGCTAAACTAAAAAGCGAGATAGAAGAAAGAGAAAAAGACTTATTTTATGCAGATTCTTGGGAGCAATCAGAACAGATTAGAGCAGATATTGAAAAAATGAAAGCTAAGTTAAATACCTTAACCGGCTCTGAAAAAGGGAAAGAAAACGATAAAAAATCCATACTTGGTGCTATCAAAGAATATCAGGCAGAAGATAAGCAAAAGCCGAAAGAGAGTAAAGAAAAACCAAAAGAAACGGAGAGATAAATGTTTGTCGGTGTGGTCTTAGGGCTGCACCATCTCTTTTTTGTTGCTCAAAAAAAGGAGATAAAGATTATCTCTCCATCTCCTTACCCATGTAGATTCTGTAATTTTTTCGTATCTTGTAAAGCTCGTCCATAGCAGATTTTGAGGAAGAATACTCTTTCATCAGGGTATTCTTTTTTTCTTGCAATTTATCAAGTTCAGCTAAAATATCCTTTGAATTTGGAAGCTTGGAATAAGACTTTTTAAGTTCAGAAAGAGCATTTTCATAGAGGGTAATCTGAGTTTTGTATTCCTCAAAAAATGCCCTATCAGACGGATTCGCCTTATATTCCTTGTAATAGGCACGATATTTTTTTACAGTATGAACTTGCTCCATAGTAGCGGATAACTGTTCCATTTCCTTATCAATCGCTTTGATTTTATCCTGTAAATTTTGTCTTTCATCAGCACTTTTTTGAATAAATTCATCAAGTTGCTTAACAGATTTTATGCCATGTTCTCTGATAAAGATAACGGATTCCGCCATCGTATTAAGATTATGTTTCGTTGCCCAGTATTCATAGCCTTTACTCTCTTTGACTTTAGCATTGGTATTCATATCAATGATATTTCCGATGCGTTTTTTAACAGGAGGAGTCTTAATCATTTCCCTTTCTGCTATGCGTTCTTTTAATCGTTCTTCAGTATAATCTTCACCAATCGTCTTAGCTCTTGTAAATCTCGGTTTATCTTTCGGCTTAAAAGCGATGTGCTTGCCATGCTTTATTTCATAGCCAAGCTCAGCCATTTTCTTTAGAAATTCATCCCAATCCTGTGATTGCTTTATTATGCGGTCAATGTCAAATTGAAGCCTACTTTTCCAAGAAGTACCTTTCTTTGCCTGCTCATTTTCATACCAAGACTTACCGTTTACTTTATACTTTTTCTTAAAACTTTCGTAGTGTTCATCAATGACGGAAAGGTTGTTTTCTTTGCATAGCTTATCACTCTGGTAACGGATCTTATGATAGCTTTTCTTATTGGATTGATAGCATTTACCGGTAACCATATTTACATTATTAAAGATGATGTGATTATGGATATGCCCTTTATCTATGTGCGTCGATAACACAAACTCATACTCATCTTTGAGTATCTTTTTACATAATTCAAGACCGATCTGATGTGCCATTTCAGGCGTTGTTTCTCCCGGTAGAAAAGATTGAATCAGATGTCTTGCAAGGACAGTTCCCTTAGTTCCCGCCTCCTCTCTTGTTCGTAAAAACTGAGTATGAGCAGAAGATTCGTGGCATTTATGCGTGCTGACCAAAAGCTGTTCATCGGTCTTTTCTTCATTGACAATATAGTTTATGGCGAGATGAAGCGTTGATTTAATAGGGTGTATTTTAGTAATAGCCATTGTCATTCCCCTTCCGTTTCAGCAGTTCTTTTCAGAAGTAGAGAGTGAATTTGCCACAACTCTTTGGAAAAATGTTCAATCTCTTTTTTCATATCGCCTATGTCCTCTTTGTAGATAACACCGGTCGAATTTACTCGCTTTGCAATCTGATTGATATTATTTGTAGCACCTCTAAGTAAGCCTTGTAGCTCTCGAAACGGCTCTAAATCTACCTGATAAATTTCCTTTTCTAAAACGCATTTGCGGATAAAGTGGCTCATATTTCTGCACTTTGCAAGTTTCCTTTTCTCCTCAAAAAGAGTTTTTTCTTCCTTAGTCAACTTAATTTCAAGTCGTTCATTTCGTAATCTGTTTACCATAGATATTTCCTCCTTTGTATGATTTTCGGGGTCTTAGGGTCTCCCTAACAAGCTAAAAATTGATAAAAAAAGAAGCAAATCCCGAAGGACTGCTTCATCAATTTTTCCGTAAGTGTCCGTACACTTACTGTGCTTGCTACAAAAGAATGATTTATAGAAAGCTTTAAGCATATTTGGACTTTATTATAACATATAAAACCAGATATTGATATGATTTTATGAACAAAATAAAACCATTTGGAGTATAATATAACTATTTAGAGTAGCGACACAAAGAATATTCCTGTAAAATGAGAACAATTATAAGTTAGCAATATCTAACTTAATTATTTGTAAATTTTATGGAGGTATTATTATGAATCAAGAATCTCAAAACAACAAATTAAACGCTAAAGATTTAATAAATGTGGGAATTTTTACTGCAATTTATTTTGTTTTATATTTTGTAACTATGATGTTGGGATACATTCCTATTTTTACGATTTTGCTGGGAATCCTTACACCAATTGTATGTGGAATACCGTTTATGCTTTATGTTACTAAAATAAACAAATTTGGAATGGTTAGTTTAACAGGAATAATCATAGGAATATTATTTATGGTTATGGGTAGTGGCATTTTAGTTTTGGTTTGCTGTGTTATCTGTGGAATACTTGCTGATGTTGTTATGAGAGCAGGTAAGTATAAAGATATAAAATTTATTATATTAGGATATTCTTTTTTTTCATTATTAAGCAGTGGATTTTTTGCAAGAATATATTTTATGAGAAGTGAGTTTTTGAAAACTGTATCAGAAGGATATGGAGCGGAGTATGCAAAAACTTTAGCGGAACTTACTCCAAATTGGGTTCTTCCGGTTTTTGTACTTTCTTGTTTTGTTGGTGGAATTTTAGGCGGAATATTAGGCAGAGCTGTTTTAAACAAACATTTCAAAAAAGCAGGAATAGTATAATGAAAATGGAGATAGATTATATATTTGAAAGCAAAAAATCCATATCTCTTGATCCAAGAACCAAAATTTTTTTAATGATAATAGTTACCACAATAATGACAGCCGGTAGTTCAGTAGGAATAATGTATTATATACGCTTTGCAACGCTTATCTTACCTTTATTGTTGTTAAGCATTGATAAAAAGTGGAATATAGTTTGCAGACTTTTAATAACATATAGTATCCTTTTCATATTGGAACTAAAAATATTTCCGATATTGTCAGGATTAGGCTTTTTTATTTTGGGAGCATTAATAGGTATATATATAAGAATTCTACCGGGATTCATTATGGGGTATTATTTTATCAGTACAACAACAGTAAGTGAGTTTATAGCAGCAATGGAGAGAATGCATTTGTCTAATAAAATTATTATCCCACTTTCCGTTGTATTCAGATTTTTTCCTACAATAAAAGAAGAATACTCATATATAAAAGATGCAATGAGAATGCGAGGCATTAATTTATGTGGCGATCCTGTTAAAATGCTGGAATACAGGTTAGTGCCACTTATGATTTCGATTACAAAAATAGGAGAAGAATTATCAGCTTCAGCATTAATTAGAGGATTAGATTCATCAGGAAAGAGAACCAATATATGTAAAATTGGATTTAAACTTTTAGATGTGTTATTAATAATATATTCATCATTGCTTTTCTTAGGATTTATCTTTCTATAATGAGGATGGTGAGAATAAATGATCGAATTTAGAAATGTAAGCTTTAGTTACGGTAATGTAAGTGAGAAGAAAGACAGCATATCAGAAATTAGTTTTTTTATCAAAAAAGGAGAAACGGTATTATTTTGTGGCGATTCAGGATGTGGAAAATCTACTGTAGGAAGGCTTATCAATGGATTAATACCCAATTATTATGAAGGAAATATAGTAGGGGAAATATACATTAATGGTGTTAATTCGGATAAATGCAGTTTGGAAGATATATCTAATATTAGCGGAAGTGTTTTTCAAAATCCTAAAACGCAATTTTTCACTGTAGATACGACAAGTGAATTAGCTTTTGCAAGTGAGAACAAGGGAGTTTCTGAGACTGAAATTATTTCTAAGATAAAGAAAACGGTCAGACTTTTTAATATAGATAATTTGTTAGGGGAAAATATCTTTTCCTTATCGGGAGGAGAAAAACAAAAAATTGCTTGTGCTTCAGTTTCTGTTACAGATCCTGATATTATAATTTTGGATGAGCCGTCCTCAAATCTTGACAAACAGTCTACTAAAGATTTAAGGAATATAATAGAGCTATGGAAAAAGCAAGGAAAAACTATTATTATTGCAGAGCATAGATTATATTATCTGCAGGGTTTACTGGATCACATATTTTATATGGAATCAGGTAGAATAGTTGATTGCTATGATGATGAAAGCAAGTTTTATGAGCAACATAAATCTAAAATAAGACCGTTTACTTTAAGTAAGTATCCGATAGAGGTAAGAAAACTGACCGGAACGGAAACTTTTATTCTATCAAATTTGAAATTTGCTTATAAGAAAAACAAAATGATACTTGATATAGAAAATTTACAATTTCCATTAAATAATGTTGTGGCAATTATTGGAGACAATGGTGCAGGGAAATCTACATTTGCACGCTGTATATGTGGCTTGGAAAGTAAAGATAGAAGTAAAATTAAATATAATAATAAAGTATTAAAGAAAAAGGACAGATTGCGTAATTGCTATATGGTGATGCAAGACACAAATCATCAGCTATTTACAGAAAGTGTAGAAGATGAACTGTTATTAGGGGCAGATAAAACTATAAAGAATGATATAATAAGTATAATGGAAGAACTTAATTTACTGGAATTAAGAGAAAGACACCCGATGTCTTTATCAGGCGGTCAAAAACAGAGAGTTGCAATTGCAAGTGCTTTGACATCAAATCGTGATATTTTGATTTTTGATGAGCCTACGAGCGGTTTAGATTTAAGCCATATGATACAGGTCGCTAATGAAATCAAGAAGTTAGCGGATAAAAGGAAAACCGTTATAATAATTACTCATGACTATGAATTTATAGCTACCTGTTGTAACTATGTGATTCAAATGGATAAAGGACGAATAAAAGAACAGTATCTTTTAGACGATAAGGGATTTGTAAAATTAAAAGAATATTTTTTGAACTGAGGTGATATGTTTGCTTGAAATAAATCAATTCATGTTAAAGCAAGGTATGAATAAAATTTGCGAAGATAGAGTTTGTGCAGTATATGAAATGCAACAAGATAGAGGAAATGGGACAATAATCTGTTATCAGGTTTTTCCGGGAATTTCGGTGATGTATAATAATTTTCATGCCATCGTAAACTCAAAACGCATAGAATCAGAAAATAATTGTCTTAGCATACATCACTGTAAGGAAGGAAGAATTGAATCAGAAACTATAAATGGAGAATATTTATATTTAGAACCGGGAGATGTTCTAATTGAAAAATTGGATTCAGAATATAGTACCTGTAATTTTCCATTATCACATTTCCATGGAATAACTATTAATATTTCCTTGTCAGAGAATGTAGAGGGAAGATTGAATGAGCTTTTAGGTTATTTTAATATTAATACTATGGAGATTAAGAAGCTGTTTTTATCAGACAATACTCCATTTGTATTACACGAGGAGGCAATGATAAATCATATTTTTGGAGAGTTATATATGCTTCCGGACAAAGTAAAGAAGGAATATTTACAAATAAAAATAATAGAGCTGTTTATTTTGTTAAAATCTATTGATCTAACGCAAGTAAACAAAACACAACAGTATTTCTACAAATCACAAGTGGAAAAAATTAAAGAGATAAAAAGTTTGATTACAGATAATTTAGATAAGCACTATACAATGACAGAATTAGCAAAAATGTATGATCTATCATTATCAGCTTTGAAAAAGTGCTTTAAAGGTGTATATGGGGAGGCGATATACTCATATTTAAGTAGTTACAAGATGAATGTAGCAGCCAGCTTATTGTTAAAAACGGATGAAAGTGTAACAGCAATAGCAGGGAAAGTTGGCTATACTAATGTGAGCAAGTTCTCAGAGGTTTTTAAAAAGAACTATGGCAAAAGCCCGATGGAATATAGAAAAATAAATATCCAAACAGAGTAATATATAGCTATTCAGGGGAGCAAAATATATTAGAAATCTATAAAATAGAACTATGAACAAAATCATGGTTCTATTTTATTTTTTAGGAGGGGTAGCTGTAATGAAGAAGAAAAGTTGGATAAAAATAGCTCTTTCATTTGCAGTTCAATGCAAATGGAAAATTTTATTATCAGTAATTTGTGCTATTATTGGTGTTTTTGCGGGAATTGTACCATATTGGTGTGCATATAAAATAATTGAATTGTTTGTTAATGGGAGTATTTCTTTAAATCAGATTGCATATTATTGTTTGGCGGCGGTTTCAGGATATGCTGTCAGATACTTATTCCATGGAATTTCAACTACATTATCACACTTGTCTGCATATAACATATTGGAAAATATCAGGCTTAGTTTGGCAAGGACATTTGTTAAAGCACCACTTGGCTATGTAATGGGAGAATCTGTTGGAAAGCTTAAAAGTGTAATAGTTGATAGAGTAGAAACAATCGAACTTCCTTTAGCACATGTAATACCGGAATGTATATCTAATATTACTCTTTCAATAAGTGTATTTGCATATTTAACATTTATTGATTGGAGAATGGCGTTAGCAATGCTGATTACAGTACCGATTGCCGGAACTTCTTATATGATAATGATGAAGAACTTTAACTCGGAGTATGCCAAATATATGGAAACGAGTAATTATGTAAATAGTGTAATTGTTGAGTATGTAGAAGGAATTGAAGTGATTAAGGCATTTAACCAATCAACAACTTCATATAATAAATTTGTTAATGCAATAAAAACTTTTAGAAATTCGACTTTGGCATGGTACAAAAGTGTTTGGAAATACATGAATTTTGGTAATTCTGTTCTTCCATCCACTTTTTTAGGAGTGTTACCAATAGGATTAATCCTTTATGTAAATGGGCAAATTTCTCCACAAAATCTGGTCATATGTTTGATCTTATCATTAGGTGTTGTCGGACCTATGATGAACTTTACAAATTACATTAATGAAGCTAAAGCAATAGAGTATGCTTTGCATGATGTAAGCAGTGAACTTGAAACACCGGTATTAAGCGACTCAGAAAAAGATATTGAGATAAAAGACAATACAATTGAACTGAAAAATATTTCATTTTCATATGATGGAAATTTAGACAATAAAGTTCTATCAGATATAAATTGTATTTTTAAAAAGAATGAGTTTACAGCTTTAGTTGGTCCTTCCGGAAGCGGAAAAAGTACAATAGCAAGATTAATAGCAAGATTTTGGGACACAAATGAGGGGAGTATATTAATAGGTGGAGTGGATATAAGAGATATATCCATTTCAAAATTGAATGAATTAATTAGTTTTGTTACACAAGACACCTATTTATTTAATTGCTCTGTTAAAGAAAATATTCGCCTTGGTAATCCGGATGCTTCAGATACAGAAGTTTTTAATGCTGCAAAGCTAGCTTGCTGCGATGAATTTATAAAAGAATTGGAAAGTGGATATGATACAGTTGTTGGAAATGCCGGGAATAAGCTATCAGGAGGGGAAAAACAGAGAATTTCTATTGCAAGAATGATATTAAAAAACTCTCCAATAGTAATACTTGATGAAGCTACTGCATTTACTGATCCGGAAAACGAGAGTAAATTACAACAATCCTTGTCGGCATTATCTAAAGGGAAGCTATTGCTGGTAATTGCTCATAGATTATCAACAATAAAAAATGCAGATAAAATAATAGTTTTGAATAATGGAAAAATTGATAATATGGGAACTCATGAAGAACTGTTGCAAAATTGTGAACTGTATCATGATATGTGGCTATCTCATATTGGAGCGAAAAACTGGTCAGCAAATTCAAAAAGGAAGGAGGTATTGTAATGTTTGGAATGATAAAGAGGCTCATAGGCTGGACTGGAAAATATAAAAAAAGAGTTTACATCGGATTTATTTATGCCTTTATAAACAGTATTTTTACTTCCCTGCCGATCATGCTTGCGACATATGGGCTGGGATTGGTTTTTGACGATTACAAAGGAATTAGAACTTTTGACAATGATCAAATTATTTATATTTTTCTATTGATGATTCTTGTAATTGGAGGAAGATTCTTATTTTCATATTTAAGAGCTGTTACTCAGGAAAGTGTTGGTTGTGAAGCCACAGCAGAACAACGAATTCGTTTGGGAAATATATTTAAAAGAGTTTCGCTTGGCTTTTTTAACAGTAACAATATGGGAGAAATATCTTCTGCTGTAACCACAGATTTATCATTTATAGAAATGTTGTCTATGAATATGATTAATACAGTTGTAAATGGATATATTACGGTTTTGGTAATGATATTGTTTTTGCTGTTTTATTGTCCATTAGCGGGAATTATCTCATTAAGCGGTATAGTTTTATCTGCTTTATTTTTATACATTGAGGCTAAAATTAGTGATAAAAATGCTTCCATTCATCAAAAGGCTCAAGACAGCATAGTAGAAAATACAATTGAATTTTTAAGAGGGATGCAGACTATAAAAGCATTTAAACAAGAAGGCGTATCTGTGCAAGGTATTAGGAAAGCATATAAAAATCATAAAGATGTAAATATTAAAATTGAATTGGAATATTGCCCATATAATTGTTTGCACCAATTTGTATTAAAAGCCGCCTCAGTTGGAATTATAGCTGTTAGTGCATATTTAACATATACCCGAAAAATGGATGTAAACATTATGCTTATGATGGATATGTTCTCGTTTGTTATGTTTAGCCAAATAGAGCCGTTAAGTAATGCAATTCATGTAATAGAGGTTGTTAATAAAACATTAGATAAATTAGAAAAAATAGAAAAGGCGGATATTATAGATAAAGGCGGGCAGAATATAGAGTTAAAAAGACATGACATAAAGTTTTCTGATGTATGTTTTTCCTATGACAAAAAGCAAATATTAAATAATATTTCTTTTTATATTCCGGAAGGCAGTACCACAGCCATTGTAGGTCCTTCAGGAAGTGGAAAAACAACAATTTGTAATTTGATTGCAAGATTTTATGATGTGAATAGTGGAGTTATAACTGTTGGGGATAAAAATATCAAAGATATAACCTGTGATAGTCTTTTGAAGAATATTTCAATGGTATTTCAAAAAGTGTACTTATTTAATGACACAATAAAAAATAATATTTTATTTGGTAATCCAAATGCTTCTGATAATGAAGTAATAAATGCAGCCATAAAAGCACATTGCCATGAATTTATTTCAAAATTACCAAATGGATATGACACTATCATAGGCGATGGCGGGGCTACCTTGTCGGGAGGAGAAAAACAACGAATTTCAATAGCAAGGGCTATCTTAAAAGATTCTCCAATAATAATACTTGATGAAGCTACAGCAAGTGTTGATCCGGAAAATGAGCATTTAATTCAAAATGCAATAAGCTCACTAACAAAAGGAAAAACAGTAATTGTTATTGCTCATAGATTAGCAACAATTCAAGATGCAGATCAGATATTGGTTATTGATAATGGTGATGTAGTTCAGAAAGGTAATCATCTTGAGCTGATTAATCAAGATGGTATTTATAAAAATTTTATAAACATAAAAGAATCAGCGGAAGGATGGTGTATTTCATAATTTAGCTGTAAGGAATGGAGGGTTGAAAATGAAAAAAAATTTATATTTAATAGATGAAAGTCAGAATATTTTGCATAATCTTTTTTTCAATAGGCTTCATAATTGTTCAGCTTTCCAAACACTATTCAGTACAATTTAATACATTTAAAGGAAGAACAAGTTCCTTTCATTTTAGAGGACTTCTTGTGCTTAAGTGCAGGAGTCCTCCTTTTTTTGCCTGAAAACAAGCAGACAGAAAAAGAATGGAGGACTTGAAATGAAAAAAGAATACTACCTTTATGTCAATGGACAAAAGGTGAAAGTCAGTGAGGAGATATATAAGGTCTACTGGCGTGAGAAAGAGCATGAAAAATATTTGGAGCAGGTGGACAGGAAAAACCACTTGCTCCTTTTTTCTTCACTGGATCATGACGGACACTTTGAGGAAAATATTGTTGATGAAGGCATTGATGTGGAAAAAATTGTGGAAACACAGATGATGATAGAAGCAGTCAGAAATGCTATATCAAGGTTAAATGCAGAAGAAAAGGACATCATAGAGCGTTTGTACTTTCATGATGAACCAGTCCGTTCGGTAGCAAAGTTAAAGAGTATCACACACCCGGCTTTGATTAAGAAAAGAAACAAAATCTTAGAGAAGCTGAAAAAATTTATCGAAGAAATTTAGAATTTCGGTAACCAAAGGGGTCAAATTTTCCTTATATAAAGTGAAGGGGAGTTTGACCTCTTTTACTTTCTTTTATAAGAGATAGGTTGCTATGGCAAATTGGAAAATAGAAAGAAAAATCCCTTTCAAATATTTTGTTCTTTGACAACTGAATAGACCAAGGTAGGACTTTATCTGCTTGTGGAGAATTATGACTTACGCCAAGACCTTTCTGCTAAAAAATATTTTGGTTCAATGAATACTGAGAAAATCAAGGAAACAAGGAAGCGAGCGACAAATAAGATTACATAAAAAACAGATGTGGCAGTCTGTTCGTTGATACAGGCAGTGATAATGATACTTCAACAGTTTATGCCGGCTCGTCTTGAATAAGGGGCGGAGGTGAGATTCCTATGTTGTCAGCCAAGACACCTACCAATGTCATAAAACTTAAAAAAGAAAACAACAGGGAAAGGAGTTTTTTTATGAATGCAGAAGAATTAGCAAGATATAAAAACATGTCAGCGGAAGAGATAGACAGGAAAATTGTCCCTGATATTGAAAATATAAAAGATAAGAAAAATGCAGAGCCGCTTTCCATGTACTTTATGAAAGTCGTAAATGTCATTGTTAAATGTAGCTATGCAGAGAATGGAAGAAGTTTGGAGGATTGCTTTTTGTCTTACCTAAAAAAGAAAGCAATGCTTCTTGATTAAAATATGATAAAAGGGGCAGACTTTTTTACAAATCTATGGTATAATACGAATCAAATAGGGATACAACTTCATAAGAGCTGAAAGACTCCAAGTTATCATATTTCTCCTTAAAAAAGAATATGAAAGTTTGGAGGTTTTGTTATGTCTAAAAACAATTTAGATACAGATGTTCTCAAAGTTGCCATGTATCTTAGATTATCACAAGATGATGAAAAATATGATAAAGGCTTTAAGGTGGAAAGCAACAGCATTTCCAACCAAAGACTTCAGATTAATGACTTCATTGATAAAAATGAGGATATGGAGCTGATAGAAGAATATGTCGATGACGGATATTCAGGGATAAACTTTGAAAGACCGGCATTTAAGAAAATGATGGAAGATGTCATCACAGGGAGAATTAACTGCATTGTTGTAAAAGACTTATCCAGATTTGGCAGAGATTATATTGATAGCGGAAGATACCTGCAAAGAGTGTTTCCCTCTCTTGATATAAGATTTATTGCCCTAAATGATAATTATGACAGCTATACAGCCAGTGAAACGGAAAAGAACTTGGTCATTCCGTTTAAAAGCTTCATCAATGACAATTATTGTAGGGATACTTCCGCAAAGGTCAGAAGTGTCTGCAAGGTAAAGAGAAAACAGGGACAGTTTATATCAAACTATGCTCCTTACGGCTATGAAAAAGATAAGGAAGATAAGCACAAAATAGTAATTGATAAAGAAGCGGAATATGTGGTGCGTAAAATCTTCTCAATGAAGCTTGAGGGGTACAGCTCCTACTCTATTGCCAAACACTTAAACGATAATGGAATCCCATCACCGATGGAGCATAAAAAGGCAAAGGGAATAAGGTATAAGACAGGCTTTAGCACAAAGGCGGTTGCCAAATGGGATACGCCGGCAGTTAATCGTATTTTAACCAATGAAATCTATATCGGAACACTGCAACAGGGAAAACGGGAAAAGATAAACTATAAGCTGGATAAGGTGGTTTCCAAGGATAGAAGCGATTGGATTGAAATCGAGGACAATCATGAAGCTATTATTGATATTTATGACTTTGAAATTGCCCAAAAACTTTTGAAATGTGATATAAAGGCAAAAAATGTTGGGGAGAAAGCGGATTTGTTTTCAGGGCTTTTATTTTGCAAGGACTGTAATGCTCAGATGACGAAGAAAGTTGATAAGAGAGGGAAAACTCCCACTGTCTACTATATCTGCTCCCAATACAACAAAGGAAAACAGTGCAGCAGGCACTCAATCAAACAGGAGGATTTAAAAGTAAGCGTACTTGAGATGATTCGCCATTACATCAACTCTCTTGGAAAGTATGAAAGCATTTCGGAAAAAGTAAGGGACATGGAAGTATCCTATGAGCTTTTTAAGAAAATAGATAAAAGACAGGAATATACCAAGAAAAGCAAGGCAAAGTTTGAACTTTTAAAATCGGCTCTGTATCAGGACTTAAAAGAAGGAATCATTTCTGAAGAAGAATTTTACGATATGAGAGAGTTTTATACAAACCGTATCGTAGAAAGCGAACTGATTTTAGAAAAGCAGAATAAAGAAATTTCAAGACTCTATCAAAAGAGTTTGGGAAACAAAAACTTCCTGTCAGATATTAAAAAGTACAGGAATATAAGCACCTTAGAAAGAGGGCTTCTTGTAAGACTTGTCGATAAAATCTATGTTTTGGAAGAAAAAAGGATAGAAATCCATTTTAACTATGATGAAACTACAGATATACTGGATATGTTAAGCGACTACACAAAGCAATCCTCCGAGCTGATGAAGGAGGTGGTGTAGATGGCAAGGACAGCGAACAGGCGGGCAAAAGCGGAAGAAGCTCTGTTAAGCAAAGAAAGCGGAAACAGTTTTCAAACAGCGATTTACACAAGAATATCAAGAGATAAAAAAGAAAAGCCGAGTGATTCCATTGAAAATCAAATTGCTCTTTGTGAAAGTTATATAAAGAAAAATGATGGTCATAATTTGGTTGGAATATATAAAGACATCGCAAAGACAGGGACAGAATTTGAAAGACCTGACTTTGAAAAACTTATGAGAGAAGTAAGGACGGGAAAAGTCAACTGCATTATTGTAAAAGACCTATCCCGCTTTGGAAGAAATTATACGGAGCTTGGAAACTTCATTGAAAAGATATTTCCGTTTCTTGGAGTAAGATTTATTGCGGTTAATGACAATCTGGATACCTTTCACATGGAAGATCCCAATAAATCTCTTGAGGTAATCTTGAAGAATATTGTAAATGAAACTTATGCAAAAGACATTTCAAAGAAAATATCAACTTCCCATCAGATTAGAATTAAGCAGGGTGGATTTATTTGTGGTGCAGCTCCTTATGGCTATACAGCAAGAAAAGATGAAGATGGAGTAAGACGGTTATATGTTGACGAAAATACAGCTTCCATCGTAAAAGAAATCTTTGATGCGTATTTGAAGGGATTTAGTACACTTGATATTTCAAAGTTACTGCTTGAAAAGAAAGTATATATAGCAACTGATTATAGGAAGTTTGGAAAAGCTAAAGCTGATGAAAATGAACTTATAAGAGCTTGGATTCCAACAACAATATTACAAGTGCTTAAAAATCGTGTATATACAGGAACACTCATTCAAGGCAGAAATCAAAAGCATTTATTTGAAGGCAAAAAGAGAGAAAGGCTTGACGAAGAACATTGGACAATAACAGAAGATGCCCATGAAGCAATTATCTCGCTTGATACATTTGAAAAGGTACAGGAGAAAATTTCCTCAAAATCTAATTCCATTAAAAATAGCAGAAAAGAAAATAAGAATGCTAAGGATGATACAGTATTTAGAGGAAAACTCTATTGTGGGATTTGTAAGAGAAAAATGAGCGTACACAGGCAAAAAAGCGGTAAGAAAACTGTATTTTATTTTAGCTGTAATCGGTTCAGAGAATTTACAACAGAAAAATGCGGAACATCTATTACAGAGGCTACTCTTGAAAAAACTGTTAAAGCAGCCTTTGAAGCTATTCTTTTTAATAACAGTAAAAGTTATAAGGCTTATCTGAATGCTTATGACAATCTTAGAATAGAGATGGATAAGAAAAAGGAAAAAGAAATAACTGAAATTGAAAGAAAAATTTTAGGCTTTAGCAGACTTCAAAGTGAGTATTATGAAAAATATGTTTTGGGCAAGTGGAGTAAAGAAGATTTTGAAAGGGAAAAAGGACTTCTGGGTAAAAAGAAAGCAGAACTCGAAAGTCTAAAAGAAAGACAAGTTGCTATCTTTGAAAAAGAAGTATTTGAACTTGAAGAAAGGCATAAGTACCTTACAGCACTTTTTAAAGGTAAAACAAAGAAATGGGATAAAGACTTTGTAGATAGCATCATTGATAAGATCTTTATAGGGAAAGATAACACAATAGAAATCAAATTTAATTTTGAAGAAACTCCTGTGATTACTGAAAAACTCGGTAGAAAGACAAGGAGGAGCTGATATGAATACAGTAGATTTTTATTTAAGACTTTCCTTAGAAGATGACGATTTAAAAGACGAAAGTAACAGCATTACTTCCCAAAGAGAAATCTTAAAGGACTATATCAGTTCAAGAGAAGAATTTACCGGAGTGAAGATAAGAGAACATATTGATGATGGCTATACCGGAACAAATTTTAATCGTCCTGCATTTCAAAAGATGATAGGTCTTGTGAAGAAAAATGAGATAAGAACTATTCTTGTAAAGGATTTATCACGATTTGCAAGAGATTATATTGAATCCGGAGCATATATTGAGCAGATATTCCCTTTTATGCAGGTTCGTTTCATCTCTGTGAATGACAATTATGACAGTAATAACAATGAGAATGGAATCAGCAGTTTAGAAATTCCTTTTAAGAATCTTGTCTACGACTACTATTCCAAGGACATTTCACAAAAAATCAGTTCATCAGTAAGAGTAAGACAGGATAGAGGGTATTATTTCGGTTCAAAAGCACCGTATGGGTATGTAAAAGATGAAAAAGACCATCATCAGCTACTTGTCGATGATAGAGTGAGAAACATCATTGAAGAAGTCTTTGAAAGATACCTTAGTGGTGAAAGTATGCTTTCCATTTCTAAAGATTTTAATCATAGAGGTGTTCTGACGCCGGCAAAACATATAGGGCTTAAAAGAGGAAGTGGAGTATGGACAGGACAGATTATCAGATATGTTTTAACACAAAGAGTTTATACAGGAGCGGTTGTTGGTGGAAAGACAAGGGTACAGGAAGTTGGTTCTGATAATAGAAAATGGGTTGATAGCAAAGACTGGATAATTAGAGAAGATATGCACGAAGCTATTATCTCTAAAGAAGATTTTGGTAAGGTTCAGGATATGCTAAACAGCAATGCAAAACTAATCAGTAGAGAGCGGAAGCATTTTCATATTCTTCAAGACAAAGTCTATTGTGGTAAGTGCTATCATAAAATGACTTATACAGTTAATTATGGAAAAACAGATGGATATTGCTGTCCCTATCGGTACAAAGCAAAAGACTGTGGCTGCATGAAAGGAAAGATAAAAGCAGAAATACTGGAAGATATTGTTTCAGAAGAGATTAAACTTTATACAGAGAGCTTTCTTGAAAAAGAACAGACAAGAAAGATTGAGCATAAAGTTATGGAAAGCATTTGTGAAAGTCTGCTTGACAGGAAGAAAAGACTGGAAGCGGAAAAGCAAAAGATTCAGGTTTCCAAAATGCAGCTTTATGAAAAGCATAAACAGGACGAAATAGATAAGGAAGCATATTTATCAAAGAAAGAAGATTTAAGCAGAAAACTTAAAAATACAGAACAGGAAATAGCCATCATTACGGACAAGATAAAAGAAAATACATCTTCAGGACATAACCTTAATGTTGATAGACTAAGAGAAGCGGTTGCAAAAGGAGAGCTTGTTTTAGACTGGATCAACGAAGTCATAGACAGGATTTATGTTTATGATAAAGACAAGATGGAGATTATTTGGAAATTTGAGAAAGGGAATGGAAAAGATGGATAAAAAAGACGAAATTATGCTTGTAAATCAGGAATCCCTTGCAGAAAAAATTTATATTATCAGGGGGCAGAAAGTCATGCTTGACTTTGAACTGGCAGAAATTTATGGGTATGAAACAAAAAGATTTAATGAACAGGTCAAAAATAACATTGAGAAATTTGACGATGATTTCAGGTTTCAACTCACAAAAGAGGAATGGGAAAATTTGAGGTCGAAAATTTCGACCTCAAAATCGGAAACAGGTTCAGGAGGCAGAAGATACTTACCTTATGTTTTTAGTGAAGCCGGAATCTATATGCTGATGACGGTTCTTAAAGGGGAGCTTGCTGTCAAGCAGAGTAAAGCCTTAATACGCACTTTCAAGCAGATGAAAGACTACATTGTAGAAAACCAAGGCTTGATTGGACAAAGAGAATTTTTACAGCTTTCCATGCAGATAACAAGCAATGTTGTGGAAATGCAGGGTTTAAGACGAGATTTAATGAATGTGGAAGATAAGGTGGCAGGGTTGGTGGACAATTTAGGTAATGTTGTGCATAAATCTGAACTGTCCGAGTTAATTCTTGATCTTAGCAATCCTCAGCTAAAATATGGATTTTTGCTTTTAAACGGAGAGCCGATAGAAGCGAATCTTGCGTATAAGGATATTTACAGCATAGCAAAAAAGAGCATTTATATCGTTGATAACTATATCGGAGTTAAGACACTTGTACTGTTAAAGGATATACCCTCATCGGTAGAAATAACTATATTCAGCGACAATGTTGGTAAAGGACTTCATACCCTTGAATACCAAGATTTTTGCAAAGAATATCCGTTTAGAAAGATAAAGTTTCAAAAATCCGGTGGAGAGTTCCATGACAGGTATATTATCATAGATTGGAATACAGATAAGCAGAGGATATACCACTGTGGAGCATCTTCCAAAGATGCAGGGCAAAGAATCACAACTATATCGGAAGTAGTTGACCAAGTAGTATATGCAGACCTGATAAACAAGCTCTTGAAAAATCCAATTTTAAAGTTAAAATAGAGTAAAAAAAGTTGATTGGAAATTTGAAAAAATATGTATCCAATACTTGACACAAGGGTGGAATGTAAATTGAATACAGATTAAAGTCAAAAGAAAGTCTGACAAGACTATAAAATAACCATATTGGAATGTAAATGGAACTCAACCAGGTACACAGCCTGGCACTTCTTCTTACTATAAAATAACCATACTGGAATGTAAATAAACTAAGATAAAACAAATAATAAGCGAGAGCCGCCAGACTATAAAATAACCATATTGGAATGTAAATAAGTTTTCTTCTTTTGTAAATTTAAGTTCTTTTCCGACTATAAAATAACCATACTGGAATGTAAATCGATTTATCTCTACTGAGCAAAGAAAAAAGATATATACTATAAAATAAGCATATTGGAATGGTCAAAGTATTTAAATTCTATAAAAAATTCAGAATATGAATTATAATAAATTCTTAAATATTCCAAAATATAATAAAATTATTTTGTATAGATTTGTAAAACTATAATAATGTACTGATACAGGCAAAAATTTTGAAGAACAGAAAATTTAAATTATTGAATTCACTTTTATATATTTATTTGTTATAATACTTTCAAAATAAAATTTGTTTAATACTAAGTTTCACTTATTATATAGAATTGATAAAGATGTTATTTTAATTAATTTTAAAAATCAGCAAATTCTTAATAAATTTAAACTATGTCTTTGAGATTATACTAACACCTAATTAAAAGAACATATATTTATATTTTGATAAGCTAATGAACTTTATTGTTAACTATTATTTTATATGTCTTTTTAAACAGATTTTGTAATTTAAAGAGAATTATAAAATATTAATTTTACCTTTTTATCACTTTTATTTTATTGATAATATACTTTAATATTTATAAAACGAATCATACTCAATATAATGTTTTGACTTTATGGTTTTATAAAAGGAGTTGTTTGATTATATGTGTAATTTTATTGATGATATTAAAGAGAACTATTTAAAAATGGAAAGAGAGTTGGTAACTCAACTAAATTATAATGTCAATAACCATGATTTAACAGCCGGCTCTTATCGCGAAGAGATTTGGGCAGGTTTTTTCAGACGTATTGTTCCGAAAAAGTTTAATATAACACGTTCTGTCTTTATAATTGATTCTAAAAGAAAGGTTTCAAAGGAAGTAGATATTGCAATATATGACGAACAATATACGCCGTATATATTTAATTATGGTTTAATAAAATTTATACCTGTTGAGGCGGTAGCGGCTGTAATACAGTGTAAGAGTAGAAAATTAGATCCAAACGTTTTAAATGAGTGGACAAAGTCAATTGATGATTTACAAACTTCAAATGATTCCATTGTTCGTTTGGCTACGTATGTTCACATAGGAAAAGAAGAAGGGAGAGCTATACAGACAGCAACCAAGCCTATTAAGATACTATGCTACATACCTAAAAAAATATCAAATAAAAGTCAAAACAAATCTAAAACAAAGCAAGAAAATGGAAAGAATGGATTTGATATACTAATTGAAGCATACCAAAATAATGACAATAAAGAATCAAAAGATAACAACAATAAATATTTATATGATGGGAATCTAAAAATTACTTTTACAGATAATAATTTACTTGAAGTACTACTAAAATACAATCAAGCTGATAAGAATTATAATAGAGAAAATAATGATAATGAAGAAAAGACCTCAGAAAGATTAAAAGAAAGAGAAATAATGAAGTATAAAATAGTTGATGAAACAAAGGAATATACATTACTTTCATTTATTTTTCAATTCAACCAAATGCTTATGATGATAAACAATCCTATGTTTTTCCCACACATGGCATATGTTAAAATGTTTAATAAAAATGGAGGGGATGGTAAATGAGCAATATAGTGGTAATTGCAGTTGAAAAGGTTCAAAGATATATTTTTCAGACAATCGATCAAAATCAAGCTGACGAAAAAACACTTAAAAATATTATTTCCGCATCAAACGATGTAGCAAGAAGTATTTTAGCAAAAATTGAGAAAACATTTAATCTTGATACTACACAAATGGGAAACGGAGATATAATCCTTTGGATTTCCGGAAAGGTAATCTTTCAAAGTGCATTGCCAAAAGATGAAGTTCAAATCAGACTAAAAAAACTTTATAAAACTATTTATGAAAAATATCAGGGAAATATCTTTTTAAGCTATACAGTTTTCCCTTCAAGAAATATGGACAATATGGATATACTAAAAGAGGCGGAACGTCAGATTAAAAGCAGTCAAACTAAGGCAAAGGTGATAAAAGATAATTATGAATTACTGTTTAACTTTAAAGAAACGGAAAGTAAAAAACAAACTATAAAAACTGAAAGCGAAGAAGATGAAGAACAAGTTTTTTTGACAAATATGGATGATTTAGTCGTATTGGATGAAAAACATGAGACAGACAGCAGTGACGGTAAGATAGCTATTGTCAAAGCGGATATTAATAATCTTGGAATGATTATGAAAGGGATAAATGATTACGATAATTATTTAAAAATAAGCAAGTTATTATCAGACAAAATTTCTGTACAACACTTTAGAGAATTGATTGGAAGAAATGATAGTTTAAAAGGTAAAATTCTACCATTTTATGTAGCCGGTGATGATATTTTCTATGCAGTGCGTATCGACTCTTTATTTGACTCAATCAGAGTTTTAAATATATTGATTAAAGAAATTAATCAAGAGATGAAAGAGGAAGGTATTGGCAATACTATGGAGTTATCCGTCGCAGTCGGTGTTGTTTTTGTCAATAATCATCAGCCTGTTCGTTACTATAGGCAAATGGTCGAAAAAGAGTTGTCAAAGGCTAAGAAAGACATGAAGACTAAAAAGTCATTCAATTCAACTGTCGGCATATGTATGGCGGATAATCGTTTTTATATCTATAAAGAAGGATTCGGCTCCGGAGAAAGTGACGGGTTTAGTCGCTTTTGCATTGAACTTAAAGAAATGCAAAAATTAATGGAAGAGAAAATATTTACAAGAACATCATTGCATAATCTGCTGATAAATTTAGAAATAGAAAAAGATAAGGATAAGCAGATATTATATGCCTTATATTTCTTAATGCCAAATCTTCGGACCAGGGATATTGGCAATATAGAAGAAAATAAAGAACTGTATTTTAAGTATTATTTCTTATCTAATTTGGTAGAAGAAAAAAGAGACAATCAAGATAAAACTGAAAGATACTTTGTACCTGAGAATATTGATAGTATCTTAATTCCAAAGTTAAAACTGATATTGTTATTGTTAAAAAAACAGTATTATAATAAATCAGAGGAATTTAACTATAGATATATTATCTCGACAGATAATAAATCTTTTACAGATCAAAAAAGAAGAATACGCTCAGTTATGTTTCATAAACCTATAAACTACTTGTTAAATAGAATGCAAAAATACGATTCTATAGAAAATTTATTCATAAAGAAAAGTTTTAAAAATAATAAACAACTATATATATCAGCTCGATTTGAACCTGCTATATTTTACAGGGCAAAGAGATTGATGGAACTTGGAAAAGAAGACCAAGTTTTAAATATGTTTATAAATTACAATAACAGTTTTAATAATATAGACACCGAGCAAAAAGAAAATGTCCATACGATGTCTTTTGATGAAGTAAAGTTCAGGAAAAAATTTTTGAAAGAAAAAGACACAATGTGGCTTGACAGACTCATTCTCCTATATAAATACAATGAACAGAGAATTATGTTAAAAACAGGAGAAAAGAAGATTAACAGTTAAGAAAATAAAAAATAATTTATGGAGTTGCTTGTATTAGAATTTCGGATAAATTTAATATTTAATTTTACTTTAGTTACATTTGCTTTAGTCCAAAGAATTAATATCGAAAAAAAGGATATTAACAATTTTAATTAAATTTTAGTATTATACTAAAAACCTTTTAAATTATCAAATAAATATTTTGATTATGAAAGTTATACAGTTTAAAAGCAAATCACAATATCAAATATTTTACGTGGCTTTTTAAACGGAGATTAGTATTAACACCAAAAATAATATTGAACAATGGAGAGATATTATGCTTATAATAAATATCAGATTTACAACCGTATCAAGTTGTTTGGTAGGAAACCAAACAGAAAGTTTTTCTGTAGGTGGAGTTGACCAGTCTACAACGATAGATGAAAACGGAAGACCTATTATACACGGCTCTACTTTTAAAGGTGCTTTGCGTAATATTTTAAGAGAAGAAAGCCTAATGAAGAACACTGAAAATTATGTAAAGTCGCTGATAGAGAAAGTATTGGAAAAATATGAAGGCATTGGAAAAACAGATAAAATTAATAAAATGATTAAAAGTCTTAAAGAAAAAGCTTATAATCCTAAAGCCGAATATATATTCGGAATGGAAGGTGTTAACAATATGCCCAGACTTTTCTGTTCTGATTTTAGAGTGTTGGAATGTGAAGATAAGAGAAATGATGATTATTTTTTGATAGAAACAAAAAATAATTTGGAAGAAAAAAATGGAGATTTAATAAGTAACCCGAGAACTTACAAGGTCATCAAACCCGGGGTGGTATTTGAAGGAGTGCTTAGATTTTATAATCCGTTTTTTGAAGATAGTGATGAAGAATTGAAAAAAGTAAAATGTGAGTTGGAAAATGCCATTAGAAAATTTGACACAGGATTATACAGGATAGGAAACTCCAAGTCAAGAGGATATGGACAGATAAGAGTAGATTTTGGCGATGGCATAGGAGCAGGTGAATGTGATGATAAGATATGAAATAAAACTCAAAAAAATAGGCGAAATGACTACTCTGCCTGATTCTCAAAGACTCTTCGGTTTTCTTATTAATAATTCCAAGAAGTATTGCTCCGAGGATGAGATTAGCGATTTTGTAAAAGGAGTAAGAGATTATAAAGAAAAATGTATGATTTCAAGCATACTTCCTACAGGATATTATCCAACACCTAAAGAGTTTATTATACAAAATTTACAAAAAAGATTGGTTAAAAATAACGAAGAAATAAAATTATTGGAAGAAAAACAAAAACAAATAAAAAAAGAAAGTGACTCCTTAATTCGAGACACAATCAACAAAAAAAAGAAAGAAAAAAGCAAAAAAAATTTGAAATCAGAAATAGAAGACTTAAAAACAGACTATAACAATATTAGTTACGCAATAAATAACTTATCTACCAAACGCATTTATGAAACTATTAAATCTATGGATTTTATTGATCAAAATCAGCTAAAGAATATGTTACAACTTGGTGAAGTGGATGAAAAACTTGAAGTCGAAGATTTTAAAGATTTCGAATATATAAATAAAAATCAAAATTTCATACAAAAGTTTCGCTTGGAAAATCAGATTAAACAACTTCCCGGAATGCCGAATGTAGCGTATTCACTCCCTATTCTTTCCTTTAAAAATAAGGCAGGTGATATTCAAAAAGATTTCAGTTTTTTTGTAAGGGTATCAAAAGATAGTTGTATTTCAAAAGCTTTGGAAGGCATAAAAAAAATTCTTAAAGAAAATAAAATAATTCCATGTTTTTTAGGCGGAAAAGGGAGCTCAGGGTATAACGAGTATAATATCTTCGCGATTGAAAACTTAGATGACAGTGAAGAAGAGAAGTCAACGATTGGTAAAAGATACTTAAACTTAGGTGTGCTATTGCCGAATCTTGATAATGTTGATATGGAAAATTCAGTTGTTGATATATATACATCTGACAGGAAACCTTTTGAAATAGAAAATGAAGTATCTAAGGTAATCAGCTTTGTAACTGCCGGCAGTGTTATTAAAGTAAATAATTGTGAAATAGAGGCATATACAGTTGGAAAAAGTATAGATAACAGTAAATACAATCCCATGTATAAGAAAAATGCCATTATTTTTGGCAATTCTTATCTTTTGAAATTGGAGGTAGATGATGAAGCTTAAATTTAAGACTATTTCTCCCATAATTTTATCTTCAAGAACAGAGAAAGCCTTGTATAAAGATGTAGACTTTAAAGAAGTTACATTAGATAAGATGAGTTTTGAAGATATAGATGTGCAAAATATTAAAATCATCTATCCTTTTTATGGTTATGAAAGTAGAGATTTATTGCCTGAGAAAAATTTTTCGACTGCAAAAGAATACTATATTCCAGCATCTTCATTAAAGGGAGCATTATTAGGAAATAAAAAAAGTGATGAAGAGAATAGTCTAAGAAGAAAAATATTATTCCAAGATGTCAAAATTAACTATTCTCATATAAAATTAAGAAATATATATAAATTTCAATATCTATATCAAGAAGACAAAGAAGAAATTCAAAATCAAGGAAATCAAGCTAAAAATGCGAATCAAGCAAATAAATATAAAACTCCAAAATATGATGTATTTTTTCCGAGTGTAGCAATAGAGATGATGAAAATCGGAAATGAATTTGAATGTGAAATATTACTAAAAGAACCGATAACATCAGAAGAATTCTTTAAAAAAAAGTTGGATGAAAATTTTAATATTACTCAAAATAAACTGAAAAATTATGTTAAAGAAATAGAAAATAGAATGCAAGAAATTAAGTCATGGATAAAGAAAAAAGAATTAGAAAAACCCGAAGATAATGATGAAAATTATATAGAAAAGCTACAGACAATTGAAAATAATATTAACGAACTGCTTAATAGTAATAAGAAAATGATTTTTTTAGGCGGATATAAGGGAATTTTGGCTAGTTTATCTAAATTTGATGAAAATACTAAAGTTCAAAACAGTTTTTATATAGATAACGAAACATTGTTGCCATATGGATTAATAGAAATAAATTAATACTAAAACTTATTTCAATAACAGTCTAAAACTAAAATATATAAAATGTATCTGAATGTATTTGATTAAAAAGTACTTATCTAATCAAATACATTCAATTCATCATTTTTATTATATACCTATTTAATTAGATAATAGTATTGGTATAAATTTTTATTAATATTTTTTGAAATTTATTGTAATTATTTTGATTTTATGGTATTGTAAAGGGTGTATTTTTATAATATTTATATCTATTATGTGCATCCATAGCTCAGTTGGATAGAGCTGCAGTTTCCTAAACTGTGAGTCGGAGGTTCGAGTCCTCTTGGGTGCACCATTTTTATTTTATACTTAAACTATTCGATGGAGTTTGCGTCCTCTTGGGTGCACCATTTTTATTTTATACTTATATCTGTCTAATTAACGGATACATTTATATAAGTTATTTATTTTAAATCTAATAAATTCATAGAGACAGAAACATCTATTATCCCTATTAACTTTTAGGATTAAAACTATTTGATGAAATTTACATCCTCATGGATGCACTAAAATAAAAAAGGGGGTGTTGCAAAAATGATAAAACTATAGCAACAGCCCTTTTTTTGTATACTTTTTCTCACTAATACTAAAAACCAATAAAAACATTGAATTATTTAGTAAATAGATTATGCGACACCATAAATTTATTAACAAAAAATATTGTAAAAAGGAGAATAAATTATCTCTACTATTAAATTGGCTATTAGTATAAGATTTTGCTTACAACATTATTACTTTTTAAATACTACATATTAAAATTTCATAGAACAAAGGTAGTACATATGTATAAAGTCTATAAACAAGTAAAAACATTTTTAGAAAACCCGGAGAGATTAGAGGAGTTTTGGTACTCTAATGAGACAATTTGGATTGATTGGAGAGAATATGACGAGGACATCATCAGCTATTTTAATGAAATGATGGAAGAAAAGTTGGAAATTCAACTAATTAACAATAATCAAACCTTATGGCAATGATATTTTTCTTATAAAAGGACAGGTGCAATCTAAAATTCAGTACGAAGAAGAAATGGATAGAGATACTACGATAAAATATCTGAACGATTTTATTAAACCCCAATATGAAATCAGGTGGTTTATAGAGAGTCTCGGCAATGATACTCTATGCTTTGTATCGCTGAAATCTGATGAATGGGAAATGCTCGAAGAAGAATTCGGAAAAGCGAAACTAAACCGCTATTTTACTCCGATTGACTTTGAAAGCAAAATGTTCGACCTAAATATAGACGAAGTATATTCTTTATTGGAGCTTAGGAGTAAAAATGAAAATCTTGACTTCTCCATACTTGCTGACTGGATTAAAATACTAACAAAAGAAAAAGAATTGAAAGTTCAAAAAAATAATGATAAGATTGATTTGAAAAATTACTTATACTAAAATCTTATATAATAATGGAAAAACATAATAATTAATTTTTAAAATAAACTGTTTATATTAATGGTATATAATTATATAAGTTATCCATAATTTTATTAGAAAATAGTATTAGAATCAATAAATATGATAAAAAAACTAAAATCTGAGTTCATAAGAGCTTAGATTTTTAATTTGATAGTTGAAAACCTATATCAGTGTTTAAATATTTTTTAAGTTTTTACTTTCAATAATATGAAAAATATCATGCTTTTGTTTATATTTTAGTATTTTGGGCAATATTTTAATAAAGTTCTAATTTTTTTAATAAATTATCTGTTTTCAATAAAGTCAAATTAATTCGAGATTATGTTTTTTCAAATCTCCAATATGATAAATCAGGAGGATTGCATGACTCTACAACAATTGAAATATGTGATTACCATAGCTAAATATAACTCTATGAATAAAGCTGCAAAGGAACTGTTCGTTTCCCAGCCTAATATGTCCGAAACTGTGAAAGCTCTTGAAGAAGAGCTTGGCATAAAGATATTCAATAGAAGCAACAGGGGTATAATCGTTACTCCTGAAGGGGAAGAGTTTTTGTCATATGCAAGACAGGTTATAGATCAGTATTCTTTGCTTGAGCTTAGATATGTTGACAAAAAATTCAAAAAAAAATTCAGTGTATCAATGCAACACTATACTTTTGCTGTGAAGGCATTTGTAGAGCTTGTAAAACACTATGATATGGAAGACTATGAATTTGCAGTGAGAGAGACAAAAACGTATGAAGTTATAGAGGATGTAAGCATAGGTAGAAGCGAGATAGGCGTTATATTTATGAATGACTTCAACAAGGATATATTAAGTAAAATACTCGTTCAAAACAAACTTGTTTTCAACAGATTATTTGATTGCAAAATATACGCTTATGTATGGAATAAACATCCATTAGCAAGTAAAAGTATTATAAAAATGGAAGATTTACAGGATTTTCCTTGCCTTGTATTCGATCAGGGAAAAAACAGCTCATTTTACTTATCAGAAGAAGTTCTCAGCACATACAATTATAAAAGAAAAGTAATGGCAAATGACAGAGCAACTCTTTTAAATTTGATGATAGGTATATACGGTTTTACTCTATGTAGCGGTATAATTTGTGAAGATTTCAATGGCAACCAATATACAGCCGTACCTATAGATGTAGATGATAATATGAGTATAGGCTATATTTCAAGAAAAGGCATGCCTTTGTCAGATTTAGGCAAGAAATATGTTCAAGAATTGGCAAAATTTAAAAAAGATGTTATAAAATAATACTAATAAAAATATACTTACTTAAAATTATTTTAAGAAGTATATTTTTTTATTTAATTCGTTAAAAACTATTGAATTTTATTGACTCCCATATATCTAACCAACATTTGTGGCACTGTTACACTACCATCAGCATTTTGATAATTTTCCAATATAGCTGCAACTGTTCTTCCTACAGCCAAGCCTGAGCCGTTTAAAGTATGAACATATTCAGGTTTTGAGCTCTTATCTCTTTTGAATTTTATATTTGCTCTTCTTGCTTGGAAATCTTCAAAGTTTGAGCAAGATGATATTTCAACATATTTGTTGTAGCTCGGCATCCACACTTCTATATCGTATTTAAACGCTGCTGTAAATCCTAAATCTCCTGAGCATATTTTCACTACTCTATATGGAATTTGAAGTAATCTTAATATTTCTTCTGCATCGCTTGTAAGCTTTTCCAACTCTTGATAGGAGTCTTCCGGTTTTGTGAATTTTACAAGCTCAACTTTGTTGAACTGATGTTGTCTTATAAGACCTCTCGTATCTCTACCTGCTGAACCAGCTTCAGCTCTGAAACAAGGAGTGTATGCACAGTATTTGATTGTAAGATCGTCTGCTGACAGTATTTCATCTCTGTGAATGTTAGTTACAGGCACTTCTGCTGTAGGTACCAAGAAATATTCTAAACCTTGTAACTTGAACATATCTTCTTCAAATTTAGGTAACTGTCCCGTTCCTGTAAAGCTGTTTCTGTTTGCCATAAATGGCGGCATAACTTCTGTATATCCATGTTTTTCTGTATGTGTATCCAAGAAAAATGCTATTAAAGCTCTCTCTAATCTTGCCCCTAAACCTTTATATAATGTAAATCTCGCTCCTGTTATCTTTCCTGCTCTTTCGAAGTCCAATATATCAAGGTTTGTACCTATATCCCAGTGAGCTTTAGGTTCAAATGCAAAGCTTGGCGGTGCCATAAATTTCCTCACTTCTACATTATCCTCATCTGTATCGCCTACAGGCACGTCTTTATTCGGAACATTAGGTATGTTGAGCATTTTTACATATAATTCATCTTCTACAGATTTAACTTGCTCATCTAATTGTTTTATCTTCTCTGATAAGGTTTTAAGCTCATTCATAAGCTCATCTACATTTTTACCTTCTTTTTTATACTGAGGTATTTGTTTTGATTTTGTGTTTTGCTCATTTTTCAATTGCTCTACTTCTTGGATAAGCTCTATTCTTCTATCGTCTAATCCTATTACTTCATCTAATGAAAAATCTCTTTCTCCTCTTTTTTCCATCAGCTTTAATATTTCTTCTTTGTCTTTTTTTATTCTTTTTATATCTAACATTTCACAGTTTGTATGATGAGCTCATACTCTCCTTTCTTTATATAAATGATTGTATTCATCAATGCTCATTATAAAAATATGTAAACTCTATCTGTATTAGAAACATATTTGCATTTAAACTTTTTGTGCATATGTTTTTATTCGGTAATTATAAGGAAAATTGCTTATGCTATAATTATTACCGCTGATTTCTATATAATACACCTTTAACCGTTAAATTGCAATAGAAAATGTATAATTATACTCTATTTTTATATTATAAAAATACCACAGCAAAGTATAACTTCACTATGGTATTTTAAAATTAATAAATAGTCTTAGAATATATTATTTTAGCCTACAGAATATAAATTCATTTTGCTAAAATATTTTTACTGTAAATATTTCAATCCAAGATTACATCATTTTCATTATCATTCCGCCATATTGTAAGAATATAGGCGCAAATACCAATGATACTATTGTCATCAATTTTATCAATATATTTATTGAAGGACCTGATGTATCTTTGAAAGGATCCCCTACTGTGTCTCCAACTACTGCCGCTTTATGTGCATCTGAGCCTTTTCCGCCATGAGCGCCTGATTCTATATATTTTTTAGCATTATCCCAAGCACCGCCTGAGTTTGACATCATTATAGCCATCAAAACACCACTTACAAGTGCGCCTGACAACATTCCTCCAAGTGCCTCAGTTCCAAGCAACAATCCTATTACTAACGGTGAAACTACTGCTATTACTCCCGGCAATACCATTTGTTTTAATGCAGCTGAAGTTGATATTTCAACGCATCTTGCATAATCAGGCTTTTGAGTACCTGCCATTATTCCGGGATTGTTTCTGAATTGTGAACGAACTTCTTCTATCATCTCAAATGCAGCTTTTCCTACTGATTCCATTGTAAGCGCTGAGAATAAGAATGGTAACATACCACCTATCAACATACCTGCGATTACTGCCGGTTGTGTAAGCGATATAACTTCCAATTTTGTAGCTGCTGTATATGAAGCAAATAATGACAATGCTGTAAGTGCTGCTGAACCTATTGCAAAGCCTTTACCCATAGCTGCTGTGGTGTTACCTACTGAATCCAACTTATCTGTTATTGCTCTTACTTCTTTAGGTAGTTCGCACATCTCTGCTATACCACCGGCATTATCTGCTATCGGTCCATATGCGTCAACTGCAACTGTCATGCCTGTAGTTGCAAGCATACCTACAGATGCAAGTGCTATTCCGTAAAGTCCTGCTACCATGTATGTTATAAGAATAGATATTGCTATTAAAAGAAGTGGCCACATTGTTGACATCATACCCACAGCAAGGCCTGATATTATTGTAGTTGCAGGTCCTGTTTCTGATTCGTGTGCAATTTTTTTAACACTTGCATATGAATCAGATGTATATACTTCTGTTAATTGTCCTATTATTGTTCCTACTACTATACCTATAACTACCGCTATAAATCCTGTATTGTTTCCTAATAATGAACTTGATAAGAAATATGCAGCTATTATAGTTACTACACCACTTACATAAGTTCCGTTTTTAAGCGCTTTACTTGGATCGTCAACTTTTGATGATTTTACTATCATTGAGCCTACTATTGACGCTACAACACCTGCTGCTGATATTAATAGAGGGAAATATACCCCGTTCATACCATATAACTCTCCTGATGGAGATGTAGCTATTACACCAAGTGCTATTGCTGATATTATTGAGCCTACATATGATTCAAAAAGGTCTGCTCCCATACCTGCAACGTCCCCAACGTTATCTCCAACGTTGTCAGCTATAACAGCCGGATTTCTCGGGTCATCTTCAGGTATTCCTGCCTCTACTTTACCCACAAGGTCTGCACCAACGTCAGCAGCTTTTGTATATATACCACCACCAACACGACCGAACAATGCCAATGAAGACGCTCCAAGTCCGAATCCTGTAAGTATTTCTGCTGTTTCAGAAGGATTTTTACCTGTTGTAACTATCGCTAAAAATAATGCACTTACTCCAAGCATTCCAAGTCCTACAACGCACATTCCCATAACAGCTCCGCCTGAGAATGCCACTGATAAAGCTCCTGACATTCCATGCTCTTTTGCAGCATTTGCAGTTCTAACATTAGCTTTTGTAGCAACTTTCATACCGAAAAATCCTGCAAGTGTAGAAAAAGACGCTCCTACTAAAAAGCATAGACCTGTTAAAATATTAATTCCGAATGATAATATTGCAAATAATACCACTATGAAAATTACAAGAGTTTTGTACTCTCTAATCAAAAATGCCATAGCGCCTTCGTGTATGAAAGACGATATTTCTTTCATTCTGTCATTTCCTACGCTTACCTTGTCAATAGAGCTTGATAGATATAAAGCAAAGACAAGAGCTATAAGTCCTGATGCTATAGCAATAACCAATAAATTGCTCATCAAAACACTCCTTAAAAATTAAATTTTGATAATCCGGCACTTAAAGCCGGAAATACATAAGTACACTCCTGCTTCAGAGCAGGACAACTCAAGCGAAGTTTAAAATCGTAAAAATAAGGCAATTTTAATTTTTCGCTTTATAAACAGCAATATTTAATGCATTGCTGTAAGTGCTAATGATATAATTATAAACAGTACAGCCATAACAGAAGTGACTTTTTTATAAAAATCATCAAGCCCTTTGGCCTTGTTGCCGGAAAGATTGTCGGACATCCCCGAAACTGCTCCTGAAAAACCTGCATCTCTACCTGATTGCAACATTATGCTGAATATTAAAACTACACTTATAATAAGCTCTATTACCATTAAAGCAGTCTTCAATAATTTCACCCCCTGCTAAAAATCATAAGACATTCATATCTTACTCAACTGAAAAACATACAGTATTTTTTGAGCTTTAAATTGTAAAATTACATTATATTCAAATATATTGATTTACAAGTTCAAAACATATCAAATATCTTAAAAATAAAAATCAGATGAATAAAATATGCCTAAAAACAGCACTCTTAATTTTATCATAAACAAATAGATTTTACAAACAAATTTTTAATTAATTTTTGACAGCTTCCGTATATAAAAAATTACCGTCTTTAAGTTCTATTCTCCAAAAAGGTATCAGTCTTATCTGTCTTGTATCTATATCCTGCCATCCCTGAGGTCTTGAATATCCTATTTCTATATTTTCTATTTCATCTCCAGGTTTCATCTGCGATATTACCTTTGAGACAGCCTCGGAGTTTGAAATTGTATCTATAGGCTTGCCGACTTTGTTTATATTTTTTGTTTTAACTATGCTTATATCTACATCGCTATCTCCTGAAAATATAAATTTTATATATCCCTGCTCAATAAACATATTATCATATAATTCTTCATAACAAAACATAGCCGTCTTATCTTCTTTATAGGTTTCTTTCAACTTATATTTTTTTTCATCAAAATTTTCTTTAATGAATTTTCTACAGTATTCAAGCATACGATCATAATCATTAGAGGATATATCGGATTTCAAATTTAACTCAATATACACATCGTCTATAATTTTGAGAATATTTATATACTTTGATGTCAACTTTTTTGTATTTTTATCTTTTATTGTGGAGTATTGCAATTCTATAGGAGACATCTTCCTTGTCTGTATATTCAAACTAACATTGTAAGTTATGTTCTTGCTTGAAAGAAGTTTAGACAAATTTATAAGGCTTTTTTTATCAAAATTATCATTTATATAATAATTGTTGAAATATATGCTTACCAGAAGAATAACATTGGTAATTACAAAAGCTATTATAAGATATGTCTTAGATTTTGACCATTCCATAATTCATTAAATCTCCTGTAAATGCGTTTATAATAAATATATATTCTCCTATGTTATATCTCCATGATGCTTCAAGATTATCATCGGTGTTCATGGCATAGATCAGTCTTATATCACGTATCCTTTCTATAATACGTTTCACATCTTGTATTCCCATAATCTCCTGTATATCTTCTATTTGCATATTAAGTGCTTTTGCAGGCTCCATAATCATCTTTTCATCACCTATGTATTCACCAGGATATCTTAAATAAAGCCTAGATGATATAACCGTATCTCCACTTACCTCTATATAGCCATCCGATACGTCATCCTGCATAAACACTTCTATATTGTCTTTTTGATGTCTTATATTAAATTTATATATTGTTCCTGTATTTCTGTCTATTTTTTCAACAGATGATATTACTATATAATTACGGTTCATACCTATCAAATTTAAAAACTCGAACATGGCATATGTTGATATCTTCAAGTCTGCCTGAATATTTTCCATTCCCTCTTTTTTATACTCGATAAAACCTTTGCTTGTTATTCTAAGTATTTCTTGACCATTATTATAACTGTAAAAATAATCTCCGTTTTTTTGTATCAAAGATGAAGTGAAATCAAACCTGTCTTTAAGTATATGTTCAGCTATATCCGTTATTTTTACTTCATCCAATATATTTCTTGTATCAGCCTCTTTCATTCGTATATCAAAAGTAAGTGGCAATAATATATTTTCGTTGTCATTGATGTTTTCAAACTTGGGATAATATCTTGTATAATTTTTTGAGAATAAATCATTTACAAGCTCAAAAGTGTTCTTATTTTCTGCTTTCAATTCATAAAAATCTTCGGTTGCCTTGATGTACACATACTGTGAATTTGGCAAAAAGCAGATTTCTTTTATATAACCTATATCGGATATTGCCGTCTTCTTTAAATTTATTATCTTTTCTATATAATCAGCGGGTATCCCGTCAAACAAGAGAGTTATATTCGGAAGTTTTTTTGCGTCTTTATACTCGCTTTCTTTTATATTTTTAAGAGAATTTTTTTGTGAGAGCGAATTTATCAGTTTTGTCTTTGCTTCGGAATAATAAAAGTTTTTATCTTTTATTATCTGTGTCATATCATATTGGTTAAGTCTTATTATGATATTTGAAGGAGTTATATTGTTGCTTTCGACTTCATATGAGACACCCATTTTTGATTCTGTATATGCCTTATGTCCTACTAAATTATATCTTATTATAACAAGTGCCATGGAACTTAAAAAAAGCATCCACAGCACCACGGTTTTTATCATTTCGACGTTCTTTTTCATAACAATTCCTTTAATTTACCGAATCTTTATATTCAAGTTGTCTTATGATTTTATTTAATTCCATATTCTTGTTGTAGTTTACAGTTTTGTTCACAGTATATTTCCTGTCTCCTCTTGTAACCGTTATAACTACTAAGTTTTCACCTTCTTTTAATTCTATTTCCTGTGCAAAAACTTTCAGAGCGTCTACATTTACAACATACGAGTTGTTCAGCTTTTTTATCACCGCTTCTTTTTCTTTATCTTTGTCTTTAGGTAGTGTTCTTTTTACAGAATATACTTCTATATCTATTTTATCTTTCTCTACTCCAATGCCTGTCAATACTATGTTCTCACCTGGCACAATAGCAGCTTCTTCTTTGGGATTCGTTATTTCAAAATCGGTTAATTTCACATTTTTTTTATCTTCGCCATTAGAAGCATCAGCAAATGTAGGAAGAACAAATGTCAATAAAAGCACTAAAAAAAGAAATTTCTTTTTCAACAGATTTCCTCCTTCTTTACAAAATATTATCTATAAAAATTCCTAATTTATTATATCATCTATTTAATATAAAATATATTTCTTTTTCTTTACAATTAAAATTTTTTCTTCTTATCTTTCATTTATTATCTAACAAAAATGGGTATGCTTTTTAGAAACACACAATTATTTAAACTTATTCACCTTTTATTCACAAGTTATCCACAGGTATTCTCACTATAAATTCGCTACCTTTTCCTTCTACTGATTTTACTTTAATTTCACCTTTATGTTCGGCAATTATACTATTGCATATAGAGAGCCCAAGTCCAGTTCCCCCAAGGCTTCTTGACCTTCCCTTGTCAACTCTGTAAAATCTGTCAAATATGAATGGGATGTCTTTTTGCGGAATCCCTATACCGTTATCTTTTACACTTATTTCACAATAGTTATCAACAAGCGATGTGGATAAGTGTATAACTCCGAATTCTTGCGTATATTTTATAGCATTCGATATCAGATTTATTATTACTTGTTCAAATTTACTCTTATCTACCGTTGCGATAACAGGTTTTAATGATGTTTTATCTATTATCTGCTGATTTTTTTTATCTGCATGAAGTTTCATTTTATTTATACAGTCTTTTACTATTGAGTTTATATCTGTTTTTGTCATATCCCAACTTTCTTTTTTATAATCTATATGGGATAATTGCAGTAAATCTTTTATTATCTTATTCATTCTGTCAGACTCATTTTTTATTACATTCAAGAAATCATAAGCGGTCTCTCTGTCATCAAGTGCTCCGTCCAACAATGTTTCCGAATAACTCTTAATTGAAGTTATCGGTGTTTTAAGTTCGTGAGAAACATTCGCAACGAATTCTCGTCTTAACTCTTCGAGCCTTCTCGCTTCCGTTATGTCCTGAAACACTACTATTATACCTGCCAAGGCTCCGTTTTCTTCTTTGAATACTGCTGATTGTGCCTTATAATACTTATCTTGAACCGTAAATATTATATCCTGTATATTGTTGTTGCTGTAATTCCTTATAAGTTTCGAAAAATTCAAATCATCTGTACATAGCTTTATAACTTCATCATAATTCTGTCCTATAAGTGACTTATATGTCCGGCTTAAACCTATCATATCTTCAAAATTGGCATTGCAATGTATTATTTTGCCGAAATTATCTATGGCTACAAGTCCGTTTTGCATATGATATATTATTGCATTGAGCTTGCTCTTTTCTGAAGAAAGTGCCTTTATTTTGTCCTCCAAATTATGCGAAAGATAATTAAATGTGTTGCCGAGCTGACCTATTTCATCATCTGACGTGACTTTAACTTTCCTTGAAAAATCTCCTCTTGATAATATCAAAGCCGACTGTGTCAATTTTTTTATAGGTGTAGTTATCGAGTTTGAAACAAAATATCCAAGTATTATTGTAATTAACAATGCTATCAATGTAGCTCTTATTATTATATTTGTTACATTCGAGAGCATATTATCAACATCGTCAAGACTTCTTCTTTCATAAAGAATATACCTTGCATTGCCGTCTTTATCTTTGTTTACAAACGCCATATGCTTTATGCTGTAAATATTGTTTGTATGTTTTACCTGTATATCTTTTTCCACAACATTTTCCGATATTGTGCTTAATATGACATTTCTGTCTAAGACATCCAAGGCATTTTTTGAATCATAAGTTGAATTTGTAGACGCCGATATTTCAAAAAAATTAGGCTCTATTATTGATATTTCATATACCTTTGATATGGGCATATCCGTGATGCTTCTTTGCAGTTCTTCTTTATGTTCCATAAAATCATCTTGTGTAAGTATAGTCATATTTTCTATGATATTTTTGTTTATATTTATCATGTCTCGCCTTACATTATCCATATTATAACGTTCAAACTCTCTGTTTATAAACACTCCCACTATCACCATAGCTATGAACACGAGCATGAAATATATCATTATCATCCTATATTTTAGGCTGTTTCTCAACATATCACCTCTTTTTAATTTATTTTATCATAACTTTTCACTTTAAATATTGATTATACCACTATACTATAATTTCAGATAAAAATCGACATAAATTTTTATTACAGTTTTCATTCGGTAAATTTTTCTTTTCCGTTGCTACAAAATATTTTTCAACATATTAAATAAAATATATTGAAAAAAATAGTATTTCGTTCTATAATTTTAAAGTATCAAATATTTTTTACATATTGAAAATTTGGATTTAATACTCTCAAAAACTGCTTAATGACCGATATTTATAAAAGGTATTATTCCATACGGTTTATTTAACATTTTTATATTTACTTTCAGACATACTTTATAATAAACTGTAAAGAAAGGAGAGATTGTCATAGATACTTATCTTAATTTTGATAATGAACTTGAGATATATAAAGACACATTTAATCTGACCGACCAGTTTATAGCGATATTGGATAACCAAATGTCAATAAAAGTAGCTAACAAAGCTATGCTTGATCTTATACATAATGAAGCCGTAAATATCTATGATACTCCTTATTGGGAACTTCCGTTATGGTCACATAGTACAGAACTTCAAAACAGAATAATGTTTTCCATTGAATCTATATATTTGGGTGAAGAAGTAAAATTTGAAGCCACTTACCCTGATATAAATGACAATATAAAAAATGTTGAAGTTACAATAAAACCGGTATATTCCCATAACGGTGATATAACAGCACTCGTTGCTATGGGATATGACACTACAAGTGCAAAAGAAGCCGAAAAAAAATTTTATAAGACACAACAACAACTGGCCACATTTTTTGAAATGGGTGTTGACGGTTTTTTAATAGGTACTCTAAAAAAACCAGTAAATATTTCTACTTTAGGTCTTGATGAGTCTTTCAACATTGCATATAACGAAGAAACTGTTGCAAATTATAATTCCGCTATCAATGATATACTTGAATTGAATGTGGAAAATTTACGCTTATCCTATTTATTTGAAAAAGATGATATTGATTTTGAAACTATAAAAAAATATTGGTTTTCTATGATTGCAAACGGATATGCCCGTTTTATGATAAAATTCCAATCAAAAAGATATCGTACGAAAAAATATGCGGAATTTACAATGGTTCCGGTAATAGAACAAAATATGTATTCAGGTTCTTATTCCACCGTAAAAGACATAACTCTTGATAAACAAAATGAAGAACGCCTATTTTTAATGGCAAATTTCGATTATTTGACAGGAGTCTGTAACAGACGTTATTTCATAGATTCTGTTAATGATATATTAAAGGATACTACAAATCCTATGTGTATGGTTATGTTCGACATAGATCACTTTAAATCTGTAAATGACAGATATGGGCACGATACAGGAGATACTGTTCTTCGCACTGTATCAAATACTATAAATACATTATTATCTGCTGACGGTTTATTTGCAAGAATGGGCGGGGAAGAGTTTGCCGCAATAATATATAAAGATTTGGACGAAAGTAAAAAAATCGTTGAAAAGATATTGTCAGCAATTAGAAAATTTGAAATAAAAATTGATGATGTAATCTTAAAAACAAGTATAAGTGCAGGTATAACAAAAATAAAACACGGCGAATCATTCGACAGCTTTTTAAAAAGAGCGGATTCGGCACTATATGACGCAAAAAGGAACGGTAGAGATAGATATTCTATACAATAGAGAAATATCTATCTCTTTTTGTCATACTATTCATATATCAGCACCAATATCTATTGCCTCTCTACATTATACTAAAACTTGTTTTACTAGTGAATATTATAAAACATAATAATTGTTTTTTTGATGATTATAAACTAAAAATATCTATATATTTTATCAGGTATTAATATTGATTTAACACTAATATTCGTTTAATTAGCGGATAAAAACATATACGCTTTTTTAATTTAAGTATATATTTTTTGATTAGCAATAAATTCTTAAAAACAGAAATATCCATTATTCTATTAACTTTTAGTATAATAAACGGATTTTTGTATCTGCATAAACACAAATGACTTATACAAAATAAAATTTGATTTTTTTTGATATTTTGTGTAAAATATAATGTATAGAAGTTTTGTATTCATACAATGTCTATACTTTACGAAAGGATAATCTTAACAACTATGATAAGAAAAAAAGATCTAAGCGAAAATTTTTCTAATGAGGCTTTAGAATATGCTATAAAAAATGTAGTTTCCGAAAACTCGCAAGACAATCAAAATACATTGATAAGCGAGTTATTAAACACATATCTGTATACACTTGTAGATATACCCGAGCAAGCTGAAGATAAAGTGCAAGGTTTCACACTTTTAAAAAAAATAGAAAACAAAGAAACATTTCTACCCGTTTTTACAAATATGCAGGAGATGAAATCCGCAAAGGGAAAATATGATTTTGAAGAAATATTGCTTGACTTTGATGAAATTAGCGGAGTAATATTGGATAAAACCACTGTATTCAAAGGTTTCATAATAAATGGAGACTCAGACAATATAATAATAACAGACGAATTAATAAACTATATCCTTGAAAATCGCTCAAAAGCTCAAAGCGATGGTACTGTAAATATAGAAGAAGGAGAAACTGTTGAAATATCATCATTAGAGGGAGATTTATATCCGAAAGATATGATAGACGCACTCGTAAATCACTTCAAATCACAAAAAAACATAAATAGTGCATATATAAGATTTTTAAGCCATAACGGAGATAACAGCTATCTGTTAATCACAGATTTTACAGGTGACAAAGATACAACATTTGCCAAAATCTCAGAAATTGCAAGACCATTTCTGACAAATATGTATTTGGATCAACTTGAATACAGTACAAAATTCGGCAAAGAAGCTACAAAAGATATTGCACCTTTTTATAAAAAGAAAATATTAGGTATATTTTAATGAAAAAAGAAAATTTCTTTGGCGCACTTGATATTATGAATATATCTCACAGCGATGACATTTATGAAAAATTCGAGATATACACCGATTATATGCTCGAATATAACAAAAATATAAATCTCACCGCAATAACTGACAAACAAGATATTTATATCAAGCACTACTTAGACAGTATAAGTATACTCGGATATTTTGATATACCACCCAATTCCAAGTCAATAGATATAGGAACAGGAGCCGGTTTTCCATCAATACCTGTAAAGCTGTTGAGAGAAGATATAGATATGACATTGGTCGACTCTCTTAACAAAAGAATCATATTTTTGCAAAATTTAATCGAAAAATTGAATTTAAAAAATATTATTCCAATACATTCAAGAGCGGAAGAACTTGCACACAAAAAAGAATTCAGACAGAGTTACGATATATGTATGTCGAGAGCTGTTGCAAATATGTCCACCCTTGCAGAATACTGTACTCCATTTCTAAAAAAAGGCGGTCATCTGCTATGTCTTAAAGGGCAAAATGTAGACGATGAGCTAAAAAACTGCCAAAATGCTATGAAAAAACTGAAATGTAAGATAGTCGATAAAAAAGAAGTACAGCTACCTTTCAGTGATTTGCATCACAATATTGTAGTAGTTGAAAAATTAGATGATACACCTGATATATATCCGAGAAAATCAGGAACTCCTTCAAAAAATCCATTATAACAACAGGTCTTGATATAATAAGCTCATATAATTAATTTTAAGTATAAATAAATACTGATAACAATGGCTATTGCAAACACATAATTTTGTTAATAATAGCCATTTTTTATATTTACCCTTAAAAGCCTGTTAAACTATAAGTATTGCTATTGTTTATAAACATTTTACCTTCATATAAAAATCCATTGAATCAAAGTTTATGGTGATTATACTAAACACCTGCTAAATAACCACTTAAAAACGGTTAATTATAGAATTTCATTATTCTTATAAAAAATCATCAATTATTTTTTAAATGATGAGTATTGCTAAACTATAAATATAAGATAACTATATAAAGGACGAATATATATGCATATACAATTAATAAAACCCAATGAACAATATAAGAACAAAATTTTAGACTATAAAGCCGAATTTGTAGCAAATAACGAAGTCTTACATGGCAGTGCAGGTCTTGATAAAATTGACAATTTTGAAGAATGGTATAGATTAATACTTCAAAACTCAAGCGAAGATACTGTTAAAAAAGGTTTGGTGCCTGCAAGCACATTTATCGCAGTAGATGAAAATGATGAAATAGTCGGTATGATAGACATAAGGCACAGATTAAATGATTTTCTGTTCAAGCAAGGCGGTCATATAGGGTACAGCGTCAGAAAATCTCAAAGACGAAAAGGCTACGCAACAAAAATGCTGTCTATGGCGCTTGATGTTTGTAAAAGCTTAGGAATAGAAAAATGCCTTATAACTTGCGACAAAAGTAATATCGCCTCTGCAAGAACTATAATGAAAAGCGGAGGTTTATTGGAAAATGAAATAATTGACGGCGAAGAAATAATTAGCCGCTATTGGATAAGTTTATAAACTTTAATATTTGATTCTATACTAAATTTAAACAGATGAATAGAAAAATAGCTTTGTGCAAATTCAATAATATATAACTCTATTTATAAATTGTTTAGTCATAAATCATATATTGTTATCTTTGAAATTATTAGCACCTTTCAAAAAATAATCAGTCATATTAAACATTAATAAATTATAAAATTAAGGAGAGAAGATTTGAGCATTTTAAATGTAGAACATCTTAGTCATGGATTTGGCGACAGAGCCATTTTTGATGATGTTTCATTCAGATTGTTAAAAGGCGAACACATAGGACTTATCGGAGCAAATGGCGAAGGAAAGTCCACATTTATGAATATAATAACAGGCAAATTGGAGCCTGATGCAGGAAAAGTGGAATGGTCAAAAAGGGTAAGAGTAGGATATTTAGACCAGCACAGCGTTTTAGAACCTACCGACACGATTAGAGATGCCCTAAAAAAAGCATTTTCATACTTATTCGATTTAGAGCAAGAGATGAACGAATACTATATGAAAATGGGAGATGCAAGCGAAGATGAAGTAACAGCCATGCTTGAAGAAGTAGGCACAATACAGGATATACTCGAGCACAACGATTTTTATATAATAGACAGCAAAGTTGAAGAAGCTGCAAGAGGACTTGGTTTGGCTGATATAGGTCTCGACAGAAAAGTAGATGAATTAAGCGGAGGGCAAAGAACAAAAGTTCTGCTCACAAAACTTCTTTTAGAAAAACCGGACATCCTGCTTTTAGACGAGCCTACAAACTATCTTGACGCTGAGCATATAGCATGGCTCAAAAGATATCTGACTGAATATGAAAATGCGTTTATACTCATTTCACATGACATCCCGTTTTTAACTGAAGTAATCAATCTGATATATAATATGGAAAACTTAAAATTGGACAGATACTCTTGTAGTTATGATGAATTTTTAAAGATAAGAGAGGCAAGAAAACAACAAATAGAAGCCGCTTATAAAAGACAACAACAGGAAATTGCCGATTTAAAAGATTTTGTCGCAAGAAATAAGGCAAGAATTTCCACGAGAAATATGGCTATGTCAAGGCAAAAAAAAATTGGATAAAATGGAAATCATAGAGCTTGAACAAGAAAAGCCGAAACCGGAATTTAACTTCAAAACTGCAAGAACATCCGGCAGGATGATTTTTGAAACAAATAATCTTGTAATAGGCTATACCTCACCTCTTTCAAAACCAATAGAATTCAGATTGGAAAGAAATCAAAAAATAGCCATAACCGGTGCAAACGGACTTGGAAAAACCACTCTAATAAAAAGCTTGCTCGGAATTATAAAACCTATAAGCGGTTTTGTGACTAAAGGCGAATTTTTAGAAGTAGGATATTTTGAACAGGAAATAAAAGATGCAAATCACAACACTTGCATCGAAGAAGTATGGCAAGATTTTCCATCACTTGATCAAAGAGATATAAGAACTATGCTTGCAAAATGCGGTCTTACCACAAAGCATATAGAAAGCAAAGTCATGGTGCTAAGTGGTGGAGAGCAAGCAAAAGTAAGATTGTGCAAGCTTATGAACAAACCTACAAATGTGTTGATACTCGATGAGCCTACAAACCACTTGGATATATATGCAAAAGATGAATTAAAGCGTGCATTAAAAGAATACAAAGGCACTGTACTTCTTATATGCCACGAGCCTGAATTTTATGAAGATTTCGTGGACCATATCATAGATTGTAAGCAGTGGTCAAATAAAATATAATACCAAAACCGTTAAACCATAATGTGAGTTTAACGGTTTTTTATTTTTCAATAAACTTGCACTTGTAAATGCCTGTCCCAAACTATTTTTATAATTAGCTTCTAAAAGCACTTTCTTGCCATTTAATAGAGGATAATCTTGTCTTTTAGGCTTACCTATAGCATGTTTACTGTTTAAAACTTTTATATAGATGGATATATAATAATTACTTTAGCGTAAATAGTCCTCTCGTATAAAAAAGTTTTCTATTAAAATTAACCTATTATTTTTCATCATTTAAAAATATCATTTTATTTCAATATACTTGTAAATTTCTTCCTCAAAATTCTTCAATAATTCCTCGATAGCCGTTCGCTTTCTCTATCAAGCTTCCCTTTACACCCATTGTAAAAGCAATATCACTGCTACGAATAGCTAAGAGTTTATCCCCAACTTTTATTTCTAACATCTTCATCAAATCATCTGAAAGGTATACCGTATTTTCTTTTAGTGCAAGCCAGCCGTATTTTCTTCCTTTGTAAGCAATCAACTCTCCCTCGCTCAAACTTCGGTCTGCTAAACTTGGATTTTCTTCCAAAACATTTTTGAGTTTTGAATGAGAAAGTAAGGGTTCTGCCATTACACTAAACCCTCCTGTTTGCTTACTTCCTGAAACAATATAAATGTGATTTTCTTCTTTCAGTTTATATTCATCTACCGCCATTCTCGGAAAGATCAATTCTCCATTTACTCTTATCCTCGACCAGCCAAAAATATATTTTCCTCCCTTAGTCATCTGTGGCATTCTTGAGTTCCTCCAATGCTTTTTTTGTTATACGGACAGCGCCGGCACTATGAATACGAACAACAGGGTGTGTGTCATTATCTGCAAACCATTGTAATTTTTCTAAATAAGGTTTTATATACTGCGGTTTTCTTTTTCCCATTACTCGAAACATTTCCGGTGCTTCTATCCGCGCTCGCACGCATTTATCTTGTATCATTTTATAAAACAGATCCATTCTTTCGCAAAATAATTCAGGAGCGTTGGTTGCAATATTTTCACAAGCCCAAACAAAAGCAAGCCTAACATCGTCTGCTTGATCTTTTCTCATTTTCATTATTTTATCTAAATAAGGGATAATCAAATTTTTATCTGCTCTGCCTATTCTTCCTAAAGCATTAACCGTACGCTCCCTGATTTTTGGATGCTCGTCCTCTAAACAAAAGGCAATATCTATAATATATGCTTCTACTTGCTTCGGATAATTTAATCCCATTTCTCCAAGAAGCCACAAGATTTTTGCTTTTACAATAACAGAATGATTTTCATTTAGTTTATTTGCAACATCATCAATCACTTCTCCCCAGTTTTCTTTGTTTTTTGTTATTTCTCTTAATTCCTTCAGGGTTTCTTTATCCTCATCTTTATTTGCCATTTTTTATTCCTCTAAATACAATTCTCTAAAGTTCTCAATCCACTTATTCAATGCTTCTGATAATAATACTTGTTGTTTTAAAATAGTCTTGCCAGTAAACGGAATATCCGTCCTCTCTTCCTCCAACCCTGATACCGCTTTTTGAAATTCCCTGATTTGACACTCGATATTTTCTGTCAGTTCCTTTCGTTCAAACGGAGATACCATTTCCAAATTGATGATGACAGCATTAAAATCCAAAAATATATTTATCATTTGAGCGGAAATTTTCTTCATCAACTCAAGAAAGTATTTATTTCCTTTCTCTGTGATATGATAGATGGACTTTTCGGGCATATTTCCCTCTTTTGACATATTTCCCTTGATATAGCCTTTTTCTTCCAACTGAACAACTTTCTTATAAATGGACGGTGTACTTACTTTGATCCATTTAGAAATATTTCGATACTCCACATTTTTTTGTAAATCATAAGCGCTTTGTTCTTTTTCTTTTATCATTCCTAAAACAATCAAATCTATTGCTGACATATTTTCTCCTCCATAAAAAACTACTATAAATTATATCACTGTATTTTATAGTAGTCAATGAGAGGCAACATATATGCAGGATAATTTTTTTCTATCCTCCTATATTCACTTAATGGTATTTCGTTTTTTTCAGCGTTTTCAGTTTCTCATTTTTAAATTTTTTTCTTTTCTCCTTGTATCTGTCTTTATATTCTTTTTGCTTACCGTTTGCTTTACGCTTCAGATTAGTTTTGATGAAACCTGTCTTTTCTCGCTCTTTCTTTTTCTTCCTCCTCCCTTAATTTCTGCATTTCTTCTTAGGATAATTCTTCTTTTGGCGGTTCATAGTTCCCGATAAAGTTGATGTACAAAGTACCTCACAAGGCACTTTAGTATAGACACTGTAATTATTATATAAAATAAACAAGACGTTTAAAATTAACTCATCTGTTCAAATCGTTATTTTAATGGTATTATATTATTTAATACTAAAATCCAAATTAAATATAAGAAAATAGAGAAAATTTTAATAAAATAAAAATTTAAACTTTTCATAATATATTTTTCTATAATTTTCATAGAATATCATTATAAAAATATATAAGTTAAGGCTATGAAATATGTTAAGCTTTTAACTTATACAATCAAGCGCTTTTTAGGTGTTTGCTTTAAATTTTTTCTCTAATATTTTCTTTACTTACATATATAAAGGTTTAATCAGTTATATATTTATTTTACGATTTCACTACTTCTTGGAATACAACATTTATTATAGCGTTATCAACTTATGTTTTTATTTTGTAGTTTTCATTGTAATTTTATAAAATAATTAAATTTTTAGGAGATACTATGGCAAAATCAGTATTAATTACAGGCGGCTCTCGAGGTATAGGCTACGAAACCGCACTGCTATTCGCACAAAAAGGCTATGATGTCGGTTTCACATACTTAAAAAGTGATGATAGTGCAAACAAGCTTAAAAATAAAATAGAAAATATGGGACAACAATGCTTTCCATACAAATCGGACGTATCAGACTTCAATAAAATGCAAGAAGTATTTGAAGACTTTATAAGATGTAACAAACATATAGACGCTTTAATCTGCAATGCCGCAATATCTCCTTACGGTACGATAACGGATATGAGTTTTGACGAAATAAAAACTGCTTTTGACATAAATGTTTTAGGTGTCATAAATACTTGCAAATTAGCAGCTCCTTATATGGTTTCTCAAAAATACGGTAGCATAGTAACACTGTCATCTATATGGGGGATTACAGGTTCATCTTGCGAAACTATATATTCTGCAACAAAAGGTGCTATAATATCATTTTCAAAAGCTCTTGCAAAGGAGCTCGGACCAAGCAATATAAGAGTGAACGTTGTAGCTCCGGGTGTGGTTATGACAGATATGATGAGCGATTTCAGCGATGACGATATAAGCGCTCTTAAAGAAATGTCCGCTTTGAATAAAGTATCTTATCCTCAGGAAATTGCAAAAACCATTTTATTTTTATGCAGTGAAGATACCTCTTCATACACAGGACAAGTTTTAAGCCCGAACTGCGGAATACTTATATAGTTTGCAATTAATGCCAAAAACTTTTACATTGTAAACTGATTGAAACTATATAATAAACATATCTTTATTACACTTTTTTCAAAACAACAGATATGCAATACCTGAACCTGTTTAAAATAATATAACGTAAAATAATATTTAAATAATACTATTATCCTATAAAATATGAACACCTCCATGATTTATTATATTCATATTTTTATTAACAATCACTCTGTTATATTAAATTATTTTTTGTTAAAATATACGCTTTTATGGTATAATATATAAAAACTGTTACATATTTTTTAGTTTTATAAATTACATACTTAATTTTTTATATAGTTACCTGATTAAGCAATGGCTAATTATTTATATATATTTATATATATTTATAAATAACATAAATGCCTATTTTTTAGTCGGTATCAGCTATGACTTGGAGGAATTATGAAAATCTATAACACTATGAGTTCACAAAAAGAAGAATTCAAAGAACTTGAAAAAGGCAAGGTTAAGATGTACTCTTGCGGACCTACAGTCTACAACTATTTTCATATAGGAAACGCAAGACCTTTCATAGTTTTTGATACACTCAGAAATTATTTGGAATATATCGGATATGAAGTTACTTTTGTGCAAAATTTTACAGATGTCGATGATAAAATAATTATCAAGGCTAACGAAGAAGGTATAACTCCTATACAGTTAGCGGACAAATATATAGAAGAGTATTTTAAAGATGCAAAAGCAATCGGAATAAGAAAAGCAACCGTCCATCCACGAGTTACAGAAAACATAAAAGAGATAATTGATTTCATACAAGATTTGATAGATAAAGGTTTCGCATATGTACTTGGCAATGATGTTTATTTTGAAGTAAAAAAATTCAAAGAATACGGTAAGCTATCACACAAAAATATAGACGATTTGCTATCAGGCGCAAGAATAGAGATAAACGATGAAAAAAGAGCTCCTATAGATTTTGCTCTTTGGAAGGGTAAAAAAGAGGGAGAAATAGGTTGGGATTCACCTTGGGGACAAGGTCGCCCGGGTTGGCATATAGAATGCTCTGTTATGAGTAACAAATACTTGGGAGAAAGTATAGATATACACTCCGGAGGTCAAGATTTAATCTTCCCTCATCACGAAAACGAAATAGCACAAAGTGAAGCACGCTCATCACACACATTTGCAAATTACTGGATGCACAATGGTTATATAAATGTTGACAACGAAAAAATGAGTAAGTCTCTTGGAAATTTCTTTACAGTTAGAGATGTATTAAAAGAATTTGACGGAGATACACTTAGATTCTTTATGTTGTCCGCACATTACAGAAGCCCGATAAATTACAGTAAAGATATGCTTAATCAAGCCAAAAGCTCATTGGAAAGAATAAAAAATTGCAAAAATAATCTGAACTTTATTCTTACAAAAATAGATAAAACTGATATGAGCGAGCAGGAAAAAGAAAATGTAGCATATTTGCAAGAGTGCAAGACAAATTTCATAGATAAGATGAATGACGATTTAAACACAGCAGATGCTATAACTGCTATATTTGATCTCGTAAAATTTGCAAATACGAATGTAAGTATAGATTCATCAAAAGTATTCGTACAACAAACTCTTGATATGTTAAACGAGCTTACAGCTGTACTCAACATAGCTATGGACAAAGCAGATGAAGATGTCGATGTTGCAAAAATAGAAGAATTGATAGAACAAAGAAATATTGCAAAAAAATCAAAAGATTTTGCAAAAGCCGATGAAATAAGAGATGAACTTAAACAAATGGGTATAGAAATAAAAGACACAAGACAGGGGGTACAATGGTCGAGAATATAGGAGACCTTGCATTATCTCAAGATGATGTAAACTGTATCAATACGCTTGCACTTGCATATATAGGCGACTGCATATGGGAAATATATGTCAGAAATTATGTACTTGCAAAAAATAAATTTTCAAAAGTAAATAAACTGCATCTACTCTCAACAAAATACGTCAAAGCCAAAACACAAGCAGATATGGTAAAAACTCTCAAAGAAAACAATATAATTGATGAAAATATGTGGGATATTGTGCTGAGAGGTAGAAACTCAGCCACAAATCCCCCAAAAAATGCCAATGTTCAGGAATATAACTATGCCACAGGTTTTGAGGCACTTATAGGTTATCTGTATATAAAGAAAAACTATTCAAAATTGGACGAAATAGCACAATTTTGTTTAAAATAATCTGAACCTTTAATTTCAAGGAGAAAAATTTGAACAATCTATATAAATATAAAATTAATGACAATGTAAATATGATGTATATTGAAAACGACAAATTCAAAACCAATGTCGTAACAGTATACTTCAAAAGACCTTTAAAAAGAGAGGAAGTTACAAAAAATTCATTGCTTCCTTATGTCTTAAAATCATCTACAAAAACCTACAAGACACCCTTAGAGCTTGATATTAAAATGCAGGAGTTGTACTCAAGCAGTGTATCCGCTTCAGTCGAAAAAATAGGCGAGAAACATATAATATCATTCACTCTGTCTTTGGTATCAGACAGATTTTTACCGGAGAACATAACACAAGACGCTTTAGAATTATTAAAAGAAATCATATTTATGCCAAACGTAGAAAATGACAGTTTTATCAAACAGTACGTGGATATAGAAAAACAAGTCTTATCAGAAGATATAAAGGCTGAAATAAATAGCAAAGGCAAATATGCTTTTAATAAAGCTACTGAACTTATGTTTGAAAACGAGCCTTTTTCAATAAGACAAGATGGGTATTTAGAAGATCTTGACAGCATAGACGAAAAAAATCTTTACGAATATTATCAGGAATTTATAAAAACATCTCCTATAGACATAGTAGTAGCCGGTCAGTTCGAAAAAGACAAGGTAACAAACTATATAAAAGAGATATTTGATATAAAAATAAACCCTGTTGTAATAGAAAAGGAAAAAATACACGAAAAGAAAGAATTCAAACAAAAAGAAGAAAAAATGGACATCACTCAAGGTAAATTGGTACTCGGCTATACATTTGGAATATCTCCAAAAGATGAAGATTACTACAATTTTGTGACATACGTAAACATTTTAGGTGGAGGTGCTTTTTCCAAACTGTTTGCAAACGTCAGAGAAAAACACTCTTTATGTTACTCCATAGCTTCAACCTTACAAAAAGTAAAAGGCACTATGATGATAACTGCCGGAATAGAACCCGAAAATAAACAAAAGACAATAAATCTAATAAATGAACAGATAGAAGATATGAAAAACGGTAGAATTACCGATATAGAGCTTGATAGTGCAAAAAGACATTATATACACGCACTTACTACACTTACAGACTCTCTTGCCGCACTTGGAGATTTTTACTATGCACAAAGTCTATCAGACACACCTCGAACAATAGATGAAATAATAGCGATAATTGAACGTGTAGGCAAAGATGATATTCAAAAGGTAGCACAAAAATGCCAAGGCGAATTAGAATATTTCTTGACTAAAAATGAATAAATCAAATACCGACCTTATATTATAGTCTGATTAAAAAATCAGCTTAATATTATATATTATTAAATAAAACTAACATCAATTTATAATGTTTTATTGCGATACATTATATTTTAAATAGATATCGGTATTAACTATAACGGAGAAAATATGTTTTACGAAAATAAAATTTTAAACGAAAAAATATATGCTGAAAAACTTCCAAACAATCTACAAGTATTCATAATGAAAAAGGACGGTTTTAGCAAAAAATATGCCGTATTTGCAACTGATTACGGCTCAAATGACCTTGAATTTATAAGTCCTCACACAAAAAAACAAATCAGAGTAAACGAAGGAATCGCACACTTTTTAGAGCATAAAATGTTTGAAATGCCTGATAACAGCAACGCATTTGACGAGTTTTCAAAATACGGTGCAGATGCCAATGCATACACCAACTTCAATATGACAGCTTACTTATTTTCGGCAACTCAAGGTTTTAAAGAATCTTTAAAGCACCTCATACACTACGTACAAACTCCTCATTTTACAGATGAAAACGTAGAAAAAGAAAAAGGCATAATAGCGCAAGAAATCAAAATGTATGACGACAATCCCGACTGGCAATTATTTTTTAATTGTCTCAAGGCTATGTACAAAACTCACCCTAACTCAATAGACATAGCAGGCACTGTTGAAAGCATCTACAAGATAACTCCACAAGAATTGTATGATTGCTATAATTCATTTTATTCACCATCCAATATGGCCTTGTTTATCGTAGGCGATGTAGATATTCAAGAAACTATGCAAATTATCAAAGATACCGTAAAAGATACAAATATGTTTGAGGGTGAAATAACAAGAATACAAGTACAAGAAACAGATGAAACGGCACAAAAAGAGATACAAAAAGAATTGGAAGTATCAATACCTATGTTTTGCATAGGATACAAAGAAAAAAATGATACTATAAACGAAGATTATCCTCGTATAAAAAAAGATATAGAAATGGACATAATAAATCAGCTCATATTTAAAAAAGGCTCCAAATTGCACGATAAATTATATAACAGCTCACTTATATTCTCACAATTATCTGCCAATTACACATCAGCCAAAGACTATGGCTATATAACAATAGAAGGCGAAAGCAAAGATATAGAAAATACAAAAAATTTAATAATTGAAGAGATAGAAAATTTTAAAAAATATGGAGCAGAAAAAGAACAATTTGAAAGAGTAAAAAAACAAAAATTAGGCTCTTTCATAAAAACTTTCGACTCAGTAGAAAGTTTGGCAAACATATATCTGTCACTATACTTTAAAGATGAAAATCTTTTAGAATATTACGACTACTTGAACGAGCTTAAAATAGAAGACATAAATTCAAGACTTATAAAGATGTTTGACAAAAATCAAATGGTAATATCCATAATAAATCCAAAGACAGCATAATTGTAAAGCATTAGGTTGTTCAAATTTAATTTTTAATAAAGGGGATATTGTGATGAGCACAAAAAAAGAAATATTGTTGGAAACAGGTACAGGCGAAGCTGAGATACTTGAATTCAGAGTAGGTGATGGAGATTATGCAATAAACGTAATCAAGATAAAGGAAATATTGGAAGTAGACAACATATCACCTGTTCCAAAAGCGAATGCTTCAGTTATAGGTCTTACAATGGTAAGAGGAACTATAATTCCGCTTGTAGATATGAAATTTGTTTTGACAGGAGAACATACAAACAAGACAAGATTTACGACCTTGTTATGTGAATTCAATCAAAATCAGGTAGCTTTTTGCGTAGATTTTGTAAAAGGGATTCAAAGAGTACCTTGGAAAAACATACAAAAACCTGATGCAATAATTGATGATAAGAGTTCACTCGTTATAGGCAACATAACATTTGACAACAGAATCGTTATGATGCTCGACTTTGAAAAAGTTGTATCGGATATAGCACCGGCGACAGGAATAAATGAGGAACGTATAGAAAAAATAATAAAAAAAGACAGAAGCAACTTAAAAGTTGTACTTTCAGATGACTCTCCGCTTATAAGAAAAGTACTGTTTGAAGCACTTACAAAAGCAGGATTTTCTCAACTCAGATTCTTTAATGACGGACAACAGGCATGGAATTATTTTGAAGACTTGCTTGAAAGAAAAGGTGAAAATTTCAAAGATGAAGTTGACATCTTAATAACTGATATAGAAATGCCTCAAATGGACGGACATACTCTAACAAGAAAAATAAAAGAAAATCCTGTACTAAAGACTCTACCTGTTGTAATATTCTCATCACTTATAACAGAAACACTTAAACATAAAGGAGAAAGTGTAAATGCTGACGCTCAACTAAGCAAGCCGGAAATAGAAAATTTGGTAGATGTAGTGGATAAATTGGTAGGATAATCATATAAAAGTAATTATGGCAAAGATTTTATACTTGCTGTAATTACTTTTTTATTTTTGAATAAAATATTGCAAAAATATCTATTGATACAAAATTTAATATTATTTATACTTTGTTTTAAATTGCTTTTTTTATTTATATTACTTGTGTTTCATTGTTATTTTAAATAAATTTATAAGAAAGAATAATTGCAAAATATATTGACTTAATTTATAAAACTTAGTATAATATGAGAAAAGGTTTTTACAATCAACACAAAATATCATTACATAATGAGTTGTAAAATTTCTATTAAAATTTTTAAGGAGGATTTATATTATGAAATGTCTTGTTACTGAACTTTTTAACCAATCCGGTATAGATGTATTTGAAAAAAACGGTGTAGAAGTTACACTTGCATATGGAAAATCTATCCCTGAAATAACAGATATGGTAAAAGATTATGAAATACTTGTAGTAAGAGCAGAAACACCTGTTCAAAAACCTATGATAGATGCCGGTGTTAAACTTAAAGCAATCGGTATGGCCGGTATAGGATTAAATCACATAGACGTTGAATATGCAAAAAGCAAAGGCATAGCAGTATTTAATGTACCTGATGGAAGTACAACAGCAGTTTCAGAACTTGCAATAGGTACTATGCTTAACGTACTTAGAAAAATAGGAAACGCAAACAATTTTGTAAAAGCAGGAAACTGGAATAAAACAGGCTTTACAGGAAATGAAATAAAAAATAAAACTGTAGGTATACTTTCTCTTGGAAGAATAGGATTCAGAGTTGCAGAAATATGCTTAGCATTCGGAGCAAAAGAAATCGTAACTTATGACCCTTACCTAAAACAAGAAGTAGCTGATAAAATAGGTGCAAGAATACTTCCTTTAGACGAAGTTCTAAAAGTAGCTGACATAGTATCAATACACACTCCACTTACTCCTGAAACTAAACATATGATAGGAAAAGAACAATTGTCACTTATGAAAGACGGTTCTTTCTTATTCAATTTAGGACGTGGCGGTATAGTTGATGAAGAAGCTCTTTATGATGCTCTTACATCCGGAAAATTAGCAGGTGCAGGTTTTGACGTTATGGAAATTGAACCTCCTGCAAAAGATAACAAATTATTCAAATTGGATAATTTCAGCATAACTTGTCACATAGGTGCAGGAACAAAAGAAGCTCAAATATATATAGCAGACTCACTTGCAAACCAAATAATGAATTATATAAATAAATAATTTTTTATGTAACACCCTTTTTTGAAAAAATACCGTATATTTTACTTTATAAGAAGTATTTTATATGGTATTTTTTTTGCAAAAAAATTTCCCTATAATTAAGGGAAATCTTTTATTTTATACTAAACACTAATAAAATGATGGAAAATAGTGTTACACAAATATAATAAAGGGTTATTTATAAACTTATTAATTTATTACCTATTATTCTATTAGAAATCAGTTTTAAAATATTGATGGCTCTTCTTGAGTTTCATTTGAATTTTGTTGTGCGTTCACATTATTTACTGTTGTCGTTTTTGCAGCATCTTCAGCAGGTTTAACCTCTTCAGGTCCTGTACCTGTTCTTATTATTTTCGGTGTCATAGTATATCTGTCTTTTGATATAACTGTTTTTTGTCCGTCCACCATTTTATAGGTCACTGAAGTGTATCCTGTATGTCCCGGATCTTCTATTTCTTCTTTTCCTTTTGGCAAATTAGGATCATTTTTATATACCAATGTAGGCTCTACTGTACTTGTAACTTCAGAATATATGTCAACGTGTTTGCTTCTTGTTGTATCTCCATAAATTTGTGCTACCATAACTCCGCTGTCTGCATATGTTTTTATATATACAGGAAACGGATATGAGTTTTTATATTTTAAGTCCGGTCCTGACGTTGCAACTGTTGCATCTCTGCCTATCGGAACATATCCTATCGGAAATGAATGGTTTGTTCTTTGTGTTATATCCATTCCACCTAATAAAAGCGCATTATATAAAGTGGAACTCACTTGGCATACTCCACCTCCAACTCCGTCCTGATATTCATTATTCACTATAATTTTTGCAGCTCTAAATCCGTTTGATGTAGATACATCCCCAAGAACTCCAAGAAAGCTGACTTCTTCTCCCGGCATAAGCAACTGTCCGTTCAACTTTTGTGCGGCAAGCGCCACGTTGAATGAACGTTCTGAATCTTTGGTGGAATATTTTGAAGTATATGATGCTATAATTCCATTTATTGATGATAGCTCTTCTGTTTTTACTGAAGGCTCTTTTACAGCTACAGGTATAGCCACTTTTACTGTCTTTTCTTCACTTGATTTTACTGCGTTTTCAACATCAGCTTTTAATTTCTCTATATCCACTGCATATCCATTTTGTGAAGGAATTATGCTCACACTTCCTCCGTCTGCACTCACAGTGGCATTTACAGGTTCAGCATTGACCTCACTTGCAACTTTATTATAAAATTCATCAAGCTTTGTATAGTCTTCTTTTGTTTCAAGCTCAATAAATTCTTCCAAACCTGAATTCAGTGTAATAACTTTTATTGCATTTGTCAAAAAATTGCCTTTTCTTCCTATTTCATAGGCTTTTTCCACAGCTGTATCTATATCATATGAAAAACCTACATCTGACAATCCCTGCACCCACTGTTTATCTTCATTTGTAAGTGTAAGAGTTCCAAATTTAAAATTATTTTCTAATAAAGACTTGGCTTCATTAACGGAAAGATTAGACACGTTCACTCCATTTATAAATACATTATTGTATATGTTCCCTGTATTCATCAACGTATTTGCATATACTACAACTCCTGAAAAAATCATCAAAACAACAGCAAATACTATGGCTATTTTAGGAAAAACGGATCTTTTCTTTACTTTTTTTCTTTCTTTCACTTTATCACCTTCTTGCTGATTAAAAAATTATAAAAAATTATGATAACAAAAAATTTATATAAAAAATTCATATATATAGTAATCGAAAATAAGTTAAATATATTTAAGCAAATTGATATTACAATTATTTTAAATAAAATCACTATATATTTATTTTTTACTTAGCCAAAATTATAAAAAGCTTTTTAAAACATTTTAAACCTCTGTAAAATCCAATATATTTAAAAATTAACTCTTCTTTTTAAGTATATCTTTATAATATAGACAATATTCCTTGAGATTACACTTTTCACATAGAGGATTTTTGGCTTTGCAAGTATACCTGCCATGAAATATAAGCATATGATGTGCAAGAGTCCAGTCTTTTTTTGCAATCTTTTTTTGCAAATCAAGCTCGACTTTGTAGACATCTTCCTCTTTAGAAAAACCTAATCTGTGTGCTAATCTGAAAACGTGCGTATCGACTGCAATCGCCGGCACTTTAAAACAGTTGCTCATAACTACATTTGCAGTCTTTCGCCCTACCCCTGCAAGAGATGTTAACTCTTCCATGGTCTTTGGAACTTTAGAATTATATTTTTGTATCAAATCTCTCGACATTGATATTAAATTTTTCGATTTTGTATTAAAAAAACCTATCGTCCTTATATATTCTTTAAGTTTTTCTTCGCCTAAGTTCACCATCTTTTCAGGTGTATCAGCCACTTTGAACAAGTCTTTTGTGACTATGTTTACTCTCTTATCGGTAGATTGAGCCGACAGTATTGTTGCTACAAGCAATTCATAAGGTGTATTGTGGTTGAGCTCGCAAGTAGCATCCGGATACATCTCTTTTAAGATTTCAATTATAGCCTTATATTTATTCAAAATTTACTCCTTTTATTATGTTTTAACATAAAACAGTATCAATCATCTTTCAAAATATCCAAATTGCGCTTTATAACAGATTTTCCTCTAAAATTAAACGCCCTTGAAATGTATTTTTCTTTGAACTTTTTGTTTGACAACTCATCTATGTCTTCATTTTTTATAGTCTTAATTATATCACAATTTTTAGGAATAGTTTTTACATTATTATTAAAATGACACACATTTTGACATACATCGCAGCCGAAAATTTTTTTGCTCTTTTTAATTATCCCCTGCTCATGCTCGTTTAACTCCCCTTTTTTCTGTGTGATATATGAGGCACATCTATAACTGTTTATAGTAAAATCACCATTTATAGCTCCCCCGGGACAGCTTTTCACACAAGCCATACATTGGTCGCAATACTTTTTATCATATTTCTTCTCATTTAAAAGCAAGTCTGTCACTATAAGTCCTATGTTCACATAGCTCCCGTATATATCGCTAAAAATCATAGAGTTTATCCCAAGTCTACCTAACCCGCTATAAAATGCGAAAAATCTTTCATTTAATGTGCCTGTATCTGATTGAATATAAAAACCTGAATCTTTATGAAAGTTTTTGATATATTTTACAATCTCGCAAAGCATATCCTTAACAGATATATGATAGTCCATACCCATACAGTACATGGATAGATTTCCGTTTTTGCTGTGCTCATCTGTAAGATAAGGAAACAATATAACTATTATACTCTTTGCATTTTCAAGCACATTTTGGGCAAAAACTCTCGAGTTTATATCATCGCTTTCAAGCGAGGTTATCAAGTTGTCGTTTTTTCTATTTGTCAAAAAGCAAAAAAAATCTTGTTGGCTTTTGAGTAACTCTTCATCTTCCAAATTTAATATTGCATATTCTATTTCATAAGGCAAATTCAGATTCAAAATCGACTTTTTAACTATACTTGACATATCTTCCTCATCATATGGTATTATACTTTTAAAACCATACCAATTATATATTAATTATAATACTCCATTTGTCTAAAATCTAAACAAATGTATTTATATTTTTTACATCCGCTATTGATTTTTTACAAAAAAATGATAGAATTATATAATCATATTTCATTTTTATAAAATATATATTATTATATTATACCTTTACATTCCACTATATTCTAATAATTTATGCATAACAAAAACAATAACAATAACAAAACATATATTTTATAATTAAATTTTTGCATATTTAATATCATATTATTTCATTTTTGCATTATATTTTTAATTTATAACAAACTGCCTTAAATTTATATAAAGGAGATTTATTTATGAATACAGATGTTGTACTTATAAAGGGTGACGGCGTAGGTCCTGAAATTGTAGATCAAGCTGTAAAGGCTATACACGCTGTAGAAAAAAAATACTCTCATAAATTTAACTTTAATGAATATTTAATGGGAGAAAGTGCATATAACGTTTATAAAAAAACTCTGCCGGACAGCACTCTTGATGCCTGCAAAAAATGCAAAAATATATTATTCGGAGTGGTAGGCAGTCCCACTCTCGACCTTGACGAAGAAAAAAAGCCTGTAAAAGCATTGTTTGACATAAGAACGGAACTTGACCTGTTTACAGATTTAAGACCTATCAGAATAGACAAGAGACTTTCAAATCAAGCCTTACTAAAAAGTGAATACATAGAAGAGGGTGTAGATATACTTATAGTAAGAGAATTGACAGCAGGACTGTATATAGGAGAACATAAAATTTCAGGAGAAGGCGATAACAGATTTGCCACTGATTTAATGTATTATGATTTTAAGCAGATTGACAGAATAACATCGAGAGCGTTCGAGATGGCAAGGCGCAGAAGAAAAAAAATAACCTTGGTGGATAAAGCTAATGTGCTTGCGACATCTAAGTTGTGGAGATTGATATTCGATGATTATGCAAAGAAAAACCCTGACATAACAGTAGAACGTATGTATATAGATACCGCTACTATGCAACTGATAAGACGTGCAAGTGAATTTGACGTCATATTGTCCGAAAATATGTTCGGTGATATAATATCCGATGAAGCCGGCATATTATCAGGTTTTGTAGGACTTATACCGTATGCAAGCATCGGCGAAAATAACTGTATGTGCGGTCCTACTCACGGCTCTGCAAATGATATAGCCGGTAAAAATATAGTCAATCCTATGGCAAGCATATTATCGGCAGGTCTTATGCTTCGATACGGTTTTAACTTAAGTGATGAGGCTGACGATATAGATGAGGCTGTATACAGTGTACTTGCACAAGGCTATAGAGCAGGCATTTCTTCTCATAACAAAGACAGCTCTTTAAAATATGTAGGTACAGATACAATCGGTGATTTGGTAGCTGAAAAAATACTTATGAATTGTTAATAACTGTCGAAAAAAATTCTTTGTTTACAAAGTATAAATCTTATATTATAAGTTTAAAAATACATCTCCCCATAAGAGAACAAAAAAGTTCAATAATATTTGTTATAGAAAACTCTAATGTATATTATTAAATCTAATCATAACTTTCAGTTGAAGCGAATGCGGTATTTTCTTTAAATTTATAATAAAATCTTATAGAATAATGGAAAATCATGACAATTAATTTTTCTGATAGACTATGTATATTAATTTTATATAATTATACAACTTATCCATAATTTTATTAGAAAATAGTATTACAACAAAAAATACCAATACTAATCTTATTATGATTAATATTGGTATTTTTTTATATTATGCTGTCTCTTGCACTTCTTTTTGTTCTTTTACCTGTTCATTTTTTGCTTCTGCCGGAGGATTATTATCAGCTTCTTTTTTATCATCCGGTGCAGCCGGTTTCACACTCAAAGGTTCTTTTTTCTTTATTTCTTTACCTTTTATTGCATGTGTAGGGCATTTTTGAACACATATATTACACTGTTTACATTTGTCATAATCTATAGTAGGCAAGTTATTGTCAAAAGACATGGCTCCAAAAGGGCAACTCTTAACACATAGTTGACAGCCTATACATCCTACTGAACATACATCTTTTACATCTTTTCCTTTTTCTCTTGAGCGACAGAATATGTAAACTTGTTGATTTTCAGGTATCCAATCTATTATAGATTTTGGACAAACTTCTATACATTTACCGCAAGCAACACATTTTTCTCTATCTACGTGTGCAACTCCGTCTGTACCTATATATATGGCATCAAACTTACAAGCTCTGACACAAGTTCCAAATCCCATACAACCGTATGTACAGCCTTTTTGTCCGCTTTGTGCTATTGTCGCCGCTTTACAATCTATTATCCCTAAATATTTTGCTTTTTGAACTGCATTTTCAGTAGTACCGTTACAAGCTACATTTGCTACTTTTCTAACTCCTGATTCCGCTGTAACTCCCATTATAACCGCAACTTTTTCCGCTACTGCTGCTCCGCCTACAGGACATCCGTTTACAGGTGCTTTTCCTGAAGCTATAGCGGCTGCCAATCCTCCACAACCCGGAAAACCGCAACCTCCACAGTTTGCTCCCGGTAATACTCCTAATATTGCCTCTTCTTTAGGATCTACTTCAACAGCAAATTTTTTTGATGCAATAGCAAGTCCTGCTGCAAATGCAAATCCCATAACTGAAAGACTTACTACTGAATTTATTATTACGCTCATCTATTACACCTACTTTCCTAATCCACTAAATCCGAGGAATGATATTGCCATAAGTGACGCTGATATAAGTGCTATCGGAAAACCTTCAAATGTTTTCGGTATATCTGACAGCTCCAATCTCTCTCTTATTCCTGCAAATAATACTATCGCAAGTGTAAAGCCTAATGCTCCACCTAAACCGTTGAATATAGTTTCTATCAAGTTATAGTTGTTTTGTATGTTAAGTATAGCTACCCCAAGCACTGCACAGTTTGTAGTTATAAGAGGCAGATAAACCCCCAATGACTGATATAGAGTAGGACTTGTCTTTTGAATTACCATCTCTACGAATTGAACAAGTGCAGCTATTACAAGTATGAAAGCTATTGTCTGTGTAAACTGTATACCTAATGCGTTCAATAATAACTGTACCAACCATGTGATTATTGATGCCAATACCATTACGAATGTAACCGCCATACCCATACCTATTGCTGTTTCAACTTTTTTTGATACGCCTAAGAACGGACATATACCGAGAAACTTCGACATACAAAAGTTGTCAACAAGTATGGAGATTAAGAGTATCAAAAGTATATTTTTCATCGTATTCTCCTTTTATATTTCAATCTGTTATTTTTTATTCTTAATTTTATTAAATCCTGCCAATAATAATCCAAGTGCCAAGAATGCTCCCGGTGGAAGTATCATTATTAATGCCGGTTGATAACCTATTTTCCCCAATATGTCTATTCCAAATATTGAACCGTTTCCCAATATTTCTCTAACTGCACCTAATATTGAAAGTGCTAATGTAAATCCTAAGCCATTTCCCAAACCGTCACCGAATGATGCAAGAGGCGGATTTTTATATGCAAAACCTTCAGCTCTTGCAAGTATTATACAGTTAACAACTATAAGCGGTATGAAAAGTCCGAGTGCATCATATAGCGGAGGTACAAAAGCCTCTAAACAAAACTGTACAACTGTAACGAAAGATGCTATAACAACTACGAATATAGGTATTCTTATCTTTGATGGTATTATCTTTCTAAGCAGTGATGTCAGTAAATTGGACAATGCCAACACGACTGTTGCTGATAATCCCATACCGAGTCCGTTCATTGCTGATGTTGTTGTGGCAAGCGTCGGACACATACCAAGTACTTGGACGAAAGTAGGATTTTCGTCTATAATTCCATTTTTTAATGCTTTAAAAAATCCCATTTTAGCCTCCTATTTATTTAACTCATTTTCAAAGAGTTCTATAGATTGATTTACACCTTTTGTAACTGCATTTGATGTTATTGTTGCACCTGCAATCGCAACTATTTCATTATCTTTAGGCACTGCATTTTTAATTACTTTCAGCTCTTTTGCCTCTTTATCGTTGTATTGATCTATGAATGCAGGATCTTTTGATTTTGCTCCAAGTCCGGGAGTTTCCGACATACTTCCAAGGCTTACTCCGCTTATCTTACCGTCTGCTGTTATACCTGTAGTTATTTCTATATCTCCGCCGTATCCTTTTGATATATTTTTTATTGTATAACCGACTGTTTTATTATCAGCATCTACTCCTTTATATACTTCTACTATATCTTCTCCAAATTCTTCTTCTATTTTTTCAAAAGATTTTGCAACATATAGTATCTCTTGTCTTGCTTTATTGTCTTTTTCTATTTTTTGTGTTTCTATTATAGGTTGTGTTATTCCGTATATTGTTGATACTATTCCGGTAGATACCGCTGTTATTATAAATAATATCAATCCGAATTTAATTACTTCGTTTTTCATTTTTTATTTACCTCCCCAAACACTCTCGGTCTTACTTGTCTTTCTATAAGAGGTGTTGCCACGTTCATAAGCAATATTGAATAAGATACTCCTTCCGGATATCCACCGTAATATCTTATAACAGATGTTAAAAGACCACATCCGAAAGCATATATGACTTGTCCTTTTACAGTCATAGGTGATGTCGCATAGTCGGTAGCCATAAAGAATGCTCCGAGCATCAAGCCTCCACCGAATATATTATATAATATCATTGATGAATCAAATCCTGAAAAAGCATAAGTAAGTACTGCAACTGTAGCTATATAAGTAACAGGAATCACATATGTTATTACTCCTCTGTACATTAAGTAAATTCCACCTAATATTAGAAGTATCGCACTTGTTTCTCCTATTGTTCCCGGTATATTTCCTAAAAACATATCCATTAAATCCGCTCTTACCACTCCTTCTGATGCAGCATTTTTTATAAATGCAAGCGGTGTAGCTGTTGATACCATATCAGGTGATTTTGTATATGGTAATGTCCAAGATGTCATAAGTACAGGCCAAGATGCAAGTAACATCGCTCTTGCTATAAGCGCCGGATTTACAAAGTTATGTCCTAAGCCACCAAACAGTTGTTTTGCAATTACTATCGCAAATACCGCTCCTACAAAAGTAAGCCACCAAGGTGCTGACGCCGGTACGTTAAATGCTAATAATAATCCTGTTACAACAGCCGATAAATCTTTTATTGTAATAGGTTTTTTCATAAGTTTTTGTATTACATATTCTGCCAATACCGCTCCCACTACACCTGATACTATATTGATTGCAGCACCTGCTCTAAAATAATATATACTGGCAATGGTAGCCGGAAGCAAAGCAATAATCACATCTCTCATAACTGACGAAACTGTTTCGTTACTTCTTATATGGGGAGATGAAGATATTATTAAGTCTTTATTTTCCATTGTTCCCTCCTGTGTATCTGATTTTTTAATTTTTATTTTTCTTTTTTGTATATGGTAATTCATCGTATATGGCTTTACAAAGATTTGTTAAAAAACTTTTGTCATCTACGTCTACAAGTAACATAGGTTTTGCATTTTCATACGGTAATTCATATACTAAATCTCTTATCATTTCTTTTGCCTTATCGGTTTGTTTTATGAGCAATCTGTCATCATATACTCCACCTATAATTTTATCTTTATAGTATAAAATATACTCTCCCATCATCTTGCGATAATTTATATCCTCCAAATCTGACAACTGTTCTAAAACAAATTCAAGGTATTCTTTGCTACTTGGCATTCTTTTCAGCCTCTGCTTTGGCTTTTTCCTGTGCTTTTCTTCTCATCGCCATTATTTCTCTTTTTGCAACTCTTATTGATTGCAGTAACGGACGTTTTGAAGGGCATATAAAAGAACATGAACCACATTCTATACAGTCAAGTGCTCTATATTCTTCCGCTTTTTCAAAATTGTCTTTTAATGTATGTGCACTTATATAAATAGGCTCTAACCCTGCCGGACAAACGCCTACACATTTTGCACATCTTATGCAATTTTGTGTTTCTCCTATTTCAGCCTCTTTTTGTGTAAAACATAGTATGCCTGATGTTCCTTTGTTAGCAGGTACATTTATATTAGCTAATGCAACGCCCATCATTGGACCACCACTTATAACCTTTGCAGGATCTTCTTTAAATCCGCCTGTCATCTCTACTATATCGCTGTACAAAGTTCCTATCTTAAACATAACATTTTTAGGATTTGCTATCGCTCCACCTGTTACTGTACATATTCTTTCTATAAGAGGTAGACCTGTTCTTAAAGATTTTGCTATCTGTGCGGCTGTTGCCACATTATCAACTATTGCTCCCGCATCCGCAGGCAATCCTCCTGATGGAACTTCTCTACCTGTACATACGTTTATAAGTTGTTTTTCCGCTCCTTGCGGATATTTTGTTTTTAATGTTACAACTTTTATATTCGGATATTTTTCAACCTCTTTTTTTATCGCCTCTATGCAATCAGGTTTATTATCTTCTATTCCTATGTAACCATTTTCTACAGATGTTATTTTAAGTATGGCTCTCAGACCGTCTACAACATCTTTTGTCTGTTCAAGCATCAATCTGTGGTCTGCTGTAAGATATGGTTCACATTCAGCTCCGTTTAATATAATGGCATCTACCACCTTATCCTTCGGAGGATTAAGTTTTACATGTGTAGGGAATGTTGCTCCCCCCATACCAACCAAACCTATTTCTTTTACTATCTCTAAAAGTCTTTCTTTTGACAATTCCTCTATTGTTCCGTATGGTTTTATATCTTCGTGAATTGTGTATTCTTTATCATTTTCTATTATTACACAGTCAGCTTTTTCTCCTGTATTAACCAATATTTTTTTCACGTCTATAACTTTTCCTGAAACGGATGAGTGTATAGGCGCTGATACAAAACCGAGTGGTTCACCTATTTTTTGTCCCACTTTTACAATATCATTCTTCTTTACCAAGCTGCTACATGGAGCGCCGATGTTTTGGATAAGAGGTATATACACTTTATCCGGTGCATCGAGATACTCTATTGCACTATGCTCAGTAGTAGACTTGTTGTGTTTAGGGTGGATACCCCCTCTAAAAGTCGTTAATTGCATTGTCCCCTCCTACAATATAAAAATAAAAAACATTTATATATTAAATATAATTATAAACAAGTTTAAAATAAGTTATTTGCTATAATTTTAACTAATTATAATCACTCAATTTCTATTAAGATATATTATAAAAAACATTTTCACAAAAGTTCGCACTTATTTAACTTTTCAGTATCATCAAATAGTAAAAAATATTTCTTCAAGAGCTCTTACGGTTTTTTTGCAACTCCTGTAACGGAAAAATAACATAGACATAGTTTTTTAAGCATATGTTCATCTCCTTTTCTTTTATTTTTTAAATGAGAATTATTTTAATTCTTAAAAACGATTGCAGTTTGTTTAAATAATCATATATAGTTAGTATAAAACGAATATATAATTAATTTTAAGCAAATAAACTCTTTTCTCATAAGATAATACCACTTTATAATTGTACACCATTTATTAATAAATTACAATTTAGATTTTAAAAAAATTTAATTTTTATTATAATTTTTATTAATACTTTTTTATGATATAATCATTTATATACATTGTAAGCATATATTTATCTATATGTTGTTTTAGTTTAAACATTCACAATTATATAATATTTTATAAAAACAAGGAGATACAATGATTACCGTATCTAATATAAAAATCTCTTTAAATGAAGATGAAGCAAATATAAAGGATAAAATCGCAAAAAAATTAAAACTGAAAAATACAGATATACACTATAAGATATTAAAAGAGTCATTGGACGCAAGAAAACGAGATAATATACATTTTATATATCAGGTCTTGGTAGATGCTGATGAAAAAAAATTAAATAAACATATATTCGATGATACTGATATAAAACCTTATATAAAACAAAATATCCCCATATTAAAAAAGGGCAGTGTCTCTATTGATAAGCCTATATTAGTAGTAGGTAGCGGACCTGCCGGTTTATTCTGCGCTTATAAACTCAGCCTATATGGGTACAAAACGATATTGATAGAGCGTGGAAAAGACGTGGATAAACGCAGTATAGATGTAGAAAACTTTTGGAAAACAAGCATTCTTAATGAAAACTCCAACGTACAATTTGGAGAGGGAGGTGCAGGCACTTTTTCAGACGGCAAACTTACCTCAAGAAGTAAAGATGTAAGAGGTTTTGAAGTATTGGAAACATTCCATAAATTTGGTGCTGATGAAAATATATTATATAAACAAAAACCCCATATAGGAACTGACATATTAAAAAATGTGGTTAAAAATATGCGAAATGCCATATATTCACTGGGCACAAGCGTTAGATTCGAGAACAAATTGGAAGATTTTGTAATAGAAAATAACATCATAAAATCAGCTGTTATAAACGGAGAAAATATAGATGTATCTATGGTAGTACTTGCAATAGGTCACAGTGCAAGAGATACATTTGGTATGCTTTATAAAAACAATATATCAATGCTTCAAAAGCCGTTTGCAGTAGGATTCAGAATTGAACATTTACAAGAAAATATAGATAAAGCACAATATAAGGAGCATTACAACAACCCAAAATTGTCTTCGAGCGAATACTTCCTGACAAATGCCCTAAATGAAGTAAATAGAAGTGTATATACATTTTGTATGTGTCCCGGCGGATATGTTATCCCTTCGTCTTCTTCAAAAGAAGAATTAGTTGTAAACGGTATGAGCTATAACGCAAGAGACGGTGTAAATGCAAACAGTGCGATACTTGTAAACGTACGTGAAACTGATTTTAACGACAATATATTGGGCGGAGTAGATTTTCAAAAGGAATGCGAAAGAAAAGCATTTATCTTAGGAGGAGGAAACTATAAAGCTCCTGTTCAAAGAGTAGGAGATTTTCTAAATAATACAGTTTCCACACATATAGGAAAAGTCAAACCGACATACGAAATAGGCTATAAATTATCCAACTTAAACGAAATATACAAAAAAGAACTTACAGAGTCAATAAAAAAATCTATAATAGCCATGGATAAAAAAGTAAAAGGATTTGCCGATAACGATGCAATTTTAACAGGAGTAGAAACAAGAACATCTTCACCGGTCAGAATATTAAGAAATCCGGATAACTTAAACAGCGTAAGCATATCAAATCTATACCCTTGCGGAGAAGGTGGCGGATATGCAGGCGGAATAGTCAGCAGTGCTATAGACGGTTTAAAAATAGCCGAAAAAATAATAGAAAATTATTATTTTATATAGAAATATTGAATACTTAGTGATATAATGAGAAAAACACACACTTTCATTATAATTTTATTTTAAAGAGGTATTTTTATGAGCAACTTAAATTACAAAAAGAGAAAAAATCACTCTTATATACGATTAATAATAATTATAGCAGTTGTAATTGCAGCATTGTTAATTGCGATCAAGTTTGTACAATCATTCAATTCCGACAAAAAAATATCCAAAAACGATACTAAAATAGAAACGAACGTTTCAAAAAATGGTGAAAATGATAAAACAAAAGCTGATGACAGTTCAGATTCTCAAGATAGTGACGCAGCAGACGAGAAATCTAAAGAAGAACCTCAAATAGATCCGACTTCCCAAAAACCGGGTACATCTCATAACTATGAGGCTGAAGCTTGGGCATATAGCTGTAAAGATGTAAATAACTGGATATTGAATCCGTCAACTTATACAGGCACAGACAAACTTGTATTTTTAACATTTGATGACGGACCTTCGTCATCTCTTACTCCAATAGTATTGGATACATTGAAAAATTACGGGGTACACGGAACATTTTTCATAGTAGGAAGAAGCGCCGACCAGGATTACGCAAAACCTTTGCTGGAAAGAGAAATGAAAGAAGGACACGCTGTAGGCTTGCATTCATACACTCATGAGTATTCCAACCTTTATCCGAACAGAGTTGGCAGCGTAGAAAACGTACTTGCTGAAATAGATCAAAATATGAAAGCAATAAGAAAATCCCTCGGCGAAGACTTTAAAACTACGATATTTCGTTATCCTGGAGGACATATGTCATGGAAAGGACTTTCACCTGTAGATGAGGCATTGGCACAACAAAACATATACAATATAGATTGGAATGTCCTTACAGGTGATGCCGAGGCAAAAGGCTCAAGAAGGGATTTACAAGGTGCACTTGACAATATAAAAGAAGATATGGCTATGTACGGAGGAAGTCCAAAAGTAGTAGTTGTTCTTATGCACGATATAAAACAAAAAAGTGTAGATGCCTTACCGCAAATAATAGAATATTACAATTCTTTAGGCTATAAATTCGGCATATTATCTTAAAATAATTTTTGTGCCAATTGTTGCTTAAAACTTTCTTAAAATTATAAAAGTATAAAATATCAAATCTATAAAATCCTATAAATGCATATATTGTCCTGCTTTTATAGGATTTTATATTAATAATTTATAAGATATAGTATTGTTATAAGCGAATTTTAATGTAAGCATAATTTCCAAATAATAAAATATCTTGAATTTAATATATATAAGTTGTAAAATAACTTTAGGAGATATTTTATGAAACAATTTATACAAAAAAATAATGATTTATTATTAAACGGTCCTATAAGTAAGGGTATTTTACTTTTTGTAATACCCATATTTATAGGCAATTTATTTCAACAATTATATAATATTGTAGACTCTTTAATAGTCGGCAACTACCTTGGCAGTAGCTCACTTGCCGCTGTAAGCTCATCTACCGCACTTATTCTGTTGATGATAGGATTTTTTGACGGGCTTAGTATAGGTTCAGGAGTTGTTATTGCAAGGTATTATGGCAACAAAGATATAGAAAAAATGCAAAGAACAATCCATACTTGTATAGGCTTTGCATTAATAACCGGCATAGTGCTGACAGCTGTCGGAATTTATTTTGTACCTTACATATTGGTGTTGATGGACACTCCTGAACATGTACTACCTGAGTCCATTACTTATTTTAGAATATATTTTATGGGCTCTATGTTTTTTGTGCTTTATAATATGTCATCGAGTATACTGAGATCGGTTGGAGACAGTGTTACTCCTCTCAAATTTTTGATGATTGCATCTATTACAAATATCATACTTGATTATTTTCTCGTAGGTATTATGGGATATGGTGTAGGTGCTGCAGCTTTTGCCACTATTACATCACAATTTATCAGTGCTTTTTTATGCATTAATTATCTGATGAAAGTAAACTCTGATTATAAATTGCATTTTTCAAAAATAAAGATAGAAAAATTTTATCTTAAACAAATATTAAAAAATGGTATTCCTGCGGGAATACAAGGCTCTATAATATCTCTTGCCAATGTAGTGGTACAATCCAATGTCAATCATTTTGGAGAATATGCTGTAGCAGGAAACGGCTCTTATGAAAAAATATCCGGTTTTACTTTTTTGCCTATTACTTGCTTTTCTCTTGCAATATCTACCTTTATCAGTCAGAACTTAGGAGCCGGAAACTTGGAAAGAATGAAAAAAGGTGCAAAATTTTCAATATTTACAGGTGTGCTCTTAGCAGAATTTATCGGACTTATAGTATATATTACTATTCCATATCTTATGACTTTTTTCACAGATGATTTAAGGGTAATATCTTTTGGTGTAAGAAAAGCCAGAATTTGCGCAGCATTTTCATGTTTACTCGCTTTTTCTCATATTATGAGCGGAATACTGCGAGGCCTTGGTAGAGCATATGTGCCGATGTTTATAATGCTCACATTCTGGTGCATAGTCAGAGTAACATATCTTAACATTGTTGTACCTATTTTTCCAAGCATAGATACAATTTCGTGGGCATATCCGATTACATGGTCTTTAAGTTCATTAGTATACCTGATATATTATATTAGGATAAAATGGGAAAAATTATAAAATCTATTTTATACTAAACCCTATTTTAAAAATATCTATATTTAATTGGATAACGGCATGGAGGTTTTATTATGAATTTTAAAAAATTATTTTGGATAAAAAGCGTTATATCAGGATTTGTTGTATTGTTTTTTATAAATTTAATGGATAAAATTGCAAAAAATAATGATTATTACAAAAACTTGGCAATTATCAGCTTTTTAGGTTTTTTTACATTACTCATAATAAATCTTGTTTTTGCAATTATAAAAAAGAAGATTGCTAAAAAATGACATCGTACTAAACGTTAATAGAATAATTGATATTATTTTTTAAGAATTTATTAGCTAAGTAAATTTATGTCTACTTAAAATAAAATTCTTATATATTTTAAAATTTATACTCTTTTCTAATAAAATTATGAATACCTTGTATAATTATATAACATTGGTACAAATAGTCTACCAGAAAAATTAATTATTATGTTCTTCCATTGTTCTATAAGATTTTAGTATTAATTAAACTATATTTACATAAAACAAAAAATGGATTTTAAAAGATATACTCGATCTTTTGAAATCCATTTTTTATGCAATTTATTAATCTATGTTATTTTTTACAACTTTTCTCATATCGCCTATCAAATATAATGAACCTGCTATCATAAGCAAATCGTCTTTATCACAATAAGAAAGTGCTTTTTTATATGCCTTTGCATAGTCTTCCTCATATTCACAATTAGGATTTGTATTTTTTATTATTTGGGCAAGCTCTTTGGCGCCTTTTGCTCTATCGCTGTGCGGAGATACGGCTATTATTTTACTTGCAATAGGTGTCAGCATTTTTATCATGTCATCTACTTGTTTATCTGCTAATATTCCAAGTATCAAAACCATTTTATCGTATTTGAAATATTTTTTTATACTGTTTGTAAGATTAGTTATTCCGTCTATGTTATGCGCACCGTCCAAAACTACCATAGGCTCTCTTCTCATAATCTCCAGACGTCCTATCCATTTTACTTCTCTCAAACCTTTCAATATATCTGCCTTTTTTATATCTATACCTTGCGATATAAGCACTTCCATCAAATTTATCACAGTCGCACAATTAAGTTTTTGATGTACTCCGAGAAGATTTAACGATATATCATAACTGTCATTTTGAGTTTTTACAATTATTTCCTGCATAGCGGAATTTTTTATGATTTCTTTTTCTTGTACGGAGTTTCTATCTACCAATATCAACTTGGCATTTTTTTCTTCGCATACTCGTTTAAATACGTCTAAAGCTTCTTGTTCTTGTGGATACATTATTACAGGCACATTTTCTTTTATTATTCCTGATTTTTCAAGTGCGATTTTTTCCAAAGTATCTCCCAATATTTGCATATGGTCAAAACTTATTGATGCTATCACACAAGCTATCGGTGTCATAACATTTGTAGAGTCCTGTCTGCCTCCAAGCCCCACTTCTATCACCGCAAAATCTACACCTTGCTCGCAAAAATACAAAAACATTGCACAAGTTATTATCTCAAACTCTGTAGGATTGTCATATCCAAGTGACAATACTTCATTTACAGCTTTTTCCACTCTTGTAATTGCTTTTGCCAAATCGTCTTTTTGGATATTTGCTCCGTTTATCTGTATTCTTTCCTCAAATTCCTCTATGAAAGGCGATGTATACATACCCACTTTATATCCTGCACTTATTAGTATTTTTGCAGTCATCGCACTCATAGAGCCTTTGCCGTTCGTGCCGGCTATATGTATACATTTTATTTTATCTTGAGGATTTCCCAAAATCTCCAGTATTTTTTTTGTTCTCTCGGTACCATAATTACTGCCGAATTTATATGTGCTTTTTATATACTCCATTGCTTCTTCGTAATTCATATTCTTCTCCAATTTCAAATATTAAATTTGTAAAATATTTCCTGCTGTCAAAACTTATAATAAAGCTTAATTAAAATACTTATATTATCTCTTGTAATGCACTTTAGTAAATAAGAATTATCAATCTATATGATTATAACATATTTAATATTAAATTTATATTATTTCATATTAAAAAATTTAATATTAAATGTAAGAAAGCTCAAACCTTTTTGATATATAAAGCAAAAGCTGTAAGATGGCAAAAAATTGATTATATACAACATTTATGATAAAATTAATACAATCAAGCTATTTACTCATTATTGAGTGTATATATAAAAGTTATTAACAAAGAAAATATTATAACATATACTACAATTATATAAGGGAGGGAGGATTGAATGAAATCAAAAAAAATCACCTTAATATTAATGATATTTTACTTGATAGCATTGATATGGGTAATTATTTTTAAGTTAGAATTTTCTATTAAGGAATTACCACAAATAAGGAATATAAACTTAATCCCTTTTAATCAGCCATCTATAGTAAATGGTAAGGCAGATATAAGTGAGATTGTTTTAAATGTCTTGGCATTTATTCCATATGGACTGTTTATACATATTTTAATGGATGAAAAGTCCATACTAAAAAAACTTTTTATTATTTTTGCTACAAGCTTCATATTTGAGTTAATACAATATATTTTTGCTATTGGAGCAAGTGATATTACAGACATTATTTCAAATACATCCGGAGGTATTATAGGAGTTGTTGTTTCTATGTTTATGGAAAAACTCTTAAGAGAAAACTGGATAAAATTTATAAATATTGTAAGCACTATTTGTGCAATTATATTAACAGCAATAATTGTAATTTTACTTTTGGCTAATATCTAAATTTGAAATTGTGGGAGTATAATCAAAATGAAAGAAATTGAAAATTTTTGTAAAATAGCATTGGTTCAATCCGAGCCTGTTTTGTTCAATAAAACGGAATCACTTAAAAAGGCATTAAATTACATTAATGAATCTGCCGTTCACAATCCTGACTTGATTGTATTTCCGGAATTGTTTATACCCGGATATCCTGTTGGGATGAACTTTGGATTCAGCATTGGTAAACGTACGCAAGCAGGCAGAAAAGACTGGAAAAGGTATTATGATGCTTCCATAGTTCCAGGTGATGACGAATTTAAAAAACTTGCAGAAGCTGCCAAAAAATCAAAAGCATATATTAGCATCGGGTTTTCTGAAAGAGATGCAATTAGTGCAACTCTCTATAACAGCAATGTAATATTTGAGCCGAACGGTTCTTACAAAATACATCGCAAACTAAAACCAACAGGTTCTGAAAGAATGGTTTGGGGTGATGCAAATAAGGATTATTTCCCTATCACAGAAACACCTTGGGGACCAATCGGAAGTTTGATATGTTGGGAAAGCTATATGCCTCTTGCACGGGTAGCCTTATATCAAAAAGGCATCACAATTTATATTTCTCCTAATACAAACGATAACCCTGAATGGCAAGCAACAATTCAACACATTGCAATTGAAGGTAAATGCTATTTTATCAATGCCGATATGATTATAAGAAAAACTTCGTATCCTTTAGATATAAATGAAAAGGATATTGTAACTCAATTACCGGAAATGGTGTGCAGAGGCGGAAGTTGTATTGTTGATCCATATGGACATTACGTTACTGAACCGTTATGGGATAAGGAAGAAATTATTTTTGCAAAATTGGATATGAACTTACCTATTAGCTGTAAAATGGAGCATGATGCAATCGGTCATTATGCAAGACCTGATGTATTGGAACTCATAGTTAATGAGAAATAAAACGAAAACCTGTTTAAACACATATATAGAATAATAGTTAATACTATTCTCCGATAAAACTATGGATAACCTATACAATTGTATAAGTTTAATATAAATAGTTTATCAGAAAGATTAACTATTATGATTTTCCATTATTCTATAAGATTTTAGTATGGCAATAAATCTCATTGGTTTATTAAAATATATGTTCTTTTAATTAGGTAACGATATAAATATTTGCAAAAAAAGTAAATTAGAATTTGTGAGAGGAATATTATGAAATTCAATTCTTTAATACCAGAATTGGTAGTATCAGATATTGATAAAACTAAAGAGTTTTATGTGAATATTTTGAATTTTATAGTTGAGTATGAAAGAACGGAAAATAAATTTATCTTTCTTTCATTGGAAGATAATCAAATGATGTTTGAGCAAGATAATGGTTATTGGAATGTTGGCGAACTTGAATATCTATACGGAAGAGGAATTAATTTTGAAATGAAAGTCTCTGATGTAGAAGGTCTTTATAAACGAATTTTAGACTTTCATATTAAACCATTTAGAGAAATGAAGATAAACCATTATCGTAGCGGTGAGGAAGATATTATTCAAAAAGAATTTTTAATACAAGATCCTGATGGATATCTTTTAAGATTCACAGATTAATAAACTTGAAGTTGCAAGGATAGAGTGAATCTATAAAGGCTTAATGAACATTAAATTGTGAAATTGGATAGAGAAATTCCTTTCATTAATTAGAGGTGATTACATGAAACAAATTAATAAAATTATTCCGATATTAACAGTTATGCTATTGATGTTTTTTTTATTAGGATGCGGTAAACAAAAACACAGATTGAATTTTGACTCTTATGGTTTTGAAAGCAAAAAAAGTGAATATGCCTACGGAGATAAGGTAAAAGTATATTATAATCTGATTGGTACAGACACAGATTATAATTTCTACCTTGATGATGAAAGCATTGAACTCAAACAAAGTTATGATGATAAACATGGATATATCTTAACTTTTACTATGCCTGACCATGATGTAACCTTAAATGTGAACTCTCATAACAACATGGTGTATATTCCACAAATCAATGTCACTTTTATAAACGAGGTAAACGAAGCAGATATTTGGATTATCCCTCAGACTGAAGAAAACACGAAGCCCACTTGGGATAATGCAACAATCAGTAAACTACCCGTAAATGAAGAAAAAGAAATCAGCTTGCAAGAAAACAGAGACGCTGAAAGCTGGATAATAAACATTATTGCAGGATATCAGTATTATTCTGTTTCAGATATTGCACTTAAAGAAGGATATACAATAATTTTCAAAACAGAAACAAAAGAATATAATGGCATTCAGCACAAGAATGAGTTTATTGAAATTCTGGATCAAAACGGTAATTTGTTATCTAAAAACGAAGATATTTTTATCGGTTCCTTGGGAGCTAAGTAAGCGATTATAGAAAATTTATGGATTAAATTTATTTATAGAGGTGTGATAATGACACTGGAAGAAAGAGTATTTGAACGGAAACGCTTCATTTTAGATAAACTTGTAAAATACGGATTTCACAAGATAGCGAGCGAATATTTATATGAAACAGATTTTATGGATGGAGATTTTCATGCTATAATCATAATTTCTGAAAAAGGCATTATAACAGGCAAAGTGGTAGATGTAATGAATGAAGAAGAATATGCTCAGCTACGTATGGAAAATTTGAATGGGTGCTTATATCAGGAGTGTAAGAAACGAATATGAGAAGTTACTAAATAAGATAGCAGGTGCTTGCTGTACTGATGTATTATTTGCCTTCGATCAGGCAAATCGAATTACTGAAATGATATTAGAAAAATATGATGTTCAGCCTGATTTCCCATGGGAGCAAAGCCAGTACCAAAGCTACGGAACATTTCGTCATACCGATTCCGGAAAATGGTTTGCTTTAATTATGAATATTACGTGGGATTCCTTGCTTAAAGACAAAAACAAAGAAACTGTAGACGTTATTAACCTCAAAATTAATTCACAAGATAGTGAAAACCTCACCACAATCAAAGGCATTTATCCAGGATACCATATGAACCACAAGCATTGGATTTCAGTAGTTTTGAATGAAACTTTATCCGATAATGAAATGATGAAATTAATAGAAAACAGCTTTTCTTTGACTTAATTAAATAACAAATTTTTTTAATAACAACAAATCCCCATCTGCAAAGAAAGTAAATTGGAATTTATAGGAGAACATAGATATGAATATAGAATTAAGAAAGTGGTCAATTGAAGATAAAGAAGCGTTGATAAAAATGTGTAATTCAATTGATAGAAGTTTTTTATCTGATAGATTACCTAATCCATATACAAATGCATCTGCTGAGTGGTGGTTAAACATGGTAAAAGACAACGAAGGTAAAAAAGGTGTCTTTCGAGAGATTGTTGTTGATGGTGAAATTGTAGGAACGATATCTGTTGAACAAAAAGACGATGTATATCGAAAGGATTCTGAAATTGGTTATTATTTATTGCAGGAAGTATATTCAAAAGGCATTATGAGTGAAGCAGTAAGACGGATTTGTGAAATTGCATTTGAAACATTAGACATTATTCGTATTACAGGACTTGTATATGAACCAAATATCTCATCAAGAAAAGTATTAGAAAGAAATGGCTTTTTACTTGAAGGGAAAATGGAAAAAGCCGTTATTAAGAACAATAATATATTTGATTTATGCATTTATGGAAAAGTAAGATAAATTTAAATTTGTAAAAGCACTAATGTATAAGATTGCTCATATCTGTTTGGATATTGACGTTATGAAAATATTAATGGAGATGGTTATGAAAAAAACCTGGAATAGCTGGCTAAAAGAGGCTGTATTTATTTACAGTATTATCTATACAATTACAACAATTGTTAATAGTATAGCATATCTTATTCAGGGAATTAGATATGATCCAAGTGGTAATTGGTATGAACTAACAAGAGCATTGATTGTTCTTATTGGTGTTATTGCATATGAACTGGCGAGACATCTGCCTATAAAAAATATATTTCTCAGAACAGTGATTGTATATGTAGTTACTTTAGCGTGTGCATTTTTTACCGTATCGTCAACTCAGTTTGTTGAGCCACTTGCAAAAAGTGCTTATAAAGATATTTTTATAAATTATACAGGTTTATTTATAGTTATTACTATAATAATAGTGATATTTCAAAAGATAAAGCATAAAAAATGAACATAATGTAAACTTGATCAGATAATTTTAATTTTGTTACTTATATAAATAATCATACAAGTTCATATTTTCAGATAAAGATAATTTTATAGATTTACCTAACTTTGTCAGACTTTACTTCTATCCAATTCACATAGCTACAAGCTTACGCTCATTGATCTTTAGCTCGTATACATTTCTGTTCAAAATCTATATTAAAATTAATACCGTTCTTTAAAAATTATCTATATGTAATCGGATAGAAGCATCAAATACATTATTAAAACAGTATAAATAACAGTGTATTTAAAAATATATAAAAACAAATCTATACTTTTTTTATATATTTTTAAAAAAATGGTGTTTAATCTTTTTTTATTGGGTATAGATGTTGTATAATGAGTATTTACAAACAATAAGTCAAACCTATTTATGATGAACAAATCTTTTATTAAATTAATATAGAGCATATATTATAAATATTAAAAGCTATATAAAAATTTTTAAATATTTATGAATTGTGAGATTTTAATTTGATAATATAAGTTTACCGGTTTATTTTTAACTTAAATAACCATATATGTTGATATTTGGCTTATTATAATATATACTACAATATATTGTACAATTTTGTGTATGAAAATAATATTTTTAGGAGGTTACTATGTCAGTATTAGGTCAATTAATTCAAACAGGAGATTGGAAAGGTGAAAAACACGTTCCGGCAATAACTGCTCCTCAAACAGTAAAAGCAGGAGAAGTAGCAGAAGTTAAAGTCTGTATCGGTCAAGAAATCGCACACCCTAACACATTAGAGCACCATATCTCTTGGATAAAACTATTATTCGTTCCTTCAGGTGGAAAATTACCTGTAGAACTTGCTCACAGTGAGTTTTCTGCTAACGGAGAATCGGAAATATTCACTGCCCCTTCTTTAGTAGCAAATGTTAAACTTTCAAAGAGCGGAACACTTGTAGCTATAAGCTACTGCAATATCCATGGTTTATGGGAAAACAGTGTGGAAATAACTGTTGAATAATATTTGTACAAAAAAATACCACCTAAAAAGGTGGTATTTTTCTAAGAGTATATTATAAAGCATTTAAGGGGTAAATGAAAATCCTATTAAAAACTGTAACTGTATCTTCTTTTGTATATTATTTTTTCGACATATCTCTCAAAAGTCTTTGAATTTATCTTAATCACTTTTACACATATGAAAGGTATCGCCATCAATAGCTCCTTTTTTAGAAATGTCGGTTTTTTTATTGTTATACTTTTAGCCTTTTGCATTTCAATGGTTCTCCCTTCTTATAATTATTGATTGTCTTAATTATACAATTCCCCTCTTAAATTATTCTTAAAATAAAAAATATTTTCTTTATAAAAAAATATAGTATGTGCCAATACTTGTCAGAATTGTTTGATTGTCCACCATAAATAGCTGTAAATATTTCAAATTTCAGGTTTTAAAAAATAAATTTTCTGATATTAGTTTTTAAAATCGAATTATTGAACAAGTCTATTATTTTTACAATTCTTTTGATGTGCTTTAAGTTTTTTTATCGCCCAATCATAATGGCTTGATGTACTGCTCACAAAGTATGAACCCAATGTAGTACCGCCTGTCCATTTATACACACCTTTTGAAAACAACTCTTCATTTGTAAATTTTTTTGCCAATTCCAATACTTCATTATGTGACTTATTCAGCATTTCTTTTGCATCTTTTAAAGAAGTATCCTGATGTTTTTTCCAAAACTCGACATTCATATCACCATAGCTTTTCCAGTTGTACGGCTTTGGTAAAAACGGCTTTGCTTTGCCATTTTGATTTGAATTTACCCAATTTAATATCAGTTGATGCCATTCATAGAGATGAATTAAAATATCTCTAAGGTTTTTATCTCTTTTCCAGTGAGCCTCTTTCTTTTTTTCGTCTTTTGTAAAATCAAAGGGTGCATTTAACTCTTCATCTGTCAGATTTGAAATAAGTAAATTAAGTTTTTCATAATTTTCACTTGCAGAGATTATCAAATCATCTTTTGTTGTAGGTCTTGGCATAGTAAAATATCCTCCTATATTACAAAATATCTCAATATTGTTTTCAACTTGTCTTCAGCTGTCCTGTTTTTATTGCTTAAATATATTTCTTTATGTGAATTACAAACTCTTTTTAATCCTGCTTCACTTGCAAATTTATCCATTTTTTCAAAAGATTTTACTTCGTTATCATAACTCCCTACATGTAAAATTTGAAGGGCTTTTCCATCTTTTAATTCATCAAATACTATTTCGTCATATAAAACATTCGGCTTTTTCTTTTTTACATTTTGTAATGCCTGCGTAAATATATCCTGTGTTATAAAATCAGGCTGTTTTATCATGATATTGTATTTTAACTTACTCTTATCCTTTTTATCCTCTTCCCATTCTTCCCATATTCCTTCTAAAGGATAAACAGTAAAATCTGTAATATTTTCATCATCTTCATTTTTCATCATAGACTTAAATAATATCTTTATACCATAAGCAAGGGAATAAAGTGCAGACACTCTGTTTGAAAAGTCTTCCATATTCGGATTGCCTTGCCCTTGTATCATTATAAATTTTTGACTTGGAACATCTACTACTTCCGCTTTTTGCTTAACGCCGTAGATATTTTTTTCAAGTTTTTTCCATTCATATTTCATCTCAATTTTCCTCTTCAAATTTTTGTATTGAACAGTTAATAAATTATTTTATATCTACAAATCTATAATAAAAATATCCGCTGAATAACACGAACATTCGTATTATGTAAATCAATTAAATACTATTTATGAACTTCTAATATAAATTATATATCATTCTTAATATATAAAGTATTAGAATATGATTAAAAAGCTAAAAAGTTTCTACAAAAGCAAAACAGTGTAGAAACTTTTTTTATTATTTTAATATTGAATTTTAATACTTTTTTATATCTATTTAACTGCCATAACTTCTATTTCTAATATACCGTCTTTTGGAAGTTTTGCAACTTGTACGGCTGATCTTGCAGGCGGTTCATTTGTAAAGAATGTAGCATATACTTCATTCATAGCTGCAAAATCGTTTATATCTCTTAAAAATACTGTTGTTTTCACAACTTTATCCATTGATGTTCCTGCTGCTTCTAATATAGCTTTGCAGTTTTCAAGGCTTTGTTTAGTAGCCTCTTTTATATCTGTTTTTAATTCGCCTGTTGCAGGATCTAACGGTAATTGACCTGAAGTTATAACCAATTCTCCGCTAAAAGCCATTCCTTGTGAATATGGTCCGATTGCTCCCGGTGCATTTTTTGTTTCAAGAACTTTTTTCATGATATCCTCCTAAATAAATGTTTTATGATTTTATTATATCACATTTTAAATTTTAAAAAAAGGTTTTACTATATTTTTTTGCCATATATCATTGACTGATACATATGTTACAATCTGCACATCCATTGCATATACTTCTGCTACCGCAATACTTGCAATTTTCTTTATAATGAGGTTTATACAGATATTCGCTTGGAATTTCTATACCAAAACCGTCAGTAAGCTTATATTTTATTTCTTTTCCTTCGTAATTCATATTTGACTTTTTTGCCATTTGACTTTGAAGTTTTTTGCTCGGCAGATTATATTTTTTCCCATCTTTTATAAAAACTGTTCCGGTTTCCATAAAGCAAAAATTTATATCATATTTTTCGCATTGATTTCTAAGTGATTTTACCCAATCAAAATCGCATGGTCTCGCTCCGTCATAGTTTTCACCACCACAGATAACCTGCTCTATATCTCCTGTTTTTAAATAAGTTTCTATATTTATTTCACTTAAAAGTGGTGCACATACTATGCCTTTATGTTTAAATGGCAACTTCAACAATATAGGAACTCTTTCGTCAGCTCTTTTTTGATTTTCACAAGTCACATTTAAAGATATATTTTCCCATCCGTTATCCCAATATTGAGGCAAGCATTGTTCTACTCTTTGTATTCTCTTGGTTAGTATCAAAAACTTTACATCACTTCTAATACGCATCATTTCCCAAACTTCGTCTCGCCACTTATCCGCCTCTTCTAAGAAAAAGTCGGATGTCAAACACAATCTTATAAGCTCTCCACTTTTTATTTTATAATGACCGTTTCTGTTTTTTTGTAGCGGATAGTTGAAATTGGTCTTCACTTTGTATATATCTGAACCTTTTTTGTCTCTTTTTTTATCGAGGTAATACATATAACAGTTGTCACAACCTTCGCTATATTTAATACACCCATGCCATGGATTCCATATGTCGTGCATTTTATCTCCTATGAAACTGTATAAAGCCTTAATAATTTTTATATATCTTCTCTAATTATTTGTGCAATGCGTTTTTTGTCAGATAAATCATCAAAATGCTTTTTCAATTTGAATTTATCATCAGACATCAGGTTTATATTATCCGATATATCTATCACCGTATCTATATCATGCTCTACCAATATACAGGTATTTCCTGTCTCATTATGCAGTGAAACAAAAAAGTTTTTTATATCTTCTTTCAGTTTCAAATCTATAGATTTAAAAGGCTCGTCAAGCAACATTATTTCAGATTTTACTATGAAGGCTCTTAATATATTGATTCTTTGACGCATACCTCCGCTTAGTTTTGTCGGATAATAGTTGCTGTATTCTTGCAGACCGCATTTTTCAAGGGCGGTTGTTATAATATCATATGCGTTTTTTTCATCATCAAGTACCAATTTAAGATTGTCAAAAACGCTCAAATAGTCTATCAACCTATCATCTTGAAATATGAATGATATTTTTTTGCCTTGAAAATCACTTATGTCGCCTGAATATTCTTTATCCAAACCTGACAATATATTGAGCAAGGTGGTTTTACCTATGCCTGAACGCCCTATTATAGAATTAATCTTATTTTTCTTGATATTGAGCGACAGGTTGTCTATTATAACATTACCATCGTATTTTTTAGTTAAATTCTTTATCTTGTACATAATATCCAAAAGTCAGTTTTTCTCAAGCACAAATACCGTACCTTTATCAATCAGTGCTGTATCTTTATTTGAGCTTAAAAAAATCAGCTTATCTCCATCAATTTGAAATTTATATAAATCATTAATACCGTTAAGTATCAATATATTTCCGTCTACTTTATACTTACCGATCGGAACATATGATGTCGCTATGTTTCGCACAAACTCAAACTCGTTATTTTCTTTAAGCAAAACATAGGAATAACTGCCATCTTCTAATGTACCGTAAGCATACATCCCCAATTTTATATCTTTTCTACTCAATGTATAAATACTTAAAATAACAGCTATAATACACATCACTAATACAATCACTTTTTTCACAGCTGTCTCTCCTTATAATCAAAAAATTAAGATTTTGTAATACTCTATTCAATTTATAAAAAATATTTTATACTAAAATTCATTCGATTAATATAGATTGTTTATTTTAAATATACTTAATTTACTTATCCAATAAACTCTTAAAAACAAAATATTAACTTTCAGTATTTAAATCATTAATTCAATAATATGCCTTGATTATATAAAAATCTGATTTTATAACACCTTCTTTTTTGATTACAACTTGGTATTTATAGATATTTTCAGATATTTTATCTGATACACTCGTTTGTATTTGATATTCATCTATGTCTTTATCGGCTATTATCTCACTATCGCTATTTAATGAAAGTATGCAGTCTTTTTCATCTTCCATTATTTCAATCAATCTCTTTGCCTGTATATATTTGATTTTATCTTGTCTTACGGCATTTACAGTCTGTATTATGGGTATTGACAAAATAAGTATACATATAATGGATAAAATTGTATCTATAAGTGCAAATCCTCTTGATGCACGTTTATTTTTTACATAAATATTCTCCATTGCCCTCTCCGTTTATGACGATATTTACAATATTTTTTATTTTAGCAAATTTTCAATTTCATCTGCAATACTCATATACTTCTTACCGACTGATATCACCTCAACATCTCGTGCATCATCATATTTTGTAAATTTAAATTTTAAATAGTTTTTCGGCAATGAACTTTCAAATCTATCTGCCCATTCTATTATTATTATAGCCTTTTTGTTAGAAAGATAGTCATCAAAACCTATACCGTACAATTCGCTTTCATCTTCCAATCTGTAAAAATCGAAGTGATATATTGTTTTTGCATTTGCATTATATTCATTCACTATATTAAATGTAGGGCTCACAACGTCGTCTATACCTGTGAGTGAATGTATTATAGCTTTTGAAAGTGTGGTTTTGCCACTTCCGAGATCTCCTACAAGCGCAAGAGTAACACCGTCTTTCAATAAGCTTGATATTTTTTCTCCGAAACCTATAGTTTCTTTTTCTCCTTTTAAACTAATCATAAACACTCCTGAATAAACTTTTTATATAATATCAAGATTATATCATTTTTTTGAATTTTAGTAATAATATTTAGATAAAAATAAAAATAAATTAAGAAATCGTTTATAATAAAAATTGATTTTTTTTAAAGTTTTAGTATAATAAAATATAGTTAAATTTTTAATTAGCAAGTGACATATATTAATATTAATCTTGGAGGATTATATGTATCAAAAAAAAATATCTATGAATGTTATAAGGCGATTGCCTAAATATCATAGTTATCTTATAGAATTAATGGAACGTGGAGTTGTAAAAGTATCTTCAAGAGAACTCAGTGAAATAACAGGTTTTACAGCATCTCAAATAAGACAGGATTTAAATAATTTCGGCGGATTCGGCAAGCAAGGCTCAGGTTATGAAGTAGAATTGTTGTTTAAAGAAATAAGTGACATTCTCGGACTGAATATGAGCTATAAAACAATAATAATAGGTGCCGGCAATCTCGGACAGGCAATAGCAAATTATCCGGGATTCAAAAAATATGCACTTGACATAAAAGCACTGTTTGACGTAAATCCGAAACTGATCGGAATGAAAATACACTCACTTGATGTTTTGGATATAGATACAATCTCAGATTACATAAAAGATAACAATATTGAAATAGCTATAATATGTACACCTAAAGAGGCTGTGAAAAAAGTAGCACGTATATTGGAAAAGACAAATATAAAGGGCATATGGAATTTTGCACCGGTAGATTTCACGGTAAATGCGGATATAAAAGTGGAGAGCGTAAATCTTACCGACTCTCTATTCGTGTTATCCTATATGATCAGCCAAGAAGAAAAAAATTAAATATCAGACAAAAAAGCCTACATTTTAATCGCACCGAATGTAGGCTTTTTATATATAAAATATAAAAAACTGTTAAAATTTTTTAATACATATGGTATGATAATATATAAGTTTATAAATATCAATTTCATATTTTAATACTATCAATTTTTGTCTATATTTATACCAAATTAAAAAGAATCATATAAAAAATATTTCTCTATTAACTATTTTTTTAATATATGAATATTTTATAAAATTCGTTTTTTAAAATTAATCAGCTAATCTTTTTAAAAATAAAATATAAATTTTTTAAGCAAAATTCCGTATAATGTTTATATAAATTTTAATATTGATTGAGTTTTATAATTTGAACAGGAGGGGTTAAATGGGTTCATTCATTATAAGAGACGTAATACACGGCGATATAGAGTTTGACGATAATATTAAACAGATACTTAATTGTCCTGAATTTCAACGACTTCACAGAATACATCAATTAAGCTGTGAATATCTCGTATTTCCTACAGCTACACACACCAGATTTTCTCACTCCATAGGCACCTATCATGTAATGAAAAAACTCATTGAGCATTTCACTGTAAAATTAGAAGAAAAAGGATACAAAGTAAAAAAAGAGGACAAACAACTCGCTTATGTTGCCGCACTGCTTCACGATATAGGACATGGTGCTTTTTCCCACACATTTGAAAAAATATTTTCACTCAAATCTCATGAAGCATGGACTATGTCTATAATAAAAGATAAAAATACACATATCCACAAAAAAATAATAAAACTTTATGGCAAAGCATTTTTACAAAAATTGATTGACGTAATGTCCAAATCATATAAAAATCAGGAGTCTTCCAATATATTCAGCATAATTGCAACACTTGTAAGCTCACAGACAGATGCAGACAGAATGGATTATCTCCTAAGAGATTCATACTTTACAAGTGTTACCAACGGAAGATACGATATAGAAAGACTGATAAAATCCTTCGGAGTTACACAGATAAATTCAGAGCTCAGGATATATATAAACGAAAAATATATGTCTACCTTGGAAGAATATGTGCTTGCAAGATATTTTATGCACAAAGAAGTATATCAGCACACTACAAAAAGACATATGGAGATTTGTCTTTGTCTTATATTTAAACGTGTAAAAGAAATATTGGAATCAAAAACAAAAATATTTTGCGATGACGCTCTAAAAAATCTCATACTTAAAAAAAATATAACCGTATCAGACTATCTGAAAACAGATGACAGTTATTTTATGTATCACATTATGGCTTGGACAAAAAGCAAAGACGATATACTCGTATTCTTGTGCAACTGTTTCTTGAACAGAGAGCAATTTGACATAGAAGTATCATATGATAAAGATATGCTCAAAGATAAAATAAATAAACTGCTAAAAAAACACAATAAACAAGAAATAAAAGATTTGAATAACGAATATTTTTATATAGAAACACAAAAACAGGTAAATCTGTATGTGAGCTCAACTGAAAATATATGGATAAAATCTAAGGATGATGATAAGCTCTACGACTTATCTCAAAAGTCACTAATAATAAATAGGGAAAATGCTATAAAAGACTATAGTTCAAAAAATATATTTATAAGCGGCACCCTATTTAAAATTATATATGGAATAGATTTAAAACTATGAGTTTATTCATAATTTTTTGAGGGTATTAATAAAAAAGTTTATTTTAAATAAGTTGTTAATATTTATTTTAAAAATTTTTTTAAAACATTCTATATTGATGAGGTGAATTGATTTTATGAAGAGTAACTTGCTTACAAATAGTGAACTTTCATTATTTTGCTATCAGCTGTCTTTGATATTCAAATCAGGCATACCGCTTGATGAAGCAATGTCGGTATTCACAGATGAAATGAGTACGCCTGTGCTGAAAAAAATTGCACAAGACATAAAAGAAAGTGTCGGTATGGGAGAAGGACTTCACGATGCTATCAAAAAACACGAAGAATTTCCCAAATATATGGTAGGTATGATAGAAATAGCCTATAATACAGGAAACTTAGAAGGAGAATTGGAAAGACTCTCCAACTATTATCAAGAGCTTGAAAGACTTAACCAAAAAGTTTCAAATGCTGTAACATATCCTATTATACTTACAGGGCTTATGTTCATAGTTATAGGTTTCTTAGTTATAAAAGTTATACCTATGTTCAATAATATCCTACAAAGTATAGGCGGAAGTATGCCTCAAGCAACAAATATGCTGATAAATGTCGGTATGATACTTAGAAATTACGGACTTATAATAGTAGCTATACTTGTAATATTAGGATTTGCACTTTATTTTTATACAAAGTCAAAATCAGATGCTTGGAAATACAAAACACCGTTTATAGGTGAAATCAACAAAAAGATATTTTCGGAAAAATTTGCCTTAGGTATGTCAATGCTTATGAAAGGCGGATACAGTTTTGATGACGCTCTTGAAGTATATATCCGTTCAGTCGAATCCGTATATGCAACATCAGTTTTAAAAAAAGCTCAAAAAAACATATTGGAAGGCGAAGATGTAGCGCAAGAGATAAGCAAAGTCAATCTTTTCCCTACATTATTTACAAAAATGCTCACAATAGGATATAAGACAGGAGAGCTTGAAAGCTCTCTTACAAAAGTATCAAGCGTTTATAAATTGGAAGTTGAAAAAACTATGGATAAAGTAACATCATCAATAGAACCTGCACTTGTAATAATATTATCATTAGTTGTAGGTGTTATATTATTTACGGTTATGACACCTCTTATCAGTATAATATCATCACTTTAATCAAGAATCAGCTTATTTATTAAAAAAGGAGATATTATATATGGAAGGCAAACAAAAATATAAAAAAATAGGTCTTCTACTTGCAATTATAGTAATCGGATATATAAGTATGTATATATCAAGTATAGACAAGTTTTGGGAAAACGGACAGGAAGATACAAATACAGCCATAGAAGATGCAATTAGAAAATCCGCTTTGGAATGTTATGCATTGGAAGGCAGTTTCCCTCCCTCAGTAGATTACCTTAAAAAAAATTACGGATTAATAGTAAACGAAGATGCGTATTTTTATCACTATCAAGTGACTGCATCCAATATGATACCGGATATAAAAGTTGTGAAAAGGTGGAGCAATGAATAAAAAGTCTAATGGAAAAACAAGGCTTGAAACTATGCTTGTAATGTTACTGCTCATAGTTTTCGGTATATCAACATACACCTTAGTAGTAGTAACTGCAACATCATATGAAAAAACACAAGCCGAAACTACAGCAAAAGACAATCTTCGCTTGGCATCATCATATATAGAATCAAAATTGAGAAGTGCTAACAAAGATAATGTCAAAATCGTAGACAGCATATTTGACTCACAGTCAAAAGCAATAATTTTAGAAGAAAAGCTTGAAGGTGACACATACCAAACAGCGATATACTACAAAGATAATGCCCTAAGAGAAATTTATATCAAAAAAGGCACACAGTTAGAAGATACTTCAGGTTTTGAAATAGCAAAAATAGATAAATTCGACATAGAAAAATTGCAAAACAATACACTAAATATTTCGTTTGCAACTTCTGCAAATGAACAGGATTATGATATGCAAACCATTGTAAATCTGAACTAAAAGAGGTGTATATATTGAATAATAAAAATAAAGGCTTTACATTAGCGGAGATGATTATATCAGTAGCAATACTGTCCGTAGTCAGCATATATATATTGCAAATGTTCTTAGCCACAAAAAATCTCAGCATAAAATCATACGAAATAGATAAATCTCTAAGGATAAGCAAAAATATAATAGAGCTCATATCCGCAGGTCAGGACATAGAAAACTCAGAAGATGCACTGCTCTCTAAGATGAGGTTCGAAGACGGTGCATATAAGCTTGATTTTGATTCAAATTTTGATTTAGCAAATGAAAACAACAAGTTATACACTATGACTATGAGCATAAAAAAAGAAGACGGACTTAATCAAATAGACATAGAGTTTACAAGATTGAAACCTTATATTATGAAAAATGAATCAAATATTCAAATATCAAGTGTAAGTTCTACAAAAAGAATACAATAATTACAACAAATCTACTCAATAAATTGAAAATAGGAAGATGATAATGAATAGATTAAATAAAAAACAAAAAAACTCCAAAGGAAGCGCAACAATATTGGTAATATTGATAGTGCTTACAGTCGTACTGTTCGGAGTTATGAATATGATGAGTGTATATACATCATATAAAATATCACAAAAAAATTTAAAATGGACAAAACAGTACTACGAATTTGACTCAAAGGCTCAAGTGTTTGCCAATAATATTGCAAAGGTGATAGACAAATACTCCTATAATTCTCAAATAAACCAAGCTGATATATTGGACGAGCTGTCAAAAAATATGGCAGATGACAAAGAAATATTGTTAAATGGAAAAACATTGAATTTGCCTATTGACAAAAATCAAAAAATAGCACAAAATAACTATATAGATGTAGGGGTGTACTTCTTGGGAGAAGATGGCAAAAGAGCCTTTTATATAGACCTTAAAATTCCTCAAGTAAAAGGCAATAAGCCCTATGAAACATCTTATTGGAATAGAGTTTCCGAAAGTTTTGAATACAATACAAACCCTGAATTTAGTGAAGGAGAGGAGATAATAATCCAATGATGGCATTAGACGATATATTAAGATTAGCTGTAGAAAAAAAAGCTTCCGATATATTTATAAGCGTAGGTATAAAACCTACTCTTAAAGTAAGCGGACATCTTGAAACCATAGGTGATGAAGTGCTTATGCCTGACACCGCAGAAGAAATTGTATCAGCCATGTTCAAGAAAAAAGAGCATATGGATGATTTTTTAGCAAACGGAGAAAAAGACTTTTCTTTTTCATTGGCAGGTGCCGGTAGATTTCGTGTGTCCGCATATATACAAAGAGGTTCATATGCCGCTGTTTTAAGAGTATTGGCTTTTGGAAACATAGATATTAATTCTTATGGAATACCTCAGCAGGCACTTGATTTAAGCAAAAAAACAAGAGGACTTATACTGGTAACAGGTCCTACAGGATCAGGCAAGTCCACTACGTTATCTGCGATGATAACACTTATTAATCAAAATCGTTCCTGTCACATACTTACACTTGAAGATCCTATAGAATATCTTTTCAGACATGAAAAAAGTATAGTGGATCAAAGAGAGATAGGCATAGACACTAAAAGTTATAGCTCCGCTCTAAGATCAGCATTAAGACAGGCTCCTGATGTAATACTTATAGGAGAGATGAGAGATTTTGAAACTATGTCGATAGCTATGACGGCTGCCGAAACGGGTCACTTGGTATTGTCCACCCTTCATACCACAAGCTCATCAAAAACGGTAGACAGAATAATAGACGTGTTCCCTCCGGAACAACAACAGCAAGTAAGAGTACAGTTGTCTACAGTATTAAACGGAGTGGTATCACAACAGTTGTTACCTTCAACAGACGGCGGCAGACATGCAGCATTTGAAGTTATGGTTGTAAATACAGCTATTAAAAATCTTATAAGAGAAGGTAAAATACCTCAAATAGATGCTATGATACAAACAGGAAAATCACAAGGTATGATAAATATGGACAGTTCAATAGCAGACTTATATAATTCAGGCAAGATTACAGAAGAAACAGCAAAAAAATATGCTGTCAACCCTGAAACAATATCAAAATATTTCAAATAATACTCAGCAATATTTAAATTGGAATAGACTCATATAGCTTTGACAATATGAAATATTAATTGATATGATGGTTTTGAATAATATGTATTTTGCTATTTTACAATATTCAAATCGTTAATAATAAAAATGTAAAGAAGGTATTGATGTGAAAAAAATTACAATTTTATTTATATCATTAATGCTTTTTTCATTGGCAAATATTGCTTATGCAGCAGAAATACACACTGACAAAGTCTCCAAGGGAGCAGTAGGAGCAAGCCACAGTGCATCAGGCAAAAATCTGAAAGTGATGATAGAAAAAGACGGACAAAAATATTCCTATGCGCTTAGAAATGACGGAAACCCGGATTATTATCCATTACAATTAGGCTCAGGCTCATATAAAGTCAGTGTGCTTGAAAATGTGTCAGGAAACAAATATTCCGTACTGAAATCAGAAAGCATAAATGCCAATATAAGCAATAATAATGATGTATATCTAAACTCCATACAGATAATAGATTGGAAACCCTCAGATCCCGCCATATCAAAAGCAAGCTCTCTAAAAAAATGTAGATGGGGTTTATGGTTATATAATAAAAAATGTAAAATATGACTATGATAAAGCAAAAACAGTAAAACCCGGATATTATCCCGTATTGAATGAAACATTCAAAACGAATAAAGGCATATGTTACGACTACTCATCATTAGAAGCAGGTATGCTAAGAAGCTTAGGCGTTCCTACAAAACTTGTAAAAGGCTACGCAAAAGGTGTAGACGGATATCACGCTTGGAATGAAATTTTGATAAACGGTGCATGGGTAGTAGTGGACAGCACATTTGACGCGGCAATGTGGGGCGGTAACGTCAAATACTCCATGAAGAAAAAAACAAGCGATTATCAAAAAGTATATGAATATTAATAAAAAATGGTTATTATCAGCAGATTGAAATGTTGAACAATAACCATTTTTTGATTTTAAAATTTACCGAATAAGCACAGATAATTTACCGTTTAATGAATAAATTTTGAATAAACGGTTATAAAATTAAGTACACTAATAATTTAGGAGGTAGTATATGAACTTAAAAAAACTTATCGCCATAATTATAGCAGTGATAATACTTGCTGTAAATTTAGCGATAATCAAGGAAAACTTCAGAGATTTTACAGTAAATAAATTAAATCAATTTACAAAGACTAAGACGGATATTACAGAAAATATCATTTCAGGCACAAACTCATCGACAAAAATAGCCGTACTCGGTATATATGACACAATAGAGCTCGGCGACAAACATTCACAACTTATGAATAGTCTCGAAAATATAAGAAATGACGAAGATATAAAAGGCGTAATATTAAATGTTGAAACACCGGGAGGCGGAGTTTATGAATCCGCTCAAATATCAGACAAGATAAAACAAATAAAAAGCGAAAGAAACATACCTTTTTATACAGTTATGGGCTCACTTGCGGCAAGCGGAGGATACTATGTATCTGCAAGCACCGACAAAATATATGCAATGCCCGAAACTATGACAGGCTCTATAGGTGTTATAATGTCATCTACCAATTTTTCCGGTCTTTTTGAAAAATACGGTGTAAAAACAGACGTTATAAAATCAGGAGAATTTAAAGATATAGGTTCATCTACAAAACCTATGAGCGACCAAGATAGAGAAATATTCCAAAAATTGATAGACAATTCTTACGCAAGATTCGTAAAAGTTGTATCTGAAGGCAGAAATATGCCAATAGAAACCGTAAAGATGATAGCTGACGGAAGAGTGTATGATGGACAGCAGGCATTGGAACTTGGACTTGTAGACAAAATGGGATATTATGAAGACGCATTAAATGATATGATAGAAGATTTGGCATTAGACGATCCTAAAGTTATAGAATACGAATATACTGAAAATATAGACAGTTTATTATCACTCTTAGGAGTAAGTTATAGCAATCTTATGAAATCAGAGATGCAAAAGAGCATCGATGCTGTAAAAAATCTGCAAACATCTAATCAAAACAGACCTATGTACCTTTACGGAGGTATGTAAAATGTTATTCAAAAATAATGAAAATTCAGACAAAGTAACAGATTTTATAGAAAAAAATGAAACAAATATGGCAAATAAAGAAAATTCATCAAAAAACCGAAATATAACATTAACCGCCAAAGATATGGTCGATGAAACTGCAAATACTATAATACTTGAAAAATCTGCCATAGCAAATGCAAAACTCGAAGAAGAAACTGAAGAAAACTTAACAAATATAAATTTTAACAAACAAGCTATAGATAAAAAAGTAGACGAGTTTTACAGTGAATACAAAGACGAAAATCATGAAGAATACAACAGCACAGGCGTAAAAGAAACCGTCCCTTCATTTGCGCAAGATGAACCTTCACCCTCAGATATTTATGTAAAAAACAATATGTATGCAGATTTTTGGATAAGAGGTCTTGCATTTTTGATAGACTATTTTTTAGTCTGCGGAATAAAAAACATAATTGATTATTCAAACATATTTACCTTAGGCTATGTATTAAATAATATGATGTGGATAATATTATTCGTACTTTACAACTTCATATCTGTATATATTACAAACGGCTATACCATAGGTAAAATACTTACAAATATTAAAGTTGTACCCGAAAAAAAAGAATATATGGACTTTTCAACAACTTTTGTTAGAGAATTGGCAGGAAAATATATCCTGTTAAAACTTCCTATAATATTTTTCTTCTTAGTATTTTCAAGTAAAAAACACAGTCTTATAGATTATCTTTCTGACACAAGCGTAATTAGAGAAAAATATTTACCATATTTTGAAAAACTTACAAATGATAGTAAAATTCAATAGATTTTTAATTATAATGGTATAAATTTAATAAGACCATTTATAAATTTTTTATATAAATTATCTATTATTCTATCAGTGATTAATATGAAAAGTAATTCCCTACGAAAAGAGGAAAAAAAGTGGATATAAATATAGTAATTAACAAACTTATAATGCTTTTATTTTTAACATTGCTCGGTTATATAGGCAGAAAAAAGAACATATTAAACGATATATATAACAAGGGTTTTTCAGTGCTTATACTCAACTTTACCTTGCCTTGTATGATTATAACGTCAATGTTAAGCACAGGTGCACAAATAGGCAAATTTCAAATTGTACAGATTTTATTATTAGGTTTTTGTATGTACGGATCTTTGACACTTATAGCAAAATTTGTATCAAAAGCTTTCAAAGCAGACGATTTGGAAGACGGAGTTTACAGATTTTGTACAGTTTTTAACAACAATATCTTCATAGGTTTTCCAATTATTCAAAGCATGCTCGGAGATGAAGCCTTGTTTTATGCCGCTGTATTAAGCATAGCAAACACTCTGTTTATGTTTTCGGTCGGAACATATTTTATGAGTAAGCACAAAAAAGCCGAAAAAATCTCCATAAAAAAGATATTAAACCCCGGAATAGTAACATCAGTGATCTGCACAATACTATATTTTTCAGGTTTTACTCTTCCTAATATGTTGAAAGATGTCTGCGAACAAGTAGGAAATATAACAGTACCTCTGTCAATGATAGTAATAGGTGTATCACTTGCGGATATTCCTGTGAAAGATGTTGTAAAAGACATAAAAATATATATTTTCTCAATCCTCAGAATGATTATAATACCGGTATTGTTTTTCTTCATACTTTCACCTATAATAACAGACAAAACTATATTACACGTCATAATAATAACATTAGCCATGCCCGGTGCGACACTATGCGTATCAATGGCGACAGAATATGACTCCGACATTATGCTCGCATCAAAATATGTATTTATGTCCACAGTGCTTTCAATAGCAACAATACCGCTTGTAATAAAAATCATAGCTTAGAATATAATTTTCAATAAATTTTATTAATATATCAGCTCTAAAATAAAAAAATTATACTAATGCCTAATTAAATATACATTGCTCAATTTAATATATTTTTTAAATATGCCGGCATTTCTATATTTTATTTTAAAAAGGTTTAGTATAAAAATGAATATTCAGACACTTAACAAATCAAAGAAAGTAGGCTTATTATGAGTAATATAGCTATAATATGCCATTCAACACATCATGGCAACACAAAAAAAGTTGTTGATGAAATGGCAAAAGCAAGAGAAATAGATATTTTTACAATAACACAAGCAAAAGAACAAGATTTTTCCTCTTATGAATATATAGGCTTTGCGTCAGGCATATACTACCAAAGTTTGAGCAAAGACATACTGAAATTGGCACAAACCATTTGCTTTAATAAAAATCAAAAAATATTTATAGTCTATACCTGTGGTGTAATTAACAAAAAAAATACTTCAAAATTAGAAAAAATTATAAAAGATAAAGGTATAAACATAACAGATACATTTTGTTGTAAAGGATACGACACCTTTGGTCCTTTCAAGCTCATAGGCGGAATTGCAAAAGGACATCCAAACGCAAAAGATCTTGACAATGCTAAAACATTTATAACAAATCTATAACAAATTCTATATTATACTAAACTTATTTTAAAATATCATAAAATATATAAAACTTAATTCAATAAAAATATTACAGATTTAATTTTTTCATAAAGCAATAACAATCTATCTAATTAAAAAATATCAACTTATAAATATTTTTATTTAGATATTCAAGCTAAATAAATATAAAATCAAATTTATAAAACAGAAAGGATAGCCATGTACACATTCGACACTATAGTTGCCCCTGCAACAGCGAGCGGTACAGCAAGCATAAATATAATAAGAATAAGCGGAAAAGACGCTGTTAATATAGGCGAGAAGATTTTTACGCCTAAAATCGCCAAAAACTGCCTGTCACAAAATCCGAGAAAATTAATTTACGGTCGTATAGTACATAACGAAAAGATAATAGATGAAGTAATGGCTTGTTATATGAACGCTCCACACACATTTACCTGCGAAGATGTGGTCGAGATAAACTGTCACGGCGGTAAAAAAAGTGTTGAAGAAATAATATCCATAATACTCACAAGCGGTGCAAGACTTGCAGAAAACGGAGAGTTTACAAAAAGAGCATTTTTAAACGGAAGAATAGATTTGTCTCAGGCGGAGTCAGTTATTGATATAATAAACGCAAAATCTTCAAAAGCATTTGAAAATGCACAAAAACAATTACAAGGCAAATTGTCAAAACGCATTTTCGATATAAATAACACCTTGAAAAAATCTCTCGCACAAATAACAGTCGCCATAGATTTTCCTGAAGAAGACGTACCCGAAGTCACAAGACAAGAGCTGACAGGAGATTTGGATTATTGCATGGAAAATCTCCAAAAGCTCGAAAAAACATACAAGGACGGAAAAATAATATCTGACGGAATAAATATAGCAATTATCGGCAGACCGAACGTAGGAAAATCATCCTTGTTAAACGAACTCTTGGAAGAAAACAGAGCCATAGTTACCGATATAGCCGGCACAACAAGAGATATAATACAAGAAAGCTTAAGCATAAACGGTCTATGTGTAAATTTGGTAGATACAGCAGGAATAAGAGATACATCAGATGTAGTGGAAAAAATAGGCGTTGAGCGTTCAATATCATCAATAGAAAATGCCGACATAATTTTACTCATGCTTGACAATTCAACTGAAATATCAAACGATGATATAAATCTTATAGAAAAATTACAGCAAAAACAATATATTGTACTGATAAACAAATCCGATTTGGATAGCAAACTCAATATAAATCATATACCTGATTTTATTGATAAAAACAATATTATGAACATATCCGCAGAAAAAAAAGAAGGTATAGAGCAATTAAAAGAGAAAATATATTCTATGGCAATAACATATGAAGATGAAAATACAAACTCTGTAATACTCACAAATTCAAGACATTATGCACTCATACAAAATACAATATCCAGCCTTAAAGATGCAAAAACAGCCATATTAGATGATGTGGAGCTTGATATAGTAGAAACTGACTACAAAGACGCACTGCAATATTTGGGAGAGATAACAGGAGAAAGCGTCAGTGAAAGCTTACTTGATACCATATTCTCACAATTTTGTATAGGAAAATAAATTCCGATTTTAAAAATGAATAATCAATAATATTAATACATCAAAAATCCAAAGCTAAAAATTGTAACATAATAAAAACTAAAAATTCAGCATATCTTGTTGTATAATAGTATTATAGAAAAATGTACAAAAGGAGGAGTATTATGCAAGATTATTTGTTATTAGAATTATCTATAAAATCTATCGCAAATAGTGATGACAGATTTATAAGCAAATTATCAAATCTGTCGGCAGTTATATATCAATATATGGACAGACTTAATTGGGCAGGATTTTATATATTAGACGAAACTTGGAACAATTTATACTTAGGTCCATTCCAAGGCAAAATGGCTTGCAGCAATATAAAAATATCTGAAGGCGTATGTGGTAAAGCCGTTAGAGATAATGCCGTTCAGCGTGTATCTGATGTACACAGTTTTGAAGGACATATTGCGTGCGACTCTGACAGTAAAAGTGAGATAGTTTTGCCACTTAAAAAAGACTGTAAAATATGGGGAGTTTTAGATATAGATTCACCTAAAAAAAACAGATTTTCTCAAGAAGACGAAGAGTTTTTAACACGGATGGCGCAAATAATAGGAGAAAATGTATTTGAAGAAAAAAAAGTTTATGAAGGACTTTTTACAAACCAATGGATATAACTCCCTTATAATAGGGAGTTTTTTGTATTTTTTATATGGTAGACTATAATATTAATTTTATATGATTATATAGCTTATACATAATTTTATTAAAAAATAATATAATACTGAAATATATTCAATTAATGGATACATTTATATAAATTATTTACTTTAAATATACTTAATTTTATTTATCTAATAAATTCTTAAAAACAATAATATCCATTATTCTATTAATTTTTGATATAAATTAAAATATTCTTAAATATATTAAAAAATATTTATATTTAAATAATAGTATTATAATTAATCTTTGAAAAGGATATTTATGATAGTAAATGATAAACGATACAACAATATAAACTTTGAATTAAAAAAACATTTTTCACAAAAAATAATCAAACTTTCACTTGATGGAGGCTTTACCTGTCCGACAAGGGATGGCAAACTCGACACAAGAGGTTGTATATTCTGCTCCAAAAAAGGTTCAGGTGAATTTACCAATTTTCACACAGATATACAAATACAAATCGATGAACAGATAAAACTGTTATCAAACAAATGGCAAAATTGCAAATACATAGCATATTTTCAAAACTTCACCAATACATACAAAAACGCAGATGAACTTACGAAATTATATAATTCTGCACTAACCAGTCCGGATGTTATAGGTCTATCTGTTGCAACAAGAGCCGATTGTTTAGGTGATGATGTACTTAAAGTGCTTGATTATTTCAACAAGCATACATATTTATTTGTAGAATTGGGATTACAAAGCATACACGAAGACACCGCAAACTTTATAAGGCGTGGCTATAATCTCAACACATTCGAAAATGCACTCACAAAATTGAATGAGCTTAATATTAAGACTGTTGTACATACAATATTAGGACTCCCCACAGAAGACAAAAACAAAATGATGCAAACTTATAAATATCTGAACACAAAAGATATATGGGGCATAAAAATAAGTCAACTGAATATATTAAAAGACACAGATTTAGAGATTTATTATAGAAAAAATCCGTTTTATATTATGAATGCAGATGAATATATATCCTTCATATGTGATATTATCGAAAACCTGAGAGATGACATAGTCATACACCGTCTTACAGGAGATGGTGCAAAAGATGAACTCATAGCTCCGAAATGGATATTGAACAAAAGATATGTATTAAACGGTATAGATAAAGAACTTAAAAAGAGAGATACTCGTCAAGGAGACTTATACTTTCTCTAATAAATGTAAATTAGAAATTATTTTTAATAAATTGAAACTAAACAATTTAATATTAAAACAATATAAATTGTTAATTTTTATAATACTTGATTACGCTTGAGTAAAGTTTGTTCTATAAAACGTGTAGCACGAGGCGAACAAGTGGAGCTTGAGTGCGTGTACTGTAGTTACACAAGCGAAAGCTCTACGAAGTCTAACGAAGTAAATACACGATTTTAGGGCAAATTTTGACAAATTAAACTGTGAAAATCTTTACATGCTCCATTTAAAATGATAAAATAAATTTAGCAAACGATTTACAAATTTAAAATGAAAAGGAGGAATATTTTATGAAAAAATTTAAACTTATATTGTTGTTTACGCTTATGTTTACAATTTTAAGCTCCACTTGTTCAAATGCAACCGACAAGTACTCCAAAATTTATCCTGATTGCAAAACAAAAAAAGGCAAATACACTATCTCATACACCAAAAAAAAGGGCTTGAACTTATATATAAAAGGAAACAGTAAACCTGTAGTTTCTATTCCATATTCACCTGAAATCCTTGATTACGTCTTGAATGACGAAAAGATATATTATTCCTATAATAAAAAAATTATGCAATTCGATATAAGCACAAAAAAGAAAATCTCCATAAAAGAGTTTAAAAATAATCCTAATATATGTGCTGTAAGAGATGAATACATATATGTAACTGTATATCCTTTTGATGAAAATCACGAAGGAGCATATGAAACTGATTTTTACAAAATAAATATGAAAAATAAAGAAACAAAATTACTTGCAAAAAATGCAAGTTCAATTGTACTTGCAGAAAATAATATATTTTACAGACCTACAACTACCGATGTAAGCGGTCAACCATTATACTCCATAGACTATAACGGCAAAAATTTAAAAAAGATATCAGATGATGTAATACACTACCAAGTAATTAATAAAAAGCTGTACTTTGTTACAGAATCTATCCAAGATTTTATACAAACAGTATATGTATCAAACGTAGACGGAACGGATAAAAAACAACTTGCAGGCAACATAGACGGTTACGTTTATAATATAACACCTACCGATATATATTATTCAGTTATAGGAAATGACACTAAAAACTATAAGCTTAACTTGAGCACAAAAAAAATCGAGATTGTAAAACAAATAAATACCAATGTATATGAGCTAAATTATTAATAATGTAACTCATTAAACAAATAAGTATAATCACATTTTACTATTGAATTTTAAGCTTATTTCAACATTAAAAACCGTCATAATAAAGGAGAAACATTATGAAATCTGCAAAGATACTTGCAATATTTTTATCCCTATTTTTAGGAATGTCCAATATTATATATGCTCAAGATACATTTTCAGCTATAAGCAATGCTAATAAAACACTGAAAAAAGGCGACTATACTTATAAAATTGATTATGTAGACTATAATTTTATATTAAAAGTATACAACAAAAACAATAAGTTGGTGATTTCATTGCCAAAAGTATATTATGCACTTGCAGGAGATAAAGGATTTTATTATTCAACCAACGACTATAACACCTCAAATACGGACATAATATATACAAATTTAACTGACAACTCATCAAAAGTATTATACAGCAAAAAATCGAATGATTCCGGATTTTTAAATGCAGTAAAAGACGATTATCTATATTTTCAAATATCAGACGGAGAAGTTGCCGAAGCAACCATATCGCCTGTATACAAATTGAACCTGAAAACCGGCAAAGCTACAAAAATAATTGAAGATGCAGGAGAAATACACTTATCCGACAACAAGATATTCTACAAAAAAACTTCACGAAATAAAGAAACAGACACATTATATTCAAGCGACTTAAATGGAAAAAATATAAAAGTTGTAGAAAAATTTGCAAATACATTAACAGTCGAAAACAACAAGCTCTACTATGCAGCAAAAAAATCTGACGGAAGTTACTGTATATATGAGATGAGCGAAGATTTATCAGGCAAAAAACAAATATCAAAGCCTTTTTACTGCACGCATATATTGAGCATTACAAGCAAAAGCGCTAAATACACAGTAAAAGAAAACGAAGTAGAAGAAACATACAAAATGGATTTTGCAAGCGGAAAAATCACAAAAATAAATTAAGCTTTCATAAACCGTATAATTATTGATATTATAGTGATTATACGGTTTATTTTTTATATCATATATATTACTCCACTTTCATAAATTTCAAAATCAAAAAATGTATTAATAATTTAATATATTTTTATAATTAATTTAATGTTAATAAGGTATAACAAATATATAATTAATTTAGCTATATGAATTTAATATCAGAAAGGAGAAAACTTATGGGATATGATTTATTAGGATTAATGGCTTTGGGTTATTTAAGTCTGTTCTTAGGTGCAGCGATAATAACTACAATCAATATAGTAGTGTTAATCGCAACTTATCTTTTGACAGGAATATCGCTGTACAAATTGGCTATGAACAATGGACATCAAGACAAAGCTATACTTGCTTGGATACCTGTAGTTAATTTGTATTTAGTGGGATTATTGGCAGGAGATACAAAATTGCTTTCAATAGATTTACCGGCACAATGGTTAGGCATTATATTGGTAATACTTAGAATAATGGGCGGTTTCGGCGATAAATCTCCGTTTATACTTTGGCTTGTATCAACTATACTTATAATATTCGCATTTTACAACCTATACAAAAGAGCCGAATCCCCTTTAGCTGTTATTATGGCTATACTCAGCCTTATACCGTTTTTAAAAGCCATATTCTTATATATTATAAAAGATAGAAACTTATTATATTTTTATGAATAATTTTTTAAACACATAATATCACTATAACAAATTATAAAATCTCTAAAGTTTATATAATTTGTTATTTCTAAAAATATAAATTTTTAAAGCATTTAGTATAATACTCAATAAAAAGATAGATAAATAGCATTGTATAAATTCAATAAGATTTAACAATATTTATGCTTTTCTCATATAAATTATCTATTATCCTATCAGAGTTTAGTATTGACATAAAAAATGAATTGAATGTATTTGATTAGGGATATATTTACGTTTTAGCAATTCCTTCAATCAAATACATTCTTTTTAATATTTTTATTATACGCTTATTTAGCTATATATTAGTATATCTTATAATTTAAATAAGCTTTAATATAATAAAAATTTTCAACATAATTTTTATTTTTAGAACAAAAATTTTTTTAAAAAAGTTTAATAATTATACTTGACCTTATTTTTTTATTGTGGTAGTATTTTATATGTAAGTTTGGGATATTGTTTTCTTTAGTATAAAAGTTTTAATAGAAGATGATATCTTACTCAACTTTTCTATAATTTATAGTAAAATATATGTATAGTATTTGTTTTTTTAATAAATGATGAATATTTTAATATTTTTTTATTTTAAAACTATACTTTTTTTGTAGTAAATATGTGCAAAATACAAAAAAGATATGAATATAATTTGAACTACAATATCTTTTATATATTTGATTAATTTGTTGAAAATGTAATTTATTTTTAAAAATATTATATATAAAAGTTTCATTAAAAATTAAGATATTAAAAAAAATCAAAATTATTCTGAGTTTAAATAGATAAATAATTTATTTATGGGTATGTTGTAATTATCAGTTAGTCTATTTATAAAATATATTTTAATGTATATTGCGCATTTATATTTTTGAAAATTTAAGGAGGCAGTAATATGTTGTATACTACAACACAAGAACACGAGGCGTTTCGTAAAAAAGTAAGAGAGTTTGCAGAAAAAGAAGTAAAACCCATAGCATTTGAACTTGACCAAAATAATGAGTTTCCTGATGAAGTTGTCAAAAAAATGGGTGAACTCGGCATAATGGGTATACCTTATCCTAAGGAATACGGCGGAGCAGGCTTAGACGTTATAAGCTATGCAATCGCTGTTGAAGAGTTATCAAGAGTTGATGGTGGAGTAGGCGTTATATTATCGGCTCATACTTCACTTGGAACATATCCTATAGCGGCATTTGGAACAGAAGAGCAAAAGAAAAAATATCTTGTTCCTCTTGCAAAAGGTGAAAAAATAGGTGCTTTCGGTCTTACAGAATCAGAAGCCGGTTCTGATGCAGGCGGTACAGAAACTACAGCTGAACTTGACGGAGATTATTATATATTAAATGGTGGAAAAATATTTATAACTAATGCCGGAAAGGCTGACACTTATATAGTATTTGCAGTTACTACTCCAGGAATAGGGACAAAAGGTATAAGTGCATTTATAGTTGAAAAAGGTTGGGAAGGTTTCTCATTTGGAGATCACTATGATAAATTGGGTATACGCTCTTCTCAAACTTGTGAATTAATATTCAACAATGTAAAAGTTCCTAAAGAAAACTTGCTTGGAAAAGAAGGTCAAGGTTTTAGAATAGCAATGGCTACATTGGACGGAGGAAGAATAGGTATTGCATCTCAAGCCTTAGGTATTGCACAAGGCGCTTATGAATCTGCACTTGCTTATTCAAAACAAAGAGTACAATTCGGTAAACCTATAGCATTCCAACAAGCTATTCAGTTCAAATTTGCAGATATGGCTACAAAGCTAAGATCAGCAAGACTTCTTGTGTATTCAGCAGCAGACTTAAAAGAAGCTCATGCAGATTACTCTATGGAAGCAGCTATGGCTAAAAAATACGCATCAGACATAGCATTAGAAGTATGTAACGATGCTCTTCAAATATACGGCGGTAGTGGATACCTTAAAGGTATGGATGTTGAAAGATTCTATCGTGATGCCAAAATAACTACAATATATGAAGGAACAAACGAAATAATGAGAGTCGTAATAGCATCTCATATAATCGGAAGACCTCCAAAATCAAATAAATCCGTAAAATCTGCAGTTATACAAAGAAAATCAGTAACAGGCGACAGAAAGAGAACAATATTTAAAGACGGAACAGCAAAAGAACAAGTAGATGCACTTGTTGCAGCACTTAAAAAAGACGGATACGACTTCACGGTAGGTATACCTCTTGATACTCCAATACAATTATCTGAAAGAGTTGTATCAGCAGGTAAAGGTATAGGCGATAAGAAAAATATGAAATTGATTGAAGACCTTGCTAAAAATGCAGGAGCTTCAATAGGTTCATCAAGACCTGTAGCAGAAACTCTAAAATATGTTCCGCTTAACAGATATGTAGGTATGTCTGGACAGACATTCAAGGGTAATCTATATATAGCTTGCGGTATATCAGGAGCTTCTCAACATCTAAAAGGTATAAAAAATGCAACTACAATAGTAGCTATAAATAAAAACGGTAATGCACCTATATTCAAAAATTGCGACTATGGTATAGTTGGAGACTTAGCTGAAATCTTACCTCTTCTTATCAAAGCGTTAGATACAGGTAAGAAAAAAGATGCACCTCCTATGAAGAAGATGAAACGTTCAAAACCTGAAAAATTAGCACCTAACTATAAATTATATGTATGCAACGGTTGCGGATATGAATATAATCCAATGGTTGGAGATTTAGAAGGTGAAATAGATCCCGGAACAGAATTCAAAAATATTCCTGATGAATGGACTTGCCCTGAATGCGGTGAAGAAAAATCAGGCTTTATAGAATTAGAATTCCCATATGCACAATAATTTATGAATATTTTAATACAGCGATTTAAAAATAAAATTTGAAAATATGATTTTTGATTAGATAAAATTTCATCTTATAAATATTTTTACTTTATAGTTAACTTGAATTATTGTTTAATTACATTTTTTCAAATAATTGCAAATTTTAAATCGTTGTATAAAGTCAAAATCGTATAAATAAGATTATTATAACAGGAGGATTACAATGTTTTGTGTAAGAAATATAACTGAAAACTTATACTGGGTCGGTGGAAATGACCATCGCTTAGCACTATTTGAAAATATACACCCTTTGACAAAAGGCGTTTCATATAACTCATACCTATTATTAGATGAAAAAACTGTACTTTTCGATACAGTTGACTGGTCTGTGACAAGAGAATTTTTAGAAAATATAGAAAGCGTATTAAAAGGCAGACCACTTGATTATCTTGTAGTAAATCATATGGAGCCTGACCATTGCGGTTCAATAGAAGAAATAGTAATAAGATATCCAAATTGTAAAATAATATCAACAGAAAAAGCATTTATGTTCATGCGTCAATTCAATTATCACGTTGAAGGTAGAGAAATAGAAGTAAAAGAAAGCGATACATTTGAATTTGGTAAACATAAAGTGGCATTTTTAGAAGCACCTATGGTACACTGGCCTGAAGCTATGATTACACTTGATTTAACAAACGGAGCATTGTTCTCAGCAGATGCGTTCGGTTCATTCATAGCATTAGACGGAAAATTATTCAATGACGAGGTAAACTTCGACAGAGATTGGTTGGACGAAGCAAGAAGATATTATACTAACATAGTAGGTAAATACGGACAATTCGTACAAGCACTACTAAAAAAAGCTGCTCCGCTATTACCTAAAGTAAAATATATCTGCCCTTTGCACGGACTTGTTTGGAGAAACAATTTTGATTATATATTAGATAAATACAACAAATGGTCAACTTATGTACCTGAAGAAAAAGGTGTATTAATAGCATATGCTTCAATGTACGGAAACACAGAATATACAGCACAAGCACTTGCAACTAAGCTTTGCGAAAGAGGAATGTCAAACGTACACCTATATGACGTATCTAATACAGACGTGTCATATCTTATATCAGAAACATTCAGATTCAGCCATGTTGTATTAGCATCAGTAACTTACAACTTAGGTATATATCCGAAAATGCTTAACTACTTGCATGATATGAAAGCATTAAACGTACAAAACAGAACAATATCAGTAATAGAAAACGGATCTTGGGCACCTAAGTCAGGTCAATTAATAAGCAACTTCTTAGACGAAGAAATGAAAATGATAAATATATTAGACCCAATGGTTACTGTAAACTCAGCACTTAAAAAAGATAAAGAATCTGATTTGGACGACTTAGCTGATGCAATAGTAGAATCAATGAAATTAAACGAAAAATAAATAATTGTTTATATCTTATTTAAAACTTATATAAAAAATCTCCTTATTATAAATATGGAGATTTTTTTCTATTGTATAATTTTATTTATACAGTTATAATGAATTTTATAAATATTAATTACCATTTACATATAATACCTAATTAATATAAGTTATTACAGTTATATAAGGAGGCATTATGATTTTAAAAAATATGAATTGTTGTGAGAAAAAACAGCTATTTTTAAAAATAAATGATGAATTTGAACAAATACCCTTCACATTTATAAAAGGTAAAAAACAAGGACTAACAGCCCTTATAACAGCCGGAGTACATGCCTGTGAATATACAGCTATAGAAACTGCAAGAAGACTTTCAAAGGAAATAGATGCAAATGATGTAACAGGTAATATAATAATTGCAAACCTTTTAAATGTAGAAGCATTTAGAAAGAGAATTCCATTTATCGTACCACAAGATAACAAAAATTTGAACAAAGTTATGCCTGGAGATAAAAACGGTACTAAATCAGAACAGATAGCATATTTTTTGTGCGAAAATTTTACAAAAATATCTGATTTCGCATTAGACTTGCATTCAGGCGATTTACAAGAAGAACTCACACCTCACTTATACTATATCAAATCACAAGAAAAAAGATGTATAGAGTTTGCAAACAAGACAGATATACCATATGCAGTACCTGTAGAAAACTCAAAAGCACTTTACGGATATATGTCTATCTTAAATAAACCCGCATTACTTATGGAGCGTGGACAAATGGGCAATGTTGATAGAGATGAAGTAGATAAGTTTGTAAATGATGTTAAAAATATATTGTGCTCACAAGGGATTTATGATTACAAAAACTGTTCAAAAGAAGATAAAATGACTCAAATAATAAAAAAATCTATATATAAAACAGCAGATATAGACGGTTTTTTTATAAGTCACAAAAAAGTTGGTGAAACAGTGAAAAAAGGCGAAGAATTATACACAATAGAAGATGTTTTCTCAAACACAAAAAGCATATATAAAGCTGAATTTGACGGAATAATTTTATATAAGTGCGGTGCATTGGCAATAGAAAAAGAACACACTTCAATAGCATACGGCAGTATATAATACTAAAAAATATATTTATAATACAACTTAATATAATAATGGATATTTCTATTTTTAAGAATTTATTAGCAATACTGAAATTTTATAGAATATTTTAAAATAAAGCATTTATACTATTTTCTAATAAAATTATGGATAACTTATATAATTATATACCATTAATATAAACAGTTTATTTTAAAAATTAATTATTATGTTTTTCCATTATTCTATAAGATTTTAGTATTATATTAATGTGTATTATTTATCCATAATTTTATGTATAATAGTATTAAAATATGCTCAAATTTATTTTGCAATCAATACTACTAACACTTTTAAATATCTGTTTTTTAGATATTTATAGAAAGTGCTCAAGCAAAATAATCTGAGCATTATATTTTTTAAAAAATATCCATATTTACCATATAATCATATCATTATATATTACAAAATTAATATTTTTTCACCGATAATATATAGTTTAAAATTTTATCTATTAAAAATGACAAAAATAATATTATGACTATCCACGAAAATACACCTGCAGTATTTATGTAAATTTTTTCTAAATACAACTTACTGCCTATTGCGTATTTGGGTTGTGATATTACTTCTCCTGCTATTACCATCTTAAAGTTTATAGAAAATGATGTAGGTATTATTTTTTTTAGATCTATAAATATCTTAGGCATATATATTTTTTTTATTCTTTTTTTAAAATCTATGTTATATACGTCCAACATCTTTATTATCTTTTTGTCATAATCATACATACTGCAAAATACACTTTGATATATCATAGGAAATACCATTATACAGCCTATAAGCATACTCACAAAATTAGGTCTTAGCCATATGAGCATCAAAAGTATAATTGCAACTGTAGGTATACTTGCACATATTTTTGTTATAAATATGAATATTTCTTTTAAAAATTTGTTGCAAAAAGATAATACTCCTGAAAAAACGCCGAGCATTACAGCTGTCAAAAAACCTGTAATGCTCCTCAATAAACTGTTTAATATGGTTAAATAAAAATCATCTTCACTAATTACAACAACTATTTGTTTGATAGTTGCGTTTATGCTTGGAATTATAACTTCAGAGTTTACAATCATAGAGCTTATCTGCCAGATAGCTAAAAATATTATAAACACTGAAATTTTTAATTTTTTATTTTTCATAATATGCGTTTAAATCCGGTACTTTGCCACCTATACTTTGAGGATTGTCCTCTTTTAACATTTCAAAGTATTTATCATAATCTTTTGTGCTTGTAATCACAAAGTTACCTATGTTCATATTTTCAAGACCTTTTATTACAGCCGGTTTTTGTACTCCCAATTCATACATTTCACTTAATGTAGCCAAGCCTTCTTTGTTTTCAACTGCCCATTTAATTGAATTTTCATAGCTTGCTATAATTGTATCCACTAAATCTTTATCTTTTTCAATAAGTTCTTCTTTTACTATAAGTGTGGCTTGAGGATATCCGTTTTCCATTCCGGCTTTTTTTGCCTCTTCATTCAAGCTTGCAAGTCTTACAGCTTTTTCATCTTTAAGTGTTATCGCTGTTGCCATAGGCTCAGGTGCTACAACTATATCAGCTTTCCCTCCCAAAAATGCCGGTGCTATTTCTGTAGGAGATGACAAATATTCCATCTCAACATCTTTATCAGGATTAATTCCGTTAGATTTTAAAGCAAATCTCGTCATCAAATCAGGTGTCAAACCTTTTGCAAAAAGTGTTAATTTTTTTCCTTTTATATCTGCTAAAGTTTTTACACTTTCATCTTTAGATAATATATAGGCATTTCCCCAAACACTTGTACCTACTATCTTATACCCAAGTCCTTTGTTGTATGCTGTCGCTGCAAAATTGGAAGGTACTATCGCTATATCAGCCTCTTTGTTCAAAACTTTTGAAGTCAAAACATCAGGTGATGCTACCATATCATAATTTATATTTTCGATTGCCTTTTCATCCATCATCTTGGCAAGTGTAAGCGCCGTAACTCCATCTCTGAATACTATGTTTACTTTAGAATCCTTTGATTTATCTTCATCTTTTTTTGTTTCACCTTGTTCAGTTTTAGAAGTGTCAGGTATTTCTTCTTGCTTAGTGTTTGTACAAGCTGTAAACAGCATGGTAAGTAAGATCATAAAAATAAATAAAATTTTAGATTTATTTTTCATAAAAATCCTCCTGATTTATAAAAATAATTTTTTAATTTAAAAACTAATTAAAAATAAATATCATATATATTTTATATTTATTCTAACATCTTTTTTTAATCATATCAATACAGTTTTAAAATTTATACTAATCATCAATCAAAAAACTATGCAATATAATATACTTTAATCTTACTTATTTATTTTTATATCCTAAATTATCCAACAACTCTTGTTTTGCCATATTCTCAAATCTGTCATCTAAGGCAGACAACTCCACTTCTTTATAATCCTTTGACAATGATTTTTTTATTATAAAATCTGCTAAATTTGGATTTTTAGGTAACAAAGGTCCGTGCATATAAGTACCAATAACATTCTTATAAAAAAAGCCTTCATACTTTGAATTATAATGGTTACCGTTGCCAAATATAACTTTTCCAAAATACTTGTCATCTGCGTCATAAGTTTGACCGCCATGATTTTCAAAACCTAAAACCTTGAATTTATCGTCTCCTAATTCCACATCAATATAGATATTACCTATACATCTGTCATTTTTTTGTGATTTTTCTGTTCTGTATGGAAAAAATTTCAAGCCTTGTATTTTTTCTCCGTTCGCATTTACATAATATTGACCAAACAACTGATATCCACCACATATAAGCAAAAAAAACACATTATCTTTTAAGGCTTTTTCAAGTCCTTCTCTTTTATTTTGCAAATCCTGTGAAAGCATCAACTGCTCTTTGTCAGCTCCTCCACCCATAAATATAAGATTGTATGAGGAATAGTCTTTTTGTTCACCTATAGAACAGGTATCATAAATAAAATCAATATTTCTCATCTTACATCTATATTCCAATGTCTTTATATTTCCCTTATCTCCATACAAATCCATAATATCGTGATAAAGGTGCAATAATTTAAGCTCCATAAATACCTCTATTTTCTATTTAATACTTATATTTTGAAATAGTTTTTATTATTAATATACAGGTATGTTCAAACATATTAAAAAAATCTTTAAAAACCCATATTAATTATAATAACATAAAAACAAATCATATAGAAATCAAAACTATATTATACTTCCAATGAAGAATAATGTTAAAATCCATTGTTCTAATTTTAAACGTATAATTTTTTTGATATTCATCATTCTTCGTCTCTATTTTTATACTTTAAAGTCTAAAAGTTTTTTCCTTATGTCAAATAAACCTGTATATGTTGAAATAACATACATATCCATATTTGTATCAAGCATTTTTGCAATGGCTTTATCGATATCTTTTTCAACTGCAATATTTTCCGATATATTGGAGAGTTTGAACCTTACAGCAGCTTCGTATGCACGTTTACCTGTAATTATAGCATATTTTAAATTATTAATCTGTTCAAAATTTACATCCCATATCCACGAAATATCTCTTCCATCTGCATGATTATCATTTAACAAGAATATCAATGCTTTTTCATTTTTATTATTTCCTATATATTTGATTATTTCGTTACAACCTGTCGGATTTTTTACTAAGTTTAAGAGTATTTTTTTATCTCCTATATTTATTTTTTCCATTCTGCCTATTCCAAGGTTGAAGTTTTTGAATACTGTGTTTATATCATCTGAACTTATACCATAAGTTTTACCTACCGCAAGTGCAGATACAAGATTATATATATGATAAGTAGCATTTATAGAAGTTTTGTATTTTTCTATCTTTTTGTTTGGTATTTCATCAAATTCTTTCTCACTATTAGCAATGACTTCTACTTCAAACGTGTTATCTTCATAATTTATATCTTTTGCCAGATAATTAGGCATATCTGATTTAAAATCGCAATTTTTACAATGATATTTGCCTATATGAGAATACTGATAATACTCATATTCAAGTATACCATTACAAATAGGACAAAATTTACCTTCTTTTGCATCAAAATTTTCTGTTTTCGCATTTTTTTCTTTACCAAGACCGAAACTTACAATTTTGATGTCTTTTGATATTTTAGAGAATCTTTTCACATTGGGATCATCTTCATTCAAAAATAGCCTACCCTTATAATTTTCCATAGCCTTAGAGATTTTTAAAATTATGCTCTCCATTTCGCCTGCTCTGTCTAATTGATCTCTAAAAAAATTTGTTATAACTATATCACTTGCTTTTATATTTTTAAGTTGTTTAGCCAATGTAAGCTCATCTATTTCTATAATAAGAGCATCTGCGATTATTTCAAAAGTAAAATTTGAATTTTTTATAAGTAAACTTGTTATTCCGTTTATTATATTATCTCCTTTAGAATTGGAAACCGTCTTATATCCTGCTCTTTTAAATATATTGGCAATTATATTTGATGTTGAAGTTTTACCATTAGTACCTGTAACAAGTATTGTTATTTTCGGATACTTAAAATATGAAAGCATATTAGAACAAAATCTTATGGCAGTTTTTCCTGGAAGAGAGCCTCCACTTCTACCAAATATTTTAAGCAAGAAAAAAATTATTTTTCCTAAAATTAAAGCAAAATATCTCATAACCCCTCCAGTAATTATGGTTATAATACTATAGTAAAAATCTTTCTTTAGTTAAAATAAACTTATGATAATAGTATTAATACTAAAATCCAATAGAAAAATAGTATTGTATAAATTTAATAAAATATAACAGATATTTATAGAACACTCAAATAAATTGTATATTGTTATACTTAGAAATATATCTATTAATCAAACGAATATTAGTATAATATAAACTTATACTATTTTCTAATAAAATTATGGATAACTTGTATAATTATATAAAATTAATATACATAGTCTACCAGAAAAATTAATTGTTATGATTTTTCATTATTATATAAGATTTTAGTATTATACAATATACATATATAATAAATAAAAAAGAGAAAAAAAGCAATAAAAAAAGACAAGCATAAATGCCTGCCTCCTTTATCCAATTGGCTATGACCTACTCTCCCAAGACCCTGCGGTCTAAGTACCATCAGCGATGAAGAGCTTAACTTCTGTGTTCGGTATGGGTACAGGTGTATCCTCTCCTCTTTTATAACCATATTGTTTCTTTCGATTGATATACTTCGCATAACTTCGTTAAGTTTCATATCGCTCGTCGGTCACGTAGCCTTAGTACGCTCTCTCCTTACTCATTCACTTGCCTCGTTCTGCTTGTATCTGAATCGAAATAATTTTCATTTGTTATTTAAAAACATAATTTATTGGTGGAGACAAGGAGATTCGAACTCCTGACCCCCTGCTTGCAAGGCAGGTGCTCTCCCAACTGAGCTATGCCCCCATCATATCTTTCAGCTATACTTTGCACAATGAAAACTGCATATCATCTGTTAGGTTAA